>CAUPNG010000003.1:0-361216 GCA_963512605.1 uncultured Albidiferax sp. | reverse complement strand
ACTCATCATTGCCGAACACGACAACGCCAGCGTCAAAGGCGCGACCCTGAACACCGTCACCGCCGCCATCCAATGCGGTGGCGATGTGCACATCCTCATCGCCGGTAGCAACGCTGCAGGTGCCGCTGCCGCTGCCGCCCAGATCGCCGGAGTCGCCAAAGTCCTGCACGCCGATGCCCCCGGGCTTAATCACGGCCTGGCCGAGAACGTCACCGCCCAGGTGCTGGCCCTGGCTTCCGGCTACAGCCACATCGTCTTCCCCGCCACCGCCTCCGGCAAGAACATCGCCCCCCGCGTGGCCGCCAAGCTGGACGTGGGCCAGATCAGCGACGTGACCAAGGTCATCAGCGCCGACACCTTCGAGCGCCCCATCTACGCTGGTAACGCCATCGCCACCGTGCAAAGCCTGGATGCGACCAAGGTGCTGACCGTGCGTACTACGGGTTTTGATGCTGCAGCGCTTATGGAATCAGCACAAGCAGCTATTGAAAACATGGCACCCGTGGCAGCCAGCGGCAGCACCAGCTTCCTGGGCAGCGAAATCGCCAAGAACGACCGCCCCGAACTCACTGCCGCCAAGATCATCGTGTCCGGTGGCCGGGCCCTGGGCAGCGCCGAGAAGTTCAACGAAGTCATGGTGCCGCTGGCCGACAAGCTGGGTGCCGCCCTGGGGGCATCGCGCGCCGCCGTGGATGCAGGCTACGCGCCGAACGACTGGCAAGTGGGCCAGACCGGCAAGATCGTGGCCCCGCAGTTGTACGTGGCCGCTGGTATCAGCGGTGCGATCCAGCATTTGGCGGGCATGAAGGACAGCAAGGTCATCGTGGCGATCAACAAGGACGAAGAAGCGCCGATCTTCAGCGTGGCCGACTATGGGCTGGTGGCGGACTTGTTTGTTGCGGTCCCAGAACTGGTGGCTGCGTTGTAGCTATAAATACAAGTATTTATGGCCTCTAGCGCTTATTCCATAGGCGCTAGCAGCTATCAAAATTGATTAAATTTATAGCGGTGAATTTTTAATAATAAACACTATTGTCATTTTGACGATTGTGTGTGAAACTGCGGTTCCAGCCACACACAAAGAGACAAAAAATGGACACCGCAACCCTTGATCCCCAGCCCCAGACTGCGACCGACCCGGTCGCCTTGGCCCGCCAACTGGCCCCGCTGTTGGCGGCCCACGCCGAGCAGGCCGAGCGCGACAACCGCGCCAGCGAAGCGGCGATGGCGGCCATCCGCGAGGCAGGTTTGTTCCAGATGATGTTTCCCCGGCGGGCGGGCGGGGTAGGGCGCAAGCTCATCACCCACGTAGAAACCGTGGCGGCCCTGGCCCAGGGCTGCGCGGGCACGGCCTGGGCGTTTGGCCTGTTGTCGGGCGTGACGGCATCGGTGGCGTCCATGCAGCCGCAGGTGACCGAGCGGGTGTTCCGCACCGGCAACGAACTGTTCTGCAGCGTGGCGGGCGCTACCGGTACGGCGCAGGAAACCGAGGGCGGCTACCGGGTCAGCGGCAGCTGGGGCTATGCCTCGGGCTGCCTGCATGCCGACTGGGCCCTGAACGGCGTGCGCATCCTGGACGCAAACGGCCAGGTGATGGATGCCGGTTTTGCCATCCTGCCCCTGCGTAGCGACGCGGTAAGCATCCGCGACACCTGGAACATGGCGGG
Organism: uncultured Albidiferax sp.; assembly: GCA_963512605.1. Classification (GTDB taxonomy): domain Bacteria; phylum Pseudomonadota; class Gammaproteobacteria; order Burkholderiales; family Burkholderiaceae_C; genus Rhodoferax_B. The sequence goes on along the minus strand of CAUPNG010000003.1, from coordinate 359,549 downwards.
CCTGTCGGCCTCCGGTAGCAACACCGTGGTGGCCGACCAGGCGCTGGTGCCTAAGGAACTGGTACTGCGTTTCTCGCAAATGCGCCGGGGCAGCGCCAGTGCGTCGTCGGCAAACCTGGAGCCGCGCGACCGCTGGCCGATGGAGCCCTTGTTTCCCCTGGGCGTGCTGTCGCCCATGCTGGGCGCGGCCACGGCTTTGCTGGATGCCGTGCGTGCCGGGTTGTCAACCCGCCCGGTGATCGGTTGGAAATACCCGGTGCAGACGGATTCGCAGGCTTTTGTGGGCCAACTGGGCGAGGCGGCGCTGGAGATCGATTCGGCCTGGCTGCATGTGCGCCGTGCGGTGGCGCAGATCGACGAAACCGCCCAAACCCGTTTGCTCACCGGTTTTGAGAAGGCCCGCATCCAGGCCGATTGCGGCTATGCCATGCGCCAACTGCGCCGCGCAGGCGAGCGCCTGATGGAGGTGGCCGGGCCGGGCGCTTTTGCCGCCAGCAGCCCCTTGCAACGGCATTGGCGTGACCTGAGCCTGGGTTCGCGGCACACGGCGCTGAACACCATTTTGTCGAACGAACTCTATGGCCGCGCCCTGGCGGGGCTGGAGTCCAACCTGAACCTGTTGGTGCGCATAGACGCAGCCTGATTACCATGTCTACATCACTTTCAACTTCTTCAGACGCAGCCGTGCCACTCCCTGGGGACGCGCCCGCCGACTTCCGCTCCCGCGTGGGTGCCGAGAAGCGCGGCCGCATGCGCGAACGCCTGTTGGCCGCCACCTTCGACGCCTACGCCGGTAGCGCGCCCGGCACCCGCCCGGTGATCGACGACGTGGTGCGCGTGGCCGGTGTGTCGCGCGGCACGTTCTACAAATACTTCGAGTCGCTGGATGAAATCCTGCCCGAACTGGGCCAGCGCATGGCCGAGGAAATGGTGGCCACCTACAGCCAGCTGTTTGGCAATGTGGCGGATGTAGCGGTACGTGCCGCCGGTGGCCCCTTGCTCACGCTGAGCCGCGCGGCGATGGAGCCGGCCCGGGTGGTGTTCACCTCCAAGGTGGACTTTGTGGCGTACTTTGACCGCGACGACCTGCACGGCATGGCCGTGACCGCCTGCCTGCGAGAGGCCCGTGCGGCAGGGCTGATGGCCTTTGCATCGCTGGATGCCGCGCTGGACTTCACCATTGGCGCCACCCAGGCCGGTGCGCAGCGCATCGTGCATGCGCCCAGGCTAGACCCGGCGTATGCACAACAACTCACGGCTATGGTTCTGCACGGCCTGGGCATGCCCCTGGCCGATGCGCAGCAGGCGGTCCTGACAGCCTGGCAGGTGCTGATGGCGCACAGTGCAGAGCTGCCCTGGTGGAAGCCCGCCAAGCTGCTGGCCGCCCAGGAGGTCGCATGAGCGCGGTCGATCCCCGGCTGCTGCGGCGTGCCTTTGGCAGCTTTGCCACGGGTGTGACCATCGTCACCACCACCGATGCCGACGGCCAACCGGTGGGCCTGACGGCCAACTCGTTCACCTCGGTCTCGCTGGACCCGCCGCTGGTGCTGTTTTGCCTGGACAAACGCTCGTCCAACCTCGAAAACTTCCAAAGCGCCGCCGTCTTTGGCATCAACGTGCTGGGCTGCGACCAGCAGGATGTGTCCACCCGCTTTGTGCAGCACGGCGAAGACCGTTTCAAGGGCCTGGACTGGGCGCTGCGCGAGCCCGGCGTGCCGGTGATCGACGGTGCCACCGCCACCTTTGAATGCGAGACCTACACCACGCTGGACGCGGGCGACCACCTGGTGTTTGTAGGGCGGGTCAAGCGCTTCGACTTTGAGCCGCAGCGCGATCCGCTGCTGTACTTCCAGGGCCGCTACCGGCATATCGCGCAAGCCCAGGTGTGAACGCTTCATCTATGTACAAAGTTGCTTTGTCGATAGCCGCCGCACCCTGTTTTTCCACCCCCAAACCTATGATGGAAATTGACAAAACAACCTACGAGAACGGGCGTGGATATGAAGAATGCAGCCGATTACGGTGAAGCGGGCGAAGCCAAACTGCGGGCTTTTGTGGAGCAAGCCACCGGTGGCGAAATCAAGAGCATGGTGCGCCAGGTGCGCTGGCGGCCGGCCTGGTTTGTGGACGTGGAGCGCGACGGTGTGCTGCAGCACCTGCACCTGCGCGGCGACCGCGAGGGCGATGTGGCCATTTTTCCCGAGCTGAGCCGCGAGTCGGATGTAATTACTGTGCTGGAAGAACACGGCATTGCCGTGCCGCACATCTATGGTTTCTGCGAAGACCCGCCCTGCATTCTGATGGACGCCATTCCGGGCAGCCGCAACATGGCCGAGGCCGCCAGCGACACAGAGCGCAGCGCCATCGCCCGCCAGTACATGGCCGAGGTGGCCAAGATGCACAAGGTGCCGGTGGAACCGTTTGTGGCCAAGGGCCTGCACTTGCCGCAAGGGGCCGAGGCGATTGCCCTGGTGGGGCTGGATGCCTACATGCCGCTGTACCTGCGCACCAAGAGCCGACCCGAGCCCATGCTGGAGTTTGTGATCGGCTGGATCCGCCGCAACGTGCCCAAGCACCGCAACCAGGCGGCCTTTATCCAGTTCGATTCGGGGCAGTTCCATTTCAAGGACGGCCAGCTCACCGCCCTGTACGACTTTGAGTTCAGCATGATTGGCGACCCCATGGTCGACATCGCCACCATGCGCATGCGCAACTCCATCGAGCCGCTGGGCGACGACCTGCGCGTGCTGTGCCGCCACTACGAAGAGTTTTCGGGCGAGAAGATCGACCACAAGGTGGTCGATTTCCACACCCTGCTGTTTGCCGTGCTGGGAAGCATGCAATTCACCGGCACCGTGGGCGTGCCGCAGCCGGGCGATGCGCATTCGGTGTACATGGAGTTTGATCTGGCCCTGCGGCAGGTGATCTTGCTCTCCCAAGCGTCTTTGATGGGCGTAACCATCACGCCCGAACCTGCGCCCACACCGCGCGTCGGCGATAACGCTGCGACGCTTGCCAAGCTGGCCGACACGGTGGCGCGCATCGATACCTCGGTGCCGCTGGAGGTGTCGCGCCGGGACTCGGCTGCGCAGATCATCGAGTGGCTGGTGCGGGGCGATGCCATGGGCGAGGAAATGAAGCAGCGCGATCTGGCCGATGTGTCCGCGCTGCTGGGCCAAAAGTTTACCGAATGGCCGCTGGCCGAAGCCGCGCTGGAAGCCTATGTGCTGCGCGCCGGGCCCGAGGACGATGCCCAACTGTTCCAGCTGTTTGCCGCCATCGAAGGGCGCAAGCTGCTCCTGTACGGCCCCACCCGCATCGGGCATTCGGCGACACACGTCGTCCTCACCCCGACGCATTGATTTTTTGTAGTGACCAAGGAAAAAGATGAAAGCAGCCATTATTTCTGAACGCGGAGCCCCGCCGGTGGTGGGCCAGTTTCGCGAACCCGAGCCGCGCGAAGGCGCGGTGCTGATCGATGTGGACACCGCCGGACTGGGCGGCTGGGACGTGCTGGGTGCCTACCGCCTGGGGGTGGAATACCCCTGCGTGATCCGCGGCGAGGGCGTAGGCCGTAACCCGGACGGGCAGCGTGTGTACTTTGGTGAACGCTCGGTGCTGCCCTTTGGCGCCTGGGCCGAACGCACCCTGGTGCCCGCCGAAGAAGTCTGGGCCGTGCCCGACAACGTGGACGACAAAACCGCCATCAGCATGGGCATTGCCGCCACCGGGGCCATCGTGCCGCTGGAGCAGGCCAAGATCCAAAAGGGTGAAAACGTCCTGGTGCTAGGCGCCACCGGCACGCTGGGGCAGATTGCCTTGCAACTGGCCCGCCACCTGGGTGCCGGCCGCGTGGTGGCCGCTGCCCGGTCTGAAGAGGCCTTGCAGTCGCTGAAAGCGCGGGGCATTGCCGACGAGGTCGTGCGCATGGGCGGCAGCGACGACGTGGCCGCGCTCAAGGATGCATCGAACGGCGGCTTTGACGTGGTGCTGGACCTGGTGTGCGGCCAGCCATTACTGACTTCGCTGAAAGCCACGCGCTGGGGTGCCCGCATCATGACCATCGGCACCGGTGCCGGTCGGCAGATCCAGTTGGACATGGGCGACCTGCTGTTTCGCACGCTGTCCACCATCGGCACCGGCCAGCGCCCGCCTGCCGACCGACGGGCCATCTGGGAGCGCCTGCTGGTGATTGCCCGCGAGCAGAAGATCATCGTGGACTATGTGGACTTTGCCTTCGACCAGGCTGCCGAGGCCTGGGCTGCCCAGGTGAGCGGCCCGCACGCCAAGGTTACGGCGCGCATCCGCTAGATTAGTTCACCGTTGGCTCATTTCAGCCAACGGTGTTCAACTCTTGGCCGGATAGCGCCCCAGGGTCAGCAGCAGCAGCGGCCCGACCACGCAGCACGCGGCACACACCACCAGCATGGCCGCATACCCCCCGGTACTGCGCAGCAAACCGGCAAACACAAACGGGGCCACGGTGGAGCCCAGCGTCACCACACACAGGTGCAGGCCAAATAGCCGACCATAGTCGCGCAGGCCAAAGTAGCGCGACACCAGGTAGGCCGCAATATCAAATTCTGCCCCTGAACCCACGCCCACCAGCGCCGTGGCCACCAACAACAGGGCCACGGGTGTGCTGGCATCGGCTGCGAGGAACAGTAGGCAACCGATGGCAGGCAGAGCCAGTGCAATCGCGGCCACACCCGGTGCCCACAGGCGGTCGATCAGCGTGCCCACACCGATGCGGCCCACGATCAACGCCACGCCAAAGACACCGAACACGCCCCCGGCTTCGGCTGCCGTCAGCCCGATGTCGCGCAACAGCGGCACGGTATTGGTCGCCATGCCGTAGATGGCCGACACCACCAGCCCCAGGCCGATATTGCAGACCCAGAAGCGGCGGTCCCGCAGGGCTTGCGCAAACGGCATGCCGGTGCTGGCCGCCGCCGCCAACGGCGTGGGCAGACCCGTGGCCACCGCGCGCGCAGGCAAGCGCCGCCAAGCCATCGACAACCACAGCAACAAGGGCAGGGCCGCCAGCGTGAGGTAGCCCGCCTGCCAGCCCCAGCGCGCCATGGCCCAGGTCAGGGCCGACGGCAATAAGGCGGCCGTAAAGCCAGTGCCGCACAGCACGATGGACAGGGCCAGGCCCCGGTGCCTTTGAAAGCGCAGGGCGACGATGTGCGTCCAGGTGACCGGCGTGGTGCCCAGGCCAATGAACGGCAGCACAAAGTAGCCCAGGTACATCCAGCCAATGGAGCCCTGCATCTGGGTGAGCGAGGCAAACGCCAGCACCACGGCCAGCATGGACACACCGGTCACCGCGCGCATGCCAAAGCGCTGGTTCAGCCAGCCCACCAGATTCACCGAAATCGCCCCGCCTGCGGCCAGAAAGCTCACCGCAATCTGCAGGTCGGCACGGCTCCAGTGCAGGGCCTGCTCTAGCGGCACCACCAGGGTGCCCAGGCTGTAGATCAGCAGCGCGCTGACGCTGGTGGCCACACCCACCATCGCCAGCAGCAGGGTGGGCCAGCCGGTGCGGAATTCACCCGCCGGGGCAGCCGTCATTTGGCCAGGAAACGTTTGACCCGGTTGGCCGCGATGCGCCCGGGCAGGCCGTTTACGCCGCCGCCGGGGTGGATGCCCGCGCCGCCCAGGTAAAAGCCCGCCACCGGCAGCGTCTCCACGCCTGCGCCGTAGGCCGGGCGCATCAGGCCCGAGCGCAGGGTGGATGTGTCCACATGCACCACGCAGCCGTTGTGCACGTTCAGGCGCTTGGCCAGATCGGGCGAAGCTTCTACACGGCGGCCAATTTCAAATTCCTTTAGTCCGTGCATGTAGTCGCTGGCCTGGTCGATCACCTGCTGGCCCACGCTGTCGCGGATGGCATCCCATCCTTCGCGCGGGTTGACCGGCATGGCCACGGGATACAGGTAAGCGACGTCCTGGCCGGGAGGGGCCTGGGTGGGATCAACTCCGCTGGGCGCGGTGATCCACATGTAGGGCAGCTTGGGCACTTCGCCGCGGGCGGAGGTGCTGAAGTTCTCCAGCACGGCCTCGACCGTACCGATCAGCATCACGCATTTGCGCAGGTCCAGGCCGTCGGCCCGCATGGCGGCGTGGCGCGGGAAGGACACCTGGCCGTTCAGCGCCATGTCCACCTTCAGGGGCGAGGCCCCGTGGGCATTGGCCGGGGCCAGGGCCACGCGGGTCATCAGGCGGTGCTCGATGGCACCGGCGGTGACCATCTCGAACGCCATCTTGGGGTGGATGGTGGCCACCACCGCCTTGGATGTGATCATGCGGCCATCGCGCAGCTTCACGCCCTGGGCCTTACCGTTTTGGGCCACGATCTCGTCCACCGGGGCCGACAGCAGAATCTCGCCACCCAGTTCTTTCAGGCGCGCGGCCATGGCGTTGGTGAGTTGCTGCATACCGCCCACCACCCGGCCTACGCCAAAGCGGTGCAAAAAGCCCAGCAAGATGAAGTAGATGCCGGTGCCGTCGCTGGTGATGGGGCCTGCCGCACCCACCAGGCAGCACATGGCCGAGATGGTCACCGGGTGCTCGAAGCGCTCCATCGTGGCCTGGTAGACCGAGCCGGTCATCAGCGCCATGATTTCGGGCTTGAGCTTTTTGTTGCGCAGCACGGCCCGCAAGGCTTCGAACTTGGCACCGAAGTTGAAGTGCGCGGGATCCACCCGCATCATGGGAATCGCCATGTCCATGAACGCGTCCAGCACCTTCATCAGGTCCAGGAAGGCCTCGGCATCCTTGGCCGAGAAGCGGCGGATCTCGGCGGCAGTTTTCTGCCGGTCGCGCCAGAACACCAGCGAATTGCCATCGGGGTGCAGGTACACATAGCCCGGGGTCATTTCCACTTGGCGGAAGCCGTGCGCCTCCAGGCCCAGCTCCAGCGGCATCATGGGGTGCACGCGCAGCGACATCAGGTCGAGTGCGCAGGTGTGCACCACGTGCTGGGGCGCAGCCGGGATCACGTTGCCCGAGGTGGCCATGCCGCCCACCTTGTCCAGTGCCTCGATCACCACCACTTTTTTGCCTGCCAGGGCCAGGTAGCAGGCCGCAGAAAGGCCGTTGTGGCCGCCACCGACGATGGCAACGTCGTATTCAGAATGTGTCATGGTTGTCCTTAGTGTCTCCCGGGTTCGGCAGCCGTTCCCGCAACCGAATAGTTAAACATATTTTGTTTATATGTGTAATTTAACTTGTTGTACCCCTGGTGAAACGAAGCTGCACGGAAACCGCGGGAAAACACCGATGGATGGCGCGTGCGGGCCCTGGGGCTTGTGTTTGGGCGATAGCAAAGCGCCGTTCGGCAAGGTCTGTCAGGCTTGCGGGTGGGCCTTGGCGCACAGAAGATGCAGCATCTTTTCAACACTGAGCATCCGCACACTATGTCTATCCCCTCTGCACCCGACTCCGCATTTCTCGAACGCTACGGCCCCTGGGCGCTGGTGGCCGGGGCCTCCGAGGGCACCGGTGCCGAGTTTTCGCTGCAATTGGCCGCCAAGGGGCTGAATGTGATTTTGGTGGCCCGCCGCCCGGACAAGCTGGAAGAGCTGGCCACCCAGATCCGCGCCACCCATGGCGTAGAGGTGGTGACCTGCCCGCTGGATTTGTCGGCAACGGACGCGGCCAGCACGCTGCTGACGCTGGCGGCGGGCCGCGACCTGGGAATGGTGGTGTTCAACGCCGGTGGCGACAGCGTGGGCGGCAAGTTCCTGGACAGCAGCTACCAGGCCTGGCGCACGCTGACCCAGCGCAACATCGACTTTCTGACCGAGGCCTGCCACGGCTTTGCCACCCGGTTTGTGCAGCGGGGCCGCGGCGGGCTGGTGCTGGTGGGTTCGGAGGCGGCTTTGGGCGGCTGCGGGCGGCTGGCGCTTTACACGGCCACCAAGGCCTTTGCTATGAACTTTGGCGAAAGCCTGTGGAAAGAGCTCAAGCCGCATGGCGTGGACGTAATCAACCTGCTGATCGGTGCCACCGACACCCCCAAGCTGCGCACCGTGTTTGCCAAGTTCAAGCTCTCGCCCGATGCCGTGGCGCTGACCTCGTCGCAGGAGGTCGCCCGCATCGGCCTGGCCAGCGTGGGCCAAGGCCCGACCCTGGTGCTCAGCGCCGCCGAAGGTTCGGACAACCCGATGATTTCTGCCACGCTGCGGCGTGAGCGGGTGGAGGCGCAGAGCAGCTTTCTGAACAACTTTTATGGTCCGGCCTGACCCGCAGGGCACGGGGTCAAGGTACGAGGGATAACCAGTATTTGAACAGAACTGTATTTAGTGTCTCATATGGGGCTGCTATGCACCCCAAGGAGACACCCCTATGCAAACGGCCGAACTCAAGCCGCTGATGAACACATTGGCACCTATCAAGGTGATTGGCGCGCACCTCAAGGAAGCCTCTTACGAGGTGTCGGTGCAAGAAATTTACTGGGCCGAACCGGGCGCGATCAATGTGCTGTCGGGCAAGCACTGCCTGATCGAGCTGGCCGAAGCCCCCGCACTGGGCCGGGCCCGCTACACCGTGCAAACCGCCTGCGGGCAAGAGCGCCCGGTGGGCATGCTGAATTTCATGCCGCCCGAATCCGAGCGCGCCATCCGCTGGAACGAAGGCCGCCGCCACGCGGTGGTCTGCGTGCTGGATCCCAAGCAACTGGGTTTGCTGGGCTCGGTGGACTGGCACTGGGGCAATGTCGACCAGATCAGCACTCTGGACGTGCAAAACGACAAGCTACGCACCGCCATGCAGTGGCTGGCCGAAGAAACCGCATCGCCTTCATTTGCCAGCGGGCTGCACATCAGCTGCATCCTGACCATGATGGCCATCGAGCTGCACCGCCACTGCGCGGGCGGCAAGGAAGCCGAATCGGCCGCCCCGCATGGCCACCTGAGCACCCGCCAGTTGGGCCTGCTCAAGGAACTGGTGGAAAGCTCGAACGACCCCAGCGGCCTGTCGCTGGCCGACATGTCTGCCGCCTGCCATCTGCCTGCGCGCGAGCTGTCCACCATGTTCAAACGCACCACCGGCCAGACCCTGCGCAGCTACGTGGCCGCCACCCACATCGCCCGCGCCAAGCTGCTGCTGGACGACGGCGACCTGCTCATCAAGCAAGTGGCCTACGGCAGCGGCTTTCGCAGTGCGGCGGCGTTTGGCGATGCGTTTCGGCGTGCCACCGGTTTGACCCCATTGCAGTACCGGCAGAGTCTGGGCGTGTTGGGTATGGATGCGTCGCCCACCCGGCACTGAGCGACCGTTATGCATAAATTGCACTTATAAAATGCAGTCTGCATAGAATTTGATAGCTTGTTGCGCTTATTCAATAAGCGCTAGCTGCCAATAATTTTTGCAAAAGAGTTGGTCTAGATATTCTATAAATGCACAATGGTTTAGCTGTGCGCCGACTCCAGCGGCGGCTGGCGGCCCAGGGTGAGCAGCAGCAGGGGGCCTACCACGCAGCAGCCCACGCAATAGGCCAGCATCGCGCCGTAGCCGCCGGTCATTTTGTACATGGCGGCAAACATCAGCGGGGCCAGCATGCTGCCACCGGTGATCAGGCCCAGGTGGATGCCGAACAGGCGGCCATAGTCCTTCAGCCCAAAGTAGCGCGCAATCAGGTAGGCCGACAGGTCGAACTCGGCCCCTGCGCCAATGCCCACCAGGGCCACGGCGGCGGTCAGCACGATGGCCGAGGAGTTGGCATCCGCCGTCCACAGCAGCAGGCAGCCGATGCTGGGCATCAGCAGCGCCACGGCGGCCACACCGGGGGCCCACAAACGGTCGATCAGCCAGCCCGCCAGCAGGCGGCCCGAGATCAGGGCAATACCAAAGCTGCCAAACACGCTGCTGGCCTGGGTGGCGGTAAGGCCGATGTCGCGCAGCAGCGGCACCGTGTTGGTGACCATGCCGACCACGGCGGACACCACCAGCGTCAGCGACACGTTCAGCACCCAGAACTTGCGTGAGCGCACGGTGAGCTTGAAGCTGGCGTTGTCCACGACCGGCTTGGCGGTACGTGCTGCAGGTGTGGCCTGGGCCGTGTGCGGGCTGGGCACCAGAAAGCGCCAGGCCAGCGGCAGTGCCAACAAGGTGGGCAGCAGGCCCATCAGCCAGAAGCCCGCGCGCCAGTCCCAGCGGGCCATCGCCCAGGTCAGCGCGGTGGGCAAAATGGCTGCGGTGATGCCCGAGCCGCACAAAACCACGGCCAAGGCCAGCCCACGCTTGCGGTCAAACCAGTCGCTGACAAGCTGGGTCCAGGTCACAAAAGTGATCCCGGCGCCCACAATCGGCACCAAGAAGTAGCCCAGGTACAGCCAGCCTATGGAGCCGTTGACCAGGGTCAGCCCGAAAAAGGAAAACGGCAGTGCCACCAGCGACACCAGCGTCACGCGCCGTATGCCCCAGCGCAAGTTCAGCCAGCCCGCCAACTGGCTGGCCACCACCACGCCGCCCGACATGCAGCTGATGGCAATTTGCAGATCGCCCCGGTTCCAGCCAAAAGCCTGCTGCAGCGGCAGCACCAAGGTGCCAAAGCTGTACAGCAGAGTGACGCTGACAGTGGTGGCGGCACCGGCCAGGGCTAGCAGCACGATGCGCCAGCCGCGTTGGAATTCACCCAGCGGGGTGGAGGCACTTGCCGCGATGGACGCGGAGGGGGCGGTAGATAGCATGGGTTCAGGCGCCTTGGTCTGCAAGGTCGATCAGGTCGGCCATGGCCGGGTTGTGGGCCAGCATGCCACCATCGGCAATATAGGTTTGGCCATTGATGTAGCGGGCTTCGCTGGAGGCCAGAAAGCACACCAGCGCGGCCAGGTCTTCGGGTTCCCCGATTTTGGGTGTCAACAGATGGCGCTGCATCACCTTGATCACGTTGGGCACCGCCGCCAGCGAACCGGCAGACAGCACCAGGCCGGGGGCCACCGCGTTGCAGCGTATGCCCTGGCGGCCATGGTGGGTGGCGATCTGGCGGGTCAGGCCGATGATGGCGGCCTTGGACACGGTGTAGGCCATGCGCGTGATGTCGCCCGAGAAAGCCCCGGTGGACGCGGTGTTGACGATGGCTCCGCTGCCCTGCGCAATCATGGTGGGCAGCGCGTACTTGCAGCCCGCCAGGTAGCCGCGCAGGTTCACGCCCATCACGTTGTCCCAGGTCTCGAAGCTGATATCGATAGCGTTGGTGTCCTGCGCATGCAGGGCCGGGGAGGTGAGGGCGGCATTGTTGTGCAGCACGTCCAGGCGGCCAAAGCGTTTGACGGTGCCGAGCACCAGCCGTTCGATCGAGCTGACATCGGCGGCATCAAACTGCTGCGCGATGGCGTTGGGGCCCAGCGCATCGGCCAGCGAGGCCGCCCGGTCGCCGTTCACATCGGCCACCACCACGGTGGCACCTTCGGCCACCAGCCGTCGGCAGGTGGCTTCGCCAATGCCGGAGGCACCGCCGGTGACGATGGCAACCTGGCCCTTGAAACGGTCCAGGTGCGGGCCGGGGCGGGCGGGTGGCTTACCAGAGTTCAGTGGGGCTGCCATATCAGAGCTCGGTGCCCAGCACATTGCGCGCGGTGCCGTTGCGCCGGTCGGTTTCGCCCCAGGCAAACCAGCGGTCGGGCACGCGGGTGTCGCCCACCCGGCGCCAGCGGCCTTCCTGCTGCGAGGTGGGCGGAAAGCCGCCCAGGAAGTCCACCATTTCGCCTTTGGGGTCGGGCAGGAATTCCCACTCCTCATTGCCTTCGATGGTGATGCGGGCGGTGTCCACAAAGTAGCTGCCCTCCTTGTGCTTCACCTGGGCTTCGATGTCGGTGGTGGTGCGGACTTCGCCTTTTTCATTGGTCAGAAAGGCGAAGCCCAGGTTCTCGTGGCCCACCAGGAAGGTGCCCGCATCGATGCTGCCGTCGGCGTACACATTGGCAAAGGCGCACCACACCACGTGCTTTTTGTTGTTCACGATCAGGCACTTCTTGGAGTGCACCGCACCGCCTTCGGCCATGTAGGACTGTTCCACCGCCATGATGCCTTTGACCTTGCGGCCTTCGCAGGTACCGCTCACGTCATACAGCTGCGAGATGTAGAACGTGCCCCAGTCCACGCCGGGCAGCAGCCACTGCATGCCGGGGCCGATGATGCGACCCCTTACATCCAGCAAGCCCTCTTCCACCCAGTGCATGTGCTCGCCAGACGCGTCCAGCTTCCAGGCGTTACCGGGTTCATCGGGCAGGCTGGTCCATTTGGCAGTGTCGCCTTCCAGGGCGCGGGTGGGCATCAGCGTTTGGGCCTGTGCGGCCATGCGGGGCTTGTCCATGCGCAGGGTTTTGCCATCCACCCGGGTGGTCTGGTAGACAAACTTGGTGGCGTTGGGCGTGCCGGTGGGTGAGTTGACCGAGCGCACCATGGAGTACATGGCCCCTTCGTCGTCGCGCACGCAGCCAAACGGCATGGTCTTGCTCAGGTGCAGGCCGTAGAAGCCGCGCAGGTCGTACATGGCGGCACCATTGCTGCGGTAGGGCGCGACCAGCATCTGGAAGGCGAAGTCGCCACGCTCGGGAATGCGGGGGTAGGTTTTCATCGGTGTCTTTCTGGGAACAGGGGGCAGCTCCGGGGAGCGGTGGTGTTCTGCCGATGATCGTGGCTTCTGCGGGTTTGCGGGCCGTGGGCTATCTCGCTGAAATGGTGCACGGTGTCGATGAGTTACAGCCGGGTTTTTACGGCTTGCCTTCGCCTCAGAATTGAAACACTATTGTGAATATTGTTTAAACATGAATGAAGTTTGCCACTCTGCCAACCCCCGGATCGCTAGCGACCTGGACGTTACGCATGTGCGCACGGTCTCGGCGCGGCGGGTAGACCCGGCTTTTGAGGTACGGGTGCAGGATGTGCACTGGGCAGCCAGCGGCCAGTCCACGGTACAAACCGGTGGCCGCTGCACCTTTGAGTTGCTGCTGGACCATCCCCAAGCCAATGCCACCCAATATACGGTGGCCGGCGACCGGGGTGCGCGCAACCCGGTGGGGCGGCTCAATTTCCTAGCCCCACAGCACACGCTGGACCTGCACTGGTCGCCGGGGCATTCCCGCTCCATTTTGTGCATGTTCGATCCCGTCCGCCTGGGCCTGCTGGACCAGCAGTTTGGTGTGTGGGACGACGTGGACCCGGTGGCGGCGCTGGATATCCGCAATGACCGGCTGGAGACCACAATGGGCTGGCTGCTGGACGAGCTGCAGAGCCCGTCGTTTGCCAGCGAGTTGCAGATCACCTCCATGCTCACGCTGCTGGCTTTGGAGGCACAGCGACATTTTGGCACCCGAGCGCCCGACCGGGGCACCGGTGCCAGCAAGCTCAGCGCCCGCCAGGTGTCCGCCGTGAAGGAACGCATTGAACAGGCCGTGCCCGATGGCGTGCCCCTGCAGGCGCTGGCCGCCGCCTGCGGCCTGTCCAGCCGGGAGCTGCCGGTGATGTTCAAGAACACCGTGGGCATCACGCTGCGCAGCTTTGTGGCGGCTTCGCACATTGCCAAAGCCAAGTTGCTGCTGTCGGACCCGCACCTGCTGGTCAAGCAGGTGGCGGGGCGCAGTGGTTTCGAGAGTGCCTCGGCCTTCACCGCGGCCTTTCGCAAGGCCACCGGCATGCGACCGCAGCAGTACCGCGAAGCCTGCGGTGTGCGGTTGCAATCTGGGCTAGAAACTGAATGAGCCGCGCAGTTCTTCCAGGGTCATGCCATGCTGTGCGGCCACGGCCGACGGGTCCAGGTACTCGCGCCACACGGTAATCTGCCCGGAATCGTTCAACTCAAACACTGCCACCAGCGGAATGGATACCCAGCGGCCTTTGCTGAACGACCAGTCCACCCGCTCGGTGAACACGGTGTTGCCACTGGCGGCGATGGTTTTCATGTCGTGGCGCTGCTCGATGACCCGCTTTTGCATGTGCACCAGTTCGGCCTTGATCGCCGCCCGGCCCTGGATGGGCGCAATCGAGGGCACGATGATCTGGTAGGTGGCATCCTCGGCCAGTGGAGCCAGCGCGGCATCCAGGTCGCGCGGCCAGGTTTCGCGAAAGGCGCTGATGAAATTACGGACGATGTCTTCATTGCTCATGGGGTTTTTCCGGTTGGGATGGCTGGGGGTGGTCCAAATGCGGCGCTGGCGGCTGCGGTGTCGAAGTACTCGCGGCCACTGGCGATCTGTCCATCGCGCACGATGAACAGGTAGTGGTAGGTGTTGGCGTAAACGAGTCCAGGGCGTTCAAAGCGGCCTTCGGCTTCCACCGCCACGCGTTCGCCCTCGGCGGTGATGCCGGTGACGGTAATGCGGCGGGTGGAAAAGCCCGCCATGGTGCGGCCCAGGGCGGTGAGCAGCGCCGCACGGCTGCGCTCTCCCCAGCCGGCCACCCACCAATGAAAGTCGGGAGCGAGGAGGGCTTCCAGGGCCGCTCCATCGCCGTCTTCAATGGCCCGCAGGAAGGCGCTAGCCACCTGCTTATGGGCATCTTCCAAGGCGGCCATGCTCTCAGCGCACGCTCTCGCGCACCATGGTCGCGTCGGCTCCCATGTCACGCTCTGACAAAGGTTGCGTCACCACCTTGTAGCCACCCACGCTGACATCGGCCACGGTCAGGTAAATGCTCTTGCTGAAGTCGTAGATGATGCTGGAGCCCGCGTAGACGAAGCCTGCGTCGTAGAAGGGTACGTTCAAATTGAACATCGCCCGGTACAGAGTGCCTTCGTGGTCAAACGCATCGAACATGCCTGCGCCGTAGCCATCTTCATCGATGTAGTACACCCGCTTGGAGTAGGCGTGGCGCTGGCCGGGCTTCAGGGTGGCCTCGACCACCCAGACGCGGTGCAGTTCCCAGCGCTCGCAGGACGGGTCTACATGCTTGGCCATCAGCTTGGCCTCGTGCTTGCAGCCAAAGTAGTACTTGAAGCTGTTGTAGGGCAGGAGCATTTCCTTTTTACCCACCAGCTTGAAGTCGAACCGGTCCATCTTGCCGGAGAACATCCACAGCTCGTCAAACAGGGTGGCACCGCCCAGCGAGGCCACCGGGGTGTCGTAGGCGAATTCGGGCGCCAGGCGCACTCGGCGCTGGCCGGGGGTGTAGCTCCAGGCGCGGCGCGGCTTGGTGTCCATGTCCAGATAGTCCACGATGCCGCTACCCACCCCCGCCAGGCGCGAAGGTGCGCGCGTGATCGAATAGGTGCGCATCAGCATTTGCGGGTCGCGGTCGGCCTGGTCGAGCTGGTAGTAGGGCTTTTCCTGCATAGCGAATTGCTCGGATGCCATGGTGGCGCGGCCCCCCGAGTCCACCAACCAGCTGCGTTGCGAGGGGGCGACCAGCACGCCTTCACCCTGCCAACGCAGCAACATGTTCCACATCACCTCATAGCCCGTTTTGGGAATCGGGTAGGGCAGGCCGCCTCGGCAACTGGCATCCACGGCGAAATAGTCTTTCACCGGTTTGCAGGCGGTGGCGTTGCGCTCGGTAGCCTTGAGCACCTTGTCGGGATACACCTCAGTGCGGTGGGTGGGGAAAACATCGATGTAGTAGGTGGCCGGGTTCTTTTTCAGCAGGAACTTCTGGCCTTCGGTCAGCTTGTCGGCGTACTGGTCTACGTTTTTGGCGGTGACGCGGTACAGCGGCTTTTCATCGCGCAGCGGGTCGGTGTAGATGCCGCTGCCGGGCTGGTAGTCTGCCGGGGCCTTGATCTGCTGGCCGGTGTACTCGGGAATGCTGCCGTCTTTGTTGCCCGCCTTGATGGCACCGAAGCGCGTCAGGCTGGTACCCAGTTGCTGGGCTTCGTCTGCGGAAACCGCCGCAAAGGCGGAATTGAGCAGGCCGGTCAGCATGGCTGCTGCGAAATAGGAATACTTCATGAATTGTCTCCAGAGAATGGGGTGTGGGACCGGCTTTTAGAAACCGGTTTTGTAGGTAAAGGCCAGCCAGCCACGGTCGGTGTTGCCCACGCCGCCGTTGCCGCCTAGCAGCGCCGTGCCGGCTGCGTTGTATTTGGGTCGGGCGAAGCTGTCGGCATAGCGCAGGGTGAATTCATGGCGCTGGCCATAGGTCAACTTGGCACCTATGGCCCAGGTTGCCGCTCCCTGGCTGCCACCGCCTGCGCTGGCGGCATTGCCCTTGATGCCGTAGTTAAGCGACATTGGCAGGTCCAGATCCCAGGAGGGGGCGACTTGCAGCCATTGCGGCGTGAAGTTCACCGCCAGCGCTGCGTAGTGCCGACTGGAGCAGCCGTCGTCCTTGGTGCCGGAGCCCACCACGCCCGGTGTTTCCACGGCCCGGCAAGCACCGTAGCCCACGCCTTTGAACAGCTCGGGGTGTGCGGTGACCTGCAGCAACTGGCTGTAGGCCACTTCAGCCGCCAGGCTGGCGGTGTCGAAAAAGCTGGTTTTAGGAAACAGCATGACGCCGTTGACGATGGCATGCAGCGTGTCGCCGCGCGGGCCTTCGTTGTCCACGGCGCTGATGCCGGTGGCATTGAGTGCGCCGTTCTTGCGGGTGGACAGCTCGGTGCCCACACTGACCGGCCCCACCACACGCGCCACGCTGATACCGATCAGAGACACATCTTTGGGGTAGGTCAAGCGGAATGCACTTTGCGCGCCCAGGGTCTGCGGGGACAACCAAGGCTGGTAGTCGTCAAAGCGCCGGTAGTACAGGCCGATGGTGGACTCGATAGCCTCGGCGTTGTACTTGGCGGTAATACCCCAGTTGCCGGATTGCTTGGGTTTGACCGACGGCTGCCGTGCGAAGGCCAGGCCATTGGCGGCGACCGGCAATTTGTCCGGCCCCTCGAACAGCATGTCGGCGGGTGCAAAGTAGGTGCCGCCATAGGGCAGGCGGGTGTTCTTCCATTCGTAGAAATACTGGGCGGCAACGGTCAGGTTGTCGGTCAGCTGGGCGCGGCCCGAGATCTGGCCCAGCGGTAAAAACACCTCCTTGGTCTCGATGCCCGGGCTGGTGGAGGCCTTTACGCCGTCGGCGGGTGCCTGCGAATAGGAAATGGCATGCGCGCCAATCAGCAGGCCTTCGCCCCAGTAGTTGGTATGGCGGCCCACTTTTACGTTGATGGGCGTATCACCGATACGAAAGTTGCTCCAGACGAACGCGTCCAGTATTTCACCCGACGGCCCACGCACATAGCGCTTGACGCTGTTGTTGTACTGGTTGCCGTTGTAGCTGGAGGAAAAGCCGGGCACGGTGGTGCGCACGCTGGTGTCGTGGTAGGCCTGGTCGTTCCAGGCGGCAGCGCTGACACGGGCACCGAACTGCTTCTTGTAGGTGAGGTCGAACTCACCCAGCAAATCCAACCGGTTGGTGACGATATCGCCACGACCGAACTTGCCGTCGGATTCGTCGTAGGTGGAGTTGTTCAGGATGCGGGAGTCTTGCTTGTCGGTGCGTACACCCAGGTTGTAGCGGACGGTGGTGTCGGCACGCAGGCTGAGATCGGGGTTGCCGGTGTCGATCTCGATGGCATGGGCACCGCCGGACCAGGCCAGTATGGCGATGGAGATTGCGGTCAAGCTTGGTGAACGGCGAGAAGAATCGCGATAAAGGGTGTGCATGGAAATGTCTCCGTGTTGTTGTATTTCTTAAAGAGACCTGCGCTGCGGTGGCACAGGCCTTTTGCCGTATCCCCCAGGTACGGACGACCTGGCTTAGATGGAGGCCGCGTGGAAGTAGCGGATCTGCACGTCGTCGCCGTCAAACTTGTAGAGTTCGATGCTGGGACGTGGGGGTGTGCCTGCGCCGACGCTGGTGTTGTGGTGGTAGCAGGCTGCCTCATTGCCGGTCACCATGACTTCTTTCACATCGATATGCACCTTGCCTGCAAAGCGCTGCCACATGTCTTCCAGCGCGGCCCAGCCTTCCAACACGGGAATGCCCACGTATTCAATGCTCATCTTGCCGGGCACCATGGCGTGGTACAGGGCAAACATCTCTTCCTTTTGGCCGGCATTCCACATCTCGACCTGCTGGTGCAGGAACGAGCGAATTTCTTGGGGTGTACGTGTCTTCATCATCCATCCTTGTGTAAGTGATGCACCGCAGCGGCGGGTGCTGAATGATTGTTGCGGCGCATAACCGCGCCTGGGGCACAAGTGCTATCGCTGAAATGCCGAAAGCATTTCCGAGTTAACAAAGGTGAAGCAACCGTGCTCGGGCGGTACTCCGCAGCTAGTGAACTGCATTTGGGCGATGCCTTGGGGCCCACCGTGCAGGCCTGTGCTGCCTAGACTGGTAGCTCTCTTTTTATACCGAGACCGGCATGACCACTACGACCCCAGATTCCACCGTCCACCGCCGTACCTGTCCGCTGTGTGAGGGTATGTGCGGCCTCAAAGTCACCGTGGAGGATGCGAAAGTCATCAGCATCCGACCGGACCACGACAACGCCTTCAGCAAAGGCCACATCTGTCCCAAAGGCACGACCCTGGGGTCTTTGCACCACGACCCGGACCGCGTGCGCCAGCCTATGGTGCGCGACGGCGACACCTGGCGCGAAACCACCTGGGAAGGCGCGTTTGAACGCATAGCAGAACTGGTGGCCGGCGTGCGCGAGCGCCACGGCCAAGAGGCTTTTGCCTTCTACAGTGGCAATATGAGCAAAGGCGGCTTCGACGGCAGCCGTTACACGGCGCTGCTGGTGCGCCAGGGCCGATTTGCCCAGCGCTATTCGTCCAGCAGCGTGGACCAGTTGCCCAAGAATGTGACCAACTTTTTGATGTACGGCGACATGTGGAAGATGCCGATTCCCGATGTGGACCGCACGGACTTGTTCGTCATCTTTGGTGGTAATCCTGCGGCGTCCAAGGGCAGCATTTTTTCGCACCCGGATGCCATGGGTGCCATCAAGGCCTTGCGGGCACGCGGCGGTCGGGTGATTGTGGTGGACCCGGTGCGCACCGGTACCGCGCAGGTGGCCGACCAGTGGGTGTCAATTCGCCCAGGCGGCGATGCGGCCTTGCTGCTGGCCATCGTGCATGTGCTGTTTGCCGAAGGCAGGGTACGGCTCAAGCATCTGGAAGGCCGGGTGAACGGCCTGGAGGCCTTGCGCGAGGCGGCACTTGACTATGCGCCCGAGCGTGCTTCGGCCTTTTGCGGCGTGCCTGCCGAGGTGATCGTGCAACTGGCCCGCGAGATTTCCGATGCGCCCCGCGCTGCCGTGTATGGCCGTATCGGCACCTGTACCCAGGAATTCGGTACGCTGGCCTCGTGGCTGGTGGATGTGGTGGGGGCGTTGACGGGCAACCTGGATGCCGTGGGCGGCACGCTGTGGAGTACGCAGGTCGCACCGCACCTGGCTTTGAACCCTGCGTTGCCTTCGGATACGCCGCTGTACGGCAAGCCTATCCGCGTACGGGGCGTGCCGGGCGTGCTGGGCCAGTACCCGGCCTCTTGCCTGGCCGAGGAAATCGATACCCCCGGGCCAGGACAGATCCGCAGCCTGGTCACCATGGGTTGCAACCCCGTGTTGTCGGCTCCCGGCTCGGCGCGGCTGGATGCCGCCTTGCCGCAATTGGAGTGCATGGTCAGCATCGACCTGTACCGTAACGAGACCACCCGCCATGCGCATGTGATCTTGCCTGCGCTGACACCGCTGGAGCAGCCGCACTGGGATGTGTGGGCCTGGCCCTTTTCGCTCACCACCGGCGGCCACTATTCGCCCACCCTGTTTGAGCCGGTGGACCGCCCGCCGGAGTGGCGTGTGCTGGCGCGCCTGGGAGCCATCATGGGCGGCAATCCGCAGGCCGATCTGGATGCCCTGGACGACGCGTACTTTGCGGCCATGTGCGAGCTAAAAGGCATTCCAAGCGAAGTGGCTTTCAGCACCTTGCCGGAGCGTGGCGGCGCCCGCATTCTGGATCTGTGCATACGCACCGGGCCGTTTGGCGACAGGTTTGGCGAGCGTCCCGATGGCATGAACCTGCAGACCTTCATCGATGCGCCCGACGGCATCATGCTGGGTGCTGCCGGACCGCAGGGTGATGCGGGCGTGACAACACCCTCGGGCCGCATCGAGCTGGCACCACCCCATGTGCTGGCGGACCTGCCGCGGCTGGAGCGGGCCATGGCCTCGACCCTCCCTGGCCTGGTGCTGGTGAGTCGCCGCCATCTGCGCTCCATGAATTCGTGGATGCACAATGTGGACACCTTGGTGCGCGGCAAAGACCGCTGCACTCTGCACCTGCACACGCAAGACGCGCACAAGCTGGGAATTACTGCGGGAGACACCGTGGAGGTGCGCAGTGAAAGCGGTGCGGTGCAGGTGGCGGTGGAGATCACCGACGACATCCGCCCCGGCGTGGTATCGCTGCCGCACGGCTGGGGCCATGGTGCGCAGGGCACCCAAACGCAGGTGGCCGCCCAGCACGCGGGTATCAACATCAACCTGCTGAGTCCGGGGCCTTTTGTGGATGCTGCCTCGGGCAATGCGGTGTTGAACGGCATTCCGGTGCAGATCCTGCGAATCGCCGATGCTTCCAGCGCTTTATCGACATCGGTGGCAGCGGTGGCCTGACAGTGCCCGGCATAGAGTGGACGCAATGAACGCAACCCCCACTGAATCTGTGCACGAAGCCAAATCCTTTTGCCGCATGTGCATTGCGGCCTGCGGGGTGGTGCTGACCATTGACCAGGGACGCATCACCGGTATCCGAGGAGACCGGGATCACCCCATCAGCAAGGGCTACGCGTGTTTCAAGGGCCTGCAGGCGGTAGATGCGCACCACGGTGCGGCCCGCCAATTGCATACCTTGCAGCGCACCGAGGGCGGCAGCTTCCAGCGCGTGGGCACAGAGCAGGCCCTGGACGACATTGCGCAACGGCTGGCGGCCATTGTGGCGCGTGATGGGCCGAACGCGGTGGCGCTGTTTCGCGGCACGGCGGGGTTCCATACGTCCACAGCGTTCCGCATGCACGGGGAGTTTTTGCGCGCGCTGGGTTCCACCTCGTTGTACACCACGCTGACCATCGACCAGTCTGCAAAATATATAGCGGCGGGTCGGCTTGGAACCTGGCACGCAGGCCAGATCCATATCGATGATGCCGAGGTGCTGCTGATGTTCGGCTGCAATCCGCTGGTGTCCCATTCTGCCGGTGGCATGCTGGTCAGCGACCCGGTCAAACGGCTCAAATTGGCCCGCGCCCGGGGGATGAAGCTGATCGTTGTGGACCCGCGAGAAAGCGAAACCGCGCGCCATGCCGACATCTTTTTGCAGCCCATTCCCGGTACCGACGCAGTAGTCGCAGCTGGTCTGCTGCGCCTGATCCTGGCCGCGGGCCTGCACGATGCCGATTTTTGTGCAGCGCATGTACTGGGCCTGGATACGTTGCGCCGCACGGTGGAGCCGTTCACGCCCGAGGTGGTGGCCCAACGGGCCGGTATTGGCGCAGAGGACTTACGGGCCGCGGCCCTGCTGTTTGCACAGCCGTCGAGGCGCGGTGCGGTAATTACCGGCACGGGCACCAATATGGCACCGCACTCCAACCTGGCAGAGCACCTCATCCAGTGCCTGGACGTGGTGTGCGGGCACTTCAAGCGGGCCGGAGAGCGCATGCCCCATTTCGATCCCTTGCAGCCGCCCGTCCACTGGTATGCTGACGTGGTGGCACCGACACGGCCCTGGGATGCTTTGCCCGCCAGCCGTATCCGTGGCGTAGGGCATTTGTATGGCGAGAAACTCACGGCCACGCTGGCTGACGAAATACTCACGCCCGGGCCGGGCCAGATCAAGGCGCTGGTGATAGACGGTGCCAACATCGCCAATTCGGTGCCAGACAAAGCCCGCATGCTGCAGGCCTTGCGCTCGCTGGAACTGCTGGTGGTGATAGACCCTCACCTGACCCCTACGGCAGAGCAGGCGCATTACGTGTTCTCGCCCAAGTTGCAGTACGAACGCGATGACCTGCCGCTGACGCTGGGGCGGCCACTGTATGCCGATGCCTGGACCCAGTACGCGCCCGCCGCCATTGCGCCGCCCCCCGGCAGTGACGTGGTGGACGACTGGTATGTGTTTTTTGCGCTGGCACGGCGGATGGGCTTGCCCCTGCAGTACGGTGGGCAGGCCATGGCCATGGACCGCGTGCCGACATCCGAGGAGTTGTTGTCCATGGGCTTGCACCGGGCCACGGTGACGCTGGCCGATATCCAGCACAGTGCCGATGGCATCTGGGACGGGCGGAGCGAACCGAACCCGGTTTTGCCCGCACGCCCAGGGGCAGGGCGCTTTGCGGTGGCCCCACAGGATGTGGTGGACGAACTCCATGCGATTGCGGCAGAGCCACGGGCTGAGGCGCTGGAGGACAACGCCTTCCAACTGATTTCTCGCCGCATGCGGGATGTGAATGGCTCGCTGGGCATGCACACCGCCAGCATCCGGCAGCGCAACCCCTACAACCCGCTGCACATGCATGGGGATGATCTGGCGCGCTTGCAGCTTATCCCTGGGCAGCGGGTGCGTATCCGTGCGCAGCATGGCGGCATTGTGGGCATCGTCAAACCCGACAACACCTTGCGCCGCGGCGTGGTCTCCATGAGCCACAACTGGGGCCGCGCCGACAACGACCCCGCCAGCTTTGAGGCGCATGGCGCGTCGACCAACCTGTTGATCTCCGCCGACCGCGCGTACGAAGCTATTAACGCCATGCCGCATATGTCGGCGATTCCCGTTTCGATTGAAGCTTATGAAGAGAGGACCTAGAGCTATGGACAGACTGAAAGACAAGGTGGCCTGCATTACCGGTGCAGGCAGTGGGATTGGGCGGGCCACCGCCCTGCGCTTTGCCAGCGAAGGCGCGTGCGTACTGGTGAGCGACCTGCGAGGGGAGGCCGCCGAAGGGGTGGTTCAAGAAATAGTAGCCGCTGGCGGCCAGGCGCTGGCCATGGCGGTCGACGTGGGGCAAGAAGACCAGTTGGCCGCCATGGTGGAGCGCACGGTGTCGCATTTCGGCCGCATCGACATCCTCTACAACAATGCCGTCAATACCTCTGGCAAGGGCAAGGCCGACAAGGACTTTCTGGCCTTTGACAGCGCACGCTTCTTCGACGTGGTGCGCGTCAACGTGCTGGGTGGCGTGCTGGCCAGTCGCATGGCGATTCCCCACATGCTGCGCCAGGGCGGCGGCTCGATTCTGTTCACCTCGTCCACCAGCTCGCTGGGCGGCGATGTGGCGCAGTTCAGCTATGGCGGCTCCAAGGCCATGGTGAACTGGTACGTGCAGACGATTGCCGCCACCTTTGGCAAACAGGGCATACGCTGCAATGCCATCTTGCCGGGCGTAATCCAGACCCCTGCCCAGCAGGCCTGGGCCAACCCGGCCATGGATGCCGCGTTTTTGGAGCTGCACAACGTGCCCCGCCTGGGTACGCCAGACGACATTGCGTCGCTGGCGCTGTTCCTGGCGTCCGACGAGTCTGCCTACATCAACGGCACGCTAATGCGTTCGGACGGTGGCATGAGCTGCACCGTGCCGTACGTGCAGGTGGTTCGCAACTTACTCACAACAGGAGCTTGAAAAATGGGACAAAAACAGGAAGCTATCGTGCGGGAATTTTTGGCGGCATGGGGAGACGGCAAACGCGTGCCCGATGTGGACAAGATTGCCTCCATGTTCGCCCCCAATGGCCACTGGGCGCTGTATATACCGGGCGGGCCGGTTATTACCGGGCGCGATGCCATCCGTGCCGAGATCCACCGGCAACTGGGCTACGTATCGTTCCCTAGTTGCGGCATTGTCAAGATGCTGTCCACCGATACCTTGGTAGCCACTGAGCGCTTGGACCACTTCATCCGCAATGGCAAAACCGTGGACCACGCCCTGATGGCCATGTTCGAGCTGGATGCCGATGGGCTGATAACGGCCTGGCGCGAATATTTCGATACCTACGACCTGTCGCGCCAAACCGGTGCCGATCCCGCCCGGCTGTCGGGCCTGGAGGGGCAGCCAGGCTCCCACTGAACGATATTTCGGCGGCCATTCGGTCCGCCGTCTGCACCGGCCCCTCTCTGAACATGTTCTTGCAGGGGTCGCCGCTGCCACTTTACAACCCCGGTCTGCCGATAAATGTTGCTTTTAAAGCAGCCTAAGTAGAAACGAGAGTAACAACTTTTTATTTTTAATACAGAATTCAATTCGCCTTACAGAATTTGTAAGGCAAAAAGAAGCAAGAATTTAATGTCGAACGGCAAGGAGCAAACTCAGCTCCATGCCCGGTAGACCGGTAACCCACCACCAGGACGGAGATAAGACGATGACCAGGAAAAAAGCCAGCGCGCAAGCGCAATTTCGCCAAGGCGCGCTGTTTGCCGCAGTGGCCGCTGTCTGCAGTTCTGGGGCCATGGCCTTTGAAGTGGACTCTGGCAACCCCGATGTCACTATCCGCTGGGATAACACGGTGCGCTACAACCTCGGCACGCGCATGGAAGCACAGGACAAGCGCATCCTCAACTCTGTTTCCTACGACGAGTCCGATGCCAAGTTCGCCAAGCACGACATCGTGACCAACCGGCTCGATCTGCTGAGCGAAGTGGATGTCAATTACAAGAGCCTGTTTGGTGCCCGTCTGAGCGGATCGGCCTGGTACGACAAAGCCTATGACAACCACAGTGTGACAAGCCCTGCAGCCGGTGGTGTCATTCCTACCAGTTACTTCAACAACCAGTACAACAATACCGTTTCACGCTATGTAAACGGACCATCCGCCGAGTTTCTCGATGCGTTTGTCTGGAGTAATTTCAACCTTGGCGTGGTGCCGGTGAATGTCAAGCTGGGACGGCACTCCATCGTATGGGGCGAGGGCTTGCTGCTCGGCGCACACGCGGTTTCTTACTCGCAGGCACCCGTGGATGGCCAAAAAGCCGTTAGCAGCCCTGGTATCGAAACCAAGGAAGTGTTCCTGCCTGTCAACCAGTTGTCGTTCAAGGCGCAAGTCACCAGCGACATCACCATTGCCGGCCAGTACGCGCTGGATTGGAAGCCTCTGCGTGCGCCCAACGGCGGCACTTACCTGATGGGCGCCGACACCGCACCCAATGTGGACCGTTTGGGCGTAGCTCCTGGCACGGCCTTCAACAAGGCCAGGCCGATGGAGCCGTCCAAGCGTGGCAACTGGGGCCTGAGCGCTCGGATGAATGTGGAGCAGATCAACTCGACCTTTGGCCTGTACTACCGCCAGTTCAACGACTATGCCCCCGAGACCGGCATCCAGTTCAATGCCCCTGGACAGTTCCGCTTTGTGTACCCGCAAGATGTCAAGCTGCTGGGTGTGAGCTTTGCCCGCGCCATCGGCCCAGTGAGCTTTGGCTCTGAGCTGTCGTACCGCCAGAACGGTCACCTTAACTCCAAAGGCTCATTTTCCAACTACGCCGGCATGGACCAGCAAGACACCGGCGCACGCGGCGACACGCTGCATGCGGTGGTGAACGGTGTTTACCTGCTTCCCAAGACCCCCATGTGGGATACCGGCAGCCTGGTGGCTGAACTGGCATACAGCAGGCTGCACAAGGTGACGGCCAACGAAGCCCTGTACCGCGGCGAAGGCAACCTGGTTCGTGACCCGAGCGGCGCGCTGGCTTGCACCAAGGTGGGGGCTGCCGCCAACACTCCGGGCGACAAGTCCGACTACTGCTCAACCCGCGATTTCCTGCAGATGGCGGTCAATTTCACGCCACAGTATTTGGGCATTCTCCCATCCTGGGATCTGGACCTGCCCATGACCGTCAACTACGGCATCAAAGGTGTCGCGCCTTCCGGCAGCGGCGGTGCAGAGGGCGTGCTGGGCTGGTCGGTAGGGGCAAAAATGACTTACCAGAGCAAACACGAATTCTCGCTGCGTTACTCGGACAGCCGTGCGCCAAGCAAGTACAACGCAGCTGGAACCCAGTTGGCTGGCGGCGGTGCCGCTGGCAGCGCCATTGGCGCGACAGACCGCGGCTGGCTTGTCTTCACCTACAAGACCTCGTTCTAAAACCCCCACATAACAGAGACTCACCATGACACTGAAAACAACACTCTGTGCAACGGCACTCGTCGCCTTGGCAGCCCCTGCGTTCGCAGCGGTCTCTGCCGAAGAGGCCAAGAAGCTCGGCACCACACTGACGGAGTTCGGCGGCATCAAAGCAGGTAATGCGGACGGATCGATCCCGGCCTATACCGGCGGTGCAACCGCGCCTGCAGACTTCAAGCCCGGTAGCGGCGCGTGGGCCGACCCGTACAAGGCCGACAAGCCCTTGTTCCGTATTGACTCCAAGAACATGCAGCAATACGCCAGCAAGCTCAGCGAAGGGCAGATGCAGGTGATGAAGCTCAACCCCACCTACTATATTGACGTGTACCCAACCCGCCGTTCTGCGTCGTACCCCGACAAAGTGCTCAAAGCCACCGTGCGCAACGCGACCACCTGCAACCTGACCAAGGATGGTTTGGCAGTGGATACGGCCTGCCGTGGCGGTTTGCCATTCCCCATTCCTAAAAATGGCCAGGAAGTGATGTGGAACCAGTCCCTGCGTTACCAGGGTGACACCGCCATCACCACCAGTTCCTCGCGCTCTTGGGTGATTGACTCGGCCGGCAAGCCCACCATGACCGCGCAGCAGCAAACCCTGACCGACGGCGTGTGGTACCAGACCGATCTGGACGACCGCGACCCGACCATGGCCTGGCGCGTGTACTCCGTGACCCAGGCACCCGCCCGCAAGGCCGGTGAAGCCACGGGCCTGGTGGATTATGTGGATCCGGTGGACAAGCCACGCCGTGCCTGGAGCTACACCCCCGGCCAGCGTCGCGTGAAGCAGTCACCTGAATTCGCCTACGACACACCGGTGGCCAGCATGGGCGGCGTGACCTTGTTTGACGAGTTGTTCGTGTTCTCGGGCAAGATGGACCGCTTCGACTTCAAGCTGACCGGCATGAAGGAGATGTACCTGCCCTACAACTCGTACAAGAACGTGTTCGAGTGCCCCGCGCCCGAAATGGCTTTGCTGCCCAAGTTTGCCAATCCCGCCTGCGAGCGCTGGGAACTGCATCGCGTGTGGGTGATTGAAGCCACCCTGAAAGCCGGTATGCGCCATGCCTACTCCAAGCGCATCTACTACTTTGACGAAGACATGACCGGCGCCGCCAACTACGACGCTTATGACCAAAATGGCGCGTTATACCGCACCATGTTCAACGGCATGATCAACCTGTATGACAAGAAATTGCCGTGGGCTGTGCGCCAGGTCATCTATGACTTCAACAAAGGCCAATACGCCTACACCAATGACGTGACGGTCGGCGGCTACCAGATTCCCGCCAAGGCAAAAACCGAGCGCGAGTTGAATCCTGAAGCAATCGTGGCGCGCGAGACAGCACGGTGACCCGGACCTCCGTCACCAAGAACCCTGTGGCGATGCGGTCCCGCGCGCTGCTGGCCAGCCTGCTGTTGGCAGGTGTGGCCATCACGTTCGGAGCCGTGTCGGCGGTCCAGCGGCTCGGCCTGCCCGATCTGCTGGACACGCCGACCCAGCCGTCAGCGTTCGCGCTCAAGGGCATCGTCAGCGGTGTTGCCCGCCATGGCGACCGCCTGATCGCCGTGGGTCCGCGGGGCTTGATTCTGGTGTCGGTGGATGCCGCCGCCACCTGGAAGCAGGTTGCCACCCCTACCAGTACCGACCTGGTTTCGGTCAAGTTCACGGACGCGACCAACGCCTGGGCGGTGGGGCACGATGCCGTGGCATTGCGTACCACCGACGGTGGCGCAAGCTGGCAAAAAGTATTGGATGGCCGCTCGGTGCTGGCACTGCTGCGTGAAACCTATGCCTCCCGCGCCAAGGCGGGCGATGAGGCGGCGGTGGCCATGTCTACCGAAGTAGAGCGTTCGGTCGCCCAGTCCGCCACACCCGACGCGCTGCCTTCGCCGTTTCTGGATGTGTGGTTTGCCAATGCCAATGAAGGCTATTTGGTGGGTGCGTTCGGCCTGATTTTGCGCACCACCGACGGCGGCAAGCAGTGGGAACCCTGGATCGAGCGACTCGACAACGAGCGCCGCTTCCACCTGTATGCGGTCACCGGCGACGAGACACAACGCTATATCGCAGGTGAGCAGGGCCTCCTGCTCCGCCTGGACACCACCGCCAACCGGTTTGTGAAAGTTGAAACCCCTTACACCGGCACCTATTTCGGCCTGGATGTGCAAGGCCAGCGCCTGGTGGCTTTTGGGCTGCGTGGCAATGCCTACGCCCAAACCGAGCCCGGCGCAGCCTGGAACAAGATTGAAACCGGGGTGGATGACAACCTGGTGGCCGCAGTCGCCATGCCCGACAAGCAACTGATGCTGGTGTCACAGGCGGGGCATGTGCTGGCGGTGTCGGCAGACCTGCGTACCAGTACGGCTGTCAAAACATCGGTCGCTGGTGAAGTGTTGGGCGCGGTGTCGAATGGCGCGCGCGGTATTTTGTTGGCCCAAATGGGTGGCGTGAAGTCGGTAAACATTGAAGCAAATACCCCTCTTGCGCCCATCGTACCTACAGATGCCACTATGAAAGATATAGCAAAATGAGCGGCCACATCGGTAACCCCGCCATGCCGGTGATCAAGGACCTGCGCGATTTCGATCGCCGGTCCGGAAACCTGCTGGAACGTTTTATTTTCAACAACCGTGTGCCCATGCTGCTGTTGTGCCTGATCGCCACGGTGGTTCTGGGCTACTTTGCCTCGCGCCTAGAAGTCAACGCCAGCTTCGAGCGGATGATTCCATCGTCCAGTCCCTACATCCGTAACTACCTGGACAACAAGGCAGAGCTGCCAGGCCTGGGTAACACCATCCGTATCGTTGTCGAAAACAAAACCGGCGACATCTACGACAAAGACTACCTGGAGACCTTGCGCAAGCTCAACGATGCCTTGTACCTGATCCCCGGTGTAGACCGCTCCTGGATGAAGTCGCTGTGGATGCCCATCGTGCGCTGGCGCCAGGTCACGGAGGAGGGCATCATGGGCGGGCCTGTGATGCCGTCTGACTACAGCGGTACACCCGCGTCCATCGACAAGCTGCGCGGCAACATCTCCAAAGCCGGCATTGTGGGCAGCCTGGTGGCCAACGATCTCAAGTCCACCATGATTGTCACGCCGCTGCTGGAAATCAACCCGCAGACCGGCCAGCCACTCAACTACGGTGAATTCTCCAAAGCCCTGGAAGAAAAGATCCGCTCCTTCGAGAGCGACAAGGTCGGGGTGCACATTGTCGGCTTCGGCAAGATCGTGGGCGACCTGATCGCGGGCATGCACAAGGTCATGCTGTTCTTTGGCGTGTCGGTGGCGGTAGCGGCTGTATTTGTGTACTTGTATACCCGCTGCTTGCGCAGCACCATCCTGTTGGTCACCGTTGCAGTGGCTGGCGTGGTGTGGCTGCTGGGGCTGATGCGTCTGCTGGGTTACGAGCTCGATCCGTATTCCATTCTGGTGCCGTTTCTGATTTTCGCCATAGGTTTGTCACACGGTGCGCAGAAGATGAACGGCATCTTGCAAGACGTGGGGCGCGGTACGCACAAGTACATTGCAGCCCGCTACACCTTCCGGCGCCTGTTCATGGCGGGTTTGACGGCGCTGCTGACCAATATTGTCGGTTTTGCCGTGCTGATCATCATCGACATACCGGTGATCCGCGACCTGGCCATCACCACCAGTATCGGTGTCACCGTGCTGATCTTCACCAAGCTAGTGCTCATCCCTGTCACCCTGTCGTACATCGGCGTGGACCCTGCGGCGGCGCGGCGCGCTTTGGTGGAAGACCGCGATACCGAACAAGGCCACGGCCTGCTGGCACGTATCTGGAACGGTCTGGACCTCCTCACGGAGCGCAAGGGCGCAATTGCCGCCATTTCGGTGGCCGGTGTGCTGACGCTGGTCAGCGTGTGGGTGATGCGTGACCTGCGCATTGGCGACCTGGACCCCGGCGCGCCCGAATTGCGTGCAGAGTCGCGTTACAACCGCGACAACGCCTACATTACGCAGCACTACGGTTTGTCGAGCGACCAGTTCGTGGTCATCATGAAAACCGATGAAGACGGCTGCCGCTACTACGATTCGCTGCAGTTGATGGACCAGCTGGCGCTGGCACTGCGCCAAACCCCAGGCGTGCAGGCCACCAACTCGATGGCCGACATGACGCGGTTCATCACGGCAGGCTTGTCAGAAGGCAGCGGCAAGTGGCTCACCATCAGCCGCGACCAGGCCATTACCAATGCCGCGGTATCGGCAGCGATGATTTCTTCGCCCGATATCACCAACCAGAAGTGCTCGGTGTCGCCCCTGATTGCCTACCTCAGCGACCACAAGGCCGACACGCTCTCCAGCGTGCTCAAAGTCAGCGAAGACTTCGCCAACCGCTACAACTCGCCCGAAGGTGCAGAGCGGCCCACCCGCTTCCTGCTGGCTGCGGGCAGTGCAGGCATTGAGGCCGCCACCAATATCGAGGTGGAGCGCGGTGTCATCAAGATGTATCTGGCGGTGTATGGCGCAACAGCCTTGCTGTGTTTGCTGACCTTCCGCAGCCTGCGCGCCACCATCGTGGCCATGATTCCCCTCATCATCACCACCATTTTGTGCAAGGCCTTGATGGTGTGGCTGGGCATTGGCCTGAAAGTCGCCACACTGCCGGTGATTGCCGTGGGGGTGGGCGTGGGGGTCGATTACGCGCTGTACCTGCTGAGTGTGCAACTGGCCATGCAGCAGCGCGGCGCATCGCTGACCGAAGCGTATCGGCGCTCACTGGACTTCACCGGCCGCGTGGTGGCACTGGTGGGGCTGACGATGGCTGCAGGTGTGATTACCTGGGCCTGGTCGCCCATCAAGTTCCAGGCCGATATGGGCATTTTGCTGAGCTTCATGTTCCTGTGGAACATGGTGGGTGCTCTGGTGCTGATCCCGGCGCTGTCGTACTTTTTGCTGAATCCCAAAGCCAAGCCTGCGGTGGCTGCGGCGTAAGCCGAATTGAACGACTTATCGCAAGCGGGCCACTCAACCCTATTTAAATAACTGGAGAAATCAATTGTTTGATTTGCTATTAAGCGCCGACATGATGGTGTCCGATCCGGACGGCATGACCGAACTGCTGGTGTCCAAGCTGGGCATCCATAGCCACCCCCGCTGGCGCCAGGCCTTTGAAGACCATCCCTATATTGCGCACTTCTTGCGGGTGCACAAGTCGCTGGCGATTTCGCCGACCCGGGTAGAGCCCCAGTGGCACCTCGACAAGCCCAACCACGGCGACCCGATGTTCCACGACTTTTTGGAGAGTCTGAAGACCTACCAGGGCGAGCACCGCCCGATGCTCACGCACTCCATCGTGCTGACCCTGCCCAGCGACCGGTTCTCGGCCCTGGTGGACAAGCTGGTGCGCCGCAAGCTGCGCTTTCGTTTGGCCCAGCGCACGCCCGACATGCCTTTTGACCGTCTGTGGCTGGGCGTCACGCCCGAGGATCCACGCTACGAGCCGTCGGTAGACGGTGGCCTGTGCATCGAGGTGATGTGCAACGAGCCTTTGCAGTTGCCTGCCGATACCTTCTCGGTTCCCGCCCCCCAGGTACCCAACCCCGAGCCGGGCCAGATGATCCGTGTTTCGGCGCGTGGCTATCTGGTGCGGGATCTGGACGAAACCTTGCGCCGCGTGTCTGCCCATCTGGACTGGGAACCCAGTGGCCCGGTGCAGGCCCTGGAGCAAGAAGGCTACCGCAAGGCCACGATGAAGTTTGGCCTGGCCAACAGCGCCTCGCTGGAAGTGATTGAAGCCACCCGCTGGAACAGCGATGCCGGTATCTACCTGCATTCCTGGGGCCCTGGCCCGTACTACATCCGCATCGCGGTGCATGGTTTGGCGGCCAAGGCCGAAGACCTGCGCGCACGCGGCACCCGCTTCACCTGGATTGAGTCCTCCGAGGCCGTCGGTGGCAAGTCCCTGATCCGGATTGACCCCGCCGAAGTGCGTGGCCAGTTGTTTGAGTTTCACGAGCTCTAAATTCCATGGAAACCATGACCATGAAAACAGCAGTAGCCTCTTTCGCGGTGGACTGTGCGGAGCCGGCGGTGCGCGTGGAGCGCGAAGGGGCCATCGGTTGGGTCATCCTGAACCGCCCCCGGCAAATCAACGCCATCAACGACGATATCCGTACCGGTGTGCCCAAAGCACTGGCCGAGCTGGATGCCGACCCCGCCATTTGCGTGATCGTGATAAGGGGCGAGGGCGAGCGCGGCTTCTGCGCCGGGGCCGACATCAAGGAACGCCGGGGTGAGGAAACCTCGCTCCAGGTGCGCCGCCGCATGGAAAAAGCGCGCTGGATTGAAGCGCTGGACAGTATCGAAAAACCGGTTATTGCCTCCCTCCATGGCTTTTGCATGGGTGGCGGTGTAGAGCTGGCACTGGCCTGCGACATCCGCTTTGCATCGCCGGAGGCGGTGTTCTCGCTGCCCGAAACCGGCTTGGGCCTGATTCCTGGTGGCGGTGGGACCCAGCGGCTGCCCCGTTTGATCGGCGCAGGCCGTGCCATGGATATTCTGCTCACCGGTGAACGCATGACCGCCCAGGAGGCGTTGGCCATTGGTTTGCTGAGCCGCATTTCCAGTACCAGCGAGTCTTTGGTGAATGAGGTGCGGGCGCTGGCATTGCGTATTGCCGCCAAGCCACCGATGGCGACCCTATTCGTCAAGCAGGCTGCCCGGGCTGCCAGCAAGGTAGACCTGAAAAGCGGCCTGGACCTGGAGCTGGAGCTGTTTTCGCTGCTGGTGCCCATGCGCGATGTCAAAGAAGCTGCCCTCGCATTTGGCGAGAAGCGGGCTCCCCAATTTGTAGGTCTTTGAAATGGCCCAAGAAATGAATCCCCACAAACTGGCGGGCAAGGTCGCCATCGTCACCGGTGCAGGCAACGGCCTGGGTGCCGAATGCGCCAAGGTGTTGGCCGCCCAGGGTGCCAAGGTTGCGGTGACCGACATCCACCTGGCTGCCGCCCAAGCGGTGGTGGCGGCGATTGAACAGTTGGGTGGCCAGGCCATGGCGGTGAAGACCGATGTGGCCTCGGAAGACGACGTAAAAGCCATGGCCGCAGCAGTGGCCGGGCGCTGGGGCCGCATCGACATTCTGCTCAACAACGCTGCCGCACTGGACACCAAAACCCGCCACGCCGACCGCGATGTCTGCAATGTAGACATAGAGGCCTGGGACCGGTCGATGAACGTGAATGCACGCGGGGCCATGCTGTGCTGCAAGCACGTGATTCCACACATGCTCCAAACCGGTGGCGGCTCCATCATCCACAACTCTTCGGGTTTTGGCGTGATGGGCGATGCCTCGCTCACGTCCTATGCCTGCTCCAAAGCCGCGCTGCTATCGCTGAGCCGCATGGTGGCTGCGCAGTACGGCAAGCAGGGCATACGCTCCAACGCCATCGTGATCGGTTTTGTGCTGAACGACAATGCGCAAAAAGAAGTGCCCGAAGAGATCAAGCAGATCTTGCTCGACCAGCACCTGACCCCGGCCCTGGGCAGCCCACGCCAGATCGCCGATGTGGTGTCTTTCTTGGCCAGCGACGAATCGTCTTTTGTAACGGGACACACGATGGTGGCCGACGGCGGCTTCACCAGCCACGCGCCATCTTTGGTCCCCATGCGCCAGTTCTTTGAGCGCATGGGCAACAACAAACTCTGAGACCTCTATGAGCATTCCCTTGCATTCCATCGTTGTGCGCGACTACGTGCACATGCTGAAAAACATCCAGCTCTGGCTGGACAAAGCCCAGGCATTTGCCACGGCCAAGCCGTTTGACAGCGCCAACTATCTGCCCATGCGCCTGGCACCCGACATGCTGCCCTTCACCACCCAGGTGATGGTGGCTTGTGAAGTGGCCAAGATGGGTGTCTCGCGCCTTACCGGCAGCGAGGCTCCCAAGCTGGAGCGCCAGGATGCCAACTTGCAGGACCTGCGCCAGCGGCTGGAGCACACCATCGGCTATCTGGAGTCATTCAGCCCCGAGCAGGTCGATGCCAACCCGCCCGCCGAGGTCGTGGTGCCCCAGCGTGGCAAGCCAGCGCTGACCTTTGATGCACCGGACTTTGTGCTGCGTTGGTCCCAGCCCAATTTCTTCTTCCACGCCACCACCATCTACGCCTTGTTGCGCCAGGCGGGTGTGGATGTGGGCAAGGCCGACTTCCTGGGCATCCACTGAAGTAAACAAGCAGACGTAGAAAAGGGCCTTTCGGCCCTTTTTTTATGCAACAGCAGGAATAGATGCCTCGTAAGCCTTGAGGTTGAAGTCCGGCTCGGATGCCTGCTCCGGGGTCAGCGGCAACTTGCGCGCCAGAATTTTGCGGGCTGCCATGTGGTCGGCAGGGCGGTTGCAGGACTCCACCGCCACCAAACGGCCCTGGTTGAAGCACAGCACGCTGAGCTGGCGGCTCTCGGGCGTGCCCAGCATCACATTGTGGTCGTGGCCCTCCGACAAACCGGCGATCTGCAGCTTTAAATCGCCCTGGTCGGTCCAAAACCAGGGCAGTGCGGCATAGGCAGCCGGTTTGCCCATCAGCCGTGCGGCCACGTTGCGGGCTTGGTCCACCGCGTTCTGCACCGATTCCAGGCGGATGGGGCTGGCCGTGTGCGGGCTGGGGAAACTCACTACATCGCCAATCGCCGAGATTGCGGGGTCACTGGTCAGCAGGTGCGCATCCACACGGATGCCGTTATGCACCGCCAGGCCCGCCTGTGCGGCCAGTTCGGCGTTGGGCACAACCCCAATGCCGTAGACCACCAAATCGGTCGCAATGTACTGGCCGCTGCCGGTTGTTACGCCCGTCACCTTGCCGTCGGTGCCGGTGATCTGCGAGATGGTCTGCCCGTAGTCCATCTTCACGCCCCAGCCCAGATGGGCTTCGTTGAACAGTTGCGACATATGGGTAGACAGCGCGCGGGCCATGGGGCGGGTGCCCATTTCAACCACATGCACCGTCACGCCTTTGGCGGCGGCCACGGCGGCAAATTCCAGGCCAATGAACCCTGCGCCTATCACCACCACATGCTTGGCTGTACCCACGCGCGGGGCCAGTGCCTCGGCATCGGCCAGGGTGCGGATGCCAAATACGCCGTCCAGATCGGCACCCGGGATGGGCGGCACACGGTTGCGCGCGCCGGTGGCCATTACCAGGTGGTCGTAGGCAAGGTGTTCGCCGTTGGCCAGCGTGATCGTTTGGGCGGCGCGGTCGATCTGCGTCACGCTGCTGTGGATGCGGGTGACGGTTTGCTGGTCAAACCACTCTGGTGGCCGAAAGCGCAGCGCGGGTGCCCCTACCTTGCCCAGTAGATAGGCTTTGGACAGTGGCGGGCGCTGGTACGGCACACCGGCCTCGTCGCCCACCAGGGTGATGCTACCGGTAAAGCCTTCTTGGCGCAGCGAAGCAGCGGTCTGGTAACCGGCTTGGCCCGCCCCGATGATGACGACATGGTTCAGTGGCATGGTTGTTCTTTGGTGAGGTTCATAAGTGAAAATTGGGGGTAGCGCCCCAGCGGCAGCAGCAACAGCGGCGCAATCAAAAAGATAAAGCCGCATATCGTCAGCATGGCGGTGTAGCTACCGGTGGCCGTGTAGAGCTGGCCAAACATCCACGGCGACAGGGCCGATGCCACCGTGATCAGGCTGGCATGCACGGCAAACAAGCGGCCATAGGCGCGCATGCCAAAGTAGCGCGAAATCAGGTAGGCAGCGATGTCGAATTCGGCCCCGGTGCCAATGCCGACCAGCACCGTGCCCAGCATCAGCAAACCGGTCTGCTCCACACTGCTGCCAGACAGCAGCAGGCAACCCAGCGCAGGCATGGTCAGCGCCACCGCGGCCACACCGGGTGCCCACAGGCGGTCAATCAAATAGCCCACCAGCACCCGCCCACCAATTAAAGACAAGCCAAAGCCCGCAAAAATCTGGCTGGCTTCGGCGGCGCTCAAGCCTTTGTCGCGCAGCAACGGCACGGTATTGCTGACCATGGCCACCATGGCACCGACGAAAACCGCCAGCGCGATATTCAGCGTCCAGAATCGGCCCGAACCCATGGCTTCCTTGAATTCCATGCCCGCGACTTCCGGGACCGGCGTGGCTGCCGCTGAAAGAGAGGCGGCTTTTCTGCTCTGCGGCGTTTCCATCCAGCGCAGCGCCAGGGGCAGTACAAACACCAGCGGCAGCAAAGCCAGTAGAACAAAGGCCGCCTGCCAGTTCCAACGCTCCACAGCCCAGGTGACGGCACCGGGGATAAAGGTGGCAGACAGTCCCGTGCCCGACAGCATCAGCGCCAGCGCCAAACCCCGGTTGCGCTCGTACCAAAGGTTGACCAGGTGCGTCCAGGTGATGTGCATCGTGCCCGCACCGGCAATCGGCAGCAGGGCAAACATGGCGTACAGCCACCAGATGGACTGGCCGAGCTGGGTCATCATGGCAAACACCAGCGCCAATGACAGCAGAGACACCACCGTCACGCGACGCATGCCGTAGCGGTGGTTTAGCCAGCCCGCCAGTTGGGCGGCGATCACGGCACCGCCAAACAGAAAGCTCACGGCAGTTTGCAGGTCGCCACGGCTCCAGCCAAACTCGGTTTGCAGCGGGATCACCAGCGCGCCGAATGCGTAGAGCATGGACGCATTGGCCGCCACCCCCAGGCCCAGCATGGCCAGCACGACCACCCGCCAATGGCTGCGAAACTCGGTCAGGTCAATCCCCATGGAGGGAGAATTGTGGGGTTCGGACATCGGCAACTTCCTTGGTGGACTTTGCGACGGTAAGCGATGTCGCAGGATGCGATGACCACCCACCAAACCGCGCAATACTATTCCACATATAGAAAATAATTCTATATACAGATTTTTAATCAGCCATCGGTAGTTGCCCTAGGCTGCGCAGAGGCGACCTACTCCTTCACCATCAGCACGCTGCTCCCCAGCGGCCCGCCGCCGGTGGCGGCAACCGCCACCTGGTGCGGTGCCACCTGGCGCGCGCCACCGCGCCCCCATAGCTGGGTGCAGGCCTCGTGGATGTAGCCCAGGCCGTGGGTGCGCCCGCCTGATAGCTGCCCCCCATTGGTATTGATCGGCAGCTGGCCGTCGCGCGCAATGCGCTGGCCGCCTTCGACAAAGCGGCCACTTTCGCCGCGCGGGCACAGGCCCAGGCCTTCCATCCAGAGCATGGGCAGGATGGAAAAGCCGTCGTAGAGCTGGGCGCAGCCCACATCCTTGGGCTTCAGGTCGGTGCGCGACCACATCATGCGGCCCACGTCAAAACAGGCCATCTCAGTCAGCGATATCTGGTCCCACGACCAGGGCTGGTGCAGGGCGGAGCCAATGGCTTCGATGCGGATCGGCGGGTTGGGGCTGTCACGCGCGGCATCCACCCGCGACAGGATGATGGCGGTGGAGCCGTCGCAGTGCACGTCGCAGTCAAACATGCGCAGGGGGCTGGAAATCATGCGCGAGGCCATGTAGTCGTCCATGGACATGGGCGCACGCATCACCGCCTTGGGGTTCAGCATGGCGTTGGCCCGGCAGGTCATGGCGATCTGGGCCAGTTGCTCGGGCGTGGTGCCGTAGTCGTGGAAGTGGCGCTGCGCGTACAAGGCCATCAGGTTGATGCCCGACATCACGTTGAACGGCGTGTACCACTGCCAGAAATAGCTGCTGTCGCGGCCCACGGTCTTGTTGGTCAGGGCGCTGGCCGATTTGTTCTTCAGCCGACCACTGGCCTCGGTGATGGTGCGAAACACCAGCACGTGCTTGCACATGCCTGAGGCAATCGCCATGGCACCGTTGATCAGCCCGGCCAGGGGCCCTGGGCCCTCGTAGCCTGCGCCGTACCAGTTCACCTTCAGGCCCAACACGCTCATCAGTGCGTTCGGGCCGACCGGCGAGAAAGAGTTGCCGTTGTCGTTGTCGCCGGGCCAGCAGGCAATGCCGTCGATATCGCTGCGCTGGAGGCCCGCATCGGCAATCGCTTCCAGCGCGGCATCCACGCTCAACCGCATGGCCGACAGCTTGGACGGCCGGCCCACCTCGGACTGGCCAATCCCGGTGATGGCCACATTCTTTTCAAAAAGGCGCTCGTTCATGCCACATCCTTTGCGTTGTCGCGTTCAAACAGCGGTATCCACACATCTTCAATCTGCTCAAAAGTCACCCGCACCGGCATGCCGATCGCCACGTCGTCCACCGAGCCGCCCACGATGTTGCTCACAAAGCGCAGCCCGGCCTGCTCGGCCAGCTCCACGATGGCCACCACATAGGGCACGGTCAGGCCGGGAACCCAGGCCTGGTGGTTCACGGTAAAGCTCACCACCGTGCCTTTGCCCGACACGGGCCGGGGCCTCACCTCAAAGGACAAACACTGCGGGCACAGCAGGGCAGGGGGGTGAAAGTAGCGCTGGCAGCCGCTGCAAAAGCAGATGTTCAGTTGGCCGTGTTCACCGCCTTGCCAGAACGGTGCCGTCTCTTGTGTCAGTAGGGGGAGCTTTCGCGTCATGGGCTGCAATCTGTAAAAACTAGGCGTTTATCGGGTGACGTTTGCCGGGTGGTTTAGTTTAATATATGAACAGAATCATTGAAAGTGTATTAAATTAGAAGATTCGCAGAGCTTCTGGCCGTGGCCAGGGCAGTACCCACACGCAATGGAGACCGACCATGTCGCAAAAATCATCCCTTCCCTTCAGAGTCATTGTTACCGGCGGCCTGGGCGTGCTGGGCCGCAGCGTAGGAGCCGAACTGGCTGCACGCGGTGCCCGTGTAGCCCTGGTGGACCGGGCGGCGCACGCGGAGGTTGCGGGTGTGGAGCTGGTGGTCGGTAGCGTCGATCTGGGCGAGCCCGCCAGTGCAGCAGCGGCTTTTGCGCAAGTTGCACAGGCACTGGGCGGTATCGATGCCATCGTCAACGTGGCGGGCGGCTTCCAGTGGGAAACCCTGGAAGGCGGCAGCATTGACACCTGGGACCGCATGTACACCATGAACCTGCGCACGGCGGTCATCGCCTGCCGCGAAGTGCTGCCCTATTTGCTGCGCCAGTCCAGCGGGCGCATCGTCAACGTAGGAGCGCTGGCTTCCCAGAAAGCCGACGCGGGCATGGGTGCGTACGCCGCATCCAAAGCCGGTGTGGCCCGCCTGACCGAGTCGCTGGCCGAAGAGCTCAAAGACCGGGGCATCAACGTGAACGCCGTGCTGCCCAGCATTCTGGACACCCCCGCCAACCGCGCCGACATGCCCGATGCCGACGTGGCCCGCTGGGTGTCCACCCAGTCGCTCAGCGGAGTCATTGCGTTTTTGCTGTCTGACGATGCCAGTGCCGTCACCGGTGCCTGCCTGCCGGTGGCCGGGAGGGTGTGATGGCCCAGAGTACCCCGCCCGTGATGGCCTGGCGCGACAGCTATTTGCTCGGCCTGCCGGCCATGGACAGCACCCACCGCGAATTTGTGGACTGTGTCGCCGCGCTGCAATCTGCCGCCGATACCGATCTGCTGGCACGCCTGGCCGACTTTGAGCAGCATGCCGTGCGCCACTTTGATGAAGAGCAGCAGTGGATGGACAGCAGCAATTTCCCCGCCGCCCAATGCCATGCCGATGAGCACGCCGCCGTGCTGGCCTCGGTGCGCGAGGTGGATGCCCTGCTGCGCCAGGGCACGCCCACCCAGGTCGCCCGCGACCTGGCCCAGGCGCTGGCCGACTGGTTTCCGGGCCATGCCGACTACATGGATGCCTCCCTGTCGCAGTGGATGAACAAGCGCAACCACGGCGGCACGCCGGTGGTTCTGCGCCGCGGTGCTGCCCAGTCCTACACGCCTTTTTCTCTACCATCGAAAGCCCACCCATGAGACTCGTTACGTTCCAAGGCAGCGACAGCATCCAGCGCGCCGGTGCCCTGTTTGAGGCCGACCAGGCCATTCTGGATTTGCGCCATGCCAGCCAGGTGGTACGCGGCGGCGACGGCCTGGCCTTGTTGGGCAGTGTGCAAACCCTGATCGAAGGCGGCGACGATGCCCTGGCCGAGGCCAAAGCCCTGCTGGCCCGCGCCCCCACCGAGGCTGTGCGCGCGCGCAGCGTCGTCAAGCTGCTGGCCCCCATCCAGCCGCCCATCCAGATGCGCGACTGTTCGTGCTTTGAACTGCACCTGCGCCAGAGCTTTGCCGCTGCCCGCAAAACCCGCGCCCTGCGCTCGCCCGACCCCGAGGCCGCGCTCAAAGCCATGAACACCCGCGCCGACGACCGCGTGGTCGATATCTTCAACCGCCAGCCCATCTACTACAAGTGCAACCGCTTCGCCACTATCGGCATGGACGACGACGTGGTCTGGCCCAGCTACAGCGAAGCGCTGGACTTTGAGCTGGAATTTGGCTGCTACATCGGCAAGCGCAGCAAAGACGTGTCGCGCGACCAGGCCCGTGCCAGCATTTATGGCTACACCATCTTCAACGACATCAGCGCCCGCGACATGCAGGCCATCGAGATGGGCGGCATGCTCGGCCCCGCCAAAGGCAAAGACTTTGACACTGCCAACGTCATGGGCCCCTGCCTGGTCACTGTGGATGAACTTGAAGACCCCTACAACCTGACCATGATCGCCCGCGTCAACGGCGAAGAGTGGGGCCGTGGCAATACCAAAGACATGCGCTGGCAGTTCGAAGACGTGATCGCCCACATATCCCGTTCCGAAACCCTGTACCCCGGTGAATTCCTGGGCTCGGGTACCGTGGGCAACGGCTGCGGCCTGGAGCAGATGCGCTTTCTCAAGCCCAACGACGTGGTGGAGCTGGAAGTCGAAGGCATAGGCATATTGCGCAGCCGCATCGTACGGCCTGACACCTCCATCAATACTATGTAATTTATAGCTTCTCGTGCTTATGGAATAAGCGCTAGCTGCCAATTGAATGCTTAATATTCTTGTAAGAAGTTTGGTGAAAATACCAGCGCTGCGGGCAGCGGCCGCCGTGCTGGCCATGGCATGTGCTGGTGCCGCCAGCGCCCAAACCTATCCCACCAAGGCCATCACCTTCGTCGTGCCGTTCACGGCGGGTGCAGGCCCCGACGTGTTTGTGCGTGCCATCGCCCGTGCCGTTGCCCAGGAAACCGGTGTCCCTACCGTGGTGGAGAACAAGCCCGGCGCGGGCTCGGTGCTGGCCGCGCAAACGGTAGCCCGTGCCGCTGCCGACGGCCACACGGTGCTGGTCACGGGCAATGTGGCTTTCACCGGCAACCCCTATGTCTTCAAGAAGTTGCCCTACGACCCGGTGGCCGACTTCACCCCAGTAACCACCTTGGCCAAAGGGCCGATGTACCTCTACGTCAACGCCCAGAAGCTGCCCGTCCATACCGTGGACGAGCTGCTGCGGCTTCTGCGCAAAGACCCCCACAAATACACCTTCGGCTACACCAGCATCACAGGCCGCCTGCCCGCCGAGGTGCTGCAGCAAACCCAAGGGGTCCGGCTGCTGGCCGTCCCCTACCGCAGCGGTGCGGCTGCCACCCCCGATCTGGTGAGTGGCCAGATCGACATGATGTTCACCGACTATGCCGCCTGGACCCACGTGGCCTCGGGCCGCTTGCGCGCCATCGGGGTTACTGATCTGCAGCGCAGTGCGTTTGCGCCCGCCTTGCCCACTTTTGAAGAGGCCGGTGTCAAGGGCATGGACATCGGGTTCTGGTTGGCCGCCTACCTACCTGCCCGCGCCCCGGCTGCGGTGGTGGCCCAACTGCACCGCCTGCTGGCCCAGGCCGTCAAGGCCCCGGATGTGAAAGCTTCATACCAGGCTTGGGGCACGTCCGAATACCTGCTGCCCCTGGGCGGGCTGGCGAAATTCCAGGCCCAGGAAAGCGCCGCCTGGGGCCGCATCATCCACGCGGCTGGTATCCAGCCAGAGTAAGGGAAGCTTCCAGTGCCAACTTCCATCGCTGCACCCGGCATCCTCCATGGCCTGCGGGTGATCGACCTGGCTGCGGGTTTGGCGGGCAGTGCTGCAGCGCTGTACCTGTCTGAAGCGGGTGCCGAGGTGTTGAAAGTGGCGCGGCCCGACGCAGACGACAACGAAGTCCTGCTGCGGGTGCTCAACCGGGGCAAACAGCGCGTGGCGCTGGATCTTCAAGTTGCCGCAGATTTGGCGGCCCTGCTAGCCACCGCCGATGTGCTGGTGCACGACCTCACACCCTCGGAAGCCACCGCGTTCGCGCTGGACGACGCTGCCCTCAAAGCCCGCTACCCGGCCCTCACCATCGCCTCCATCGGCGGCTGGCCGCGCCGCCATGCGCGGGCTGATGCGCCGGTGGTTGAAACCCTGGTGCTGGCGCGCCTGGGCCTGCTGGACGAGCAGCCCGGCCACCGGCCCGGCCCGGTGTTTATCCGCATGCCGTTCGCCAGCTGGATCGCCAGTTGGCTCTGCGCCGTGGGCGTGGTGGCCCGCCTCATTGCCCGCGACCGCGATGGTGGCCGCGGCGGAGTCGCCCACACCAGTCTGGCCCAGGCCGGGCTGGTGGCGATGACCATGCACTGGGCACGTGCCGAGCGGCCCAGCCCCGCGTTTGCCAAGGGCCTGGACAAAACCACCCCGATTCCGCTGCACCAGTGTGCCGATGGCCGCTGGGTGCATGTGCACTATTCGCCGGATGCCGCACCGTGGATGGCGCAGGGCCTGCAGGCCATGGGCACCGCCGAAGTCGCCCGTGCCAACGCACTCTGGCCGCCCAGCCATGTGGCCCCGAACTTCGGAGCCAACAAGACCATCATGGCCACCCGCCCCGCGCAGGAGTGGGTCGAGCATTTTTGGGCCCACGATGTGTCGGCCCAGATCGCCACGCCTTTTGGCGAAATCTACGGTGACGCACAGGCGAAATTGAATGGCTACGTGGTGCCTGTAGAAGACGCACTGCTGGGCCGTACTCTGCAACCCGGCCCCGCCTATGTGGTGGACCCGCCCGCCCGTGTGCGCGGCCCCATGCCTGACGGTGCAACCTGGACGGGAACCGCACCGGTGGCCCAGCCGATTACCGCCACCTCTTCGGCAATGGCACCCTTACAAGGCCTCAAGGTGCTGGACCTGGGCGCTTACCTGGCCGGGCCGTTTGCCTGCATGGTGCTGGCCGATCTGGGTGCCGATGTCATCAAGGTAGAGCCGCCTGCGGGCGATGCCATGCGCAGGCTGGAACGGGTATTCGCCGGTACCCAGCGCGGCAAGCGTGGCCTGGCCTTGAAACTGGGCACGCCCGCAGCCCAGCCCGTGCTGGAAGCCCTGGTGGCCTGGGCCGACGTAGTGCACCACAACGTGCGCATGCCCGCAGCCCGCAAGCTGGGCATTGCGCCCGAGCAGCTCTGCGCCCTGAAACCCGCATTGGTGTGCGCCCATGTCAGTTCCTACGGTGCCACCGGGCCCCGTGCCGACTGGCCAGGTTTCGACCAGTTGATGCAGGCCTCCTGCGGCTGGGAAGTGGAGAGCGGCGGCGTGGGCAACCCGCCCCTGTGGTTGCGCTTTGGCGTGGGCGACTACCTGGCCGGGCTGTCGTCGGTATTTGCCTTGCTGCTGGCGGTATACCAGCGCCACCGCACCGGCAAAGGCCAGGCCGTGTCTTCATCCTTGCTCGGTGCCATGCTGCTCACCGCCAGCGAGGCCGTGGTGCTGCCTGACGGCAGCCTGAGTCCCATGGCCCATCTGGATGCCGACCAGCGCGGTGTCTCGCCTAACCACAGCCTGTACCGCGTGGCGGACGGCTGGATTGCCGTGGCCGCACTCACGCAAGCAGAGATTAGCGCCTTTACCCAACTAACCGACCCCAACCCCGTGGACTTCCTCGGCGCTCTGGACAATGCCACCGCTCTGGCCGCGTTGTCGGCGGCGGGCGTGCCCTGCGAACCCGCGTTGGAGGACCAGGCCGAGGCTTTTCTCGCCAGTGCCGAGCACGCCGCCAGCGGCCTGCACACCCATTACCCGCATGCCCAGTACGGCGCGCTGCAGCAGGTGGGCGCGCTATGGGATTTTGACGATCTGCCGCTGGTGCTGCACCGAGCCCCCCCCGCCCTGGGCGAGCACAGCCGCGAGGTACTGGCCATGCTGGGATTCCCCGCATCGGCGGTGGACGCGCTGTTGGCGCAGGGCATTACCAAATTTTGAAACAGACAGGGACACACGCAATGGACGCATTGGATTTCTCCGGCAAGACAGTTTTGGTGGTGGGCGGCTCCAGCGGCATTGGCAACGGTATTGCCCGCGCTTTCCTGGCCCAGGGTGCGGTGGTGCATGTCTGGGGCACCCGGGCCAGCACCGCCGACTACGCCAATGAGCCCGGCTCCCAGCTGGACGGCCTGCACTACGCGCAAGTCGATGTTTCGGATGCCCGCCAGATCGAGCAATGCACCTTGCCTTTTGAGCGCCTGGACGTGCTGGTGCAGGCCCAGGGCATCGTGCTCTACGACAAGCAAGAGTTCAAGGCCGCAGGCTTCAAGAAAGTGCTGGACGTCAACCTGACCAGCCTGATGGTCTGTGCCGACAGATGTTTCGAAGCCTTGAAGTCTGCGCAGGGCAGCATGGTCATCGTGAGCTCGGCGGCGGCTTTCCATTCCACCAGGGGCAATCCGGCCTACAACGCCTCCAAAACCGGGGCTTTCGGCCTGACCCGCACGCTGGGCGAGGCC
This sequence comes from uncultured Albidiferax sp., assembly GCA_963512605.1. Taxonomy (GTDB): domain Bacteria; phylum Pseudomonadota; class Gammaproteobacteria; order Burkholderiales; family Burkholderiaceae_C; genus Rhodoferax_B. The sequence goes on along the minus strand of CAUPNG010000003.1, from coordinate 314,859 downwards.
TGGGCGCGCGACGGCATCCGCGTCAACGGCATTGCGCCCGGCCTGGTCGATACCAAGCTGACCCGCATCACCACCGCCCACCCCAAGCGCCTGGAGGGTGCCCTGCGCAACATTCCGCTGGGGCGGCTGGGCACGCCCGAGGACATGGCCGGTGTGGCGCTGTTCCTGGCGTCGCCGCTGTCGTCTTACATGCTAGGCCAGACCTTGCTGGTCGACGGCGGCATGTTATTGGCTTGAAAAGGAAATCAAACCATGTCTTGGGACTTTGAAACCGACCCCGAATTTCAGCGCGAGCTGGACTGGATTGCCCAGTTTGTGCAAGAAGAAGTGGAACCGCTGGAACACGTGCTGGGCAGCCCGTGGAACATCCACGACCCTCTGTTCACTCTGCTGGTCAAGCCTTTGCAGCAGCAGGTCAAGGACCGCAAGCTCTGGGCCTGCCATCTAGGCCCCGAGCTGGGCGGGCCGGGCTATGGCCAGGTGAAGCTGGCGCTGATCAACGAGATTTTAGGCCGCGCGCTGTTTGCGCCCATCGTGTTTGGCTGCCAGGCACCCGACTCCGGCAACGCTGAAATTTTGGCGCACTACGGCACCCCGGCGCAGAAGCAGCGCTATCTCATTCCGCTGCTGGCAGGCGACATCGTGTCGTGCTTCGCCATGACCGAGCCGCAGGGCGGGGCCGACCCCAAGGTGTTGACCACCAAGGCGGTGCAGGACGGCGGTGACTGGGTCATCAGCGGGCAAAAATGGTTTGCCTCAAACGCGCGCTACGCCGACTTTTTCATCGTCATGGCGATTACCGATCCTGCGGTGTCGGTCTACAAGGGCATGTCGATGTTCATCCTGCCCGCAGGCACGCCGGGGCTGGAGATCCTCCGCAACGTCGGCATGGCCGATGAACCGGCTGCCACCCATGCCTATTTGCAGTTGGACCAGGTGCGTGTGCCCGTCGACCATATGCTGGGCGCGCCGGGCGAAGCCTTTGCGGTGGCGCAGGTGCGGTTGGGCGGTGGCCGGGTGCACCATGCCATGCGCACCCTGGGCCTGGCGCAAAAAGCGTTTGATGCCCTGTGCCAGCGAGCCCTGTCGCGCACCACCCAAGGTGGCCTGCTGGCCGACAAGCAAATGGTGCAGGAAAAAATTGCCGACTCCTGGGTCGAGCTGGAGCAGTTCCGCCTGCTGGTCATGCGCACCGCCTGGCGCATCGACAAATGCCAGGATTACCACAAGGTGCGCAAAGACATTGCCGCCGTCAAAGCCGCCATGCCCAAGGTGCTGCACGACATCGCCGCCCGCGCGCTGCACATCCACGGCTCGATCGGTGCATCGTCTGAAATGCCGTTTGCGGGCATGGTGTCGCGTGCCTTCCAGATGGGGCTGGCCGACGGCCCTACCGAGGTGCACAAGATCACCGTGGCCAAGCAGCACCTGCGCGACTACACCGCCTGCGAAGCGCTGTTTCCGTCCTACCACCGTCCTACGGCTGCCGCATTGGCGCAGCAGAAATTTCAGGCCCAGTTGCAGGCGGTGGCCGAATGACCAATCTGGCATGGCAGGTCGCCGTGGACCTGGATCGATTGGCCGCGTGGATGGATTCCCAGTCCTTGGAGGTGGGTGGCCGCATCACCGACGCGGTGCCCCTGGTGGGCGGCACGCAAAACATCTTGCTGCGCTTTCAGCGTGGTGCACAGGTATTCGTGCTGCGCCGCTCTGCGCTCCATGCCAAGCCGGAAGTCTGGGCCACCATTGCCCGCGAGGCACAGGTGCTGGGTGCGCTGGCGGACACGTCCGTACCGCACCCCCGGCTGCTGGCCGCCTGCCTGGACGCGACAGTGCTGGGTGCGCCGTTTTACCTGATGTCGCAAGTGGATGGCTTCAACGCCTCTGCCAAGCCGCTGCCCGCACTGCACGCCGACACCCTCGCTGTGCAGCGCCGCATGGGCTTTGCGATGGTAGATGCGCTGCTGCAACTGGGCGCGGTGGACCCGCAGGCGGTGGGCTTGGGCGGTTTCGGCAAGCCCGTGGGATTTTTGGAGCGCCAGGTGGCGCGCTGGCAAAAGCAGTTGCACAGCTACCAGGGCCTGGCGGGCTGGCCGGGGCCGTCGTCGCTGCCCGGCGTGGCCGAGGTGGCCGCCTGGCTGGAGGCCAACCGCCCTGAGCCGTCCCCCACCGGTATTCTGCACGGCGACTTTCACCTGGCCAACGTGATGTTTCGCCCCGACGCGGGCGAAATTGCTGCCGTGATCGATTGGGAGCTGGCCACCGTGGGCGACCCGCTGCTGGACCTGGGGTGGCTGCTGGCCACCTGGCCCGATGCCAGCGGGCAGGGCGCGGGCACCATCCGCGTCACTCCTTGGCGCAACTTCCCTACGGCCGACGAGCTGTTGGCCTATTACGCTGCGCGCAGCAGTCGCGACCTGTCCGCAATCGACTGGTACGTGGTGCTGGCGCGCTTCAAGCTGGGCATCTTGCTGGAGGGCAGCTATGCCCGCTCGTGCGCAGGCCAGTCGCCCCCCGAACTGGGCCGCCAGCACCATGCCTCGGCGCTGCGCCTTTTCAGCCAGGCCAAGACCCTGATTGCCCAGCTCGCTTGAGGGCCGGGCGGCACTTTTTCCATGGATTTACAAGGAGATATGGATGGACATCCAAGCTAAGCGGATCATCGTGACCGGTTCGGCCAGCGGCATCGGGGCCAGCGCCGTCAAGGCATTTGTGGCCGCAGGTGCCCAGGTGGTGGGGCTGGACGTGGCCGATACCGCAGGCCACAGCCTGGCCCTGGCGGCCACCCAGACGGGTCCCGGCCAGGCGCACTACCTGCACTGCGACGTGAGCGACCGCCAGCAGGTCGAAGCGGTGTTTGACGCTGCCGTGGCACTGCTGGGCGGGCTGGACGCACTGGTAAACATTGCTGGTGTAGAGCGCAAGTCGGCCGCCGAGAGCATCTCGCAGGAAGATTGGGACCTGATGTTCAACGTCAATGCCAAAGGCACGTTGAACACCAACCAGGCGGCTTTCACCCACCTGCGGGAGCGCGGGGGCCGCATCATCAATTTCGCGTCCGCCGCCGGGGTGATGGGCGTGCCGGGCCTGGCGCACTACTCGGCCTCCAAGGCCGCTGTGCTGGGCTGGACGCGCACCGCCGCCAAGGAATGGGGCAAGTACGGCATCACCGTCAATGCCGTGGCTCCTGCCATGTGGACCCCCATGTACGAGAGCTTTCGCGCCCGCCTGGATGAAGCCCAGCTCAAAGCCCACGACGACATGATGGCCGGGTTGATTCCCCTGGGTGGCTGCCTGGGCGACCCCGACCACGACATGGCCCCGGTGCTGGTCTTTCTGGTCAGCGACGGTGCCCACTTCATCACCGGCCAGACACTCGCCGTCGATGGCGGTTTGATGATTCCTTGATATTTCACCCACCCTAAAAACCACTGAGGAGACACCCATGCTGATTGACGTACACGCCCACCTGTTCACCCCCGGCATGATGCGCCGCGACCCGTTCTGGGGGCCTTTCATGAAGCCCCAGGGCCTGACGGTCGGCCACTTTTCGCTGGGCACCATGCAGCCGTCCAAGGCCAAGACCGACGAAGAGGCCGAGGCCAATCTGATGGTCCGCATGACCCACAGCGCCCGCCGCGCGCTGATGGCCGAGCGCGGGGTCGACAAGCTGGTGCTGTCTACGCCGTCGCACGCCTTCATGTACTGGGCGGACGATTTTGGCGACACCTACGCCCGCATTTGCAACGACGAACTGTCGGCCTTTTGTGCCCAGGACCCGGAGCATTTCGCCTTTTGGGCCCATGCCAACCTGGCCAACCCGGTAGAGGCTGCACGCGAGATCGAGCGGGCCGTGACCCAGCTGGGGGCCAAGGGCGTGTGCGTGGGCGGAGCCAATTTCAACGGCCTGGAAGCGCACAGCGAAGCGCTGTACCCGGTGTGGGAAAAGATCACCCAGCTCGACGTGCCCATCATGGTGCACGGCTTCAACCAGTCGATTTACTGGGGTGAGAAGCACACCGACGACAAGTTTGAGACCACCTCGATCGTCGGCGATTGCGTGGATGAAACCCTGTTCTTCTGGTATTTGATCAACGGCGGCGTGCTCGACACCTTTCCCACGCTCAAAACCTACATCACCCACGCCGGTGGCATGGCCGTGTTCCAACTGGGCCGCCTGAACGACCTGAACCGCGTGATGGCCCCCGATTCGCGCAACCAAAAACCGCTGATCGACTACCTGCCGAACTTCTATTTCGATCTGGATGTGCACGCCCCAGGCCTGCGCCGTGGCGTGGCCGAGGTGGTGGGCGTGGACAACCTGCTCTACGGCACCAACTTTGGCGGTGCCTACGACCATGGCGATCTGAGCGCAGGGCTGGGCCTGTCGAACGCAGACCGCGAAAAGATCCGCAGTGGCAACGCCATCAAGCTGTTGAAGCTGGACGTGCACCAGCCGGTTTTGGCATGAGCCCTGGCATGTGGTGGGCCGCCGCGCTCTCCGAATCCGTCAACGGCAGCAAGCCGCTGGCCGTGGTGTGCAACTCTGAAGCCCTGGTGCTGTTCCGCAACGCGGCGGGCGTTGTGTGCGCATTGGAAGACCGCTGCCCGCACCGCCGCGTGCCGTTGTCGCTGGGCACCGTGACACCCCGCGGCCTGCAGTGCGGCTACCACGGCTGGACCTTTGACGGCACCAGCGGAGCCTGCCACACCATTCCCAACCTGCGTGCCGACGAGCGCGTGCCGCCCCGTTACGCGGCCCGCGCCTACCCGGTGGCCGAAGCGCAGGGCTTTGTGCACGTCTGGCTGGGGGAGGGCGCGCCCAGCCCCGAGCTGCCCAGCGCGGCTTACCAGCCGCAGGGGCTGGAATTCACCGGCAGCGCCACCGTCAACATGGCCCATGCCGAGTACCTGCACGCCATGCTGGACGGCCCCGACTGCCTGCTGGCATTTGACAGCGTGCGCATGACCGACTTCTTTCTGGGCGACCCGCGCCAGGAGGGCGACTGGCTGGTGCTGGACCGGGGGGCGGTGTGGCAAAACCGCCGCCTGCCGTCCAACTTCGTGGTCGATTACCCGCTGATCGTGCGCACCGCCGTGGCTCTGCGCGGCGGTGCCATCCGCGTGGATCTGCTGGACCCGGACGAAGCCGCGATTGCCACCGTGTGGATCGCCGCCAGCGCCAACCTGCGCGGCACTACCAGCCTGTGCTGGCGGGGCTGCGCCATGGCGCGCCCGGTAGCTGGTGCACCCTGGCGCTGGCGCAGCGCGCGGATGCTGCACAAACCCTGTTTCGATGTGTTTGCTGCGGTAGATGGCGCGGCGATTGCCGCCCTGCTGGTAGCACCGTCGCGCGATCTGGACCTTGCCCTTGCCAACCTGCAAACCCAGGAGTTGCCTCATGCACACTTTAGCTACGCCTGAAACGACCCCGGCCACCAAGCCCCGCCGCAGCGACTGGACCCCGGTCAACTACGACCTGCGCGATACCTGGTTTCCGGTGTCGCACAGCCGCGACGTGACCGCGCGGCCCATCCGCCGCATCATCCACGCGCAAGCCTACTTTCTGTGGCGCGACAACGGGCGGCCGTGTGCGGCAGAATTCCGCCCCGACCAGTTACCTGCCCGGAAGCACCAGGCAAGCGCTTTCACCGGCGGCTCAGGTCTCTACCCGGTGGTGGAACGCTACGGCTACATCTGGGCCTGGTACGGCAACCCCGACAACGCAGATGTGGCCTTGCTGCCGCATATTCCGTTTTTGCCGCTGGACGGCAGCCTGCCGGGCTACACCCAGCGCACCGTGCGCTTTGACGCAACATCAGCCCTGTCGGTAGAGAACCTGATCGACCTCACCCACGCCGACTTCCTGCATGCCAACACCATTGGCGACGGCATCTCGGACAGCGACGAAGTGGCGGTGGAATGGACCTCCGAGACCATCACCCGCACCCGCACGGTGACGCAGAAGTCGGTGGCCCCCATCATGCGCTGGGTGGGCGGCGTGCGGGCCAGATTCCAGGACTTCCGGGCGGTGCTGCACGTGCATCTGCGCAGCAATGTCTGCGTGTCGTATCCACGCTTTCGGCCGGGCTATGACGTGCCCAATCTGCAGCCCTTCTTGCCTGTCGGTCGGCACCGCTCGCGCGGCGATGTGACCTTCAACACCACGGCCGCCCCCGCGCCGTTTCGCTACGTGATGCCGCGCATTGCCTTCATCATCCAGCCGCAAGACAACTCGGTAGTGCGGCCGCAAAATCCTTGCTACTTTGAGCCGGGCGACCGCCCCGATCTGCATTCGCGCTTCGACACGCCTGGCACCCGCTACCGCTTCCAGATGGAGCAGTTGGCCGCCCGCCAGCGCAAAAACGACTTCGCTTATGGCGACGATGCCGACCCGGGCCGGGATATCACCGCGCTACTAGGTATGGACGGTTAGCTCCGAAGCGCCGTTAGCTGCGGCGTGGTGGGCAGGTGGGCAAAGTAGCCACCATCCACCGACCAGGTTTGGCCCGTCACCCAGCTGGCGCGGTCCGAGGCCAGAAAGCTCACCGCTTCGGCAATGTCTTGCGGCAGGCCGAGACGACCCGACAGCTTGTGCGCGGTGATCACCTCGCGCAGCGGCTCGGGCAGCGCTTTTTGCATGGCGGGCGTAACGACGGAGCCCACCAACAACGCATTGCAGCGCACGCCCTGCGCGCCGTACTGGGTGGCCACGTAGCGGGTGAGGGTGTTGATAGCGCCTTTGGACACCGCATAGGCGGTTTGCACAATATCGCCCGCCAGCGAGGTGCCGGAGCTGATGTTGATGATGGAGCCGCCACCGCTGGCGATCAGCGCGGGCAGGGCGTACTTGCACATCAACATGGTGCCGCGCACATTGGTGGCCATCACGCTGTCCCACAGGGCCGACTCCATGCTCAACACATCGCGGTCTTCGCGCAGGCCTTTCATGGCGGCGTTGTTGTCCAGAATGTCGAGCTGTCCCAAGGTCTGCGCGGTGTAGGCCATCAGCGCCTGGATGCTGGATTCAATGCCGATATCCACCGTGTGGGCCACCACGTGCAGCCCTTCGCCGCGCAGGGTTTCGGCCACGTGCTCGGCCTGGGCCGTTGGCAGATCGGCAATCACCACCCGCGCGCCGCAACCTGCCAGCTTGCGGGCGGTGGCGGTCCCGATGGCACCGGCACCGCCGCTGATGACGGCGACTTTTCCTTGGAGGTCTTCTGAGGCTTGGGGCATGGTTTTTTCCGTTCGGGGGCAAATACTATTTACGAGGAGATAGGTGCTGTCGGCAAAGTCAGGTCGTGGTGCGCCTCGATCTGCACCGTGATGCGGTGCGTGAGCCACAGCACCACCAGGCTGGTGGCAGCCGAGGCCAGCAGGGCCGTGGACACCGACGAGTGCGTCGCTACTTGGCCCCAAAGTGCCGCCCCGGCGGCACTGCCACCCATGATGGCCATTTGGTAGATGGCCATGCCCCGGGCGCGCAGGCTGTTGGGCAAGACCAGCTGGGCCGACATGGTGATGGTGTTGACCACACTCAGCCACACGCCGCCCGACACGGCCAGCGCGATGCCAATCAGCCAGAAAGACGAGGTCAGCGCCACCGTGGCGGTGGCGGCCGCATACAGCACCACACCAATGGCCACGATGCCGTCCGGCTTGGCGGCGTTGCTGATATGCGGCATGGTCAGCCCGGTCACAATCGCGCCCACCCCCATGGAGGCCAGCAGCATGGTGTAGGTGGTGGCATCGGCGTGCAAGGCCTTGGCGACCAGGGGCAACAGCGCAATCAGGCCGATGGAATGCACAAAAAACACAAAAATGCGCAATAAGATCTTTTGCATGGGCTTGGATTCGCGTACAAAAATCAGCCCGCCGCGCATGGTGGCAAAGAAACCCTGGCCCCGGGTGGCGGCTTCTTCAGTCTGCGGGCCGCACTTCAAAATCAACACGCAAGACACCAGCGAGAGTGCAGCATTCAGGGTAAACACCGCGCCCATGCCCATCGACGCGATCACCACCCCGGCCAGCAGAGGCCCGGCAATGCGCGACACATTAATGGCCAAAGCGTTCAAGGTCAGCGCCGAAATCAACTGCTCACGCGGCACCAGCGTGGGCATGATGGCGGCAAACACCGGAAAGCGTATGGCCAGCCCGATGCCGTTGGCAAAGCACAGAAACAGCAGCCAATGGGCCGTCATCCAGCCGCCCGCGGCTAGCACGGCCAGGGCGATGGACACCAGCGCAATCCAGAACTGGGCAAACGCATACAGCCGCTTGCGGTTCACCAGATCGGCCAGCGCGCCACTGGGCAAGCCCAGCAAAAACAGCGGCAGGCTGGCCGATGCCTGTACCAGGGCCACCATCATTGGCCCCTCGGTCAGCTCGGCCATCAGCCAGGCCGCACTCACATCGTTCATCCACATCGTCATATTGCCCGCCAGCCAGGCGAGCCACAGCATGCGGAAGATGGGATTGCGCAGTGGCAGCGCCAGCGGCGACGAGGGCATGTTGGTCATTAAAATATACAAATTCTTAATAAGTGTTTATTTTAGGTGCCAATGCACTTTTTGTGCTTGGGGTAAGTGCTACACGGCGTGCCGGTTGCGGTATGTGTTTGCTCCTGTATTTGATATTAAAAATGAGAGCTGCTTACGCTCATTAAATCAGCGTAGGCTGTCAATTTAATACCGAAAAAATGCCCCGAATTTTCAGAATTTTCTTTGAAAAGACCCGGTGCCTGCGAGCCGCGTGCGCAATGCCGGTGTCCACATCGCGCCGCCGTTCCAAAGCCCCCATAGGGGCAACACCAATGTACATAAATTTGAAAAGTGTTTATATTGGTGGACCTACAAAGGAGATCCACATGCTGACACAGACCAGTCCCACTCTGGCCGATGGCACCAAGGTTGCCGACCTGGTGAACGTAAAAACCCGCGAAGTGCAGATGCGTGCGCTGTCGGACCCCGAACTCTATGAACTGGAGATGGAGCGCATCTTCGGCAAAACCTGGGTTTTGCTGGGCCACGACTCGGAAATCCCCGCCTCGGGCGACTTCATGGTGCGCGACCTGGGTTCGGATTCGGTCATCGTTTCGCGCGACAAGGCGGGCGAGGTGCATGTGCTGCTCAACGTGTGCTCGCACCGCGGCATGCGCGTGTCCACGCTAGACGCGGGCAATACCCAGATCCACACCTGCATCTACCACGGCTGGGCTTTCCGCCCGAACGGTGCCTTTCTGGGCGCGCCGGTCGAAAAAGAGTGCATGCACGGCAAGATCATGACCAAGGACGAGCTGGGCCTGAAGAAAGCCCGCGTCACGCTTTACGGCGGCCTGATTTTTGCCACCTGGAACATCGAAGGCCCGTCGTTTGATGAGTTCCTGGGCGATGCCAAGTGGTATTACGACATCCTTTTCAAGCGCACCGACAAAGGCATGGAGGTGCTTGGCCCACCGCAGCGCTTTACCGTGCGGGCCAACTGGAAGGCTGCGGGCGAACAATCTGCAGCCGACGGTTACCACACTCTCACGCTGCACCGCTGGCTGGGTGAGGTCGGCAACTATTCGAAAAAGGGAGACGGGGAGGGCGGCGGTGGCGACCTGAGCCCCGAAATGTACGGCGTGGAAATCAGCTCGCCGCACGGCCATGCGCTGCGCTGCATTGACCTGGGCCGCAAGATCCGCCGCATGACGGGCCTGGACCCGGATGTCCTGAGCGTCGATGAAAAGCTCAATGCGCTGCCGCCCGCCGGTATGACCAAAGACATGGTTGAGCAGCTCAAGCGCAATCTCACCCCTGAACAACTGCAGGTGCAAACCTCGATGCCGCCACAGGTGGGGGGCATCTTCCCCAATGTGTTGTTCGGCTTTGTCTACATCCCCCAGGCCGACGGCACGGTGGTCGGCTCCATGACCTTGCACGCCTACGTGCCCAAGGGACCAGACCGGCTTGAATTCGTCAACTGGATCTTTGCCGAAAAAGACGCACCGCCCGAGCTGCGCGAAAAGATGCTGAAGCAGACCGTGCAGCTGTTTGGCACCTCCGGCATGGTCGAGCAGGACGACTCCGACACCTGGCCGCACATGACCCTGGCAGCCAAGGGCGCCATGGGCAAAAAGTCCACGCTGAAATACCAGGCGGTGTACGAAAAGGGCGCGCCCGCAGGCTGGCCCGGCCCCGGCATCGTCAATGAAGGCTTCACCAAAGACGACACGCAATGGCACTGGTGGCTGCATTGGCGCGAACTGATGTCCGCCCCCGTCTGACCCCATTGCTACCAACCTAGGAGACACCATGAGTGCAGTACAAGAACAGGCTCCAGTGGCCACTGAAGTCGCCACGCAGCGCGTACCCATCGGCTCGCCCGTCTACAACCAGATTCTGGAATTTCTGTACGACGAAGCCTGCATGCTCGACGAGATTCGGCTGAAAGACTGGGTGGCGACTCTGGCCGAAGACCTGGTCTACACCGCGCCGCTGCGCCAGACCCGGCCACTGGCCAACCAGGCCGCCAGCATCATCCGCACGGTGCAGCATTACCACGATGATTACCGCTCGATCATGGGCCGCGCCATGCGGCTCACCGGCACCAAGAGCGCCTGGGCCGAAGACCCACCGTCGCGTACGCGCCGCATGGTCACCAACGTGCTGGTGCGCACCGGTGCAGCCCCGGATGAGTACCAGGTGCAAAGCAATCTGCTGATCACCCGCAGCCGCTTCAACTTTGACGAGTTCGACCTGATCAGCGGCGTGCGCCAGGACGTGCTGCGCGTCAGCGGCAACAGCTTCAAGCTGGCCCGCCGCGAGATCCTGCTGGACCAGGCCGTGCTGGGCACGCCGAACCTGGCGATCTTCTTGTAAGCACTCGCTTGCAGGCATCCCAAACGCTCCCTATCGGGAGCGTTTTTTTTGGAGGATCGTGGAGCGAAATAGGGGCGAGGTCAGCAAGCCGCACTTTTGCATCGCTTGCAATCTCAGAAACTTAACATAATATACATCGTATAAAGTAATAGCGACTCTGTAACCGGCAAGTTTCCGGCCCCATTTTCCTCGCCCTCGCTAGGTGTGTTGCGAACAAAATGCGCTTGAACGCTATCTAAAAAGTAGCTGCTTGTGCTGACTCTACAAGCACAAAAGACAATTTTTATATATTTTTCTGACGAAGGCTGGGTGGTCGTGTCGGTAACTTGGGATTGCACTTGCGTCAGATGCCCCCATATCCCATGGCTTACCGGTATGTACGCTACGGGCCGTGAGCCGCGCTATAGGCCTTATAGTCGGGCTAAAACTACAAATTGACACACTCAGAGTCGCAATGAGCCTGCACCCACGATGACGACCCAGTCTTCCCGACGCCATCCTGGCGCTGTCCATGCATGGGTGCTGGCGGGCCTGGTTTTTGTGGTCACCGCCTGTGCGGCAGCGCTGTTGGTGTGGAACATGGAACAACGCCGTGTGCAAAGCGAGCGTGCCCGAGTGGATAGCATCGTGGCGGACCGGGCCCACGCAATCCAAAGCATGGTGGAGCGGGCGCTGTCCAGCACCTACGCGCTGTCGGCCATGGTCCACCAGGCGGGGGGGCAATTCTCGAATTTTGAAGGTGTTGCCAGCGAAATGCTGCCTCTGTATCCCGGGGTGACCACCTTGGGTTTGTCTCCAGGCGGCATCGTCCGCCAAGTGGTGCCGCTGGCCGGTAACGAGGCCAGCATCGGCTTTAACCAGCTTAAGGACCCGGTCCAGGGCAAGGAAGCCAACCGCGCCGTGGAAACTGGCAAGCTGACATTGGCGGGACCGCTGAACCTGGTGCAGGGCGGTCTGGGCGTGGTGGGCCGTTTGCCCGTGTATTTGCCAAATTTTCCGCAGGCAGACGCCCGCCCCTCGGCCGCGAATTTCTGGGGCTTTGTATATGTGGTGATTCGGCTGCCCGAGGCCTTGGCAGGGAGCGGCGTGGCGCAGTTGACTGAGCACGGCATAGCCTATGAGCTGTGGAGGTTACAGCCAGACACCCAGCGGCGACAAACCATCGCCATGTCTGGCAGCCAGCCTTTGGACGATACCGTGGACCGCGAGGTTCTGGTGCCCAATGGGCGCTGGGTACTGAGCGCCGCGCCCGTCCAGGGCTGGGGCGACCCGGCCGGGTTGGCATTCAAGGTGGCCTTGGGTCTGCTGTTCAGCACCCTGTTGGGCTGGGCGGCCCATCTGCTGATGCAGCTCAAGCGCCAGGAACAGAATCTGGAAGCCCAGGTTGCCGAGCGCACCTACGAAATCTCCTCCACCCAAAACAAGCTGCAGGCCACGCTGGATGCCATTCCCGACCTGATGTTCGAGCTTGGCCTGGATGGCACGGTGTACGACTGCCGCAGGCCCCCTGCCCTGCTACTGGACATCCGACCCGAACAGTATCTGGGGCGTAAAGCCGCAGAGTTGCTGCCCCCGGATGCCGCTCGCACCGTGGAAGCTGCCTTGATAGAGGCGCAACAGACGGGACGATCAGAAGGCGGCCAGGTCGAGCTGCCGTTTGTCCAGGGGCTGCAGTGGTTTGAAATCTCGGTGGCCCGCAAAACCCCTTTGGACCGGCCCGACCAGGATGACCCGCGTTTCATTCTGCTGGCCCGCAACATCACACAGCGGGTGCAGACGGATCTGGACCTGCGCATCGCCGCCACGGCGTTCAACGCCCAGAGCGGCATGGCGGTGACCGACGCGCAGCGCCGCATCCTGCGCTGCAATTCAGCATTCACCCAGATCACGGGTTACGCCGAGGCCGACGTGCAGGGTCAAAGTCTGAACATTCTCAACTCGGGTCGCCACCCACGCGAGTTCTACCAGGCCATGTGGGACAGCGTGGATGGCACCGGCACCTGGCGTGGTGAAGTGTGGAACCGGCGAAAAAACGGCGACATTTACCCCGACTCGCGCAGCACCACCGCCGTCCGGGACCACCACGGCAAGATCACGCACTACGTCAACACATTCAATGACATTACCCAGCGCAAGGCTGCCGAGGAGGAAATCAACCAACTGGCTTTCTACGACCCGTTGACCCATTTGCCGAACCGCCGCCTGCTGGTGGACCGGCTGCGCCAAGCCCTGGCACTGGGCGTGCGCAGCCACCACTTTGGCGCGCTGCAGTTCATTGACCTCGACAACTTCAAAGCCCTGAACGACAGCCTGGGCCATGACATGGGGGATTTGCTGCTGCAGCAGGTGGCCACCCGCCTGGCCGAATGCGTGCGCGCCACCGACACCGTGGCCCGCCTGGGCGGAGACGAGTTCGTGGTGCTGCTGACGCAGCTCAGCGCCGACCGCGACGAGGCCGCTGCCCAGGCCGAGGTGGTGGGTGAAAAAATGCGCGATGCTATTACCCGGCCTTACCTGTTGGAAACCCACGAACACGAGTTGTCGGCCAGCCTGGGTATCGCCCTGTTCCAGGGCACGGATGCCAGCATTGATGAATTGCTCAAACAGGCCGATCTGGCCATGTACCAGGCCAAGGCGGCCGGGCGCAACACGCTGCGCTTTTACGACCCCCAGATGCAGGCGGTGGTGAACACCCGCGTGGCACTGGAGGCCGACATCCGTCGCGCACTGCTGCTGCAGCAGTTCCAGCTGTACTACCAGTTGCAGGTGGATGGCCTGGGAATGTCGGTGGGGGCCGAAGCCTTGTTGCGCTGGCCCCACCCGGTGCGCGGCATGGTGCCACCCAACGAATTCATCCCCCTGGCTGAGGACACCGGCCTGATCCTTCCGCTAGGCCATTGGGTACTGCGGCAAGCGTGCAGCCAGCTCCATCTCTGGAGCCTGCAGCCCCACACCCGGCACCTGACGTTGGCGGTGAACGTCAGCGCTCGGCAGTTCCGGCAGCCCGACTTTGTGGCATCGGTGCTGGAGGTGCTGGAGTCCACCGGGGCCCCGGCGCGATTGCTGAAGCTGGAGCTGACCGAGAGCCTGCTGGTCAATGATGTCGAGGAAACCATCGCTAAAATGCGGGCGCTCAAGGCCCAGGGTGTAGGCTTCTCGCTGGACGACTTTGGCACCGGCTACTCGTCCCTGTCCTACCTGAAACGCCTGCCGCTGGAGCAGCTGAAAATCGATCAATCTTTTGTGCGTGACCTTCTGACCGACCCCAACGATGCTGCGATTGCCCGCACCGTCATTGCCCTGGGCCACAGTCTCGGGCTGGCGGTGATCGCCGAAGGCGTGGAAACCGAGGCACAGCGCGGCTTTCTGGCGGCCCAGGGCTGTGATGCCTACCAGGGCTACCTGTTCAGCCGCCCGCTGCCGGTGGCTGCCTTCGAGGAATGGTTCCATCGCCAGGAGCAGGTGCCATCGGCGGAGTCGGCCTACTTTCCCGTCATCTGACCTCCCATGCCCAAGACACTCAAGCTGATCCTGCTGTCCCTGCGCGACCTGGTGGTTTCTGCCGGACCGGTGGTGTTCGTCGTGATCGGTGCGCTGGCCGCCGCCTACTGGTATCTGGATCCGCAGCCACCCAAAACCGTCACCCTGGCCACCGGCCCGGACGGCAGCGCGTACGCCGAATTCGGCCAACGTTACGCCAGTGCGCTCAAAGCCAATGGCATTGACGTGATCCTCAAACCCACCGATGGCGCAGCAGACAACCTGCAAATGCTGCGCAGCGGCGAGGCCGACCTGGGCTTTGTGCGCGGTGGCAGCGCTGACCCGGTAGCCGACGACGAAGCGGGCCTGATGTCGTTGGGCAGCCTGTTCTACGAGCCCCTCTGGCTGTTCTACCGCAGCGACGTGGCCCGCAAGATCGATCCTGCCACGGGCACATTGACCGCCCTGCCCCAGCTGAAAACCTTACGCATCAACATCGACAAACAAGGCAGCGGTGTCCCCGACATTGTGGAAAAGATGTTCAAGGCCAACCACATCGAGGCCCGCACACTGCGGCTGTCGAACCTGGAGCCGGGGCCCGCCGTGGCGGCGCTGCTGGCCGGAAAATTGGACGTGGTGGTGCTGGCTTCGGCCCCCCAGTCGCCGCTGGTGCAGCGCCTGTTGCGTGCCCGCGGTATCCAGCTGATGGACTTCGGCCAAAGCGATGCCTATGCCCGGCGTTTTGCCTTTCTCTCGGCCGTGACGCTGCCACGCGGCGTAGTCGATCTGGCGGCCGACATGCCACCAAGCGACGTGTCGATGCTGGCCGCCACCACATCGCTGATTTCCAGCGACCGTACCCACCCGGCCCTGCGTCAGCTATTCGCCCAGAGCGCGCAAACCGTGCACAGCGGCGCGGGCTGGTTCAACCGCGCGCGCGACTTCCCCAACACCCGTACCAGCGAGCTGCCGGTCAGCCCCGAGGGTGACCGCGCCATCAACGGCACGCCGCCATTCTGGCAGCGTTACCTGCCCTTCTGGGCCAGCAATTTGATTGAACGCATGTGGCTGGTGCTGGGTGGCTTGCTGGTGCTGATGTTGCCTTTGAGCAAGATCGTGCCGCCGCTGTACCAGTTCCGGGTGCGCAGTCGGGTGTTCCGCTGGTATGCCCGCTTGCGCGAGATCGAAACCAAGGTTGATGCCCGTACCGGCGATCGCGATGCTTTGCTGGATGAACTCGACGAGCTCGACCGCGTGACCCACCGCATTACCGTGCCCCTGTCGTACACCGACGAGCTCTACGCCTTGCGCAACAATATCGAAGCGGTGCGCAGGCGGCTGCTGGCGAGCTGGCCGAAGGAACCATCCCCCTAAAAAAAAACGGCCCGTGGATACGGGCCGTTTTTGATTACTTCAGCGCCTTGTAGCGCATGCGTTTGGGCTTGGCGCCCTCTTCGCCCAGGCGTTTCTTCTTGTCGGCTTCGTACTCTTGGTAGTTGCCGTCGAAGAAGGTCCACTGGCTGTCGCCCTCGGCCGCCAGGATGTGGGTGGCGATACGGTCCAGGAACCAGCGGTCATGGCTGATGACCAGCATGGTGCCCGCGAATTCCAGCAGCGCGTCTTCCAGGGCGCGCAGGGTTTCCACGTCCAAGTCATTCGACGGCTCATCCAGCATCAGCACGTTGCCGCCCGCGATCAGGGTCTTGGCCAGGTGCAATCGGCCACGCTCACCACCGGAGAGCATGCCCACCTTTTTCTGCTGGTCGGCACCGTTGAAGTTGAAGCGGCCGCAGTAGGCGCGGCTGGCCATCTGGAACTTGCCCACGTTCAAAATGTCGAGTCCGCCGGACACGTCTTCCCAGACGGTTTTGTCGTTTGCCAGGTCGTCGCGGTGTTGGTCCACAAAGGCCATCTTGACGGTCTGGCCGATCTTCACTTCGCCCGAATCGGCCTTTTCCTTGCCCGCGATCAGCTTGAACAGCGTGGACTTACCGGCACCGTTGGGACCGATGATGCCGACGATGGCACCGGCAGGGATCTTGAAGCTCAGGTTGTCGATCAGCACGCGGTCGCCAAAGGACTTGGTGACGTTGACGAACTCGATCACTTCATGGCCCAGGCGGTCGGCCACGGGGATGAAGATTTCGTTGGTTTCGTTGCGCTTCTGGTATTCGAAGTCGCTCAGTTCTTCGAAGCGGGCCAGACGGGCCTTGCTCTTGGCCTGGCGGGCCTTGGGGTTCTGGCGCGACCATTCCAATTCTTTCTTCAGGGCCTTGGCACGGGCTTCTTCGCCCTTTTGCTCAGCTTCCAGGCGTGCGCCCTTTTGCGTCAGCCAATCCGAGTAATTGCCCTTGTACGGAATGCCGGAGCCCCGGTCCAGTTCCAGAATCCATTCGGCTGCGTTGTCCAGGAAGTAACGGTCATGGGTAATGGCCACCACGGTGCCGGAATAGCGCTGCAGGAATTGCTCCAGCCAGTCCACCGATTCGGCATCCAAGTGATTGGTTGGCTCATCTAGCAGCAGCATGTCGGGCTTGCTCAGGAGCAGGCGGCACAGCGCCACGCGGCGCTTTTCACCACCGGACAGCACGCCCACCACGGCATCCCATGGGGGCAGGCGCAGCGCGTCGGCGGCGATTTCCAGCTGGTGCTCGGAGTCGGTACCGGCGGTGGCGATGATGGCTTCCAGCTCGGCCTGTTCGGCGGCCAGGGCATCAAAGTCGGCATCTTCTTCGCCGTAGGCGGTGTACACCTCTTCCAGGCGGGCCTTGGCAGAGAACACCTTGCCCATGGCGGCTTCCACGCTTTCGCGCACCGTCTGGGTCGGGTCCAGCTGGGGTTCCTGGGGCAGGTAGCCGATGTTCAGGCCTGCCATGGGCTGGGCTTCGCCTTCAATTTCCTTGTCCAGCCCGGCCATGATCTTGAGCAAGGTGGACTTGCCTGAGCCGTTGGTACCCAGCACGCCGATCTTGGCACCGGGGAAGAAGCTGAGCGAAATATCTTTGAGAATGTGGCGCTTGGGCGGCACAATCTTGCCGACGCGGTTCATGGTAAATACGTACTGGGCCATCTTTTGGGGTGTGAAGTTGCTGAAAAAATCTGCCGAAACGGGTCGGGCGAACGCCGATTATCCCAGCATGCGACAATCCACAGGTTGCGGCATTCCAATTGGCTGCAACGCCAGCACTTCGCTGGGGGCCAAAACCAAGATAAACCCTCTTGTTTTGCGCCTATTTTTAAAAAATGTCTGCCTTTGATTGGTGCCCGTTTTCACAACGCGGGCGATAGGCCAGGCTTCCAAGCGCCCAGGACGGGCGCACAAAAATGAACTTTGAAGAACTGAATCTGGCCCCGGCCATTCTGAAGGCCGTGCAAGAGCAAGGCTATACCGAGCCCACCCCCATCCAAGCCCAGGCCATTCCGGTCGTCTTGGCCGGGCACGATCTGCTCGGCGGTGCGCAAACCGGCACCGGCAAAACGGCAGCGTTCACCCTGCCCCTGCTGCAGCGCCTGACCGAGAGCGCTCCGGCAACCAACAAATTTGGTGGCAAGGGCATCCGCGCCCTGGTGCTTACCCCCACCCGCGAACTCGCCGCCCAGGTGGAAGAGTCGGTGCAAACCTACGGTAAATACCTGGAGCTGAGCTCCACTGTGATCTTTGGTGGCGTGGGCATGAACCCGCAAATCACCAAGGTCAAAAAAGGCGTGGATATTCTGGTCGCCACCCCCGGTCGTCTGCTGGACTTGATGCAGCAAGGCGTGCTGGATCTGGGCCAGGTGCAAATCCTGGTGCTGGACGAAGCCGACCGCATGCTCGACATGGGCTTTATCCATGACGTGAAAAAAGTGCTGGCCGCCGTGCCCCGCGACAAGCAAAGCCTGCTGTTCTCGGCCACCTTCAGCGACGAAATCCGTGACCTGGCCGCCACCCTGCTGAAAAACCCGCAAAGCGTGCAGGTCACACCCCGCAACACCACCGTGCAGCGCATCACCCAGGTGATCCACCCGGTTGGCCGCGGCAAGA
Organism: uncultured Albidiferax sp.; assembly: GCA_963512605.1. Lineage (GTDB taxonomy): Bacteria > Pseudomonadota > Gammaproteobacteria > Burkholderiales > Burkholderiaceae_C > Rhodoferax_B. The sequence continues at coordinate 296,490 of CAUPNG010000003.1, read as the reverse complement.
AAAAGGCCTTGCTGGCCCACATCATCCAGGAACACAACTGGAGCCAGGTGCTGGTGTTCACCCGTACCAAGTTCGGCGCCAACAACGTGGCCGAATTCCTGGAAAAGAACGGCATCACCGCAATGGCGCTGCACGGCAACAAGAGCCAGTCGGCCCGTACCCAGGCACTGCAAGGCTTCAAAAGCGGCGATGTGCGCGCCCTGGTAGCCACGGACATCGCGGCACGCGGCATCGACATCGACGACCTGCCACACGTCGTTAACTACGAAATCCCCAACGTCTGCGAAGACTATGTGCACCGCATTGGCCGTACCGGTCGCGCCGGTGCCGAAGGTGCTGCCGTCAATCTGGTGTGCCTGGACGAAGAAGGCTTCATGCAGGACATCGAACGCTTCACCAAGCAAGAAATTGCCGTGCAAGTGATCGAAGGCTTCATGCCCGAACCCAATGAGCGTGCCGAACCCATCGCCATGGGTCGCCAGACGATCTGGGGCGGTGCTGGCAAGCCACCCAGCCGCGATGTGATGCAGGCCGCTGCCAAGGCGGCCCGCACCGAAATGCTGCAGCGCGTGCGCGACAGCAAGGGTGCGAATGGCGGCGACGGCGCTGGCCGTGGCAACGGTGGCGGCAATGGCGGCCCCCGTAGCAATGCCCCCCGCAGTGGCCCACGTCCCCCGCAAGGCGACGGCATGGCTCCGCGCCCCCAAGGCGCACGTCCCCCCCAGGGTGGCCGTGGCGGCCGTCCTGGCGGCCCCGGCGGTGCTCGCACCGGTGGTGGCGGATACGGCGGTGGGAATGGTGGCGGATACGGTGGCGGCAACAGCTACGGCGGCGGTGCCCAGCCCGACCACACCCGCTCCGCCTCCATGGGCGGCCAGGGCCCTGCGCCCCGCCCGGCCCAAGGCGGCCAGCCTGATCCTATGCGCACCAGCGTAGACAGCATGCTCGACCGCGGTCGCCGTGGCGGCTTCGGCGGCGGCGGCAACCGCAATGGCGGCGGTGGTGGTGGCGGCTACGGTGGTGGCAATGGCGGTGGCAATGGCGGTGGGAACGGTGGCGGCGGCTTCGGCGGTGGCCGCAGCGGTGGCGGCGGTTCCCGCGGCCCCGGCGGCCCCCGCGGTTCGTTCGGCCGTTGATTTAAGAGTTTTAGGCCGCTTGCGCTTATTCAATAAGCGCGAGCAGCTATCAAATCAGGAGTTAGTCAATCTCCTACCCTGGCGCATGGCATTCGGCATGCGCCTTTTTTGTGGGCGTTTATTTTTACAATCCACGCTCTTCCCCCACCCCTTGCAAAAGAACACCATGCGACTCCTCCACACCATGCTGCGCGTTGGCAACCTGCAACGCTCCATCGACTTTTACACCCAGGTTCTGGGCATGCAACTGCTGCGCATGTCGGAAAACGCCGAGTACAAATACACCCTGGCCTTCGTCGGTTTTGGTTCCAATCCCGACCATGCAGAGCTGGAGCTGACCTACAACCACGGCGTGGACAGCTACGAGCTGGGCACCGCTTATGGCCACATTGCCCTGGCCGTGCCCGATGCCTATGCCGCCTGCGAAAAAATCAAGGTAGCCGGTGGCCAGGTCACGCGCGAAGCCGGTCCCGTCAAGGGCGGCACCACGGTGATTGCTTTTGTGACCGACCCCGACGGCTACAAGATCGAGCTGATCCAGCGCTCCGAACACGCAGGCGGCTCCGGCATTTGACGGACGGGCTTCGTCCCCTAAATGGAGGACGAAGCACCCGCGCAGTGTCTTGACACCGCCCAAGCGCCGGGCGGACCATGGTTTCTTTTTGAGGAGACACCATGGCTACCAAAAAAGCTGTTCCCATTGCCACCAAATCCAAGGCCTTGTCGCTGCACCTGGGGCTGAACGCCGTGAGCGCAGCGGCCTATTCGGGCTGGACCGGGCCGCTGGCGGCCTGCGAATTCGATGCCAACGACATGGCCGCCCTGGCCAAGGCGCAGGGCATGCGGCCCACGGTGCTGCTCACCAAACAGGCCACCCGCGCCAAGTTTTTAACCACCTTGCGCAGCGCCGCCAAAACCCTGGTGGCGGGCGATTTGTTCTTTTTGAGCTATTCGGGCCACGGCGGGCAGGTGACCGACATCAATGCCGATGAACCCGACGGCAAAGACGAAACCTGGTGCCTGTTTGACGGCCAGATCATCGATGACGAGCTGTACTTCGAGTACAGCAAGTTTGCCGCCGGGGTGCGCATCCTGGTGCTGTCCGACAGCTGCCACAGCGGTACGGCAGTTAAGGCCACGCCCTTTGAGCCCGGCTCGCGGGCCATGCCGCTGGGGGTGGCTATGCGCGTTGACCGCGACCACCAGGCGTTTTACAAAAAACTACAGGAAGACGTGGCCAAGGCCGCAGCCGGCCAGATCGCCGACCCCGACGCCGCCTTGTCGCAGGTAACCGTCAGCAACCGCCTGACCGGCGTGGTGAGTCAGTTCAAACCGTCATTGGTGCTGGTGTCGGGCTGCCAGGACAACCAAACCTCGATGGACGGCGCGAACAACGGCGCGTTCACCGAGCAGGTGCTCAGGGTGTGGGCCAACGGCACATTCAAGGGCACCTACCGCCAGTTCCACACCAAGGTGCGTGCAGGCCTGCCGCCCACCCAGTCGCCCAACCTGTTCACGCTGGGCAAGGCGGGCACCTTCTTGAAGCAGAAGCCTTTTACAGTCTAAAAAAAAGCGCCCTGTCGGGCGCTTTTAGTTTTAGGCCTTTTTCTTCAAGGCCGCCGTGTCCAGACAGAGCTGGGTAATCCGCCCCCAATCGCCTGCCAGCATGGCATCGGTGGGTACGATCCACGAGCCGCCGACGCACACCACATTCGGCAGCGCCAAAAATTCAGGCGCGTTTTGCAGCGTCACGCCGCCAGTGGGACAAAACTTCACGTCGAAGAACGGGCCGCTCCAGGCTTTCAGCATGGCGGGGCCACCGGCTTGCATGGCGGGGAAGAACTTGAGCTCGGTGAAGCCGTCTTCCTGGGCCATCATGATTTCGCTACCGGTGGCCACGCCGGGCAAAAGGGCCAGACCGGCATCGCGGCAGGCCATGCCCACGGTGCGGGTGTAGCCGGGGCTCACGCCAAACAGCGCGCCCGCCTTGGCGGCGGCTTGCGCGTCGGCGGCGCTGCGGATGGTGCCTGCGCCGATGACGGCATCGGGCACTTCCTTGGCGATGCGCTCAATGCACTCCAGTGCCTGCGGGGTGCGCAGCGTGACTTCCAGCATGCGGATGCCGCCAGCGACCAAGGCGCGCGCTAAAGGCACGGCGTGGGCCACGTCGTTGAGCACGATGACTGGAATGACCGGTGCGTCTTGCATGACTTGCAGGGCCGTCCAACGGCCGGTGTGGTTGCTTAGACCCATGTGAGAGCTCCTTGTTCAGCAGTGAGGGCATTGCGGCGCATGCCGGAAAAAAGTTCGCGGCCCATACCGAAGGCGTTCGAGGCGCGCAGGGCTGCGGGCATAGTGGCCAGCGGGCGGGCGGCCCACTCGGCATCCGGCACCAGGGCCTGCAGCGTGCCGGCCACGGCATCCAGGCGCACCACGTCGCCGTCCAGCAGCTTGGCCAGCGGGCCACCGGCCAGGGCTTCGGGGGACACGTGGATGGCGGCAGGCACCTTGCCGGATGCTCCGCTCATGCGGCCATCGGTGACCAGGGCCACGCGGTAGCCCTTGCCTTGCAACACGGCCAGCGGAGGCGTGAGTTTGTGCAGCTCGGGCATGCCGTTGGCTTGCGGGCCTTGCCAGCGCACCACACAGACCACGTCGCGGTTGAGCTCGCCCGCGTTGAAGGCCAGATGCAGGGCTTCTTGCGAGTCGAACAGGCGGATGGGCGCTTCGATGATATGGCGGTCGTCCGGCACGGCGGATGCCTTGATCACGCTGCGGCCCAGGTTGCCCTGCAGCAGTTTCAGGCCGCCGGTGGGGCTGAAGGGGTTGGATGCGGGACGCACGATGGTGTCGTCTTTCGACTCGCCCACCGTTGTCCAGGTGAGCGCATCGCCCGCCATCGAGGGCACGCCGGTGAATTCGCGCAGGCCACCCGGGCGCACGGTAAGCACGTCGGCGTGCATGAAGCCCGCGTCCAGCAGTTCGCGGATGATGAAACCGGGGCCACCTGCGGCCTGGAACTCGTTCACATCGGCCTTGCCGTTGGGGTACACGTGCGACAGCGTGGGCACTACGTCTGACAAGGCGCTGAAGTCGTCCCAGTCGATGACGATGCCTGCGGCAGCGGCCACTGCCACCCAGTGGATCAGGTGGTTGGTGGAGCCGCCGGTGGCCAGCAGGGCGACCATGGCGTTGACGATGCAGCGCTCGTCCACGATCTGGCCGATGGGGGCAAAGCGCCGGGCCTTCACGTCGGCCAGCACGGTACGGGTGGCTTCGCGGGTGAGTTCATCGCGCAGCGCGCCGCCGGGGGCCACAAAGGCGGTGCCGGGCACATGCAGGCCCATGGCTTCGAGCAGCATCTGGTTGCTGTTGGCGGTGCCGTAGAAGGTGCAGGTGCCGGGGGCGTGGTAGGCGGCGGATTCGGCCTTGAGCAGCTCATCGCGGCCCACCAGGCCCTGGGCGGCTTGCTCACGCACCTTGGATTTGGCGCTGTTCGACAGGCCCGACGGCATGGGGCCCGCAGGCACAAATACGGTGGGCAAATGGCCGAACTGCAGCGCGCCGATCAGCAGGCCGGGCACGATCTTGTCGCACACGCCCAACATCAAAGCGGCATCGAACATGTCGTGGCTGAGAGACACGGCGGTGGCCATGGCGATGACGTCGCGGCTGAACAGGCTGAGCTCCATGCCTGGCGTGCCCTGGGTCACGCCGTCGCACATGGCCGGTACGCCACCGGCCACCTGGGCCGTAGCACCGTGCAGGCGGGCTTCGGCCTTGACGATGTCGGGGTAGGTTTGCAGCGGCGCGTGGGCCGACAGCATGTCGTTGTAGGCGGTGACGATGCCGATGTTCAGGGCCTTCTCGGTGACCACCTTGAACTTGTCGTTGTTGGGCATACCGGCAAACGCGTGGGCCACGTTGGCGCAACCCATGCGCTCTGCCCCCGGTTTGCGCTGGGCCGCAGCGTCCAGGCGTTCTAGATAAGCGCTGCGGCTGGGGCCGCTACGCGCACGAATGCGGTCTGTGACCGCCGCTACCGTGGGGTGGAGTGTCATGGTCTTTTGGTAACTAAATTACAGCCGCCATGGTACTCCGTAACCGCGTGGCTGGGCTGCCTGGGAGTTACCAGTAGGGTACGAAAGACCCTCGGGAAAACGCTAGGTTGCTATGTTTTTTGGATATAAAAACCATAGCTTCTCACGCTTATTCAATAAGCGGTAGCCGTGGTTTGCAGGCTTGAAAAATGGCCTGAAATTGAGATATCAGTCGCTCCAGCAAAACCGGTTACGTCCCCGCTGCTTGGCCAGGTACAACTGCTGGTCGCTTTGTTCCAGCAATCCGTCCGGCACCACACCGCTGGCGGGCAATTTCACCGAAGTGCCGCCCAGGCTGATGGACAGGTGTGGGCCGACCAGCGATTTCTCATGCGGAATGTGCAGACTCTCCACCGCCTTGCGGGCCATCTCGGCGCAGACCTGGCCGCCCTTGGCATCGGTATGCGGCAGGAACATCACGAATTCCTCGCCACCGTAGCGGGCCATCAGGTCGGTTTCGCGCTTCAAGGTCTTGTGCACCGCACCGGCCACCTGGCGCAGCACCCGGTCGCCGCCGCTGTGCCCGTAGTGGTCGTTGTAGAGCTTGAAGTGGTCCACGTCCAGCAGGATCACCGACACATACTGTCCCGGTGGCCAGCGCAGTTGCAGGGCCTGCTCCAGGCGGCGGCGGTTGGGCACTTCGGTCAGGCCATCCACCAGGGCCAGGCGCTCCAGCAGGCGGCGGTGCGATACAGCTTCGGCGTGGTTGCGCACCCGCGCCCGCACGATGGGCGCATGGAAGGGCTTGGTGATGTAGTCCACCGCACCCAGCAGCAGGCCTTTTTCCTCGTCGGCCATGCTGTCCAGGGCCGAGATGAAGATCACCGGAATGTGGCGGGTCTCGTCCTGGCTCTTCAGGGTGCGCAGCACCTGGTAGCCGTCCATGCCGGGCATCACCACGTCGAGCAGCACGATGTCGGGCTTGTGGCGGGCGGCCAGCGACAGGGCCATTTCGCCGCTTTTGGCCAGCACCACGGTGTAGTCGTCCTTCAGCACCTCGGCCAGCAGGCCCCGGTTGCTAGGCTCGTCGTCCACCACCAGGATTTTGGGGCGTTCGGTGCTCATGGCGCCACGCCTTCCGTCAACAGTTTTTGCAGCAGGAACTGCGCACGCACGATGGCCGGGCCATATTCCACCTCTTCCACCAGGCGCACCAGTTCGGCAACGGCCACGGCATGCGCGCTGGCCTGGGTGCCCCGCTGCAAGGCGTGCACCTGCTCCAGGCTCAGGGCATCGTCCTGCCGCAGGCTCATCAGCAGGTGCTGGACCGCCTGGATGGTGTCAAAAGGCTGGGTGGGTGGTGCGGGGGCCGGTTCCTCGCTGGCCACGCCGTTTAAAGCCGCCAGCACCGCATCCAGCGCCAGCAGAAAAGGCGTGACTTCGGCCGGGCCGGGCAGGTACACGCGGGCGGCCACCTCTACCACGCGGGCGGCATCGGCCAGGGCCTGCGCACCAATCCCCAGGGCATTGGCCTTGAGGGTATGGGCCAGGCGGTAGATGTCCTCGCGCTTGCCCGCGGCCAGCCATTCCTGCACTAGCAGCGCCGCGCCGCCGTATTCGCTGGCGAAGCCGCGCAGCACGCTCAGGTAGAAAGGCTTGCGCCGCATGTGGTGGGCCAGGCCCTTGTCGGTGTCGATGCCGCAGGCCTGCAGGCGGGCGAAGGGGTCGTTCACGCTGGGCGGCTCCAGGGGCATGGGTTGGGTCATGGATGGGGCCACGGACGGCACGAAGTCTTCTGCGGCGCTGCCTGGCGGGCGTGGCAGCCAGCGCACCAGCAGGTCAAACAGTTGCTCGGGGTCAATGGGCTTGGTCAGGTGGTCGTTCATGCCGGACTGCAGGCTGAGCTCGCGGTCGCCGCTCATGGCGTGGGCGGTCATGGCAATGATGGGCAATTGGGCGTAGCGGGGGTCGGCGCGCAGTTGCCGGGTGGCGCTGATGCCGTCGAGTTCGGGCATCTGGATGTCCATCAGCACCAGGTCGTAGGGCTTGGCCTGCACCATGGCCACGGCTTCGACCCCGTTGGCCGCCACATCGGCCCGGATGCCCACCTCGGCCAGAAACTCCAGTGCCACCTGGCGGTTCAGCGGGCTGTCTTCGGCCAGCAGGATGCGGGCGCCGCGCTGGCGCAGCAGCTCCACCGGCTTGACCAGCTCTTTCACCCGCTCCTGCCTGCGCTGGCGCATGGTGTTGCTGCCCATCAGCGATTCGACGATGGCATCGTGCAGTGTGGATTCGCTGACTGGCTTGGTCAGCACCTGGTCGATGCCCACAGCGGCGGCCTCGGAGCCCAGGCTGTCGTGGCTGTAGGCGGTGACCATCAAGATAGCCATCGGGGTGTCGGTCTGGGTATCGCGGCCAATGTGGCGGGCGGTTTCCACCCCGTCCATGTCCGGCATATTGCTGTCCAGCAGCAGCAGCGCGTAGGGATCGACACCGTCCTGGGCGTTGCGGATCATGGCCAGACCCTGTTCGCCCGACGACGCGCTGTCCGGGCGCATACCCATCTGGGCCAGCATGCTGGTGAGCACCTCGCGGGCCAGGGCGTTGTCGTCCACCACCAGGGCGCGGGCCTGGTGCAGGCCGTCCACCACCGGGCAGCTTTGGCCAACGCCTTCGATGCGAGTGTCCAGGTCCAGCGGCAGGGTGAAGCTAAAGGTACTGCCCTGCCCCAGCACGCTGTCGACCTGCATGGTGCCGCCCATCAGTTCCACCAGTTCCTTGCAAATCGCCAAGCCCAGGCCGGTACCGCCGTATTTGCGCGAGATGGAGTCGTCCTCCTGGGTAAATGGCTCAAACAGCTTGCCCAGGCGCTCGGGGGCGATGCCCACCCCGCTGTCCACCACGCTGAAGCACATACGTGCCTGGTGCAGGGTGCGGCTTTCGCAGTGCACCCGCAGCACCACCTCGCCGCGCTCGGTGAACTTCACCGCGTTGGTGGCGAGGTTGATGATGACCTGGCCCAGGCGCAGCGCATCGCCCACCAGGTGGCGGGGCACGTCGGGGGCCACCTCGTACAGCAGTTCCAGTCCCTTGGACTGGGCGCGCAGCGACACCACGCTGGAGACACTCTTGAACACGTCGGGCAGGCGGAACGGAATGTGCTCCAGCGCCATGCGGCCGGCTTCGATCTTGGAGAAATCCAGCACGTCGTTGATGATGTCCAGCAGCGACTCGGCCGAGGTGAGTATCTTCTCCAGGTAGTCGCGCTGCTTGGGGTTGAGATCGGTTTTCAAGGCCAGGCGGCTCATGCCCATGACGGCATTCATGGGGGTGCGGATTTCATGGCTCATGCGGGCCAGAAAGCTCGATTTGGCGGCATGGGCCTTGCGGCTGTCTTCGATGGCCTGCGCCAGTTGCTGGGTGCGGGCTTCGACCTTGCGCTCCAGGGTGTCGCTGTTTTCGTCCACCTGGCGGGCCATGGTGCGAAAGGTGTGTGCCAGCATGCCGATTTCGTCGCGCCGCCCGGTGGGCAGGTCCACCGCACCGCTGGCCACCGCGTGGTAATCGCCCGCCGCTACCCGGCGCGAGGCCTGCTCAAAGTCCTGCAGGGGTTGCACCACCTTGCGCCGCAGCACCAGGTACAAGGCCAGCAATTCCAGCACCAGCGCGACCACGCTCAAGGCCAGGATGAACACCGCCGTCTCCCGCGCAGTGGTGGTCAGCAGCGACTTGGGGTAGACGGTGACAAACCACCAGTTCGGCCCGTCCAGCCGCTCCACCGCCAGAAACGCGTCGTTGGCGGTATCGTCCAGCAGCGCGCCATGCGGGCCACCGGGGGGCAAAGCGGCCTGCAGCTGCGCGTACATGCTGGAAAGCACCGGGTCGCCCAGCTTCTGCACCTCCAGCACACCCTTGGCTGCGTCCATCTCCTGGATCTTGTCGGGGTGGGCCACCAGGCGACCGTCCGGGCGGATGATGAAGTTCTTGGCTCCGGTCAGATGGTCGTCAAACACCCGTTTGAACACGGCATTAAGCAAGATGTCCTGCCCCAGGGTGGCCAGGTGGCGGCCTTCCAGGTCTACCGGGGCCTCGGCGGACACCATCCACTCGTTGGCCGTGGGGTCAAAGTACATGCCGGTCCAGACGGTAGCGCGGCTGGGGTTGCTGGCAGGGGTGGCAATCTGCATCCACTCCTCTTGCGCCATGTCCAGCCCGGCTTCGGCGTTCAGGCCCCAGGGCAGACCCGGCCAGTAGACGATGTTGAAGTTTTCCGGCGAATGCACATACACATTGGCAAATCGGTTCACCCAGGCCGGGCCAAACCGGTCCAGCAGCCTCCAGGACAGCACCAGCCGCTTGCGCAGATCCGCATCCAGCCGCTCTGCGGGGATGCCCGCAAACCCGCTGATGTTGCGGCTCAGGGTGCCGTCAGCCCGCGCCAGGCCCTCGAACGCGGCGCGGCGCAGGCGGGTGGAGCCGTCGGGCACGGTCTCGTACAGCTTGTCAAAGTCGGCATCCGACACCGGCCCCATGCTGCGGTAATCCTCCAGAAACTGGTGTTTCAGCACGTCCAGGTTGTCCATGGCCAGCTTAAAGACCGCACCTTCCTTGGCTCCGCGCTCGGCAATGTACTTGCGCAGCTTGTCCTGCGTCTCTTGTGTGAGGGTATGGACGATATGGAAATACGACAGCAAGGTGACGGCCACCACCACCGCCGTAATGCGCAGCGACATTTGCAGCAGCGTGCGCATGGTGAGGGAATCGCGCAGGCGAATAGGCGCATCCCGCTGGCGGTCCGAGTGTGAATCCGGTGGGACGGATGCAGGGGTCATGGGTTTCCAGCCATCGGGGCATTCCAGTCGCGGAGTGAATGCAACTGTGTTAATTGCAACAATAGGTTAACGGAGGTTGTCCTGCTTCGTCAATGTGCCGCGGCACCAGTAGGGCTTTGTTCAGCGGCACAATCGCACTATGAGCCTATCTATTACCGCACTTGCCGACTTGCGCAAAAGCTACGAACGCGCCGAACTCAACGAAGAGGCCTCGCACAGTGACCCACTGCAGCAATTCAGCCAGTGGCTGGAAGAAGCCATCAGTGCCCAGGTGCCTGAGCCCAACGCCATGACCCTGGCCACCGTAGGCCACGACCTGCGCCCTTCCACCCGTGTCGTGCTGGTCAAAGGTTTTGATGCGCACGGCATCACCTGGTACACCAACTACGACAGCCGCAAAGGCCAGGAACTGGCGGGCAATCCGTTTGCGGCCCTGCAGTTCCATTGGGTGGAACTGGAACGGGTGGTGCGCATCGAAGGCCGAGTAAGCAAGGTGAGCGACGAGGAAAGCGATGCCTACTTCCACAGCCGCCCGCTGGATTCGCGCATCGGGGCCTGGGCCTCGCCGCAGTCGCAAGTGATCTCGGGCCGGGGCGTACTGGTGGCCAACGCCGCCAAGTTCGGTGCCAAGTTCATGCTCAACCCGCCGCGCCCGCCGCACTGGGGCGGCTACCGGCTGGAGCCGGACAACTGGCAATTCTGGCAGGGCCGCAAAAGCCGCCTGCACGACCGGCTTCGCTACACATTAGATAGCAGCTCATGCTGGCTGCGTGAGCGCTTGGCACCTTAAAAGCACATAAAATCGCAGTATGTCGTCTGCCCGGCCCCTGTCTCCCAAGCCCGTTCCGTGGCTGGTTCCGGGAGAGGCGTTTCCGCCGGTCAGCCAGGCCTGGGGCGCGGCAGACCCGGCTCCAGGCCTGCTGGCCGCGGGCGGCGCGCTGGATGTGGACAGCCTGCTGCAAGCCTACCGGCACGGCATTTTCCCGTGGTTCAGCACCGGCCAGCCGATTCTGTGGTGGAGCACCGACCCGCGCATGGTGCTCAAGGTGGATGCTTTTCGCCTGCACCGGTCTTTACGCAAAACCATAGCTAACTTCGCAAGAGGGACAAGCACAGAGGTGCGATTTGACACCCAGTTCTCTGAGGTGATCCGGGCCTGCTCGGGCAGCCCGCGTCCCGGCCAGTCGGGCACCTGGATCGTGGCCGACATGGTGCGGGCCTACGAGGCGCTGCACCAGGCGGGTTATGCGCACAGCGTGGAAACCTGGATCAACGGGCAACTGGTAGGCGGGCTGTACTGCGTGGCAATAGGCAACGCGGTGTTTGGCGAGTCGATGTTCACCCGGGTGCCCGATGCCTCAAAAATCGCACTGGCGGCCCTGGTGTGTTTTTGCCGCGTCCACAGCATTCCCCAGGTAGATTGCCAGCAAAATACGGCCCACCTGGCATCGCTGGGTGCGCGCGAAATACCCCGGTCGGTGTTTTGCGCGCAGGTCGATATCCAGGCCGCGCTGCCAGGCCCGGTGTGGCAATTCGACCCCCGCTACTGGACCGCTCTGCAACCCCAACCGCTGGTTTCCCCGTGACACATCTCACCGACCTGCCCCTGCAAACCCTGCAGTTTTACGCCACAGCGCCCTACCCTTGCAGCTACCTGCCCGAGCGGCAGGCCCGCTCCCAGGTGGCCACGCCCAGCCATTTGATCCAGACCGACACCTATTCCGAGCTGGTGCGCAGCGGTTTCCGGCGCAGCGGCCTGTTTACCTACCGTCCCTACTGCGACGGCTGCCAGGCCTGCATGCCCTTGCGGGTGCAGGCCGCGCGCTTCAAACCCGACCGCAGCCAGCGGCGCGCCAAGGTACAGCACAGCAGCTTGCAAGCCCGTGTGCTGCACCTGGGATTCATGCCAGAGCACTATCAGCTCTATCTGCGCTACCAGAATGGCCGCCACGCGGGCGGTGGCATGGACCAGGACAGCGTGGACCAGTACACCCAGTTTCTGCTGCAAAGCCGAGTCGATTCGCGGCTTGTGGAGTTTCGCGAAACCCTGGAAGACGGCACGCCCGGCGCGCTCAAGATGGTCTCCATTCTGGATGTACTGGACGACGGTTTGTCTGCCGTGTACACCTTTTACGAACCCGATGAGCGCGCCAGCTACGGCACCTACAACGTGCTTTGGCAGATCGAGCAGGCGCAACATCTGGGTCTGCCTTACGTCTACCTGGGCTACTGGATCGCCCAAAGCCCGAAGATGCTGTACAAGGCCCGCTTCACGCCCCACGAGGTACTGCGCGACGGCATTTGGACCTCCGCCTGAGCCTGCCGATTTCACATCATGCAATTCGGCATTTCACAAGGTAAGATGTGGCACATCATTTGAGAAATGCCCATGAAAGCGACCGACCCCAGTATTCCCGCCACACCGACCGTCCAGGTGATTGAGCGCATGTTCGCCCTGATCGACGTGCTGGCCTCGCGCGAAGAGGCCATGTCGCTGAAAGAAATCAGCGAAAAAACCGGTCTGCACCCGTCCACCACGCACCGCATTCTGAACGATCTGGCCACTGGCCGATTTGTGGACCGGCCCGAGCCCGGCAGCTACCGGTTGGGCATGCGTTTGCTGGAGCTGGGCAACCTGGTCAAAGGCCGCCTGAGCGTGCGCGATGCCGCCCTGACACCCATGCGCGAGCTGCACCGCCTGACGCAGCAGCCGGTGAACCTCAGCCTGCGCCAGGGCGACGAAATTGTGTATGTGGAGCGGGCTTTCAGTGAGCGCTCGGGCATGCAGGTGGTGCGGGCCATTGGGGGCCGCGCGCCCTTGCACCTCACGTCGGTGGGCAAACTGTTTTTGGCCCATGACGATCCGCAGCGCGTGCGGGCCTACGCCACGCGCACGGGCCTGAGCGGTCAGACCAAAAACAGCCTGACCGACCTGGGCCAGTTGGAACGCGAGTTGGCGCGGGTGCGCCAGTACGGCATCGCCCGAGACAACGAAGAACTGGAATTGGGGGTGCGGTGCATGGCCGTGGGTTTGTACGACGACCAGAACCGGCTGGTGGCCGGGCTGTCCATCTCTGCCCCGGCAGACCGGCTGGACGAAAACTGGCTACCTAAGCTGCAGACCACGGCCAACGCCATTTCATCGGCCCTGGGCTACAAAGTGGCCCCAGGCAGCCGGTAGCTGCTGGGGAAGCGGGGCGGGATCAGCCCGCGATCTTCACCACGGTGCGCGCGGTCATCATGTGGTTGGCCTCTACCCAGTGGCGCACGCGTTCGGCATCACCAATGCGGCTGAGTTTGCCCGCAGAGTCCAGAAACACCATGATCAGCTTGCGCCCCGCCACCTTGGCTTGCAGTACCAGGCACTGGCCCGCTTCGCTGATGAAACCGGTTTTTTGCAAACCGATATCCCAGTCGGGATTTTTCACCAGGCGGTTGGTATTGTTGAACTGCATCATGCGGCTGCCGACTTCGACCTGGTAGCCCTGGGAAGTGGTGAGTTCACGCAAGGTGGGTTCGTTGTAGGCCGCGCTCACCAAGGTAGCCAGATCCCGTGCGCTGGACTGGTTGTCGCTGGACAAACCAGTGGGTTCTACATAGCGCGTATCTTTCATGCCCAGGCCTTTGGCCTTAGCGTTCATCATGGCCACAAAGGTGGCCAAGCCGCCAGGATAGGTGCGGCCCAGGGCATGGGCGGCGCGGTTTTCGCTGGACATCAGCGCCAGGTGCAGCAACTCGCCCCGGCTCAGGGTGGAGCCCACGGTCAGCCGCGAACGGCTGCGCTTTTCGGTGTCCACATCGTCCTGGGTGATGGTGATTTCTTCGTCCATCGGCAAACGGGCATCGTTGATCACCACACCGGTCATCAGCTTGGTGATGGACGCAATCGGCAATACCGCCTGGTCGTTCTTGCTGAACAGCACTTCACGGGTGTCCTGGTCGATCACCAGGGCCACGCTGGACTTGAGCGCGAGCGCATCGGGCGCGCCATGCAAACCAGCCAGTTCACCAAACGAAGGCCGGGCAGGAATGACGACGGCCACCGGGCGCATGGCGGCACGGGATTTGGCGGTCATTTTTACATTGGATGTACGCGACACGGCGAGCACCTTGGATGTCTTTGACACGGCGAGCACCTTGGACACCCGGGATGCCTTGGACACCGCCACCACCTTGGATGTCTTCGACACGCGGACCACCCGCACTGCTTTTGCACTGCTGCGCTTGGATGCCGCCACGCTGCTTTGGGTTTTCTGGATCTCGACCTTCTTGCGTTGCGCCGCTTGCGCAGGTGCCGCCAGCAAAGTCACAGAGCAAGTAAAAATAGCAACAATTTGTAGCAAGCGGTTCAAAACAAGGCTTTCAGAGGAGGACATGGAATGATCTCCGGAGATAAAGGTATGTGACCAAGTGTATCTAAATCAAAAACTTCACACAAGATCAAAGACTTAGATACGCTTTTTAAAGTGCTATTATTTTAGGGCCCATTCTGCGCGGAAAGTGGGCGTAGCGGGCTGAATCAGCACCAATCCTTGAGCCTTTACATACGGGACACCTGTCGGCCTAGCCGCGGGCTGTTTTCGTTGCGCATGGTTCTTGCTTATTTATGGTTAACCACGGATCGGCAGAAGCCGACCCCGTAGAATCTGCGGCGCGGCTTACCCTCGTAAGTCCATGCCAAACAATCCAGGGAAACCCATGAGTTCAATCAATTTCATTGGCGGCGAAAAGGGCGGCGTAGGCAAGTCCGTCACCGCCCGCGTACTGGCACAGTACTTTTTGGACACCGGCAAGGCCTTTACCGGCTTTGACACCGACCGTTCGCACAACTCCTTCACCCGCTTCTACCCAGACTTCGCGTCCCCGGTAGTGGTCGACAGCTTTGAAGGGCTGGACGTGATCGCCGAGGCCTTCGAGGCCAACCCCGAGCAAAACGTCATCGTGGACCTGGCCGCACAAACCGCCGCCCCGCTGGCCCGTTGGATCCACGACTCCGATCTGTTCGAAGTGCTGGGCGACCTGCATGTGGCAGTGAACTTCTGGCATGTGGTGGACGAAGGCAAGGATTCCGTCAATCTGCTGGCCGATCTGATGGCCAGCGTGGGCAATACGCCCAACTACATCATCGTGCTCAACCATGGCCGGGGCTCAGACTTCTCGCTGCTGCAGTCCTCTGCCGCCATGCAGCAGGCCCTGGCCTATGGCGCACGGGTGATCGAACTGCCGCAGTTGCAGGATGCCGCCATGCGCAAGATCGACCGCCAGAGCGCCAGTTTCTGGAGCGCGGTGCACGAGCGCGCTGAAACCGACGGCCTGGGCATGCTGGAGCGCCAGCGCGTCAAGACCTGGCTGCGCAAGGCTTATGCCGGTTTTGACACCCTACCGCTCTAGCCTGCTCATTAGTTTGCTATAAAAAAAGGGGCAGTACCGGTGTGGTACTGCCCCTTTTTTGTGGGGAGGCAGGTGGGGAGTTAGCCCGCAGTGGCTTCTTCCGATTCGGGCTTGGCCCGGCCTTCGCGCTTGGGCAGTGGCTGGATGTCGAGCTCGACTTCACCGGTTTCCACGCCTTTTTCGTCGGTGGTGATTTTCATGTCCACGGTCAGGCGGCCACCGTCGATCAGGCGACCGAACAGCAGTTCGTCGGCCAGGGCGCGGCGGATGGTGTCCTGGATCAGTCGCTGCATCGGGCGTGCGCCCATCAGCGGGTCGAAGCCCTTCTTGCCCAGGTACTTGCGCAAGGTGTCGGTGAACGTGACATCCACCTTCTTCTCGGCCAACTGGGTTTCCAGTTGCAGCAGGAACTTGTCCACCACCCGCAAGATGACGGTTTCATCCAGCGCCTTGAAGCTCACGGTCGCGTCCAGGCGGTTGCGGAACTCGGGGGTGAACAGGCGTTTGATGTCCGCCATCTCGTCGCCCGCTTCCCGCGGATTGGTAAAGCCGATCGTCGCCTTGTTCATGGTCTCGGCACCCGCATTGGTCGTCATGATGATGATGACGTTGCGGAAGTCGGCCTTGCGCCCGTTGTTGTCGGTCAGCGTGCCGTGGTCCATCACCTGCAGCAGCACATTGAAAATGTCCGGATGGGCCTTTTCAATTTCGTCCAGCAGCAAGACGCAATGCGGCTTCTTGGTGACCGCCTCGGTCAGCAGGCCGCCCTGGTCAAAGCCCACGTAGCCCGGGGGCGCACCGATCAAACGGCTCACCGCATGGCGTTCCATGTACTCCGACATGTCAAAGCGGATCAGCTCGATGCCCATGATGTAGGCGAGTTGCTTGGCCGCTTCGGTCTTGCCGACACCGGTGGGGCCGCTGAACAGGAAGGAGCCAATCGGCTTGTCGCCCTTGCCCAGGCCCGAGCGCGCCATCTTCACGGCGGAAGCCAGCACGTCCAGCGCCTTGTCCTGGCCGAACACCACGCTCTTCAGGTCGCGTTCCAGCGTCTTGAGTTTGCCGCGGTCGTCGTTGGACACGTTGGCGGGCGGGATGCGGGCAATCTTGGCCACGATCTCTTCCACCTCGGCCTTGGTGATAGTTTTCTTGCGCTTACTCGGTGGCAGGATACGCTGGGCAGCACCGGCTTCGTCAATCACGTCAATCGCCTTGTCGGGCAAATGGCGGTCGTTGATGTACTTGGCGCTGAGTTCGGCGGCAGCTTGCAGTGCGGCCACGGCGTATTTCACGCCATGGTGCTCTTCGAAGCGCGACTTCAAACCCTTGAGGATTTCCACGGTTTCCTGCACCGTAGGCTCGACCACATCGACCTTTTGGAAACGGCGTGACAGGGCCGCGTCTTTTTCGAAGATGCCGCGGTACTCGGTGAAGGTGGTGGCACCAATGCACTTGAGCTGGCCGCTGGAGAGCGCGGGCTTAAGCAGGTTGGACGCATCCAGCGTGCCGCCCGAGGCTGCGCCCGCACCGATCAGGGTGTGGATTTCGTCGATGAACAAAATCGCGTTGGGCCGGTCTTTCAGCGACTTGAGCACGCCTTTGAGGCGCTGCTCGAAGTCACCGCGGTACTTGGTGCCCGCCAGCAGAGCGCCCATGTCCAGCGAATACACCACGGCTTCGGCCAGGATTTCGGGCACTTCCTTTTGCGTGATGCGCCAGGCCAGGCCCTCGGCGATGGCGGTTTTGCCCACACCGGCCTCACCCACCAGCAGCGGGTTATTTTTGCGGCGGCGGCACAGGATCTGGATGGTGCGCTCGACTTCGTACTCGCGGCCGATCAGCGGATCGATCTTGCCTTCCTTGGCCATCTGGTTCAGGTTCTGGGTGAACTGCTCCAGGGGCGAGGCTTTCTCGTTCTTCTCGCCGCCGCCTTCTTCGCCTTCGGCCTGGTTTTCAGCAGCCTTGACGGGCTCGGGCGGGTCGCTCTTCTTGATGCCGTGGGCGATGAAGTTGACAACGTCCAGGCGCGTGACACCCTGCTGGTGCAGGTAGTACACGGCGTGCGAGTCTTTTTCGCCAAAAATGGCGACCAGCACATTCGCGCCGGTGACTTCCTTCTTGCCGCTGCCGGTGGACTGGACGTGCATGATGGCACGCTGAATCACGCGCTGGAAGCCCAGCGTGGGCTGGGTATCGACATCGTCGGTACCGGCAACCTGGGGCGTGTTGTCCTTGATGAAATTGCTCAAGGATTTGCGCAAATCGTCAATATTGGCCGAGCAGGCGCGCAGCACTTCGGCGGCGCTGGGGTTGTCCAGCAAGGCCAGCAGCAGGTGCTCGACAGTAATAAATTCGTGGCGTTGCTGGCGCGCTTCCACAAATGCCATGTGCAGACTGACTTCCAATTCTTGGGCAATCATGTGAATTCCTTTTTTGCCTGACTCATTTCGACACCTAACAACTCTATGTGACTCTTTGACTACGCACTCTACATGGGTTGCGCTTTGGCTTATTCAAGCCTGCCCAATCAACCCACTGGTTCGCTGACACATTGCAGGGGATGGCCGTTTTGTTTGGCGGCTTCCAGCACCTGGTCCACCTTGGTGGCGGCCACGTCTTTGGAGTACACGCCGCACACGGCTTTGCCGTCCAGATGGATCTTGAGCATGATCTGGGTGGCGGTTTCGCGGTCTTTGCTGAAAAACTCCTGGATCACCACCACCACGAATTCCATCGGGGTGTAGTCGTCATTGAGCATCAGCACCTGGTGCATCTGCGGGGGCTTGATCTTTTCGGTGCGCCGCTCCAGCACGACCGAACCGCCGTCATCCGGTATGGATGTCGGGGTTACGGGCTGCGGTGGCTTTTTGGGGATTTTGGTGGCCATGAGGCCATTTTATAGAGCAGTTTGTGGCCCTGCCGAGGGCCCGTGCATTCCAACTCTCACGCCGGTGTTGCGCTGGCAGCTTCCCGGATGCACAAACCCGCGCCCTGCACCTTGGCATCGTGTTTGGCCAGGGCGGCGGCGTTCGCCACTTCCTCCGCGTGCCCGTACTGGCCCCGCTGGATGCGCACCGCACCAATCGACAGGGTGGTGAAGGGGAAAAATCGCGGCACGCCCTGCCGGTCTTCGGCATGGATGCCACCTTCCACCCGCGCAGGCGCGTCGAACAGGGCCAGTGCCCGCTCGGCAAACTCCTGCACGATGGCTTCACAGCGCTGCACCCAATCGCTGCTTTGGAACAGAAAAATGAAGTCGTCGCCGCCCACGTGGCCTACAAAGTCCCGCTTGGCATCGCAATGGGCCAGGGCCAGTTTGGCCACCAGACGGATCATTTCGTCACCCCGCCAGTAGCCGTAATGGTCGTTGAACGGTTTGAAGTGGTTCAGGTCGGCATAACAAGCCACAAAGTCGGCCCCGGCGTCCATCAGGCGTTCAATATGCTGGCTGATGGGTATGTTGCCTGGCAAAAAGGTCAGTGGGTTGGCGTGGCGGGCAGCTTCCAGCCGCACCTCGGTCACCGAGCGCACCAGCTGGTCGCCGGTGCCCAGGCCGATGTAGCGCCCGTTTTCGGTCACGACGAAGCCCTCGGTCAGGTAGCGCTGGTCTTGGGAAGTCAAGATGCCCACCAGCTCGTCGACGTTGTGGTCGCGCTCCACCAAGCGCGGCGCATGGTTGGCATTGGCCAGACAGGGCTTGCGGCCATGCACCTCGCGGTAGTACGGGGTGGCATAGTGGGTCATGAACTGGTGCCGGTTCACCAGAGCCAAGGGGCGGCCGTTGTCCACGATGGCAATGGCGTGCAAGTCCTCGTGCTGCAAAAACAGGGCCGACAACTGGTCGTTGGTGGTATGCGGGTCGGCGCAGGGTGCTTGCTGCACCGCCAGGCCGCGCAACACACCCGAGCGCGACACCCGCCCCGACGCAGGAAATATCGACACCATGGTGTCGTTCAACACCTCTATGGCGGCTGCATGCACTTTGGCACGGGGAAGCGGCTCGGGTCGGCCCAGCAAATAGCCTTGCCCATAGGCCAGATCCAGGTCGCGCAGCACCCGCAGGTCGTCCGGAGTTTCAATGCCTTCGGCCACCAGTTGGGTGCCAAAAATGGTGGCAATCTGCTTGAGCGCCTGCAGGGTTTGCAGGTTGTCGGCGTGGTGGGCGATGTCTTTGGTGAAGTATTTGTCGATCTTGACAATTTCCGGCTTCACCTGGGACCACAGCCGCAGGCTGGAGCGGCCATCGCCAAAGTCGTCCAGGGCCAGCGACAGGCCCGCGGCGCGCAACTCGCGGGCCACCTCGATCAGCTGGTCCATATTGTTCACACGCTCGTGCTCAGTCAGCTCCAGCACCAGCATGCGCGGCAAGACTCCGAAGCTGCGCACCCACTGCACCAGCATGGCACAACCCTGGCACTGCACCACGTCCACCAGGGCATCGGCGCTGATGTTGACAAACAACCGTCCGGGCTCTTTCAGTCGGCCCCAGCCTTCCAGCGCCACGCCCACGCAGTACAGCTCAAATTCAAACACCAGCCGCTCGCTGCGGGCGGCGCTGAACAAGGCATCGGCCCCGAACAAAGCCGTTCCCTCGATACCGCGGATCAACGCTTCGTGCGCATAGACGCCGCCATTGCGCAAATCCACGATGGGTTGGAATACCGAATTCAGTGCGTTTTTGCGCATCAGGTCGGCCAACGGCCCGACCCCGTGGCGTACCTTGCCCGGAAAGTAGTCACGCGCCAGGCTCGGCATATCCACAGCAAAAGAATCCAAGGCATCACTCCATCTGAACAGCAAAACCTGGACCCTAAGGGTTGCCCATGACAGCATGGTGAAAGCTGCCGGGATACGCGCTATCTATTTTGATGATTGGCAAAAAACCGTATAAACTATATAAACCGTTTTATTGGAGTTTTATAGATGACTACTGCTGCAAAAGTTGCCGCCACCACCACCGCCGCTACCCCCGCCCACACCGCTGCCACGCCTGTTGCCGCACCAGCGCCTACCGCCGCGCCGAACAAGCCCGTGGCGGCGAAAAAAGCCCCAGTACGCGCCAAAGTGGCCAAAGTACCCAAGCTTGCCAAGCCGGTAGCCGTTAAAACCAATCCACCCGTGGTCAAGGTCAAGCCGGTCGTCGCAGCCAAACCTGCCAAGGTCAAAAAGCCCAAGCTGGTGCGCGACAGCTTCACCATCCCCAAGGCCGAATACACCGTGCTCGAAGACCTGAAGCTGCGCGCCATCGCCCTGGCACAGCCCGCCAAGAAGAGCGAACTGCTGCGCGCCGGTATCAAGGCCCTGGCCGCCATGTCCGACGCAGCTTTGCAGGCCGCCTTGCAGGCGGTGCCGACTATCAAGACCGGCCGCCCGGCAGCCGCCGTTGCGGCCAAGCCCGCCGCCAAAAAGGCCGTCAAGAAGCTGGTGAAAAAAGACTAAAGCAGCTCCGGGGCCTGCACGGACACCAGCACCGTCTGCCCCACGCCATCGCGCTCGCGGTGGCGCAGCCACCACACGGCGCCCTTTCGCACCGAGAACTCGGGCTCGGCCATACCGAGCAACTGGGCGATGGCCTCCCCCAGCACCGGCTGGTGCCCCACCAGCAGCACATGCGCCTTGCTGTCGGGCCACTGGGCGACAGCCAATAGCTGGGCCGGAGTGCAGCCGGGCGCTAATTCAGGACGCAACTTGAACTTGCGGCCCAGGGCTTGCACGGTTTGCTCGGTACGCCGCGCCGGGCTGGCCAGAACCCGGGTGCTGTCCGGCAGGTGCCGGTCCAGCCACTGGGCCATGCGCTGGGCCTGTTTGACTCCGCGCGGGGTCAGGCTGCGGTCCAGATCGGCCAGGGTGTCACTGCCCTCCTCTGCCTCCGCATGGCGCCACAGAATCAAGTCCATATCAGCCCTCTTGCCTGCGGCGGCGCTGGCTGTAGCGGTTCATCAGGGCCGCCTGCGCGCTGTGGCCATCGGTCTGGGTGCGGGTGTAGCGGCCATCTGCGCCCAGGTCCCAGGCATCGCGACCGTCCAGCAGGTAGGGCACCAAGCATTCGTCGATGACGCGCTGGCGCAGCACCGGGTCGGTCACCGGCCAGGCCAGCTCGATGCGGCGCAGCATATTGCGGTTCATCCAGTCGGCACTCGATAGGTACAGCTCTTCCTGCTCGCCGCTGCCAAAGTAGAAGATGCGCGAATGCTCCAGAAACCGCCCCACCACCGAGCGCACCCGGATGTTGTCGGTCCAGCCTGGCACCTGGGCGGGCAGCATGCAGGCTCCGCGTACCACCAGGTCGATGCGCGCGCCCTGCTGGCCGGCGCGCACCAGGGCTTCGATCAGGGCCTCGTCGGTCAGGGCGTTCATCTTGGCCACGATGCGCCCCGGGGTGCCCTGGGCAGCGGCCTTGCCCACGGCGGTGATCTTGGCAATCATCTTGCGGTGCAAATGGAACGGCGCCAGCAGCAGGCTGCGCAGGCGTGGCAGCTTGCTTTGCCCGGCGATGTGCAGGAACACCTGGTCCATGTCGCTGGTCAGCGCCGCGTCGGCGGTAAGGTAGCTGATGTCGGTGTACAGGCGGGCGGTGCGTGGGTTGTAGTTGCCGGTGGACAAGTGGCCGTAGCGGCGCAGTTGCTTGCCTTCGCGGCGCGTTACCAGCAGCATCTTGGCGTGGGTCTTCAGGCCCACCACGCCATATACCACCTGCGCGCCGATGGATTCGAGCATCTCGGCCCAGTTGATGTTGGCCTCTTCGTCAAAGCGGGCCTTCAGCTCCACCACCACCGTCACCTCTTTGCCACGGCGCACGGCTTCACGCAGCAAGGCCATCAGTTCGGAGTCGGGCCCGGTACGGTAGATGGTTTGCTTGATGGCCAGCACGGCGGGGTCGTGCACCGCCTCGCGCAGAAAGGCCAGCACCGCGTCGAAGCTTTCAAACGGTTGGTGCGCCAGCACATCGCCTTGCTTGAGCCGTTCAAAAAACGACTGGCCCTGCGTTAGCTGCTTGGGCCAACTGGCCTGGAAGCTCGGAAACAGCAGCGCCGGGCGGTCTACCAGGTCGATCAGCTGCGTCAGCCGCGCCAGGTTCACCGGGCCTTGCACCCGGTACAGCGCCTGCTCAGGCAGGTTGAACTCCTTGAGCAAAAATTTGGACAAATGCTCGGAGCAGTCGGCCGACACCTCCAGCCGCACCGCCTGGCCGAAGTGACGTACCTCCAGTCCCTGGCGCAGGGCGGTGCGCAGGTTGCGCACATCGTCTTCGTCCACCGCCAGATCAGAGTGGCGCGTGACCCGAAACTGCGAAAACTGCCCCACCTGGCGGCCTGCAAACATCTCTTGCAAATGGGCCCGGACCACGCTGGACAGCGACACAAACAGCATGCGTTCCCCCGCTACCGCAGCGGGCAGGCGGATGAAGCGCGGCAGCACCCGGGGCACCTTGACGATGGTGATGTCGTTCTCGCGGCCAAAAGCATCTTGCCCGCTCAGGCGCACGATGAAGTTCAGCGACTTGTTGGCCACCTGGGGAAACGGGTGCGACGGGTCCAGGCCCACCGGCACCAACAGGGGCCGTACTTCGCGCTCAAAGTAGCTTTTCACCCAGCGCCGCTGTACCGCATTGCGCTCGCCGTGCGAGATGATCTGAAAGCCCTGCTCGGCAAACGCGGGCTGCAACTGGTCGTTGTACAGCGCGTACTGGCGGGCCACCAGCGCATGGGCAGCGGTGGCCAGCGCCTTGAAAGAGTCCACGGTGTAGACCCCGCGGTAGTCGTTGGTGTGGGCGGCAATCAGGTGCGGGGCACCGCGCACTTCAAAGAACTCGTCCAGATTGGCCGAGACGATGCACAGGTAGCGCAGCCGCTCCAGCAGCGGCACGTCATCGCGCACTGCCCAGTCCAGCACGCGCTCGTTGAAGGCCAGGATGCTGTGGTCGCGGTCGAGCAGCGCTACGGCGGGGGAGGAAGCAGTGGAAACGCGGTGGGTATCAGAATGGGGCATCAGGTGGGTACAGGCAAACGGGCGCGAAGGGTAACAGCCAGTGTGCGTTGTTTTGATGTCAAATTGGTGACAGCCGCGTGACGGTTTGCGGACACGAAAAAGGGGCCTAAAAATATATGCTTTTTAGGCCCCTTGTGCTTATTCTATCGGCGTGAGAAGCTACTTATTTAGTAGCACTGTGCTTCAGGTGCGGTGGATCAGCAAGGTCTCGTAGACAAAATTTTGCAGAATCACCTGGTCGGCCGCATCAATGTCGTGGAAGTTGATGCCGTGCGAATACACGGTATGGAAGGTGGCCCCGTCGGCCGTGCTGCCCGCCGACTGCTGCACGCTGCGGATGGAGGCGGTGGTGTTGATGGTGACATCCCGGTCCGAGGCCTGGTCGCGCAAGGTGAATTCGATGTCGATCAGGTCGCCCGAGGTGCCCAGGGGCCGGGCGGTGGATACCAGCGCACCGCTCAGGCTGATGTCTGACAGCGTGGCCATCTTGAAATTCTTGGGGTCGGAGCCGCTTTTGATCTTGACCGGCAGGTTGGCCTTGACCCGCACCGCCTTGCGCAAACCCACCTTCTGGATGGCGCTGGGAAACGCCAGCAGCAGGAAGGCACGGGGCGCAGTGACCACCGACTCGATCTTGCTACTGAAGGTAAAGACCGAAACGCCCGAGAAGACCCGGATGATCACGCCCTCGCCTTCGGCCATGGCACCGGTTTCCTGCGGTATTTTCAGCAGCAGGTACTCGCCCGGCACAAATCCGATCAGTGTGGTGTAGTGCACCGTGGGGTTGGCCGACTGGCTGGACATGATCTGCAGGCGTACACCTACCTGCAGGTTCATGTCTTCAAATTCGATACTGGATTTTTTGGTCATGGCTATGGGAGAGCAAGATTATTCGTTGGATGCTTGGAAACACACTTGGTTTCTATCGTTGTATGCAAATTTTAGCCCCCTGGCGCGGCCCTGGGGACCGGCTAGACGGTTGCACCATAAAACGAGGGGGCATGCTGCGAAAAACTGAAGTGCACCGTCGGGCCGCTGATGTCGTTGAACGGCATGCCCAGCGCGATTTCACCGGTGCCGTGCAACTGGCAGTCGTCGCGGCGCAGGGGCACATCGGTATCACTGCCGGTAAACCGCACCCAGGTGCCAAAGCTGCTCAGGTCGGTGATGAAAAATGCGTTGTTGCGCCACTCGATGCGGGCATGCAGGCGCGACACGCGGGGGTCGTTGATGGAAAACTCGGCCTGCTCGGCACGCCCCAGGTGCACCGGCATCTCATGCGACGAAAAACTGCGGCTGAGGTCCAGGTAGGCCAGATGGATGCGGCCCTCCTGCGGCGCGCCGGGCCGCACGATGTCGGCCAGGTTAGCCTGCATGGTGACAAATTCGGTGCGCGCATCTTCCTGCCATTCAATCTTGTACAGCGGTACGGCCTCCTGGCGGCCCCGCAGATTGACCGGTCCCAGGCGCAGAAAACGCAGGCCCAGGGCATCGTCCACCTGGGCCACCACCGACTCGGTCGCCCAGATCTGGTTGGCACCCGACAAATCGCTGAGGCGCGAGGCCACATTCACCGCGTCTCCATAGCAGTCGCCATCGACTTCCACCACCTCGCCGCGGGCGATACCGGCCTTGATTTCCATGCGGATGGCATCGGGCCACTTCTGCAGGCGCTGCTGGTGGCCGCGCTGGATGGCGATCACCGCGTTGGCCGCATCGCCCGCATCGGCAAACACGGCCAGCACGCCATCGCCCAGCTTCTTCACCACCCGCCCCTGGTGGGCCTCGCAGACCTCGCCAATCCACTGGGTGATGCGGGTCACCGCCCGGGTGGCTTTTTCATTGCCCAGAGCCACGTAAAAGGCGGTGCTCCCGGTGAGATCGGCAAATACAACGGTGGCCTGTACGCCCATGCTGGAAACTTCGTTAGTGGTCAGAAAAATGGTAGATGCAGTTTAGTGCAGCAGGTGAAAAGCTATCGGATTGCGTACGCTTTACAAGACAAATTATGGAATGGATGCGCCCCCACTGCTGTTGCCACCGGATACCGGGTACCGACAGGGGCCCCCAAAGTGTTTTCTGACCACGCATCCAGTGCAACGTCTTACATACCGTTACCAAAACAGCCCATTCGTACAGTTTCGGCAACGCAGCTGTGCTACTGTAATGTGTAATTTGTCACACATTTGCTATTTAATTCATTTTTCTCCACAACCCGTACACCCCTGCATCTTCTTATGGCTTGGGATTCCACTTCCATCAAAAACAGTTTCTACAGCATCCTTGGTGTGGATACGGGGCGGGCGGATGCCGGGCGGGTGCAGCAGCTGGAACAGGTGCGCGCCGCGATGCTGGAGTGTCTGGTCGATGTCGAAGGCTTTGACGGCCCGATTTTGCGGCGGCGTGTGACCTATGCCAAGGACGTGCAAACCCTGTGGTTCCTGCGCGCCGACCTGATGGGCGTACTGGCCAGCCGGGCGGGCGAAGGTGCCGCCCGGGCCCAGATGGACAAGATGGCCCCGCTGTTCCAGGGCCTGCTACCCAAGGGCCTGGTGTCGCGCTCCAACCGTTTGCGCTGACTTCAGTGGTGGTGGTGCCCGCCATGGTCGTGGCCATGGTGCTGGTGCCCCGCACCGCCGTGCCCCACATGGCCCCAGACCACCATGGCCTCGCGGCCCTGTAGCGCCATTTCCACCGTCGCGCCCACCGGCAGCAATACCTTGGTCTGCACATGGCCGAACGGCAGATTGGTCAGCACCGGCACCTTGAGCTGGCTGCGCAGCCAGGCGACCACGGTGGCCAGGCGGAAGCTGCCGTCGTGCGGCACCTTGGTGAACTCGGTGAACTGGCCCAGTACCACCGCTTTTTGCCGCCCCAGCACGCCGCTGTAGAGCAGCTGGGTCAGCATGCGCTCGATGCGGTAGGGGTGCTCGCCCACGTCTTCCAGAAACAAGATGCCACCGCTGATCTGCGGAAAGTACGGCGTGCCGATCTGCGATACCAGCACCGACAGGTTGCCGCCCCACAGAACCGCATCTTTCAAGTAAAAATCGCCCTCAGCGCTTATTCCGTCAGCACGAGAAGCTACTGAATCCATAGCAAGCTGGGCATCTTCACGGCCCAGCCGCCAGCCCGTGCCCTCGCCCTGCCCGGCCACCAGGTCGTCGAAGCAGGCTTCCATGATGTCGTCGGGCGTGCCGTCCACCCCAAAGCCCTCGCCCAGCGCCGGGCCGGCCCAGGTGATGGCGCCGGTTTTGGCCAGCAAGGCGTTTTGCAGCGCGGTGAAGTCGCTGTAGCCGACAAACTGGGTGCCTTTTTCAATGGCCTTGGTCACGGCCCGGTAGTCGATGCTGCCCAGGATGCGGGTCAGGCCGTAGCCGCCGCGCGTGGTGAGGGCAATGTCGGCACCGCTGGCTGCGGCGCGGTGGATGGCGGCCACGCGGGTGGCATCGTCACCGGCAAAGCGCATATGGCTTTTGAGGGCATCGGGGTCGATTTCGACCGTATAGCCCAGGGTTTTGAGCCGGGCCACGCCGCGCTTGAAGGCAGCCTTGTCGCGCACCGCGCCAGAGGGGGAGTAGATGTAGATATGTTTCACGGGGCCAAGTATCCCATCGCCTGGGCCGCTTCTGCGTTGGGTGGGCCGGCCAGGCGCAGCGTGGGGCCAGGGAACGTTTCCTGCGGCTCCCAGCCCTTGGCGGCAAAGGCGCGCAGCGCGGCGCGGTGGCCGTTGTCGGGGAACGGGGCGGTATCCAGGGGCGCGGTGTCGGCCCCCAGCCGCACCAGGGCCTGGATGCGCTCTGCGGGCAGCAGCGGCGGGCCTTCGCCTTGCAGTACCAGCACCACCTGGTGGATGCCCAGCCGGTCCAGCCATGCGCACAGCGCTTGGCGGTGCCAGTCCCAACGGTGGAAAACGTCTTTCTTGGGCTTGTCGCTGCGGCCAAAGCCCACCAGGTCGGGGGCCAGCATGCGGTAGCCCGCAGCGGCCAAGGCCGTGGCCATGGGCTGAAACACCTGGCCGCTACCGGTACGGCTGTGCAGGCACAGTACGGTGCGGGCTGTGTGGGTGGTAGGGCCGGTGTCCAGGTAATGCATGCGCAAACCTTCTACATCGGTGTACTGCTGCGCGGGTTCGGTAAAACAGCTTTCGGGTGTGCGCAGGGCATCTTCGCGCAGGGGGATGTGGGCCTGGCGCCGCTGGCTGCGGCGCTGCTGGAAGAAGTCTTGCAGCAGCCCGGCGCATGCGCTGGCCAGCACCCCGCCTTGCACCTGCGTCTGGTGGTTGAGCTGGGGCTGGTCAAACACGTTGATCACCGACCCGGCCGCGCCGGTTTTGGCATCGAGCGCGCCAAACACCACACGCTGCAGCCGCGCATGCAGCATGGCACCGCTGCACATGGTGCAGGGCTCCAGGGTGACAAACAACGCGCAGCCGTCGAGCCGGTAGTTGCCCAGCACCTGGGCCGCCGCGCGCAGGGCGTTGATTTCGGCATGCGCCGTGGGGTCGTGGCCGTCGATGGGCGCATTGCGGCCCGTGGCAATGACCACGCCGTCTTTCAGGACCACCGCGCCCACCGGCACCTCGCCATCCAGGGCGGCCAGGCGGGCCTGGGCCAGGGCGAGCTGCATGGCGTCTTCGTCGGTCATCGAATATTTACTACTATTTTTATAGCTTTTCACGCCCATGGAATAAGCGCTAGAGGGCTAAAAGGCTTAAGGTTTTTCTTCGGGGACGTCGCGCGGCGTTTGCAGCGCAGCATCCAGCGCCTGCTTGACTTGTTGCTGCACCTGCTGGGCCGAAGCCGGGCCTTGCGGCGTGGCCACCAAAGGGGTGACCTGCTTTTTGACCAGCAGGCTGATGAGCACCACAACGACGAGTAAACCCACCACACTGAAGACGGCGCGCATCACACACCCCGGTGAAGAACAAGGGCGGATTTTACGGTCTGCCCGGCCCATTTTGGCCTGTCGCTATGGATAGCTACAGACCAATTGGGGCCCATCTCCAATACTTCCGGCATGGATTTTCTAGGAGCCCACCATGTCCCCCACCACCACTTTCTGTGCCACCGCCCTGCTTGGTATCGCCGCCTGCCTGCCCTTGTCCGCCACGGCGGCGGACGATGAGCTGGTGTTCTTCTGCCCGCCCACCATCATGGCCGCGGTGGGCCAGCCGCGCACCGGCATCATGTGCGATGCGGAACACTGCTTCAAGGCCGAAGCCCCTGAGCTCAGCGCCAAGCAAAAGGCGTTCTTGACCTCGGCCAGCGGGCAGTGCCGCTACTTCACCGCGCAAGAGGTTTCGGACTACTGGCCCAAAGACACCACCCAGCAGGCCAGCAAGTAAATCAGGCCGCCCGCAGCGGCAACCACAGCCGGAACTGCGTGCCGCCCGGCACCGCCTCCCAAGCCACCGTGCCCCCAATGGCGTGGGCCCGCCGTGCCATGTTGGACAGGCCGTGGCCTGTTTTCTCATGGGCCTGTTCTTTGGCTTGAAAACCCTGGCCGTTGTCCACCAGCAGCACAAACACGCCGCTATCGGCCTCGCCGGTGGCCACCCGCAGCTCGGTGGCGCTGGCATGCTGCAAGGTGTTGGAAATGCCTTCTTGCAGGATGCGCAGCACATGCAAGGCGCTGCGCGGGTCCAGCCAGGTGAGCGCGGGCACGTCCACCACCTCCCAGCGCAGGCGCAGGCCCGAGCCCTCCAGCCGCGGGGCCAGGCGGTAGCGCAGCGTGGCCAGCAGCAGCAACAGGTCGGCCTCTACCGGCTCCAGCGAATCCACGGTGAGCTTCAGGTCTTCGATGCATTCGCGCAGCACCAGGGCCATTTGCGTCTCGCTCAGGCCGCCGGACTCGGCCACCTTTAGCGCGCTCATCAGCTGTGAGCCCATGCCGTCGTGGATGTCCTGCATCAGCCGCTGGCGTTCCTGGCTCAGCACCTGGCGCTGCTGCACGCTGCGCAGCTGCTCGTAGCTGGCCGCCAGCTCGGCTTCGCGCGCACGCAGGCGCTGGGCCAGGTGCAGGCTGGCCTGCTCGGCGGTGTCCACCGCGCCCACGTAGCGGCTCAGAATGACGTACAAAAACATGCCCAGCCGCAAGGTGGTGGAAAACGGCCAGGCGTAGATGTGCTCGGGGTCCACCAGGTAGCTTTGCAGCATCCAGTCGTGCCAGGCTACCGGCATATGCAGCAGGCCGATGCTGGCACCTACCAACCCCTCCCTTCCGCCGTCTTGCCCACGGTGCCGCCAGGCGGCCCAGGCCATCAATAGCAAGGCGGGGATGCCCGCCAGATTGGTCACCAGGTAGGGCAACCAGGCCAGAGCGTTGAGCCAGGCCGTGTCGGACAGCAGCGGCAGCGTCACCAGGCTGGACAGCAGCAGCAAGCCCAGCAGCACCTTGAGCGGCCAGCGCGGCGCGGTAGGCACCAGGGTGCACATGAAGGCGTACCAGGTCACCAGCAACGCGTTGCCCGCGTTGATGGTCATCCAGCCAAACCACACGCTGGGCAAGGCCAGCGGCTCCAGCCCCACGTGAAAGCGCTGGCTGCGCAGTACCCACAGCAGGGTGAACAGGGCAAACAGCAAATAGGTACGCTCCTCGCGCAGCAGCCACACCGCAAATGCAAACCCGCCCAGGCCCAGAAAGGCCATGCCCATCACCTCGGCCAGGCCGGTTTGCAGCATGCGCCGCAACCGGTAGCGTGGCAGCAGCACCTCTGCCGGGCCGACCCACAGGCTGGACACAGTGCCGCCCGCGCTGCCCAGGCTGTCGATGCGCAGGCGCAGCAGACGGGGCGCGGCCACGGTGCCGTTGGCATCCAGCGGCACCCACAGCGGGTGGTTGAAACCGTTCCAGACCACGTCGCCCACCGACCTGAACAGCAGCTTGTCGTCGCCATACACCGCGATGCGGCCTATGGTTTGCCAGCGCGGCAGGTACAGCACCAGGCCGCCGGGGCTGGAGGGCAGGTCGTCCAGAGATACCTGCAACCAGGTAATGCGCGGGGCGGCATCCCGCTCACCCTGCAAGGGCTGCGCCCAGGTGTAGGGCAGCGCCACGGTCTGCCAGGGGCCGTCAGTCGCCACAGCTTCGGGTGCCAAGGGTGCAAACGAACCACCGGGCCCGGTCATCCACTGCGCCTGTGCGATATGCCGCGCGCCAGGGCGCTCGAGCTGGTGTTCCAGCCAAGCTGCCATGCCTGCGGCCAGGGCCAGCACCAGGGCGGCCAGGCTAAGGAGCCAGTAGGCCTTGAACCCGGGCTTCATAAATAGCTTCCAGTTGCGAGCGCACCTTGAGCTTGGCGTAGATGCGCCGCACAAAACTCAGCACCGTGTTGCGCGAAACGCCCATCAGCACGCCGATTTCCTCGTAGCTGAAGCCCTTGGTGATGTAGTCCAGCACCTGGCGCTCGCGCGGCGACAGGCGGGCCTGCTCCTCCTGGGGCATTTGCGCTATTTGCGGCACCTGGCTGGGCAGCAGCGGCATGGGCGTGGACTCGCTGGACATGGCGTGGCGAAACCGGGTCAGCAACTGGCGCGCAATCAACGGGCTGATGGGGCTGCCCCCGGCAAAGACGTTGCGGATTTCTTCCACCGTGAGCGCGGGCGTGCTGTCTTTGAGCAAATAGCCGCTGGCCCCGGCCTCCAGGCTCTGGATCACATGGGCTTCGTCGCCAAACACGGTGCTCACCATCACCAGGCAGCGCGGCCACAGCCGTTGCGCCGCGCGGATGATCTCCAGACCCGGCCCGTCGGGCAGGCCCAGATCGACCAGCAGTACATCGGCCGCCGGGGTGGTCAGCATCTGGCGGGCCTGCCGGCAGTTGGCCGCTGTGCCCAGCAGGTCCATACCCGGTGCGGCCTGGATGGCATTGGCCAGCGCCTGCGCAAAAAACACGTCGTCCTCGACCAGGGCAACCTGGATGGGGGCAGCAAGGGCGGTGTCGGGCATGGGTGGCGGGCGGTGGGTATCGGGCGCGTATGTCTGGCCATTGTCGGCGCGCATCCGGCAGTGTGTGGGCGTGTCACTACAAATAGCTACAAGCTTTCAGGCCATGGGGGCAAGGCACTTTGTCACGCATTGGTACCAGCTTACCTGGGCTTACATCCGTGGCTGGCAGAGAATGGTGCCCCATGAACATACCAATCTGCCGCTGTACCTGGGCCGACAGCAGCCTGCTCATGGCCACCTACCACGATGAAGAATGGGGCGTGCCCGAGCGCGACAGCCGCAAGCTGTGGGAAAAGCTGGTGCTCGACAGCTTCCAGGCGGGGCTGTCGTGGGCCATCATCCTGCGCAAGCGCGAGGGTTTTCGGGCCGCCTTTGCCCAGTTCGACCCGGTGGCGGTAGCCCGCTTCACCCCCGCCGATGTAGACCGGCTGATGCAAGACCCCGGCATCGTGCGCTCCCGCGCGAAGATCGAGGCCACCATCGGCAACGCCCAGGCCTACCTGGCGATGCAGACTGAGGGCATGGACTTTTCCTCCTGGCTGTGGGGCATGGTGGGCAGCGCACCCATCAAGGGCAACGGCGTGGTGCTGACCCAGTCGCCCCTATCAGCCGACATTTCCAAAGCCCTGAAAAAGCGCGGCTTCAAGTTTGTCGGCGCGGTAACCATCTACGCCTGGATGCAGGCCGTGGGCATGGTGGACGACCACAGCGAGCGCTGCTTCCGCTACCAGCCGGGTTGAGGCATGGTCCACCAACCCCCGCTCTTTGCCGAGTCGGCCCCATCCACCACGCCAGTCGGTCTGCAGCCGCCCGACCCGGCCTGGGCCGCGCTGGCCCAAGCCCTGCCACGCCACCTGCGGCTGGGTACCTCGTCATGGACGTATCCCGGCTGGGCCGGCTTGGTGTGGGACGGCGACTACCCTGACGCCACGCTGTCCAAACACGGCCTGGCTGCCTACGCCCAGCACCCGCTGTTGCGCACCGTGAGCGTGGACCGCAATTTCTACCGCGCCCTCAGCGCCAGCCAATACGCAGCGTATGCCGCCCAGGTACCCGACGACTTTCGCTTCGTGGTGAAAGCGCCGAGCCTGGTCACCGACGCCCTGGTGCGCGCCGACAACGGCCGTGGCCAACAGACCAACGCCGCTTTCCTGGATGCCGAGCTGGCCGTGCAGGATTTCGTAGTGCCTGCGCTGCAAGGCCTGGGCCACAAGGTCGGCGCGCTGGTGTTCCAGCTCAGCCCACTGCCGCCGCAGTTGTTAGCCCGGATGCCGGATGTGCTGGCGCGGCTGGGCCGGATGCTGGCCGCCCTGCCCGCTTTGAAGCCCACCGCACCGGACGGCGTGGTGGCGGTGGAGGTGCGCGACCCGGCCTTCCTCACACCCGATTTCGTCTCCGTGTTGCGCAGCGCGGGCGCCACGTATTGCCTCGGCCTGCACCCCAAGCTCCCGCCGATTAGCGAACAACTCGGCATGCTGCGTGCCCTCTGGCCCGGCCCGCTGGTCTGCCGCTGGAACCTGAACCGCCTGCATGGTGCCTACGGCTACGAAGATGCGCGTGACTTGTACGCCCCATTCAATGCCATCGTGGACCCCGACCCGGACACCCGCCTAGCCCTGGCCAGAGCCGTGGCGGGCACCATCGGTCGGGGACAGAATGCTTTCGTCACCATCAGCAACAAGGCCGAAGGCTCGGCACCACTGACCGTGTGGGCACTGGCGCAGGATGTGCGGGCTGCGATGTCGCTACGGATGGGGACAGACCTGCCCCGGTAAAACAACAAAAATGGCCGCTCAGCCAGGAGCTTTCGGCCATGTTCACCCCACCCCGCCCGCCAGACCCCGCCCATGACAGCTGGCGCTTGCGCGACGGCACACTGCTTACTTTGCGGCCCATGCAGTCCCAGGACGGCGCACTGCTGGATGCCCTGTTGGAGCGCCTGTCGCCGCGCGCCCGGCATTACCGCTTCCATGGCGGCGTCAACAGCCGCCCTGCCCTGCTGGAGCTGCCCGAGCGCAGCGGTCAGGTGGCTTTTGTGCTGACGGCCCAGCGCTTTGAGCAGATCCAGATCGTGGCCGAAGCACGCTATGCGCTCGACGACAACGCCGAGGACAGCGCCGAGTTCGCCCTGGTGGTAGACGACCGCTGGCAACGCCGGGGCCTGGGCGAGCGGGCCATGCGGGCACTCAGCAACACCGCCGCCCACGCCGGTCTGCACTGGCTGCACGGCGAGGTGCTGGCCGACAACCGGGCCATGCTAGGGCTGATGCAGCGCTGCCACTTTTGCTGCACGCCCGATGCCGAGGACCCACGCCTGGTGCATGCCGAATCGGCCCTGCGCTTGCCCCAACAACCTGTACATGGCTGGGGTGCCCGGCTGCACCGCATGTCTGGAGCCCACCGTGCATAGCCCCACAGCCACGCCACCCGAGCCGAAGTTGGCCTTGGTGCTGGGCAGCGGCGGCGTGCGCAGCATTGCCGCGTTAGGGATGGCCGAAGTGCTGGCGCGCGAAGGCATGCGGCCTGACCTGGTGGTGGGCTGCAGCGCCGGAGCCTTGTTTGGCACGCCCATCGCCCTGGGCATGCCGATGGCCGACGCTCTGCGCATCGCCACCACGCTGTGGACGGCCGAAATCACCCAAACCCAACGTTGGCGGGCGATTCCGCAGATGGTGTGGCCGCGTTGGGGCCGGTTTGATGCCGACTTCAGCCTGCGCGACGACCGGCTCATCCTGTCCCGCATGCAGGCGGCCTTTGGCGACCTGCGGCTGGAGGACTTGCCCGTGCCGCTACGGGTCAGCGCCACCGATGCCGCCAGCGGCGCGGCCGTGGTCATCCGTCGGGGCCGGGTGGTCGATGCCCTGCGCGCCAGCATGGCCATGCCCTTCATGTTTGCGCCTCAGTACCTGGACGGACGGCGGCTGGTGGACGGCTTTGTGTCCGACCCGCTGCCGGTCAGCGCCGCCAGCGATGCGCATGCCGTCATCGCCCTGGGTTTTGAAGCCCTGATGCCGCAGCGCGTCAACAAGCCCTCGCGCATGCTGGCCCAGGTGACCTCGGCCATGACCAACAACCTCATGTACGCCCGCCTGGCCAGCGCCGAGGCCGACGGCATGCGCTTGCTGCGCGTGTTTCCGCAACTGGAGCGCCGCGTCAGCCTGTTCGACACTGCCGCCATGCCCTACCTGGTAGAGGCCGGGCGGCGCGCCACCGAGGCGCTGCTGCCCCACATCATCGCCCTGCTGGAGCGCCGACCGCAGCTGATGGCTGTGGCCTAAGGTTTAGGCATTAAATCGGCCTCTAGCGCTTATTCCATAAGCACGAGAAGCTACTCATTTTGTAGCATTTAAGGCCATCGACTCAGAAGCCGGTTTTGTAGGTAAACACCACCCAGCCCCGGTCGGTGTTACCGATGCCGCCGTTACCACCCGCCAGCGCCGTGCCTGCGGCGTTGTACTTGGCGGGACTGGCCAGGGTGTCGGCGTAGCGCAGGGTGAACTCGTGGGTTTGGGCGTAGGTGAACTTCACGCCCACGGCCCACGAGGCGCTTTTCTGGCTGCCGCCCCCGCTGCTGGCGGCGTTGCCGTGGATGCCGTAGGTGAGCGACATCGGCAGCTCCATGTCCCACGAGGGCTGTACCTGCAGCCACTGGGGCGTGAAGTTCAGCGCCATGCCCAGGTACTGTTTGCTGGAGCAGCCATCGTCTTTGGACCCGGATGCTGCCACCCCCGGCGTGGCCACCGCACGGCAACCGGCGTAGCCCACGCCCTTGTAAAGCTCGGGGTGCGAAGTCACACGCGTCAACTGGCTGTAGGCCAGCTCGGCCACCAGGCTGCCGGTGTCCGACAAGGCCGTCTTGGGCAGCAAATAGATGCCGTTGACCACCGCATGGAAAGTGTCGCCGCGCGGGCCTTCGTTGTCGGCGGCGCTGATGCCCGACGCGTTCAGCGCCCCATCCATGCGGTACGACAGCTCGGAGCCCACGCTGACCGGGCCGATCACCCGGGCCGCGCTCACGCCGAACAGTTGCACGTTTTTGGGGTAGACCAGCCGGTACTGGCCCTGCGCCGCCAGGGTTTGTGGCGCAAACCAGGGCTGGTAGTCGTTGAAGCGGCGGTAGTACAGGCCGATGTTGGATTCGATCTCTTCGGCGTTGTATTTGGCGCTGATGCCCCAGTTGCCCCGGTTCTTGGGCGTGACCGAGTCCACATGGGTGAAAGCGGCCCCGGTGGGCGATACGGGCAGGCGGTCGGGCCCTTCAAACAGCATGTCGGCCGGGGCAAAGTAGGTGCCGCCATAGGGCAGGCGCGTGGGTTTCCACTCAAAGAAATACTGGCCCTGCACGCTGAGCCGGTTGCTCAGCTGCGCCCGGGCCGACACATTGCCCAGCGGCAAAAACACCTCTTTGGTCTCGATGCCCGGGCTGGTGACGGCCTTGGCCCCGTCGGTGGGGGCCTGCGAATACGAAATGGCGTGCGCGCCGATCAGCAGGCCCTCGCCCCAGTAGTTGGTGTGGCGGCCCACCTTCAGGCTGACCGGTGTAGCCCCGATGTTGAAGTTGCCCCACACAAACGCATCCAGAAATTCGCCCGAGGGGCCGTTGACGTAGCGCTGCACCTTGGGGCTGTAGGTGTTGTTGAAGTAGCTGGAGCTGTAACCCGGTGCCACCGTTTGCACGCTATGGTCGCTGTAGGCCTTGTCGTACCAGCCGGAGGCGCTGGCGCGCACACCGAGCTGGTTCTTCCAGTTCAGGTCCACCTCGCCCAGCAGGTCCAGGCGGTTGGTGACCACATCGCCGCGCTTGAACTTGCTGTCGGATTCGTCGTAGGTGGGGTTGGCCAGGATGCGGCTGTCCTGCTTGTCGGCACGCACGCCCAGGTTGTAGCGGATGGTGGTGTCCAGGCGTAGCGTGAGGTCGGGGTTTCCGGTGGTGATTTCAGACGCGTGGCCGCTGGGCGCGGCCAGGCTGCCGATGGCCAGCACGATGGCGGTCAGGCGGCGGTGGGGGGTACGGATAGGCATGGATTTGTCTCCTTTGTGGGTTGTCTTACAGCACCACGGGCTTGAGCGCGTAGCCCGCCAGCCGGGCGTGCAGGGGCTGGGCCATGGCGATCTGGTCTTCGAGTTGCAGGGCGAAGTGGCGCAGCAGCGCCTGGTCGTGCTCGGGTCCGGCCTGCTGCACAAACTGCTCGAAGGCGGCATCGGCCGCATCCCAGGATGCCGGGACCTGGCCGATGAACCGGGCCAGGCTGTCGCGCTCGCGCTGGGCGGCTTGGGGCCCGGCGGCATCTACCAGCGCGGCCCACTGGGCCAGGGTGGTGGCGCTGTTGCGGTGGTGGCGGTCCATGTCGGTGGCCTCCGGCCCGCGTGCCACGGTCTGGCCCAGCACGTTGAACAGCAAGGCCTGGCGGCCCGGCTGGGGCGGGAACGGCGGGCTGGGCGCCATCTGCACGTCCATGCATTCGGCCATGGCCCACACCGTGGCGCGCCGGGTCATCAGGTCCCAGACCAGGTATTCCAGCTCGATGCGGTGCGCGCCGGGTTCGCTCAGTGGCCCCGACAAGGCCATGACCGAGGTGAGCGAAAAGCAGGCGGTGTGGAAGCTCAGCGCCCAGGGATCGACGGCTTCGCCGGTAAGCTGCTGGTAGTGGCGGATCAAGTGCGATACATCGGCCCCCAGCGGCTCAAAGCCGTCGCGGGTGCGCAGCGAGGCCAGATCGGCCAGCGGGTCGCCGATGTGCGAGGCCTCGAAGTCGTACAGGCCGGTGATCTTTCCGTCCACAAACAAGAACTGGCCCACATCGCAGTGGATAAAGCTGCTGCGCGTGCGGCCCGTGGGCGCGTTGCGGCGCATCCAGCGCATCGCAAACTCCACAAACGGCTGCGGCTTGCGCTTGCCGCGGGCATACAGCGGCTGGTTGGCATCCAGGTAGGCCAGCACGTTGCTGCGCGCGTCCACCGGCAGGCCGATACCGGCGGCCACAAAGGGGGCGGTGTCCAGCGCATGCATGCGGGCCAGCTGGGCCACGTACTGCTCGGCAATGCTCTGGCGCTGCGCGTCGTCCACCGCCTGGGCCACATCGCGCACACCGGGGGTGCGGTCCATCACGATGGCCAGCGGCTCAGGGCATACGCCGTGGATGTGCGGCACCAGAATGCCGTCGGCTTCCAGCTGGCGCAGGATGGCGGCCTCGCGCGCCAGGCCGGGAAAGGGTTCGGCATCCAGCTGTTTGTCGCCACGGATGTACAGCGGCACCAGCGTGCCATCGCGCTCCAGCTCGGCAAACCAGGCTTTGCGCCAGCGGGTTTGGCGTACCAGGCTGGTGACGCGCCCGCCCATCTGCGACTCGAGGTAGCGGCTCAACAAAATTTCTTCGGGGGTGTGCATAGGATCTTTGGGCAAAGTGGGGGCCCGGCGGCACGGTGGCCGCCGAGTGAAGGGACAAGGGGAAAGATCAGCGCACGGTCATCTTGCTGACGATGGCATCCGGGTTCTGGTCGCGGTCGGCCACGGTGCCGGTGGACACCACCAGCCCGCCCTTGGCCAGGTCGCCCACCATGCTGTACATGTTTTTCTGGAAGTCGTAGGTCAGGTTCTTGACCGCGTAGGCGTGGCCCACGTCGTAGAGCTGCACCATCATGTTGAACGAGGTGCGGTACAGCCCGCCCTGCTGGTCGTACGCGTCGAACATGCCGGAGCCGGAGCCGTCTTCGTCCAGGTAGTAGGTGCGTTTGGAGTAGGCGTGGCGCATGCCGGGCTTGAGCGTGGCCTCCACCACCCAGGCGCGGTGCAGCTCGAAGCGCTCGCAGGACGGGTTCGCGTGCTGGGGCAAGAACTCCTCTTCGGTGGGGCAGTTGAAGTAGTGCTTGTAGTTGTTGTAGGGCAGGATGATTTCTTTTTTGCCCACCAACTTGAAGTCAAACCGGTCCATGGTGCCGGAGAACAAAAACAGCTCGTCGTAGAACTGCACGCCACCGATAGAGGCCACCGGCGTGTCGTACGAAAACTCCGGTGCCAGCCGCACGCGGCGCTGGCCGGGGGCGTAGTTCCAGGCCCGGCGCGGCTTGGTGGTGGGGTCCAGAAAGTCCATCAGTCCGCTGACCTCACCGGCCTTGCGCGAAGGGGCCCGGGTGACCGAATAGGTGCGCCAGTACAGGTGCGGGTCGCGGTCGTCCAGATCGACCTGGTAGTACGGCACCTCGGTGCGGCTGAACACCTCGGAGGTGAGCGTGGGGCGACCAGCGGCATCGACGATGTAGGTGCGGCCCGCAGGCGTGATCACATCGGTATCGCCGATGTAGCGTAGCAACTGGTTCCACATCACCTCGTAGCCGCTGCGCGGAATCGGAAACGGCATGCCGCCCCGGCAGGCCGGATCGACGGCCAGGTTGTCCTTGAGCGTCTGGCAGGTGGTGGCGTTGCGCAGTGTGGCCTTGAGCACTTTGTCGGGGTAGGTGACGGTGCGGTGGCTGGGGTAGAGGTCGATGTAGTAGCTGGCCGGGAACTTCTTGACCAGGTTTTGCTGGCCGGCGCTGAGCTTGTCGGCGTACTGGGCCAGGTTTTTGGCATCGATGCGCACCAGCGGTTTGTCGTCGGCATACGGGTCGACCCAGGTGCTGCTGCCGGGGGTGAAGCCCGCCGGGGCTTTGCGCAGGCCGCCGGTGTAGGGCGGAATAGTGCCCTCTTTGTTGCCCGCCTTGACGGCACCAAACTCGGTCAGGGTGGCGCCGAGCTGTTTCGCGTCTTCGGCTGACACGCCTGCGGCGGCGTGCAGGGCCAGCGCCAGCAGCGCGCTGGCGGTCAGAATCTTGTGGGTCATGGAATGTGTCTCTGTGGTTTTAATTTTTTGCTAGGCAACGATCTTGGGGTAGTAGTTTTCGGCCCCGATCTGCTCCACGTCTTTGAGCCAGTTGCTGTCGTAGGCATCGGTGTCGTGCTGGGAGCCGGGGTCTTCGATGCTCCAGGCCTGGCGCTTGTAGGTCCAGTTGTCGGGCTGCAGGCGGTGGGCCTGGCGCCAGTGCGGTACGGCGGCGGCATGGTCGCCCGCAGTGTGCAGGTGCTGGCCCAGCTCGAAATGGGCCGCGGCGCGGGCGTTGTCGGCCGAGCGGGGCTGCGACCGGGCAATCACTTCGTCCGGGGCCAGCACATAGCGGCTTTGGCTGCCGTGGGCCACCCAGTCCAGCAGCATCTCCAGGTACAGATCGGTCTCGTAGCGGATCTTGCGCACATGGGTCAGCATCTGGCGCTGGTTGGCGTTCATGCCTTCGTCTTTCCATTCGCTGACCTTGGTGTAGCCGGGCCAGGCGGGTTCGGCGGGCCGCACGATCACGCCTTCTTCGTTGATCCACACGCCGTTGGGGACGTTGACCACGCCAAACAGTTCGTCCACCAGATGGCCCGCGTCGATCAGCGAGGGGTGTTCCGGCTGGGCCGCTTCGATGTACTGGCGGGCGGCTTTGGCGCCCTCGGTGTCGAGCGCCACGGTCACGATCTCCAAGCCCTGCGGGTAGAGCTTTTCGCGCAGCTTTTGCCATAGTGGCAAGTCGGTACGGCAGCCGCACCAGGATGCCCAGGTGGTCAGCAGCACCTTTTTGCCACGCAGGCTGGACAGGCGAAACGGCTTGCCATCCACATCGGGCAGCACCAGTTCGGGGGCGATGGCGGTGGTCAAGGCCCGGCCCGTCACACCCGACTCAGGCCCCAGCGCCCACAGGCTGCGCCCGGCCTCCTCCACCAGCGGCATGCCCAGCCGCTCGCTCAGCACCCGGGCATCCAGCGTGCCGTCGGCCTGGCGGGCGTTGGCGGGTAGCGGCACGCAGGCCTCGCCTTTGCAGGCCCCTTGCGGTTTGATGGCCCAGCCGGTGCGTTCTGCGAACGCGGCGGGATCGATGTGCAGGCTGGTCAAGATCATGGGGTGGTCTCCGATAGGCGGTGGTGCAATTCCTCGGCGGTGGTGTCCAGCAGCAGGGCGACATCGCCTGCGTCCCAGTACTCGCGCCAAGCGGTGATGCGGTGGTCTGCGTCCAGCTCAAACACGGCGTTGACGCTGGAAAACATGCTGCGGCCGTTGCGCATGGTCACGTGGTCGCGGCGCTCGGTGAACACATGGGTGTCGGACGAGGCCACCGCCAGCACTTCGCAGCGGCACTCGGTATAGCGGCCAAACTGGCGCATCAGCTCGGCAATGATGGCCGTGCGACCCTGCTTGGGCGTGGCGCGCGGCACCAGCGGCTGGTAGACCGCGTGCTCGGCAAACAGCGGTGCGATCTGGTCCATGTGGGGGATGTCGGTGCTGTGGAATAACGCCAGACATCGCATGACGGTGGCTTCCTGTGGTGCGCCCATGGGCTTGTCTCCTGAGGTACGTTGGGTGGGGCCTGTGCGCGCCGTGCGCGGCGACCAGGACCGTCTCGCTGCAAAACTTTCAATCGTCGGGGATCGTTTCAGCGCCTGTGAATTAAAGCCGCTCAGGTTTTTTAAGTCAATTGCCTTAAGGCGTTTTACTTATAAAAATTCACTGGGATTTACCCGTATCCCATGCGTCGGATCGGAGGGTTGGCGCGCGCCAGTGCCTGCCGCCATCCCGATGCGACTACAGCGCAAAGAACGCGCAGTTAGAGAGGGGGTGTGGGCTTGCGCCGCGCCGTTTTGGCGGGCGGTTTGCGCTGCAGCTTGGGACGCTGCAGGCTGGCGGTGATATCCAGGGCCTCACGCGCGGCCGGAGCGCTGAGAACGCCCGCCGCGGCCACCAGCATGTCGGTCCAGAACACGGCTTCCGACGGGTATGGCGCGCCATCGGTCGATTCGCTGAGCCGCTGCCACTCGGCCACACCGCCCAGCAACACGCCCACAGCCAGGCGCAAGCGGGCTTTGAATTGCGCCTCGGTCCGGTCCGGGCCACAGGCATGCAGACCGGCCACGATGCGCTGCGTCACCGGTGAAGCCGCGGCCAGCCGCATGATGGACTGGTCGGATCCGTCCGCGTGCAGCAGGCGTAGGTTGAACTGCGAAAACGACTGCAGTTCCCGGTCGTCCAGAATTTCCAGCACCGGCATGAACAAGGCCGCCAGGTAGCTGGCCACCCGGTCGGGGCCGGGCTCGGGCAGGCGCTCCAGCCACAGCGTGCGGGCCTTTTCCAGCTGCGGCACGCGCATGTCGCGCGCGGCTTCCAAAAGCCCTTCCTTGGAACCAAAGTAGTGGTGCACCGCCGACTTGTTGGCCTGCCCCGCCGCCTTCAGCAGCTCGCGTATGGTCACCCCTTCCACACCGTGCTGGCCAAACAGGCGCTCGGCCGCAAACAGCAGCTGGCAGGCCCCGTTGGGGTACTGGTCAAAGGGCGGATTCAAGGGGAGACAGCGGCGTGGAGCATGGTCGGCATTCTAGGCTGCGGGCTGGCCGTCGTGTGCAGCAAGCAGGGCAACCATTTATGTATGAAAAATGTATCTTGTGCTTATTCCACCAGCACAAGAAGCTACATTTTTGATAGTAGCTGTACGGATTCGGGCACAAGCATGCTACCGTCAAGGCCGCATTCGCGTCTCAGGAGGCCCGCCCATGGTGATCCGCTCTGTTGTCAGCCTGGCTGTGGCGCTGGGTTGGCCGTCTCTGGTGCTGGCGCAGTCCGTGCCCGGCACCCGGCTCTATGGCTCTATGGCTCTATAGATCTGGCGCTGGCCGCCACCCATTCGGGTGCACCCGGGGCGGGGACCAGCCTGTCGGTCACGTCCGGAGTGTTGCGCCCGTCGGTGTTCGGCATGGAAGGCAACGAGGCGCTGGACGGCGGACTGCACGCCCTGTTCCGGCTGGAGGCCGGTTTCGATGCCGATACCGGAGCCGCCAAAACCTACAGTTGCAACCCGGCATCCGCCACGCCCGCCGCCCCGGGCGGCACGCCGCTGAACGGCCTGTTCAACCGCCGCGCCACCGTGGGCCTGGGCGGCCCCTGGGGCAGCCTGACCGCCGGGCGCGACTACACTCCGCTGTACTGGGCCGCCATGGACGGCGACGTGCAGGGCCTGAAGCTGTATGGCAATTTGCAGCAAAGCCTGGCCTAGTCGGGCACCGGGTCTGAGCGCCTCGGGCGGGCCAGCAATGCGGTGTTCTATGCCTCGCCGGTGGTCCAGGGCTTCATGCTGCGCGGCATGGTCAATCTGGGCTCGGAAAGCGGTGGCGGCCCGCCAGCGCCGCCGCGCCAGGCCAACCGCTTGCTGGCCGTGTCGGGCAAATACACGCTGGATGGCCTGATGCTGGTCGCCGCCTACCAGCAACTCAGCCGGCCCACGGTGGCCGGAACCCCGGCGGCGTTCACCGGAGCCACCGGCACCCGCCGGGACGTGCTGCTGGGCCTGCGCTATGGCTGGGGGCGGTATGCCGTCAGCGCAGGCTATCTGCAGATTCACCAGCCCACCGTGGCCAACACCGATGGGCGGCAACTGTCGCTGGGGGCCAGCGCACAGATCGGAGACGGCACGGTGCTGCTGAGTGCGCTGCAGATGCGCCAGAACACCGCCAGCGGCGTGGCCCAGACCGCCCCGGTGCTGGGCCTGGGCTACACCTACCCGCTGTCGCGGCGCACCGTGCTGTATTCCAGCTATGGCCAGGTCCGCAACAGCGCCACCGCCGCCTTTCCCCTGGTGTCTGCCGACACCGCCACCAGCCCCGGTGCGCGGGGCGCACGGGTGCGGGCGCTGGTCTGGGGTATACAACACACGTTTTAGGTCAATCGTGCTTATCCAGTGGGCATGAGCAGCTATTGATTAAATAGCACTCCAAGGCAAGACGTGTGATGGCGTGAGGGATGAATACAGGCATGCAAGTCACGCGCCAGGTCACGTGATCCAGCGCAGCAGCGCCAGCACCAGAGCGACCAGGAAGACGGTTTCACCGACCATCAGCAGCACCGGCTTCAGGCCGACGGTGGCCAGCTCCTTGAGTTGGGTCTTCATGCCGATGCCGGCAATGGCCGCCACCAGGCACCAGCGCGAGAGCTCGCCGCCCCCCTTGGCCACCACGCCCGGCAGCCAGCCGGTGCTGTTGATCGCCACCAAGACCGCGAAAGCCACCGCGAACCACGGCAGCAGCGGCGGGCGCGGCCCGCTGGCCTCGCCCGCCTCACCCAAGCGCCAGCGGTTGATCATCACCGCGAACACGATCACCGGCACCAGCATCGCCACGCGCATCAGCTTGACGACGGTGGCCACGTCGCCGGTCTCCTTCGACATGCCATAGCCCGCGCCAACGACCTGCGCCACGTCGTGAATGGTCGCGCCTAGGAACACGCCGGCCGTCCGGGGATCCAGGCCGATCCATTGCGCGATCATCGGGTAGACGATCATGGCCAGGGTCGATAGCGCCGACACGCCGACCACCGTGAACAGGGTCGCGCGTTCCTTGAGCGGGTGGTTGCTGGGCATCGCCGCGGCCAGGGCCAGTGCCGCCGAGGCACCACAGATCGCCGTCGCGCCGCCGCTGAGCAGTCCGAACACGGTCTGGAATCCCATCAACCTGGCCGCCAGCATCGACACGCCAATGGTCAGGACGACCGACACCACGACGATCGCCACCGGCTGCCAGCCCAACTCGGCAATCTGGCCCAGCGTGATGCGCAAGCCGAGCAGCGCGACACCGATGCGCAGCACTTGGCGCGCGGTGAACTCGATGCCTGCTGCGCAAGGACCTTCACCCGACAGAAAGTTCATCGCCATGCCGAGCAGGAGCGCGAACAACATCACCGGCGCGCCGTAGTGCTCGGAGAGAAAGGTCGATGCTGCGGCGACGACGGCGCAGGCCAGCACGCCGGGAAACAGCAGGCGCGCCCGCGCCTGGCCAAAGGGAACAGTCAGGGCGGTCATAGCCGGCCCCTGGGTTTGTCGAGTGTGTGCAGGTTCATCGGGAACTCCTTCATGGTGCCGGCCTCGTGGCGCGGCGGGTTTGGCGTGATGTGAGGGCGCGGCGCGTCAGAAGAGGGTGCGGATGCCGGCACCCACAGCGGTCGTGTCGGAGCCCCGTCCCCTGTTGGGGATGGCACGCGAGCCACCCTCTAGCCCGAATTGCGCCGATACGTTGTTGCTGACGCGACCCGCGCCGACGTACAGGTTCGTTGTCTTCGACAGGTGGTACGAGTAGTTGACTCCGATGAGCATCGACTTGCCTTTGAGCGGCACCGTGACATCCGTTGTCATGTGCCCGAGGTTGAAGCGCACGTCGCTGGTGCCGAAGCGATAGATCACGCCGCTCCACAGGCTCTTGACAACGCCGCTGGTGGCGGTGTTCGGCCCCGCGGGGTCGAAGCGCGCAAAGCCGCCGCTGACGGCCCATTGGCCAAAGTTGTACAGACCGGTGATGCCTTGGTAGACATTGCTCTCGCTGCGCGTGCTGTTGGCCGGGAAGACGGTCTTGCGTTCCTGGTGGAAGATGCCGGCCGACAGCGTCGGCGAGCGGTACTCGCCCGACAGGCCGATGATCCGGCCGGCATCCTTCGGCGCCGTTGCGCTCTCGTCGCCAAGGGTGTACGTCAGCCGACCGCGAAAGCCGTTGATCTCGGGGCTGACGTAGTAGA
Source organism: uncultured Albidiferax sp. (assembly GCA_963512605.1). Classification (GTDB taxonomy): domain Bacteria; phylum Pseudomonadota; class Gammaproteobacteria; order Burkholderiales; family Burkholderiaceae_C; genus Rhodoferax_B. The sequence goes on along the minus strand of CAUPNG010000003.1, from coordinate 251,593 downwards.
TGCCGTTGCTCGCGCGCAGCATGCCGGTAAAGGCAAAGGCCGACATCGTGCCCGAGTTGCCGTACATCGCGAAGGCGTTCACGTCGGTGAAGAACTGCGCCCAGAAGCCAGGCGTGTAGTCGCGACCGAGCGATAGTTCGCCCCAGCGTCCGCCCAGGCCGACGATGGACTTGCGGCCCCAGAACGCTGGCCCAGTGACCGTGCCGTCGTCGATGTTGAAACCGTGCTCGAGTTGGAAGAAGGCCCTCAGTCCTCCGCCCAAGTCGTCCGAACCGCGCAAGCCGAAACGGCTTGCGCCGAAAGTGCCGTTGACCAGATTCATCGAGCTCGTCGCGGGCCCGCTACTACCCGCGGACGCCTTCTGGTACTCCACGCCAGCATCGGCGACGCCGTAAATGGTGACGGACGCCTGGGCACGAGCCTGGCCGCAGAGGACCGCCAGCAGCGAAGTGAACCCAAGCGCGATGCGATTCTTCATGGTGTTTCCTTGAGGTCTGAAGTGTTTTTCGTTCACGATGCGAATGCCGCGATGCCCGTGATCGCCCGGCCCAGGATCAGCGCATGCACGTCGTGCGTGCCCTCGTAGGTGTTCACCACCTCGAGGTTGACCAGGTGGCGCGCGACGCCGAATTCGTCGGAGATGCCGTTGCCGCCCATCATGTCGCGCGCCACGCGGGCGATGTCGAGCGACTTGCCGCAGGAGTTGCGCTTGACGATGGAGGTCAGCTCGACCGCGGCGATGCCTTCTTCGCGCATGCGCCCGAGCCGCAGGCAGCTCTGCAGGCCTAGCGTGATCTCGGTCAGCATGTCGGCCAGCTTCTTCTGCACCAGTTGGTTGGCCGCGAGCGGGCGCCCGAACTGCTTGCGATCGAGCACGTACTGGCGCGAGCGCTGGTAGCAGTCCTCGGCCGCGCCGAGCGCGCCCCAGGCGATGCCGAAGCGTGCGCTGTTGAGGCAGGTGAACGGGCCCTTCAGGCCGCGCACGTCCGGGAACGCGTTTTCCTCGGGGCAGAACACGTTGTCCATCACCACCTCGCCGGTGATGCTGGCGCACAGGCCAACCTTGCCCTCGATGACCGGCGCTGACAGGCCCTTGGCGCCCTTGTCGAGCACGAAGCCGCGGATCGCGCCCTCGTCGTCCTTGGCCCAGATGACGAACACGTCGGCGATCGGCGAATTGCTGATCCACATCTTGTTGCCGCTGAGGCTGTAGCCACCCGGCACCTTGCGGGCGCGCGTCACCATGCTGCCGGGGTCGGATCCGTGATCGGGCTCAGTCAGACCGAAGCAGCCGATCCATTCGCCGGTGGCCAGCTTGGGCAGGTACTTCTGCTTCGTTGCCTCGTTGCCGAACTCGAAGATCGGCACCATGACCAGCGACGACTGCACGCTCATCATCGAGCGGTAGCCCGAGTCGACGCGCTCGACCTCGCGCGCAATCAGGCCATAGCTGACGTAGTTAAGGCCCGGGCCGCCGTACTGCTCGGGAATGGTCGGGCCGAGCAAGCCCAACTCGCCCATCTCGCGAAAGATCGAGGGATCGGTGGTGTGGTTGCGAAACGCCAGGAGCACGCGCGGCGCAAGCCGATCCTGGCAGTAGGCACTGGCGGCGGCGCGCACCATGCGCTCGTCGTCGCTGAGTTGCGCGTCGAGAAGGAACGGGTCGTCCCAGTGGAAGTGGGCGCGCGGGGTGGAAGAAGTAGTCATGTCAGTCTCCTGTTGGGGTTTGTGAAAGTGCCGGGCGGCGTGGCGTTGTTCGGGGCATTCAGACCACCTGCGCGCTGCGCAACAGGATCTGCGTGCACCAAGGCCCGGCGAGCGTGCCTTCTTGCGATGAGGTTTTCATACCGTGTTCGATCTGGCCGAAGAGGACTTGCATCACGACTCCAGGGATTGGATGAGCTGTTCGGCCAATGGCCACTCGCCAAAGCCCGATGCCGGGTTGATATGGCCCAGCGCCCCCACGTTGACCAGCTCGCTGCCCCAATCGCTCGCCATTTGCGTGACGCGATCAAGGCTTGCCAGCGGATCGTTGGTGCTGGCGGCCACGACGCTGCGGAAGGGCAGCAGGCGCCGGGGCACGGGCAGCCAGCCGTTCGCCTGCAGGACTTCCGGGGTCGGATAACCTGCCGGAAGCGGCGATTCGAAGTCCGGCGGTGCCGCCAACAAGGCCCCCTGGAGTTGCCTGGCGTGCTGCGCCGCCCAATGCACCAGCATGACGACGCCGGCGCTGTGCGCGACGACGATGACGGGGCCTTCGATGGTCGCTATGGTCCGCTGGATCGCCGACACGCGCGCCGCGCAACCGAGCTTGTCGGCCTGCAGCGGAGGCACGCAGACCACCTTGCGCAGGGAAGACAGCCGGTGTTCCAGGTACGTCTGCCAATGCTCTTCCACATGGTCGCGCAGGCCGGGGACGATCAGGATCGTGGCTTGCTGTGAGGCGTTCATCTGGGGAATCCTTCCAATTCAATGTCTGAAACGCGGCATGCGGCGGCGACACCGGCACATCGACCGGCTGTGTCACTGGCTAGCGAAACTCAGGTGGGAACAGCGAGCACTACCCTGGGTACCCGGGCCATGTCCGCGGCGTGGCTGACTATGTCAGTACGGCAGATCACCCATGATTGCCGTGCGCTCCATCTTGCGGTGGCACGGCGGGTAGTCCATCACGGCGTAATGCTGGGTGGACCGGTTGTCCCAGAACGCCACGCTGTTCTTCTTCCAGCGGAAGCGGACCTGGAATTCGGGGATCAAGGCCTGGCTGGTCAGGTAGTTGAGCAGCAGGCTGGCGGCCGGCGCCTTGTCCTGGCCGTAGCGCACATTGGCCGGCGTGTTGTAGTTGGTGAAGTGCGTAGTGAAGCTGCCGTTGACGAACAGCACCTTCTCGCCGGTTTCGGGGTGGATGCGGACCACGGGGTGTTCGGCATCGGGGAACTGGGCCTTCAGCGCCAGGCGCTTGTCGATGGGCATGACGGCCCCAAAGCTGGACTCGATGCTGTGGCGCGCGCGCAACGGATCGATCTTCAGCTTGATGTCCTCGGGTAGCTGACGATAGGCCTCCACCATGTTGACCCACATCGTGTCGCCACCCACGGGTGGGCATTCGACACAACGCAGCACGGCGCCAAGCGGCGGCTTCTCGCGCCAGGTGGCATCGGTGTGCCAGGAGTTCTCGTTGCGCTCGGGCGGACTCTCGGGGGTCTTGTAGATCTGGACCAGGCCCGGATGGTCGGGATGGCTGCCCACCACCGGATGGTCTTCCAGCTCGCCGAAGTGGCGGGCGAAAGCCACGTGCTGGGCACGCGTGATGTCCTGGTCGCGGAAGAACACGACGCGATGCTTCAGCAGCAGCGCCCGGATCTCGGCCATCAGGGAATCGTCTTCGGCGGCCGCCCCCAGGTTGACGTTGCCCAGCTCGGCACCAATCGTGCAGGTGAGCGGTTCGACGCGGATGGAGTTTCCCAGGGAGGCCGCGCGGACTACCGCGGGCGCTGATTTGAGGTCTGCAGTCATGGGGCTTGTCTCCTGCTTTTGAATGGACTAATGATGCTCCAGAGTGTGGTCGCGCCAGCGTTCCCTTGCTTGACAATACATGACAGGCACTTATCCTTTGATGTCAACCTTCTACTCGTGTTTTCCCCATGTCGCTACTTGTCCGCGCTGCGAGCCTTACCAACTACCGCGAGGTCGCTCTTGCCAGCGGCCTGGACCCGGTCAGGATGCTCATTGATGCGGGGCTGGCCCCAAGCGCGCTGAACGAGCCAGACCTCATGATCCCGGTCGAGCGCGTCGGGCAACTGCTGCAGGCATCGGCGGTCCAGTCGGGCGACGAGAGTTTCGGCCTGCGCATGGCGGAGTCGCGAATGCTGTCCAATCTTGGTGCGGTGGGAATGCTGATCCGCGACCAGGCGACGTTGCGGGACTCGCTTGACGTGCTGATTCGCTACCACCTGCTGCTCAATGGCTCACTGTCGCTGATGCTCGAGGAGTGCGATGGCGTGGTCGTTCTGCGTGAGGAGGTCAAGGCTGGCCACGCGCAGCAGCCCACGCGCCAGAGAATCGAGCTGGTGCTCGGCGTGATACTGCGCCTGATGCGCCAGTTTCTCGGGGCCGGCTGGCAGCCGAGGCGCGTGTGCTTCACGCACCCGGCGCCGCGCGATGCCAGTGTGCATCACAGGCTGTTTGGCCGTGGCATCGAGTTCGACGCAGAGATCAACTGCATCGTCTGCGCGAAGACTGATCTCGATGCCCGCAACCCGTCCGCCGATCCGGCGATGGTGCGCTACGCGCAGCAGTTGCTGGACGCGTTGGACAAGCCGCAGAGACCAACCATGCTCGAGGACGTGCGGCGCACAGCCTTTCTGCTGCTGCCCAGCGGGCGCTGCTCGATCGAACAGGTGGCCGGGCACCTGGGCGTGGCGTGCCGCACGGTCCAGCGTGGCCTGGCGGACCAGGGGCAGAGCTTTTCGTCAATGGTCAACGAGATCCGCATGGAACTCGCCACGCGCTATGTCATCGAGAGTGACCGACCTTTGACCGAGGTGGCGGTGCTGCTTGGGTTTTCCGCGCCAAGCGCCCTCTCCCGCTGGTACCACACCCAGTTCGGCTGCAGTGCCAAGGAGAGCCGGGCCGCACGCGCCGCGGGGCTGCCGCAGTAGCGCGCTGCGCGATGACCCTGCAGCTTGCGCCCGGAGAACCGACAACCTGATCCAGCACCGGAGCTTCAGGGGCATTTGTCATGAACGGCCAAGTGCAAGGCGCGCAATGTCAAGCACGCAGTGGCACCAGGACGGATGATGCAATCCAGTTCAACTTGGAGACACAACATCATGAACTTCCTTGACGGCCACCTGTATCCCGAGAACCAGCAACCCCTGATCATTACCGCCGCGCCCTATGCGCCGGGCTGGATTCCCTCGGACTTTCCGGAAGACATCCCGATCACGATGGAAGAGCAGATCCAGAAGGCGGTGGATTGCTACGAAGCCGGTGCCATGGTGCTGCATTTGCATGTGCGCGAAGCCGATGGCAAGGGCAGCAAACGCCTGTCCATGTTCAATGAGTTGATCGCCGGGGTGCGCGCCCGTGTGCCTGAAATGATCATCCAGGTAGGCGGCTCGATCAGCTTTGCACCCGAGGACGACGGCTCTGCAGCCAAATGGCTCTCCGATGACACGCGCCACATGCTGGCGGAACTCAGCCCTAAGCCCGACCAGGTAACGGTCACCGTCAACACGACGCAGATGAATGTGACCGAGCATGCGGGCGAAGATGACTTCCGTGGTGTCTCGCGCGGCTTTCCGCACATGTACAGCACCTACAAGGACATGATCGTTCCCTCGAACCCGAGCTGGGCCGAGGAGCACGTCCGCCGCCTGTCAGCGGCCGGTATCCAGAGTGCGTTCCAGTGCTACAACATCAACAGCTTTGAAACCATCGAGCGCATGATTCGCCGCGGTGTCTACAAGGGTCCGCTGGTGATGAACTGGGTGGCCATCAGCGGTGGCATGGACCAGGCGAACATCTACAACCTGGCCAACTTCCTGCGCGCGGCACCCGACAACGCGGTGATCACGGTGGAAAGCTCGGTGCTCAATGTGCTGCCCATCAACATGATCGGCATGGCCCTGGGCCTGCATGTGCGCTGCGGTATTGAAGACGTGCTCTGGAAGCAGGACCGCTCGGGCAAGGCCAGCTCGGTCGAACAGATCAAGCAACTGGTGCGCATCGCCGGTGAATTCGGTCGCCCTATCGCGACCGCCCAGCAGGCGCGCGATATCTTGCAACTGGACGTGTTCTACGAAACGGCCGATGAGACGCTCGCCAAGAACGGCTTTGCACCAAATCGCAAGGGCGGCAACCAGGGCTTCCTGCGCAAGCCGGACTGAAGCCCCAGAGTTGATACAAGCATAAATACCAGGAGACAACAACATGGCAAAAGTCGTTAAGTTTTACGAAGCAGGCGCACCCGAGGTACTGCGTTTTGAGGAGGTCGAGGTCGGCGACCCTGGACCGGGGGAGGTTCGCCTGCGCCACGTGGCGGTGGGCCTGAACTTTGCCGATACCTATTTCCGCAGCGGCATCTACCCGGTGCCCATGCCCAGCGGGATCGGCAACGAAGCGTCGGGCGTGATTGAGGCGGTTGGCGAAGGCGTGACCGATTTCGTGGTCGGCGACCGCGTCACCTATACCGGTTTTACCAACACGCTGGGCGCCTACAGTACAGAGCGCCTGATCTCCGCCGCACCGCTGATCAAGCTGCCGGATGCCATCAGTTGCGAGACCGCGGCGGCCATGACCATGCGTGGCCTGTCCGCTTCTTACCTGTGCCGCAAGGTCTACCCGTTCCAGCGCGGTGAAACTGTTCTGCTGCATGCCGCCGCCGGGGGCGTGGGCCTGATCGTGTCGCAATGGGCCAAGCTGCTGGGCCTCAACGTCATTGGCACCGTCTCCACCGAGGCCAAGGCCGAAGTGGCGCGCGCCCACGGTTGCGACCACATCATCAACTACAGCCATGAAGACGTTGCCAAGCGCGTGCGCGAGATCACCGACGGCGTAGGCGTCTCGGTGGTGTTTGACAGCGTGGGCAAAGACACTTTCATGTCGTCGCTGGATTCGCTCAAGCGCCGTGGTTTGCTGGTGTGCGTGGGTACCTCATCCGGAAAGATCCCCCCGTTTGACCCGGCCATCCTGGCCCGCAAAGGCTCCGCTTACATCACCCGTCCGGGCCTGGCCGACTACATTGCCGATCCGCTTGAGAAGGCGGAACTGGTCGGTGAACTGTTCGGCCACGTGGCGGCAGGCCGTATCCGCATCGAGATCAACCAGCGCTATGCCCTGGAAGATGCGATGCAGGCGCACCGTGATCTTGAAGGCCGGAAAACGACCGGCTCATCAATCTTCGTTATTTAACAGATCCGCTTTTAAGGTGACCCATGAAATTCAATGCACTGAAACTGCGAGTCCTGGCGATAGCGGCATTCTCCCTCGCAGCGGCGGTATCGCCAGCAATGGCGCAGGAATGGCCGAATAAACCCATTCGCCTGATCGTCCCCGCGCCGCCGGGCGGCATTTCCGACATGGTGGCCCGATTGCTCGCCGAACAGCTGCGGGTGAATCTGGGTCAGACCGTGTTGGTGGACAACAGGCCGGGCGGTGCGGCCACGGTGGCCGAGCAGGCCGTGATGGCTGCACCGTCCGATGGCTACACCTGGATGGTGGGGCCGTCGAGTGTCATGTCCGACATCCCCCTGACCGTGAAGAAGCCCTACGACGTACTCAAGACGTTCACCTATGTCGCTGAAGCGAGCAGCATGGTCCACATGTTGGTGGCCAGCACGGCTTTCCCGCCAAACAACGTCAAGGAAGTACTGGACTACGCCAAGCATAATCCCCGATCGGTCAGCGTCGCGAACCACAGCATCGGCACGCGCTCCTATCTCCTTGGTGAAATGCTCAGGGAAAAGAGCGGTACCGACATGCTGATCGTTCCGTACAAGGGTTCAGCGCCGATCATCAACGACCTGCTGGGCAACCAGGTTCAATTGACCTTTGAGGTTGTGGGCAACGTCGTCCCGCTCATCAAGAGCGGCAAGCTCAAGGGACTTGCAGTCGTCTCGTCGACGCGCTCCCAACACCTTCCCAATGTGCCAACCTTCGGTGAATTGGGGCTGCCGGATTTTGTTCTTCCGCATGCAAGTGTCGGCGTCAGCGTTCTGAGCAGCACGCCCAGGCCAATTGTCGATCGAATCAAGAGTGAGATGGAAAAGGTCGTGCTCACCGTCAAATACCGTGAGGCACTGGCTGCGCAAGGCCTGGATTTACCGCAAGAGACCTCGGTGGATCAGCTGCGGCAAGTGCTGGCCGCGACCTCGGCAAACAACCAGGCCATCATGAAGAGGCTCAAGCTGAAGGCTGGGTCTGAGTGAGGTTTTGGGTTTGAATCTGGCAATCGCGCGGAGTCAGGGCGTTCATCGTATTTGATTTTCAAGCTCCCGCTTGCGCGCGATCATTGCCAATAGCGTCCCTCACTCCCACTCAATGGTGGCAGGTGGTTTGCTCGATACGTCGTAGGTCACGCGGTTGATGCCGCGCACTTCGTTGATGATGCGGCCCGACACTTTTTTGAGCAGCGCGTAGGGCAGCTCGGCCCAGTCGGCGGTCATGAAGTCGCTGGTCTGCACCGCGCGCAGGGCCACCACGTAGTCGTAGGTGCGGCCATCACCCATTACGCCCACGCTCTTGACCGGCAGGAACACGGTGAACGCCTGGCTGGTGAGCTGGTACCAGGTCTTGCCGGTGGCTTCGTCCTTAAAGTTGTGCAGCTCTTCGATGAAGATCGCATCGGCGCGGCGCAGCAGGTCGGCGTATTCCTTTTTGACTTCGCCCAAAATGCGCACGCCCAGGCCGGGGCCAGGAAACGGGTGGCGGTAGACCATGTTGGCGGGCAGGCCCAGGGCCACGCCGAGTTCGCGCACTTCGTCCTTGAACAGCTCACGCAGGGGTTCCAGCAGCTTCAGGCCCAGTTCGGCTGGCAGGCCGCCCACGTTGTGGTGGCTTTTGATGGTGACGGCTTTTTTGCTTTTGGCACCGCCGGACTCGATCACGTCGGGGTAGATCGTGCCCTGGGCCAGCCACTTGGCACCCTTGGCACCGTCGCCCTTGAGCTTGGCGGCTTCCTGCTTGAACACGGTGACGAACTCGCCGCCGATGATCTTGCGCTTGGCTTCAGGGTCGGTCACGCCCGCCAGCTTGCCCAGGAACAGATCGCTGGCATCGGCGCGGATCACCTTGGCGTGCAGCTTGCCAACGAACATGTCCATCACCATGTCGCCCTCGTTGAGTCGCAGCAGGCCGTGGTCCACAAAGACGCAGGTCAATTGGTCGCCAATCGCGCGGTGGATCAGGGCAGCGGCCACAGACGAGTCCACGCCCCCAGACAAGCCCAGAATCACCTCTTCGTCGCCCACCTGGGCGCGGATGTGGGCTACGGCCTCGGCGATGTAGTCGCCCATGATCCAGTCAGGGCGGGTGCCGCAGATGCCCAGCACAAAACGGTTCAGCAGCGCCTGGCCTTGTACCGTGTGGGTCACTTCGGGGTGGAATTGCACGGCGTAGAAATGGCGAGATTCGTCGGCCATACCGGCGATGGGGCAGCTGTCGGTGCTGGCCATCAGCTTGAAGCCGGGTGGCAGCTCGGTGACCTTGTCGCCGTGGCTCATCCACACATTCAACATGCCCTCGCCCTCGGGCGTGGTGAAGTCGGCAATGTCTTTGAGCAGCGCGGTGTGGCCACGGGCGCGCACACTGGCAAAACCAAATTCACGGGTGTTGCCGGTTTCCACCTTGCCGCCCAGCTGCTGCGCCATGGTTTGCATGCCGTAGCAAATGCCCAGCACCGGCACGCCCAGGTCGAACACGGCCTGGGGCGCGCGGTCGGTGGTGTCCTCGGTCACGCTGGCGTGGCTGCCGGACAGGATGATGCCCTTCAGATTGCCATCGGCCGCGTAGGCGCGCATCCAATCGTCGGTCACATCGCAGGGATGGACTTCGCAAAACACATGGGCATCGCGCACGCGGCGGGCGATGAGCTGGGTCACTTGCGAACCGAAATCGAGGATGAGGATTTTTTGGTGGGTGGACATGGACGTGGGGCTAAAAATGAAAAACGGGCAGCGCGAGGCTGCCCGGATCTATCGACAAAAATGCGCTTTAGGCTTGCGCGGGAATCCGCAGAACTTGGCCGGGGTAGATTTTGTCCGGGCTGCTCAGCATGGGCTTGTTGGCTTCAAAAATCTGCGGGTACAGATTGGCGTTGCCATAGGCTTTCTTGGCCACGGCGCTCAGGGTATCGCCGCTGACCACCGTGTGGTAGGTGCACTCTGGCACCTCGGGACAGGTCATCTCATCGGCCACACCCGCGACACCTTGGACGTTACCGCAGCAGACGACGATCTTCTCGCGGGTTTCCATGTCGGCCACGGCACCACCCACGGTGACGATCTGGTCGGCACCGTTGAAGGCGATGGTCAGGCCGTCGGTGGACAAGCCTTGCGCCTTGATGTAGGTGCCGATGGCATCCGCCGCAGCCGTGTTGGCCGCAGCGGCCTTTTCCTGGTTGCTTGGCTCCGCGACAGCCGCAGCAATTTCAGGTTTGTTGCCAAACAGTTTTTGACCCGCTTCTTTGATAAACGAAATCATGCCCATGGAATTTCTCCTTTAAACGGTATACAACTCAACAGCAAAAATACTGTCGGGGCTATTCTGACCGGTAGTTGGGGGCTTCTTTGGTGATTTGCACGTCGTGTACATGGCTTTCGCGGATGCCGGCTGCGGTAATTTCCACAAATTCGGCTTTATTTTTCATATCTTCGATGGTGGCGCAACCGCAGTAGCCCATGCTGGCCCGGATGCCGCCCGCCATTTGGAAAATGATGGAGACCATGGAGCCCTTGTATGGGACCCGGCCTTCAATGCCTTCGGGCACCAGTTTGTCGGCGTTAGGGTTGCCGGTGTTGACCTCTTGGAAGTAGCGGTCGGCACTGCCCTGCTGCATGGCACCGATGCTGCCCATGCCCCGGTAGCTCTTGTAGCTGCGACCCTGGAACAGCACCACTTCGCCCGGCGCTTCCTCGGTACCGGCAAACATGCCCCCCATCATCACGGTGCTGGCACCGGCGGCGATGGCCTTGGCGATGTCGCCGCTGTAGCGGATGCCGCCATCGGCAATCAAGGGCACGCCGCTGCCTTGCAAGGCGGTGGCCACGTTGTCAATCGCCATGATCTGCGGCACGCCCACGCCTGCCACGATGCGGGTGGTGCAAATGCTGCCGGGGCCGATGCCGACCTTAACCGCATCCGCACCGGCTTCGGCCAGGGCCAAGGCGGCCGCGCCGGTGGCGATGTTGCCGCCGATCACGTCGATGTGGGGGTAGTTTTGCTTGATCCAGCGCACGCGCTCGATCACGCCCTTGCTGTGGCCGTGGGCGGTATCCACCACGATGGCATCCACACCGGCACGCACCAGGGCTTCGACACGCTCTTCGGTGCCCTCGCCCACACCCACCGCTGCGCCTACGCGCAACTGGCCACGGGCATCGCGCGCCGCGTTGGGGAAGCTGGTTTGTTTGGTGATGTCCTTGACGGTGATCAGGCCCTTGAGCTCGAACGCATCGTTGATGACCAGCAGACGCTCGAGCTTGGACTTGTTCAGCAGCGCCTTGGCCTCGGCCAGCGACGCACCTTCCTTGACCGTGACCAGCTTCTCGCGCGGCGTCATGATCTGGCTCACGGGCACGTCGTAGCGGGTTTCAAACCGCAAGTCGCGGCTGGTGACGATGCCGACGACCTTGCCGCCGTCGCACACCGGAAAGCCGGAGATGCCCAGCTGGGCCGACATATCGATCACCTGGCGCACGGTGTGGCTGGGGGTGATGATGACCGGGTCGCGCAGCACACCGGATTCGTAGCGCTTGACCTTGAGCACTTCGGCAGCTTGCTGCTTGGGTGTGAAGTTCTTGTGCACGATACCCATGCCGCCTTCCTGGGCCATGGCGATGGCCAAGCGGGCTTCGGTGACGGTGTCCATGGCGGCGGACACCAGGGGCAGGTTCAGGGTGATGTTGCGGGAGAGGCGGGTCGCAAGAGAGGTGTCCTTGGGCAGGACTTGGGAGAACGCAGGCACCAACAACACATCGTCGAAAGTGAGCGCTTTTCCTAGCAGACGCATATAGAAAGCTCCAAAAGACAGATTGTACTAGCCCGCAAGAACCCCTATTTCTGTAACAAGCATGGTGCAATTGCGCCCATACCCGTCCAAAACGCGTAAAACCACACGGCCCGCCGTAAACTCCGCACATGAAACTGCACAAATTGCTTGCATTGGCCCTGGGATGTGCTGTGTCCTGGGGTGCTGCTGCCCAGTGGCAATGGATAGACAACACCGGCCGCAAAGTGTTCAGCGACCGGGGCCCGCCGCCCGATATTCCCGCCAAAAATATACTGCGCCAACCCGGTGGTACGGCCAAAGCCGCACCGGTGGTCGCGCCCGCAATACCCGCTGCGGCGGCTTCGGCTGCTTCTGCGCCCAAGATCAGCGGCGTGGACAAGGCTTTGGAAGAGAAGAAAAAGCAGGCCGAAGCCACCGAAGCCGCCCAGCGCAAGGCCGAAGTAGACAAAAACGCCGCTGCCCAGGCCGAAAACTGCGTGCGGGCCAAACAATCCAAGGCCAATTTCGACTCAGGGGTGCGCATCGCCCGCACCAATGACAAGGGCGAGCGCGAAATCCTGGACGACGCAGCCCGTGCCAGCGAAATGAAGCGCCTGCAGGACGTGATCAACGCCGACTGCAAGTAACTTCAATACCCCGCTTTGGCTCCCGCCCGCTTCTTGGTGAACAGGCCAGCACGGCCTGCGCCCTGGCGGGTGAAACGGGTGCGGCGGGCGACTTTGGGGTCGACGGTGAGCGGGTGGTAGAGCTCCAGCCGGTCGCCCTCCACCAACGCCTGGATAGGTGCTGCCAATGTGCCCCAGACCCCGGTATCCAGGCCCGGCAGATCCACACTGGCAAAAACGGGCAGGGCACTGCAGACACGCAGGGCATCGGCCACACAAGCACCCACAGGCAGATCCAACGGCACTTCGACCACGTTGCCAGGTGTCACGGCGCACACCACGGTGATGTTGAACACCGTATCAGCCATAGACCTGCTCGGCGCGCTTCACAAAGGCATCGACCAGGCTGCCTGCGATGCGGTCGAACACCGGGCCGACCAGGGCCGACAGGGCGATATTGTCAAAACCGTAGTTGAGTTGCAGATCGACCCGGCAGGCACGCTGGCTGCCGTCGCCCACGGGGGTGAAGTTCCAGGTGCCGTCCAGGTTGGAAAACGGGCCCTTGATCAGCCGCATGCCCACTTGCCGCCCGGCCACGTGGGTGTTCTGGGTGACAAACTTCTGGTGGATGCCGCCAAACGCAATACCCACTTCGGCCGTCATGCCATCGGCCTCTTCGCTGAGCACGGCGGCCTGGTCGCACCAGGGTAAAAACTGTGGATACAGCGCGACCTGGGTGACCAGGGCGAACATTTCTTCGGCGCTGTACCAGATGAGGACGGACTTGTGGACGTTTTTCATAGAATGGAGGGCTGCGCGGGATTGTAGAACCTGCTCCCGCCCTCTTCTCCTCTAGACCCTAATGGCCAAAAAACCCGATCCTACCGCCCGCATTGCCGACAACAAAAAGGCCGCTTTTAACTACTTCTTCGAGGAGCGCATCGAGTGCGGCCTGGTGCTGGAAGGCTGGGAGGTCAAGTCGTTGCGCGAGGGCAAGGTGCAGCTTACCGACGGCTACGTGGTGGTGCGCGCGGGCGAGCTGTTCTTGATCGGCTGCCAGATCCACCCGCTGAATTCGGCCTCTACCCACATCAGCCCCGACAAGGTGCGCACCAAGAAACTGCTGCTGCACAAGGAGCAGATCAAGAAAATGATCGTCAAGGTGGAACAAAAGGGCTACACCCTGGTGCCGCTGAACCTGCACTGGAAGGCCGGCAAGATCAAATGCGAAATCGCCCTGGCCAAGGGCAAGGCCGAGCACGACAAGCGCGACACCATCAAGGACCGCGAAGGCAAGCGCGAAGTTGAGCGAGCCATGAAGTCGCGCAGCCGCTAAAACTTGGGATAGCATCCGTCCACCATGCGCCGCCTCGTCCTCATCCTCATGCTCGTCCTGCTGCCCTTGCGCGGCTGGGTGGGCGAGGCCATGGCGATGGACATGATGGCCACACAGGCAGGCGCTACACAAACAGTAGCTTCTCACGCCCACGGAATAAGCGCTGAGGCCACTTTTGATGCAGATATTCAGGCGGATTGCCATGAGACCGCAGGCGCTGAACCGTCCGATTCCACCACCAGCACCCACTGCGGCACCTGCCCGCTGTGCCAGATGTGCCACAGCGTGGCCGCCCCCGCGCCGTTTTCCACCCTCCCCACCCCCTGGCTGCCCCAAACGCAGCCCACCACCGGCCCCGCCCGGTTCGCCAGCGCGCCCGCCGCGTTTGCGCTGAAGCCACCGATTTCCTGAACGTCCCAGCCGTAGTCCGTCCGCAATATGCCTGATTCGTCAGCGTTGCGGGCGCAGCTTGTGTCGTTCAGGAGATTATTTTGAGAACCTTTCTTTTTAGCGCCAGTGCACTGCTGTGCGCCGCTGCGGGCGCGCAAAGCCCTGCCGACCCTTCCGTTCGCGTGCCCGCCGTGGCCTACCGCTCGGTGTTTATCGACACCCCCACCGGGGTCGAAACCCGATCGCTGGACTGGAAACGCGCCCATGCCGACGTGGCCCAGTTCCCGCGCGGCCATGCGGATGTGCTCAAGTGGGAACGGGCCCAGCCTGCCCAAAACCCCCAAGTTGCCAAATGAGCCGCCGCTTGAAAACCACCGGCACGGCCCTGGCCCTGCTGGTCTTGACGGGCTGCGCCACGCTCTCGCCCGACGGCGACCTGGGCGCGGTGCAACAGCTCACCCAGGGCAAAACCGGCGGCGTCAACCCGCAGCTGAAACCTGATCCGCAAGCCGTTGCTGACCTGCTGGCCCAGCCGCTCAGCGCCGAGGCCGCGGTGCGCATCGCCCTGCTGAACAGCCCGCAATTGCAGGCAACGCTTGCGACGCTGGGCGTGAGCGACGCTGACCGCGTGCAAATGGGCCGCCTGCCCAACCCGCACTTCGCCATCGGCCGTTTTACCGAAGGCGACACCCGCGAAATCGAGCGCATGCTCAGCTTCAACGTGTTCGGGCTGCTGGCCCTGCCCTGGCGCGCCCAGTGGCAAGGCCAGCAGCACGAAATGGCCAAGTTGCAGGCCGCGCAAGACGTGGTGCGGCTGGCCGCAGACACCCGCAAAGCCTGGATCACCGCCGTGGCCGCCCAGCAAAGCGCCCAGTACCTGCGCGAGGTGAAAGAAGCCGCCGAGGCCGGTGCCGAACTGGCCCGGCGCATGGCCCGGGTGGGCAACTGGAGCCGCCTGGAGCAGGCCCGCGAACAGCTACTGCTGGCAGAGGCCACCGCACAACTGGCCCGCGCCCAGCAAGCGGCCTTCAGCAGCCGCGAAAAGCTCATCCGCCTGATGGGCCTGTGGGGCGCGCAAACCGGCTTTGTGCTGCCAGACCGCCTGCCCGACCTGCCCAAGGCCGCGACCGAGATGGCCGACATCGAAGCCCAGGCCCTGCGCGAGCGACTGGACGTGCGGGCTGCCGTGGCGCGCACTGGATACATCGCCCGGCAGGAAGGCTTTGACAAGGTGGTGGGCTATTTCGACGGTCTGGCCCTCAGCTACAGCCGCAACACCACGTTCGACAACGCCCACGGCGGCAAGGACACCCAGCGCGGCTGGGAGCTGGAACTGCCCCTGCCGCTGTTCGACTGGGGTGGTGCCCGCCATGCCCGGTCCAAGGCGGTCTATCTGCAATCCACCGCCCAGGTGCGTGCCGTGGCCATCCTGGCCCGATCGGAGGCGCGCGAGGCCAGCTTTGCCTACCGCACCGCGTTTGATCTGGCCGTGCACTACCGCGACGAGATCGTGCCGCTACGCAAGTTCATCCTGGAGGAGCAGGTGCTGCGCTACAACGGCATGCTGGCCAGCGTGTGGGATCTTTTGACCGAGACCCGGCAGCAAAGCCTGGCCGTCAACAGCGCCATCGAAGCCCAGCGCGACTTCTGGCTGGCCGAGGCCGACCTGCAAACCACGTTGACAGGCACCTCGCCTGGCGCGCTGGCATCCCTCTCATCTGGCGCAAGCGCCGCACCCACCCAAGGACATTGATATGGACCGCAGAACCTTTTTTGGCGGCGCAGCCCTATCCGCTGTGGCAGCCGCCAGCGTCAGCAAAGTCGCCCTGGCCGCCCTGCCCGAGCCGGTGATCGCCACCACAGCCGCCACCGCCGCGCCGCTCACCCCGCCCAATGGCCGCCCGTACAACCCGGTGGTCACGCTCAACGGCTGGACCTGCCCCTGGCGTATGAACGCGGGGGTGAAAGAGTTCCACCTGGTGGCCGAACCGGTGGTACGCGAAATCGCCCCCGGCATGCAGGCCACGCTGTGGGGCTACAACGGCCAATCCCCCGGCCCGACCATCGAGGTGGTGGAGGGCGACCGCGTGCGCATCTTCGTCACCAACCGCCTGCCCGAGCACACGACCGTCCACTGGCACGGCCAGCGCCTGCCCAACGGCATGGATGGCGTGGGCGGGCTCACCCAGCCGCAGATTCCGGTGGGCAAAACCTTTGTCTACGAGTTTGTGGCGCGCCGCCCCGGCACCTTCATGTACCACCCGCACGCCGACGAAATGGTGCAAATGGCCATGGGCATGATGGGCTTCTGGGTGACCCACCCCAAGGCCAAAACGGTGCATATAGCCGAAGTGCAGCGCGACTTCTGCTTTCTGCTCAACGCCTACGACATCAGCCCCGGCAGCACCACGCCCCGGCCCAACACCATGCTGGACCAGAACCTGTGGACCTGGAACAGCCGGGCCTTCCCCGGCATTGACACGCTCAACGTGCGCCAGGGCGACCAGGTGCGCATCCGCGTGGGCAACCTCACCATGACCAACCACCCCATCCACCTGCACGGCCATGAATTTGTGGTTACCGGCACGGATGGCGGCCCGGTGCCGCCCAGCGCCCGCTGGCCCGAGGTGACCACCGACATCGCGGTAGGCCAGATGCGGCAGATCGAATTTCTGGCCGATGAGCCCGGCGACTGGGCGCTGCATTGCCACAAAAGCCACCACACCATGAACGCGATGGGCCACGACGTGCCCAACATGGTGGGCGTGGACCACCGGGGCCTGGTGCAAAAGATCCAGAAACTGGTGCCCGACTACATGCTGATGGGCGAGCGCGGCATGGCCGACATGGGCGAGATGCAAATGCCCCTGCCCGACCAGACCCTGCCCATGATGACCGGCAACGGCCCCTACGGCCCCATCGAGATGGGCGGCATGTTCACCACCCTCAAAGTGCGCAAAGACCAAAAGCCGGGCGACTACAGCGACCCCGGAGCCTACCGGCAGCCGCCGGGCACGCAGGCGTTTGAATGGACTGGTGACTTGGCCGAACCTGCGCGCCCGGCAGCCGTCGCACCCACCGATGCGGTGCAAGTTCGCAAGCCCGGTGCGGGCGCGCACAGTGGGCATTGATCCCTAAACACTATTGATTTGATAGCTGCTACCGCCCATTGAATAAGCGCTAGAGCCCTATTTTCCCTAAATTTACCGAAAGCACACCCATGGCACACCGCAGACACGTTCTCCACACCCTCGCCTCCACCGCCCTCCTGGCCGCAGCTGGCCCGGTGCTGGCCGGGCCTGGCCACGCCGCATCCCACGGCCCGGTGAAAAAAGAGCAAACCGACTGGGGCATTGCAGGCGATGCCAAAGCGGCCAAGCGCACCGTACAGATCAGCATGCTCGACAGCATGCGCTTCAGCCCCGACAACATCACCGCCAAGCTGGGGGAAACCATCCGCTTCACCATGAAGAACCCCGGCGCGCTCGGCCACGAGCTGGTGATTGGCACCCAGGCCGCACTAGACGAGCACGCCGCGCTGATGGTGAAGTTCCCCGGCATGGAGCACGACGAGCCCTACATGGCCCATGTGGGCGCGGGCCATAGCGGCAGCATCGTCTGGACCTTCAACCGCCCCGGCAGCTTCGCCTTTGCCTGCCTGATCCCCGGCCACTACCAGGCCGGCATGGTCGGCAAGATCACCGTTGCAGCCTAACCAACAGGAGCCACCATGAAAATCAGTACCGCCATTCTTGTTGCCAGCTTTTTCAGCACCACCGCTTTCGCTCAACCCGTGCTGCCCTGGGCCGACGGCGAAGTCCGCAAAGTCGATCTGCCAGCCCAAAAAATCACCCTGCGCCACGGCGAGATCAAGAACCTGGACATGCCGCCCATGAGCATGGTGTTCCAGGTTAAAAGCCCGGCCCTGCTGGAGAACGTAAAACCAGGCGACAAGGTGAGGTTCACCGCCGAGCAGATCGGGAGCGCGCTGGTGGTCACCGATCTCCAGCTTGCGCCAGCGTCTCAATGATGGGGCACGGCAGCTCTTTGCCGGTGTGTTCGCAGCTATCGATCAGATGCGAAAGCGCCTGCTGCATGCGCTGCAGGTCGGCCAGCCGGATGCGGATCTCGTCCAGCCGCTGGCCCGCGATCTGCCGGATGGCGCTGCGGTCCAGGCCGTCTTCCAGCGACAGCAGTTCGGCCACCTCGTCCAGCGAGAAGCCCAGCTCCTGCGCGCGCTTGATGAAACGGATGCGCTGGCCCAGCGCCACCGGGTAATAGCGGTAGGCCCCACGCGACTCGGGCACCGGCAACAGGCCACGCTGCTGGTAGTAGCGGATGGTTTCCACCCCGACCCCGGCGGCTTGGGCCAGCTTGCCGATGGTCAGGGTGGCGGAGCCAGTGGATTCCATAAAAAACCTTTCAAAAACACTTGACTCTGGGGTTGACTACGGAGTTTACGCTCGACCCATAGAGTTTGCAAAGGAGCCTCCATGAAAGACCCTGTCTGTGGCATGACTGTGACCGAAAAGTCTGTTCACGCCCATAATCACTCAGGTCATAGCTACTATTTTTGTAGTGCAGGCTGTAAAACCAAGTTTGCCGCTAATCCGCAGAAGTACCTCGCTCCACCAGAGCCCAGCCCGGCACCCGCAGTGGCCGGGGCCATCTACACCTGCCCCATGCACCCCGAGGTGCGGCAAGACCACCCTGGTAGCTGCCCGCATTGCGGCATGGCGCTGGAGCCGGAAATGCCCAGCCTGGACGAGGTAGAAAACCCCGAGCTGGTGGACTTTCGCCGCCGCTTCTGGTGGACCCTGCCACTGAGCATTACCGTGATGGTGCTGGCCATGCTGGGGCACCGTTTTCATTGGTTCGACATGCAAGTGCAAAGCTGGATCGAGCTGGTCCTGAGCCTGCCGGTGGTACTGTGGGCGGGTGCGCCGTTTTTTGTGCGCGGCTGGCAATCTCTGCGCAACCGCAGCCCGAACATGTGGACCCTGATCAGCCTGGGCACCGGCGCGGCCTTTGTCTACAGCCTGGTGGCCACGCTGGCACCGCAGGTGTTTCCGGCATCGTTCATGTCCATGGGCCGGGTGGCGGTGTACTTCGAGGCGGCGGCGACGATCATTTCGCTCACCTTGCTGGGCCAGTTGCTGGAGCTCAAGGCCCGCTCGCAAACCTCGGCGGCCATCAAATCCCTGCTGGGCCTGGTGCCCAAAACCGCCCGCCGCATCGCCAAAGACGGCAGCGAAGCCGACATTCCGCTCACCCACGTACACATTGGCGACCGCCTGCGCGTACGCCCCGGCGAAAAAGTGCCGGTGGACGGTGTGGTGCTGGATGGCAGCAGCGCGGTGGACGAGTCCATGCTGACCGGCGAACCCATGCCGGTGACCAAGCGCAGCGGCGACAAGCTCATCGGTGCCACCTTGAACACCACGGGTGCGCTCACCATGCAGGCCGAGCGGGTGGGCTCCGGCACCATGCTCGCGCAAATTGTGCAGATGGTGGTGCAGGCCCAGCGCTCCAAAGCGCCCATGCAGCGCATGGCCGATGCGGTGGCGGGCTACTTTGTGTGGGGCGTGGTGTCCATTGCGGTGCTGACCCTGCTGGCCTGGGGCCTTTTCGGCCCCGCGCCCAGCTGGAGCTACGGGCTGATCAACGCCGTGGCCGTGCTCATCATCGCCTGCCCCTGTGCGCTGGGCCTGGCCACACCCATGTCCATCATGGTGGCCACCGGGCGCGGGGCCACCCAGGGCGTGCTGTTCCGCGATGCGGCGGCCATTGAAAACTTCCGCCAGATCGACACCCTGGTCGTCGATAAAACTGGCACGCTGACCGAGGGCAAACCTGTGTTCCACAGCGCCCTGCCCCTGCCGGGCTTCGATGCCGACAACGTGCTGCGGCTGGCCGCCAGCCTGGACCAGGGCAGCGAGCACCCGCTGGCCGATGCCATCGTCCGCGCCGCCCGCGACCGTGGCCTGGCCCTGGCCCCTGTGGAGGGCTTTACATCGGCCAGTGGCATTGGCGTGCAGGGCCAGGTGGAGGGGCACGCCCTGGCGCTGGGCAACACCGTGCTGATGGAGCAATTGGGCTTGGTGGTCGCCGCGCTCAATGTGCCGGCCGAAGCCTTGCGCAGCGACGGTGCCAGCGTCATCTACCTGGCGGTGGATGGCCAACTGGCCGGGCTGCTGGCAGTGGCCGACCCCATCAAGGCCAGCACCGCCGAAGCCCTGGCGGCCCTGACCGCAGCGGGCATCCGCATCGTGATGGCCAGCGGCGACGGCGTGGGTACCGCGCAGGCCGTAGCCCAGCAGTTGGGCATCACCGAGGTGTACGGCGAAGTTAAACCCGCTGACAAACTGGCCCTGGTGCTGCGGCTGCAAAAAGAAGGCCGCAAGGTCGCCATGGCAGGCGACGGCATCAACGATGCCCCGGCGCTGGCCCAGGCCGATGTGGGCATTGCCATGGGCACCGGCACCGACGTGGCCATGAACAGCGCCCAGGTGACCCTGGT
Organism: uncultured Albidiferax sp.; assembly: GCA_963512605.1. Classification (GTDB taxonomy): domain Bacteria; phylum Pseudomonadota; class Gammaproteobacteria; order Burkholderiales; family Burkholderiaceae_C; genus Rhodoferax_B. Next base: position 231,011 of record CAUPNG010000003.1, on the reverse strand, counting down.
GAAAGGCGATCTGCGCGGCATCGCCACGGCCCGGGCCTTGTCCAACGCCACCATGGCCAATATGCGGCAGAACCTGGGTTTTGCCTTTGTCTACAACGCGCTGGGCGTGCCCTTGGCTGCGGGCGTGCTATTCCCCTGGACCGGCTGGCTGCTGTCGCCCATGGTGGCGGCGCTGGCCATGAGCCTGAGCTCGGCCTCGGTCATCACCAATGCCCTGCGCCTGCGCCGCGCGAAATTAAAAACCGAACCACATTGATGGAGTATGACCACCATGACTACTTTTGAAATCACCGGCATGACCTGCGGCGGCTGCGTCAAGCGCGTACAGGCCAAACTGGAAGCCGTCGTCCCCGGCGTGCAAGTGCAACTCAAGCCGCCCCAGGCCACGGTGCCGGGCCCTGCGGACGTAGCCACCCTGCAAGCCGCGCTGGCGGGCACCCACTACAGCATCACAGCGCCCGCTGTGGTGGAGCCACCGCCTGCACCACCGGCCATCGCTCCCAGCTGGTTCGCCACCTACCGCCCGCTGCTGCTGATAGTGGCCTACATCCTGGGTGCCAGCCTGCTGGTGCAGGGCGCGCAGGCCAGCGCCATGGAGACCATGCGCTATTTCATGGCCGGGTTCTTCCTGGTGTTTTCGTTCTTCAAGCTGCTGGACGTGGCCGCGTTTGCCGACGCGTACGCGGGCTACGACCTGCTGGCGCGGCGCTGGCGGCCCTGGGGGTTTATCTACCCGTTTGTGGAGCTGGCGCTGGGCGTGGCCTACCTGGCGAACTTTCAGCCGGTGCTCACCAACGCGGTGACGCTGGTGGTGATGGGCTTTTCGGCGATCGGGGTGGTTAGCGCGGTGCTTAACAAACGCAGCATCCGCTGTGCCTGCCTGGGCACGGTGTTCCAGCTGCCCATGTCCACCGTCACCATCATCGAAGACGTGGGCATGGTGGCCATGGCAGCGATGGCGCTGGCGATGTAGTTACCAGGTGCCTTTGGGTTTGCGGGCCCGCACGGCGGCGGAAACCATCTCCACCGTGGCCGGGCGGTTGGCGATTTGGGCGAAGTCGATGGCGGTCAGGCTTTTCTGGTTCTTCAGCATCGGGTCGGCGCCTTCGTCCAGCAGCAGCTTGACGGCCTCGTCCGTGCCGTACTGCGCGGCCATCATCAGCGGCGTGCTGCCATTGGGCGAGGCCGCGTCGATGTAGGCATGGTTCTCCAGCAGCAGGCGCATCACGTCCAGATGGCCGTGGGTGGCGGCATAGTGCAGCGGGGTCCAGCCGGTCTTGTTGACATCTGCGCCCTTGGCGATGAGCTGGCTGCACAGCGCCAACTGGCCCTGCAGCGCGGCCAGCATCAGCGGGCTTTCGTCCTGGGGCGTGCGGGTCTCGGTTTTGATATTCGGCCAAGCCAGCAAGGCATCGGCGGCTTTGAAGTTCTCGCCCTTGAGTGCCAGGTACAGGCCCGAGCGGCCTTGCGTATCGGTGGTATTGCCGTCAAAACCGCGTTGCAGCAGCGTCTGGATGCCGCCCGCATCGTCGCGTTGGACGGCGGTGAAAAAATCGTCAAACGAACCGGCTTGAACTGCACTAAACCCCATTAAAACAACAAGGTAGACGGCTTTCTTGAAGTGTTTTATCACGACAAAACTCCGCGAAACAGGCGGTCGAAATTGGCGCTGGTGGTGTGCGCCACCTCTTCTACCGAGATGTTTTTGATCTGCGCCACCTGCTTCGCCACATACGGCACGTACGCGGGCGTATTGGTCTTGCCCCGGAACGGCATGGGCGCGAGGTAGGGGCTGTCGGTCTCGATCAGCAGGCGGTCCATGGGCACGAACGCGGCCACGTCGCGGATGTCCTGGGCGGTCTTGAAGGTCAAAATGCCCGAGAAAGAAATGTAAAAACCCAGGTCCAGCGCGGCACGGGCCACAGCCTCGGTTTCGGTAAAGCAGTGGAACACGCCGCCCGCGCTGCCCGCCGACCCATCCTCGCCCTCTTCGCGCAGGATGGCGATGGTGTCGTCCGAGGCGCTGCGGGTGTGGACCACCAGCGGCTTGTCCACCTGGCGGGCGGCGCGGATGTGGGTGCGAAAGCGGTTGCGCTGCCATTCCATGTCGGCCACGCTGCGTTCGCCCAGGCGGTAGTAGTCCAGCCCGGTCTCACCAATGCCCACCACGCGGGGCAAGGCCGAGCGTTGCAGCAAATCCTCCAGCGTGGGCTCTAACACGTCGTCGTTGTCGGGGTGCACACCTACCGTGGCCCAGAAGTTGTCATAACCGGTGGCCAGCGCGTGCACGTCGGCAAACTCTTCGAGCGTGGTGCAGATGCACAGGGCGCGGGTGACCTGCGCCTCGGCCATGGCGGCGCGGATGGCGGGTAGGTTGGCTACCAGGTTGGGGTAGCTGAGATGGCAGTGGGAATCGGTGAACATGGCGGCGCGCGAAAGCGCGGAGAAAACTAGATGGTTTGCGTGGGGCGGTCCGACGCAAGATGGGGGCCCAAGATCTCTTCAATCTTGATCTTCAGCACGCGGGCTTTTTCCTCTTTGGGAAACTGGATACCCACGCCCTGGGTGCGGTTGCCTGCCGCGCGGGCAGGCGTGACCCAGGCTACACGCCCGGCGATGGGGTAACGCTGCGGGTCGTCCGGCAACGAGAGCAGCACATACACGTCGTCGCCCAGCTGGTAATCGCGCGAGGTGGCGATGAACAGGCCGCCCTCGGTGAACATCGGGATGTAGGCCGCGTGCAGCGCGCCTTTTTCCTTGATGGCCAGTTGGATGACGCTGGGGCGGGGCGAAGAATGGTTGCTGCTCATGGACGTGAGTTTAGGACGTTTTGGGCCCGGCCCACCAGCGATTCCAGCAGCAGCCCCGCATTGAAGGGGTGCTCGACCACCCGGGCGGTGGCGTTCAGGTCTTTGGACCACTGGGTCAGCGCGCCCACCGACGGCGAAGCAGGCAAATCATTGGCCGCAAAAAACCGCGGAGCGGCCCCCACGCGGGCCAGCAACAGGTCGTGGCAGAGCTTTTGCAACGCATCCACCACCTGGGCCGGTGCCCAGTCGGAAAACACAGTCAACACGCCCTGCCCCACCGCGCGGGGAATGGCCGACCAGCTTTGCGCGGTGCGTCCGGCACGGGCCCATTGCAAGGCATCTTCCGGGCGGCTTCCGGCGGCGGCCAGCAGCACCGGGGCATCGGCAGCGGGCACGCCCTGCGCCTGCAGCCAGTCGGTGGATACGTCTTTTTCGGGCCAGACCATGTTGTGGCCCATGCAGCGGCTGCGGATGGTGGGCAGCAACTGGTGGGCCGCCCCCGTGGCCAGCACAAACTTCACGTCGCCCGGCGGCTCTTCCAGGGTTTTGAGCAGGGCGTTGGCCGCAATAACGTTCATGCGCTCGGCCGGGTACACCAGCACAGCCTTGCCCCGGCCCCGACCGCTGGTGCGCTGCGCAAACTCGACCGCATCGCGCATGGCGTCGACGCGGATTTCCTTGCTGGCCTTGCGCTTTTTGTCGTCGATGTCGGACTGGGCCTTTTCGCTCAGTGGCCAGCCCAGCTCGACCATCATGGCCTCGGGCATCAGCAGGCACAGGTCGGCGTGGGCGTGCACATCGATGGCATGGCAACTGGCGCACGCGCCGCAGGCACCCTGGGCGGTGGGCACATCGCACAGCCAGGCGCGCACCAGCTCCATCGCCAAGGTGTACTGGCCCAGGCCGCTGGGGCCTTGCAGCAGCCAGGCGTGGCCGCGCTGGGCCAGCAGACTGTCGCGCTGCTGCGCCACCCAGGGGGGCAAAAGAGGGTTGCTCATACGCGGCCCATATCGTCAGGCAACCAGCCACGGTCCACTAGCACCGCGTGGATTTGCTGCCACACCGCGTCGCGCTCCACGTCGGCAGCGATACGCGCGAACCGGGCCGGGGCCTGGGCGGCACGCTGGGCGTAGCCGTCGGCCACGCGGGCGAAAAAAGCGGCGGGTTGGGACTCGAAACGGTCGGGCACGCGTGCCCCGGCCAGCCGTTCGGCGGCCACGGTGGGTGGCAAATCAAACCACAGTGTCACATCTGGGTTACGAATGAAATCGGCACCTAGCGCTGGTACTGATTGCACAAGTAGCTCCAAATAAGATAGCACGCCCAGGTCGAAACCCCGGCCACCGCCCTGGTAGGCAAAGGTGGCATCGGTGAAGCGGTCGCAGACCAGCACCTCACCCCGCGCCAGGGCAGGTTCGATCACGTGCTGCAGGTGGTCGCGCCGGGCGGCGAAGACCAGCAAGGCCTCGGTCAACGGGTCCATGGGGTCGTTGAGCACCAGGGTGCGCAGCTTCTCGGCCAGCGGCGTGCCGCCCGGTTCGCGGGTCAGCGTGACCACCCTGCCCTGAGCCCGAAAAGCGGCGGCTACGGCGGCAATATGGCTGGACTTGCCCGCGCCGTCTATGCCTTCAAAGCTGATAAAGATGCCCGAAGTTTTCATATATTTGTTTGAAAGATAACAAACCAAGGCTTGACGACGAGACTGCCTCTTCCAGAAACACCGTGGAACCGGCTTTGCCGGGCCACTGGTGTTGCCCCCAGCAAGGGGGTTGGCGAAAGACGCGCAGCGCTGCAGCCTGGGGGTGTGCCTATTTTCTTTGGAATTTGTTGACGGCGTTGTTGTGCTCGTCGAGGCTGCTGCTGAACTGGCTGGTGCCGTCACCACGCGCCACAAAGTACAGGGCGGTGGTGGTGGCGGGCTGCACGGCGGCCAGCAGCGACTGGGTGCCGGGCATGGCAATCGGCGTGGGCGGCAGGCCCCGGCGCAGGTAGGTGTTGTAGGGCGAGTCGGTTTGCAGGTCGCGGCGGCGCAGGTTGCCGTCAAACGCCGCACCCAGGCCGTAGATCACCGTGGGGTCGGTCTGCAGCGGCATGCCGATACGCAGCCGGTTGTTGAATACGCCCGCCACCAGGGTGCGGTCGCCCGACTGGCCGGTTTCTTTCTCGATGATGCTGGCCAGGATCAGCGCCTGTTCGGGGGTTTTGGCCTCGCTGGTGGGCTGGCGCAGCGCCCAGGCGGCGGCCAGTTTTTTATCCATGGCGTGCATGGCCCGCTTGAGCACCGCAAAGTCACTGCTGCCCTTGGAGTAGGTATAGGTGTCGGGGAAAAAGCGGCCCTCGGGATGCACACCCGGGCGGCCCAGCGCGGCCATGATGGAATCATTGCCTAGCGCCTTACTGTCGGGCCTGAGCTGCTCTGCTTTGGATAGCGCGGCGCGCACCTGGGTAAAGTTCCAGCCCTCTACCAGCGTCACCGAGCGTTGCGCCTCATCGCCGCGCACCAGTTTGTCCAGCAGGCCCATGGGCGTGGTGCCGGTGGTGACTTCATAGCTGCCCGCCTTGATCTGGCGGGCATCGCCCGACGCACGGAACCAGGCGTAGAGCAGCACTGGCGAGGTCTGCACGCCCGCAGCCACCGCCGCCTGCGCCACACCGCGCGCGCCGGTGCCGGGCTCGACCGACAAATCCAGCATTGGTGCGGCCAGGGCCAGCGGCTGGTGTAACCACCACCATGCTGCGCCGCCGCCCACACCCGCTACCAAGAGCAAAACCAAGATCAGACGACGCACAGCCTTACAAGCCTTATTGATAACAAGGGGCGATGATAATTCACACTATGACCCATCTACCCACCGGCTCCGCCCCCCTCACCCACCTGGGTGTCATCCGCGCCGAAGGTGCCGATGCCGCCAAATTTCTGCACGGCCAGCTGACGCAAGACTTCGCGCTGCTAGGCCAGGATACCGCCCGCCTGGCCGCGTTTTGCAACGCCAAGGGCCGCATGCAGGCCAGCTTTATCGGTTTCAAACGCAGCGCCGCCGAGATTTTGCTCATCTGCCACCGCGACCTGCTGGCCGCCACGCTCAAGCGCTTAAGCATGTTTGTGATGCGCGCCCAGGCCAAATTGACGGATGCCACAGCTGACTTTGCCCTGTACGGAGTGGTCGGTGGCCCGGCCCAGTCCGCCTGGACCACCGCCACCGTGGACGGCACCACCACCGTCGCCCTCTACCCCGCCGACGGCCAGCCGCGCACGATGGTCATCGCCCCCACCGGCAGCCCCGCGCCCGCGGGCCCGGTGCTGGGCCTGGACCAGTGGCTGTGGAGCGAGGTGCGCAGCGGCATCGCTACCGTGTCCACGCCGATTTTTGAGGCCCTGGTGCCGCAGATGCTGAACTACGAGTCGGTGGGCGGTGTGAACTTCAAAAAAGGCTGCTACCCCGGCCAGGAGATCGTGGCCCGCAGCCAGTTCCGCGGCACCCTGAAGCGCCGCGCCGCCATCGTGCATGGCGAGGTGGCTATGGCGGCGGGACAGGAAGTGTTTCATTCCGCCGATGCCGAGCAGCCGTGTGGCATCGTGGTGCAGGCCGCAGCATCTCCCGAAGGCGGCTGGGATGCCATCGTGTCGCTGCAGATTGCGGCGATGCAGGACGGGACTTTGACGGTAGATGGGGCCGCTTTGACCCTGCTGCCCCTGCCCTACGAGCTACTGGCCGATATCTAAAAACATCTCGATGTGCGCAATCCCCACTTCCGCGTACACCTCGCCACGCGGCGTGAAGCCCAGCCGCTCGTAAAACCCCTGTGCGCTGGTCTGGGCGTGCAGGCAGACCTCAGTGTCGCCCCGCTCGCGCGCTGCCCGCACCAGGGCCTCCAGCACCTGCTGCCCCAGACCGCTGCCGCGCAGGCTGGCGAGCACCGCCATACGCCCGATCCGCCCGACACCCGGTGCATGCACCAGCAATCGCCCGGTGGCCACCGGTTCACCCTGGGCATCACAAATGACGGCATGCACGGCGGTCTGGTCGGCCACGTCCCATTCCATCTCGGCGGGGATTTTTTGCTCGTGGACGAACACGGCAGTGCGGACTTGAGAAGCCTGGGCTCCGAGCTGGCTCCAGGGGCCGAGCCGGGTGGGGTCAGATCCCAATTGCGCGCTCCTTCACTGCCGTAGCAGAACCCACATAACCCGCATTTGGGCTCTGACCCCTCCCGGCGGTTCTCCGTGACGGACGGTGGAGGTAGTCTGGCCGTCTGCTAGCGTTAACCCGCCAATAGGGGTCAGAACCCAAATGCGGGTTGTGGTGCGTCGCCAATTTACGGTTCAGCGCGCAATGGGGGTCTGACCCCCATTGGCTAATCCGTATAGGGGAAGCCGTGGTTCCGATAGTCAAAGTAGTCATAGATTGAAAGCCTTACGAAGTGCCTGCGCAGCTGCCTGGTGCGCCAATTTGGCCTCAGGAATGGCCCGCCCCATTTTGATGAATTCGTGGGTCACGCCACGGTAGATGTCCAAGTCGACCGGCACACCGGCCAGACGCAGTTTGTCGGCGTACAGCACGCCCTCATCCACCAGGGGGTCGCATTCGGCCAGGCCGAACCAGGCGGGGGCTACGCCGTCCACGTCGGGGGCATTCAGCGGGGCGAAGCGCCAGTCGGTGTAGTTGGCAGCGTGCGGCAGGTAGTGGCTGAAGAAGAACTGGATTTGCGACTGGTCCAGCAAAAAACCGTTGCCAAAGCGGCTGTGCGACGGTGTATCCGCATGGGCGGCGCAGCCGGGGTAGAACAGCAGTTGCAGGGCCAGCGGCAGCTGCGCGTCGCGGGCCTGGATGGCGCACACCGCGGCCAGCGTGCCGCCTGCACTGTCGCCGCCCACAGCCACGCCGGTGCAATCGGGCTGGGTGGCCAGCCAGGCCAGCGCGTCCCAGGCATCGTCTACCGCCGTGGGAAAGCGGTGCTCGGGGGACATGCGGTAGCCCAGCGAGACCACAGCGCAGCCACTGAGGCGGCTGAGTTCGCGGCACAGGATGTCGTGGGTGTTGACGCTGCCAATCATGAAGCCGCCACCGTGGAAGAAAAGCAAGGTGGGCAAGGGCTCAAACGATGGAGCGTAGCGCCGGGCGGACATGGCAAAACCGTCACGGGCCAGGATGGTGAAATCGTCTATCCGCGCCAGATGGGCCTTGGGCACTTCCAGCATGGCTGCGCCGATTTCATAGGCATCGCGGGCCTGCTGGGGCGTGAGCAGGTGCATGGGCGTACGGCGGGCGCGGGCCATGCGGTGCAGGACACCGGCCATGGCGGGGGTAAGAGGGGCTGTGTGCATTGGGTGTAATCCTAACGGCCCGGTGTCACGGTTTTGCCACCAAAACCTAGTTCACTACAGGTTTTATTGAAGGCCTCAATCCATGCCCACCCAAGAGCGCCCGCAAAGCCGGGGCGAAGAAATCGCCAACACCCTGAGCCACGCGGTCGCGCTGCTGGCCGCGCTGGTGGGTACGCCTTTTCTGGTGCTGGCGGCGGGCCCGCACTGGCTGGGGGCCTGCGTGTTTGCGGCGACCCTACTGCTGCTGTACCTGTCGTCCTCGCTGTACCACGCGCTGCCTGCAGGTCGGGCCAAGCAGCGCTGGCTGCAGGTGGACTACGGGGCGATTTATTTCTTCATCGCGGGCAGTTACACGCCATTTGCCCTGGGGGCGAGGCTGGGTGCCTGGGGCTGGACGCTGTTTGCGCTGGTCTGGTTACTGGCGATTGCAGGCACTGTACTGAAGGTGCGAGGCCGTTTGTCGCACCCCTGGGTGTCCACGGGGCTGTACCTGGCCATGGGCTGGCTGGTGCTGGTGGCCGCCGTGCCACTGGTGGAGCAGCTATCGCCCTCGGGACGGGCGTGGCTGCTGGCGGGGGGCATGGCCTACACGGCAGGCGTGGTATTTTATGCGCTGGATGGGCGCTGGCGGTATGCGCATGCGGTGTGGCATGGCTTTGTGGTGCTGGGCAGCGCCTGCCATGCGGGTGCGGTACTGTCACATTTCTGAAATCAAACCGTCATGCTGGATGGGCCTGGGTAGGGTTCAATACGGGTATTCCCATATCCATTCCCAGGAACGCCCCATGAACGCCATCAAAGAAGCCCAGAAATTCATCGCCAAGCACCCCGAATCCGAGGCCGCCCGCACGCTGGCCCAACTGGTGCTGACGCTGGAGTCCAACGAGCCGTTTCCCCTGGAGAAGCTGTACGCGCTGGACCTGGACCGCTTTGACCTGGCGCTGGACATCCTGAAGGAATGGCGGCTGGACCGCTATATCGCAGGCAAGTCCAAGCTGTACGACCTGTCGCTGCAAATCCAGGAACAAGGCCCGCAAGACCGCACCTCGCACTTCGGCGAGCTGAACTGAGGTTTCTACAGCGGCTGCACCAGCCCCATATCGGGCCGCTGCAGCCACTGGGCGAATTCATCGGCCATTTGCTGGCTGGCGGCAATGGCACCGGTCCAGGCTTTGGCGCGGCTGGGCAGGTCCAGGCCGTAGTGGCTGAAGTCGGCGCGGTCGGGCAGTTTGCCGTTGGGCAGGGTTTTGACCCAGTCGGGGTTCGGGGCCAGCACCAGCATGTTGTCCAGGAAGCTGGACGACTTGTGCCGCCAGGTCAGGCGCTTGTCCAGCCAGCCGGGCACCACGGCTTTTTGGAAGTGCGGGTACAGCACCAGCCCGGCGGTGGACACATTTTTTATACCATTTAGGCCCTCTGCGCTTATTCCATCAGCGTGAGAAGCTATTTTTTGCATAGCAATCTTGGGCCGCAGGTATTGCAGGTGCAGGTGGTAATCGGTGAGGCCGCCGTCCCAGTAGGCACCCGGCGGCGCGCCGGGAATGTCGTGCACCGCGCGCAGCACAAACGGAATGGAGCAACTGGCCAGCAGCGCGGGCACAAAGTTCTGCGGTGTCAGGTCAAACTGGCGTGTCGGGTAGTCGCGGCTGCGAAACGGCAGGCGCGCGTGCTGGCTGGAGAACACCGCCCGCTCCAGCCAGGCCCCCATGGTCTTGCGGCGCAGCGCATTGGCCAGGTAGGCCCCCGCAAAGCCCAGCGGCGTGCGCAAGGCCTGGTCGCGCGCCAGCAGATGGCGGCCCCGCGAGGTGATGATGTGCAGCTTGTAGCAGGGGTGCTGCAATACCTCGGCCTCGCGCCCCGCGTAAAACGCCTTGAGGTTGCCGCCAAACACCCGGCTGATGGTGTCGGGTGTGGGCATTTTGCGGCCCGGCGGCAGGTCGTAGTGCTGAAAAATGTATTCCTGCTCCAGCCGGTCAAAGCCCTGCAGCGGGTCTTTGAGGCAGGCAGTGGACATGCGCCAAGCCCCGATGGAGGCACCCACCAAATGGATGGTGTGGCCGCTGGCCCGCAGCCAGTCGCCAAACAAAAAACGGTCCAGCCGCCCCAGCACCAGGCCCTTGGGCCCGCCTGCGGCCGCCGGGATCACCCGTACATCGCGGGGCTGCAGGCCGTGCTGCTGTAAGTGCGCGTAGGCCGTGGGCCCGGCGTACAGACACAGAGCCTTCAAACAAAGGCCCCCAGATCCGTCTTGGCTGACCAGTCGATCGGGTCCTGCTGCAGCACCATGTCGATGTCCAGGCCCAGCGCCAGGCCGACTTCACCGGGGTAGCTGCCCGCCAGCGCGCTCTCGTCATAGTCCACCTCTTTGGCGCGGGCGCGCCAGCCGGCCAGGTGCACCACGCCCGCCAAGGGCTCGTACACGCCGTCGTCAAACGGAAAGATCTGCGACTGCAGGGCATCGACGATGCGGTCGGGAAACTGCCACTTGCGGGCAAACCCCGCGCCCACGTCGGCGTAGCAAAAGCCCAGGCGCTTGGTTTCCATGCGGGCACGGCGCAGGTCGAGTGGCAGCACCTGCTGGTTCAGGGCGGCCATCTCCTGCGGCATGCCCATGTGCATCACCAGCTCGCCCACCGCGTGCACCAGGCCTGCGGTAAAGGCGGTGGCCGGGTTGTGCCGTACCGTGCCTGCCAGAGCGCGCGACAGCTTGGCTACGTTCAGGCTGTAGCGCCAGAATTGCTGCAGATTCACCCCCGGCACCGCCCGAAAGCTCAGGCCCAGCGCTGCGGCCTGGGCCAGGCTGCGCAGGTGCTCAATGCCCAGAATCGCCAGCGCCTCGGGGATGCTGCTGACCTTGCGCGACAGATTGAACATGGCCGAGTTGGCCAGCGTGAGCAGCCGGGTGGTCAAGGCCGGGTCGGTGCCGATCAACTGGCCGAGTTTGCGCAAGTCCGGCTCGGGGCGTGCCAGTTCGCTGAGCAGCAACGCCACCGCCTTGGGGATGCTGGGCAGGGCCGCTTCGGAAGCGAGCAGGTCTTTTAACTCCATGGGGGCGGATTCCTGGCGTGGTGATGGTGCATGGTAAAGGATTCAGCCCTTCCCACGCCGTTGCTTTGCTATCTGCCACCCTGCAGTTTGGCAAAAGCCGAGGCCATGGCCGACTGGGCGGGCGGGCCGTCATTGCGGCGGGGCTGCTGCTGGCCGCGGGCTGCGCCTTCAAAGCGGTTGTCGCGCGGACCATCGCGGCGGGCTGGGGCCTCGCCGAGCTTCATGCTCAGGGCGATGCGCTTGCGGGCCACGTCCACCTCGACCACCCGCACCTTGACGATGTCGCCGGTCTTGACGACTTCGCGGGCATCGGTGGTGAACTTGTGGCTGAGCTGGCTCACGTGGACCAGGCCGTCCTGGTGCACGCCCAGATCCACAAACGCGCCAAACGCGGCCACGTTGCTCACCGTGCCCTCCAAAATCATGCCCTCCACCAGGTCCTTGATGTCTTCCACACCGTCGTTAAAGCGGGCCACCTTGAAGTCGGGGCGCGGGTCGCGGCCGGGTTTTTCGAGCTCGGCGATGATGTCCTTGACGGTGATCACGCCAAACTTTTCATTGGCAAACAGCTCGGGCCGCAGGGTTTTGAGCATGTCGGCGCGGCCCATCAGCTCGGTGACGGGCTTGGCTGTGACCTTGATGATGTCTTGCACCAGCGGGTAGGTTTCGGGGTGCACGCCGGTCATGTCCAGCGGGTTGTCGCCACCGCGGATACGCAAAAAGCCCGCGCTCTGCTCAAAGGTCTTGGCGCCCAGGCCGCTGACTTCCATGAGCTGCTTGCGGTTTTTGAACGCGCCATTGGCCTCGCGCCAGCGCACCACCGCCTTGGCCACCGTGGCCGACAGGCCCGACACCCGGGTCAACAAGGGCACACTGGCGGTGTTCAGGTCCACACCCACCGAGTTCACGCAGTCTTCCACCACCGCCTCCAGGCTGCGGGCCAGGTCGTTTTGGCTCACGTCGTGCTGGTACTGGCCGACGCCGATGGACTTGGGGTCGATCTTCACCAGCTCGGCCAGTGGGTCTTGCAGGCGGCGGGCGATGCTGGCGGCACCGCGCAGGCTCACATCCACGTCGGGCATTTCCTGGCTGGCAAATTCGCTGGCGGAATACACCGAAGCGCCCGCCTCGCTGACCACCACACGCTGCATGGCCGTCTTGGGTGCACCGTTCGGGTCGTTGTGTTTCTCCAGCAGCTTCATCAGATCGGCGGCCAGCTTGTCGGTTTCGCGGCTGGCGGTGCCGTTGCCGATGGCGATCAGGTTCACGCCGTGTTTGATGCACAGCTTGCCCAGGGTGTGCAACGAGCCCTCCCAGTCCTTGCGCGGCTCGTGGGGATAGACGGTGGCGGTTTCCACCAGCTTGCCCGTCGTATCGACCACGGCCACCTTCACGCCGGTGCGGATGCCGGGGTCCAGCCCCAGTACCACACGCGGCCCGGCGGGTGCGGCCAGCAGCAGGTCGCGCAGGTTGTCGGCAAAGACCTTGATGGCGACCTTTTCGGCCTCTTCGCGCAGCTTGGCGAACAGGTCCCTCTCGGTGGACAGGCTGAGCTTGACGCGCCAGGTCCAGGCCACGCATTTGCGGATCAGGTCGTCGGCAGGACGATTTTGGTGGCTCCAGCCCAGGTGGATGGCGATGCGGCCTTCGGCCAGCGAGGGCTTGCCGGGTTCGGGCTCCACCGGCAAGACCAGCTTGGCATCCAGAAATTCCAGCGCCCGCCCGCGAAACACGGCCAGCGCGCGGTGCGACGGGATGCGGCCCATGGGTTCGTCGTAGTCAAAGTAATCGCGGAACTTGGCGATGTCGGGGTGGTTTTCGTCCTTGCCTGCGGCCAATTTGCTGCGCAGCAGGCCTTCATTCCACAGCCAGCCACGCAGGTTCTGGATGAGGGCGGCGTCTTCGGCCCAGCGCTCACTGAGGATGTCGCGCACGCCGTCCAGCACGGCCTGCACCGTCGTAAAGTCGTCGCCGTTTTCACCCTTCTCAGCTTTGACAAAGGGCTGGGCGGCCTCGGCGGGCACCAGCAGCGGATTGGCAAACAGCTGGTCGGCCAGCGGCTCGATGCCGGACTCGCGGGCGATCTGGCCCTTGGTGCGGCGCTTGGTTTTGAAGGGCAGGTACAGGTCTTCCAGCTCCTGCTTGGTGCTGGCCGTGAACAACGCAGCACGCAGCGCGTCGGTCATCTTGCCCTGCTCTTCGATGCTTTTGACAATGGCCTCGCGGCGGTCTTCGAGCTCGCGCAGGTAGCCCAGGCGGGTTTCCAGCTCGCGCAGCTGGATGTCGTCCAGCCCGCCGGTGACTTCCTTGCGGTAGCGGGCGATAAACGGCACGGTGGCCCCGCCGTCGAGCAGCTCCACGGCGGCGCGGACTTGCTCCTCGCGGGCTTTGATTTCGAGGCTGAGCTGGCGGATGATTTTCTGCATGAACGGGGTGCTATTGGGTCAACAAGGGCGAGAGTTTGCCACAGCCGTTTAGATGCCAAATTTAGGCATAAAATTGGCCTCTAGCGCCTATTCCATAAGCGCAACCAGCTACTGATTCAATAGCATCTGCCGCAGTTTGCTTTGCAACGGGGTGTGTGCCACCCCGCCCATCGCCACCCGGGCCTGGCTGCGTGCGCTGGCCAGGTGCAGGTCGATCTCTTGCACCACCTGCCCGGCATCGAACACAAAGGCCACGTCGGCCAGGGCCAGCACGTCGTCCACGTCGTGGGTAATCATCAGCGCCGCAATGCCCCATTGGCGGCGCGCTTTAGCCAACTCGTCGCGCAGGCTCTGGCGCAGGGCCGGGTGCAAGGCCGCAAACGGCTCATCCAGCAGCAGCACCTGGGGCTGGCAAGCCAGGGCCCGGGCCAAAGCCACGCGCTGCTGCTGCCCGCCCGACAACGTGGCCGGGCGGCTATGGGCCAGGGCGGCCAGACCAAAACTGTCCAGCAGGGTCTGGATGTGGCTGCTTTCAGAGGGCGACAGGCTGCGTTTGCGCCAGCTTTTCAAGCCGAAAGCGATGTTCTCTTGCACCGACAAATGGGGAAACAGCGCGTAGTTTTGCGGCAGGTAGCCCACGCGGCGCTGGGGCGTGGGCACGTTGATCTTTTGGGCTGCGTCGAACAGCGTGCGCCCGTCCAGCCGGATATGGCCGCGTGTGGGCCGCAACAGCCCGGCCATGGCCTGCAAGGTCAGCGTTTTACCCGCGCCCGAGGGGCCGTAGAGGGCGGCGAACGGCACGCCGCTGGCGAAGCGTACGGCCAGGTCAAAGCGCCTGCGGCCATCGGAGACCGTGAGTTGGATGTCTACATCGATCACGGCTTACCAAAACCGTATTTGGTAAGCACCTGCTGGGCCGCTTCGGTGAACAGGAAGTTGACAAAGTTCTGCGCCACGGCTTTCTGCGGGCTGTCGCTGACCACCGCGATCGGGTACGACACGGGCGTGTGGCCGGGCGGGGTCAGGACGATCTTGACCTTGTCGCCAAACAGCATCGCGTCGGTGCGGTAGACGAAACCGGCTTCCACCTCGCCCCGGCTGACGTAGTCCAGCACCTGGCGTACGTTGTCGGCCTGCACGAACTTGGGCTCCAGCACCGTCCACAGATTCGCGCTGGTGAGGGTTTGCTGGGTGTAGCGGCCTGCGGGCACGGTAGCGGGCTTGCCGATGGCGATTTTGCGTACGGCAGGCCCGGTCAGATCTTGCAAGGTTTTGAGGCCGGGGCCGTCTTGGGCGGGCTCGACCAGCACCAGGCTGTTGGTGGCGAAGTTTTTGCGGCTCTCAGGATGGACCAGCTTTTGCGCTGCCGCGCGGTCCATGGTGTCCTGGTCGGCACTGGCGAACACGTCCACCGGCGCACCCTGGCGGATTTGCTGCAGCAGCACGCCGGACGCGGCAAAGTTGAAGCGCACGGTGGTACCGGGCTGGCTGGCCTCGAACTTGGGGCCTATGTCCTTGAACGCATCGGTCAGGCTGGCGGCGGTGGAGACGGTGATTTGCTGGGCGGAGACAGCCCACGGCAGAAACAAGAAAAGGCTGAAAAGTCGCATGGTGGATTAACGGAGTGAAAAAAACCGGTTCGACAGCACCAGCACGGTGATCGACAGCAGCGAGGTGATGGCCACCAGCAGCAGCGCCAGGTCGTCCTGCCCGGCCTGCACGGAGTCGTAAATCGCCATCGACAGGGTTTGGGTTTGCTGCGGAATCGAGCCCGCCACCATCAGCGACGCGCCAAACTCGCCCATGGCACGCGCAAAGGCCAGCAGCGTACCTGCCAAAATGCCGGGCCAAGCCAGAGGCAGCGTGACGCGCAAAAACACCGACAGCGGGCTTTGGCGCAGCGTGCTGGCGGCTGCCTCGAGCGAACGGTCGACCCCCGCAAAAGCCGCGCTGGCCGACTTGAGCACCAACGGCAAAGCGACGATGCTGGATGCCACCACCGCGCCGTGCCAGCTGAAAATGATGGTGTAGTCCAGGTGTTCCCGCAGCCAGCTGCCCAGCGGACTGCGCCTGCCTGCCGCCACCAGGATCGCGTAGCCGATCACCGTGGGCGGCAGCACCAGCGGCAGCATGCACACCGCCTCCAACACGCCGCTGCCAGGGAAGGTCTTGCGGGCGAAAACCCAGCCCAGCGCGATGCCCGCGATGGTGGCCAGCAGCGTCGCCACCGCCGCCACTTTGAGCGACAGGATGAGCGGAAACCAGTCCATGGTGGCGAGCAATGCAGACATGGCCGCATTGTATCCAGCCAGATATAACGCTAGGGTGCCAGCATTTCCTGGAGCGCCGCAATATCCGCCGCCGCAGCGTTGCGGGCGGCCTCCTCCACCGCGCGGTAATGCTGCACCAGCTTCTCGCCCAGCGGCGACAGCGCCGTGCCCCCGCCCTGCACGCCCCCGGCGGCCGTGGTCACGGCAGGTGCAACGAGGGCCTTGTTCATCTCGTCCACCAGCAGCCAGGCGCGCCGGTACGACATGCCGAGCTGGCGGGCCGCTGCGGAAATGGAGCCGGTTTGCGCAATAGCTTCCAGCAGATCGACCTTGCCCGGCCCGATGGCAATGCTGGCATCGCGGTAGATGCGCAGGCGAAACTGGGTTTTGCGGGTGGTCACAGCGGCTTCACGAATAAACCGATGGTCAGGCACACGCCGATCCCCACGATGGCGATGCGCAGGTATTTTTCGTTCACCCGGTGCAGCGCCCACGAGCCGATCAGCCCGCCGACGATGGCGCCCGCGCCCAGCACCAGGGCGGGCTGCCACTGTACCTGCGGCGAGGTGATGAACAAGGCCACGGCAGAGGCGTTCATCACCCCGGCCAGCACGTTCTTGGTGGCCCCGGCGTTGCGGGTGGGCAGCCCGGCCATGGTCAGCGCCGCCATCATCAAAAAGCCGATGCCGCCGCCGAAGTAGCCGCCGTAGATGGCGATGAAAAACTGCGCCACCGCCGCGCCCGCCGGGCCGATGCGCACTGCGGCCTCGCCTGGCTTGCGGAAAAAGCTGCCCCAGGCAAACACCACCGTGGCAAACAGCACCAACCAGGGCACCAGCCGGGTGAAGATGTCCGACGGGGTGTGCAACAGCAACAGCCCACCCACCGCCCCGCCCAGCACACTGACCAGCAGCAGCCCCCAAAACGGCAGTGCGCCCGCGCCGGTGACCAGCTTGCGACCCGCAAAGCCGGACGTAAGCTGGCCGGGAAACAGCGCCACGGTGGAGGTGATATTGGCCGCCAGCGGCGACATGCCGGTCATCATCAGCGCGGGCAAGGTGACGAACGAGCCGCCACCGGCCAGAGAATTCTGCAAACCCGCCCACAGCCCCGCCACCAGTATCAATGCAAGCACGTGGGCATCCCTAAAAAATACAAACAAAAACAACCTCCCGTGCTGATCCAGTCAGCACGAGCAGCTATTTAAACAATAGCAATTTCAGGCCAGGGCCAAATCCACAATACCCTGCGCCTCTTTAGCGATGCGGCGCAGGTGCTCCTCACCATGGAAACTTTCGCAGTAGATCTTGTAAATGTTCTCGGTGCCCGAGGGGCGCGCGGCGAACCAGCCGTTTTCGGTCATCACCTTCAGGCCGCCCAGGCTGGCACCGTTGCCGGGGGCGCTGGTCAGCACCTTGGTGATGGGTTCGCCCGCCAGCTCGGCGCTGGTGACCTGCTGGGGGGTGAGCTTGCCGAGCTTCTTTTTTTGCTCGGGCGTGGCGGGTGCGTCGATGCGGTCGTAAGCGGGTGCGCCGAAAGCATCTGTGAGCAGCTTGTAGGCTTCGCCGGGGTCGCGGCCGGTGCGGGCGATGATTTCGGCGGACAGCAAGGCGGGCACCAGGCCGTCTTTGTCGGTGGTCCAGACGCTGCCGTCGCGCCGCAGGAAGGACGCGCCCGCGCTCTCTTCGCCCACAAAACCCAGGCTGCCGTCGCACAGGCCGTTGGCAAACCATTTGAAGCCGACAGGCACCTCGTACAGATTGCGGCCCAGGCGGGCGGCTACGCGGTCGATCATGTTGCTGCTGACCAGGGTTTTGCCGATACCGGCGTCTTTATTCCAGCCAGGGCGGTTTTGGAACAGGTAGTCGATGCACACGGCCAGGTAGTGGTTGGGCTGCATCAGGCCGACGCTGCGGGTGACGATGCCGTGGCGGTCATGGTCGGTGTCGCAGGCGAAGGCGATGTCGTACTTGTCTTTGAGGCCGATCAGCGAGGCCATGGCGTTCTTGCTGGACGGGTCCATGCGGATGCGGCCATCCCAGTCCACCGACATGAAGCGGAAGGTGGCATCCACCTGCTCGCTCACCACGCTGAGGTTCAGCGCGTATTTCTCGGCAATGCGGGCCCAGTAGTGCACGCCTGCGCCGCCCAGCGGGTCCACGCCCATGCGCACGCCGCTGCTGCGGATCACATCCATGTCGATCACATTGGCCAGGTCGGCCACGTAGTGGGTAACAAAATCGTGGCGGTGGGTGGTGTCGGCGCGCAGGGCCTGGGCGTAGGGCATGCGCTTGACATCTTTGAGGCCGGTTTCCAGGTGCACGTTGGCGGCTTTTTCGATCCAGCCGGTGATGTCGCTGTCTGCCGGGCCGCCGTTGGTGGGGTTGTATTTGTAGCCGCCGTCTTCGGGCGGGTTGTGCGACGGGGTCATCAGGATGCCATCGGCCAGGCCGGTGGTGCGGCCCTTGTTATAGACCAGGATGGCGTGGGACACGGCGGGCGTGGGGGTGTATTCGTCGCCCTCGGCCAGCATCACGTGCACGCCGTTGGCGGCCAGCACTTCCAGTGCGGTGGCCCCGGCGGGCTCGGACAAGGCGTGGGTGTCTAGCCCCAAAAACACCGGGCCGGTGATGTTGTTGAGTGCGCGGTACTGGCAAATGGCCTGGGTGATGGCCAGTACGTGCTGTTCGTTGAAGCTGCTGTTGAAAGCGCTGCCCCGGTGGCCGGAGGTGCCAAACGCCACGCGCTGGGTGCTTTGGCCCGGGTCGGGGCGCAGGCTGTAGTAGGCGGTGACCAGGCGTGGCAAATTGACCAGTATGGAAAGCGGGGCGGTGTGGCCGGCAAGGGGGCTGTGGGACATGGAGGGGTCCATTTCTTGTGGTGGGTTTGTCTCGCTGGGGCCTGCACGGCGGGCGTGCAGGCAGCAATATTGAACCACACCCGCCCCCCAGTTTGGGCCTGTTACACGACCTTACCCGTATTAATTTAAAGCGCTTTGGAGGGGTGGCAGCAGCTCGGCGGCACGTTCGAAGTCAAAGTCGCGCAGCGCCCGCTCCAGGGGCTGGACCAGCGGAGCCAAGGTGGTGGTTTTGAGCATGTCCACACACTGGCCGCCGACCTCCATGGCCTCGGCATCGTTGTTGTCCACCAGCTGGGCCAATTGCGCCAACAGCCCGCGCACCTGGGCCCGGTCGGACTCCGACAAGACGGTGGGTTTCCCCCCCGTCGCCCCCTCCTGCCCGCCGCCCAGGCTGTCGATACTGGCCAGCACCTGGTCTAGCGCCTGTGTGGTGGCCGCCATCAGACGGGTCAGTTCCGAAGGACTCTGTGGCGTGGCAGCGCTGGCGGCCTCCAGGCTATCCGCCGCCGCATACAGGCCGTGCGCGCCAATGTTGCCCGCCAGGCCTTTCAGGGTATGGGCCTGCCGGGCCAGGGTGCTGGCATCGCCCGTCTCCAGCGCGGCCTGAAAGCGCTGGCCAAAATCGCGTTCACTGAGGGCGAACTTGCGCAGCATGCGCTGGTAGAACGCCACATTGCCCGCCATCACCCGCAAACCCGCCCGCACGTCGATGCCGGGCATGGCTTCCAGGTCTACCAGCGGATCGGGAGCGCGCGGCGGGGTGGGCATGGGCAGGGCCGATAACGGTGCCGGGGCTGACGCAAGCGCGTCGGACACCACCCATTTGCCGATGGTGGCAAACATGGCCCCGACATCCAGCGGCTTGGTGATGTGGTCGTTCATGCCCACGGCCAGCACCCGTTCGCGGTCGCTGGACAGGGCGTTGGCGGTCATGGCGATGATGGGCAGTGCAGTAAAGCGCGGGTCTTCGCGCAGCAGCAGCGTGGCGCTGTAGCCGTCCATCACCGGCATCTGGCAGTCCATCAGCACCACGTCATAGGGCTGGGCCATCACCTTGTCCACCGCCTCCCGGCCATTGGCCGCCATGTCCACCAACACACCGGCGCTGGTCAGCAGCTCGTAGGCGAGTTCCTGGTTGATTTCGTTGTCTTCCACCAGCAGCAGGCGGATACCGCGCAGCCTGGCCGAGTTTTCGCGGGTGCCTTCGCGCTTGGCCATCTGGCGGGACTTTTCGACATAGGCCTCGGTGCCGACGGCCTTGGTCAGGGTGTCGTACAGGGTGGACGCGGTCACCGGCTTGGTCAGCACGCTGTAGATGCCCACGCCCGACTGCTGGGCCGCCTGCAGCGCATCGACACTGCTGTGGGCCGTGACCATCACTACCTTGGGCAGGACGATGCGCGGCTGGGCCTGCAGGCATTTGAGGGTTTCGATGCCATCCACCTTGGGCATCATCCAGTCCAGCAGAATCAGGTCGTAGGGCGCGCCCTTGTTTTGCGCCTTGGCGGTGAGTGCCACCGCGCTCATGCCGTTGTCGGTGGCATCCACCTGCAGGCCAAAGGCGGTGCTGAGCTTGGTGAGGATGTCGCGCGCACTTTCGTTGTCGTCCACCACCAGCACGCGGGTGCGCTGGAAGTCTTCGCGGCGGGCGCGGCGGCGCTCAAAGTCCTGCTCCGACTGGCGCATCAACTGCACGGTGAAGTGGAAGGTACTGCCCACGCCCAGCTGGCTTTCCACCCACATCTGGCCGTCCATCAACTCGGTCAGGGTTTTGGAAATGGTCAGGCCCAGGCCGGTGCCGCCGTATTTGCGCGAGGTGGAGGTGTCGGCCTGGGTGAAGGCATGGAACAGCTTTTGCTGCTGCTCAGGCGACATGCCGATACCGGTGTCGCGCACCCAGAAATGCAGGGTGACGTGCTTGGTGTCGGCGGCGTTGGCGGGCGGCTCCACCCGTTCTACCCCCACCACGATTTCGCCTTGCGATGTGAACTTGAGCGCGTTGCCCGCCAGGTTCAGCAAAATCTGCCCCAGGCGCAAGGGGTCGCCGACCAGGGTCTGGGGAATATCGGCGCGGGTATCGAATATAAATTCCACCCCCTTGTCTTCGGCCTTGGGGCAAATCAGGTCGGCCAGATGGCCCATGACCTCGTCGAGCTGGAAATGGGTGGTTTCCATATCCAGTTTGCCAGCTTCGATTTTCGAGAAATCCAGAATGTCGTTCAATATGCCCAGCAAATTGACGGCAGACACATTCACCTTCTCGATGTAATTGCGCTGTTTGCGGTTCAGCTCGGTGTTCAAGGCCAAACCGGTCATGCCAATAATCGCGTTCATGGGCGTGCGGATTTCATGGCTCATATTGGCCAGAAAATCCGATTTGGCGCGGTTCGAGTCTTCCGCCGATTGCCGGGCCCGGGTAATGGCGATTTCCGCCTCTTTGACATGCGTAATGTCCTGGTTCACGCCTTGCATCTGCACCATGCGCTGGTGGGCATCGCGCTCTACATGGGCCAGGGTATGCAGCCAGACCACCCGGCCATCGCTGGGCCGCTGGTAGCGGTAGGTGGCATCGAAGGCATCGACCCGCCCGGCCACGGCATCCTGGAAGTTTTGCCGCGCCTGGGATGCCAGCACCGGATCGGCCTGCACCATGCGGGCCCACATCTCGTTCTGGGCATCAAATTTCCAGTCGGGCGGGCGCAGTGCTTCGCCGCAGATCAGGGCGTTGCGCTCGGATGAAAACAGCAGGTCTGGCTGGTCTGCGTTGATGGTCCAATGGCCCGACTGGGTCAGCTCCAGAGCCTGGTGGGCCAGGTGGTTGACCCGCTGCAGCTCGCTGGCCACCTGGTTCTGCTGGGCCACCATCTTTTGCAGATTGGTTTGCATCACCGCCAGCTGGGCCAGCACGCTGTCGGGGTACTGCGGGTGGGCGGCAATGGGCGACTCCAGATCGCCCGCCGAAATGCGCTGGATGCTGCGGTGCACCGTGTCGATGGAGCCGCCCATGGTGCGCTCCAGTTTGTCCACAAAGGTGTTGAACTGGCCCGAGACTTCGTTGAACTCCTGGCTGCTGCTGGCGGGCAGGCGCAGCGCCAGATTGGCATCGCCCGCCGCGATATGGCCCAGGGCATCGCGCACCCGCCCCAAGGGCCGCAGCACGCCCGCCGTCAGCACCCAGTACAAAGCCGCCACGGTGGCGATATTCAGGCCGATGATCTGGATAACCAGCAGCTTCAAACTCTGGCGCAGGTTGGCATTGATCTCGTGCCGGGTGGCGTGGATGGTGACCTGGCCGAAGTTTTCAATTTCTTCGCTGCCCGGCAGTTTGAGCTCGGCGGTTTGCACAATATCGTCGGCAAACCCACGCTGATTTTTGACATCAAATTTTTGCTGGTTGCCGTACACCACCTCGATCCGATTCATGTACGGCGCACGCATTTCCGCGTTAACGATTTTCTCGATCTGGCGGGCGTTGTATTCCCATACCGCGCTGGGCAGGCTAATGGACAAACGCTCCACCGTGCCACGGATATTCTTTTGCAAGGCCTGTTCTTGCAAAGCCTTGTTTTCAAAGTAATTCCAGGCCCCAAACGATCCCAGACTGGCGGAAATAATCAGCACCATCAGAAAAATAAACCGGAATCGAATGGAGTGGGTGTGCTGCATGTGGATGCCAATCAAGGTCCGGGCTAGCTTACTACTTCGCTCGTATTTCGTTACGGATTGGCAAGAAATTTGTAAGCTTTGCCGCCCTGCCCCGACCTATGGATACGGCCCACTTTTCCAGGAGCTTCCATGGCAAACACTATTCAATTTATAGCTGCTACCGCCCTATCCATAAGCACGGGAGCCGTATTTTCTTCTGAAGCCATGTGCACGCATGCATCGGGCAAAAACCGGCTGCCGGTGGTGGAGCTGTACACCTCGGAGGGCTGCAGCTCCTGCCCACCCGCCGACCAGTGGCTCAGCCAGCTCAAGGGCCAGGCGGCCGTGGTGCAGGCTTTCCACGTGGCCTACTGGGACCAGCTCGGCTGGGTAGACCGCTTTGCCACGCCCGCCCACACCGTGCGCCAGCGCCAGGTGGGCGCGTGGAACCAGCAGGCCAACATCTACACGCCACAGGCGGTATTGAACGGCAAGGAATGGAAGCGCTGGGGCGGCCCGGTGGCAGGCATGGCCGCCGAGCCCGCGCTAGCCCAGATCAGCCTGCGCCAACTGGCACCCGACCAGTTCGAGGCCCTGGTCACGCCCGCAGCAGACGCGCCAGGCCGCTGGTCGGCCTACTGGACCGTGACCGAAAACGGCCACAGCTCCAAGGTGCAGGCCGGTGAAAACGCGGGCGAGTTCTTGCAGCACGACTTTGTGGTGCGCCAGTACGTGGCGGCGGGCGTGTACCCCAGCGAGTTGCGTACGCCGCAAAAGCTGAACTTTCGCAGCATTGCCAGCAGCCCCGCCCACCCCCGGCAGGTGAATCTGGTGGTGTTTGACCCGCAGACAGGCAAGACGCTGCAGGCCCTGGCCGCGCCCTGCTGAAACTAAACGGCTCGCAGCACGTAGCCGATGCGCGGAAAATGCACGTGCACCGTGCCCGCGCGCGCATCCACCCTGCGCAGCGTGAAGTGCATGCGGGTGGCGGCCACCAGCTCGCCCTGGCTCGCCTCCAGGCCAAAGCTTTCGGCGTGGACGCGCACCTGGCTGCCCAGGGGGATGCCGTGGTCGTCCTGGAACACCTCGTCCGACAAGGCTACCGGCGTGGCGGCTGCGGCCACGGCAATCGCGTCTGCCGAACTCAGCCGCCCTGCTTCGCCCTGCTGCAAGGCTGCTACGCGGTCCATCCAGGCCTGCACGCCGGGGGTGGCCTCCTGAATGCCGGCGATGTCCGGCACGTTCACGCGGGTGAACCACAGCGGCGCGTACACCGCAAAGTCGGCCAGGCAGGGGGTGTTGCCGACCAAAAACGCCTGGTCCTCCAGCATGCTGGCGATGCGGCGCAGGTAGGATTTGTAGGCGGTGGTGGCATCTCCCAGCCGCAGGCGCGGGACGATGCCGCCCATCTTGGTACGGTCGTCGGCAAAAGCCTGGGCGAAGCCGGGCGGTGCCTTGCCAAACAACTGCGCCAGGCCCTGGGGCTGCAGGTTGTAGGTCATGGCAGCGGCAAACAGCGAGGTGTCGCCCCACTGCGCCAGCACCCGCGCCAGCCCTTTGTGGCTGGCAGGCGAGAGCGAGGGGGTGGGCTGGCGGTGCTCCAGCACGTCGCAGATCAGCGCGGTGTCGCAGTAAATGTCGGCCCCGATTTGCAGGATGGGGGTTTTGCGGTAGCCACCGGTGAGCGCCTCCACATCGGGCTTGGGTGCAATGGGCGGTATGTTGACCGACTGCCAGGCCAGCTGCTTGAAGGCCAGCACGCGGCGGATTTTTTCGGCGAAGGGCGAGTTCTTGTAGTGGTGCAGGATCAGATCGGTCATGCAGGTCTCCGGTATAGTTTTTTGTCAGGGTTGGTGGGAATTCATCCTTGAGCGCAGGTACACCAGCACAGCCCCCAGCGCCGCCGCAATGCCGCCGCCCACCACCAGGGCCAACCCCAGGTCGTCGTCGGCGCGCTGGGTGAACAGGCCCAGCACCAGGGTGAGCAGCCCGCCGTACAGCAGGATCCAGATGGCGTTGTCGACCCGGCGGATGGTTTTTTCGGTGAACATGGGCGCACTGTAACCTTGTGTGTCACCGTGTGCCAGATTTATAGGAAATTGACCGCTAGCGCTTATGGAATGGGCGAGAGCAGCTCCTATTTTTATAACACCTCGAACACACCCGCTGCGCCCATGCCGCCGCCTATGCACATGGTGACCAGCACCCGCTTGGCACCGCGCCGCTTGCCTTCGATCAGCGCGTGGCCGGTCAGGCGCTGGCCGCTCACGCCGTAGGGGTGGCCCACGGCAATCGCGCCGCCGTTCACGTTCAGCAGCTCGGCCGGAATGCCCAGCTTGTCGCGGCAGTAGATCACCTGCACGGCGAAGGCTTCGTTCAGCTCCCACAGGTCGATGTCACTCACCTTCAGACCCAGGCGCTTGAGCACCTTGGGGATGGCAAACACCGGGCCAATGCCCATCTCGTCCGGCTCGCAGCCCGCCACCGCAAAGCCCAAAAACCGGCCCAACGGCTGCAGGCCGCGCTGGCTGGCCAGGGTTTCGTTCATCACCACCACCGCGCCGCCGCCGTCGGAAAACTGGCTGGCGTTACCGGCCGAAATCAGCCCGCCCGGCATGGCCGAACGCAGCCCGGCAATGCCTTCCGCCGTGGTGCCTTCGCGGATGCCTTCGTCCTGGCTGACGGTGACTTCCTTGGTCATCAAACCACGCACCTTGTCGGCCACACCCATGGTGACGGTGATGGGCGCGATCTCGGCGGTGAACAGCCCGGCGGCCAGGGCGGCGCTGGCTTTTTGCTGGCTGGCCGCGCCGTATTCGTCCATCTGCGCGCGGGTAATGCCGTAACGCTGGGCCACCATTTCGGCGGTCTGCAGCATGTTCCAGTAGATCTCGGGCTTGTTTTTTACCAGCCAGGGGTCGGTGAGCATGTGGGTGTTCATCTCTTGCTGCACGCAGGAAATGCTCTCTACCCCGCCCGCCACATACACATCGCCCTCGTTGGCGATGATGCGCTGCGCGGCCATGGCGATGGTTTGCAGGCCGGACGAGCAAAAGCGGTTCACGGTGACGCCCGAGGTCGTCACCGGGCAGCCTGCGCGCAGGGCGATCTGGCGGGCGATGTTGGCACCGGTCGCGCCCTCGGGCGTGGCGCAGCCCATGATCACGTCATCGACTTCGGCGGCTTCAATGCCTGCGCGGGCAATGGCGTGCTGCACCGCGTGGCCGCCCAGGGTGGCGCCGTGGGTCATGTTGAAAGAACCCTTCCAGCTCTTGGCCAGGGGGGTGCGGGCGGTGGAAACAATTACAGCGGCGGTCATGTTCTGTGTTCCTTAGTTGAAGGTTTTGCCGTCGGCGGCAAGCTGTGCCAGCAGGGGCGCGGGGGTCCAGAAAGCAGCATCGTCCAGCGGGTTCTGGGCAAAGCGCTGCATGGCCTGCACCACGTTGAACAGCCCGATCTCGTTGGCGTAGTGCATGGGGCCACCGCGGTAGATGGGGAAGCCGTAGCCGGTCAAATACACCATGTCGATATCGCCGGATTTGGAGGCAATGCCCTCCTCCAGGATGTGCGCGGCCTCGTTCACCATGGCGAACACCAGGCGCTGCACGATTTCCTCGTCACCAATTTTGCGCGGCGCAATGCCTAGCGACGCGCGGTGGTCGGCCACCATCTTCTCCACCAGCGCGCTGGGTATCGCGTCACGCTTGCCCGCCTGGTAGTCGTACCAGCCCGCGCCGGTTTTCTGGCCAAAGCGGCCCAGCTCGCACAGCAGATCGGCTGTCTTGCTGTACTTCTGATTAGGTTGTTCCACATATTTGCGTTTGCGGATGGCCCAGCCGATGTCGTTGCCCGCCAGGTCACCCATGCGGAACGGCCCCATGGCCATGCCGAACTTCTCCATGGCCTTGTCCACCTGGGCCGGGGTGCAGCCTTCGTCGAGCAAAAAGCCCGCCTGGCGGCCATATTGCTCGATCATGCGGTTGCCGATAAAGCCGTCGCACACGCCAGACACCACCGAGGTCTTCTTGATCTTTTTGCCCAGCGCCATCACGGTGGCCAGCACGTCCTTGGCGGTGGCCTTGCCGCGCACCACTTCCAGCAGCTTCATCACATTGGCCGGGCTGAAAAAATGCGTGCCCACCACGTCTTGCGGGCGCTTTGTGAAGCTGGCGATTTGGTCCAGGTCCAGCGTAGAGGTGTTGCTGGCCAGGATCGCGCCGGGTTTCATTACGCGGTCGAGCTCGGTGAACACGGCCTGTTTCACACCCATGTCTTCAAACACGGCTTCGATCACCATGTCGGCGTCTTTCAGATCGTCGTAGCTCAGCGTGGTGCTCAGCAGGGCCATGCGCTGCTCGAACTTGTCTTGCTTGAGCTTGCCCTTGGTGACCTGCGCTTCGTAGTTTTTGCGGATGGTGGCCACGCCGCGCTCCAGGGCCTCGGGCTTGGCTTCCAGCATCTTGACCGGAATGCCCGCGTTCAGGAAGTTCATGGCAATGCCGCCGCCCATGGTGCCCGCGCCGATAACCGCTATGCTGTTGATAGCGCGTTGTGCCGTATCGGCGGGCACATCGGGTATTTTGGATGCTGCACGTTCGGACGCAAAGATGTGCCGCAGCGCCCGGCTCTCGGGTGTCCACATCAGGTTCAGGAAGGTGCTGAGCTCAAACGCCATGCCCGCGTCAAACTTCTGCTTGGTGGCGGCCTCCACCGCGTCCACGCACTTCAGCGGGGCCGGGTAGTTCTTGGCCATGCCCTTGACCATGTTGCGGGCGAATTGGAAGTAGGCATCGCCCTGCGGGTGTTTGCACTTCAGGTTACGCACCAGCGGCAAGGGGCGCACGTCGGCAATGGATTGGGCAAAAGCCAGGGCTTCTTCCATCAGCGAATCCGCCGACACGGCCAGCTTGTCAAACAGCTTTTGGCCCGGCAACGAAGCCAGCAGCTCGCTCTTGACCGGTTCGCCACTGACGATCATGTTTAGCGCCGCCTCCACGCCCAGCACCCGAGGCAGGCGCTGCGTGCCGCCCGCGCCGGGGATCAGCCCCAGCTTGACCTCGGGCAGCGCCACATTGCAGCCGGGCGCGGCCACGCGGTAGTGGCAGCCCAGGGCCGTCTCCAGCCCGCCGCCCATACACACCGAATGGATGGCGGCCACGACAGGCTTGGCAGAGTGCTCGATGGCCAGAACCATGCTCAGCAGGTTGGGCTCCTGCATGGCCTGCGGCGTGTCAAATTCCTTGATGTCCGCACCGCCCGAAAACGCCTTGCCCGCGCCAGTCAACACAATCGCCACCACCGCCGCATCGGCGTTCGCCTGCGCCAGCCCGGCGGTCACCGCACGGCGCGTCGCCAGGCCCAGGCCGTTGACCGGCGGGTTGTTCAGGGTTATCACGGCGATGTTGCCGTGGACTTGGTAATGGGGATTGGGAGCTGTCATGCGTACACCTCGGGGTTGGAATAGAACGATCGTTCGATTTTTATTCTAGAGGCTCACGGCAGGTTCACGTCTGCTGGTTTGTCCCAGTTGGGACAGGATTTACCCCCCCAAAGCGCGCCACGCGCTTTGGCACTAAGTTACAGGCAAGACGACTTGCCACAGTTCACAAACTAGCCCGATAGCAACTCAAACTCAGGTAGTTACAGCGATTTGAAGCCTCTGTAACTACGCGCCACCATTTCCTGATCAGCAACTCACCCTTCTCGGCCCGGCTTTTGGCTGATTCCCCCACCGTGTACCTAATAGTCAGCCGCCGCATCGCCAGGCCCTTGAAGGCTTTGTGCATCTCCGAAATGTCGTTGACGCTCACGATTTCCTTGCCTGCCATCGACCTCAGTAGTTCGGCCAGCTTGTCGTACTGATGTAACCCAAAGTCCACGCCATAACCGGCTGTAGACCAGTAAGGCGGGTCGCAATAGAACAATGTGTGGGGCCTCTCGTAGCGGTTCATGCAGGCGTCCCAGCCCAAATGCTCGACCACCACCCTGGACAAGCGCAAATGCGCTGCGCTCAGGTCATCTTCGATGCGGGCCTAATCGAGAGACACCTATCTTGGCAACCAGGCAGGCCGGGCAGGGTACCCGTTGTAGCCAAGGGGCGAGTATCACCGACTGCCCGAGCTTGCCAAGCCGCATGAAAAACGGGTACGGGATGTTACCGGCAGGTGCTGGGAAGTGGGTCGTGGGACACTATCAACTTGGACCCGAAGCGGTTGGAGCACAGCACTGAACTACCATGAACACTGACTCTCAACGTTCGACATACAACTTGCCCCAGCTTACCGGAGCACGTTTTCTCGATTAAGGGCAAGGCAATGTGAGCCGTTAAGCTGCCCGTCATGCATCTTTAACGAGAAAATTCCGACTGAGCCATCGGCGCCGAAGGGTAGTCCGAACCTGTCAAAAATGGGGTCGCTTCGTTCAACATTTCGGCCCAATGCTCACTCACGAATTGCTCCACCACACTCTTGTCGAAAGAAGTTGTTCTAGCAATGACACCAAATACACTCGTTATCCTTTCTTGGCTGAATTCAAAGGCCCCCATTAATCGCATTGGGAAAGGCAAATCATTTGGAATAATGCCTAGGGTGAGAATAATGATGTAGCGGTCATCACGGTCGCCGGAGGATGCGAGGCCAAGTTCGAAGTTGATCCAGGCTGAGTTGACATTGTCTTCGGTGACACACGCAATCACCCAATTGCACTCGGCCATGGATTCTAGGATGTGTCCAAGCCAGTCTACGCCCGGGTGTGGTTCATCGGCGAAGTATGCGACGGTTCCTGGCATGGCTTTTCTTAACCATCGGTACAGCCACCGGGAGAATGCTCTGCTGCGATTGCCTGAAAAGCTGATAAAAATCGCTGGGGTTGTGGGTTGGATCATTATCAGCTCCTTTTTTTCCAACGGCAGGACAAAGCATAGCGGTTTATTGCACCTACAGGGCTGTCTGTCGTTTGTGAACAAATCCCACCTAACACTTAAGCATTTATCCCTACCGCGCGGCAACCGTTTTTAACGTGCGCGCTGATCGTCGGCGAACCGGGCAGCGGATGCCGACCCCATCAGTAATTGGATGATCGGGAGGATCGCGCGCATCCGCGTTCACAGCGGTCAACATGGCAAACCTCTTGTGTGATAAGCGTGATTTCGTATCTCCCGGCAAAGGTCATAGGTGTCTTTTAAAAATCCGGTAAAAGGATGGAAAATAGCTAGATCACAATACACCTATGCAAATACTCCGCCTTCTAGCTTTATTTTCCGCAGTTACGGCTTACGGATCAGCGTTTTCGCAGACACCTATCAGCGTAGACAAAAAAACTTCTCCTGCACAGCCGGCGCAGCGGAAGATTACGACACAAATACTCTCCGATGCTCAACCGGACGTCATGAAAGCGATTCAGCCCGAGCCATCCGAATCAAAAGTCAGAAAAAATCGCTATGAGAATGACGAAAAACCGGAGATTGAGTGGCGAACCTTCCAGATCGCATTCAGTTCGGCCATTATTGCGCTTCTTGCGCTCATGATTTCCCTGTATCAATCTTTAATGTTTCGAAAACAGCTGAATCTCATGAAGACAGCCTTGGACGATGCGACAAATAGCGCACAAACAACGAACAAAATGAATCGCCCATATGTCTTTTTTCACGAAACAATAAAAACGCCTATAAAACCAAGAAAAGAAAACCCCGAGGAACTGGTTCAACCGATTAAGGATATCGACCGCCTACTGGGCTTCAATTTCCGAAACGTGGGATCAAGTCCCGCTTTCATCGAATCTATTAAGTGGCAAATTTTTTATCAAAAACACCCACCTTGCATTGCTGACATTACCCAAAATGGGTCACTACCGAAAAAAGCCACATCAGAAGCTCGAATCATGCCTCGTGACCAAGTGCTGCCCAACAATGAATCTTGGCCGAGAAATCACCGAATTCCGGTAGAACTAACTGCAGAAATGAAAGAAAACAGTGATCCTGAAAAGAAAATTTACCTCTGTGGATATATTACCTATGTAGACCCATTCTCAACGCAGGGCGTTTCCAACGTAATTCATAAGACAACTTTCTGTCGCTTCTGGGACGGGTGGAATTTTGTTTCAGGAAACCTCTACCAAAAAAATTTTAATCATTACGAGTAGTAGAAGGTAAGGAACAGTTGAGTACTCGGCAAATTGCCCCTTCATCTACGACCGTGCCATTCCGATCACCTCCCCATACCCCAACCACTCGGCGCAAAGCACCGTGTCCGCACGCAGATCTTCGGGCGCTCCATCCCACACCACCTGCCCCCGCCCCATCACCAGCACCCGATCGGCTACGTCCAGCGCCAGCGCCTGCTTTTGCTCCACCAGCAGCACCGCCACGCCCTGGGTTTTCAGCAGGCGCAGGGCGGCGGCCACCTGGGCCACCACCTGCGGGGCCAGGCCTTCGGTGGGTTCGTCGATGACCAGGAGCTGGGGGTTGCCCATCAGGGCGCGGGCCAGGGCCAGCATTTGCTGCTCGCCGCCTGAGAGCACGCCGCCGGGGGTGTGCTGGCGGGCCTTGAGGTGCGGGAACAGGGTGTAGACGGCATCGAAGGTCCACGGCCCCGCGCCTTTTTGGCCGAGCAACAGGTTTTGGTGGACGCTCAGGCGCGGGAAGATATCGCGGGCTTCGGCCACATAGGCGATGCCCTGCTGGGCGATGGCAAACGGCGGCTGGCCTACCAGTTGCTGGCCGCGCCACTCGATGGAGCCCTCGCAACGCACCAAGCCCATCAGCGCTTTGGCGGTGGTGGAGCGGCCTGCGCCATTGCGGCCCAGCAGGGCCACGGCTTCACCGGGCTGGATGGCAAACGACACGCCGTGCAGCACGGGGGTCTGGCCGTAGAAGGCGCGCAGGTCCTGCACTTGCAGCATCAGGCCACCTGCCCCAGGTAGGTGGCTTGCACTAGCGGGTTGGCGCGCACCGCTTCGGGGGTGTCGAAAGCGATGACTTCGCCCGCCACCAATACAGCGATTTTGGCTGCTACCGCCGATACCACCTGCATATCGTGCTCTATTATCAGTAGCGTCTTGCCTTGGGTCACCTCGCGGATGAGTTGCACAAACCGGGCGGCCTCGTGTGCGCCCATGCCTGCCGTAGGCTCGTCCAGCAGGATGACGCTGGCCCCGCCCGCGATGGTGATGCCCAGCTCCAGCGCGCGCTGCTCGGCGTAGGTGAGGTGGGCGGCCAGCACGTCGCGTTTGCCGTCCAGCTGCACCTGGGCCATGAGTTGCTCGGCCCTTTCGCGCACGTCCTTCAGGCCACCTAGCAATCGCCAGAAGGTATAGCCGTAACCCCGGCTCCACAGCAGGCTGCAGCGCAGGTTCTCGAACACGCTGAGCTGGGCAAACAGGTTGCTGGTCTGGAAGCTGCGCGACAGGCCTACGCGGTAGATCTCGAACGGCTTTTTGCCATGGATGGCCTGGCCGTGCAGCAGGATCTGCCCGCTGCTGGGCACGGTGCGGCCACTGATGAGGTTAAACAGCGTGGATTTGCCCGCACCGTTGGGGCCGATCAGGGCCACGCGTTCACCGGCGGCCACCGTCAAGTTCGCCCCTTGGATGATCTGCGCCGCGCCAAAGTTCTTGCGCAGCGCGATGATTTGAAGCGCGGCGGTCATTTGCGCATTCCCAAAATGGTACCTACGCCCAAGGCCGCCGCCGCCCCGGCCCAGCTCCAGCCACTGGTCGCGTCCAGGGCCAATCCCATGAAGCTCAGCTCCGACCCCAACGCCGCCCGCAGTTGCAGCTGGTACACCATCTCCACCATGGCCGCCAACCCGGCAAACGCCAGCGCCCAGGCCGCGTACTTCGGCACATCGCGCCAGCGCAGCCGCCCGGCCAGGCTGACCACCCCGCCGGGCACCCACACCACCATGGCAATAAACACCAGCCCCACATACAGCAGCCAGGCCTTGGTGATGCCGCTGAGCAGCACGTTGGCCAGCACCATCAACACGGCCCCCAGCACCGGGCCGAAAAAGTGGCCAGCCCCACCCAGGTAGGTGAACAGCAAATACGCACCCGAGCGCTGGCTGCCCAGCACCTCGGCGGTCACGGTCTCGAAATTCAGCGCCGCCAGGCCGCCGCCGATGCCCGCAAAAAACCCGGCAATCACCACCGCCATGTAGCGGATGCGCCGGGCATCAAAGCCCACAAATTCCACCCGCTCGGGGTTGTCACGCACCGCATTCAGCATGCGGCCCAGCGGGGTCAGGGTGAAGGCGAACATCAGCGCGGTGCAGACCAGGGTGTAGGCCGCCACCAGGTAGTACACCTGTAGCTGCGGCCCGAAGGTGATGCCCCAGGGTGCCGCGCCCGCCACCCGGTTGCCCGAAATACCCGCTTCGCCGCCAAACACCTGTGGCACCAGCCAGGCCAGTGCCGCCACCAGCTCGCCCAGGCCCAGCGTGACCATGGCGAAGGTGGTGGCCGACTTTTGCGCCGTCAGCCAGCCCAGCAGCAGCGCCACCCCTGCACCTGCCAGCCCGCCCACCACCGGCACCAGGCTAACCGGCAGCACGGCGGCGTTCAGCGTGTGGATGGCGGCGAACGCGCCCAGACCGGAGTAAATGGCGTGGCCAAAACTCAGCATACCCCCCTGCCCCAGCAGGATGTTGTAGCTCAGGCAGACGATGGCGGCGATGCCCATCTGCGTCAGCAGGTTCAGGCCCAGGCTGCTGCTGAAAACCCAGGGCGCGGCCAGCAGCACCAAGGTAAACGCGGCTGCGCCCGCCTTAATCCGCACGCCGCCCCCACAGGCCTTGCGGGCGCACCAATAACACCAAGACCAACAGCAGGTAAGGCAAAAGTGGAGCAAACCGGCTGACCAAGTCCACACCCACCGCAAACGTCTGCAGCACGCCGATCAACACCGACGCGCCCAGCGCCCCGGTCAGCGACCCCATGCCACCCGCCACCACCACCACAAACACGACAGAGCCCACCGTAGCCGCCATGCCCGGCTCGGTGACAAAGGCATTGCCGCCCACCACGCCCGCCAGCCCGGCCAGCGCCGCGCCGCCACCAAACACCAGCATGAAGATGCGCGGCACGTTGTGCCCCAGGGCCTGCACGGCATCCGGGTGCGTCAAGGCGGCCTGCACCACCAGGCCGGTGCGGGTGCGCGTGAACAGCAGCCACAGCGCCAGCCACATGCCCAGCGCCACCAGCACCATGAAGGCCCGGTAGGCGGGGAACGGCGTGCCCCACAGCGTGAACAGCGGCCCGGCCAGGGCTTCAGGAATGCGGTAGTCCACCGGGCCGCGCCCCCACACCAGTTGCACCAGTTCGGCCAGCACGGTGGCCAGGCCAAAAGTCACCAGCATTTCGGCCTTGTGCCGTTGCGCCCCATGGGCGTGGACGCAGCGCAGCACGTAGCGCTCAAACCCCGCGCCCAACAGCCCCACCAGCAGCGGGGCCAATAGCAGCGCGGGCCAGAAGCCCAGCACCAACGTCAGGCTGTAGGCCACGTAGGCCCCCAGCATGTAAAAGCTGGCGTGGGCCAGGTTCAGCACGCCCAGCAGGCTGAAGATCAGCGTCAGCCCCGCGCTCAGCATGAACAGCACCAGGCCGTAGCTGAGGCCGTTCAAGAGCGAGAGGGTAAAAAACTCCATGGGGTTCCGGTGGGCGCGGCCGAGTGTAGCGGCGGGGAAGTGTAGCCAGTGGCAGGTCGCCGCCCGATGGTGGAACGCTGCCGCCCCTGCTTTGGTAGCATCCGGCCATGCCAAAACGCCCCCGAAACTGGCTGCAGCCCCTTGCCGCAGCATTTGCCACTCTACTGTGTGGGGCGGCCTTGGGGTCCGATACCCAGCGCTTTGAAACTCCCGACGCTGAAAAGTTTGTGAGGGCCATGCTGGCCGATGTGGATGCGGGCAAGACCCTGCGGGTCCAGGGCAAGGCGCTGATGCAAGCCTACAAAACCGACGAGGCCGCCGCCAACCGCAGCTACCTGGGCAAAACCTTGTATGTGGAAACCTCCATCGACCTGGTGTCGCGCGACATCTTTGGTACGTTGGTGGTGTACCTGAAGTCGGGTTCGTTCATGCCCATCGCCGCCCAGATGGACAAGAAGGTGACCGTAATCGAGGGGCTGGAGGGCGGCACCGGCATGGTCCGGCTCAAGCAGTTGCCCGCCGAGGAAGCCGCCACCCTGCTCAAGCGCGGCCAGCCGCTGCACGTGGTCTGCAAAGGCGCGGGCTACAACCTGGGTTCGCCCGAGCTGGTGCAGTGCAATATGGTGAGCTTTTAGCCTGGCTATCCGGGTAGCCGATAGTCTTTCAGCATCTCGCGCAACCGCATTTTCTGCATCTTGCCGGTGGCGCCCAACGGGATGGCATCGACAAACACCACGTCGTCGGGCACCTGCCATTTGGCGATCTTGCCGTCGTAAAAGGCCAATAACTCGGCCACCGTGAGCTCGGCTCCGGGCTTTTTCACCACCACTACGATGGGCCGTTCGTCCCACTTGGGGTGGGACACGCCGATGCAGGCGGCCATGGCCACCGCAGGGTGGGCCACGGCGATGTTTTCTACCGCGATGGAGCTGATCCACTCGCCGCCGGACTTGATCACGTCCTTGCTGCGGTCGGTGATCTGCAAGTAGCCATCGGCATCGATGGTGGCCACGTCGCCGGTGGGAAACCAGCCGTCCACCAGCGGGCTGGGCTCGGGGCTGCGGTAGTAGTCGGCCACGATCCATGGGCCTTGCACCAGCAGGTCGCCGGCCGACTGGCCGTCGTGCGGCAGCGGCTGACCGTCTTCGCCCAGCACCTTCATGTCCACCCCATACACCGCCCGACCCTGCTTCAGGCGCATGGCCAGTTGCTCTTCTTTGGAGAGCAGCAGGTGCTTGTTCTTCAAGGTGCACAGCGTGCCCAGTGGCGACAACTCGGTCATGCCCCAGGCGTGGATCACCTCTACGCCGTAGTCGTGCTGGAAAGCCTTGACCATGGCCGGTGGGCAGGCCGAGCCGCCAATCACCGTGCGCTGCAGCGTGCCAAAGCGCAGGCCGGCGGGCTGCATGTGGCCCAGCAGCATTTGCCACACCGTGGGCACGCCTGCGGCAAACGTGACCTTTTCCGACTCGATCAGGTTGTAGACCGAGGGGCCGTCCATGGCCGGGCCGGGGAACACCAGCTTGCAGCCGGTGAGCGCCGCGCTGTACGGAATGCCCCAGGCGTTGACGTGGAACATGGGCACCACAGCCAGCACCGCGTCGCGGGCGCTCAGGTCCATGGCATCGGGCAAGGCCGCCGCGTAGGCGTGCAAGGTGGTGGAGCGGTGGCTGTACAGCACGCCCTTGGGGTCGCCGGTGGTGCCGCTGGTGTAGCACAGGCTGGAGGCGGTGTTTTCGTCAAACTGCGGCCACACATAGCTGCTGGAGGCGGTGGCAATCCAGGCCTCGTAACTCACCAAATTAGGGATGCCGGTGTCGGCGGGCAGCTTGTCGGCATCGCACAGCATCACCCAGTGCTGCACCGTGGGACATTGGGCGTGGATGGCCTGGATCAGCGGCAGGAAGGTGGCATCGAAGCACAGCACCCGGTCTTCGGCGTGCTGGGTGATCCAGGCGATTTGCGCGGGGTGCAGGCGCGGGTTGATGGTGTGCAGCACCCTCCCGGAACCGCTCACACCGAAATACAGCTCCAGGTGCCGGTATCCGTTCCAGGCCAGCGTGGCCACCCGGTCGCTGAAGGCCAGGCCCCAGCCGTCCAGCGCGTTGGCCACTTGCCGCGCGCGGGCGGCCACCTGCTGGTAGCTGGTGCGGTGGATGTCACCCTCGACCCGGCGCGAAACGATCTCGCCGTCACCGTGGTGGCGGTCGGCGAAGGCGATCAGGGTGGAGATCAACAGCGGTTGGTTTTGCATCAGGCCCAGCATCGGCGGTCTCCTTGGATTGGAGGACCAGTATTGCCCAATGCGCGAGCCCTGCGCCCCGGTGTTGACCCGCAGGCTGTCGCTCAGGCGGCAGGGCCTGGTGGCTTAGGCAGCCCCGCCCTTGCCTGGACGAAGCTTGCGGCGATGTACGGCAAAGCCCATGGATGCCAAACCGGTCAGTACCAGTGGCAGGGTGGCGGGTTCGGGCACTTCGGCCACCTTGACGGCACTGCAACCCTGTGAGTCGATCACTGAGCTATCGCCGGTCGAGACATAGGAGGTGGCGGAATAAAGACCCCCACACGACCTGCCCACCCCCATGACCGTGGTATTGGCACCAACGCTGATATACGTCAGCGCAAAAATACTGCCTTCGAAAATGGAATTCGCACCCAGCGCGGCATATCCACCGGTATTCCAAAATATGCTGTCGCCCACCCCGGCATTGATCAATTGGATGGATGTGGAAGCGCCGGTGACCAAATAGTCCGTAATATTGAAAATCCAGGTCTGGTTGTCCATATTCTGGGCATCCAACGTCAAAACTGTGCCTGCTGTGGTCGATAAATTGGCTGCGCTGTAAATGCCGGGTAAAAGAGTGGTGTTGGTGATCATCGTGGTGGACAGGGGGGTACCCAAACCAAGGGCGGTCAGATAGGCCTGAGCGTCCTTGGTCAGTTGCGCGTCGCTGGCCTCCGCCTTTTGCAGGCCTTCGCGCCATACCACATCCAGTGGTGACGATTGCAAAGCACGGGTGGAGCCTGCAGAGCCGCCGTTGTCGCTGATCGTGAGAAGCCCGGCGGATGACACGTTGCGGCGGACCTTGGAATGCGCACCTACCGTGGTGGCACCACCGGAGCGGATCGAGCCGCCCACCGTGGCGGAATCGCCCGTGGTGGTGACACCGTTGGCCACGATGCTGCCCAGCACTTTGGCATGGTCGCCAATCGTCGCGGCTTGGCTGGAGCTGAGGTTGCGTCCCACCACCGCACCGGCACCGACCGTGGCCACGCCGCCGGACTTGACGTAGCCGCCCACCGTGGCCCCGCCACCACCGGTATTGGACGCGTTGACCGACGACATATTCCCGGAGACTTTGGAATTGGCACCGGTGGTAGCCACGTCACCAGACGAAATATTGCCCCAGACCGCGCTGTTGGCACCCGTGCTGGTGTAGGTGTGTGCAAAAACCGTCAATTTACCCAGATCAGACCCCAGCAGTGGATCTACTACCGGCCCGGCCCACACCTGGACCGGCGCAACCGCAAGCACCAACAACCAAGAGAGCGTCAGCTTAATATCATTCATTAATTTATAGACTCCAATTGCATTTGCGAGAAACAAATAAGCCAAGAGACAACATCAAATATGTAAATAAACCATATTTTATGTATCGATTCCAGTCCCAATTTATTCACTTTTAACGGAGGGGCTTTTTCACCATAAACCATGTTTCCCGTCGTTTTTCTATTAGGCTCCCTAAACACCGAACATGTTTGTTTTTGTAACGTAAAAATAAATTCAAATAACCTATAACCGCGATTGCATCACATATAGGTAAATATCTATGGAGGAAATGCCCCTGCTGGACAGCCGTGGCCCGATGCAGGGGTGCAGAACTGCTTGTTCAATCCAGACTAGGTCTACGGGGAATGCCAAAATCAATCCAGACACACCATGGAATGGAATCGATGAAGAAGCAAGGCAAAGTGCAACGCTGGGATGCCACTCGCGGATTCGGATTTATCCGCAGCCCCGAGACGGTGGCCGACATCTTTTTCCATATCAAGGACTACCGGGGCGACGGCCATCCGCGCGAGGGCCAGACGGTGTGGTTTGACGAGATCACCGTAGGCGGCAAAGGGCCGCGTGCGGTGGCGGTCCACACCCAGCGCGCGGCGGCCAGTGCGCCCGTCCGCTCTGTGCGCCCGATGCCAGCAAGCACCTCACCTTCATCTGGAACCAGTGCTTTTCCATTGCTGGTGCTGGCCTGGGCCGCTGTGCTGGCCTGGGGCCTGTGGACGCAGCGCCTGCCTGGGTGGGCCGCCGGGGCCGCGGTGGTGCTGAATCTGGTGACTTTCTTCACCTACTGGGTTGACAAGCACGCCGCCCAAACCGGCCAGTGGCGCACCAAGGAGGACAGTCTGCACCTGCTGGGCTTGCTGGGCGGCTGGCCCGGCGCGGGCGTGGCCCAGTCGGTGTTGCGCCACAAGTCGCGCAAGGCCGCGTTCCAGGCCACCTACTGGACGACAGTGGTGGCACATTGCGCAGCCCTCCTGGGCTGGCTGTTTTGGTTGCAGCCCCAATTGCTACTGAATATGTAGCTGTTTGCGCCCATTCCATAAGCACGGGGTGCCAAACAGACTCTGAAAATAAGCACATGCCCCTGCGCGCCATGCGTGCTCCCCATCTGCGGGACAATCCCTTTCTATGACTATTGCCGCAGAGACCGCCACCGACCCACATCTCGACCTCGACCTGGGCCTGAACTGGCACAACCGCTTTACCACCCTGGGTGGCGCGTTCTACACAAACCTGCAGCCCACGCCTCTACCCGCCCCCTACTGGGTGGGCCACAGTCTGGCCGTGGCGCGTGAGCTGGGGCTGGACCCGGCCTGGTTGACCTCCGAGGAAGGCGCGCAGGCCTTCACCGGCAACACCGCCATCCGCGGCACGCAAACCCTGGCCAGCGTCTACAGCGGCCACCAGTTTGGCCAGTGGGCCGGGCAATTGGGCGACGGGCGGGCGATTTTGCTGGGCGAAGTAGTCACACCCAGCGGCGAGGGCCTGGAGGTGCAATTCAAAGGCGCGGGCCGCACGCCCTACTCGCGCATGGGCGATGGCCGGGCGGTGCTGCGCTCCAGCATCCGCGAATTCTTGTGCAGCGAGGCGATGCATGGCCTGGGGATTGCGACCTCGCGGGCGCTGTGCGTCACGGGGTCGGACGCGCCGATTCGCCGCGAAACGGTAGAGACCGCGGCCGTGGTGACCCGGGTGGCGCCCAGCTTCATCCGCTTCGGGCACTTTGAACACTTTGCAGCCCGTAACCAGATCGAGCCGCTGCGGCAACTGGCCGATTTCGTGATCGACACCTACTACCCCGCCTGCCGCGATGCCGTGAATCCCTATGCGGCCCTGCTGCAGACGGTGACCGAGCGCACCGCCGAGCTGATCGCCCAATGGCAGGCCGTGGGCTTTTGCCACGGGGTGATGAACACCGACAACATGAGCATCCTGGGCCTGACGCTGGACTACGGCCCGTTCCAGTTTCTGGACGGCTATGACCCCGGCCACATTTGCAACCACAGCGATGACCATGGCCGCTACGCCTATGACCAGCAGCCCAACATCGGCAACTGGAACCTGTTTTGCCTGGGCCAGGCCCTGCTGCCGCTGATCGGCGCACAAGAGCCCGCCCTGGCCGCGCTGGAAACCTACAAGACCGCCTTCCCCGCCGCCCTGGCCCGCCGCATGCGCGCCAAGCTGGGGTTGGTGGATGCGCAGCCGGGTGACCAGGCGCTGGCCGACGGCATTCTGGCCCTGCTGGCCCAAGAGCATGTGGACTTCACCATCTTCTGGCGCACCCTGAGCCACTGGGTGGCCCAAACGCCTGGTAAGTCACCCCACGCGGTGCGCGACCTGTGGGTAGACCGCGATGCCGCCGATGCCTGGTTACTACAATATTCAGAGCGCCTTGCGCCCATGGATAGGGCGCAAGCGGCCGATTTGATGCTTAAAACCAACCCGAAATTCGTGCTGCGCAACCACCTGGGCGAAGAAGCGATTCGCCGTGCGAACCAAAAGGACTTTGCCGGAGTCCAAACGCTGTTGGCGCTGCTGGAAACCCCCTTTGACGAACATCCGGGGCATGAAAAATACGCCGACTTCCCGCCCGACTGGGCTTCCTCTATTGCGATCAGCTGCTCATCATGACCCACAAAATTGAAAAAACCGACGCCGAATGGAAAGCCCTGCTGGCCGAAAAAGGTGCGGAACCCGTAGCCTTCCAGGTCACCCGCCATGCGGCCACCGAGCGCCCCCACACTGGCAAGTACGACCAGAACTGGGCGGCAGGCGAGTACCGCTGCATCTGCTGCGGCAACAAACTGTTCGACTCAGCCACCAAGTTCGACGCGGGCTGCGGCTGGCCCAGCTTCTCGCAAGAAGCCGCGCCGGGTGCCATCGAAGAGATCACCGATGTCAGCCACGGCATGCGCCGGGTGGAAACCGTGTGTGCCGACTGCGGCGCGCATCTGGGCCACGTGTTTGACGACGGCCCCTCGCCCACCGGGCTGCGATACTGCATGAATTCGGCATCGCTCGATTTCAAACCCCAATAACCGCGCCAACTCATGAAGACTCTGCTCGACTTTTTACCTATATTGCTTTTTGTTGCCGCCTACAAATTCAGCACCATCTACGTTGCTACTGGCGTGCTGATGGTGGCTACGGTGCTGCAAATGGTGGTGACCTACGTGATCGACAAAAAGCTCACCACCATGCACAAGATGACCCTGGGCATGGTGCTGGGCTTTGGTGCACTCACGCTGGTGCTGCAGGACGAAACCTTCATCAAGTGGAAACCCACTGTGCTCTACATCGCCATGGCGCTGGCGATGTGCGTGGCCATGTGGGTCATGAAGAAAAACTACCTCAAGCTCATG
The DNA here is from genome assembly GCA_963512605.1 of uncultured Albidiferax sp. Classification (GTDB taxonomy): domain Bacteria; phylum Pseudomonadota; class Gammaproteobacteria; order Burkholderiales; family Burkholderiaceae_C; genus Rhodoferax_B. The sequence continues at coordinate 190,060 of CAUPNG010000003.1, read as the reverse complement.
CTGGGCAGCCAGCTGGACCTGCCCGACCCGGTGTGGATGCGCCTGAACGTGGCTTGGATGCTGTACTGCCTGTTCATGGCCGCCGTCAACGGCTATGTGGCGGCCTACTACACCACCGACCAGTGGGTCAACTTCAAGCTCTGGGGCTATGTGTTCCCGCTGGTGTTCATGGGCGGGCAAGGCTGGTATATCTCGCGTTACCTCGGCTCTGACGAGCCGGTGGCCGAAGCCGCAGAAGTCGCCAAAACCGACAAGTCCGTATGAACATCACCGCCGACCGCCTCGACCAGCGCCTGCGTGAACGGCTAGGCCCCACCCAGCTCGAAGTGCTGGACGAAAGCGCGGCCCACGCCGGGCACGCAGGCTCCAACGGCAGCGCATTTGGCACGCATTTTCGGGTGCGGATTGCTTCACCTTTGTTTACGGGCAAGCCCCGCGTAGCGCGCCATCGCCTTGTGTATGATGCGCTGCAAGAATTCATTGACCAGGGCGTTCACGCCATCGCGATTGAAGTCCTCTAGCCTTCTTTTTTCTTCTTTTATCTCTGAGCCGACCCCTCCCGGCAGCTCGCAACCCCCTCCTAGGAATCGCATGAAAAAAACACTGTTATCCACCATGGTCGCTGCTGCTTTGCTGGGTAGCCTGGCGATGTCGGCCTCCGCACAAAACATCGCCATCGTCAACGGCAAGGCCGTGCCCAAGGCGCGCATCGACGCGCTGGTACAGCAGGTCACAGCCTCGGGCCGCCCGGTCACGCCGGAAATGGAAGGCCAGATCAAGGAAGAAATCATCGCCCGTGAAATCTTCATGCAAGAAGCCCAAAAGCGCGGCCTGGATGCCAGCGACAGCTACAAGCTGCAAATGGACATGGCGCGCCAGACCCTGCTGATCCGCGAACTGTTTGAAGACTACAAAAAGACCAACCCCGTGACCGATGCCGACATGCAGGCCGAGTACGACAAGTTCGTGGCAGCCAACGGCGGCAAGGAATACAAGGCCAGCCACATCCTGGTGGCCACCGAAGCCGAAGCCAAGGCCATCATTGCCCAGCTCAAAAAGGGCGGTAACTTTGGTTCCATCGCCAAGAAGTCCAGCACCGACAAGGGTTCGGGTGCCAAGGGCGGCGACCTGGATTGGGCCAACCCCAGCAGCTATGTGAAAGAGTTCACCGAAGGCCTGATCAAGCTGAAAAAAGGCCAGACCACCGACACCCCGGTGAAGAGCCAGTTCGGCTACCACATCATCCGCCTGGAAGACGAGCGCCAAGCCCAGTTGCCCAAGTTTGAAGAAGTGAAACCCGAAATCGCCAAGCAGATGTCACAGCAAAAGCTGGTGCAGTTCCAGGAGCAACTGCGCGCAGCGGCCAAGGTGGAATAAGCCTTTCGGCACCTCAAAAAAGCGGCCCAGGCCGCTTTTTTTACGCCTTGAATGCGGTGAAGGCCGTCACCAAACCGATCAGCACCGGCTGGTGCAGCATGTAGTACGGAAGGCTCCAGCGGCCCAGCCAGGCCAGCGGGCGGGGGGCGCTGCCCTGTAGCCACTGCGGATGGCGTTGCAACAGCCAGAACCCGGCAGCCATGCCCCACCACAGCACACCCAGCCAGGGGAACAGGGGCACGTAGTCTTCGGTGACAGGTTTCTCGGTAATCCAGCCCAGCCAGTTGACGGATTTTTGGTTAAAGAAAATGGCATTACCGCCCATGGATAGGGCGTAAGCAGCTATAAATTTAGAAGCAATGGCCAGCGCGCCCATGGGCCATAGCCACACGCCGCAGCGGGCGGTGAGCCGGGCAATCACCAGCATCACCGCGATGCCGTGCAGCACGCCAAAGTAAATCCAGCTGTTCGGAAACATGAACGCCGACCCGGCAGACACCAGCAGCGCGCACCCGGCCACCTGCGCCCAGCGCCGCCAAAAACGCGGCCAGCCCACGGCGTGCTGGGCCGCCACCGCCTGGCCCAGCCCGGCGCAAAACAGAAACAGGCTGACGATGGCCACCCGTTGCCAGGTCCAGAACGGGTCGGCGTAGAAGTTTTGCGCCCACAGGCCCGCGTGGGCCAGGTCGAAGCTGAAGTGGAAGGCCGTCATCCACACCACGGCCACGCCCCGCAGGGCATCGACGCGGTCGAACCGGGCCTTCAAGTCATTCAACCTTGCGCGGCGACCCGGTCGGCCTTGCTTTGCAGCTTGTTCAGCGCGCTCAGGTAGGCCTTGGCCGAGGCGACCACGATGTCGGGGTCGGAGCCGGTGCCGTTGACCACGCGGCCACTGTTTTGCAGCCGCACCGTGACTTCGCCCTGGCTCTCGGTGGAGCCGCTGATGGCATTGACCGAGTACAGCACCATTTCGGCACCGCTTTGCACATGCATTTCAATGGCCTTGAGGGACGCATCCACCGGGCCGTTGCCGTCGGATTCGCCCTTGACCTCTTTGCCGTTGACGGTAAACACCACGCTGGCCTGCGGGCGCTCGCCGGTTTCGCTGTGCTGCGACAGTGACACAAAGCCGTACTGTTCGTTGTCGTGCGCCACGCTCTCATCGCTGACCAGGGCCAGGATGTCTTCGTCGAAGATCTCGCTCTTGCGGTCGGCCAGCTCCTTGAAGCGGGCGAAGGCGGCGTTGATGTCGGACTCGCTCTCCATGCTCACGCCCAAGTCTTGCAGACGCTGCTTGAAGGCGTTGCGGCCACTGAGCTTGCCCAGCACGATCTTGTTGTGGCTCCAGCCCACGTCTTCGGCACGCATGATCTCGTAGGTGTCGCGGGCCTTGAGCACGCCGTCCTGGTGGATGCCGGAGGCGTGGGCAAACGCGTTCGCGCCCACTACCGCCTTGTTGGGCTGCACCACAAAACCGGTGGTCTGGCTGACCATGCGGCTGGTGGCCAGGATGTGCTTGGTGTCAACACCGATGTCCAGGCCAAAGTAGTCGCGCCGGGTTTTAACGGCCATGACAATTTCTTCCAGCGAGCAATTGCCCGCCCGCTCGCCCAGGCCGTTGATGGTGCATTCCACCTGGCGTGCGCCGCCGATCTTCACACCGGCCAGCGAGTTGGCCACCGCCATGCCCAGGTCGTTGTGGCAATGCACCGACCAGATGGCCTTGTCGCTGTTGGGCACGCGTTCGCGCAGAGTCTTGATGAAGTTGCCGTACAGCTCGGGGATGGCGTAGCCCACGGTGTCGGGCACGTTGATGGTGGTGGCGCCCTCGGCAATCACGGCCTCGATGACGCGGCACAGAAAATCCACATCGCTGCGGTAGCCGTCTTCGGGGCTGAATTCCACGTCCGCCACCAGGTTGCGTGCAAAGCGTACCGACTGCTTGGCCTGCTCGAACACCTGGTCGGGTGTCATGCGCAGCTTTTTCTCCATGTGCAGTGGCGAGGTGGCGATGAAAGTGTGGATGCGGCCATGGGCCGCGTCTTTCAGGGCCTCTGCCGCCCGGGAAATGTCGCGGTCGTTGGCGCGCGACAGGCCGCAGACGGTCGCGTCCTTGATGGCGCGGGCGATGGCCTGCACGCATTCAAAGTCTCCCACCGAGCTGGCCGGAAACCCCGCCTCGATCACGTCCACCTTGAGGCGCTCCAGCTGGCGGGCGATGCGCAGCTTTTCGTCGCGGGTCATGGATGCGCCGGGCGACTGTTCGCCGTCTCGCAAGGTGGTGTCAAAAATGATGAGTTTGTCGGCCATGGGGTGCTCCTGTGGGATTTATTTTTTAAACGGTTGCCGGTGTGGCGCAACTCGCATTTTCATGCTTTTTGGCGCGCTGCAAGCCGCTGAGGATGGCTTTCAACGAGGCAGACACAATGTTGGCATCCATGCCCACACCAAACACCGTGTGCTGCTCGTCGATACGCAGTTCCAGATAGGCCACGGCCTGGGCGTTGGCCCCGGCACCCAGGGCGTGTTCGTGGTAGTCGAGCACGCGGACCTGGGCGGTGCCCGTGGCGTTCAGGTGGTTCACAAACGCATCGATGGGCCCCACGCCCTGCCCGGCTGCGGGCACTTCCGGTGTGGCGATGGTCGCGGTGCCGTATTCGCGCTCGAACAAGGCCCACAAATCCTGCGCGGTGAGTTCCTTGCCCGCGCCGTCCATCACGGTCTGCACGATCTGGCTGAACTCGATTTGCAGGCGGCGCGGCAATTCCAGGCCGTATTCGCTTTCCAACAAATAGGCGATGCCGCCCTTGCCCGACTGGCTATTGACGCGGATCACCGCCTCGTAGCTGCGACCCAAATCCTTGGGGTCGATGGGCAGATACGGAATGTCCCAGGCCGCGCCCTCTTGCCGGGCCGAGAACGCCTTGCGGATGGCATCCTGGTGCGAACCCGAGAACGAGGTGTAGACCAAATCGCCCGCATACGGATGGCGCGGGTGCACTGGCAACTGGTTGCAGTGCTCCACGGTGCGGCGGATTTCGTCGATCTGCGAGAAGTCCAGCCCCGGCGACACGCCCTGGGTGTAGAGGTTCAAGGCCACGTTGACCAAATCCAGGTTGCCGGTGCGCTCGCCGTTGCCAAACAGGCAGCCTTCGATACGGTCGGCCCCGGCCATCAAGGCGAACTCCCCCGCCGCCGTGCCCGTGCCCCGGTCGTTGTGCGGGTGCACCGACAACACAATGCTGTCGCGCCGCTCCAGGTGGCGGTGCATCCACTCGATCATGTCGGCAAAGATATTGGGCGTGGAATGCTCCACCGTGGACGGCAAATTGACGATGCATTTGTGCTGCGGCGTGGGCTGCCACACCGCGGTCACCGCATCCACCACGCGCTTGGAAAACGCCAGCTCGGTGCCCGAAAACATCTCGGGCGAGTACTGGAAGGTCCAGCGGGTGGCGGGCTGCGCGGCGGCAATGTCGCAAAACATCTGCGCATGGCGCACCGCCAAATCGACAATGCCGTCTTCATCCATGCCCAGCACCACGCGGCGCATCACCGGCGCGGTAGCGTTGTACATGTGGACGATGGCCTGCTTGGCACCCACCAGCGACTCGAAGGTGCGGCGGATCAGGGATTCGCGGGCCTGGGTGAGCACCTGGATGGTCACGTCATCGGGAATGAGGTTCTCGTCAATCAACTTGCGCACAAAGTCGAATTCGACCTGCGAGGCCGACGGAAAGCCGACCTCGATTTCCTTGAAGCCAATCGCCACCAGCGTCTCGAACATGCGCAGCTTGCGGGCCATGTCCATGGGCTCGATCAGCGCCTGGTTGCCGTCGCGCAGGTCGGTGCTGAGCCAGATGGGGGCCTGGGCCAGCACGGCATCGGGCCAGGTGCGGTCGGTCAAGCGGATGGGGGCAAACGCGGGGTACTTGCTGGCAGGGTGCTTCAACATGGTCATTTCTTTCAAGGTTTTCCAAAACCAGCAACCCAACGCAAAACGGCCCGTTGCTGGAGCATACGGGCCGTTGTGAGGGGTGATGACGCTTTAAGTCGCGTGCGCTACCGTCTCCGCCCGAAGGGGATCAGTAGTAGCGCTAGGGAAATAAAGTTCATAAGCGTGGATTCTAGCCTTGTTTTTACTTATGTAATCCGCGTTCATCGGGTTCATCTTTGGATGTGCTGATCACGCTGGTCTGCACGCCCTTGAACTTGCGCCAGGCGTACACGCCGTAGCCGCTGAAGCCATACACCACAAACGCGCCAAACAGCACGATGGGCGGGTGGATGGTGATCACGGCCAGGCCCAGGGCGATCAGCACGATCACCACAAACGGCACGCTCTTTTTCATCTGCACGTCTTTGAAGCTGTAGAACGGCGCATTGGTCACCATACTCAAGCCCGCGTAAATCGACAACGCAAACATCACCCACGCCACATCGGTGGGTGCCACGCCCAGGTCGTTCATCAGCCAGATGAACCCGGCAATCAGCGCAGCCGCGGCGGGCGACGGCAGGCCCTGGAAGTAGCGCTTGTCCACCACGGTAGTGTTCACGTTGAAGCGCGCCAGCCGCAGGGCCGCGCAGGCGCAGTGCACAAACGCGGCGATCCAGCCCCAGCGGCCCAGGCCCTTGAGCGTCCACATGTAGGCGATGAGCGCCGGAGCCGCGCCGAACGACACCATGTCGGACAGCGAATCCATCTGCTCGCCAAACGCGCTCTGGGTATTGGTCATGCGGGCCACGCGGCCATCCAGGCTGTCGAGCACCATGGCGCAAAACACGCCAATCGCGGCCTGGTCGAAGCGCCCGTCCACCGCCATCACGATGGCGTAAAACCCGCCAAACAAGGCCGCCAGGGTGAACAGGTTGGGCAGGATGTAGATGCCCTTGCGGCGTTTGCGCACCAGCACTTCGGGGTTGGCTTTAGGAGCGGGGTTAGGGCTGGAATGTAGGCTGGGGTCTTTGCCGTGTTGCATGGCGGTTGCCTGTTAAAAATAGAAAACTGCGCAGTTCGCGCTTGTGTCAAGTACATAACGCACGCTGGACCTTGGGCACTGGGCGCAATGCCGCCAAGTGTAAGCCAGTCAACCCGCCTTGCCGCCCTGTAGAGGCTCGTCGCGCGTGAGGCGAAAGGCGTGCACCATCTGCGTCAGCTTGCCCGCCTGGTCTTGCAGGCTGTCGGCAGCGGCGGCACCCTCTTCCACCAGGGCCGCATTTTGCTGGGTCGCGGCATCGAGTTGTTCCATCGAGTAGCTCACCAGGCCGATACGCTGGCTTTGCTCGTCAGATGCCGAGGTGATCTCGCCCATGATGTCGGACACCCGCTGCACCGACTGCACCAGCTCCTGGATGGTTTCGCCCGCGTGGCTGGCCAGTTGGTTGCCCACCTGCACCCGCTCTACGCTGCTGCCGATCAAGGCCTTGATTTCACGTGCCGCCGTGGCCGAGCGCACGGCCAGGTTGCGTACCTCGCTGGCCACCACCGCAAAGCCCCGGCCCTGCTCGCCCGCTCGGGCGGCTTCCACAGCGGCGTTCAGCGCCAGAATGTTGGTCTGAAAGGCAATACCGTCGATCACCCCGATGATGTCGGCGATCTTTTTAGAGCTGGTGCTGATTTGGTCCATGGTATGCACCACCTGCAACACCACGTTCCCTCCGCGCTGGGCCACGGCCGAAGCCGATGCGGCCAGGGTATTGGCCTGGCGGGCTGAGGCGGCGCTCTGGCTGACGGTGCCGGTCAGCTCCGACAGCGCGGTGGCCGCGCCTTGCAGGTTGGTGGCGGCTTGCTCAGTACGCTGGCTCAGGTCCAGGTTGCCGGAAGCCACCTCGGCACTGGCGACCTGGATGGACTCTGCCGTCTGGCTGATTTCGCCTACGATGGAGCGCAGCCGATCCTGCATGGCGGCAATGGCCTCCAGCAGCCGACCAGTTTCGTCATGGATGCGCACTTCCACCTGCGATGTCAAGTCGCCCCGCGCAATGCGCTCGGCCACCACCACCGCCCGGCCCAGTGGCTGGGTGATGCTGGCGGTGGTGCGCCAGGCAATCAGGCCGCCCAGCGCCAGCGCCAGCAGCACCAGCAAGCCGCCGGTGGTGCGCGCGCGGTTCTGGGTCTGCTCGGCCTGGGCGGTGGTGTCCTTGTTCAAGGTGTTTTGCAGCTCAATCAGCGCGGCCAGCTTGGCGCGCCAAAGGGTTTCGCCGGGCTCCACCCGGTTCATCAGGCCGATGGTGGCGGCCACGGTGTCGCCATCGGTGGCGGCCTGGATGGCCTGCTCCAGCTCGGGCCGGGTGCTGCGCCCCACGGCGGTAATGTCTTGCAGCAGCTTGCGCTCGGCCGCCGTGGTATCGGCAGCGGTGAAAAGCTTGGTCAACGCGGCTTCGCGCTCGCTGTACTGGGCCAGGGTGCGCTGCAGCTGTTTGACCAGTTCGGCCGACCTTTGGGTGTCGATTTCATTGAGCATGGCCGCCGACCGGCTTTGGATGCCCAGGGTACTGACGCTCTCCAGCATGCTGTTGACCAGCCGGGTCTTGGTGGCATTGGTGATGGTGATCTGGCGCATCTGGTCCTGCACCGAGGCCGCCGATAGCTGGCCCACGGCGGCCACGGCAATCACCAGTACCAGCATGCAACCAAAACCCAGGCCCAGGCGGCTGGAGATAGACAAAGAAGTGAAGCGAGAGTGGGCTGGCATGTAGGGTGCCCAGGGGGCAAGTTGTATCAGAAAGTGTCTGAGAAGATGGGGAGCATAAGGGCTCCCTGTAAACCCTGGTGGCAAAGCGGTGAGAAGGTGTAAGCACGTAGATACGAATGCATCGCATTACGCAGATAGAATTCCCTGCTTTGCAAGCCAACACTCCGGTTCGGAGGGTGTAGCCAGCGCCTGTTTATTTGCGCCTGGGCTGTCACATGTTGGAATCAATTTGTTTTTTGAAGGCCTCTGGGCCTGCCGGTCACTGATGGTGTCCGCTGTAGCCCTGCGCCGCTGGTCCTGGGTCCACAAGTGGTCCAGCCTGGTGTGCACCGTCTTCATGCTGCTGCTGTGCCTGACCGGCCTGCCGCTGATTTTTCACCACGATATCGAGCACCTGCTGGGCACTGGCGTGGAAGCGCCCGAGCTGCCCATCAACACTCCACGGGCCAGCCTGGATGTGGTTATGCAAACCGCCCAGGCCCGCTACCCGCAGCTGGGCGGCATGTTTGCCTCGCAAGAGGAGGACGACGACCGCGTGTGGTTCGTCACCCTGTCGCGCACGCCCACCGATGAAGTCGGCATGAAGCAGGTGGCGGTGGACACCCGCACCCGCTGGCTGGACCTGCACAACCTGCTCGGCATCGTGACCCTGGTGTGGGCGCTGCTGGACGTGGCCACCATCGTGGTGCTGGGCAGCGGCCTGTATCTGTGGCTGCAACGCCGCCAGCCCAAAACCGTAGCGGTTTCAGGGCACACCACATGAGCGACGGTTTCAAAAAACTCTGGCTCTGGCCCATTGTGCTGGGCCTGTTGACCCTGAGCGGCCTGCTCAGCGCCCTGGTGTGCGACGGACTGGGCGACTGGGTGGGCCTGGTTGGGCCTGGCCCTGCAAGCCCTGGGCCCCCGCCACACCGGCCAAGGCCTGCGCGGCGAACACCGCCGCCAACGCGTGCTGCAACTCAGCCGCATCGACGGAGCCGCCCCCAGCGCCGCCGAACACATGCGTTTCCTCAGCGAACCCCACAGCCTGCGCCTGCGGCACGCGGCGTTGGCGGGGGAACGGATGCGCTAGTGTTTCTGCATATTTAGCCTGTTTTTCAGGTATGAAAAAGCCTGCTCGTGCTTATTCAATAGGCACGAGCAGCTCCTGTTTTTTACTCTCAAAAGAGAAGCAATTTGTTTGGGCTGCACGGGCAGTAGCCAGTGGGGTCGGATCACGATTGCGCGCTGAATGGGCTGTTGTAGGACCGATGCTTGCCCGCATTCGTGCTCCGACCCCTCTGGCGGGTTGGCGTTTTCTGAGTGCCTGCCAGCATCCCCGGCCGGGATGTGCGCCCGGCGGCGCAGTACCTTTTCTTTGCTTGTCGAACGGCTATGAGAGCAAGCGACAATAGTTGCTATCTAAATTAGGAGTAGCTTTGACTGAATTGACTGTCACGCTGTTGCGCCATGAGGCGACCATATTTTCCGAATCTGAGAGCACCTTCCCTGAGCCATCGCTTTATGGTGTATCCGACGGCAAAGCTATTGGAACGTACTTAGAGCACAAATTCCGGGCTTACCTGACGGCAAAGGGGTACAGCTACGTCATGGGCAATGCGGCCAACGGACTCGACTTTCCCAGCTTGGATGTCGACATCAAGGTCACTAGCATCAAGCAGCCGCAGTCGTCGTGCCCCTTCCGATCGATCCGCCAGAAAGTGTACGGGCTGGGCTACTCGCTGCTTGTGTTCGTCTACGACAAAGCTGACGATCCCGTCAGCACGACGGCCATTCTAAAAATGGTCAGCACAGTTTTCGTCGAAGCCGAGCAGACCGCAGATTTCCAGATGACGACAGGCCTTCGGCGGATCATCGCTGACGCTGCGCGCGATGGAGACAACTTGGATGTCACAAAACAGGAGCTAATGGCTTTTATGGAGTCTAGAGCGCTTACGTCAGAGGAGCACGAACTGCGCGCCCTGGCAGACGCTGTGATGGAGAAATTGCCAAAGCAAGGTTACTTGACGATTTCGCCTGCCATGCAGTGGAGGTTGCAATACAAACGTGTCATGGAAAAGGCCGGCACCGTCGATGGTGTGCTCTCGGTGTACAAGACAAGACCTCTGACAAACACTTCGGTATGAACGATGAACGCAAACGCCGGGCCGAGTTCGGCGACTGGCAAACCCCCTTTGATCTCGCCCTGGCATCCTGCAAAAAACTGATCGAACTCGGCATCCAACCAGATGTCGTAATCGAACCGACCTGTGGCATCGGAGCTTTCGTACTGGCAGCTAACGCAGCATTTCCGAATGCAAAGAGCATCCACGGGTACGAAATCAACTCGGAGTATCTGATCCAACTCAAGAACAGCCTAGCCGGTTCAGGTTACAACTCGAACACTCAGCTGCACGAAGCCGATTTTTTCGCTCACGATTGGGTAGCCAGCCTCTCTGAGATGGACGGATCCCTGCTCGTGCTCGGTAATTTTCCATGGGTGACAAGCAGCCAACAGGGTGCCATCGGGGGCAGCAATTTGCCTACGAAGTCGAATTTTCAAGGCCACGCTGGATTTGACGCGATGACGGGCAAGGCCAACTTCGATATAAGTGAATGGATGCTGCTCAAAGTGCTGACCTGGTTTAGGCGGCGACCTGGCGCAATCGGCATGCTTGTTAAGACAGCTGTGGCTCGCAAGATCTTGTCTCAGGCTAAACAGCAAGGCGCCAGTGTCGTGGACGCGTTCATGTTCAATATTGATTCGAAAAAAAGCTTTAACGCTGCAGTAGATGCATGCCTGCTTGTAATGCGGTTTGATCCGGCGGCCTCGAATGCCGAGCACGAGTACACAGTGTTCAAAGATCTGAGTGCACCGCACGGCACGCGTGTTGGTCACCGAGATGGCAAAACTATCGGTGATCTGGATGCCTTTGATGCCACGATGCACCTGATTGGTAAGAGCCCTCAAAAGTGGCGGTCGGGCGTGAAGCACGACGCGTCAGCAGTGATGGAATTCACCCGAACACCTGCTGGACTAATCAACGGATTGGATGAGATTGTGACCCTGGAAGACACCTACCTGTTCCCGCTTCTTAAAGGATCAGATATCGGAAGCAACAAAAAGTGGCGGGAGAAGTTCACTCTGGTGACCCAGAGAGCAGTCGGTGAAAGCACGGATTCAATCCGGGTCCTCGCCCCCCAGACTTGGAAATACTTGGAAGACCACGGCACCCAACTCGATGCACGTGGCAGTTCCATCTATGCCAAGAATCCGCGCTTTTCAATCTTCGGGGTTGGCGACTACACGTTCAAATCGTGGAAGATTGCCATATGCGCTCTTTACAAGAAGCTTGAATTCCGAGTCATTGGACCAATTGAAGACAAACCGGTCATGTTTGATGACACCGTGTACTTCATTGCGTTCGACACCCAGGAAGAAGCCGAAGTTGCACTTGGGCAGCTCAACAATTCAGATGCACGGAGACTGCTGGGCTCCATGATCTTTTGGGATGAAAAGCGCCCCATTAAGACCACAATTTTGAATGCGCTGGACTTTGAGAAAGTGAGCGGAATCACTAGGCAGCTAAGCCTTATTTGATCCGCGTGAAAGTTGCTAGTCTGTATAGAAGCTTTGACCTGCCGCCTCGGTGAAAAACCAATACCGCTCTGACGCGGGGTCCACGCCACAGCTACCAATGCCTGCCTGACGAACCCCAAGCCCGCGCCTGCTGCACGCCGCGCTGGCAGGAGAGCGGATGTACCAATTTGCTTCCATTTCCATAGCTGCTCACGCTTATGGAATAAGCGCTAAAGACCCAAAAAGCATGTAACTACATGCCTGCCGCCAGCATGCCGAGTGGCTGCTACACTTTTCCCACACACTCCTCACCGCCCTGCCCGGCTGCGCGCCCATGATGACTTCCGTTTTCAACTTCACCTTTGTGCCCTGGTTCCGCTCGGTCGCACCGTACATCCACAAGTTCCGCAACCAGACCTTTGTGGTGGGCATTGCGGGCGAGGCGATTGCGGCGGGCAAGCTGCCGCACCTGGCGCAAGACCTGGCCATGATCCAGAGCATGGGGGTGAAGATCGTGCTGGTGCATGGTTTCCGGCCCCAGGTGAACGAGCAACTCAAGGCCAAGGGCCACCCGCCCAAGTACGCCCATGGCATCCGCATCACCGACGAGGTGGCACTTGACTGCGCCCAGGAGGCAGCGGGCCAGTTACGTTACGAGATCGAGGCGGCGTTCAGCCAGGGCCTGCCCAACACGCCCATGGCCGGGGCCACCATCCGGGTGATTTCGGGCAACTTCATCACCGCCCGGCCCGTGGGCATTGTGGATGGCATCGACTTTCAGCATTCGGGCCTGGTGCGCAAGGTGGATACCGGCGGCATCACCCGCGTGCTGGACATGGGGGCCATGCTGCTGCTGTCACCGTTTGGCTTTTCGCCTACCGGCGAGGCCTTCAATTTGACGATGGAAGAAGTGGCGACCTCGGTGGCCAGCGCGCTGCAGGCCGACAAGCTGATCTTTTTGACCGAGGTGCCCGGTATCCGCATGCACCCCGGCGAACCCGAGAGCGAAGACAACCCCATCGACACCGAGCTGCCGCTGGCCGTGGCCGAGAAGCTGCTGGCCGACCTGCCCACCGCCAACCTGCCCACCGACACCGCGTTTTACCTGCAGCACTGCGTGAAGGCCTGCAAGTCGGGCGTGGAACGCAGCCACATCATCCCGTTTGCGGTAGATGGCGCGATCCTGCTGGAGGTCTACGTGCACGACGGCATCGGCACCATGGTCGTAGACGAAAAATTAGAGAGCCTGCGCGAGGCGCTGGTGGACGACGTGGGCGGCATCCTGCAACTGATCGAGCCGTTCGAGAAAGACGGCACCCTGGTCAAACGCAGCCGCACCGAGATCGAGCGCGATGCCGACCTGTACACCGTGGTGGAACACGACGGCGTGATCTTCGCCTGCGCTGCGCTCTACCCCTACCCCGAGGCCCACACCGGCGAGATGGCGGCGCTGACCGTGTCGCCCCAGGTGCAGGGCCAGGGCGACGGCGAAAAGGTGCTCAAACGCATCGAGCAGCGCGCCCGCGCCGCCGGGCTGCAGAGCATTTTTGTGCTGACCACCCGCACCATGCACTGGTTCATCAAACGCGGCTTCGTGCAGGTCGACCCCGAGTGGCTGCCCGAGGCCCGCAAGCGCAAGTACAACTGGGACCGCAAGAGCCAGGTGCTGGTGAAAAAACTGAACTAGTGGGGATCAGTGGGGATGCAGCAGGTCGGGTACGGTGTCCCCGACCTCGTGCGTCGGCAAATCCATCTGCTCGGGGCTTAGAAAGCGCTCGGCAAACTGGCGGTACACGCCCTGGCGCATGAAGACATCGAACAGGTCGGCATCCACATAGCCGCTCTTGGCAAAGCGCACCATCACCTCCAGCGCCTTGGACAGCTTCATGCGCGGCCGGTAGGGCCGCCCCGTGCTGGTCAGCGCTTCGAACACATCGGCCAAGGCCAGCATGCGGGATTGCATGGGCACCTGCTGGCGCAGCAGGTCTTGCGAAATACCCGTGCCTTCGGGGCGCTCGCGGCCTGCAATCACGTACTCGGGCACATTTTTCAGGTGCTTGGGCCAATGCACTTTGGCGAGCATGGCGTTGGTGGCCGCCACGTGGTGGTTGACGATGTCGTGCTCTTGCGCGGTCAGGGTGCCACGCAGGATGGACAGGTTTTCCAGCTCGTCGCTGCTCAGGAAGGGCACCAGCACGCCGTCGGCATTGCGCCAGTGGCGGCGGGTGCCAATGTCGCGTACCTTGCTGAGCTGCGCGTCGGTCATCTCGGTCTGGGCCAGGTTCACCTCGCGCAGGAAGCCACGGTCGGCATCGATGCGCACCAGTGCATCTTCAAAGCGCTGCTCGGCAGCGGCTTCTGCGGCAGGGTCGGTGCAGGTGCGCAAGGCCAGCTGCTGGCGCAGGGCGGCGATTTCGGCATCGCGCTTGAGCACCTCGAACCGGGTGTTGATGAGCTCGATGCGGTCAAACAGGGTTTGCAGCTTGGTGGATTTGTCGGCCACGTGCACCGGCGTGGCAATCTTGCCGCAGTCGTGCAGCATGCCCGCGATCTTGAGCTCGTAGCGGTCGCGCTCGGTCAACTGCACGCTGGCGTACGGCCCGTCGGTGGTGGCATCCACGGCAGAGGCCAGCATCAGAGTGAGCGCCGGTACACGGTTGAAGCGGTCGCGGGCGTAGGGCGATTTCTCTTCGATGGCGGTGTTGATCAGCTGTACAAAAGACTCGAACAGGCTCTCCATCTGGCCCACCAGTTGCCGGTTGCTCAGCGCGATGGCGGCCTGCGAAGCCAGCGACTCGACTAGGCGCTGGTCGGCCTCGGAGAAGGTCACCACCCGGCCCAGGCCCGGCTCCAGCGCGTTGATGAGCTGCAGCACGCCGATGACTTCGCCATCGAAGTTCTTCATCGGCACCGTCAGGAAAGACTGCGAGCGGTAGCCGGTGCGGGCATCGAAAGCCTTGGTGCCCGAGAAGTCGAAACCGGCCTCACCATAGGCATCGGCAATGTTCACGGTGCGGTCGTGGATAGCGGCAAAGGTGGCCACCATGGTGTCGTTGAAAGCGCCCTCGGCGTTGATCAACTGCAGCGGTGCAAAGTCGATGGCTTTGCCGGTGGTGCCGCCCAGAAACAGGTTCAGCGAGTTGGTGCGCATGATCTCGAAACGCAGCGCGCTCCCGTCTTCGGTCATGCGGTACAGGGTGCCGCCATCGGCCTGGGTGATGTTTTTGGCGGCTATCAGAATGCCTTCGAGCAGGCTGTTGATATCACGCTCTTTGGACAGCGCTGCGCCAATGGTATTGAGCTGATCGAGTCGGCTGAGCAGGTCGCCGACGAGGTCCATCGCCATAGTTGCATCGTCCCGGGTGGTGTGTTTGTAAGTACTTGTGCGGCAAGGAGATTACCATCAAATGCCCCCTGGCTGGTGCACCGCAAGTGCACACATTGCTGCCCACCGCAGCGGGTTTATATGCGCTGCCGGTACCATCCGTGGGCTCCCCAAAAAACCGAGACCCCAACCCCATGACCTCCACCCTTGAACTGCGTGCCGGTGAACTCGTCGCCACCCTGGCCCCCACCGTCGGCGGCTCCATCGCCAACTTCTACAGCCAGCGCGGCAGCCAGCGCCAGCACTGGCTGCGCCCCAACGATGCCCCCAACCCCGCCCAGCCCTGGGCCATGGCCAGCTTTCCGCTGGTGCCTTACTCCAACCGCATCCGCGATGGACGCAGCAGCTTCGGCCCACGCCCTTTGAACCTGGCCGCCAACTACCCCGATTCCAAGCACGCCATCCACGGCACGGCCTGGCAGCAGCCCTGGCAGGTGGTCAACCTGGGTGCCGACCACGCCACCCTGGCGCTGGACAGCCCGGCAGGCGAGTGGCCCTACGCCTTTCGCGCGGTGCAGCAGTTCAGGCTGGATGCGCAGACCGGCTTGACGGTGGAGCTGTCCGTCACCAACACCGACACGGTAGACCTGCCCGTGGGCGTGGGCCACCACCCTTACCTGCCGCACCGCGCCGGTACGCGCCTGACCACCGAGGTACAAGCCATGTGGGGGGGTGACGCCGAAGTCATGCCCACCACGCTGCAAACCCCGGCGTTTCTGGACACCCTGCGCAGCGGCATCACCCTGGACACGCTGGACCTGGACAACAACTTCACCGGCTGGAGCCGCCAGGCCCGCGTGGACTGGCCTGACACCGGCACCGCCCTGATCATGACCGCACAGGCCCCGTTCGACTACTTCGTGCTGTACTGCCCCCAAGGTGCCGACATGTTCTGCATCGAACCCGTGAGCAACTGCACCGACTGGATGAACCTGGCGCAAAAAGGCCAGGCCGACGTAGGCGGCCAGCTGCTGGCCCCCGGTGCCACTCTGCACACCACCATGGGCCTGCAACCCATCTGGCCCCAGGATTAATAGGGGTCAGACCCCTATTTAGCTACAATTTTAGTAGCTGCCTGTGCTTACGAAATAAGCATGAGGACCTGTTTTTATGCAGAAGCCAATGCGCGGATGTCGGCAGTTTCCAGCACCGGGTTGGGCGCGCCGGTGTGGGCGCAGCGCAGCATGGCCTGGCCGATCTGGCGGGTGGTGAGCACCTGGTTGGGTAGCAGCGCGCGCAGCACGGGGAGCAGCGGCTTGAGCAGGCTGTACAGAATGCGGTAAGCGCCAGTTTTAGACTGGATGCCGTCCAGCGGCTGGATGATGCCGGGGCGGAACAGGTAGACCGCCTTGAACGGCAGGCGCAGCAAGGCGTTTTCGGTGCGGCCCTTGACGCGCGCCCACATGCTGGAGCCCTGCTCGGTGCTGTCCGTCCCCGCGCCCGACACGTAGACAAACACCATCTGCGGATTGCAGCGCGCCAGCACCTCGGCGGCGGCCAGGGTCAGGTCGTAGCTGATGTGGCTGTACTGCGCCTCGGTCAACCCCGATGACGTGGCACCCAGGCAGAAAAAGCAAGCCCCAAAGCCGGTCAGCTCGGCGGTGACGGCGCTGTAGTCCTCCATGTCGGGAACGACCAGCTCGCGCAGCTTGGCGTGCTGCTGGCCCAGCGGTGTGCGGCCCACGGTTTGCACCAGGGTGACGGAAGGGTCGGCCAGGCATTCGCGCAATACGCCCTGCCCCACCATGCCCGAGGTGCCAAAAATCAGAACCTTCATCGCTTCACTCCTGAGAATGTGTTCAAGGTAGACAACCAATGTGCCCCGGTCAATTCTTCCGACACCGCCCACAAACGGGCTGCCGTGTCCAGATCCTGTGCCGCCGCAGCCACGGTGGCCAGGCGCGGCGGGCCTTTGAGCTCGTAGAGGCCGCCGGGCCCATAGTAGGCACCCGGCTGGGCCTGCGGGTCGGTGGCGGCCAGCAGCGTGGGCAGTGCGCCCTGGGCCGCCGACTGGCTCACGAACGGCTGTACCCAGCGGTTGAGCTGCGCCAGCACCGGCCCTGGTTGCGGCCCGTTAACAATCAACTCGGTGCGCGCAAAGCCCGGGTGCGCCGCAAAACTGGTCAGGCCCCAGCCCTCTTGCTGGCTGCGGCGCTGCAACTCGGAGGCAAACACCAACATCGCCAGCTTGGACTGGCCATACGCCGCCCAGGGCCGGTAGCGGCGCTCCCACTGCAGGTCGTCGAAATGGATGGCCGCACGACGGTGGGCGATGCTGCTCAGGTTCACCACCCGCGCCCGGCCTTCGCACAGCAGTGGCAGCAGGCGGGCCGTCAACGCAAAGTGGCCCAGGTAGTTGGTGCCGAACTGCAGCTCAAAGCCGTCGGCCGTGGTCTGGCGCTGTGGCGGGGTCATCACCCCGGCGTTGTTGACCAGGATGCCAATGGGCTGCGCCTCGGCCAGCAGCCGGTCGGCAAAGGTGTAGACGGACACCAGGCTGGCCAAATCCAGCAGTTCAAACCGCACCCGCGCCTGGGGCAGCATGCGCAGCAGATGCCGCACCGCCTCGGCGCCCTTTTGCACATTGCGCCCGGCCAGAATGACTTCGGCCCCGGCAGCGGCCAGGGCCAGCGCGGTTTCAAACCCCAGCCCGCCCACGCCGGTCACGACCACCCGCTGGCCGTGTTGGGGCGGGATATTTTGCACAGTCCAGTCCATCCGCATTCCTTTATGCGTGAGTAATCACGCAACTAAAATATCCAAAAAAAGAAACTACTTGCCCTGGGCGATACCGTTCCACAGGATCTCGAAACCCATCTGCCGGTACGCGTCTGCGGCCTCGGGCTCGCGGGCCATGGCATCCATGGTGGCTTCGGCCAGGCTGGCCATGCAGGCCCAGATGAAGGCCACCGGGTAATCGCGCAGCACCCGGCTGGCCACACTGGCGCGGAACAGTTGCTCAATGCCTGCAAACGGCGCACTTGCCACCTGCCGGGTCTCCGGGGTAATGGCCGCCGCCGTCTTCAGCTGGTCCATGACCTGCTTTTTGGCCGGGTGCGCCACGCCCCAACGCACAAAGCAGTCCCACACATACTGCAGTTGCTGGCGGATGGCGGCATGGTGCGGAAAGTCCGCCACCATGGCATCGGCCATCTCGCGCTTGATCTGCAGGTACAGCGCGTTGACCAGCGCGTCCTTGGTTTTGAAATAGGTGAACAGCGTGCCCTCGGCCACCCCCGCCGCCTTGGAAATGGCCGACGTGGGCGTGGCCGCCAACCCGCGTTGCGCGATCACCTGGATGGCGGCATCCAGGATGGCGGTGTGCTTGTCTTCGCTGCGGGGGCGGGCCATGGGGTTTATTTATTAATTGAGCAACTACTCAATTATAAACAGCTTTAGCGACGGTAGGCGCTACGGGCCAAAAACGCCAGGGCCAGCGCACAAATCAGCGCAAAGCAGACAAACGACCAGTTGGCGATGGAGCCGCCCAGAAAGGTCCAGTCCACCACGGTGCAGTCGCCACCGCCCTTGAAGATCATGGGGATGGCGCGCTTCAAGGGAAAGGTTTCGATCATGCCGTACAGGTCGCGGCCACAGGTGGCGACTTCGGGCGGGTACCACTGCAAAAAGCTTTGGCGGGCGGCCACAAAGGCCCCAAAACCCGCCACCAGCAGCAGCAAAACCACGCCACCGGTTTGCAAGCCTTTTCGGCCACTAGCGCTTATGGCACCGGCGAGAGCAGCTACTAAAACAAGAGCATAGCGCTGCACGATACACATCGGGCAGGGCTCCAGCCCCACCACGTGCTGCAGGTACAACCCAAAAGCCAGCAGGCCAATACAGCCCAGGCACACCAGCAACCACACGCGGCGCGGGGCCGTATCGATCAACTTCAACAACATCCATAGCTTTCAAAAATGCCAGCCATGGACGCAATCACGTCACACGCCAGCGGCCTCTTCAATAAACACCTTGGCGCGGCGCGGTGTCACCACCAGCGTGTCGCCCTCTTGCACACCCAGCTCGCGGAACTCTTGCGCAGACAACTGCGCTTCGATCAGCTTATCTTGGGTATTGTCACCCGCTTGGTTCGCATCCACGGGCGTTAGTTCCAAACGGGCGATGGGGCCAATCACCAACGCGCGGCTCAGGGTGACCACCATGCCGAGAGGCTTGCCGGCAGCGTCCAGACCTTCGCCCTTGGTGTAGCGCTGCACTTCGATATCGTGCGGGCGCACATAAGCAAAGGCCTTGGCATCCTGGGCTTCGCCGTGCTCGGGGGCCTGGATCTTGATGCCTTCGAGCTGCACCTCGCCCTCGTGGGCGCGGCCATGGAACAGGTTCACGTCGCCCAAAAAGCCGTAGACGAACGGGCTGGCCGGGTGGTCCCAGACCTGTTGCGGCGAGCCGATCTGTTCGACCTTGCCCTTGTTCATCACCACCACACGGTCGGCCACTTCCAGGGCTTCTTCCTGGTCGTGGGTCACGAAGATGCTGGTCACATGCAGCTCGTCGTGCAGGCGGCGCAACCAGCGGCGCAGCTCTTTGCGCACCTTGGCATCCAGCGCACCAAAGGGCTCGTCGAGCAGCAGCACCTTGGGCTCTACCGCCAGGGCCCGGGCCAGTGCAATACGCTGGCGCTGGCCGCCGGAGAGCTGCGAAGGGTAACGGTTCGCCAGCCAGTCGAGCTGCACCAGGCCCAGCAGCTCGTGCACTTTGGCCTTGATGACCGCCTCGCTGGGGCGCTGGTTGCGGGGCTTGACGCGCAGGCCAAAGGCCACGTTTTCAAACACCGTCATGTGGCGAAACAGCGCGTAGTGCTGGAACACAAAGCCCACCTGGCGCTCGCGCACATGCACGTCGGTGGTGTCTTCGCCCGAGAAGTGGATGCTGCCCGCGTCCGGTGTTTCCAGCCCGGCGATGATGCGCAGCAGCGTGGTCTTGCCGCAGCCCGAGGGGCCAAGCAAGGCGACCAGTTCGCCCGATTCAATGTCCAGGCTGACATCGCCCAGCGCGGTGAAGTTGCCAAACTGCTTGTGGATATTGCGGATTTCAATGCTCATGCGGGTCTTTCAATGGGCCACAGACAACTGGCCGTTAAAGGGTGGCGATGGGGGCGTGGGCACGTCCTCGCGGGGCTGCTCGGGCGGCGCTTCGGCAATCGCTTTGAGTTCGCGCTCGATGCGCCACTCGGCCACCGACTTGATCACCAGGGTGACCAGTGCCAGGATGGCCAGCAGCGAGGCCACGGCAAACGCCGCCACCGACTGGTACTCGTTGTACAAAATTTCTACGTGCAGCGGCAAGGTGTTGGTTTGCCCACGGATGTGGCCCGACACCACCGAGACCGCTCCAAACTCGCCCATGGCGCGGGCGTTGGTCAGGATCACGCCGTACAACAGGCCCCATTTGATGTTGGGCAGGGTGACATACCAAAAGGTCTGCCAGCCGGTGGCACCCAGCACGATGGCAGCCTGCTCTTCGTCGTTACCCTGGGCCTGCATCAGCGGGATCAGCTCGCGGGCGATGAACGGAAAGGTCACGAAGATCGTGGCCAGCACAATGCCCGGCACGGCAAAAATGATCTTCAGGTCATGCGCCTGCAGCCAAGGGCCAAACCAGCCATTCGCGCCAAACATCAGCACATACACCAGCCCGGCCACCACCGGCGACACCGAAAACGGCAGGTCCACCAGCGTGGTCAAAAACGACTTGCCCCAGAACTCGTACTTGGCAATCGCCCAGGCTGCCGCCACGCCAAACACCAGGTTCAGCGGCACGGCAATGGCCGTAGCCAGCAGCGTGAGTTTGATGGCATCCCAGGCATCGGGTTCGCGCAGCGCTTCAAAGTACGCGCCCGTGCCCTTGCGGAAAGCCTCGGTAAACACCGCCGCCAGCGGCAGCACCAAAAACAAAAACAGGAACACCAGCGCGATAGTCAGCAGGGTATAGCGCACCCAGGCGGCTTCGGTAGTGCCCGCTTTGGCGCGGCGCACGGGTTTGTTGGAAGGGGTCGATGGGGCGCTCATGCCGGGGCTCCTGCGTGGCGGCGCTGCCAGGCCTGCAAGGCGTTGATCAGCAGCAATAAAACGAACGAAATCACCAGCATCACCAGGGCCACGGCGGTGGCACCGGCGTAGTCGTACTGCTCCAGCTTGCCCACGATGATCAGCGGCGTGATCTCCGACACCAGGGGCATATTGCCCGCGATGAAGATCACCGATCCGTACTCGCCAATCGCCCGGGCAAAGGCCATGGCAAAGCCGGTCAGCAGCGCGGGGGCGATGTGCGGCAGGATCACGCGGGTGAAAATTTGCAGGCGGGTCGCGCCCAGCGAGGTGGCGGCTTCTTCCAGCTCTTTTTCGGCATCTTCCAGCACCGGCTGCACCGTGCGCACCACAAAGGGCAGGCCAATGAAGATCAGCGCGATGACAATGCCCGCCGGGGTAAAGGCCAGCTTGATGCCCATGGGCTCCAGGTACTGGCCAATCCAGCCGTTACCGGCCAGCAGCGCGGTGAGCGAGATACCGGCCACAGCGGTGGGCAGCGCAAACGGCAGGTCCACCAGGGCATCCACGATCTTTTTGCCCGGAAAGCTGTAGCGCACCAGCACCCAGGCCACCAGCAGGCCAAACACCAGGTTCACCAGCGCGGCAAATAGCGATGCACCAAAGGTCAGGCGGTACGAGGCCATCACGCGCGGGCCGGTCACGGCGGCCACGAACTGGTCCCAGGTCAGGTTAAAAGTGTTGAACACCAGGGCCGAGAGCGGCACCAGCACGATCACGCACAGGTAAAACAGGGTGTAGCCCAGCGTCAAGCCAAAGCCGGGCAGCACCCGCTTGGCCTTGCCGGTTTTGGCGCGGGCCAGGGGGTTAAAAACCATGGCCGTCATTTAGCACCCGGGGTGTAGATCTTGTCGAACTGGCCGCCGTCGTTGAAGTGCACTTTTTGCGCTTCGCCCAGGCTGCCAAACAGCTCATTCACGGTGAACAGCTGCACGGGTTTGAACACGTTCGAATATTTCTTCAAGATGGCTTCATTGCGCGGGCGCAGCGCGTGCTTGGCGGCGATTTCCTGGGCTTCGTCCGAGTACAGGTAGTCCAGGTACTCTTTGGCCAGGGCCTGCGTGCCCTTTTTGGCCACGGTGCGCTCCACCACAGCCACCGGGTTCTCGGCCACCACGCTGATGCTGGGGTGGATGGCATCGACCTTGCCCGCGCCGAATTCGCGGTCAATCGACACCACTTCGGACTCGAAGGTCACCAGCACGTCGCCGATATTGCGCTGCAAAAAGGTGGTGGTGGCGGCACGGCCGCCCTGGGCCAGCACCGGCACGTTCTTGTACAGCTTGGCGACGAAATCAGCGGCTTGGGCATCGGTGCCGCCCTTCTTGCGGGCATAGCCCCAGGCGGCAAGGTAGGCATAGCGGCCATTGCCACCGGTTTTGGGGTTGACCACGATCACCTGCATGCCGGGCTTGACCAGGTCGTCCCAGTCCTTGATGCCCTTCGGATTACCGTTGCGCACCAAAAACAGCATGGTGGAGGTGGTGGGAGACGCGTTACCGGGGAATTTCTTGTTCCAGTCTTTGGCGACTACACCTTTTTCGGCCAGGAAATCGATGTCGGTGGAGGTGTTCATAGTCACCACGTCGGCATCCAGCCCCTCGGCCACCGAGCGCGCAATCGCGCTGGAGCCAGCGTGCGACTGGTCGATCTTCACGTCCCGTCCGCTGGTCTTCTTGGTGTGGGCCACGAAGGCGGCGTTGTAGTCTTTGTAGAACTCGCGCGCCACGTCATACGAGCCGTTGAGCAGTGTGGTTTGCTGCGCGGAAGCGATACCACCAGCGGCCAGGCTTGCGGCGGTGAGCACACCGGCGAACAGGGTACGAATGGAAGATTTCGAACGAAAAACAGAGGTAGGCATGCAGTCACCAGGAAGTAATAGGACTTACGCAGCGCCCCTGTATCGCCCTTCGGGCTTACAGGGGGAACTTGCGTAAGTCCTGAGTAAAAAAGGTTGACCGCGATTGTCTGGCTTATGGCTTAGTTATCAAACGACTGTTTTTTTGTTTAGTTAGCTGGATTTTGAATATAGGGAACTGCCAGCACCCTGTGCAGCCAGCCACTCTGCCCAATAGTCGATACAGGCGCGGATCTTGGGCAGACGGTGGCGCTCCTGCAGCATCACCGCGTAAATAGGGGTGAGCGGCCCGACAAAGTGGTCTTGCAGCACCGGCACCAGCGCACCGCTGCGCACCAGGGGCGCGGCCATCAGGTCGGTGAGTCGCGCAATACCCACGCCGTACTGCACCAAGGCAGTCATCACTGCCGAGTTGTCGGAACGGGTATGGCTTTTGCCCTTCAGTGCCCACGGGTGGACACCCAGGCTGACGCTGCTGGTGATGAGGCGGTGGTGCTGCAGGTCATCGGGGTGCTGCGGCATACCGAACTGCGCCAGGTAGGCCGGAGCCGCATACAAGGTGCGGCTGTGGCTGCCAATCTGGCGAGCCACCAGGCTGTCGCTGCCGGGGCTGCCGGTACGAATCGCCACATCGATGCCGTCGCGCGCCAGGTCCACCACCCGGTCGTCGGCGGCGATATCCAGATGCAGCTGCGGATGGCGCTGGTACAGATCGGCCAGGCTGGGCGCGATGACCGATGCCGCCATCAAGGCGCTCACCCCCACCCGCACCCAGCCGCTGGGGCCGCTGATCTTGCCGCTGAGGGCGCTGTCGAGCTCGGCTGTGGTGTCCTGCATGCGGCGGGCGTAGGCCAAAAAAGTATCGCCCTCGTCCGTCAGGCTCAGGCCATGGGTGCTGCGGTGCAACAGCCGTACGCGGCAAGCCGCCTCCAGCCGCGTCAGCGCGCGGGTGATCTGGCTGACCGGTACGCCGCGCTCGCGCGCTGCTGCCGAAAGCGTGCCCAGGTCGGCGATGCGGATGAACAGGGCTAGGTCATCGAGTTGGAGTTGCATGGCCGCTATTGTGGTTGGCTTTGCAATTTATGCAAAACCAATAGCCGTATTTTGCGGTTTCAGGCATTTGCTTATGCTAATAAAGTGAGGTACCACTCTGAACAGCACACGCTATGACGACACCACTGGAAAAGCGGGCCGAAATCCACAAACAAGCTCTGCAAAGAGCCCAAGCCCTGCGGCGCGAAGCCATGGACCAGGCCTGGCGAGGTGCAGGCGAATGGCTGGCCCGCGCTGGGCGGGCCGTGTGGACGGGGTTGTCTGCGCTGTGGCGGTATCAGCGGCGGTGGTCGCGCCCATCGCGGTCACGCCAGTGTGGGCCGCCGCGACCGTAGCGCCAGTCAGGCCGGTCGTAGGGGCGCGGCACCACCAAAATGGGCGCAGGGGCAGTGACCACGGCAGGCTCCACGTATACGCGCGGGCCATAGGCACGGGGGCCGTAGGGTGCAACGACGCAGCCAGAGAGTGCGCAGGCCATCAACACCGTGGGAACCGCCAATTTGGCAACTTGCATACGTTAACTCCTGAAAAGAAACTGTCTTTCCATAACGGGCCATGGCCGGCTTGGCCGACCGGGGAGCCCGTGAAGTTGTGTAAAGCACCCACGGGCCGGGCATGTGCGAAACATTGCTAAAGTCGCGCCCTGACTTTTCAACCACTACAAGGCTCCCACATGGCACGCATGGTCCACTGCATCAAACTCGACAAAGAAGCCGAAGGCCTCGACTTCCCACCCTACCCTGGCGACCTGGGCAAGCGCCTGTGGGAAAACGTCAGCAAGGAAGCCTGGGCCGCCTGGCTCAAGCACCAGACCATGCTGGTGAACGAAAACCGCCTGAATCTGGCCGACCTGCGCGCCCGCCAGTACCTGGCCCGCCAGATGGAAAACCACTTCTTCGGTAGCGGTGCCGATGCCGCCCAGGGCTACGTCCCCCCCACCGCCTGATCATCGGTATAACGCTCAGCGTGCGGAACGTCCCCAGCCAGGGAATCCATGGGACCGGCTCCGCCGGACCATCGGATTCGCCCCCTGCAGGGGGTTGGAGGCCACACGAAGTGGGCAAGCCTGGGGGGGAATCTATTACTTGGCTGCCCGACGGCACGCCGTTCAGCCCGCGCTTTAACGACCGCTACCACAGCGAAGGTGGCGGGCTGGCGCAGGCCCGCGAGGTGTTTTTCGGCGGCTGCGGCCTGCCCGCTGCCTGGGCGGACCAGCCGCAGTGGCGCATCCTGGAAACTGGTTTTGGCCTGGGCCTGAACTTTCTGGTCACCTGGGCCGCCTGGCGGGCCGACCCGCAGCGGCCCCAGCTTTTGCATTTCGTGTCCATCGAAGCCTGGCCCGCCAGCGCCGACGATCTGCTGCGCAGCCTGCCCACCGATCCCGCACTGCACCCCCTGGCCACCCAGCTCCACGCCCAATGGTGGGGCTTGACCCCGGGCTTTCACCGCCTGGTGTTCGAGGTCGGCCAGGTGGTGTTGACGCTGTGCATAGGCGATGCCCAGGCCATGCTGCGCGAGATGGCCTTCGAGGCCGACAGCATCTATCTGGACGGCTTCAGCCCGCAGCGCAACCCCGACATCTGGAGCCTGCACACCCTGAAAGCCGTGGCCCGGCGTTGCCGACGCGGTACGCGTGTGGCCACCTGGACCATCGCCCGCGCCGTGCGC
The DNA here is from genome assembly GCA_963512605.1 of uncultured Albidiferax sp. Taxonomy (GTDB): domain Bacteria; phylum Pseudomonadota; class Gammaproteobacteria; order Burkholderiales; family Burkholderiaceae_C; genus Rhodoferax_B. The sequence continues at coordinate 164,397 of CAUPNG010000003.1, read as the reverse complement.
GACGGCCTGGCCCAGTGCGGCTTCGAGGTGCAGAAAACCCCCGGCGTGCCGCCCAAGCGCGACAACCTGCAGGGGCAGTTCAACCCCGCTTGGGAGCCCCGCAAGGCGGAAACCACCGTTTCCATGTCACCCAGCCACTGCATCGTGATAGGCGCAGGCCTGGCCGGAGCCGCCGTGGCCGCCAGCCTGGCGCGGCGCGGCTGGCAGGTGACGGTGCTGGATGCCGCCGACACACCGGCTGCCGGGGCTTCCGGCCTGCCCGGCGGGCTGCTGGCCCCGCTGGTGTCCAAAGACGACAACCTGGCCTCGCGCCTGTCGCGCTGCGGCGTGCGGTCCACGCTGCAGCAGGCGCAGGCGCTGTTGGAAATAGACCAGGACTGGCAGCCCTCGGGCGTGCAGGAATGGCAAGCCGATTCCGAACCGCTGTGGCATGCCCACGCAGGCTGGATACGACCCGCGCGCCTGGTGCAGGCCTGGCTCGACCACCCGCGCATCACCTGGCAAGGCCGGGCGCAGGTGGACGGGCTACAAGCCACGCCAGAGGGCTGGCAGGTGCTGGATGCGCAGGGCCAGGTGTTGGCACAAGCGCCCCTGGTAATGGTGGCCGCTGGTATGGACAGCCAGGCGATGACTGGAGCGGAGTTACCTCTGCAGCCCATCCGCGGTCAGGTGTCCATGGGACCGCGCGGCACGGAGACATTGCCGCCCTACCCCGTCAACGGCCATGGCAGCTTCCTACCCGACCTGCCCACGCCGCAAGGCCGCATCTGGGTGATGGGTGCGAGCTATGACCGCGACAACGCCATGGCCACCATCAACGCAGCCGACCACCAGGCCAATTGGGAGCGCCTGCAGGTGCTACTGCCCGAAGCGGCCACCGCCCTGCAGAGCCAATTCGAAGACGGCACAGTCCAGGCCTGGGCTGGTATCCGCTGTGCGGCCCCAGACCGTTTGCCGATGGCTGGCCCCATCGCCCCCGGCCTGTGGGTCTGCACGGCCATGGGCTCGCGCGGGCTGAGCTTCGCCCACCTGTGCGCCGAGCTGCTGGCGGCGCAACTGCACGGCGAGCCCTGGCCGGTAGAGAAAAAAGCGGCGGCGGCGCTGAATGTGCGGCGCTACTTTGACAACGTTGCTAACGGTGCGCGCGGATAGAAGCCACGATACCCAGGCTGAACAAAGCCACCGCCAGCCACTGCAAACCACCCGGCCACTGCCCGTCCCACACGAACGAATAGAACAGACCAAACAGGGTCTCGCTGACGATCATCTGGCCGCACAGGCTGGCGCTCAGACGCTGCGAGGCGAAGTTCCAGCAGGCAGAGGCCAGCCAGCCCGCGCCCACGCCAATTGCTATAAATACAATAGCTTCTTGTGCCGATACCATGGGCACGAGCAGCGCTTTTGACCCCAAACCCTGTAGCAGCCACACCGCCAGGGCGGTCAGACCGGTGGCAATGCCCAGCCAGTTGGTCCAGCCACGGGCGCTGACCTCGGGGTGGCGTTGCAGCCAGGCGGCATTCCACACCGCGTATGCCGTCCAGCTCACCAGGGCCGCCAGCGCAAACGCCAGGCCGCGCACCGCGTGGGGATACACCGCCGCATCGTCCACCGGCACGGCCCAGAACATCAGCACCAGCCCGGCCACCGTCAGGCCCAGGCCTGGCAGCAGCGCGACCCAGCGCAGGTGTGCGGGCTTGCCCAGCAACATGACCCAGATGGGAATGGTGCCGATGATCAGCGTGGGCAGCTCGGTACCCACATCCACAATAGCCTGCGCCAGCAAACCGTAGTAGCCGGTGAAGCCCAGCACGCTTAAAGACAGGGCCGCCCAAGCTTGCTGCCGGGTGGGCCACAGGCGCGAACGCCAACCCACCAGCACCAGCACGGCCGAGAACGCGCCATAGACCACAAACCGCCCGATGGCCATGTCCACCGCCGCCATGCCCGTGAGCAGGCGCGGGGCCACAAACACCAGGCCCCACAGCGCCCCGGCTGCCAGGCCCGCCAGAATCCCGCTCAGCAACGCCTAGGCCGCCCCGAATCCATCGTCGGCGGCAATCACTGCGCCGTTCAAAAAGTGGCTTTGCCCGCTGGCCAGTAGCACCAGCAGCGCGTCCAGGTCTTCGGGCTTGCCTATGCGTTTGCGCGGCAGCATCTGCACCAGCTTCTGGCCTTGCTCGGTGCCCCAGTGGTGGTGGTTGATCTCGGTGTCGATGTAGCCAGGGCAGATGGCGTTGACGTTGATGCCGTACTTGCCCCACTCCACTGCCATGGCCTTGGTCATCTGGATCACCGCGGCTTTGCTCATGCAGTAAACGCCGATCTGCGGCAGCACCTTGAGCCCGGCCATGCTGGCGATGTTGATGATGCGCCCGCCGGTGTAGCTGCCGGGGGCCGAGCCTTGCGCCCGTGCCAGCATGCGCTTGCCCACCGCCTGGGCCACAAAAAACGCGCCGCGCACATTGGTGTTGAACATGAAGTCGAAGTCGTCTTCGCTCACGTCCTGCAGGCGCTGGGTGGTGCTGACGCCCGAGTTGTTGACCAGGATGTCGATGGAGCCGACCTCGGTTTCGGTGTGCGCCACCGCCGACTGGATAGAGTCGTTATCGCTCACATCCAGCTCCACCACGGTGGCGTCGCCGCCCTCGCCGATGATCTGCGCACGCAGCTCCTTGAGCTTGTCGACACGGCGGCTGGCCAGCACCACGGCCGCCCCGGCCTGCGCCAGCGTGCGGGCAAACTGGGCCCCCAGGCCGCCCGATGCGCCGGTGACCAGGGCCACCCGGCCCGAAAGATCCATGCTGTATGCCATGCTGTGAGTCTCCACACTGTGATTTGATGGGACATTGTGACAGTGCGTGACAACGCGTTTTAGCTTGTACGCATAAAATCGCGGCGATTTTGCCCCGCTCGTAACCCCGTGGTAACTGTACGCAGGCCACCGCCCCACCCGAAAAGAACGACATGACAAACGAAGAGATACTGGCCCAGTTTGGCCCCCGTGAAGCAATGGAATACGACGTGGTCGTGGTCGGTGGCGGCCCCGGGGGATTGGCCACCGCCATCCGCTTGAAACAGCTGGCAACCGAAAAAGGCACAGACGTGTCGGTGGTGGTGCTGGAAAAAGGCTCCGAGCCCGGTGCGCATATCCTCAGCGGCGCCATCATGGACCCTATCGCCCTGACCGAGCTGTTCCCCGACTGGAAAGCCATGGGTGCACCGCTGAACCAGCCGGTGACCGACGACGCCATGATTTTTCTGGGCGAAAAATCCGCCCTGCGCACGCCCAACTTCCTGCTGCCCGCTTGCTTCCAGAACCACGGCAACTACATCATCAGCCTGGGCGCACTCACCAAGTGGCTGGCCGAGCAGGCCGAAGCCCTGGGTGTGGAAATCTTCCCCGGCTTCGCCGCCGCCGAGGTGCTCTACAACGCTGACGGATCGGTCAAGGGCGTGGCCACCGGCAATATGGGCATCGGCAAAGACGGCGAGCCCACGGCCGACTTCCAGATCGGCATGGAGCTGCATGGCAAGTACACCGTGTTTGCCGAAGGCGCGCGCGGCCACCTGGGCAAGCAACTCATTGCCCAATTCAAGCTGGACGACGGCAAAGACCCGCAAACCTACGGCCTGGGCATCAAGGAAGTGTGGGAGATTGACCCGAAACGCCACCAGCCTGGTTTTGTGATGCACACCGGTGGCTGGCCCATGGACAACAGCACCTACGGCGGCGCTTTTCTGTACCACATGGAAGGCAACAAGGTTACGTTGGGCTTTGTGACCGGGCTGGACTATGCCAATCCGTATCTGAGCCCGTTTGAAGAATTCCAGCGCTGGAAAACCCACCCCAACGTGCGCTGGTACCTGGAAGGCGATGCCGAGCACGGCATCAAACCGGCCAAGCGCCTGGGCTACGGTGCCCGCGCCATCACCGCCGGTGGCCTGTCCAGCCTGCCCAAAACCGTATTCCCTGGCGGCGCGCTGGTGGGCTGCGACGCGGGCTTCTTGAACGTGAGCCGCATCAAGGGCAGCCACGCCGCCATCAAGACCGGCATGCTGGCCGCCGAGGCCGCGTATGCCGCCGTCACCAGTGGCCGCCAGCACGACGAGCTCAGCGCCTACCCCGAGGCCTTCGAGAAAAGCTGGCTGCACACCGAGCTGCACAAGGCGCGCAACTTCAAGGCCTGGTTCAAAAAGGGCCTGCTTACCGCCACCATCATGAACGGTGTGGAGCAGTTCGCCCTGCGCGGCCACATCCCCTGGACGCTGCGCCGCGACAAGCCCGACCACGCCTACCTCAAGCCCGCGTCGCAGTGCAAACCCATCGTGTATCCCAAGCCCGACGGCAAGCTGACCTTCGACCGCCTCAGCAGCGTGTTCATCAGCAACACCAACCACGCCGAAAACCAGCCCGCGCATTTGACGTTGAAAGATGCCAGCGTGCCGGTCAGCATCAACCTGCACAAGTACGCCGGCCCCGAAGCCCGCTACTGCCCTGCCGGTGTCTACGAGTTCGTCAAAACCGACGCTGGCCAAGACCGCCTGCAGATCAATGCACAAAACTGCGTGCACTGCAAAACCTGCGACATCAAGGACCCCACGCAAAACATCGTCTGGGTTACGCCCGAAGGTGGTGGCGGGCCGAACTACGCCGGGATGTGATTTTGAAGCCTTATTTTCAGGCCTAAAATAAGGCCTTAGCGCCCATTCCATGGGCGTGAGAAGCTCCTGTTTTTGATATTAAAAACAGGAGCATTTTTTTTGTCCACTCCCTGGAACCCCACCCTTGCGCCCTGATGCCCCCACCCGCCTGGCCCAGTCGGCCATCTGGTTGATACCGCTGCTGTGGGCGGTCAACTATTTTGTGGCGCGGCGGGCACCGGGGGTGGTCGAACCCTACACCCTGGCCTGCATCCGCTGGGGCCTGGCGGGGCTGCTGCTCAGCCTGCATGCGCGTGCCGAGCTGCGGCGCGAATTGCGCAACATTGCGGCTGTGTGGTACCAGTACGGGGTGCTGGGCTTTTGCGGCATGGTGGTGTGCGGGGCCTGGGTGTATGTGGGCGCGCAGACCACGGGTGCGGTGAACATTGCGCTGATCTATTCCGCGTCGCCGGTGCTGATTGCCCTGGGCTCGGTGCTGTGGCTGCACGAGCGCATGCGCGGGTCGCAGGCCCTGGGTGTGGCGATTGCGCTGGCGGGCGTGCTGCATGTGATCGTGAAGGGCGAGTGGACGGCGCTGGGCCAGGTGCAGTTTGTGGTGGGTGACCTCTGGATTGTGGCCGCCATGGTCTCGTGGGCGCTGTACGCGCTGCTGCAAAAAATATGGCCCAGCACCCTGGGCGCCACCGCCCGCCTGGCCGCCATCTGCTGGGGGGCCATGCCGGTTTTGCTGCTGGGCACCGCCTGGGAAATGGCCCAGCCCGGCACCCCGGCGCTGGGCACCGAGGCCTGGATGCTGGGCGTAGCCGCGGCCCTGGTGCCTGGCATCATGGCTTACTGGATTTACGGTTGGGCACAGAAGATTCTGGGGGCCAGCAAGGTGGCCGTCACGCTGTACCTGGGGCCGCTGTACGGTGCGTTGCTGGCCTGGGGGGTGCTGGGCGAGAGCCTGGGCTGGCACCATCTGCTGGGGGCTGCGCTGATCTTGCCGGGGGTGTTTTTGGTGTCGCGCAGCGTCGGGCGCTCCCCTGGGTAGTCCTGGATGCCGTGCCCGTGTAGGCGGTGGCCCCGTTATTTGATCTAGCGCAACCACAGAGCCCACCTACGGCCTACACTGCTGCATACAACTTAGGAGGCACACCATGAAAATTCTTCTTGCCGTGGACGGCAGCGACCACACCAAAAAAATGCTGGCCTACCTGGCCACCCACAGTGAACTGTTTGCGGGCGTGAGCGACTACATTGTGCTGACGGTGCAGCCCAGCATTCCGCCCCGGGTGCGCTCGGTGGTGGGCCAGGCGGCGGTAGACAATTACGCCAATGAAGAGGCCGAGCTGGTGCTGGCCCCGGTGACCGAGTTCCTGCTGCGCCACGGCATTAATGCCAAGACCAGCTGGAAAATGGGCCCCCCCGGCGAAACCATCGCCAAGTTCGCCGAAACCGAAAATTGCGACCTGCTGGTGATGGGATCCCATGGCCACGGCGCTCTGGCCAACCTGGTGATGGGCTCGGTGGCCACCCAGGTGCTGGCGCACTGCCATGTGCCGGTGTTGCTGGTACGCTAAAAAAAAGGCCTTTTTCAGGGCCTGAATCACCCCCTGGCGCTTACTCTATAAGCGTGAGCAGCTCCTGTTTTTGATATCAAAAACAGGAGCTTTTTGTTTTAGCTTTGGCGCGGCCAGAGCTGGGTGTCGGTGATGGCGCGCACATCCACCCGCACCGGCAAAATCCCGTCGCGGGCCGAGCGGTCGGCCACGGTTTGCAGGGCGCTGATGTCGGCCTCGCTCACGGGCCGCCCGGTGACGGCGGCGCGGCCAGTGATGGTGCGGGCCGCTTCGATGGGCAGGCGGGTGAGCTGCGTATAGGCCTGGGCATAGGCCTCGGGGTGGGCCAGCGCCCAGTCGCCTGCGCGGCCCAGCCGGTCCAGAAACTGCACGATGGCCTTGCGCTTGCCGGGATCGGCCAGGGCCTCTTCGCTGGCAGTGATAAAGCCCAGGGCGGTGTTGATGCCGCGCCCGTCGCGCAGGATGCGGCCCCCGTTTTGCAGCGCGATGGTGTAGTACGGGTCAAAGATGGCCCAGGCATCGATCTGCTTGGACGAGAACGCGGTGGACGCGTCGGTGGGCAGCACGAACTTGACGGTGACTTCGTCGCGCCGCACACCGGCTTCTTCCAGTGCGCCGTACAGCTGGTACTGCGAAATGCTGCCGCGGGCCGACGACACCACCACAGTCTTGCCGCGCAGGTCGGCCACGCTGCGCAGCGGCGAGTCACCCTGCACCACGATGCCCAGCGAATCGGCCTTGCCGACACGGGTGGCCACGATCTTCATCGCCGTCTTGCCCACTGCCGCTGCCAGCACCGGCAGATCGCCCGCCATGGCCGTATCCACCGCGCCACTGCGCTGGGCTTCAAACAGCGGCGCTGCGCCCTGGAAGTTGGCCCAGCGCCAGGCAAACGGCGCGCCGTCCAGCGCCTTGGAGGCCTCGAACAAAGCACGCAGGCCACCAGCCTGGTCGCCCAGGACCAGCGCGGTCTGCGTCTGCGAGCTCTGTGCTTGCGCAGTGCTCCATAAAGGAAGTGCGCCGATAGCGGGGAGCACAGCGGCACCTTGCAGCCATTGGCGGCGGGAAAAGGATGGGGGAAAGTTTTTCATGCTGCGAAGTTAACCAACCCGGCCCGCCGCCCCAACGACGCATTCCAGATATGCAAAGCTGATTTCCTGCGTTGGCATTCCGGCGGTGGCTGGTTAGCCTGTGGCCACATTTTTCTGTTTCAAGGATCCCTATGAGCGCCGTTTTATCCATTGACCGCAACGCCTTGCAACTCAATCCGCACCCGCAGCAAAAGTTCTGGTTTGACCCCATCCCGGCGCGCACCAGCATTGCCGCCGAGCGCAGGCACCGCCAGGAGCGCCTGGCCGGGGCATTTCGGCTGTTTGCCCGCTTTGGCTTTGCCCAGGGCCTGGCCGGGCACATCACCGCCCGCGACCCGGAGCGGACCGACCACTTCTGGGTGAATCCGCTGGGCGTGCACTTTTCGCGCATCAAGGTGTCCGATCTGCTGCTGGTCAACAGCCGGGGCGAAACCGTGGTGGGCCACCGGCCGCTGAACCAGGCCGCGTTTGCCATCCACGCCGCCATCCACGAGCACAACCCGAACATCGTTACGGCCGCGCACACCCATTCCACCTACGGCAAAGCCTGGTCCACCCTGGGCCGCAAGCTGGACACGCTGACGCAGGATGCCTGCGTGTTCCACGACGACGTGGCGCTGTTTGACGACTTCACCGGCATGGTGGTGGACGAGAGCGAGGGCCTGCGCATCGCCCGTGCCTTGGCCGACCGCAAGGGCGCGATCCTGAAGAACCACGGCATCCTGAGCGCCGGGCCCACGGTAGAGGCCGCCGCGTGGTGGTACATCGCGCTGGACAACGCCTGCCACACCCAGCTACTGGCCGAAGCCGCAGGCACGCCGCAGCCAATCGACGAGGCCACCGCCCGCCACACCCACAGCCAGATCGGCAAGCCCGAGGGGGCGTTGCACGCGTTTGAAAGCCTGTACCAGGGGCTGGTGGAGGCGGAGCCTGAATTATTGGATTAAGGGCCACATTTCAGGCATGGAATATGGCCTCTGTGCTTATTCCATAAGCGTGAGAAGCTCCTGTTTTTGATATCAAAAACAGGAGCATTTATGCTCAGTGTCCGGCCGGTCCCGCTGCCGGCTTCTTGCTGAACAAGGCCCCGATCTCGCCCACCACACCCCGGCGGAACAGCAGCACGCAGACCACAAAGATCGCGCCCATGATCACCGTGACCCAGGAGCCCACCTTGTCGGCCAGCAGGTTCTCCAGGCTGACGATGGTGAAGGCCCCGGCCACCGGCCCGAGGATGGTGCCCAGGCCGCCCAGCAGCGTCATCAGTACCACCTGGCCCGAGGTGTGCCAGTGCACGTCGGCCAGCGAAGCCAGCTGGAACACCAGCGACTTCATCGAACCCGCCAGCCCGGCCAGCGAGGCCGAGATCACAAACGCCAGCAGCTTGAAGCGGGCCACGTCGTAGCCCAGCGAGATGGCGCGCGGCTCGTTGTCGCGGATAGCTTTCAGGATCTGGCCAAACGGCGAATGGATGGTGCGGTGGATCAGCCAGAACCCGCCCAGAAACACCGCAAACACAAAGAAGTACATGGCGATGTTGTCGCTCAGGTCGACCACGCCAAACAGCTTGCCGCGCGGAATGCCCTGCATGCCGTCTTCGCCGCCAGTAAACGGCATTTGCAGCGCCACAAAGTACACCAGCTGGGCCAGGCCCAGGGTGATCATGGCGAAGTAAATGCCCTCGCGGCGGATGGCCAGCAGGCCAAACAGCGCCCCCAGCACGCCGCCAAACGCGGCCCCGGCCAGCAGGCCCAGCTCAGGGCTCAGGCCCAGGTCGCGGCACAGGTAGCCGGTGATGTAGGCCGAGCCGCCAAAAAACGCGGCATGCCCAAACGACAGCAGCCCGGCAAAGCCCAGCAGCAGGTTAAAGGCGCAGGCAAACAGCGCAAAGCACAGCAGCTTCATCAAAAACGTGGGGTACAGCACAAAGGGCGCGATGCAGCCCACCACGATCAACACGGTAAACAGGGCAATAGTGCGCTGGCGTTCAGTCATAGCGTTCATACGATCTTTCAGGCTTGCTTGCCGAACAGGCCTGCGGGTTTGACCAGCAGCACCAACACCATCACCACAAAAATCACCACCGCCGAGGCTTCGGGGTAGAACACCTTGGTCAGCCCCTCCACCACGCCCAGGCCCAGCCCGGTGACGATGGAGCCAAAAATCGAGCCCATGCCGCCAATCACCACCACCGCAAACACCACGATGATCAGGTTGGAGCCCATCACCGGGTTCACCTGCATGATGGGCGCGGCCAGCACTCCGGCAAACGCCGCCAGCCCGGCCCCCACGGCGTAGGTGGCTGTCAGCAGCACCGGCACGTTGATGCCCAGGGCCTGCACCAGGTCGGGCCGCTGGGTGGCCGCGCGCAGCGTGGCCCCCAGGCTGGTGCGCTCGATGGCGTACCAGGCACTGAAGCACACCGTCATGGCCGCCACCACCACCCAGGCCCGGTAGATCGGCAAGTACATGAAGCCCAGGTTCATGCCGCCCTGCAGCAGCTCGGGCACCTCGTAGGATTCACCGGACACGCCAAAATAGTTCTTGAACACGCCCTCGGCCATCAGCGCCAGCCCGAAGGTCAGCAGCAAACCGTAGAGGTGGTCGAGCTTGTAGAGCTGCTTGAGCATGGTGCGCTCGATCACCACCGCCACCGCCCCCACCACCAGCGGCGACAGAATCAGCGCCCACCAGTAGCCAATACCCAGCCAGGTAAAGCCCATCCAGGCCACAAACGCGCCCACCATGTACTGCGCACCGTGGGCGAAGTTGATGATGTTGAGCAGGCCAAAAATAATGGCCAGCCCCAGGCTCAGGATGGCATAGAACGAGCCGTTGATCAGCCCCAGCAAGAGCTGGCCAAAGAAGGCGGGTGACGGTATGCCGAAGATTTCCATAGCGGGTGTTCCCCTTGTAGCGCGAAAGAATCCGGGGCCGCAGGGGCCCCGGGGGAATCAACTTACTTCTTGACCAGTGGGCAGCGCGAAGCAGACAAGGGCTGGAAAGCCTCGGCCGCCGGGATCACGGCCTTGACCTTGTAGTAGTCCCATGGCGACTTGGATTCGGCCGGAGTCTTGACCTGCATCAGGTACATGTCGTGCACCATGCGGCCATCGTCGCGGATGGTGCCGTTCTTGGCGAAAAAGTCGTTCACCGGGGTTTTCTTCATCTGCGCCATCACCTTGGCGGTGTCGTCGCTGTTGATGGCCTTGACGGCTTTCAGGTAGTGCATGGTGGACGAGTACTGCCCTGCCTGCACCATGGTGGGCATGCGTTTGTGCTGGGCAAAAAAGCGCTTCGACCAGGCCCGGGTTTCGTCGTTCAGGTCCCAGTAGAAACCTTCGGTGAGGTACATGTTCTGGGTGGTTTTGAGGCCCAGCGAATGGATGTCGGTGATGAACATCAGCAAGCCCGCGAGCTGCTGCTTGCCGGTGATGCCAAATTCAGCCGCCTGCTTGATCGAGTTGATGGTGTCACCACCCGCGTTGGCCAGGCCAATGATCTGCGCGCCCGAAGACTGCGCCTTCAGCAGGAACGACGAAAAATCCGAGGTGGGGAACGGATGGCGCACGCCACCCACCACCTCGCCGCCGCTGGTCTTGACCACGTCGGACGCGTCTTTTTCCAGCGCGTGGCCAAAGGCGTAGTCGGCGGTCAAAAAGAACCATTTCTTGCCGCCCGCCTTGGTCACGGCCTTGGCCGTGCCGTTGGCCACCGCGTAGGTGTCGTAGGCCCAGTGCACGGTCACATCGTTGCAGGCTTCGTTGGTGATGGCGGTGGAGCCCGCGCCGTTGATCAACACGATGCGGTTCTTTTCCTTGCCGATTTTTTGCACTGCCAGCGCGGTGGAGGACGTGACCAGCTCGGTCACCACGTCGACCTTGTCGCGCTCGATCCATTCACGCGCCTTGTTGCTGGAGATGTCGCCCTTGTTCTGGTGGTCGGCAGAGACCATTTCGATCTTGAACGTGGGCTTGTCAGACGCTGTGAAGTCGTCAATGGCCATCTTGGTGGCAATGACGGTGCCGTTGCCGGCCAGGTCCGAGTAGGTGCCTGACAGATCGGTCAGCACGCCGATCTTGACGGTACCGTCTGACACCTGGGCCTGGGCGGCGGTGGCCAATACGATGGACAGGGCTACCGCTTGGGCAAGAGGTTTGAGTTTGCGTTTCATGGAAAGTCTCCTTGGATCAACAGTTAAAAATTCAAACCCCTAGCAGGGCCTGCATCGCGCTGGTCTTCTCCGCCAGCTCATCTTTGTGCACCACCATGGCCACCTGGCCATGCTCCAGCACGTAATGCCGGTCCGCCAACGGGGCGGCAAAGCGGAAGTTTTGCTCCACCAGCACGATGGTGTAGCCCCGGGTTTTGAGCAGGCGGATCACTTCGCCCAGCTTTTTGACGATCACCGGGGCCAGGCCTTCGGTGATCTCGTCGAGCAACAGGGTCTTGGCACCGGTGCGCAAAATGCGCGCCATGGCCAGCATCTGCTGCTCGCCACCCGACAAACGGGTGCCGGGGCTGTTGCGCCGCTCCAGCAGGTTGGGAAACAGGGTGTAGATCTCGTCCAGCGTCATGCCGCCGGGCGACACGATGGGCGGCAGCAGCAGGTTTTCTTCGGTGGACAGGCCTGCGAAGATGCCGCGCTCTTCCGGGCAGTAGCCCATGCCCATGCGGGCAATGCGGTGCGGGGCCACGCCAGTGATCTCTTGCCCGTTGAACACAATGCTGCCGGTGCGCTTGCCCACCAGGCCCAGAATCGCCTTGAGCGTGGTGGAGCGGCCTGCGCCGTTGCGGCCCAACAGGGTGACCAGCTCGCCGGTGTTCACGTGCAGGTCCAGCCCGTGCAGGATGTGCGATTCGCCGTAGTAGGCGTGCAGGCCTTTCAGGCGTAAAACTTCTTTGCCGGTATTCACGTCGCTCATGCTTCCACCCCCACATAGGCTTCCAGCACGCGCGGGTCTTGGGACACGGTGGCGTAGTTGCCCTCGGCCAGCACGCTGCCGCGCTGCAACACGGTGATGGTGTCGCACAGCGACTCCACCACCGACAGGTTGTGCTCCACCATCAGAATAGTGCGGTTTTTCGACACCTTGCGGATCAGCTCCACCACCCGGCCCACGTCCTCGTGGCCCATGCCCTGGGTGGGCTCGTCCAGCAGCATCAGCTCGGGCTCCAGGGCCAGCGTGGTGGCGATCTCCAGGGCACGTTTGCGGCCATAGGGCATCTCCACCGCCACGGTGTCGGCAAAGCTTTGCAAATCGACCTCTTCCAGCAAGGCCATGGCACGGGCATTGAGCGCGTCCAGGCGCCGCACCGACGACCAGAAGTTGAATGAGTCGCCGCGCTTGCGCTGCAAGGCCACACGCACGTTTTCCAGCGCGGTGAGGTGGCCAAAGGTGGCCGAAATCTGGAACGAGCGCACCATGCCCCGGCGCGCCACGTGGATGGCGGTGTCGGTGGTGATGTCGATGCCGTTGAACTGGATATGCCCCTGGGTGGGCTGGATGAACTTGGTCAGCAGGTTAAACACGGTCGTCTTGCCCGCGCCGTTGGGGCCGATCAGCGCGTGGATGCTGCCACGCTGAACCTTCAGGTCGACCTTGGAGACGGCAGCAAAGCCTAGGAACTCTTTGGTCAGGCCTTGGGTTTGCAAAATGGTGTCATTCGCCATGCGGTTCCTAGTTTTTTGCGCCAGGGGTCTGCGCGCGGAGTACGAATTTTTGGATCTTGCCCGTCGATGTCTTGGGCAAGGGCCCAAACACCACCCGTTTGGGCACCTTGAAGCGGGCCAGCAGCGTGCGGCAAAACACGATGATGTCTTCCTCGGTGGCTTGCGAATCTGGCTTGAGCTCGACAAACGCACAGGGCACCTCGCCCCACTTTTCGTCTTGCTGGGCCACCACCGCCGCCAGCATCACCGCCGGGTGGCGGTGCAGCACGTCTTCCACCTCGATGCTGGAGATGTTTTCGCCGCCCGAGATGATGATGTCCTTGCTGCGGTCCTTGATCTGGGCATAGCCGTCGGGGTGCAGCACCGCGAGGTCGCCGGTGTGGAACCAGCCGCCCGCAAACGCCTCGGCGGTGGCGGCGGGGTTCTTCAGGTAGCCCTTCATCACCACATTGCCGCGAAAGAAGATTTCGCCCATGGTCACACCATCGGCGGGCACGGGCTGCAGGGTTTCCGGGTCCAGCACGGCCATGGCTTGTTGCAGCGGGTAGGCCACGCCCTGGCGCGCGTTGAGCCGGGCCCGCTCCTCGGGGGGCAGGCCCGTCCAGCTATCCTGCTGGGCGCAGACCGCTGCCGGGCCGTAGACCTCGGTCAGGCCGTAGACGTGGGTGATGCGGATACCAATGCTTTCGCAGCCTTCGATCACGGCGGCAGGCGGCGCGGCCCCGGCGATCAGGCCCTGCACGATGTGCTCAATGCCCTCGCGCAGAGAGGCAGGTGCATGCACCAGCATGCTGTAGACGATGGGCGCGCCGCACAGGTGGGTAATCGCATGTTCGCGGATCAGCGGGAAGATCACCGCTGGGTCCACCCGGCGCAGGCACACGCTGGTGCCCGCTACCAGGGCCATGGTCCAGGGGAAGCACCAGCCGTTGCAGTGGAACATGGGCAGCGTCCACAGGTACACCGCGTGGTGCGGCAACTGCCACGACAGCACGTTGTTGGCCGCGTTCAAATACGCGCCCCGGTGGTGGGTGACCACGCCCTTGGGGTTGCCGGTGGTGCCCGAGGTGTAGTTCAGCGCAATCGCATCCCACTCGTCGGCGGGCAGTTGCCAGGCAAACTGCGGGTCGCCCTGGGCGATGAAACTCTCGTAATCGGTATCGCCCAGCGCCTTGCCGGGCGGGGCCAGGTCGTCTTCCACCTCGATGACGTAGGGGCGTTTGTCGCCTAGCAGCGCCAAGGCCTTCTCCACCACGCTGGCAAATTCGCGGTCGGTCAGCAGCACCGTGGCCTCGCCGTGCTGCAGCATGAAGGCGATGGCTTCGGCATCCAGCCGGGTGTTCAGGGTGTTGAGCACCGCGCCCGACATGGGCACGCCGAAGTGCGCTTCCAGCATGGCGGGCACATTGGGCAGCATCACCGCCACGGTGTCGCCTACGCCCACGCCCCGGGCTTGCAAGGCACTGGCGAGTTGGCGGCAGCGGGAGTAAGTGTTGGCCCAGGTTTGGCGGCGCTCGCCGTAGATGACGGCCAGCCGCTCGGGGTAGACATGGGCCGAGCGTTCGATATAGCTCATCGGCGACAGCGCCACAAAATTGGCGGAATTCTTGTCCAGGCCCTGCTGGTAAGGGTGTGTGCTGCGCATACTCGGCCTCCGTTGCCTGCGCACCGAAAACTGGCGGCAGGTTTATTTTGTTGGCTGGATTATGGGCGGGCTTTTTTACAAGTTACTGACGGGTTACGGACAACTTCGTTGGGAGTTTCCCGTAGTTAGGGATTTGTAGAAAATTGGGCTCCTGTGCTTATCCAGTCAGCGCAAGAAGCTATTTTTTATATAGCAATAATTTTAAAACACATCCAAAACCTACCCAACCCCACCCGCTTGCAGCGCAGCACACAGATGGTCGGCCAGACTGCGCTGGGCGGCGGTCAAGGGCAGCGTCGCGGCCACCAGGGCCAGCTCGCTGCCGGGCACCTCGGGGTAGCCCTCGGGCGGGCCCAGCACCCGGTGCCCAGGCAAAAAGGCGCTGGTAGGCAAGACGCTGACGGCCAGGCCAGAGGCCACCGCCGCCTGGATGCCCGCCAGGCTGTGGCTGCTGAAAACAATGCGCCAGCGCCTGCCCGCCGCCTCCAGCGCGCGCAGGGCCCGCAGCCGGTATATACAGCCCTGCGGAAACAAGGCCAGCGGCACCACCTCATCCGGTGGCAAGTCCTGTGGCCCGCCCACCCACACGAGCGATTCCGGCCAGGACGCAATGCAGGGCCCGCTGCCCGGCTCGCGCCGCAGCAAGGCCAGGTCCAGGCCGCCGGTGTCCAGGCTGTGCTGCAAATCGCAGCTCAGGCCGCTGCGGGTCTCCAGCCGCACATCCGGCGCCATAGCCAGAAAGCGGGACAAGATGGCCGTGATGCGGCCCGCATCAAAGTCTTCGGGCAGCCCGATGCGCACCGGGGCCAGCGCCGCCGGGCTGGCGAGCGCGTCTTCGGCCTCCTGGGCGATGGCCAGGAGGCGGCGGGCGTAGGCGGCCAGCAGCTCGCCGCGCTCGGTGGGGGTGACGTTTTTGCCGGTGCGGTCGCGGTGCAGCAAGGCGTGGCCCACGCTGCCCTCCAACCGCAGAATCTGCTGGCTCACGGTGGACTGCGTGCGGTGCACCCGCTCGGCGGCGCGGGTAAAACTGCGTTCGTCCACCACGCAGACCAGGGTTTGCAACAGATCCAGATCGAGCATGGGGTTTGTCAGTGGTGATTCGACTTAAAGATCCATATTAAATCAATTTGCAAATATCCAAGGCCTGCCGCACAGTGCGGGCTTCCACCACCAACCCCCACTTTCCATGACCCTGCACCACACCCCTCGCCCCCAATGGCTCACCTTCGACTGCTACGGCACCCTGATCCAGTGGGACGAGGGCCTGCAAGCCGTGTTTGCCGAGATCCTGCAGCGCAAGAACGCCCCGCAGATCGACGCTGCCACCCTGATCGCCCTGCACGACCGGCACGAGCACGCGCTGGAGCAAACCCCACCGCACCGGTCTTTCCGCGAGGTATCAGGGACCGCGCTGCAACAAGCGCTGGCCGAGCTGGGGCTGAACGGCGATGCCGAAGATGCCGATCGCCTGACCGAGCGCATAGGCCGCATGCCGCCGTTTCCCGAAGTGGTGGACGCGCTGCAGCAGCTCAAGACGCGGGGTTACCGGCTGTGCATCATTTCCAACACCGACGACGACATCATTGCGGGCAACGTGGCCCAGCTGGGTGGCAGCATCGACCGCGTCATCACCGCCCAGCAAGGCGGGGCCTACAAGCCCTCGCGCCAGTTGTTCAACTACGCGCACGCCCAGCTGCAGGTGGCCAAGGAAGACGTGGTGCACATCTGCGCCAGCCCGCACCTGGACCACGCCGCCGCGCGCGACATGGATTTTCGGTGTGTGTGGATAGACCGGGGTCGGCGCAGCCCGCTGCCCGACTACACGCCCGATGCCACGCTGCCCACGCTGGCGGGCGTACCAGCACTTCTCGACACACTGGGATGGTGAGCCATTTTGGCAGTTTGCGCTTATCCAACCAGCACGAATAGCTATAAATAATATAGCAAACTACTTGACTGTGCGCAGCCGCCGGTGCTTGCTAAAAAACGCCCACAGCAAAGCGCTGGCGTCCGGCCCCACGCTGTCGTTAAAACGCAGCGTGCCGTCGCCGCCGCTCCAGGCGTGGTCCAGCCCGGCGATGCGGCAGACCGAGACGATGGGTTTGCGGCCCACGCGGTAGTCCTGCGTCTGGAAGGCATGGCGCGGGTTGCGGCCCTTGGGCCGCGCGGGGGTGAGTAAGGTGACCGGGGCCAGGTTGGCGATGCCGTTGACGCGTAAAAACTGCTGCGCTACCTGCTGCTGGTTGACGATGCGTACCACCTTGTCGGCATCACCGTGCAGCACGATGGCGGGCATGCGCGGAAAGCCGCCCCCGTCCACCGTCGCCTGCACCGCCTGCGCCACATGGGTGCCGCCACCGGTTTGCATGGCCCCAAAGGCCGTCATGCGGCTGTCTGCAGTGCCAAACACCGGGCCGGAGTGCAGGCCCACGGCGGCAATGCGAAATGGGTAACGCAGCGCAATGATCTGGGCCAGCGCGGCACCGGCCGAGATACCCGCCAAGTACACCCGGCTGGCATCCAGCCCCAGCTTGGCCACCACCTGGGTGACCATGCCCGCCACCAGCCCGGCCTCGCCGCCGCCTTGCTGCGTGGCGCGCTGGTACCACTGCCAGCAGCGGTGGGCATCTATCGTCAGCAACTGCTGCGGGTACAGCACGGCAAAGCCCTTGCGCTGGGCCAGGGCGTTCATGCGGCTGCCCTGGGCAAACTCGGGGGCCGTCTGGGTGCAGCCGTGCAGCATGACCACCAGCGGCAAGGGTTTGAGGGCCTGCGCCTTGTCACGTAGCGGCAGGTACAGCCAATAGGTCATGCGCTGGCCGTTGGGCGCAGCAAAGAAAGAGCGGGTCCAGCTGCCGGGCAGCGCGGCGGGGGGCGCGGGCTTGGCTGCGGGTTTGGCGGCAGGTTTGGATGCTGGTTTGGCCCTGGGTTTAGGCGTGGCCTTCGCTACCGGTTTGGGTTTGGGCGCAGGTTTGGGCGGCGCAAGCGCCTGTTTCACCGCGGCTTTGGTGGCCTTTTTGGTGGCCGAGGTCAGGCTGCGGACCAGCTGGTTTTGCTGGGATTTGGCGATACGGGTGAGGCTTTTCAACCATAGGCTGCTGAGACTTCTTGCCATGGCTGGTGGGGTTCCAAGTTAATCGCGGTCGGGGGCGATCGCTTCAGCGTAATCGTACAGCGCGCCCAAGACTTCTTCGCCGCGCTCGTCTGCGGTCTCCGACAAGGTGTCGATCTCGGCAAACAGGCCCTCGATAGTGCGGGCTCCGCCCTCCCCGTCAAACAGGCGCGCGGCGCGGTGGGCTCCCCAGCGGGCGGCCTCCTCCGCGTTCAAGGTGGCGGGGAAGTTGCGGGCGCGGTAGCGGAATAGCAGCTCGGCCAGGCGGTCGTCATCGAAATGGGTCCGGGCCTCGGCCAATTTTTCGGGCGACAAAGCGCGCAGGTCGTCCAGGCGGCGGCGGTCGTCGTTGCCCACAAAACCGCCGTACAGGTCTTCGTCTACGTCCAGGCGTTCTTGCGGCGGGCGGCTGAACACCTCGGGCCAAATGGCGCTCATGTCGGGCAGCGCGCGCACCTCGGTGGCGTGGGCACGCAGGGTGTCGCCCACCAGGCCCCAGCGCTCGGCCAGTGCGGGCGACAGGGTTTTCAGGTTGGACACCACCATCGGCGACTTGTTCAGGTGGATGGTCTTAATGGGCAGGCGTGCCACGCCTTCGGGCAGATCCTCAGCCTTGCTGAACAGGCGCAGGCGGATGTCGGCGGCGTTCATCTGGCCCAGTTCAGCCGGGCTATAGGCCAGGTCCCAGGCGATCAGCTCGTTTTTGTGCTGCGGGTGCATGGCCAGCGGCCACATCACGGCCAGGCAGCCTTGCTGCGCCGGGAACATGCCGGAGATGTGCAAAAACGGCTTGGCCGTTTGCAGCGTGGTGGGCAGGCCCAGCTCGGCCGCCACGCGGTCTTTTTTGTGCAGGCCCAGGCAGAAGTCGAACAGGCGCGGCTGGGCGGTGCGGATCAGCCGCGCCAGGGCGATGGTGGCGCGCACATCGGACAAGGCATCGTGCGCGGCCTCGTGCAACAGGCCGTTGGCACGGGCCAGGTCTTCGAGCCGAAAACTGGGCTGTCCATCGGGTTTGGTCGGCCACTGGATGCCTTCAGGCCGCAGGGCGTAGGCGGTGCGCACCACATCCAGCAGGTCCCAGCGGCCACAGTCGTTTTGCCATTCGCGGGCATACGGGTCGATCAGGTTGCGCCAGAACATGGCGCGCGTGATCTCGTCGTCGAAGCGGATGGTGTTGTAACCCACGCCGATGGTGCCGGGCTGGCTGAAGGCCTGTTCGATTGAGACAGCAAACGCCACTTCGGGCAGGCCGCGCTGCAGGCAGATTTGCGGGGTGATACCGGTGATCAGGCAGGCCTGCGGGTCGGGCAGAAAGTCGGGCGCGGGCTGGCAGTACAGCATCATCGGCGCGCCGATCTCGTTCAGCTCGGCATCGGTGCGGATGGCGGCGAACTGGGCGGGGCGGTCGCGCCGGGCATTGGCACCGAACGTCTCGTAGTCGTGCCAAAGGAAACTGTGGTTCGCCATGCCGGGAGTTACCGTTTACCCAGGGCCAAATCTACGCCCCGGTTGGCCAATGCATCGGCCCGCTCGTTGCCGGGGTGGCCTGCATGGCCCTTGACCCAGCGCCATTCGATCTTGTGCCCGGCGGTGTTGACCAGCGTATCCAGCCGCTGCCACAGGTCGACGTTTTTCACCGGTTCCTTCGAGGCCGTGAGCCAGCCGCGCGATTTCCAGCCCTTGAGCCATTCGGTCATGCCCTTGAGCACGTACTGGCTGTCGATGTACAGGGTGATGCTGCAAGGCTGCTTCAAGGCGCTCAGGCCTTCGATCACAGCCATCATTTCCATGCGGTTGTTGGTCGTGGCCAGCTCGCCGCCGAACATTTCTTTCTCGGTACCGCCCCAGGTGAGCAAAACACCCCAGCCACCGGGGCCAGGGTTGCCTTTGCAGGCACCGTCGGTATACATATCTACGTGGTTCAAATACAGCTTTCTAAATTTTCCAAAAGAGCGTCGTTTTTACCAGATGCCCTAATGGCTGCGATGACGGCCCTTGTTGGCAATGGGCACCGGCGCATTGGCCAAAGCCTTGGGCACTTTCCAGCGCGGGCCCAGCAGGCGCATGCCACGCACCCGTTTGACGGCCACCACGAAGTAGACCGAGCCCAGAATCGGCCAGTAGCGCTCGCCTGCGGGGTCCATCCAGCGCATGCGCTCCAGCCAGGCCGCGCTGCGGGCCGGGGGGCGGTAGCAGCCAAACTGCACCGACTCCACCTCAAAGCTCAGCAGCCGCAGCCAGTCACGCAAGCGCCAATAGCCAATCGACTCGCCCACCTCGGGCAGGTAGTTTTCGCCCAGGCCAAGGCGGTGCAGCAGCCGGGTGCGGCTTTGGCGCAGGCCCCACAGGCTCATGGGGTTCAGGCCCGCAATCACCACCCGGCCCTCGGGCACCAGCACCCGCTCTACCTCGCGCAGGGTGGCATGGGGGTCGGGGCTGAGTTCCAGGGCGTGGGGCAGCAACAGCAGATCCAGGCTGTTTTCAGAGAACGGCAGGGCGGCAAAGTCGCACGCCAGGGTGGGCGCATCCGGAACGGACTCTGTCGCCCAGGGCTCCCAAGGGGCATCGGTCGCCAGCCAACGGTGCGGTATGCGGTTATTCTGCAGCCCTGGCAACTCCGGCAGCCCGAGCTGGAGCGCATGGTAGCCAAACACATCGGCCACCGCTTCGTCGAAGCGCGCGCGCTCCCACTCCAGCAGATACTGGCCCGGCGGGGTCTTCAACCAATCGTGCAAACTTATAATTTCGCTGCCCATGAACTTGCTTGCCCTGCCTGCTTTTACCGATAACTACATCTGGATGGTGCACGATGGACAGCGTGCGCTGGTGGTGGACCCGGGCGATGCACAGCCGGTATTTCACGCGCTGCAGCAGCACGGTCTGCAGCTGGAGGCCATTCTAGTCACGCACCACCACGCGGACCATGTCGGCGGGGTGGATGCCCTGCGCGACGCCACCGGGGCCACGGTTTTTGGCCCGGCGCGCGAAAACATCCCCACGCCGCTGCACAAGCTGCACCAGGGCGATCGCATCACGGCCCTGGGCATTGCCTTCGATATTTTTGACGTACCCGGCCACACCGCCGGGCACATTGCCTACTTTGCGCCCGAGTGGGACAGCGCGCCGCTGCTGTTCTGCGGCGACACCCTGTTTTCGGGCGGCTGCGGGCGTTTGTTTGAGGGCACACCGGCGCAAATGCTGGCGTCGCTGTCCGCTTTGGCCGCCCTGCCCGGCAACACCCGGGTATGCTGCACCCACGAATACACATTAGGTAACCTGAAATTTGCCCGTGTTGTGGAACCAGACAACGCCGCGCTGGCTCAATACCAGACCGAGTGTGTCGCCAAGCGTGCGGCCCAACTGCCCACCTTGCCCTCCAGCATGGCGCTGGAACTTGCCATCAACCCTTTTTTGCGCACCCGCTGTGCGTCGGTCCAACAGGCCGCGCTGGCGTTTGATGCGTCCACCCTCGACGAAGCCAGCGTATTGGGCGCACTTCGCACCTGGAAAAACCAGTTTTCATGAAATTCATCCACTTTGCCAGCCTGTCCGCTCTGTTGTGGCTCACCGGCTGTGCCACGGTTGGGCCCAAGCCCGATGCCGCAGCCACCGCGCCAGCCAACCCGCAGGCTGTGCCAACGCCCCAGCAAGCCGCCCTGCCCCACACGGCGGTGTACCCGCGCGGCGTGCTGCAACCCATCACGGCGGCCGAAGCCGCGTCACGCGGTGTTGCCCAACTCAAGGCCCCGGCCGACCTGTGGGAACGTATCCGCCGGGGCTTTGCCATGCCCAATCTGCAAAGCGACTTGGTGTCGGACCGCGAGCAGTGGTACAGCACCCGCCCGGATTACATCCAGCGCATGACCGAGCGCTCCAGCAAATACCTGTTCCATGTGGTGGAAGAACTGGAACGCCGCAACATGCCCACCGAGCTGGCCCTGCTGCCCTACATCGAGAGCGCGTTCAACCCGCAGGCCGTGTCCAGCGCCAAGGCGGCCGGCATGTGGCAGTTCATGCCCGCCACCGGCAACTACTTCGAGCTCAAGCAAAACATCTTCCGCGACGACCGACGCGACGTGCTGGCCTCGACCCGCGCTGCACTGGACTACCTGCAAAAACTGTACGGCATGTTTGGCGACTGGCAGCTGGCCCTGGCGGCCTACAACTGGGGCGAAGGCAGCGTGAGCCGCGCGATTGCCCGCAACCAGAAAGCCGGGCTGGGCATCACCTATTCCGAGCTGAACATGCCTGCCGAAACCCGGCTGTACGTGCCCAAGCTGCAGGCGGTGAAGAACATCATCGCCAACCCGGACCTGTTCCGCACCGAGCTGCCGCTGATCGAAAACCACCCCTACTTCCAGAGCGTAGACATCTCCCGCGACATCGACGTGGCCCTGGCCGCCAAGCTGGCCAACGTAAAGCTGGACGACTTCAAGGCGCTGAACCCCTCGGCCCACCGCAACGTGATTCTGGCCGCCGGTACGCCGCAAATCCTGCTGCCCTGGGACAACGCCACCGTGTTCACCCGCAATCTGGAGGCCTACACCCAGGGCCAATACGCCAGCTGGTCCGCCTGGACCGTGCCCAGCACCATGAGCGTGAGCGCCGCCGCCCAGCAAGTGGGCATGAGCGAATACGACCTGCGCAGCGTCAACAACATCCCGCCGCGCATGCTGATCAAGGCCGGTTCGGCCCTGATCGTGCCGCGCTCGGCCACCATGCAAGACGTGAGCGAGCACGTGGCCGACACCGCCCAACTCAGCCTGTCGCCCGAGATTGTCAACCGCAAGGCCGCCGTCAAGGCAGGCAAGCGCGACACCGTGGCCAGCATTGCCAAGCGCTACCGCGTGAGCGCCAGCGACGTGGCCGACTGGAACGACCTGAAGCTGAACGCGGGCTTCAAGGCCGGGCAGCAAGTGGTGCTGTACCTGCCGGTCCGCATGTCCGCGCCCCGCGGCGCAGGCCGCAGCAAGGTCCAGGCCGTGGCACGTAGCAGCGCCAAATCTGCACCGGTGGCCAAAGCCAGCACCCGCAGCACCGAAACCCGCAAGTCCAGCCGGAGCAGCAAAGACAAGGTGGTCAAAACCACCCGCAACAAATAGCAGATTGCTGCGGTTTTTATAGCTACTTGCGCTTATGGAATAAGCGCTAGAGGCCTAAAATATACCGTCAGGCCCTGAAGCGCTCTTTGGCGCGACGGGCGAAGTCGTTGGTGTAGGTTTTGCCCAAATCGATGCGGGCCGCCTTAACCAGCGGGTCGAAGCTGCCCAGGGCCGCCAGAGCGGTTTGGGGGCCGCCATCGGGCAGCAGCCCGTCGGGTGAAATCGCTTCGCGGGCCTTGTTGAAAGCCGCCAGGTAGATGGCGCGGTCGCCCAGAAAATAACTCTCGGGCACCATTTTCACGATGTCGCTGGGCCCGGCGGTTTGCAGCCACTTGAGCGCGTGCACCATGGCGTTGGTCAGCGCCTGCACGGTGTTGGGGTTCTTGCGCACAAACTCCAGTGGCGCATAGAGGCAGGCTGCCGGCATGGCCCCGCCAAACACATCCAGCGCGCCTTTCATGGTGCGGGTGTCCGACACAATCTTGATGTCGCTTTTTTGCTCCAGCATGCCCATTACCGGGTCGCTGTTGCAGATGGCATCGATCTGGCCTGAGCGCAAGGCCCACAAGGCCGCCCCCGCCGAGCCGATGCCGACAAACTGCACCTCGCCCGGGCCTACCCCCGCGCGCGCCAGCACCACATTCGCCACCATGTGCGAGGGCGCGCCCAGCGCAGCCACGCCGATGCGCTTGCCCCGCAGGTCGGCCAGCACCCGGTAGTCGGGCATGTTGTGGGTGGACACGCCCAGGGCAATCTGCGGAGCCCGGCCCTGCAGCACAAACGACTGGACCATCTGGCCCTTGGCCTGGCTGTGGATGGTGTTTTCAAACGCCCCGGCAAACACATCGGCCACGCTGCCAGGAATGGCCACGGGCGACCTGGCACCGCCCACCAGGTCGCTGATGTCCACCTCCAGGCCCTCGGCCTTGAAGTAGCCCAACTGGTCGGCAATGGTCAGCGGCAGGTGGTAGAGCGCGGCTTCCCCGTCCACGGCCAGCGTAAGCCGGCTTTTTTCCGGCTTGGTCTGGGCACGTGTCGACGTCGCATGCAGGCCCGCACCTAGCAAGGCTGCGGCCAGAAAGGAACGGCGGGGAAATGGGTGGTAGGTCATGCGGGTGGCGTTTCCACCAGCATAAGGCTCATCTATTTGTTACACATTGGGACCATCCCCGTCGGGGTTTGCCCGTAACGTTTTGAACTACGGGTTAACGCCTGTCTACAAACGCATGGGCGATGGTGCCCAGGTCCACATATTCCAGCTCGCTGCCCACCGGCACGCCGCGCGCCAGCCGCGTAACCTGCAGGCCGCGCGCTTTGAGAGCCACGCTGATCACGTGGGCCGTAGCCTCGCCCTCGGCGGTGAAGTTGGTGGCCAGAATCACCTCCTGCACCAGGCCGTTGCTGGCCCGGTCGATGAGCTTTTGCAGGCCGATGTCTTTGGGCCCCACCCCGTCCAGCGGGCTGATCTTGCCCATCAGCACGAAGTACAGGCCTTTGAAGGCCGCGGTGCGCTCTACGGCAGACTGGTCGGCCGGGTTTTCCACCACGCACAGCTTGGTCGCGTCGCGGGTTTCGTCCTGGCAGGTGTCGCAGATGTCGTTTTCGGTGAAGGTGTGGCATAGCGCACAGTGCTTGACGTTGCCCGCCGCCTGCGCCAGTGCCTGTGAGAGCAGCTGCGCGCCCTCGCGGTCGTGCTGCAACAGGTGGAACGCCATGCGCGAGGCCGACTTCACGCCCACGCCCGGCAGGCGGCGCAGACCCTGGATCAAGGCGTTCAGGGCGCTGGAGTCAGCCACGCAGGCCCTTTGCTATATTTTCAGTAGCTGCTTGCGCCCTTGGAATAAGCGCTAGAGGCCTAAAAGGCTTAAATTCCATCAGAACGGGAATTTCATGCCACCGGGCAGGCCAGGCATACCGGCAGTGAGCTTGCCCATTTTTTCCTGGCTGGTTTCCTCGGCCTTGCGAACCGCGGCGTTGAAGGCGGCGGCGACCAGGTCTTCGAGCATGTCTTTGTCGTCGGCCAGCAGGCTGGGGTCGATGGTGATGCGCTTCACGTCGTGCTTGCAGGTCATCAGCACCTTGACCAGGCCCGCGCCGGATTCGCCGGTGACTTCGATGAAAGCCAGTTCGTCCTGGGCTTTTTTCATGTTGTCCTGCATGGCCTGGGCCTGCTTCATGAGACCGGCGAGTTGTCCTTTGTTGAACATGGTGATTCCTAAGTAAGTTATTGAAATTAAACGGGTTTTAGCGTTCCTGGCACGATTTTCGCACCAAAATCTCGCATCAGGGATTGCACCAGCGGATCGCCCAGAATGATCTCTTCGGCGATGCGCTGTTTTTCATTCGCCGCCGCAGCGTTGCGCTTGGCCGGGCTGTCGGCCACGCTGCCGATTTCAATGTCCAGCGTGGCGTTGGGGGTGATGGACTCCAGGGCCACGCGCAGGCGTTCGCGGCTCATGGGCTGGCTCAAAGATTCACGTTCGATGCGCAGCCGCCAGTTGGCATCATCCACTGCCAGCAGTTGCGACTGCAAAGCCAGTTCGCGCACCAGGCCGCTTACGGCATCTGCTGCTATCAGTTGCTGCACGGTGGCGTGCCAGTAGTCGCCATCGGCGGTGTGCACCGGGGGGGCAGCCACCGGAACGGGGCGGGCTTGCAGCCGTTCGCTGGGCTCGGCCTGTACGCGCACGGGTAATTCCTGGACAGCGGGAACGACGGGCGCAGGCGCAGCTACCGGCGGCGGCGCTGGCGGTTCAACGGGCTTGACAGCTACAGGGACAGGTGCAGGCAGCGGCAAAGGTGCCCGAACGGGCTCACTCAGAGTTTTTTTTTCCGCAGACTGGCGCACCGGGCTGCCCGGCTTGAAGGCCAGCAGGCGCAGCAGGACCATGGTCAGGGCGGCGTATTCATCGGGGGCCAGGCCCAGCTCGGCGCGGCCATGCAGGCACAGGCTGTAGAGCAATTGGGTTTCATCGGCGGGCATGGCCTGGGCCAAACGGGCGGTGTCGGCGGCCTCGGGGTCGGCCTCATCCACCGGCATGCCCGGCACGGCCTGGAGCACGGCCATGCGTTGCAGCACGTTGGTCATTTCTTCCAGGGTGGAGGCGGCGCTCAGGCCGTTCAGGCGCAGGGCTTCGGCGGTTTCGACCACGGTTTTGCCGTCGCCCTGGGCCAGCGCGTCGATCAGGCGGAACACGTAACTGCGGTCCACGCTGCCCAGCATCTGGCGCACCGTGGCCTCTTGAAGTTGGCCGTTGCCAAAAGCAATCGCCTGGTCGGTGAGCGACAAGGCATCGCGCATGGAGCCACGGGCCGCGCGCGACAGCAGGCGCAGCGCACCGGTGTCGGCCTGCACGCCTTCGGTGGCCAGCACCTGGGTCAGGTGCGAAAGCACGGTTTCGGGGGCCATAGGGCGCAGGTTGAACTGCAGGCAGCGCGACAGCACGGTGACCGGCACTTTTTGCGGGTCGGTGGTGGCCAGCACGAACTTGAGGTACTCGGGCGGCTCCTCCAGGGTCTTCAGCATCGCGTTAAACGCGGTGTTGGTGAGCATGTGCACTTCGTCGATCATGAAGACCTTGAAGCGGCCCTGCACCGGCTTGTACACCGCCTGCTCCAGCAGGGCCTGTACTTCGTCTACGCCGCGGTTGGAGGCGGCGTCCAGTTCGGTGTAATCGACAAACCGGCCACTGTCGATATCGGTGCAGGCGCTGCACACGCCGCACGGGGTGGCGGTGATGCCGCCGGTGCCGTCCGGGCCTTGGCAGTTGAGCGACTTGGCCAGAATGCGCGACACCGTGGTTTTGCCCACGCCGCGCGTACCCGTGAACAGGTAGGCATGGTGCAGGCGCTGGGTGGTGAGGGCGTTGCTGAGGGCCTGCACCACGTGCTCCTGCCCCACCATTTCAGAGAAATTACGCGGACGGTACTTGCGGGCGAGCACGAGATAAGACATGCAGGGATTCTAAAGGGCTGGCTATGCCCTTTCGGGACGCGGCTAGCCCTCGATGAGGATGGCGCGAAAGTCATTCACGTTGGTCAGCGTGGGCCCGGTCACTACCGAGTCGCCCAGGGCCTGGAAGAAGCCATGGCCGTCGTTGTTGTCCAGGCTGCTGCGCGGGTTGGTGCCCAGCGCCCAAGCGCGGGCCAGGGTGGTGGGGGTGAGGACGGCACCGGCGATTTCTTCGGCCCCGTCCACGCCATCGGTGTCCCCTGCCAGCGCATAGATGCCGGGCAGGCCATTCAGCGCTACCGCCAGCGACAGTAAAAATTCCACGTTGCGCCCTCCCCGACCCTTGCCGCGCAGGGTCACGGTGGTCTCGCCGCCCGACAGCAACACGCAAGGCGTTTTAAACGGTTGGCCGTGCACAGCCACCTGGCGGGCGATACCGGCCATGGCCTTGCCCAGGTCGCGGGCCTCGCCTTCCAGGCTGTCGCCCAGGATGTAGGGGGTGATGCCGGCTTCGCGCGCCACCTGGGCCGCGGCTTCCAGGGCGATTTGCGGGGCGGTGATCATGCGGGTCTGGATACCGGCCAGGCGCGGGTCGCCAGGCTTGACCGTTTCGCCTGCGCCACTTTCCAGCAGGCTACGCACCGCGGACGGCACATTGATGCGGTAGCGGTCCACGATGGCCAGCGCGTCGGCGCAGGTGGTGGGGTCGGCCACGGTGGGGCCGGAGGCGATATCGATGGGGTCGTCGCCCGGCACGTCGGAGATCAGCAGCGTCCACACCTGCGCCGGGTGGCATACGGCAGCCAGGCGACCGCCCTTGAGGCTGGAGAGGTGGCGGCGCACGCAGTTCATTTCGGAAATACTGGCACCGCTGTGCAGCAGCGCGGTGTTGACGGCTTGCTTGTCGGTCAGGGTCAGGCCCTCGCCAGGGGCCACCAGCAGGGACGAGCCGCCGCCGGAGATCAGCGCAATCACCAGGTCATCTGCCGTGAGGCCGGTCACCAGTTGGCGGATGCGCTGGGCCGCCGCCAGCCCTGCGGCATCCGGCACCGGGTGGGCGGCTTGCACAATCTCGATCCGCTCGCATGGCACGTCGTAGCCGTAACGGGTGACGACCAGGCCTTCCAACGGGCCGCTCCAGTGGTCTTCCAGCGCCCGCGCCATCGCGGCCGATGCCTTGCCCGCGCCGATGACGATGGTGCGGCCCTTGGGTGGCGGCGGCAGGTGCGGCGGCAGGCACAGCGCAGGCTGGGCGGCGGCCACGGCGGCATCGAACATGCTGCGCAAGAGCGGGGTGCGGTCGGTAGAAAGGACGGTGGAAGACATGGGCAGCGATCTTACGTTCAGGCGACGGTGTGGCCTGCCATCAGTTCCAGGGCTTTCACCAGGGCCGAGTGGTCCAGATCGGCCATGCCGTTGGCGGCGCAGACTTGCATCAACTGGGCCGCACCGGCGGTTTGCGGCAGCGACAAGCCCAGTTCGCGTGCGCCCTGCAGCGCCAGGCCCAGATCCTTCTGGTGCAGGCGGATGCGGAAACCGGGATCGAAAGTGCGCTTGACCATGCGGTCGCCGTGCACTTCCAGAATGCGGCTGGACGCAAAACCGCCCATCAGCGCCTGGCGCACCTTGGCCGGGTCGGCACCGGCTTTGCTGGCAAACAACAGGGCCTCGCCCACGGCGGCAATGTTCAGCGCCACAATGATCTGGTTGGCCACCTTGGTGGTCTGGCCGTCGCCATTGCCGCCCACCAGGGTGATGTTCTTGCCCATCAACTCCAGCAGCGGGCGCACGGTGGCAAACGCGGCTTCCGAGCCGCCGCACATGATGGTCAGCGAGGCCGCCTTGGCCCCTACTTCGCCACCGGACACGGGCGCATCGATGTAGTCGGCACCCAGAGCGTTGATCTTCAGCGCAAAGGCCTTGGTGGCCATGGGCGAAATGGAGCTCATGTCCACGACGATCTTGCGGCTGTGGCCGTCTTCCATCACGCTGCTGGCGGCCAGGCCGGCGGCAATGCCGTTCTCGCCGAACAGCACGGCTTCCACGTCGGGGGTGTCGGGCACCATGGTGAAGACGATGTCGGCGCGGCTGGCCACATCCGCGCCGCTGTCGCACGCGGTGGCGCTGGATGCGGTGATGTCAGCGTGGGCCTTGTGCAGGGTGTAATAAAACACCTGGTGACCGGCATTGACGAGGTGCAAGGCCATAGGTACGCCCATGATGCCCAAACCGATAAATCCTAATTTCATAGCTGCTCCTGCTGATGGAATGGGCGCTAGCGCCCGTTTTGGTTAAAAGTATTGGCTCACCCCCAGGCTCCGCTTCGCTCCTCCAACCCCCTTGCAGGGGGCGATACCAGTGGCCCGGCAAAGCCGGGGCCAGCTATCTCTGGCGGTGTCCGTTCTGGCTGAAACTGAGGTGTGAGTCGTTGGAAAAATAAATCTCAATATCCGCCTACGCTAGCGGGTGCGGGCCGTGCGCGCATCTTGGCCACCACCTGCTGGGCACCGGCGGCCATCAACCGCGCGTCCGAACTCACGGTGACAAACTGGAAGCCCTTGGCGATGCGGGCCAGAGCGCCGTCGGTGGTGCCGTTGTGGATGCCTGCCACCACACCGTGCGCCTTAGCGCGTGCCAGGATGTGGTCGATGGCCTCGGCGGCTTTCGGGTCTACATCGTCAAACACCGGGCGGCAGCCCAGCGCCAGCGACAGGTCCGACGGGCCGATATAGATCGCGTCCAGCCCCTCAACCGACAGGATGTCGTCCAGGTTGTCCAGCGCCTTGGCGGTTTCGATCATGGCGAAGGTGACGATGGTGTCGTTGGCGTGCGTGGCGTAGTCGGCACCGCCGTACAGCGTGGCGCGCACCGGGCCAAAGCTGCGGGTGCCGCGTGGCGCGTAGTGGGTGTAGGCGACGAGCTTTTGCGCGTCTTCGCGGGTGTTGACCATGGGGCAGATCACGCCATACGCACCCGCGTCCAGCGTCTTCATCAGAATGCCGGGCTCCAGCCAGGGCACGCGCACCACCGGCACCGTGTCGGTGGTGGAGATGGCTTGCAGCATGGGCACCATGGCCTGGTAGTCCACCATGCCGTGCTGCAGGTCGATGGTCAGCGAATCCCAACCCTGGTGGGCCATGGTTTCGGCGGAAAAGCTGTTCGGAATGGCCAGCCAGCCATTCACGGCAGCGCCTCCCGATTTCCACAACGTGCGTAAACGGTTTTCGCGCATGGGATGCTCCTTGGTGCGGATGGTGCAAGTAACGGGTTTCAACGCTGGTGTTTAGTCATACGTTGTCTGATAACAAGGCAACTATCGCCGATTTATTCAATTTAAAACCGAGGGTTTACGCTAATAAACCCTATTTTAACCACAAGTTGTATGACGACTGATGGGCTTAACGGTCCAATGCGGGGCGCTTGGGGTCGAATTTCCAGCCCGGAATGATGCTTTGCATGGCCATGGCATCGTCACGCGCGCCCAGACCGTGCTGTTTGTAGAGCTGGTGGGCTTTTTCCACCTCGACCATGTCCAGTTCCACGCCCAGGCCGGGCTTCTTCGGCACCTGCACCATGCCGCCCTGGATTTGCAGCGGCTCTTGGGTCAGGCGCTGGCCGTCTTGCCAGATCCAGTGGGTGTCGATGGCGGTGACGCGGCCCGGCGCTGCGGCCCCCACGTGGGTGAACATGGCCAGCGACACGTCGAAATGGTTGTTGGAATGGGAGCCCCAGGTCAGGCCCCAGTCGCGGCAGGTCTGCGCCACCCGCACCGAGCCCGCCATGGTCCAGAAATGCGGGTCGGCCAGCGGGATATCGACCGACTGCAAAGACAGCGCGTGGCTGAGCTGCCGCCAGTCGGTGGCCACCATGTTGGTGGCCGTGGGCAGGCCGGTGGCACGGCGGAACTCGGCCATCACCTCGCGGCCCGAAAAGCCGTCTTCTGCGCCACACGGGTCTTCGGCATAGGCCACCACGCCGCGCATGTCGCGCATCAGGCGCACCGCGTCTTTGAGCAGCCAGCCACCATTCGGGTCGAGCGTGACGCGGGCTTCGGGGAAGCGGGCGTGCAGCGCGTGCATGGATTCAACCTCTTCCTCGCCACGCAGCACGCCGCCCTTGAGCTTGAAGTCGTTGAAGCCATAGCGTTCGCGGGCGGCTTCGGCCAGCCGCACCACCGATTCGGGGGTCATGGCGACCTCATGGCGCAGGCGGAACCAGTCGTTGTCGGCACCAGGGTCCGTGACGTAAGGCAGATCGGTTTTGGTGCGGTCGCCCACATAGAACAGGTAGCCCAGCATTTCCACCGCGTCGCGTTGCTGGCCCTCGCCCAGCAAGGCGGCTACCGGCACGTCCAGGTGCTGGCCCAGCAGGTCCAGTAGCGCGGATTCGATGGCGGTGACGGCGTGGATGGTGGTGCGCAAATCGAAGGTTTGCAGCCCGCGCCCACCGGTATCGCGGTCGGCAAACTGCTTTTGCACCTGCTGCAGCACGCGCTGGTGCGCGCCGATGGGCTGGCCCACCACCAGGGCAGCGGCATCTTCCAGCGTCTGGCGGATTTTTTCGCCGCCGGGCACTTCGCCCACACCGGTGCGGCCAGCGCTGTCGGTCAGGACCAGCAGGTTGCGGGTGAAAAACGGGCTGTGTGCGCCGCTGAGGTTGAGCAGCATGCTATCGCGGCCGGCCACGGGAATGGCGCGCAAGGCAGTGATGACGGGGGTGGAATGGGAGGTCATGGGAGGTGCTTTCAAAAAATGGAATGCGCTTTTAGTCGGCTGTGATCTTGCCAGCCTCGATCACCCGCTTCCAGCGGGCAAATTCGGTGGACTGGAAAGCGGCAAACTGCTCTGGCGTGTTGGCGATGGTTTCAAAACCCAGGGCGCCAAACTGCTGCTTGATGTCCGGATCGGCCAGTGCGGCCACGATGGCGGCGTGCAGCTTGCCACGCACATCTGCGGGCAAGCCCTTGGGTGCCACGATGGCCTGCCAGGAATAGACCTCGACGTTTTTCACCCCGCCCTCGGCCATGGTGGGCACCTCGGGTAACACCTCCGAGCGCTTGCTGCTGGTGACGGCCAGGGCGCGCAGCTTGCCGCCCTTGATCTGCGACAGCACCGCATTGATGTTCTGGAACGACGCATCGACCTGCCCGCCCAGCAGGTCCGAGATGGCGGGTGCGCCGCCCTTGTACGGAATGTGCAGGCCGCTGGTGCCGGTTTGCTGCCAGAACAGCTCTACGGTCAGGTGGTCGCTGGAGCCGTTGCCCGACGAGGCAAATGTCATCTTGCCGGGGTTGGCCTTCTGGAACGCCACCACTTCGGCCAGTGATTTATGGGGCGAATTGGCCGGCACCACCAGCACATTGGGGGCCTGCACGGCCACGGTGATCGGGTCAAAGTCTTTGAGCGCGTCGTACTGCACGCCCTTGATCAGGTGCGGGGCAATCGCCAAAGGGCCCAGCGAGGTGACCAACAAGGTGTAACCGTCCGCCGGTGCACGTTTGACAAAGGTGGCTCCGATGGTGCCAGTGGCTCCCGCCTTGTTGTCCACGATGACGGTTTGCTTGAATTTCTCGGTCAGCCGCGGGCTCAGGGCGCGGGCCACCGAATCGGTGGAACCGCCCGCCGGGAACGGCACCACCAGGGTGACGGTTTTCTCAGGCCAGGCCTGGGCGTGCGCACTTAACGTGGCAACCAGTCCGAGCAATGCAGAGGCCAATATTTTCTTCATGGGAAACCTTTGTAGATGTGGTCAAGGCATGCAAATGGTAGCGCTACCTTGATGGCCAAATGATAGCGCTACCAAACCTGCAAGGCAAGACAAAATATCTAGGGGTAAACGCGGGTATGCCAGACCTGCTGGCAGCGCTCAGGTGCTGTCGCGCTCGATGATGGAAAAGCCGATGTCCACCACCGGGTGCGCCACCGGGCGGCCTTCGATGCGGTCCACCAGGCAC
This sequence comes from uncultured Albidiferax sp., assembly GCA_963512605.1. Taxonomy (GTDB): domain Bacteria; phylum Pseudomonadota; class Gammaproteobacteria; order Burkholderiales; family Burkholderiaceae_C; genus Rhodoferax_B. Next base: position 131,644 of record CAUPNG010000003.1, on the reverse strand, counting down.
TGCGCCGCCGTGCGGCCAATCGCCTCGGCATCGATGTGCACCGTGGTCAGGGCCGGGTGCAGGTCGGCGGCAAACGCCAGGTCGCCAAACCCCACCACCGCCAGTTGCTGCGGCACCGCCAGCCCCCGCGCCTGCGCCTCGGTGACCACACCCAGGGCCAGCAGGTCCGAACTGCAAAACACCGCATCCAGATCGGGCACGCTGGCCACCAGATCCACCAAAGCCCGGCGACCACTTTTCATGGTGGTGGGTGCGGGCACGGTCACCACCGTCACCGGGCGCAAACCGGCGGCCAATGCAGCCGCCTGGAAAGCCGCATGGCGGCGGTGCGAACGCTCGTCGTCCCCCGCCACCACCGCCAACCGGGTACGCCCCTTGCCCACCAGAAACGCCACCACCGCCTGCCCCACCGCCTCGTGCGAGAAGCCGACCAGCATGTCCAGCGGCGTGGGCGTGTAGTCCCAGGTTTCCACCACCGGGATACCGGCGGCCAGCAGCCGCTTGCGCCCTTCGGGTGAATGCAGGATGCCGGTCAGCACAATGCCGTCCGGGCGGCGGCCAATGATGGCATCCAGCAGCGCATCTTCACGCGAATCGGCGTAGCCGCTCTGGCCCAAGATGAGCTGGTAACCGCAGGCATCTAGCGCTTCGGTCAGGGACTGTACGGTTTGCAAGAACACCGGCCCCGAGATGGTGGGCACCACCGCTGCCACCAGGCGGCTGCGCGCAGATGCCAGCCCACCCGCCAGACGGTTGGGCACGTAGCCGGTCTGCGCAATGGCTTCGGTCACCTTGCGCAACACCTCGGGCGACACCTGCCCCGGCGTATTCAGCGCCCGCGACGCGGTGATGGGCGCCACCCCGGCCAGCTTGGCCACGGTATGCAAGGTCACTGCGCCACTACCCCGGCGGGCGCGCTTCAAAGGGGGAACAGGATTCATCGCCCGATTCTAGAAGCCCGCCGATCCTGGCTTACAATCGGAGGTGACGGACCTTCCCGCATGGTGAAGCGGCCAACCGGGTCAGGTGGGGAACCAAGCAGCCCTAACTGTGGAGCCAGTGCCGGGGTAAGGTTCGTCAACTCCATTTCTTTCGGGTCCCTGCACAGGGCACCCTGCTCCCCCTCAAAGCCTCACTCCCCCACCATCGCCACCGCCATCGGCGGGTTGTTGGCGTTGTCCATTCCGCGCTCGGCATTCTTGCTGGCAATGGAGGGCAGCCACAGCTCGATCACGCCAGGGGTGGCTTTGAGCGCGTCGGGCAGGTTGCGGATCCATACCTGGTCGGGCGCGCCCGGCAGCACCCAGGGCACGCCGAGGTACTGAGACAAGGCTTTGGCACAGGCCTGGCCACCGTTGTCGCTGGAGGCGATGTTGGCGTTGAAATTGGTACGGTCATGCAGCACAAAGGTGGGCTTGGGCCAGGGCTCGGGGCGGCGCTGTTGGCGCAGGTCGGCGCTGCGCACCACGTTTTCTACCGGAGCCACCTGCACCACGGCGCTGACCTGCTGGTTCAAGGTGTCGCGCAGCACATTGGCCACGGCAAACGAGGCCGGGTCGTACACCTGGATATACAGCGTGGTTTTGCGGGTGCAGGCCAGGCCCACCGCCAGGGCCCTGGCATCGGGCACCCGGGGGTCTACCGGCACCACGGTCGGCGGGGGCTGTACGGCAGGCGGTGGTGGAAACACCGAACCCAGGTTGGGTGGTGCCACCGACAGCTGGAACAAGGCCATCACGCCCAGTGCATTCCATTTTTCCACCAGGGTGTCGCGCAACTTCTGGCTGGCACGCGCCTGGTCGGCGGGGCTGGCTCCGTTGACCCAGTAGCCCATAGCACTGCTGAGGATGACCGGCTTTTTGACCAGGCTGCACAGGTCTTGCACCCTTTGCTGGATGGGCTTGCTGCAGACGAAATAGTTCTCCAGCCGGTTGCACTGGCCGGTGATCTGCTCCACCAGCCGCTCTACCCCGGAGCCATCGACCCGGCGCATGGCCGGGCTGTCGCGGCGGCCCAGCAGGTCTTCGGTTTGGGTCAGCATGTGCTGGGGCAGCTTGGGGCAGGCCTCGTCCAGGGTGTCGATTTTCTCAGCCACCTTGGCGTAGAGCTGGCTGGTGTCGTTTTGCAGGTCGGTGCTCTTGCGTTGCAATTGGTCCTGCACCTGCCACAGCGACACCACCAGCGTGCCCGAGGCCCCCAGGCCCAGCGTGGTGCCGATGGCGGTAGCCCGGGCACCGCGCCGCCACAGGGGTTCGGAGGCCTTGGTCTCGCCGGTCTTGGTGCCCCCCAGGCGGGCCGCCACCTGCATGCCGTGGTGGGCCGGGCTGCGCCAGCCGGGCAGCAGGGCCAGCCATTCCTCGGTGAGGGCGCGGCCAAAGTCTTCGCCCAGGCGGTGGTAACTTTCCCACTGGGCTTCGTCAAACGACTGGTCGGCGGTGGACTCGTGGGGAAAGTCGGGGTGCTTTTGCTTGTAGGCCAGCAAGTCCACGTCCAGCGCGTCGTGCATATTCGGTTTGACCACCAGCAGTGTGCCCTCGGGCCTGAATTCGGCCCCGCCCAGACCAGGGCGCGGGCGGTAACGTATGCGCGCCAGCAGCACGCCCCTGCAAGAATGGTTGTCTTGCATGTCTTCGGGCGAGAGCACGGTGACATCGCGGCGCTCTTGCGAAAACAGCCGGGTCAGCACCCGTGCGGCCTCGGCGTGGCTGTAGAAGTCGATCTCGGCGCCAAAGTCGATGCGCGCCTTGCGGACCAGGTTCTCCAGGTCGCCAAACTCGTACTCGGTATCGCAGCTGGCATCGGACAGAATGATGAAGTCCAGCTCGCGCTTGAGCAGGGCATACACCCCGGTATTTTCAAAGTGCCCGCCGTCCGACAGGTACCACCAGGGCCGCTCCACCCCGTAGAACGTGGCAAATGCCTCGTTGAGCAGCATCATGGGCTTGGGGCACCAGCGCCAGCCGAACCAGCTGACCAGCTTCAGCTCCGGGCTCCGGGTGGGAGCGCGCATCCAGTGGCCCAGGCGCACGCCCAGCAGGTACAGCAAGAGCGCCAGGCCGCGCGAGGTGTAAGCCCCGGCCCCGGGCGATGCCGCCGCGCCCGACACCGCCACCCAGCGGCCCAGGGTGCCCACATCCTGGCCCTTCTTCTGGGCAATGAAGGCCCCCGGCCCTACCTCGAAGCCGCGCCAGCTGGCGGTGACGGCCGCGCCCTTGCGGTCGGCGTTGTACAGGCCGCTGCGGTAGTCGCGGGTCTGGTTCAGGCAGGTGTTGACCAGGTGGATGGGCCCGCCCTTGCGTTCCGGCGCATAGCTGCACATGTGCATGTCATCGCCATCCACCACCTGGGTCACGTCGGAGCGCGGTTGGCTGGGGTCGTTCATGTGGCGCTTCTGGTTGCCCGCAGCCAGGTAGGCGCGCACCAGACGGGCCCGGTAAAAGCTGTGCAGCGAAGAGGAATTGGCCATTTGCGCATTGGCCGCCGTCAACACCACCCAGGTAGCCCAGGCCGCCAGCAGCAGCGCGGCCCGCAGCACTGCGGGCACATCCACGAACACGCCAAAAGGGTTCAACGCAAACACAAACCACTGCACCAGCACCAGCCAGCCCAGTCCCAGCACCACGCAGGCCAGCAGGCTGGCCAGGTTGACCAGCCGGGGAGCCCAGTTCTGCGATTGCTTGCTGGTCTCGGCGGCCATCTGCTGCAGCGGTTGGACCAGGTTGCGCAGCACCAGCAGCACAAAGCCCCCTGCGCCCAGGCCGCCCCAGAGCCACGACGGCGTACCGTCGCGCTTGTTGTCCAGGGCTTCCAGCCAGGCCTCCAGCAGCCACCAGCTCACCAGGTCCAGCACACCCAGCGCCAGCAGGCCCAGCGCCAAGATCAGGGCCCCGCGCAGGGCTCCGGTCAGGCCGTGGCGGATCCTGGCCACCAGCAGCGAGTGCGATGCATCGCGCGACAACGCCAGCCACAGCACCACCCCGGCCTGGCCCAGGGTGAGCGAGCCCATGCCCAGCGCGCAGGCGTTGAGCCAGCCCGGCCCCTGCGCCACCGAGACCCCCAGGCCCACCCTGCCCACACTGCCCCACAGCACCGCGGTGCACAGCCCGGCCACCAGCACAAACACGGCATCGCGCAGCCCCAGGTGGTGAACCACCAACGCCTTGTCGCCGCCCGCGTCGCGCGCCGCCCAGTAGCCTGCGATCAGGCCCGGCACGGTGGCCAGGGCCACCACCAGCGACAGCACCCACCACGGCGTGTACCAGGCGGCCCAGCCGTTGAACCATTGGAAGCGGTGCTGCAGCAGGTGCGGTGCCAGCACCACCAAGCCCAGCAGCAAGCAGGTAAACATCAGCTCGGTGTGGATGGCCAGCCAGGCCCGCAGGTAGGTGGCCACCGCCGTGCCGGTATCGCGCGAACCCGACGGGTTCAGGTAACGGCCATTGCGGCGCAGCCAGGCCAGCACCGGCGAGGCCCCGTCGGCCATCAGCTGCTGGGCCGCGTGGATGCCGTAGGTATCCACCAGCCGCCCCCACATCGCGCCGATATAGCCGCCGCCCGACACGGTCGACAAATAATCCAGCCGCCCCAGCAAGCCGTCACGCGCCAGGCCCCGGGCCGCCCCGCCCTGGCCCCGGTTGTGCGCCATGCCGCGCATCAGCCCCAGGGCAAACGTGGCGCTGCGCACGCCCCCGCCGGACAGGGCCAGGCCTACGCGGGGCAGGTCCAGCTCGTTACTGTCGCCCTGCCCCGCCTCGGGTGGCAACCCCAGCACCTGTTGCCGCCGCGCCAACAACGCCGCCCGCTCGGAGGCGCACAGCGCTGCAAAGCTGTCGGGATGCGGATCAGGGGGCATGCGGTTCTCCGGCGCAGGGGATACTGGACCCATTCTGGACCGCTACGCCGCAGCCTGCATCCCTACTATGCAGTACGAACCTGTATAGTCAAGCACTACACAAAATATAGCTGCTTGCGCCCATTCCATAAGCGCTAGCGGCCTAAAATCCTTACAAACTCTGTCCATGCCCATGCTGAAATTCCTATCTACCCGCTGGCACGCCCTGGCGGGCAACTCCCGGGGCGTGCTGCTGGTGATGCTGGCCATGCTGTGCTGGGCGGTGCTGGACGCCTGCAACAAGCGCCTGATGGCCGAGGGCATACCGCCCCGGCAGGTGCTGTTTTTGCAGGCCACCGTGGTCTTGCTGATGGTGGCCCCGCTGATCGCCTGGACGCGCGGGCGCGTCATCCGCACCCGCAACCCGCGCATGCACCTGCTGCGCGCGGGCTTTATCGTCACCTCGGCCGGGTGCGCGGCCTGGGCCGTGGCCCACCTGCCCTTGGCCGAGGCCAGCGCCTACCTGATGACCGGCTCGCTGTTCATGCTGCCGCTGGGCGTGTGGCTGCTGGGCGAGCGCCCGCACTGGCTGCGCTGGCTGGGCGTGGCGGTGGGCTTTGGCGGCGTGCTGGCTATTCTGCAGCCCGGTGCCAGCGCCTTCCACCCCGCCGCGCTGGTGGCGCTGTTTGGCGCGCTGATGGAGGCCATGCTGGGCGTGGTGCTGAAAAAGTATTCGGGCCACGAGCACCCCATCGCCATCCTCACCTGGAGCCAGACCGCCTGCTGGATCAGCTTTGGCGTGCTCAGCGGCTTCTCCCTGCCCAGCGTACCGCCCGCCCTGTGGGTGCTGCTGCCCATCGTGGGCCTGGCCGCGTCGGGCATTTACCTGTCGTACTTTTTTGCCTACCGCGCGGGTGATGCGTCGGCGGTGGAGGCGGGCAGCTTCTCGCTGCTGCTGTTCAGTCCCACGTTGGGCTACGTGTTCTTTGCCGAAACCCCGGCCGCCGCCTTCTGGACCGGGGCGGGCCTGCTGGTCTGCGGCATTGCGCTGGTGATTGTGGAGCCCAGCGGGCGGGCTGCTTGACCACTGTGCTGCAGACTGACTATTCAGTCGGCTAGCACATCTGGCGTGTAATACAAGTGAATACCAAACTGTAACACGGGGTAATAAGGCAAAATATCCTTCATATTGGGGATATTTTTCTATGGACGCCTTGCTTCTGCGGCTCTCTCAATCCGTGGCCTCGGCGTGGACACTGGAAGATCTGACGCGCCCGCTGCTGGAAATGCTGGAGACCGTTACCGGGCTGGAATCCACCTACCTCACCACCATCGACGCGGAAAAAGGGGTGCAGAGCATCCTGTTTGCACGCAATTCGCTGAAGCTGCTGATCCCTGAAGGGCTTAGCGTGGCCTGGACCGACACCCTGTGCAAGCGGGCCCTGGAGGAAGAGCGCTTCTTCACCAACGATGTGTCGGCCTGCTGGGGCGACTCCGATGCCGCACGGGCCCTGGGCATCCAGACCTACCTGAGCATCCCGATCAAGCTGGCCGACGGTGCGGTGTACGGCACGCTGTGCGCCGCCAGCACCTCCAAGCTGCCGCTGGCACCCCACGCCGCCCACATGCTGCAGCTGTTTGCGCGCCTGATCGCCCAGCATATCGAGCGGGAACGGCTGCTGGCGCAGCTGGAAAAAGCCAATACCCAGCTGGCCACCGAAGCCCTGACCGACGCCCTCACCGGCCTGCCCAACCGCCGCTCCATGACCGCCGAGCTGGTGCGCACGCTGGCCCGGGCGCAGCGCGACGGCACCGGGGTGCTGGTCAGCTTTATCGACCTGGACGGATTCAAGGAGATCAACGACACCCACGGCCACCAGGTGGGCGACCAGTTTCTGGCCGCCATGGCCGAAAGCCTGTCCGACGGCCTGCGCGCGGGTGATGTGCTGGCGCGCTTTGGTGGGGACGAATTTGTTGCCGTGGGACGCGGCCCCAAGCTGAACGAAGAACCCAGCAGCGCCGCGCGCATCTTCCAGGAGCGGCTGACGCAGCAATGCCACACCCGCCTGCACCTGGGTGGGCTGGAAATCCACAGCAGCGGTGCCAGCGTAGGGGTGGTGCTGATCGACCCGCGCACCACCACCGCAGAAAACGCCCTGACCCAGGCCGATGCCGCCATGTACGCCGTCAAACGCCTGCGCCGCCTGGAGCGAGAGCAGTTGCTGCCGTAAAAGAGGCGCAGACACTAGCTATGGTTACTATAGCTTGTCACGCTTATGGAATAAGCGCTAACGGCCTAAAAAGCTTGTAAACAAGATTCTCCCCTGGTCGGTGTGTAAGAATGCACCAGGGTGTTCGCTGCAGGTGCAGCCAAACAGGTTTATGCGCTGGTCGGGCCGCCACGCGGAGTAACACCGACCATGCACCCCACCCCCCTGCGGCAAGAGCTGCACCGCACCCCACATGCTGCCCAGCGCGTGGCCCAACGCGCTTTTGCCACCCTGGACCGTTTCCTTCACATCGAAGCCGCCAGTGGCGTGGTGCTGCTGATCGCGGCGGCCATCGCCCTGGTATGGGCCAACTCCCCCCTGGCCGACAGCTACCACGCACTCTGGCACACCCCGGTGTCCATCGGCGTGGGGCATTTCGAGTTCTCGCAAACGCTGCATTTCTGGATCAACGACGGCCTGATGGCGATCTTCTTTCTGGTCGTTGGCATGGAGATCCGCCGCGAAATCCACGAGGGCGCCTTGAGCAGCCTGCGCCAGGCCGCACTGCCGCTGGCGGCGGCCATCGGCGGGGTGGTGGTGCCGGCCTTGGTCTACCTGGCGCTGAACCCCCAGCCCATCCGGCAAGACGGCTGGGCCGTGCCCACCGCCACCGACATCGCGTTTGCCGTGGGCATTCTGGCGCTGCTGGGGCGCTCCATCCCCGGCAATGTGCGGGTTTTCTTGCTGGCCCTGGCCATCATCGACGACATCGTGGCGGTGCTGGTCATCGCGCTGTTTTATTCCGGCGGCCTGGACTACAGCGGCTTCGCGGTGGCGGCCCTGGGCATTTTGATGGTACTGGGCCTGCAGCAGATGGGCATAGGCTCGGCCTATGCCTACGTGGTGCCGGGTGCCATCGTCTGGATCGGCCTGCTGATGACCGGTGCCCACCCCACCCTGGCTGGCGTGGTGCTGGGCCTGATGACACCCGTGCGCCCGCCCCGCACCCGCGAGAGCCCTCTGCACGTGGCCTCGCGGGTGGTCAACGACCTGCTCGACCGCGAGGCGCAGGATGCGAAAAATGCCGACAGCCTGGCCTACCCCCTGCACGAACTCCGCCTGGCCCAGCGCGACATCCTGCCACCGGTAACCCGGGTGCAGATGGCTTTGCACCCCTGGGTGGCCTTTGCCATCATGCCGCTATTTGCGCTGGCCAATGCCGGTGTGGGCCTGGGCGGTGTCGACCTGTCGGCCGAGGGCCCGCAGTGGGTAATGCTGGGTGTGGCGCTGGCGCTGGCACTTGGCAAGCCGCTGGGTGTCGTCAGCCTGGGCTGGCTGATGGTGCGCCTGGGGTGGTGCCAACTGCCGCCGGGCGTGTCCTGGGGCGGCATCTGCCTGGCCGGCTTGTTGGCCGGTGTCGGCTTCACCATGTCCATCTTCATTGCCATGCTCGCCTTTGCCGACCCGAACCTGCTCGGCGCGGCCAAGCTGGGGGTGCTGCTGGGCTCCCTGGTGGCGGCGCTGCTGGGTCTGGGCTGGGGCGTGGTGTACGCCAGAAGGCTACGCGCCTAAGCCCCGCACCGGGCAGGCCCCGGGCTGATTTGCTATGGAATAAATAGCTCCTCACGCTGATGGAATAAGCGCTAGCGGCCTAAAAATCTTAAAACGCCTTGCCCGGCCCGGGCCCCGCTGGCCATGCAGGCGGTGAGCAGGTAGCCGCCGGTGGGGGCCTCCCAGTCCAGCATTTCGCCTGCGGCAAATACGCCGGGCAGCGGCTCCAGCATCAGCTCGGGGGTCAGGGCTTCAAAGGCAATGCCACCGGCGGTGCTGATGGCCTCGTCCATGGGCCGGGTGGCTACCAGGCGGATCGGCAGGGCTTTGATGGCGGCGGCCAGCGCAGCCGGGTTCTGGAACGTGGCCTTGTCCAGCAGCTCGTGCAGGATGCCCGCCTTGATGCCTTCCAGCCCCAGGCGGCTTTTCAGGTGGCTGGACAGCGAGCGGGTGCCGCGCGGGTGGGCCACGTCGGCCAGCACGCGTTCGGGGGTTTTGTCGGGCAACAGATCCAGCAGCACGGTGGCGTGGCCGTTGAGTGCAATCTCGTCGCGCACCAGGTTCGATACGGCGTAGACCAGGCTGCCTTCGATGCCGCTGGCGGTGGCAACGAACTCGCCCTGGCGGCGGAACGTGTCGCCCTGGCTGTTGGTGAAAGACAGCGCCACGGTTTTGAACGGCTGCCCGGCAAAACGGCTGCTGAAATGCTCGGTCCAGCCCGCCACGTCGAAGCCGCAGTTGGCGGGTTGCAGCGGTACCACCGGCACCTTGGCCGCCTGCAGCAAAGGCACCCACGCGCCATCCGAACCCAGCCGTGCCCAGCTGCCGCCGCCCAGCGCCAGCACCACCGCATCGGCAGTGATCTGCACCGGGCCTTTGGGGGTGTCGAAGGTCCAGGTGTTGCCCTCCAGCCCCACCCAGCGGTGGCGCATGTGGAACTGCACCCCGGCCACGCGCAAGCGGTGCAGCCAGGCGCGCAACAGAGGAGCGGATTTCATGTCGGTGGGAAACACCCGGCCCGAGCTGCCGACAAAGGTATCCACGCCCAGGGCCGAAGCCCAGTCGCGCAGTTGCGCCGCGCCCAGGTCTTGCAGCCAGGGGCTGACCTGCTCCTGGCGCGAGCCATAGCGGGTGGCAAAGACTTCCGGCGGCTCGGAGTGCGTCAGATTCAGCCCGCCCTTGCCCGCCAGTAGAAATTTACGCCCCACCGAGGGCATGGCATCGCACAACTGCACCGCCACCCCCGCCTTGGCCAGCACTTCCGCCGCCATCAAACCCGCAGGCCCCCCACCAATGACCAGCGCGGTGGTGCCCGTGGGCTTTTGTTCTTTTTGCATTGCTTCTTTCAGGATTACGGGTGTTGGTGTGAGGGGGCGAGGATACAAGGGTTGTGGGTTGGCGTTTTGTGGGTGCCTGCCAGCATCCCCGGCCGGGATGTGCGCCCGGCCGACGATCGCAACAGAAACCCACCCGCTACACTTTTACACTATAAAAACAGGAGCTACCTACGCTCATACCCTAAGCACAAACGGCCATTGCAAACACCCAAAAAAACCCCTAATTCCCTTGAGGCAGCGCCTCCCCCCGCACAAAGGCCACCACGGTGGGCAGCACCGGAGCCAGCCAGTCCAAAGGGCGGGCCAGGGCGGCGATGGTGGTGACGTGGCCGAGGCGGTCAAAGATGCGCACGTCCACCTCGGTGCCCGCAGCCCGCAGCCGGGAGGCCAGGCCGACAGTGTTGCGCTGGGTGTTCACCACGGTGTCGCTGCGCCCCGCCAGCAGCAAGGTGCGGGGGGCTTTGGCGGCGGCGTAAAACAAGGGCTGGGAGTTGGCCGGGGTCTGCGGCCAGCCGAAGGCGACTTGCACCTCGGGGTCGACTATCGGCAAGAAGTCGTACGGCCCGGCCAGGCCGATCCAGCCCGCCAGGCGGCTGGGTGCCAGGCCCAGGGGGGCCAGCCAGCGCGGGTCCAGGGCCAGCATGGCGGCGTTGTAGGCACCGGCGGAATGGCCCATCACCATGACACGCGCCGGGTCGCCACCTAGCTGGGCAGCCTGCGCCAGCGTCCACTGCAGGGCCAGCGCGCAGTCGGCCAGCAGGCCGCCATAGTGCACCTGCGGGCTCAGGCGGTAGTCGGCCACCACGGCAATGATGCCGTGGGCGGCAAGGGCTTCGCCGACGAAGCGGTAATCCGCCCGCTCGCCGCGCGTCCAGTTGCCGCCGTAGAAAAACAGCACTACCGGTGCGCCGCCGGGGACGGTGCCGGTGGCTGGCTGGTACACGTCCAGCCGGTGCCGGGGATCAGGGCCGTAGGCCACGCCGGTGGGGCCGTGGTAGGTGTCGCGGGCGACCAGGCGGTCCAGCAGCCGGGCACCCGAGCAGCCAGACAGCAGAGCAGACCCGATGCCGATGAGGCCCAGACGACGGGTGACGGGGAGGGATACAGAGGGCGAAAAATGAGGCATGCAGGCAGTACGCCGCAGATCAGCGTTTGGATTCACCCGCCCGCCGCCGCTGCCACAGCCGCCACACCAGGTAGCCGGTGAGCAGCACATTGCTGGCCAGCACCAGGCCGGTCATGGCGGTGGGGCTGTGCCACAGGTGCTGCAGCTCAAACGGGATGTACAGCCCGCCCGACAGCGCCGCCAGCAGCTCGCCCCAGGTGGTGTCGAACCACAGCCCGTAGGCCTCTACCCACCGCAGCGCCGCGTAACACACGCCCAGCAGCACCAGCGACTGCAGGTGCGCGCCAGGCAACAGGTCGGCGTAGTGCAGCAGCAGCGACGGGTAGTGCGCGTGCGGGTCCAGGCCGAAGCGGCCAATCAGCTCGATGGCCAGGTGCCGCACGTCGTGGTGGACCAGGTCCAGCAGGCCCAGCAAAGCGGCCAGCGCGGTGAAGCCTTTCAGAGCCTCAAACGCCGCGATGGCATGCAGCGCCTGGCGCGGGCCGGACATCAGGCCGAAAGCGCCTGCGCAAAGTCGGCCAGCAGGTCGGCAGCGTCTTCCAGGCCCACCGACAGACGGATCAGGCCGTCGGCAATGCCCATTTGCGCCCGCACCTCGGCCCCGGCTTCCCAGAAGATGGTGGGAGCCACGGGGATGATCAGCGTGCGGGTGTCGGCCAGGCCGGTGGCCTTGACGGGGATCTGCAGGCGGTTGATGAAGGCCAGGCAGGCATCGGTATCGGCCAGCTCGAACGACAGCAGCCACGACCCGGCGCTGAAATGCGCTTTCGCCCGGGCGTGCTGCGGGTGCGACTCCAGCATCGGGTAGTGCACCTTGACGACCGCCGGGTGGGCTTGCAGAAACTGCGCCAAGGCCATGGCGGTGGCGCTGCTGTGGGCCACGCGCAGGGCCAGGGTTTCGGCACCCAGGGCGATCTGGTGGGCGTGCTCGCTCATCATGGACGCACCCATGTCGCGCAGGCCTTTTTTACGGATCTGCTGCAGGCCCCACTGGCGCGGGTCGCCTTTGCGGTAGTTGGCAAAAATGGCCGGGTAGTTGCTCCAGTCGAACAGGCCGGTGTCGGTGACCGCGCCGCCCATCGCGCTGCCGTGGCCCGCAATGGTCTTGGTCAGCGCGTTGACCACCAGGCTGGCACCCACGCTTTTGGGCTGGAACAACACCGGCGAGGTGATGGTGTTGTCCACCACATAGACCAGGCCGTGCAGCTTGCACACCGCGTCAATGCCCACAAAGTCGGGGATCTGCGTGCCGGGGTTGGCGATGGTTTCCACAAACACCATGCGGGTGTTGGGTTGCACGGCAGCGGCAACGGCGGCGGCATCGGTGGCGTCTACCGTGGTCACTTCGATACCCAAACTGCGCAGCGTGCCGAAGACGCTGTTGGTGTTGCCAAACACGTAGCGGCTGGCTACCAGGTGGTCGCCCGCGCGCAGCAGGGTCAAAAAGATGCCGCAGATCGCGCCCATGCCGGTGGCAAAGCAGATGCTGCCCAGGCCGTCTTCCATCTTGGTGATCTTGGCTTCCAAAGCTGCCGTGGTGGGCGTGCCCTGGCGGGCGTAGTTGTAGGCGCCCTTGAGCGTGCCCTGGAACACGCCGATCAAATCTTCCACCTTGTCAAAACCGTACTGCACCGAGGTGTGCACGGGCATGTGCACCGCGCCGTTTTCCACGCCAAAGGCCCGGTCGCCGTGGATGATGGTGGTGCTGAATCCTTGCGTAGCCATGAACTTCTCTCTTTTTTTGTGAAACTTTGGCCCCAATTAGAGCATTGCACGCGCCCCGCAGCCCGTCGCAACAGGATGTTACGATTTAGTGCTACGTACGGCCTAAATCGGCCCGCCCCCTTTTCTCCCCCAACCCGAGACTCCCCCATGCTGCAATCTATCGAAGCCCGTACCGGCAACGCCGTCGGCGCGCAATGGCCCGAATCCACCCAGGCCGAGATCACCCAGACCGTGGCCGCTGCCGCTGCTGCATCCGATGCGTTTGCCGCCACCTCGGCCGCCCAACGCGCCAGCCTGCTGCGCGCCCTGTCCACCGCGCTGGAGGCCGAGCGTGCCACCCTGGTCGCCCTGGCCGACCGTGAAACCGGCCTGGGCCTGGTCCGCCTGAACGGCGAGCTCGACCGCACCACCTTCCAGCTGCGCGGCTTTGCCGATGTGCTGGACGCGGGCACGGTGCATGCCTATGTGGACGACGCGGCTGTAGCCGGCCCGCCACCCGCAGGCCGCCCGCACCTGGCCCGCGTGCGCGTGCCGGTGGGCCCGGTGGCGATGTTCTCGGCCAGCAACTTCCCGTTTGCGTTCTCGGTACTCGGCGGCGACACCGCTGCCGCCCTGGCCGCCGGTTGCCCGGTGGTCGTCAAAGGCCACCCCGCGCACCCCGAGCTGTCGCGCCAGACCGCCGCATTGGCGCAGCGCGTGGTGGTAGAACAGGGCCTGGATGCAGGCGTGTTCGGCTTCGTACAAGGCGGCTCCATCGAAGTAGGCGTGCAGCTGGTGCAGGCCCCTGCCATCGCCGCCGTGGCCTTTACCGGCTCTTTCAAGGGTGGCACCGCGCTGGCCAAGATCGCCGGTGACCGCCCCCGCCCCATCCCGTTTTACGGTGAACTCGGCTCGGTGAACCCGCTGGTGGTGTTGCCCGCCGCTGCCGTCAAAAACGGGCCCGAACTGGCCGCCACGCTGGCCGGTTCCATCTGCCAGGGCGCAGGCCAGTTCTGCACCAGCCCGGGCATCATCCTGGTGCACAAAGATGCCGCGTCCGATGCGTTCGTCAGCGCCCTGGCCGCCGCCCTGCAGGCCCTGCAGCCGCACGCCATGCTGTCATCCGCCATCCGCTCCACCTTCGACAAGGGTGTGGCCCGCTGGCGCGCCGACGCGACCCTGACCCCGCTGGTGGCTGACGTGTCGGATGCCGCCACACCCCGCCCCTTCCTGGCCGAAGTGCAGGCCACCGACTTCATCGCCAGCCATGCGCTGCACGAAGAGGTGTTTGGCTCCGCCGCCCTGGTGGTGCGCGTGGCCTCGGTGGAAGAAACCATTGCCGTGCTGCGCGCCATCGGCGGCACGCTGACCGTCACGCTGTGGGGTGCCGAGGTGGAAGACGCATCCACCCGCAACCTGGTCCGCGCCGCCACCCAGGTGGCCGGCCGCGTGCTGTTTGCAGGCGTGCCCACTGGTGTGGCCGTGACCGGCGCGCAGCACCACGGCGGCCCGTTCCCGGCCTCCACCCAGCCCTTCACCACCTCGGTGGGCTATGCGGCGGTAGACCGTTTCCTGCGCCCCGTGGCCTTGCAGGATGCACCGGCCTGGCTGGTGGAACGCAAGGGCGTGCCCGGCTGAGGATGTAACTCACCCCCAGGCTGCAGTGCTTCGCATCTTTCGCCACCCCTCTTGCAGGGGGCGATACCGGCAGCCTGGCAAAGCCAGTTCTGCGGTATCTCTGGAAGGGGTGTCGTTATCTGGAGCTGGTGTTTTTCAGGCGCTTGCCCCCCAAAAGTCGTCCCAGTCGCTGGCAAATCAACTTGCTATTTAATGTATAGCTTCTCGTGCTGATGGAATAATCGCTAGCGGCCTAAAAGGCTTATAAAGAGAAGATGTAACCAAACTGTCTGTCGCGCCTGCCTGGGGGTAAGATCGTTGGCGCATCCCGGCCTGCCGGGTGCCATCCATCGCCACGGGGAACGTCATGGCCGACATCTTCCTGAGCTACAACGAGAAAGACCGCCCACGGGTGCGCCAACTGGCGCAGGCCCTGGAACGCGCGGGCTGGTCCGTCTGGTGGGACCGCCGCGTGCCTGCGGGCCTGACCTGGCGCAGCCTGCTGGAGCAGGAGCTGCAGAACATGCGCTGCATGCTGGTGCTGTGGTCCAGCAACTCCGTCAAAAGCGAATGGGTCTGCGAAGAGGCCACTGAAGGACGGCTGCTGGGGCGGCTGATCCCGGTGTTCCTGGAAAAAGTGCGCCCACCCGCCGGGTTCCGCGAGGTGCAGGCCGCCGATCTGGTGGACTGGGACGGCAGCCACGACACCATCGGCCTGCAGCAGCTGCTGGACGACATTGCCCACAAGCTGGGCACCCCCAAGGTGGTGCCACAAGATCCGCCTCCGCTCATCACCGTGGAAGCAACCCCGCCACCCCAGCCCATCCCCACCCCCTGGCAACCCTGGAAGCACTGGGGTTTGATGGCCGCGCTGTTGTTGGTAGCCGTGGGCATCTACCTGGGCGTGGGGGCCGTCAAGCAACGTGAGGCGGTGGAGCCCACAGCCGCCCCACCCGCCGCCAGCACGCCCAGCGCAGCGGTCATTGCAGACCCGCCCACCTTCGGCATGCCCACCACCATCCCCGACCTGGCCCCGGTCGTGCCGCCGCCTGTGGTTACCGCCACCGCGCCCCCTGCCAAACCACCGGCTGCAACGCCTAAACGCACGCCACCCGCCCGCTGCAGCGCCATCCGCGAGCGCCAGGGCATGGGCGAAATGCCGTCGGCGGCGGACCAGGCTTTTCTGAACAAGGAGTGCTAGCCATGCAACGCCTCTACCTTCTCCCTTTGGCCTTATTGACGGCTTGCACCCAGCTGCCGCCTTTCGGCCCGGCAAGCACCCCGGCCCCCGTGGCCACCGCACCGGCACCGCCTGTAATACCACCGCCCGCCGCCCCACCACCGCCCACCCTGCCCTACGACGAAGCCGTCACCAGCGCCGCCACCGCGCTGATGAACAACGCCAAGTTGCCCGGCCCGCCGCGCTACACCGTGGTGATCGACCCGCTGGTGGACGGCATGACCGGGGCCCAGTCGAACACCACGCGCTCCATGGGCCAGCGGCTGGAGGCCATGATCCGCGCGCAGTACCCGCAGTTCGACCTGCAGCCGTTTACCGCCGCCAACGTGGCGCGCAGCCCGCTGGTGCTGATAGGCACCTTCACCGGCGTGAACGCGGCGCGGCAGACGGCTGGGGTGCGCGAGGCCTACCGCATCTGCTTTGCGCTGGCCGACCTGAAGACCGGCAAACTGGTCAGCAAGGGCCTGGCCTTCTCCAAACCCGAGGGTGTGGACACGACCCCCCTGGCCAGCTTCCGCGACGCGCCCGCCTGGACCGAAGACCCGGCCACACTGGGCTACATCCGCACCTGCCAGGGCACGCGCGCGGGCGACCCCATCAACGCCCTGTACACCGAGCGCATCGTCGCCGCCGCCCAGGTGGCCGAGGCCATGGAGGCCTACGACGCGGGCCGCTACCAGGAGGCGCTGGACCTGTACACCAGCGCCCAGCGCACCGCAGCGGGCGACCAGTTCCGCGTCTACAACGGCATCTACCTGGCCCAGTGGAAGCTGGGGCGGCGCGATCGGGCCGAGGCCGCCTTCGGCAAGATCGTGGACTTTGGCCTGGCGCAAAAACGCCTGGCGGTGAAGTTCTTGTTCCGCCCCGGCTCCACCGCTTTCGGCACAGACAACCGCCAGACCGATGCCTACCCGCTGTGGCTCAAGTCCATCGCCACCCAAACCGCCTCCACGCCCGCCTGCCTGGAAATCACCGGCCACACCAGCGCCACCGGCCCCGAGCCGCTGAACGAGCGCCTGTCGCAACTGCGCGCCGAATACGTCAAAACCCGGCTCGAAGCGGCGAATCCCACGTTGGCCAAACGCAGCATCGCCAACGGCATGGGTTCCCGGCAAACCCTGGTGGGCAACGGGCGTGACGATGCATCGGACGCGCTGGACCGCCGGGTCGAGTTCAAAGTGATTGGGTGCTAGATGGCTGCCGCCGCTCTTGATCTGCTGCGCCAGGCCAAGGCCGCCTACGGCCCCGAGTACGAAAAGCACCTGTTCGAGCAGTACAGGCTCTACGTGGACATGGCCGACCGTATCAGCGCCCGGCGCATGCTGGCCAATTCGTTCTTTGTGGGCGTGCACACCGCGCTGATCACCGCCTTTACCGTGATGCTGAAGGAGAAGGTGCTGCAACCCACCCTCAGCGGGCTGGCTCCATTCATGGCGGTAGTGCTGCTGTGCTTCATCTGGTGGCGGGTGGTGTATTCCTACCGCCAGCTCAATTCGGCCAAGTTCAAGGTGGTCCACGCCCTGGAGCAGATGCTGCCCGTCGCCCCCTTTGACGCGGAATGGACCGCCATGGGCCGTGGTGCCGATGCCCGCCTGTACCTGCCCCTGACCCACGTGGAAAACTGGGTACCGGTGTGCTTTGGCGTGCTGTATGTGCTGCTAGGGGTGACGCTGTATACGGGCTGACTACTGCACGCCCACCGCGTCCACCATCCGGTAGTACAGGCCATACTGGTCGTCGGGCAACACCGCGAACGTGCCCTCCACAATCACCGGCTCCAGGCTGTACTTCACCGGGGTTTTGGACTTCACCTCGACCATGCTCTCCGGCCCGCCGGGCAGGCAGAACGAGCAGGTCAGCGGCACGGACGTGAGCAGAAAGTGCTTTTGGGTTTTGCCCGCGTCCAGCGGCACCATGAAGCCCTGGATGCGCTGGGTTTTCTGGTGCAGGGCCAGCTGTTGCTGGCCGAAATTGGGCAGGATGCGGTTTTTGATGGCCTTGGTCTTGACCGCCGACAGCACCGACCACGGCACCACGTCAGCCCGCTCGGGTAGCGGGGCAAAAGGGCTGTTGGGGCTATGAAAGCCGGGGCCGGAACCTGCGGGCAGGTCGATGGGCTGGGCGCTGGCCGCGCCAGCGGTGATGGCCAAGCCCAAGAGAATAAAGTGCATCGGCATCGTTTTCAATCAAGTCACCAGTGTCATACCGGCATGTTTGGCGGCGCCCACATCGAAGGTCATGGTGCGCAGGCAACCGGCCTGAGCGGCGGAGCGTTCAATCAGGCAATCGGCAAAATCGGCCTTACCGGCTTTGAAGACACGCAAGGCACGCACGACCTGGTCGGCGGCTTCAATTTTGAACTGTTTGGTGCGCACGATGGCATCCAGGGCAGCGGCCACCTGGGCGCGGCTGAGGTCGTAGCTGAAAGACAAAACCCAGACCAGCTCGACGATGGACACCAGCGTGATGTAACCCGTGTCGGCCGCATCGAGTGCATCGATCAGTGCGCTGGCTTGGGCCGACTGTTTGGGATCGTCCTGCATGATGTAGCGCACCAGCACATTGGTATCGAGGCCAATCACCGGGCAGACGCTCCACGGGTGGCGATGGCCTGGTTCATCTCTTCGATCGTCACGGTTTTGACGGCTTTGCCAAACATGCCCTTCAGTTGGCCCACGGACCGGGTCGCGGCCACAAATTCGTAACGCCCCGGCTCCAGTTCCACAAACTCCACCCGGTCGCCGGTGTCGACCTGCATGGCTTGGCGCACATCGGCCGGAATGGTGATCTGGCCTTTAGACGAAATGGTGGCAGTGGTCATGGGTATTTCCTTATTCCTTACTTCATTGTAAGGCGAATGGCTGATTTCAGTGCTCGTGTTTCATCCCGCAATATTTTCCAATCGCAATCCCCTTGCAGGCCGCCTGCAAAGCTTTGGTGCAGGCGTCTTCGCCCTTCCCGGCCTCGCGGCATTGGGCGGCGGCTTGGTGAGCGGCGGCGATGGCGCGGTGGCGGGCGACGTCTGCTTGGGTGTCCTGGGCGCTCTCGGCGGCGATGGCGCTGGCGGCGAACAGGCTGGAGAAGATCAGGGCGGCGAGGGTTTTGGTCATTGAGAAAACTCCAGTTAACGGTGGTTGAGCAAGGTGGTGACGTCGAGTCGATAGGCTTCCCAGGCGGGCAGCGCGGCGGCCAGGGTGGCGACCACTGCGCCCAGCAGCAGCACCCACCACTCACTGGGCAGCCAGATCCAGCCGGTCAGTGGCAGTGAGCGTTCGGCCTGCAGCCAGCTGCCGACCAGACCCGCCAGCAGGTGCCCGCCCAGCAGGCCCAGGGCGGTGGCCATGGAGGCCAGCAGCAGGGCCTCTACCAGCACCAACCCGGCCACCTTAAAAGGCGGCGCGCCCAGCATGCGCAGCATGGCCAGATCGGCACGGCGTTCGCGCACGGCGTTCCACAGGGCGATGAAGACGCTCAGGCCCGCCGTCAGCAGCAGCACCGCGCCAAAGCCGCGCAGCACCTCGGTGCCCACGCCCACCATGCGCAGCAGGCGGGTGATTTCCACGGCGGGCGCTGCCGCCTGCATCTCGGTGGTGGTGTTGATGAAGCGCGGGAAGGTCACTGCGGCCAGCGGGCTGGTGTAGGTGACCAGCGCCAGGGTGATTTCGCGCTCCTGCTCCAGGATTTTTTGGTCTTCGTCATCCAGAGCCGTGGCTTTCTCGTGCACTTTCCAGACCGATTCGGTGGCCGTCAGCACCAGCCGGTCGAGCACGCAGCCGCAAGGGGCCAGCACGCCGATGACGGTATAGGGGAAGTCGCCGTGGACATGGCCCGTGCCACCCAGGCCGTGCGAGCCGTAGAAGGTGTTGCCCACGGCCAAACCCGTATTTTTGGCCACCTGTGCGCCCACCACCGTTTGCATGGGCTGGTTCCACAAAGCGCCCTGGGCGAGTTTTACGCCGTAGTGCGCGGCATAGGCCGGGGTAGTGCCGACGATGCGAAAGCCCCTAAAGGTATCGCCCAGGCTGATGGGGATGAGCTGGGCCACGCGCGGGTCTTTTTCGAGCTGTTGCACGGCCTCCAAAGGGATGTTGCCCGGCGGCACGTCGATGTGGAACACACCCGCCAGAATCAGCTGCATGGGGCTGCCTTTGGCGCCCACCACCGCGTCGATACCGGCCAGGTCGCGCTCAAACGCCCGGTCCATCTGCTCGCTGGTGATCCACACAAAGGTGATGCTGGCCAGGCCCAGCGCCAGTAGCAGCAAATTCAGCGCTGCAGGCAAGGGGCGCGACCACAGGTAGCGGAAGGCAATTGCTACGATATTCATAGCTGCCCGTGCTTATCCGATAAGCGCTGGGTGCCGATTTGGCATACAAGCGCCTGGGGCAAGGCCGCAGCGACCCGCGCGTCGTGGGTGGCGATGACCAGGGTGGCGTGGCAGCGCTGGGCGCTGGATTGGAGCAAGGCCAGGGCGGATTGGGCGGCGGCATCGTCCAGGCTGGCGGTGGGCTCGTCGGCCAGGATGACTTGGGGCTGCAGCAGCACGGCCCGGGCCAGGGCCACCCGCTGGGCCTGGCCGCCCGAGAGCTGGCGCGGTTTGCGCGCAGCCAAGTCGCCCAGGCCTAGGGCCTCCAGCGTGCGGCGCACCGCCTGCGGGTCGTCGGGCACGCCTGCGGCCCACTGCGTCATGGCCAGGTTACCGGCTACGGTGAGCGCTTCGCTCAAATGGAGTTTTTGGGGCAGGAAGCCGATAGCGCTGGCCCGCCATGCGTCGGTAGCTATTTTTTGGATAGCAGTGAGGTCCTGGCCAGCCACCGTGATCTGCCCGCTGGCAGGGCGCAGCAGGCCCGCGGCCAGCGCCAGCCAGGTGGATTTGCCCGCGCCCGACGGGCCGCGCAGCAGCAGCACAGCGCCTTGGGGCACGTCGGTATCGGGGAACTCCAGCTGGGCTGCGCCGGGGTAGGCATATGCCAGTTGCGCAGTGCGGATCAACGTTGGAATCCCTTGGCGGGCGCGCAATCGCCGCAGATGCCGCGCAGCGCCAGGTCCACGCTCACGTTTTGCTGCCCCAGGGTTTTCAAGGCCTGGATGGCAGCGATGGCGGCCTGGGCCAGCTCGGCGTTGGTCTTGTCCATCTGGCCTTCTAGCGGCAGATCGCGGTGGCAGGCGTTGCACTCGAAATGCGGCGCGGTAGGCACGTCTTCCAGGATGGCCTGGTAGTGGCGCACGCGCTCGGCATCCACCTTGCAGCGCAGCAGGCCCACCTCGGACAGGCGGTCCAGCAGGCGGTAGAGCGTGACGCGGTCCAGGGTGATGTTGGACTCGCGGGCCAGGGCCTCTTGCAGCTGGGCGTGGGTCCAGCGCGTGTCGGCGTGGGCGCGCAGCCAATCCACCACCAAGCGGGCGGCATTGGTGCGGCGCAGACCGTGGGCGACCAGCAGGTCGTCGGAAGAAGTGGAAGGTAAAGACACAGCCATGGGGTTCTCGCAGTCCTTAAACGCAACACTGTTGCGATATACTTTGATGCAATTGGGTTGCATTATCGCGCCAATTTTGCAACTGCCACCGACAACTGCCACCGACTTTACCCAGGCTCTATGACCGCCCCTTCCCGCCCCCGTTTTTTGGCCTTGTCCGCTTGGTCCCGCCTGCTGCGCGTCATCCCCGCCCTGCTCCTTTTGTGGCTGGCCGTGGCCTGGGCGTCCGGGCCATGGTGACGCTGGACGGCTTGACCGTCACCTACCGCGACCGCCCCACCCTGCACGGGGTCAGTGGCCGCTTTGCGCCCGGCTCGCTCACGGCGGTGGTGGGGCCCAACGGGGCTGGCAAAAGCACGTTATTGAAAAGCATTTTGTCGCTGCTGCCCGTGGCACAAGGAACCCTGAAAGTGGATGCCACGCGTTCGCGCATCGCCTATCTGCCCCAGCAGTCGGCCATCGACCGCAGCTTTCCCATCAGCGTGCAGGACTGCGTGCTGCTGGGGGCCTGGCAGGCGGCGGGCGCACTGGGCGGCCTGGACAGCGCCGTACTCGCCGAGGCGGATGCCGCCCTGCACACCGTGGGCCTGTGCGGGTTTGCGCAGCGGCCCATCAGCGCCTTGTCGGCCGGGCAGTTCCAGCGGGTGCTGTTTGCCCGGCTGCTGCTGCAGGACGCAGATTTGATCCTGCTGGACGAGCCCTTCAACGCCATCGACAGCAAAACCACCGCCGAGCTGCTGGCCCTGGTGGCCGACTGGCACGCCCGCCAGCGCACAGTGATTGCGGTGCTGCACGACCACAGCCAGGTGCACCAGCACTTCCCGCAAACCCTGCTGCTGGCGCGCGGCGTGGTGGCCTGGGGCGAAACATCGGACGTCTTGACCCCACACCACCTGGCGCAAGCCCGGTTGCTGGGCGAAAGCTGGGACGACCACCTCCATGCTGCTTGAACCCATGCAGCATCTGTACGACTTGGCGTTGGCCCCCTTCGCCGACTTCCTGTTCATGCGCCGCGCCCTGGTATCCGCCCTGGCGCTGGCCCTGGGCGCGGCACCGCTGGGCGTATTGCTCACGCTGCGCCGCATGAGCCTGTTTGGCGAGGCGCTGAGCCACGCCATCCTGCCCGGCGTGGCGCTGGGGTTTTTGTTCTTCGGCTTGTCGGCCATTGCCATGACGCTGGGCGGGCTGCTGGCGGGCATGCTGGTGGCGGCGGTGTCCGGCCTGGTGAGCCGCGCCACGGTGCTTCGCGAGGACGCGAGCCTGGCCGCGCTGTACCTGGTGTCGCTGGCGCTGGGCGTGATGCTGGTGTCGCGCCGGGGCTCGCAGCTGGACCTGCTGCATATTTTGTTTGGCAGCGCGCTGGGCGTGGATGCCAGCGGGCTGGTGCTGGTGGCCGGGGTGGCTACGGTCACGGTGGGCGCGCTGGCCGTGTTTTACCGGGCGTTTTTGCTGGAGAGTTTTGATCCCGCCTACCTGCAAAGCGCCAGTGGCCGCAAGGCTGCGGTGGTGCAGCAGGGCTTTTTGCTGCTCGTCGTTTTGAACCTGGTCGCGGGCTTCCAGACCCTGGGCACGCTGATGGCCGTGGGCATCATGATGCTGCCCGCCGTGTCGGCCCGCCTGTGGCACGACACCCTGCCCGCACAAATGCTCAACGCCGTGGCGCAGGCAGCGGTGGCCAGCTTCCTGGGCCTGCTGATTTCCTACCACCAGGACACCGCCAGCGGCCCCACCGTCATCGTTTGCGCCGGGAGCCTGTACGCCCTGTCGCTGCTGCTCGCCCCACGCGGCTGGCTGCGCCAACACAAATTTACCAACTAGGAGTTTTTATGCTTTTGAAACGTCTGTTCGCAGCCATCGCCATGGCCGCATCTTTTGCCGCATCCGCCCAAATTGCGGTCACCACCAGCTTCAGCATCCTCGGCGACCTGGTGCGGGTGGTCGGCGGCGACCGGGTGGCCGTGACCGCCCTGGTCGGCCCCAACGAAGATGCCCATGTGTTCGAGCCCAAACCGGCCGATGCCAAGGCCATCCTCCAATCGAAACTGGTGGTAAGCAACGGCCTGGGTTTCGAGCCCTGGATGGGCAAACTGGTGAAATCTGCGGGTTACAAAGGGGCCAGCGTGATCGCGTCCACCGGCGTGCAGCCCCGCAAAATGCAACACGATGGCCATACCGAAACCGACCCGCACGCCTGGCAAAACCCGGCCAATGTGGTCTTTTACGTGAACAACATCCGCAAGGCGCTGGAGCAGCTCGACCCCGCCGGGGCGGCCACGTACACAGCCAATACCGCCGCGTACGTGGCCGAGCTGCAGGCGCTGGATGCATGGGCCGCCACCCAGTTTGCCGCCGTGCCCGCCGCCAAGCGCAAGGTGATCACCTCGCACGATGCGTTTGGCTACTTTGCGGCCCACTACCAGCTGACATTTCTGGCCCCGCAAGGCGTGTCCACCGACGGTGAAGCCAGCGCCAAGCAGGTCGCCAGCCTGATCCGCCAGATCCAGCGTGAAAAAATCAAGGCGGTGTTTGTGGAGAACATGGCCAACCCCAAGCTGCTGGCGCAACTGTCGAAAGAAGCCAACGTCGTCCCCGGCGACACCTTGTACGCCGACGCGCTATCGGCCCCCGACCAGCCCGGTGCCAGCTATTTGAAGATGGCCCGCCACAACATCACGGCGCTGGTGGCGGGCTTGCAGAAGAACTGAAGACACTATTTATTTGATAGCTGCTTGTGCTTATGGAATAAGCGCAAGCTGCCATTTTCATTCAATTTTAGACCCATGACCATCACCCGCCGCCACACCCTGGCCCTTGCCGTATCCACCCCGCTACTGCCCGCCTGGGCCGCAGCCTCTGACAAAGACACGCTGAGCGTCGTCTCCCCCTGGGAGATCAGCAGCCTGGAGCCCTCACGCACCGGCTATGTGTTCAGCCGTTTGCAGATCACCGAGACCCTGGTCGATGTGGACCCCAGCGGCGCGCTGGTGCCCGGCCTGTCCACGGGCTGGCAGGTCGCGGCCAACCAGAAGGTCTGGCGATTTGCCCTGCGCCGGGGCGCGCGCTTTCACGACGGTAGCCCGGTCACGGCGGCCTACGTGGCCCAGGTGCTGGAGCGGGCGCACAAGGCCCCCGGCGTGCTGGGCAACACGCCCTTGCAAAAGGTCAGCGCGGACGGCGACAGCGTGGTGTTCGACCTGTCCCGCCCGTTCAGCGCCCTGCCCGCGTTTCTGGCCCACACCAGCACGCAAATATTGGCTGCTACCGCCTACGCAGCCGATGGCGCGGTGCAAGCCGTCATCGGCTCCGGCCCGTACAAAGTGACCCGCATCGACGCGCCACAGAAAATCGCCCTGGAGCGGTTTGACGGCTGGCAAGGCCCGCGCCCGGCGATTGCCAAGGTCAGCTACCTGGCCGTCAGCCGCGCCGAGACCCGTCAACTCCTGGCCAGCAGCGGCCAGGCGGACCTGGTCTTCACCCACGACCCGGCCAACTTCGGTCGCTTGCAGGGCAACAAGAAGCTGCAATTCCACAGCCTGCCGATTCCGCGCGTGCTCTACATCAAGGTGAACGCGGGCCACCCATTCTTAAAAGACGTGGCGGTGCGCCGAGCGCTCAGCCTGGCCATCGACCGCGCAGGCATTGCCAGCAGCGTGCTGCGCGCCCCGCAGGCGGCCGCCACCCAGCTGTTTCCGCCCGTGATGGGCGAATGGCATGTGCCCGGCCTGCAGCCGCTGGTGCAAGACCTGGCCCTGGCCCGCCGCCTGCTGCAATCTGCGGGCTGGACCGCTGGGGCGGACGGCATGCTGCAACGCAACGGCAAACCCTTCCAGATCACGCTGCGCACCTTCTCCGACCGGCCCGAGTTGCCCGTGGTGGCCACGGCCTTGCAGGCGCAGTTCAAGGCCATCGGCATCGCCATGGCGGTGGCGGTGGTCAATTCCAGCGAGATTCCGGCGGGCCACCAGGACGGCACGCTGGAGCTGGCCCTGCTGGCGCGCAACTACGGCCTGGTGCCCGACCCGATGGGCACGCTGCTGCAAGACTTTGGCCCTACCGGTGGCGACTGGGGCGCAATGGGCTGGACCAGCGCCCTGGTGCGCGATGCCCTGCAAACCCTGGGCAGCACCACCGATGCCAAGCGCCAGTCCGCCCAGCGCGGCGCCATTGCCACCGTGCTGCAGGCCGAGCTGCCGGTAATCCCCGTGGCCTGGTACCAGCACACCGCCACCAGCAGCAAGCGGCTGGGCCAGGTGGTGATCGACCCGCTGGAGCGCTCGTACCGCATCGCGCAGATGGTCTGGGCATGAAGAGCGTTTTTATGCGCATCCTGGGCGTGGGCCTGGGCGTAGGTTTGTTGTCGTTTGCCCTGCTGCAATCGCTGCCGGGCGACGCGGCCTACCGCATCGCTGCCAGCCGCTACGGCTACGACATGGTCAACACCGCAGCGGCAGAGGCCGTGCGCGCCGAGCTGGGACTGGACCGCCCGCTCTGGCAGCAACTGCTGGCCTGGCTGGGCGATGTAGCGCAGGGCAACCTGGGCGTGTCGCTGGTGTCCGGCGAGCCGGTGCTGGCCGCGCTGTCGCACCAGTGGGGCCACACCGTGGCGCTGTCGCTGCTGGCCTGGAGCCTGGCACTGCTGCTGGGCGTGGGGCTGGGCCTGGTCACCGCCTTGCTGCAACGCCCCTGGCTGGACCGGCTGGTCGGCCATCTGGCCGTCAGCCTACGGGCCACCCCGGCCTTTGTACTGGCCCTGCTGCTGGCCACCCTGCTGGCCGAGCACCTGGGCTGGCTGCCGGTGGCCGGACACGGCGATGCCAGCCATTACGTGCTACCCGCGCTCACATTGGCCTTGGCCCTGGCCCCTGGGCTGGCGCAGGTGACGCGGCACAGCGTGGCCCAGGTGCTGGCCTGCGCCTATGTGCAATTTGCCCGCACCAAGGGCCTGCCCGCGCGCTGGGTGGTGTTGCGCCACGTGCTGCGCAATGCGGCAGTGCCGGTCACCGCCTTTGCCGCCACCCAGCTGGTGCTGCTGGTGGAGGGCATGGTGGTGGTGGAAACCTTTTTTGCCTGGCCCGGCATCGGCCACGCGCTGGTGCACGCCATCCTGGCGCGCGACGTGCCCATGGTGCAGGGCACGGCTCTGTGCATGGGACTGCTGTTTGTACTGCTCAACGCCGGGGTGGACGCGCTGTGCACCTGGCTGGACCCGAGGAGCCAGGCATGATCGCCCGCCGCATTTGTTACCTGCTGCTGGCCCTGGTGGCGGTGTGGGCCTGGCTGGTGCCATTGCCCGACCCGGCGGCCCAAGACCTGTCGGCCAGCCTGCTACCGCCCAGCGCACAGCACTGGCTGGGCACCGATGCCCTGGGCCGCGAAGTGGCCGCGCGGCTGGCGCAGGCGCTGCGCATCTCGCTGTCGCTGGCGCTGGGTGCCGCCCTGCTGGCCGCCAGCCTGGGCGCGGGCCTGGGCCTGCTGGCGGCCTGGTGCCGGGGCACGGTGGAGCGGCTGCTGCTGGCCCTGGCCGATGCCGTAGTGGCCCTGCCCGGCCTGCTGTGGGTGCTGCTGCTGTCGGCCCTGGCCCCGGGCCAAACCTGGCCGCTGTACCTGGGTCTGGTGCTTACCGCCTGGGTGGAGTTTTTCCGCACCACCCGCGTATCCGCCGCCACCCTGCTGGGCGGGCCGCAGGTGCAGTCCAGCCGCCTGCTGGGCTTTGGCCGCGTCTACATCGTGCGCCAGCATGTGTGGCCCGCGCTGCGCGGCACGTTGCTGGCGCTGACCGCGCTGGCCGTGTGCAACGCCGTGCTGGCGGTGTCGGCCCTGGGCTTTATCGGCGTGGGATTGCGCCCGCCGCAGGCCGAACTGGGCCTGCTGATGACCGAGGCCATGCCCTACTACGCCGAAGCGCCCTGGATGCTGGCCCCGCCCGTGCTCCTGCTGCTGGCCACCGTGCTGGCGCTGCAGACCCTGAGTGAAAAGAAAGACGACCATGCCACTGGCACTTGAAATCAACGGTCTGACCATCAGCGCCGGAGCCGAGCCGGTGGTGCGCGGCATCCACCTGCAACTGCACGCGGGCCAAGCGCTCACCGTGCTGGGCGAGTCCGGCTCGGGCAAATCACTGATGGCCCAGGCGGTGATGGGCACGCTGCCCGCTGGCCTGGCCGCCAGCGGCGACATCGCCCTGTGGGGCCGCCGCCTGCTGCCCACCATACGACACGATCGGCTGCGTGATTGGGGCCGCGCGGTCGCCATGCTGCCGCAGGAGCCCTGGCTGTCGCTCAACCCCAGCATGCACCTGCACGCCCAGGTGGCCGAGGTGCGCCACTGCGTGCGCGGCCAGCCCTGGCCCGCAGCCCGCTTGCACGCCGACCAGGCGCTGGCGCAGGTGGACCTCAGCCCGGCGCGGCACAAGTACCCGCACCAAATTTCAGGCGGAATGGGGCAGCGCCTGGCCTTTGCCGCCACACGCGCTGCCGGGGCGAAACTGCTGATTGCCGACGAGCCCACCAAGGGCCTGGATACGGCCCTGCGCGACCAGATCGGCGCGCTGCTGCTCGGCCAATTACAGCCCGACCAGGCCCTGCTCACCATCACCCACGACGTGGCCCTGGCCCGCCTGCTGGGCGGTACGGTGGCGGTGATGCTGGACGGCGAAATCATCGAGCAAGGCCCCGCCGACCAGGTGCTGCGCCACCCGCGCCACGCCTACACCCAGGCCCTGGTGCAGGCCGAACCCGCCCACTGGCCCCACTTGGCGCAGCCGCTGCGGGCCAACGCCGCGCCGGTGGTGCACGGCCATGATTTGGGCAAAAACTTTGGGGCCCAGCGCCTGTTTGCGGGGGTGGACATGGCACTGCACCAGGGCGAAATCGTCGCCATCACCGCCCCCAGCGGCTGCGGCAAAACCACGCTGGGCCATATGCTGCTCGGGCTGGTCGCCCCCGACCACGGCACGGTGCGCCGCGCCAAGGAACGCCCCCACGCCTTTCAAAAGCTCTACCAGGACCCGCCCGCCGCCTTTGCCCCGCTACGAAGCGTGGGCGACAGCCTGAACGACCTGGTGAAACTGCACCGCCTCAGCAGCGCCGATGCGCAAGGCTTGATGCAGGCATTAAAGCTGGACAAGGCTTTGCTGGCCCGCCTGCCCAGCGAGGTCTCGGGCGGCGAGCTGCAACGCTTTGCCCTGCTGCGGGTGCTGCTGCTGAAGCCCGACTTCATCTTTGCCGACGAACCCACCTCACGGCTGGACCCCATCACCCAGCAGCGCACCCTGGAGCTGCTGTGCGCCCACACCGCCGCGCACCAGTGGGCCCTGTTGCTGGTCACGCACGATGCAGCGCTGGCCGACAAGGCGGCGCACCGGCGGGCCAAGGTGGTGTTTGGCTAAGGCCTTGGGCGGTAGAACACCAGCAGCAGGTTGTTGGCGGGCATGTCCACACGCTCCCGCAATTGCAGGCCTGCCAGCGCCGCCTGCTGCACCACGTCGTCCAACTGCCGAATGCCCCAGGCCGGGTCGCGCTGGCGCAGGTCGGCATCAAAGTCGAGGTTGCCCGCCGAGGTGGGCACGCCGCGCTCCAGGTAGGGGCCGTAGGTGACGAGTACGCCATCGGGGGCCAGATGGGCCGCCGCCCCGCGCATCAGCGACGCGCAGGTGGCCCACGGGGAGATGTGCAGCATGTTGGCGCAGTAGATCGCGTCGAAGGTGTCCACCGGCGGCCACGGGGCCAGCACGTCCAGGCGCAGCGGCGGCAGCACATTCGCCACCCCGGCTTGCACGCACCAGTAGGCGATGGAACCAAAGGCATCGTCCTGCGCGTCGCTGGGCTGCCAGGTCCAGCCGGGCAAGCCGTGGGCAAAACCGGCGATGTGCTGGCCGGTGCCGCTGGCGATTTCCAGGGCCGTGCCCTGTGCGGGCAGGACGCGCTGCAAGACTTTCAGAATGGGCGGCAGATTGCGTTCGGCGGCGGGGCTGTGCTGGGGGAAATGCATAGGCATCCAATCAGGCAGGCATCCAGGCCGCACAGTGCCAGCACTGCTCAAACCCGCCCTCCACCAACTCGCCGCAGGCACACAGCCAGCGGTGCTGGGGCACGTTTTGCAGGTGATGCAACAGGGTACGGGCGCGGGTTTCCTGGGTGGGGTGGTGGATCCAGACCTCGGGCAGGCACTGGTCGGGTGGCAAATCGCCGGCAATACCGCAGAGGTACTGGCGCTGTACGCTGGCGGTAATGCCTTCAAACTGCAGCGCATCGACCCACAGGGTGGCGATGGCGAGGTTCGGGGCTTGGGTCAGGCGCAACATGGCACCAAGCATACGCCGCTGAAATCACAAAAACTACACTTTTTATAGCTGCTTGTGCTGATGGAATAAGCACGGGAGGCCTAAAACACTCTCAGTGTTTCACCAGATTGGCAAAGGTCTTGCGAAACTTTTCCACCTTGGGCGCGGCCACCATCAGGCAGTAGCCGTGGCCGGGGTGGTTCTCGAAATAATCCTGGTGGTAGGCCTCGGCGGGCCAGTAGTTGCGCAGGGGCTGCACCTCGGTGACGACCGGTTTGCGGTAGCTGCCGCTGACCGCCAGCTCGGCCAGCACGGTCTCGACCACCGCCACCTGCTCGGGCGTGCTGGTGTAGATGCCGCTGCGGTACTGCGTGCCCACGTCATGGCCCTGCTGGTTCAGCGTGGTCGGGTCGTGGATGACAAAGAACACTTCCAGAATCTCGCGCAGGCTGATCTGCGCCGGGTCAAACTCCAGCCGCACCACCTCGTTGTGGCCGGTCTCGCCGCTGCACACCTCGTCGTAGCTGGGGTTGAGTGCCTGGCCGTTGCAGTAGCCACTTTCCACATCGGTAATGCCCCGCACCTTCACAAACACCGCCTCGGTACACCAAAAACATCCGCCCCCTAGGGTAATTACGTGGCGTGCGGCGGGTGTGGAGGGAGTAGAGGAGGACGTGTTTTGCATAGGCTGCTTTGTACTCCTTTTTTAAGCGTACGCACTTGTACACTTGGATTGTCTTCAACTTTATCGATGTGAAAGTTTGAGGCCAAAATGGGCTCTAGCGCCCATCTATCAAGCACGAGAAGCTATTAAAAAGTGAGCATATGGAATTGGGCGAATTCAAACCCTTGGTGACCGCGCTGGCCTTGCCGCCTGCCGCGCCTGTGCTGCTGGCGTTGGCGGGGCTGCTGCTGGCGCGGCGTAAAAAAGCGCTGGGCAGCGCGGTTTGCGTGGGTGCCCTGGGCGGGCTGTGGCTGCTGGGCTGCAACGCGGTGGCCGTGTGGCTGGCGCTGAGCATCCTGCCGCAGGTGCCCGCCCTGCCCCCGGCTACGGCGGCGGCGGTGCTGCAGGCAGGCCAGGTGCAGGCGGTGGT
This sequence comes from uncultured Albidiferax sp., assembly GCA_963512605.1. Lineage (GTDB taxonomy): Bacteria > Pseudomonadota > Gammaproteobacteria > Burkholderiales > Burkholderiaceae_C > Rhodoferax_B. Next base: position 101,176 of record CAUPNG010000003.1, on the reverse strand, counting down.
GGTGCTGGGCGGCGGCGTACAGGCGTTGGCACCCGAGTTTGGCGCAGCGCAGCCCACGGCAGACACCGCTACCCGCCTGCGCTACGGCGTGTGGCTGGCCCGCCAATCGCAGTTGCCGCTGGCCTTTGCCGGGGGCGTGGGCTGGGCCAACAGCGGCACGGCCACGCCCTCCGAAGGGGACGTGGCCCGCGCCACACTGGCCCGGGACTACGGCTTCGCCTTGCGCTGGGTAGACGACCAGTCGCGCGACACCTTTGAGAACGCCACCCGCCTGCACACCCTGCTGGCAGCCGACGGCGTGCAGCGCATCGCCCTGGTCACCCACGCCTGGCACATGCCGCGCGCGCAGCTGGCGTTCGAGCGGGCCGGGTTTACCGTAACCCCCGCGCCCACCGGCTTCACCCTGCCGCAGCAGCGCAGCCTGATGGAATGGCTGCCTACCGGCCACGGCCTGCAATCGTCGCGCGAGGTGCTGCGCGAGTGGCTGGGTTTACTTGTTGCAAAACCCCTGCATTGACGCTGGTCGCGCGCAAGGGCTACATTAATAACCAGCCAGTCAGTAACCCATGCCCACCCCCACATCCTCCCCGCCAGCCGAACCGCAGGCCAAGCGCGCGCGCCGCAAGGAGGCGCGGCCCGGCGAGCTGCTGGCGGCGGCACTCGACCTGTTTGTGGAAAAAGGCTTTGCCGCCACCCGGGTCGAAGAGGTCGCCCAGCGCGCCGGGGTGTCCAAGGGCACGCTGTTTCTGTACTTTCCCAGCAAGGAAGAACTCTTCAAGGCCGTGGTGCGGCAAAGCCTGTCGGCCCGGTTTTTTGAGTGGAGCGCCGAGGTGGATGATTTCACCGGCAGCAGCGCCGACCTGCTGCGCCACGGCATGCTGAGCTGGTGGGAGCGCGTGGGCAACACCCAGGCATCCGGCATGACCAAGCTGATGCTGACCGAAGCGCACAACTTCCCCGAAATGGCCGCTTTCTACCAAACCGAGGTGGCCCTGCCCTACCAGGCGCTGGTGCGGCGCATTCTGCAGCGCGGCATCGATAGCGGCGAATTCGCCCCGGTGGACCCGGACCTGGCTACCTACAGCGTGACCGCGCCGCTGATTTTTTTAGCCATGTGGAAGCATTCCATGGGCAACCACCCCTGCGCCCCGGCGGCGCTGGATCCGCAGGCCTACCTGGCCTCGCAACTCCACATTCTTCTGAACGGGCTGCGCGTGCGGCCCCCGCAGACACCCCTATGAAACCCTGGATAAAGTGGGCCACCGTGGCCGTGGTCGCTGTGGTGCTGGTGGGCGGCATCGCCCGCGCCGTGTTCACCCGCCAGCAGGCACAGGCCGCCGTGGCCGCCGCCGCGCTGGCCAAACCCGCCAATGCCATCGAGCTGGCCCGCAGCGACGTGGTGCTGGCCCAAACCCGCACCCTGGCCCAGGGCCTGCCGATCTCCGGGGCCTTGAAAGCCGCAGACTCTGCCGTGGTCAAAGCCCGGGTGGCCGGGGAGCTGCAAGGCCTGGCGGTGCGCGAGGGCGACAGCGTGCAGGCCGGGCAGGTGCTGGCCCGCATCGCACCCACCGAAGTCCAGGCCCGCCTGCAGCAGGCCGTGGAGCAGGCCGGTGCGGCCCAGGCCCAGATCGACATTGCCCAGCGCCAGTTTGCCAACAACCAGGCGCTGGTGGACCAGGGCTTTATCTCCCAAACCGCGCTGGACACCTCGCGGGCCACCTTGACCGCCGCCCAGTCCACCCACCGCGCCGCCCTGGCCGCCGCCGCCGTGGCGCGCCAGACGGTGGCCGACGCGGTGCTGCGCGCGCCCATTTCGGGGGTGGTGTCCCAGCGTCTGGCCCAGCCGGGCGAGCGCGTGGCGGTAGACACCCGGGTGCTGGAGATCGTGGACATTCGCCGCATGGAGCTGGAAGCCTCGGTCAGCGCCGCCGACGCGGTGGCCCTGCGGGTCGGCCAGACGGCGCAACTGCACATCGAAGGCAGTGCATCCGATGCCCAGATTGCCGCCACCGTGGCGCGCATCAACCCCAGCACCCAGGCAGGCAGCCGCAGCGTGCTGGTGTACCTGGCCGTAGCGCCCGCGCCCGGCCTGCGCCAGGGTCTGTTTGCCGAGGGCACGCTAGGCACCGCGCAGGTGACCACGCTGGCCGTGCCGGTGAGCGCCCTGCGCACCGACAAGCCCCTGCCCTACGTGCAGGTGATCGCGGACGGCAAATTGCGGCACCAGACCGTGGTACCCGGCCTGCGCGGCCAAACCGTGTTGCCTGGCCTGGGTGGCCAGGGGGGCACCGAGGCCATGGTGGCCGTGACCGGGCTGGCCGAAGGCGCACAGGTGGTCCAGGGTAGCCTGGGCATGCTGGCCGAAGGCACGCCCGTTACCTTTACCCAGGCCCGGTAACCCGCTATGTGGTTCACCCAAGTCAGCCTGAAAAACCCGGTTTTCGCCACCATGGTGATGCTGGCCCTGGTGGTACTGGGCGCGTTTTCGTACCAGCGCCTGCAGGTGGACCAGTTCCCCAATATCGACTTTCCGGTGGTGGTGGTTACCACCGAATACCCGGGGGCCTCGCCCGACATCGTAGAGAGCGAGGTCACCAAAAAGATCGAAGAAGGCGTGAACGCGATTGCCGGTGTCAACACCCTCACCTCGCGCAGCTACGAGGGGCAGTCGGTGGTCATCATCGAGTTCCAGCTCTCAGTGGATGGCCGCAAGGCCGCCGAAGACGTGCGCGAAAAAGTGGCCGCCGTGCGCCCGCTGCTGCGCGACGAGGTGAAGGAGCCGCGCGTGCTGCGCTTTGACCCGAGCAGCCGCGCGGTGTGGTCCCTGGCCGTGATTCCCGATGCCAGCAAAGGCAAACCCTTAAGCGCCATCGAGCTCACCAACTGGGCTGACCAGGTATTGAAGAAGCGCCTGCAAAACGTGCGCGGCGCGGGCTCGGTCACGCTGGTGGGCGGCACCCAGCGCCAGGTCAACATCTACCTGCAGCCCCGCGCCATGGAGGCCCTGGGCATCACGGCAGACCAGGTGGTCAACGCGGTACGCAGCGAGAACCAGAACCTGCCGCTGGGCTCCATCCGCAACCTGGCGCAGGAGCGGGTGGTGCAGATCGACGCGCGCATGCAGCGCCCGGAAGACTTTGGCCAGATCATCGTGGCCCGCAAAAACGGCCTGGTGCGCGTGGACCAGGTGGCCAGCGTGGTGGACGGCGCGCAAGAAATCGACTCCCTGGCGCTGTACAACGGCCAGCGCACCCTGCTGCTGAGCGTGCAGAAGTCGCAGGACGAAAACACCATCGAGGTGGTCGATGGGCTGAACAAGGCGATTGCCGAGCTCACCCCCCAGCTGCCGCCCGGCCTGCGGCTGGAGCCCATTACCGATGCGGCCCGGCCCATCCGCGTGGCGGTGGACAACGTGCGCCAGTCGCTGTTTGAAGGCGCGGCGCTGACGATTCTGATCGTGTTTTTGTTCCTCAACTCCTGGCGCTCCACGGTAATTACCGGGCTGACGCTGCCGATTGCGCTGATCGGCACGTTTTTGTTCATGAACATCTTTGGCTTCACCATCAACATGATCACGCTGATGGCGCTGAGCCTGTGCGTGGGCTTGTTGATCGACGATGCCATCGTGGTGCGCGAAAACATCGTGCGCCACGTGCAAATGGGCAAAACGCCCTACCAGGCCGCACTGGAAGGCACGCAAGAGATCGGCCTGGCGGTGCTGGCCACCACGTTCTCCATCGTGGCGGTGTTTTTGCCGATCGGCTTCATGGGCGGCATCATCGGCAAGTTTTTCCATGAATTCGGCATCACCATCGTGGCGGCGGTGCTGATTTCGATGTTTGTGAGCTTCACGCTGGACCCGATGCTGTCCAGCATCTGGCACGACCCGGCCATCGAGGCCCATGGCCAGCACCACAAGCCCGTGGGCATCTACGACAGGACGATTGGCCGCGTGACGCAGTGGTTCGAGCGCGCCACCGACCGGCTGGCCGATGGCTACCAACACATCCTGCGCTGGGCGCTGGGGCACAAGCTGACCACCCTGGCCGGGGCGCTGGCCATCTTTGTGACCAGCCTGGTCATGGTGCCGTTGCTGGGCACTGAATTTGTGCCCAAGGCCGACTTCTCGGAAACCACGCTCAATTTCTACACCCCGGTCGGCTCGTCGCTAGAAGTCACCGAAGCCAAGGCCCGGCAGGTGGAATCCATCGTGCGCGAGTTCCCTGAGGTGCGCTACACCCTGGCCACGATCAACACCGGCAACGCGGCGGGCAAGATGTATGCGGCGGTCTACATCCGCCTGGTGGACCGCAAGGCCCGCAGCCGCAGCGTGGACGACATGGCCAACGTGCTGCGCGAGCGCCTGCGCAGCGTGCCGGGCATTACCGTGACCCACGTGGGCCTGCTGGACTCGGTGGGGGGCGGCAAGCAGGTGGAGTTCTCGCTGCAAGGGCCGGACCTGCAGGTGCTGGAGCGGCTGGCGCGCGAGGCCAGCGACAAGATCCGCGGCATTCCGGGCCTGGTCGATCTGGACTCCAGCGTCAAGGCCGACAAGCCCACCGTGCGTGTGGAAGTGCGCACCGACGCCGCCAGCGACCTGGGCCTGGGCGTGGCCAGCATCGCCAGCCAGCTGCGCACCCTGGTGGCCGGGCAAACCGTGGGCAACTGGCGCGCCCCGGACGACCAAACCTACGACGTCAACGTGCGCCTGGCGCCCAGCGTGCGCAGCACCGCCGAAGACCTGCAGCGCCTGCCCTTCATCACCGCCACCAACGCCGACGGCAGCCCGCGCGTGGTGCGCCTGAACCAGGTGGCCCGCATCACCGATGCCACCGGCCCCAGCCAGATCAACCGCCGCAACATGGCGCGCGAGGTGTCGGTCAACGCCAACGTCTACCTGCGCTCAGCGGGCGAGGTGTCCAACGACATCCGCACCGTGCTGGACGGCATGGCCCTGCCGCCCGGCTACCGCTACCAGTTCAGCGGCTCCACCAAGAACATGGCCGAGGCCTTTGGCTACGCCATCTCGGCCCTGGTGCTGGCGGTGCTGTTCATCTACATGATTCTGGCCAGCCAGTTCAAGAGCTTTTTGCAGCCGCTGGCGCTGATGACCGCCCTGCCCCTGACCCTGATCGGCGTGGTGCTGGCGCTGCTGCTGTTCCAATCCACGCTGTCGATGTTCTCGGTGATCGGCGTGGTAATGCTGATGGGCCTGGTGACCAAGAACGCGATTTTGCTGGTGGACTTTGCCATCCGCGCCAGAGAGGATGGGTTGGAGCGCTCGGAGGCGCTCTTGTTGGCCGCCAAGGTGCGTCTGCGCCCCATCCTGATGACCACGCTGGCCATGATTTTTGGCATGGTGCCGCTGGCCTTTGCGCTCAGCGAAGGTTCGGAGCAGCGCGCCCCCATGGGGCAGGCGGTGATGGGCGGCGTCATCACCTCGTCGCTGCTGACCCTGGTGGTGGTGCCGGTGGTGTATTGTTATATGGACGACTTGGCAGGCTGGCTACAACGTAAATGGATAGCAAAACGCCCGGCCCTGCCAAATTCCCCCCCTAAAATCAAAGCTTAATTGCACCTGAACCCAAACACCACCATGACCACCATCGCCCAGCTTGAACAGACCCGCTTCAACATGATCGAACAGCAGATTCGCCCCTGGGATGTGCTGGAACCGGCGGTGCTGGAGATGCTGCACACCGTCAAGCGCGAAAAGTTTCTGCCCGCCGAGAGCCAGGCGTTTGCCTTTGTGGACATGGAAGCCCCGCTGCCCGGCGGCCAGTGCATGCTGTCGCCCAAGGTCGAGGCCCGCGCCCTGCAAGACCTGAAGATCCAGAAACACGAGAAAGTGCTGGAAATCGGCAGCGGCTCGGGCTACATGGCCGCCCTGCTGGCCGCCAGCGCCCACAGCGTGCTGTCGCTGGAAATCCTGCCCGAGCTGGCCACCCTGGCGCGCAACAACCTGCGCAATGCGGGTGTGCGCAACGTCGAAGTCCGCCAGGCCGACGGTGCCCTGGGTGCGGCGGCAGACGGCCCTTTTGATGTCATCGTGCTCAGCGGCTCGGTGGCGGCGGTGCCGGAAGCCATCAAGGCCCAACTCAAGGTGGGTGGCCGCCTGTTTGCGGTGGTCGGCCAGGAGCCCATGATGTGCGCCAACTTCGTCACCCGCACCGGCGACACCAGCTATGCCACCACCCAGCCCTGGGACACCGTGGCCCCGCGCCTGGTGCACTTTGCCGAGCCGTCGAAGTTCTCGTTTTAATCCACGCCCTACCCATGATTGCCCAGATCACCCCCACCGACCTGCCCCAGTGGCTGCAAGCCCAGACTGCCCCGGTAGTGCTGGATGTGCGCGAACCCGGTGAGTGGCAGGCCGCCAGCGTGCAGGCCGACGGCTTCACCCTGGTGCAGCTGTCCATGGGCGACATTCCCGCCCGCCTGGCCGAGCTCGACCCGCACCAGCCTATCGCCTGCCTGTGCCACCACGGCGCGCGCAGCCAGCGCGTGGCGCAGTTTCTGCTGCAAAACGGCTTTGAGAATGTGGTGAATATCGCCGGTGGCATCGATGCCTGGTCGCTGCAACGCGATGCCAACGTGCCCCGGTACTGAACACTTGAAATTGGAAATGACAAGGATGACCATGCAACGCTTCCCGCTCGCCACCTGCACTTGGGCCTTGCTGGCCGTTTTCTCTGGCGCAGCACAAGCGCAAAGCCTGGTCGAACTCTACGACGCTGCCCGCGCCACCGACTCCACCTACCAGTCGGCCAAGGCGCAGTACGACGCAAATCTGGCTCTGGCCGACCAGGCCAAGGCCGGGCTGCTGCCCAGCGTGGGCCTCTCCGCCGGGCTGAACCGCAGCCTGCTCGAAGGCCGCCACCCCAGCTTTGAGAAAAACTACACCACCCAGACCGCTACCCTCAGCGGCTCGCAGCCGCTGTACCGCCCGGCCAACCGCGTCGCCTACGAGCAAGGCAAGAAGCTGATCGACGTGGCCGAGGCCCAGCTCCAGGTAGCAGAGCAAGACCTGGTGGTGCGCGTGGCACAGGCCTACTTTGACGTACTGGCCGCCCAGGACACGCTGGCCTTTGTACGGGCCCAGAAAACCGCCGTGGGCGAGCAACTGGCCTCGGCCAAGCGCAACTTCGAGGTAGGCACCGCCACCATCACCGACACCCGCGAAGCCCAGGCCCAGTTCGACCTGGTGCGCGCGCAGGAAATTGCCGCCGACAACGACGTGGTCGTCAAGCGCCTGGCGCTGGACACCCTGGCCAGCAAGACCAACGCCCAACCCATCCCGCTGGCCCAACCGGTGGTCTTGCCCACGCTGCAGGCCGCCGACATCGGCACCTGGGTACAACAGGCTGAATCCTTGCAACCCAATGTGCTGCAAGCCGCGTTGGCCCTGGAAGTGGCCCGACTGGAAACCCAAAAGGCCAAGGCCGCCAACCTGCCCACCCTGGACCTGACGGCGGGCTACAACATCAACCGCTACCCCAATGGCACGACCAGCGCCCAGCCTGGCTCGCGTACCAACACCGCCCAAATCGGCCTGAGCTTCAACATCCCGCTGTTTGCAGGCTATTCCATCCAGAACCGCATCCGCGAAACCCTGTCGCTGGAAGACAAGGCCCAGGCCGACCTGGATGCCGCCCGCCGTGCCGTCACCCAGGCTACCCGGGCTGCGTTCTACGGCGTGCTGTCGGGCGTGGGCCAGGTCAGTGCACTGGAGGCCGCCGAAACCTCCAGCCAGATTGCGCTGGATGCCAACAAGCTCGGTTACCAGGTGGGTGTGCGCATCAACATCGACGTGCTGAACTCGCAAAGTCAGCTGTTCCAGACCAAGCGCGACCTGGCGCTGGCCCGCTACAACGTGCTGCTGGGCAGCCTGAAACTGCGCCAGGCCAGCGGCAGTCTCAAGCCCGAAGACCTGCAGGCGGTGAACGCGCTGCTGGTGCGGTAACCGGCAATTGCTATTTAATTAGTAGCTGCTTGCGCTTATGGAATAAGCGCTAGAGCCTGCTTTTATTCAGATTTCCACACCTGCTGCGCCACCCGTAGCATGTTGGCGCCCATCACCAATGCGGCATCGTCAGCGGTCATGCCCACGTCTTGCAAAGCCTGGCCCAGCACCTGCCAGGTCTCCACCGGGGTGTAGCGCGCCCGGCTGATGGCCCGGTTGTAGCCTGCAGATTGGGGCCACCAGTAGCTGGGGTCGTAGCCGCCGGGTGGGTCGTCGTTCAGTTCCGGTTGCGCAAAGCTAATGTCCAGCCCGATGCCCACATGCTGCACGCCCACCAGGTCGGCCACATAGGCAGCGTGGCGGGCTACATCGGCGGCGGTGGGCGCGTCATGGCCCAGAAAAAACGACACGCCCGACACGCACACCACCCCGCCGGTGGCGGCGCAGGCGCGGATTTGCGCGTCGGTGATGTTGCGGCCATGCTCCACCAGCGCCAGCGGGTTGGCGTGGCTGAAGATCACCGGGGCGCTGGAGGCGGCCATGATGTCCAGGCTGCATTGGCGCCCAGTGTGCGAGCAGTCCATCAGCATGCCCGCGGCGTTCACCGCCTGCACCATGCGCTCGCCCAGCGGGGTCAGGCCGCGCTCGGTGTCGTGGCAGCCGTCGGCCACGCTGTTGTTGCGGTTGTAGGCAAAGTGGATCTGGCGCACGCCTAAAGCGGCGTACAGCGCCACCATCTCGGGCTGCTCCAGCAGCGGCATCGCACCTTCCAGATCAAAGCCGATGGCAATCTGGCCGCCTGCTTTGGCTTGCGCAATGTCGGCCACGCTGTGGGCCAGCCGGTAGCGCTCCGGGTGGGCGGTTATGGTTGCGCGGAACCCGGCAATCACGGCCATCACCTGCTGCACCGGGTTCATGTCCATGCCGACGTTGATCGACACGTAGTCCACCCCGGCGGCGTGCAGCCGGTCTATGGGGGCAAAGCTGGCCTGCGGGTGCAGCGGCAGGCAGGCGTGGGATTCCCAGTGGATCATGGTGTGGTTTCTTTCCGTCGGAAGCCTACCGCAGCGTCCATCAGTTGGCGGGTGTAGGGCTGGGTCACCCGGCTGGCAGCCAGGTCGGCGGAGGCCAACATTTCTACCGTCTGGCCGCGCTGCATCACCATCAGACGCTGGCACAGGTGGGTGACCACGGCCAGGTCGTGGCTGACCATGATGAAGGTCAGGCCGCGCCTGGCGCGCAGGGCCTCCAGCAGGTTCAGCACCTCGGCCTGCACCGAGGCATCCAGGGCGGAGGTGGGTTCGTCCAGCAGCAGAATCTGCGGCTCCAGAATCAGGGCGCGGGCGATGGCAATGCGCTGGCGCTGCCCGCCCGAGAGCTGGTGCGGGTAACGGAAACGAAAGCCCTGCCCCAGGCCCACCTCGTCCAGCGCGCGCTCAATCCGCGCCTGCTCATCGCCCATGTCGTGGATGGCCAATGGCTCGGCCAGCAGGCGGTCCACCGTGTGGCGCGGGTGCAGCGAACCGTAGGGATCTTGGAACACCATCTGCACCAACCTGCGAAACGGCTTGCTCCCGGGCAAGGGTTGAGGCACGGGGCCTAAGAGTTGCACCGTGCCGGTTTCCCGTTTCGCCAGCCCACAGATGGCGCGCAGCACGGTGGATTTGCCCGATCCCGATTCACCCACAATGCCAAAACTCTCGCCCGCCTGCACGGTGAAAGACGTGTCGGCCACGGCCACAAAGTCGTCGAAACTGACGCGCAGGTTTTTGACCTCCAGGCCTACAGACGCACTCATAAAGCCCACTCCGGCTGGCGGTTCAGCGTGGGCAGCGGGTGCCGGTCGTCGCCGAGCTGCGGCAGGCAGTTCAACAAGCCCAGGGTATACGGATGCTTGGCTTGCGCCAGCCCGCCCGCAGGCAGCTCTTCCACAACCCGCCCGGCATACATCACCAGAATGCGGTCGCAGAAAGTGGAGACCAGGCGCAGGTCGTGCGACACAAAGACCAGGCCCATGCCGCGTTGCACCACCAGCGCGTCCAGAATCGCCAGCACCTGCAGTTGCACCGTCACGTCCAGGGCCGAGGTGGGCTCGTCGGCAATCAGCAAATCCGGGTTGGCGATCAGCATCATGGCGATCATGGCGCGCTGGCCCATGCCACCCGACACCTCGTGCGGGTACAGCTGGTACACGCGGGCCGGGTCGTCGATCTGCACCTGCTCCAGCGCCGCCAGGGCCTGCGCTCTAGCCTGGGCGTTGGACACCTTGGTATGCGCCTGCAGCGTCTCGACGATCTGGTCGCCGATGCGCATCACCGGGTTGAGTGAAAACTTGGGGTCTTGCAGCACCATGGCGATGCGGCCTCCGCGCAGCTTGCGGCGCTCTTGGGCGCTGCAGTGGAGCAGGTCGGTGCCTTTGAACGCCAAACGCTTGGCGGTGACCCGGCCCTCGGGGGCCGTCAGGCCCAGAATCGCCCGGCCCGTCTGCGACTTGCCCGAACCCGATTCGCCCACGATGCCCAGGCGTTCCTTGCCCAGCGTGAACGACACGCCGCGCACCACCTCCACCCAGCCGCCATCGCGGTTGGGAAAGGCCACCCGCAGGTCATCAACCACCAAAAGGGGTTCTGTCATTTCACGCCTTTCGGGTCGAGCGCATCGCGCAAGCCGTCGCCCACCAGATTAAAAGCCAGGCTGACCAGGAAAATCGCCGCCCCCGGTGCCGCGGCCACCCACCACTGGTCCAGCACGTACTGGCGGCCATTGGCGATCATCGCGCCCCACTCGGGTGTAGGCGGCTGCGCGCCCAGGCCCAGAAAACCCAGCCCGGCAGCGGTCAAAATAATGCCCGCCATGTCCAGCGTCACCCGCACGATCACCGAAGACAGGCACAGCGGCATGATGTGGTGCAGCACGATGCGCCAGGGCGACGCGCCGATGAGCTGCACTGCGGCAATAAAGTCGGTCTGGCGCACGGTCAGCGTCTCGGCCCGGGCCATGCGCGCATACGGCGGCCAGGCGGTGATGGCGATGGCGATGACCGCGTTTTCAATCCCCGGGCCCAGCGCGGCCACAAAGGCCAGCGCCAGAATCAGCCGGGGAAAGGCCAGAAAAATATCGGTGATGCGCATCAGCGCCGCGTCCACCATGCCGCCCGCATAACCCGCCACCGTGCCCACCAGCAGCCCGATGGGCGCGGCCAGCACGGCCACCAACACCACCACCATCAGGGTGATGCGCGAGCCATGGATGAGGCGCGACAGAATGTCCCGCCCCTGGTCGTCCGTGCCCAGCCAGAACAGGTGCGAGGGCGGCAGCAGCCGCGTGGTGCGCAAATCGCCCACCGTGGGCGAATACGGCGCGATCCACGGGGCCAGCAGGGCCACCAGCACCAGCGCCAGCACGATGCCCAGGCCCAGCACCGCCAGCCGGTTGCGCAGAAAGATGCGCCACGCGCCGTAGGCCCGGCCCCAGGCGGCCTGGCGGCGCGAAGCGGGCCGGTCGCTCATCAGCCAGTTGTGCAAACTTAGGGTGGTCATCGTGTTCGGGTACGGGGGTCTAGGGTTTTGTAAAGCAAGTCCGACAGCAGGTTCAGGCCAATGAAGATCGAGCCCACCACGATGGTGCCGCCCAGCACCGCGTTCATGTCGGCGTTTTGCAACGAATTGGTGATGTACAGGCCCAGGCCCGGCCAGGCGAATACGGTTTCGGTCAGCACCGAGCCCTCCAACAGGCCCGCGTACGACAGGCTGATCACGGTGACCAGCGGCACCATGGCGTTGCGCAGCGCATGCCGCCAGATGATGCGGGTCTCGCTCAGGCCCTTGGCGCGGGCGGCCACGACGTACTCCTGGCCCAGCTCGTGCAGCATGAAAGAGCGCGTCATGCGGCTGATGTAGGCCAGTGAAAAATAACCCAGAAGGGAGGCCGGCAGGATCAGGTGCGACAGCACATTGCCAAACGCGTCCCACTGCCCGGCCATGGCCGCGTCCAGCAACAGCAGGCCGGTCACGGGGGTCAGTGTGTACTCATAGACCACGTCGATGCGCCCCGGCCCGGCCACCCAGTCCAGCTTGGCGTAGAACAGCACCAGCCCCATCAGCCCCAGCCAGAAAATCGGCACCGAATAGCCCACCAGGCCCATCACCCGCACGATATGGTCCACCACGCCGCCCCGGCGCACGGCAGCCCACACACCCAGCGGCACGCCCAAGCCCACGCCAATGATGATGCCCAGCGTGGCCAGCTCGAAGGTGGCGGGAAAGGCGCGGCGGATGTCGTCCATCACCGGGTGCGAGCTCAGCACCGAGGTGCCAAAGTCGCCGCGCAGCACTTTGGCTATGTAGATATAAAACTGCTCCCACAGCGGCTTGTTGAAGCCCATTTCCTCGCGCACCCTGGCCACCAGCTCGCCCGAGGCCCGGTCGCCCACGATGGCCAGCACCGGGTCGATGGGCATGACCCGGCCAATGAAGAAGGTGACGGCCAGCAGGCCCAGGTAGGTGAGGACGATGACGACCGCAAACCGGCCCACGGCCTGGAGTTTTCGCATGCAGGCTTATTTCTTACTGGCGGTGAACATGTAGTCCGAGCCGAACGTGGGGCCGAGCTTGAAGCCCGCCACGTTGCTGCGCACGGCAGCCACTTCCACCTGCTGGTACAGCATGATGAAGGGGCTGGTCTTGCGGAACTCGACCTGCATGTCTTCGTAGATCTTCTTACGCTTGCCGGTGTCGCGCTCCACCACGGCGGCATCGGCCATTTTTTCCAGCTCGGGGGCCACCCAGGCATTGCGCCAGGCCAGGGGTTTGGCCTTGGCATCGTCGCTGTTGTCAGAGTTCTGCACAAAGGTGGCATTGCTGTGCGGGTCCCAGTAGTCGGCACCCCACTGGCCGATGTACATGTCGTGGGTGCGGGCGCGGTACTTGGTGAGCACCTGCTTGCCGTCGCCGGGGATGATTTCGATGTCGATGCCCGCGCGCTTGGCGTTTTGCTGGAAGGACTCGGTAATGCCCTGCACCGGCTGGATGGTACGCATGTCGATGGTGACCTTGAAGCCATTGGGCAGACCGGCCTTGACCAGCAGTGCCTTGGCCTTGTCCACGTCCAGCTTGTACGGGTTGACCGTGCTGGCACCCAGCAGGCCCACGGGCAGGAAGTTTTGGTCCACGGTGCCGATGTTCTTGATCAGCGTGTCGCCGATGGCCGCGTAGTCCACCAGCCATTTCAGTGCCTCGCGCACCTCGGGTTTGGCCAGGTTGGGGTTCTTCTGGTTCAGGCTGATGTAGTAGACCGTGCCCTTGGGGGCCGACTCGATCTTGATGTCTTTGTTGCCGGCCATGGCCGCCAGGTCTTGCGGGGCCAGGTTGCGGGCCATGTCGATATCGCCCTTTTCCAGCAGCAGGCGCTGGGTGCTGGACTCCTTGATGTGGCGGTACAGCACGCGGGCCAGCGGGGCTTTTTTGCCGTAGTAGCTGTCGTTGCGCTCCAGCGCCACCACTTCGTTGGCCCGCCATTCGCGCAGCTTCAAGGGGCCGGAACCGGCGTAATGCGTCTTGAGCCAGGCATAGCCCAGGTCGCCCGCTACCTCGTTGGCCAGCACCAGCTTTTTATCCACCACTGCGCCCACGTCGGCGGTCAGGCAGTTCATGACAAACGAGGGGGCGTAGGCCTTGTCGGTTTCCAGCGTCATGGTCAGTGGGCCGGTGGCCTTGATCTTGTCTTTGACGTTGGTTTTGCTGAACCCGAACTGCGTGAGGATGAAGGCCGGGGCTTTGTCGAGCAGCACCGCGCGCTGCAAGGAGAAAGCCACGTCTTCGGCGGTGAGTGGGTTGCCCGAGGCAAACTTCAAACCGGGTTTGAGCTCGAAGCTGAAGGTTTTGCCATCGGCCGATACGGTCCAGGACTTGGCGATGTCATTGACGAGTTTGGACGGGTCGCTGACGTCCAGCCGCACCAGCCGGTCGTAGGTATTGCCCATCACCTCGCTGGCCGAGATTTCAAACACCTCGGCCGGGTCCATGGTGATGATGTCGTCAAACGCAAAGGCCACCACCAGCGTGTCCTTGGGCGTGGCCGCCAGGGCGGGTGCCATGCTGTAGCCCAAAACCAGGGTAGAAGCCACAGCCGCCGCCAGCGTGCGGCGCGAAAACACAGGTGTCGAAAAACGCATCAGGAAATCCTTAGGGTTGAATGGACAAAACAGAAACAGCATACCAAGCAGTTCACAGTGCAAGATCCATGCTAACCCTCCTGTCTAGGCAGGTACCGCAGATACTTATGGTTATGTGCCTGGCTCCCAACGTGCCAGCAGTGGACCCACCCGCCTATACAGCCGGGCGCATCGGGTTCAGATCACCCAGCGCGGCGCTGTCGATCAGGCCATAGTGGCCGGGCAGCGCGTAGTGCCACCATTCGTGGGCCAGGTGCACAAAGCCCGCGCCTTCCATCACCTGCAGCAACAGCAGGCGGTTGGCCTGGGCCTGGGCCGACACCTGTTCACTGAAATGGTGCGAGGCATCGCTCATGTCGTCAAAACCCGTGCCCATGTCCAGCTCGGCACCCTGCGCGTCCACCAGGGTCAGATCGACCGCCGTGCCGCGCGTGTGGTTGGAGCCGATGGCGGGGTCGGCCACATAGGCTTGGTCGGGTGCGGTGTGCCACAGCAGCACCTGCGCCTCGTGGGGGCGGAAAGCATCGAAGATTTTCAGCCGCAGGCCCGCTTCCGCTGCCAGCAGCACGGCCTTGCGCAGGCAGGCTTCGGCATCGCGGTGCAGCAGGCAGTGGGCGCGGTCGTAGATCGGACGGCCCGCGATGTTATTGGCCGTGGCGTAGGCCAGGTCGAGCACGATGCCATGGGTTTCCGGATGGACCTGGACGAGTGGATGGGGCATGTAGCAAATCGTTTAAAAAATGGCCCTGACGCTATGGTTACCTGCGCCTTTAGCTACTTATCTTATAGCAAATAGCTCGCCCAGCGCATAGAGAGCTACCCACCCGCAGATACCCAAAGAATTGAGCGCAAATAAAAATACAATCCATTTTGTATGCGAAAAAAATAGGGAGTAAGGCCCGACGCAGTGGCCCAACTACCACCACCTGGGGAAGTCCGTGAAGCGCTTTGTTTTTTTATTGGCACTGGGGGTTTGGGGCAGCACGCACTGCCAGGCCCAAACCAACACCGGGTTGATCCGCCTGGCCACACTGGAATGGCCCCCCTACACCGGGCTGCTACTGCCCCAGGGTGGATTGTCCGGCCACATCACCTCGGCGGTGGCCAAGGCATCGGGCTACCGCCTGCTCAGTGCATCGTTCGACTGGGCCACGGCAGTGCAAAAAGGCGAGAAGGATCCGAGTTTCGACGGCTACTTCCCCGAGTACTACAGCAAAGAGCGGGAGCAGGCCTGCCACTTGTCGCGGTCCATCGGCAACAGCGAATTGGGGTTGGCCACGCTGCGAAGCAACCCCATCACCTGGAACTCCATCCCCGACCTGGCCCCCTACACGCTGGGCATCGTGGATGGTTACCTCAACGGCGAAGCGCTGGACCAGGCCATCCAGACCAAGCGCCAGCCGGTAGTGGCCGAGGCCAGCGATGCGGTGAACATCCAGAAACTGCGTGCGGGCAAATTGCGCGGCATCGTGGTGGACAAAAACGTGCTCAGGTACACCCTGGCACGTACCGGAGGCGGGGAGCAAATTGCGGTCAACGCCCGGCCCATCGCCCTGCTGAGCTTGCATGTGTGCTTTCGGCGCACGGCTGCCGGTTTGCAGATGCGCGATGCCTTCGATGCCGCCTTGCAAAAGCAAAACCTGGGACAGCTGGAAACCAATTACTTCAGGAAGTTCCCGGTGGTGCGCTGAGGGCCTGTGCAGGGGCCGCGGTTGCCGGTGGTGCGATGGGCGCGGAGGCGGCCTCGGCCACCGGCTGCGGCATGCGCTGGCCCGCAGGCAACGGCAGATAGGCCACCGCATCGGCGGGCCCCATGCCCCAGGTGAAGGCAGCCGGGCCCTGCTCGGTGTTGCCAGTGCCAAAGCCGCGCAGCGCATCGGTGGCGGTGAACGCCATGTGCAGGTGCACGCCGCCATCGCATTGCAGCGCCAGCTTGCCCGCCGCCGTAGCGGTGTAGCGCAGGTCCCCCACACAGGTTTGGCTGGGCTGGCTGGCGGAAAGCCGCAGCGTACCGCCGGAGCGGTCGTAAAAAATGGTGGCCTGGCCTTCCAGCAGCACGCCGTTGACCACCGCGTAAGCGGGCACGCTGCTGGCCATCCAGCCCTGCAAGCGGGACTCCATCTTGGCGCAACCCAGCAAGGCCAGGCTGGCCGCAAGTGCAGGAAAAAGAGCTTTCATCGCGCGATGGTAGCCCTGGAGACTACCGGCCTAAGCACAGGGAAGCAGGCACAAACAGGGCTATTTGTGCGCTTAGATCCCGTTCTTAATCGTCGTCCGCCGGGTCCAGCGCAGGGAACAGCACCTCGGTGTAGCCCAGCTGCGTCAAATCCCGCATGCGCGTGGGGTACAGCCTGCCGATCAGGTGGTCACATTCGTGCTGCACTACGCGGGCGTGGAAGCCCTCCACCGTGCGGTCTATCGGGTCGCCGTACTGGTCAAAACCGGTGTAGCGGATGCGCGACCAGCGCGGCACCAGCCCACGCAGGCCGGGCACCGACAGGCAACCCTCCCAATCGTCTTCCTCCGCGTCGCCAATGGGCGTGACCACCGGATTGATCAGCACCGTGGGCGGCACGACGGGCCGGTCCGGGTAGCGCGGATTCACATCCGCCGTGCCAAACACCACCAGCTGCAAATCCACCCCGATCTGCGGAGCCGCCAGCCCCGCGCCGTTGACGGAACGCATGGTGTCGAGCATGTCGGAGATGAGCAGGTGGAGTTCATCGGTATCGAAAGCGGTCACCGGCTGGGCCGTGCGCAGCAGGCGCGGGTCGCCCATTTTGAGGATGGTGTGGAGGGTCATGTATCTGCTTCCGGTGATAACAACGCCAGCATCCCCGCCTCGTCCAGCACGGTGATGCCCAGCGCCTGCGCCTTGTCCAGCTTGCTGCCGGCTTCCTCGCCCGCAACCACGTAGCTGGTTTTTTTGCTGACCGAACCGGCCACCTTGGCACCGGCGGCTTCGAGCAAATCCTTGGCTGCGTCGCGGCTCAGGGTGGGGAAGGTGCCGGTGAGGACGAAAGTCTGGCCTGCCAGGGGCTTGGGGGCTTGCTGGGCGGGTTCGCCCTCCTCCCAGCGGATGCCGCAGGCGCGGAGTTGCTCGACGACTTCGCGGTTGTGCGGCTGGTCGAAAAAGGTGCGGATGGCCAGGGCGACGATGGGGCCGACATCGGCCACTTCCAGCAGTTGCTCTACCGTGGCGTCCATCACGGCATCGAGCTTGCCGAAATGCCGGGCCAGGGCTTTGGCCGTAGCCTCGCCGACGTGGCGGATGCCCAGGCCGAACAAAAAGCGCGGCAAGGTGGTGTTTTTGGACTTTTCCAGCGCATCCAGGATGTTTTGCGCCGACTTGTCGGCCATGCGGTCCAGGGCGGACAATGCGGTGAAGCCCAGCTTGTACAGGTCGGGCAAGGTACGGATGACACCCGTGTCCACCAGTTGCTCCACCAGCTTGTCGCCCAGGCCTTCGACCTCCACCGCGCGGCGGTGGGCGAAGTGCAGGATGGCCTCTTTGCGCTGCGCGGGGCAGAACAGGCCGCCGCTGCAACGGTGGTTCATCTCGGTTTTTTCGCGCACCACTTTGCTACCGCAGATGGGGCAGGCACGGGGCATGCGGAAGTTGGGGACATAGCTGGCCCGTGGCTTGGGCACGATACCCACCACTTCGGGGATCACATCGCCCGCCCGCCGCACGATGGCGGTGTCGCCCACCCGCACGCGTTTGCGGCGCAGCTCGAACAGGTTGTGCAAGGTGGCGTTGGTCACTGTGACACCGCCCACAAAGATGGGGGCCAGCCGCGCCACCGGCGTGAGCTTGCCGGTGCGGCCTACCTGCACGTCGATGGCGGTAATGGTGGTGAGCTGCTCCTGCGCCGGGTACTTGTGCGCCACGGCCCAGCGCGGCTCGCGCGACACAAAACCCAGTTGGCGCTGCAGGGCCAGGGCGTTGAGCTTGTAGACCACACCGTCGATGTCATACGGCAGGCTGTCGCGGGCGGCACCGATCTTCTGGTGGTATGCTACCAATTCTGTAGCGCCTTGCGCCGTTTCTACCTGCTCTGCAACCGGAAAACCCCATTTTTTCAGAGATTGCAGCAGCGCGTAGTGGGTCTCGAACACCGGGCCACCCTGCTCTGGCGCGGTCACCTCGCCGAGGCCGTAGGCGAAGAAGCTCAGGGGGCGCTGTGCTGCGATGCCGGGGTCGAGCTGGCGCACGGCACCGGCGGCGGCGTTGCGCGGGTTGACGAAGGTTTTGTCGCCCTTTTCGCGCTGGCGCTCATTCAGCGCGTCGAAGTCGGCCAGGCGCATGTAGACCTCACCACGCACTTCCAGCACCGGCGGGGCACTGCCTTGCAGGCGCAGCGGAATCTGGCGCATGGTGCGGATGTTTTGCGTCACGTCTTCGCCGTACTCGCCGTCGCCCCGGGTGGCGGCCTGCACCAGCACGCCGTGCTCGTAGCGCAGGCTCATGGCCAGGCCATCGAACTTGGGCTCGGCGACATATTCGACCGGCGGGTCGGACTCGGTCAGCGCCAGTTCCTTGCGGATACGGGTATCAAAATTTTGCGCGCCCGTGGGTTCGGTGTCGGTCTCGGTGCGGATGCTGAGCATGGGCACGGCATGGCGCACCGAGGTGAACTCGGGCAGCGGCTTGCCGCCCACGCGCTGGGTGGGCGAATCGGCGGTCAGCAGTTCAGGGTGGGCGGTTTCCAGGGCCTGCAGGGCGCGGAACACGCGGTCGTACTCGGCATCGGGCACGGTGGGCGCGTCCAGCACGTAGTAGCTGTGGCTCCAGGCATTGAGCTGGGTGCGCAGTGCTTCTATTTCTATAGCTGCTTGCGCCGATGTAATGGGCGCTAGAGGGCTAAAAAGGTCTGAACTTTCCATGGTACTTAGCTGAACAATCTGCGCGCCAGTACCGAGCCCGCCGCCAGCTCACGCGAGTCCAGCGTGTCGTACAGCTGCTCCAGCGAGGCCCCGATGCCGTCCAGCGCGTCGCGCTGCAGCGGGTAGCCCCGGTCGTCGGTCAGACTGCCGTCCATGGCCTCGGCCAGGGCGGCGGCGGTGTCGCGCAGGCGCACAAAGGGCTGCTCGGCGCGGTCAACCTGGGGCACATCCAGGCTCAAGGTGACTTCGCGCAGGGCCGACTGGTCGGGGTCTTCCGCCAAAGCCGCTTGCGCGTCAAACGCCAGGCCCAGGATGGGCGGCATGCCGGGCGTGCTGCTGGGCAGGAGCATGCGGCCCGGGATCAGGCTGGGCACGAAGCCCAAGCGCGCAGCGTGCTGCTGCACATAGCCGGGGCTCCAGGCGGCGTGCACCGCGCGCAGGGTGAAGCCCAACTGGGCATCGTGGTCGTTGGCAAACTGGTCGAGCTCGCGGCCCCGGGCCACTTCTTCGCGCATGTCGGGGAATTCGGGCAGGCCGCTCACCGTGTCGGCGTAGGCCTGGGTTTTGATGACGAATTCGGAGAACTCGATTTCATTAAGCGCACCGGTGCGGTTGGCCAGTTGCACACCGGCTTGCAGTTGGCTGTAGCGCTGGCCGGCCACCGGAGTTTCCCACTGCTGGGTGGCCACGTTCAGGCCCTCAATGGCAAAAGGTTTGCTGCCGACGCGGCGGGTCGGTGGCATCGCTGCCAGCGCGGCATCGCCCGACACAGGGTGCTCCAGCGCGATGGGGGCCAGCACATCGATCAGCGCGTCCATGCCGGGCTTGCGCTCGGGCGTAGGCAGTGGGGGCAGCTCGCCGCTGTCGAAAGCCGGATCGCGGCGCTCGACATCCGGCGCGCTGGGCTCTACAGGGGTGGGCAAGGGGTCGGGCTGCTTGGGGGCGTTTTTACGCGCCGACCAGGTGTTGTAAGCCACGACGCCGGCCAGGACAAGCCCGCCGCCGACGGCCAGGCCGAGTTGTAGGGTGGTGGTCATGATCACATTTCGGCCATGGATAGGGCCGACTCCATATCGACTGCCACGATGCGTGAAACGCCCTGCTCCTGCATGGTCACACCAATCAGTTGCTGGGCCATTTCCATGGCGATCTTGTTGTGGCTGATGAAAAGAAACTGGGTTTCGCGGGCCATGCTGGCCACCAGTTTGGCATAGCGTTCGGTGTTGGCGTCGTCCAGCGGCGCGTCCACTTCGTCGAGCAGGCAAAACGGGGCCGGGTTCAGCATGAAAATCGCGAACACCAGGGCGATGGCGGTCAGGGCTTTTTCTCCGCCCGACAGCAGGTGGATGGTCTGGTTCTTCTTGCCCGGCGGCTGGGCGATGACCTGCACGCCGGAGTCCAGAATTTCGTCCCCGGTGATGACCAAGCGCGCATTGCCGCCGCCAAACAGCTCGGGGAACATCTTGCCAAAGTGGCCGTTGACGGTGTTGAAGGTGCCCGACAGCAGCTCGCGGGTTTCGCCGTCGATCTTCTTGATGGCATCTTCCAGCGTGGTCATGGCCTCCACAAGGTCGGCGGTCTGGGCATCCAGGAACTGCTTGCGCTCGCGGGCCACCGCCAGCTCGTCCAGCGCGGCCAAGTTCACGGCCCCCAGGGCGGCGATTTCGCGGTTCAGGCGGTCGATTTCGCTTTGCATGCCGGGGATGCGCACATTGCCTTGCACGATGGAGGTGGCAATCGCTTCCAGATCGGCATTGGCTTCGGTCAACAACTGGCTGAACTGCTCGGAGCCCAGGCGCGCGGCCTGCTCCTTGAGCTGGAATTCGGTGATGCGCTGGCGCAGCGGCTCCAGGACGCGCTCGTTTTGCATGCGGGCCTCGTCGCTGGCGCGCAGGCGGGCGGTCAGGTCGTCGTACTGGCTGCGCTGGGCGGCCATCTCGGCCTCACGCTCCAGCTTGGCCGCCAGAGCGGTTTGCAGGCCGCCCTGGGCGGCTGCGTCGTTCAGGCGGCCTAGCTCGTCTGCCGCGCGCTGCTGCTCGTCGGCCAGGGCCACGGTTTGCTGCCGGGCCATGTCCAGCGAACGGCTCAGCTCCGCCTGGCGCGCACCCAGGCTGCGCTGGGCGAAAGTGGCTTCTTGCGCTTGGCGTTCCAGGCTGCGCTGCTGTTCGCGGCATTCGGCCAGTTTGCGCTGCACTTCGATGACGCGCTCGTCGAGCTGGGCGTGGCGCTCCTGGCTGTCGGCGAGCTGCATGTCCAGCTCTTCAAACCGGCCTTCCGCATTGACGCGGCGCTCCTGCAGCTCGTCCAGTTGGGCATCCACCTCGGCCAGGTCACCTTCCAGCTGCTGGCTGCGCACGCGCGCTTGCTCGGCCAGCTGGCCAAGGCGCAGGGTTTCAACCTGCAGGGCGTGGGCCTGGGTTTGCGCCTCGGTGGCCTCGCGCCGGGCGCTGACCAAGCGGCTGGACGACTCGTTGTAGGCCGCTTCGGCGCGCACCAGGGCGTAGCGGGTTTCTTCGTTGATCAGGGTCTGGGCGCGCAGTTGTTTTTCCAGGTTTTCGATCTCTTGCGCCCGCGCCAGCAGCCCGGCCTGCTCGGAATCGGGGGCATAAAACGACACGCTGTGCGGGCCCACGGCGTGGCCGCTTTGCACGTAGATCACCTCGCCCGGTTGTAACTGGCTGCGCTGGTGCAGGGCATCTTCAAAGCTGGGCGCCGTAAAACAGCCGTGCAGCCAGTCGGCCAGCAAGGCAGCCAGACCGGCATCGTTAAGGCGCAGCAAGTCTGCCAGCCGTGGCAAGGCGGTAGAACCCTGCGACGGGCCTGCGGGCGGCGGGCTGTAGAAGGCCAGCTTGGCGGGCGGCACATCGCGGCCGTCCAGCCCGGCAAACGCCCGCACCATCTCCAGCCGGGACACGGCCAGCGCACCCATGCGTTCGCGCAAAGCGCCTTCCAGCGCGTTTTCCCAGCCCTGCTCGATGTGGAGCTGGGTCCAGATGCCTTGCAGGCCGTCCAGGCCGTGGCGGGTCAGCCAGGGCTTGAGCTTGCCGTCGGTCTTGACCTTTTCCTGCAGCGCCTTCAGGGCTTCCATGCGGGCCGAAATATCGGCCTGGCGGGCGGATTCGGTGTTGACGGCGGTTTGTTTGGCGCGGCGGTCTTCGTCGAGCTGGGGCAAAAATTCCTGCAGCTCGTGCAGGCGCGCATCGGCAACGCTGGCGGCTTCAGACGCTTCTTCCAACTGGGCTTGCAATTGGCTCAAGCGGGCTTCGTCCGGCGCAGCCAGGGCTTTTTTGTCGACCAGCAGGCGTTCGCGGCGCTGGTCGAACTGGCGGCTTTGCTCTTCGATGCTGCGCTGGTCGGCGGCCAGCACCTGGATTTGCTGCTGCACCTGCACCACGCCCGTGCGCTGCTCGTTGGCGGCGCGGCTGGCGGACTGCAGGGCATCTTCCAGATCGGGGATTTGCCCGGCCTGCTCTTCCACCTGGGCGGCCAGCAGTTCGGCTTTTTCTTCGGCCTCGATGCCGGTGGCCTCTAAATTCTCCAGCTCGTACTGGGCATCTTCTTGCCGCGTGGCCCACTGCTGGATTTGCTCTTTCAGGGTGGCCATGCGCAGCTCGACGCGCTGGCGGCCTTCCACCACAAAGCGGATTTCGCCCTCCAGCCGCCCTACTTCGGCGCTGGCCTCGTAGAGCTTGCCCTGGGCGCGGTTGACGGCATCGCCTGCGTCGTAGTGCGCCTGGCGGATGGTCTCCAGCTCGGCTTCCACATGGCGCAGGTCGGCGATGCGCGACTCCAGGTCGTTCACCGCCTGCGCGGCATCGGCCTTGACCTTGCTTTGGTCGGATTCGCTGTCGACCTTCTTCAAAAACCACAGCTGGTGCTGCTTCTGCGTGGCGCTGGCATGCAGGCTGTTGTACTTCTGCGCCACCTCGGCCTGCTTTTCCAGGCGCTCCAGATTCGCGTTGAGCTCGCGCAGGATGTCTTCCACCCGGGTCAGGTTCTCACGGGTGTCGCCCAGGCGGTTTTCGGTTTCGCGGCGGCGTTCCTTGTATTTGGAGACCCCGGCGGCTTCTTCGAGGAACAGGCGCAGCTCTTCGGGGCGCGACTCGATGATGCGGCTGATGGTGCCCTGGCCGATGATGGCGTAGGCGCGCGGGCCCAGGCCGGTGCCCAGGAACACGTCTTGCACGTCGCGGCGGCGCACCGGCTGGTTGTTGATGTAGTAGCTGCTGGTGCCGTCGCGGGTGAGCACGCGCTTGACGGCGATTTCGGCAAATTGGCCCCACTGGCCGCCTGCGCGGTGGTCGTGGTTCTCAAACACCAGCTCCACGCTGGCGCGGCTGGCCGGTTTACGGGTGGTGGTGCCGCTGAAGATCACGTCCTGCATGGACTCGCCACGCAGCTCAGAAGCCTTGCTTTCGCCCAGCACCCAGCGCACCGCATCCATGATGTTGGACTTGCCGCAGCCGTTCGGACCCACCACGCCGACCAGCTGCCCGGGCAGGTGGAAGGTGGTGGGTTCGGCAAAGGACTTGAAGCCCGCGAGCTTGATGGATTGGAGGCGCACCGGAAGTGTGGAGGGCTTTTGCTAAGGGTTTACATGCGGCCCGCAGGCGGCACAGGGAAAAGTCAGTTTACCCGAGGCCTCCAGGGCGCTGGCGCAGGCCGGGGGCTAACAGCTATATTTTACGTAGCTGCTTGTGCTCGTGGAATAAGCGCATAGGCCCTATTTTATGCCCCAACCTGGACCCAACTTTCCATGATCTGCTACGGCTTTTATGGCCTTATTATTCCGACAGGGATAAAATTACCCCGTAACGGATAATTCCATCCTAAAACCTGGGAGCCTATGGCTGACACCTTTACCTACCGCCGCACCGCCCTGGCGGCCAGCTACTGCGATGCGCTGGAAGGCCGCGGCATTCTGGACGCGACCTCGGGCCTGTTTCTGGCCGCGCCCCGGCGCACCGGCAAGTCCACCTTCCTGCGGGAAGATATGGTGCCCGAAATGCAGTCGCGCGGCTGGCAGACCCTGTATGTCGATCTGTGGTCTGACCGCAGCCGCGACCCCGCCGAGCTGATCATCGCCGTGGTGCGCGACACCCTGGCCCAGCTGGACGGCCCGGTGCTCAAGGCCGCCAAAAGCGTGGGCCTGGACAAGCTCAACGTGCTGGGCGCGCTGAGCCTGGACCTCTCCAAGATCGGCCAGCCCGGCGGGGCCACCCTGTCCGACGCGCTGGAGCGGCTGCACACCAAAAGTGGCAAACCCCTCGTGCTGCTGGTGGACGAAGCCCAGCATGCCCTGTCCACCGAAGCGGGCACGCGGGCCATGTTTGCGCTGAAGGCCGCCCGCGACCGGCTCAACCAGGGCCGAGCCGTGCGCGGCCTGCACCTGGTGATGACCGGCTCCAACCGCGACAAGCTCACCCACCTGGTGCTGCGCCGCAGCGAGCCGTTTTACGGTGCCGGGGTGACGCGCTTCCCGCTGCTGGACCGCGGCTTTGTGGAGGCCTATGCCGAATGGCTGCGGCCCCAGTTTGCCGACGGCAAGGCCTTCAGCGCCGACACGCTGGAGCGGGCGTTCACCCTGGTGGGCCGCCGACCGGAAATGCTCAAACGCGTGGTGGGCGAGGCGGTGGCCGACTGGGGCGGCGCGCAGGCGCTGGACGCGCTGATCGAGCGCAACGCCCAGGAAATCCAGCACCGGGCCTGGCAGGAATTTGCCTCTACCTACAACGCCCTGCCCGACGCGCAAAAGGCTGTGCTGGACGCGATTGCCCGCCTGTCGCCCGACTACACCCCGTTTGCCGAAGCCGCCCTGGCCGCCTACCAGGCGGTGGTGGGCAAGTCGCTGAACAACTCGGCCATCCAGGGCGCGCTGGATGCCCTGCGCGACAAGGAGCTGATCTGGCGCGCCGGACGCGGCGACTATGCCTTTGAAGACGACGGCCTGCGCGCCTGGTACCTGGAGCAGCACCCGCAGCCAAAGCTGCTGGGGACTTGAGATTGCTATTGATTAAATAGCTGCTTGCGCTGGTGGAATAAGCACGAACTGCCGATTTTCCTTAAATCCGGAGTTAACGTGCCACGCCCAGCAGCTTGTCCAGCAGCTCGGGCTGCTCCTGCAGGCTGCGCGCCGTGCTGGTGTAGACCACGGTGCCGCGGTCCAGCACGGCGGCGGTGTCGGAGATGGCCAAAATCGCCTGTGGGTGCTGCTCCACCAGGATGGCCGACAGGCCTTCTTCGCGGGTGATGCGGCGGATGGCGCGCAGCAGCTCCTGCACGATGATGGGAGCCAACCCCTCACAGGGCTCGTCCAGCAGCAGCAGCGTGGGATTCAGCACCAGGGCGCGGCCCATGGCCAGCATTTGCTGCTCGCCGCCCGAGAGCTGGGTGCCCAGGTTGGTCTTGCGCTCGGCCAGCCGGGGAAACAGGCTGTAGACCCGATCCGGTGTCCAGGGGCTGGCGCTGCGCCCGGCACGCGCGGGGCGGGCCACGGCGGTCAGGTTCTCGTGCACCGTCAGCGATTTGAAGATATTGCGCTCTTGCGGCACCCAGCCGATACCGGCAGCGGCGCGCTCGTGCGAGGGCAGGCGGTGCAAGGCCACCCCGCCCAGCGTGATGCTGCCCGCGTGCTGGCGCGTCGCCCCGGCCAGGGTGTTGATGAGCGTGGTTTTGCCGGTGCCGTTGCGGCCCAGCAAGGCCAGGGTCTGGCCCGCCTGCAGGGCCAGCGACACGCCGTGCAGCACAACGGCCTCGCCGTAGCCAGCGCTCAGGCCTTCGATGTTCAAGAGTTCAGCCATGGGCTACCTCGCCATGTTCCACGTCATGGCCTAGGTACACCGCTTTGACCTGCGGGTCGTTGGCAATGGTCTGCGGGTCGCCTTCGGTGAGCACCGTGCCGTTGACCAGCACCGTCATGCGCTTGGCAAAGCTGAACACCAGGTCCATGTCGTGCTCGATCAGCAGAATCGACACCTCGGGCGGCAGCGCGGCCACGGTGTGCAGCAGCTCTTCGCGCTCGCCCGCAGGCACACCGGCCACCGGCTCGTCCAGCAGCAGCACCCGGGGTTCGCAGGCCAGGGCGATGGCGATCTCCAGCAGGCGGCGCTTGCCATAGGCCAGCACCCGGGTTTCCTGGGCCATGACGGCGGTCAGGTGGAACTGCTCCAGCAGCTCCTCGCAGCGCTGGGTCACATCGCGGCGCGCCCCCAGGGCTTGCCACCACGATCCGCCCAGGCCCCGGTGCTGCGACACCACCATGGCCAGGGTTTCCAGCGGGGTCAGGGAGTCGAACAACTGGTTGATCTGGAAGGTGCGCACCAGGCCACGGTGCACGCGCTGGTGCGGCGGCAACTGCGTGATGTCCTGGCCTTCGAGCACAATGCGGCCCGCGGTGGGCTGCAGCACGCCGGTCAGCAGGTTGATCAGCGTGGTCTTGCCCGCGCCGTTGGGGCCGATCAGCGCGTGGCGCGCGCCCTGGTGCAGGTCCAGCGTGACGTTGTTGGTGGCGGTGATGCCGCCAAACTGCATCACCAGGCTCTGGGCCGACAGTACCGTCTTGGCGCTCATGGTGCGCTCCGGTGCTTGCGCGGCAAACGCCAGGTCCAGGGGCGCAGCAGGCGCTCGCGGCCCACCAGCACCAGCACCACCAGGAACAGGCCGATCCAGAAGGTCCAGTACTGCGGCGTGATGCTGGACAGCGCGTCTTGCATCAGCTTGAAAACAATCGCGCCCAGCACGCCGCCGTACAGCCAGCCCACGCCGCCCACCACCAGGATCAGCATCACGTCGGCGGAGCGGTGGAACTCAAACAGGTCCAGCGAGGCAAAGCCCGAGGTCTGCGCCAGCAAGGCCCCTGCCGCGCCCGCCATGCCTGCAGCCAGCGTGTACACCACCACCAGGCGGCGGTGCACCGGGATGCCGATGGCCATGGCCCGCAGCCGGTTGTCGCGGATGGCCTTGAGCGTGGCTCCAAACGGCGAGTGCACCAGCCGCCGCGCCAGCACAAACAGCACCAGCAGCACCGCCAGCGAATAGCAGGCGGCCGTCTGCCCGGCCAGGTCAAATTCAAACCGGCCCAGCACCGGCCCCAGCACCACGCCTTGCAGGCCGTCGGCACCACCGGTGAGCCAGTCCAGTTTGTTGGCCAGCTCCATCAGGATCAGGCCCACGCCCAGGGTCACCATCAGCCGCGTCAGGTCGGTGCCGCGCAAGATCGTGGCACTGCAGGCCGCGCCCAGCAGCGTGGCCGTGGCGATGCCCACCGCCAGGCCCACCAGCGGGTCGGGCATGACCAGCTTGGCAAACAGCGCCGCCGAATAGGCCCCCATGCCAAAAAACGCCGCGTGCCCCAGCGACACGATGCCGGTGTAGCCCAGAATCAAATCCAGCGACAGGGCAAACAGCGCCACGATGGCGATCTCGTTGACGATCAGCGCGTGCCGCGGTAGCACCCAGGGCGCAGCCAGGGCCAGCAGCCACAGTGCGAACTCCCAGGGCTTCCAGCGGCCCGCCTTGAGCAAGAGGTTTTGCGTTTCCATCATTTGCCCCCCTGGCGCACAAACAGGCCTTGGGGCCGCCAGATCAGAATCGCGATCATCAGGCTGTAGACGATGAAGGCCCCCAGCTTGGGGATGTAGTACTTGCCCGCCACGTCGGCAATGCCCAGCAGCAGGGCGGCCAGCAGCGGCCCGGTGATGCTGGAGGTGCCGCCTACGGCCACCACGATCAAAAAGTACACCATGAACTTGAGCGGAAAGGTGGGGTCCAGGCCCAGCACCTCGGCCCCCAGCGCGCCGCCCAGCCCGGCCAGGCCGGAGCCCACGGCGAAGGTGCCCAAAAACACCACGTTGACGTTGATTCCTAGGCCCGCCGCCACCCGCTGGTCGTCCACCGAGGCGCGCAAACGCGTGCCAAACCGGGTGCGGGCCAGCACGTACTGCAAAGCCACGGTCAACGCCGCGCACACCGCGATGATGAACAAGCGGTAGTGGCCCATGCCGAGCATGAAAGCGCCTTCGCCCAGCTCGGTACGGCCCTTGAGCCACGCGGGCAACTGCACGATCTGCGGGCTGGAACCGATAAAGTAATCGGCACTGGCCACGGCCATGAAGGTCAGGCCGATAGAAAACAGCACCTGGTCCAGGTGCGGCTTGCGGTACAGCGGCCGGTACAGCGTGCGCTCCAGCACCGCGCCCAGCAGGGCCGAGATGGCAAACGCCAGCGGCAGGCACAGCAGAAACGGCACGTTTGCGCGCTGCATCAGCAGCACCGTGGCGTAGCCGCCGACCATGGCAAACGCGCCGTGGGCCAGGTTGATGAAGTTCATCAACCCCATGGTCACGGCCAGGCCCACGGCCAGGATGAACAACAGCATGCCGTAGGCAATGCCGTCAAAAAGAATGGTCAACATGCGCGGCTGCCTAGGGGTCTACTTGGCCTTGCCTGGATCTTTCACGTCCTTGATCACCGCGAATTCCACGTTGTAGAGCTGGCCGTTTTTGCGCTCCACCTTGCGCAGGTAGACGTTTTGCACGATGTCGCGGGTTTGCGCATCGATGAAGATCGGGCCGCGCGGGCTCTCGAAGATCTGGCCTTTCATGGCTGCCAGCAGTGCATCGCCACCGCCCTGCCCTTTGCTGGCGCGCAGGGCCTCGTAGATCACGCGCATGCCGTCATAGCCGCCCACGGCCATGAAATTGGGGCGCAGGCCCTTGTTGGCCTTGCCGAAAGCATCGACAAACTTGGTGTTCAGCGGCGACGGGTGGTCGGTGGAATAGTGGTGCGAGGTGACCACGCCCAGAGCGCCATCGCCCATGTCGTTGAGCTGGTCGTCGTCGGTCACGTCGCCGGTGCCGATCAGCTTAATACCGGCCTTGTCCATGCCGCGCTCCAGAAACTGCTTCATCACCGCCGCGCCCGCACCCGAAGGCACAAACACAAACAGCGCGTCGGGTTTCAGATCGCGCACCTTTTGCAGAAACGGCGCAAAGTCCGGGCCGCGCAGGGGCACGCGCAGCGACTCGGGCACCTGGCCGCCGTTGAACAGAAAGCGCTCCTTGAAATACTTTTCGGCATCCAGGCCGGGGCCGTAGTCGCTGACCAGGGTGACCACGGATTTGATGCCGTTCTTGGGAGCCCAGTCGGCCATGCTCACCGCCACCTGGGGCAGCGTGAAGCTGGTGCGCACGATGTAAGGCGATGCCTGGGTAATGCTGCTGGTAGCGGCGGCCATCACCACCAGGGGCGTTTTGGACTGGGTGGCGATGGGCGCGGTGGCCAGGGCCGAGGGCGTGATGCCAAAGCCCGCCAGCACATTCACCTTGTCGTTGACCACCAGCTCCTGGGCCAGGCGCTTGGTCACGTCGGGCACGCTGGTGTCGTCTTTCACGATCAATTGGATCTTCTTGCCCGCCACCGTGTCGCCGTTTTGGGCCATGTACAGCCGGGCCGCTGCCTCGATCTGCCGCCCGGTAGAGGCCTGCTGGCCGGTCATGGGCAGGATCAGGCCGATTTTGAACGTATTGTCTTGCGCTATGGAATAGCTAGCTACCAACGCAGTGGTGGCGAGCACGGAGGCGCGCAGAAAGCTTCTTTTTTGCATGGTTTGTCTCCTGGTTTTACGGTGGTGCAGATTCGCTCAAGCACCTGTTTTCCGCAGACCATACACGCATATTTGTGCAAATGTAAGTTAATGAAACAGCTAACTGTTAGTGCAAAAAACCATACCGCACGTAGGACGGCAACTACACACACTGGCGGCCTCGTCCGCTATAGATTGCGCGGCGCATTTTTCATACTGAGGGCATCTAACACCCACCAAGAAAACACCATGAACTCCCTTCGCCACACTGCCCGCACCGTGACTATCTCCGCCATGGCCGCTGCCATGCTCATCTTGAGCGGCTGCGCCGGTATGACACGCCAGGAAAAAGGCACTGCCACCGGTGCCGCGATTGGCGGCGTGGCCGGTGCCGTCCTGGGCGGCGGCGTGCTGGGTACGGCTGCCGGTGCCGCCGTGGGCGGTGTCATCGGCCACGAAACCAACAAGTAAGCCACGGACCGTGCGGCTTAGACCGCATGGTTTTACTATTATTTAAATAGCTACCTGCGCTCTATCCATAAGCGCAGGCAGGCTATTTTTTCGGTATTTTTGAGGTCTGCATAAGCCTCATTATTCGAATATCGTATGTTGGTATCGTTCTATATCCACATACCCGTCTAACCCTAAGATTCTGTTCAAGGTCGCCAGTTGCTGCGGCCGAACTGTTTCAAGGAGTTAGACACATGGCATTCGTTAAAAAACTACTCATCTCCGCAGCGGTGGGCGCGTTGGCCCTGGCCGCGGCCACCATGGCCTATGCAGCGGACAAAAAAGTGGTGGTGGGCTACCAGACCGATGCCCTGCCCTCGTCGGTCGGCATTGCCAACGGCGACTACGCCAAAGCCACCGGCTACGACATCGACTTTCGCCGCTTCAATTCGGGCGCGGACATCTTTGCCGCCATCGCCTCGGGCGACGTGCAGATCGGCTATGTGGGCTCCAGCCCCTACGCCGCTGCGACCTCGCGCGGCTTGGACGTAAAGGCGTTTTACGTGGCCTCCATTTCCGGCACCGACGAGGCGCTGGTGGTACGCAATGGCTCCGGCATCAACACGGTGGCCGACCTGAAGGGCAAGAAACTGGCCGCCGCGCCTGTGTCCACCGACCACTACCAACTGCTGGCGCTGATCAAAAGCCAGGGCCTGACCGAAAAGGACGTACAGGTCTTCACCATTCCACAGCCCGAGATCGTGGCGGCCTTTAACCGGGGCGATATCGACGGCGGCTTTGTCTGGGACCCGGCGCTGACCGAACTGAAGAAGACCGGCAAGGTGCTGGTCACCTCCAAGGATGTGGCCGACAAGGGCGCACCCACCTTCTCCGCCTGGGTGGCCACCGCCGCCTTTGCCAAGGACCACCCTGGGTTCCTGAAGTCCTTCTCGGGTGTGATCGACAAATACTCCAGCTCGTTTACCAGCAACAAAGCCGCCTGGACGGCGGACAGCGACAACACCAAGGCGCTGGCCAAACTGCTGGGCGGCACCTCGGCCGACCAGGCCGCGGCCTTGCAAAACCTGTCGCTGCTGAGCCTGAACACCCAGGCATCGGATGCCTGGCTGGGCGGCGGCGAAAAGTCTGGCGTGGCCCGCATCCTGAAGGAAACCTCGGTGTTTCTGAAAGAGCAAAAGAAGATCTCCGAAGTGCTACCCAGCTACGCCAGCTTCGTCACCCCCACCGCCGTGGTCGCCCTGAAGAAGTAAGCCCATGCTGCGAGTCGACAACGCCAGCGTATTTTTCGCGGCCCGCGATGGCCGCGCCGTGCAGGCCCTGGACCGGGTTTCGCTGGACATTCCCCAAGGCGGCTTCGTGGTGGCGCTGGGCACGTCGGGCTGCGGCAAGTCCACGCTGCTCAACGCCATGGCGGGCTTCTTGCCGCTGTCCAGCGGCTCCATCACCCTGGATGGCCGTCCGGTGGCGGGCCCCGGTGCCGACCGGGGCGTGGTGTTCCAGAAAGACACCTTGCTGCCCTGGAAGTCGGTGATCGACAACGTGGCCCTGGGCCTGCAGTTTGCAGGCCTGGGCCGTGCCGAGCGGCGCGAACGTGCCCAGGAACTGCTGCGTCTGGTGGGCCTGCAGGACTTTGCCGATGCCGCGCCCTACGAGCTGTCGGGCGGCATGCGCCAGCGTGTGGGTCTGGCCCGGGCCCTGGCGCCCAACCCCGACATCCTGCTGATGGACGAGCCCTTTGGCGCGCTCGACAGCATGACCCGTGAGCAGATGCAGGAGCTGCTGGTGTCGGTGTGGTCGCGCACCGGCAAGCGGGTGTTTTTCATCACCCATTCGATCGAAGAAGCGCTGTTTTTGGGCACCGAGCTGATCGTGATGTCACCCCGGCCGGGCCGCATCGTGGCCCGCTTCGACCTGGACTTTGTGCGCACCTACGCCCGCGACGGCGATGCCCGGGCCATCAAGACATCCCCGGCCTTTGCCCAGCTGCGCGAAGAGATCCGCGCCATCGTGCACCAATCTGAAACGCTGGAAGAGACGACCGTATGACCGAACTGACCGCTTCTTCCCTGGGCGCTGCACCGCAGGCCGCAGCCGAAGCCCCAGCGCAACCCGCTGTGCCGCGCCTGGTGCAAATGCGCAGCTTTGGCATCGGCGCGCATTCCACCGTGCCCACCAGCCTGGCCACCGGCGCAGTGATTCTGTTGCTGTGGTGGGCGGTGGCGCAGGCCGGCGTGGTGCCGCACCTGTTTTTGCCCACCCCGGCCGAAGTGCTGTCGGTGGCGCAGTCCATCTGGGCCGACGGCTACGCCAACGCCACGCTGTGGGAGCATGTGTCGGCCAGCCTGGTGCGCATCCTGTCGGCAGCGGCCGTCGCGGTGGTGCTGGGCATCCCTACCGGCCTGGCCATGGGGCTGAACCGCTGGGCCAAGGGCATTCTGGACACGCCCATCGAGTTCTACTGGCCGCTGCCGCCGCTGGCCTACCTGCCGCTGATGGTGATCTGGCTGGGCATTGGCGAAACCTCCAAGATCGTGCTGCTGACGCTGGCCATGTTTGCGCCCATCGTGCTGTCGGCCCAGGCGGGTGTGCGGGCGCTACCGCAGGAGCGGGTGAATGCCGCCCTGTCGCTGGGGGCCAGCCGCTGGCAACTGTTTACCACCGTGGTGCTGCCCTCGGCCCTGCCGGAGATCCTGACCGGCATCCGCATTGCGCTGGGCGTGGGCTGGGGCACGCTGGTGGCCGCCGAGCTGATTGCCTCGACGCGCGGTATTGGCTTCATGGTGATGTCAGCATCGCACTTTCTGGCCACCGATGCGGTGTTTGTCGGCATTGCCGTCATCGCCGCCTGCGCATTCGGGTTCTCCATCGCCATGCGCCTGCTGGAAGCCTGGCTGGTGCCCTGGAAGGGCAAATACTGAAGTCGGCGCAAGCCCTGGCTTTACTATCAAAAAAATAGCTTCTTACGCTGATCATATAAGGACTTGAGGCCTATTTTCTATAGATCCGAGGTGAAACCAATTTCCCGGCCAGCACCGCCTGGCCAGCGGCTGCATCTGGTAACCATGGTCACCCCGGAAGACCAGATAATCTTCGCAATCTGTTCAAAATACCCACCACCATGACTGCCGTCCCCAGCCTGCTCACCCCCCTTAGCGAAACCCAGCCGTGCGGCGTGGATCTGTCGTTTTCTGCCGACTTCGATGCGATTGCCGAAGGCCGACGTTACGACGATCCCACACTGGACCAGGGCGAATGGGTCACTTCGCTGAAGGAGGCGGATTGGGCGGGCGTGGAAAAGCATTGCAGCCGCTTGCTCACCACCAAAAGCAAGGACTTGCGGATTGCGGTGTGGTGGGCCGAGGCCAGCGCCAAGACGCGCAAGTTCCGGGGGCTGGGAGACGGTTTTCAGTTGATCAGCGGGCTATGCGACCACTTTTGGGACGACGTGCACCCCCTGGCAGACGATGGCGACCAGGACGTACGGGTCGGCAACCTGACCTGGATACTCGCGCGGTCGGTGCAACTGGTGCGCGAAATGCCGTTGACCGAGGGCCGGGGGACCGCCTTTTCCAGTGCCGACTTTGACGCAGCGCGCACGCGGGCGGCCCAGGCCGAAAAGATTGCCGCGGCGGGCGGCAAACCCGAAGAAGGGGTGAAGCTGGCCACGCTGGAAGCCGCGCGCCGCAAAAGCTCACGCAAGTTTTATGAGGAGCTGCTGGCCGATTCGCAGTACTGCCTGGATGCGCTGCGGCAGATGGAGCAATCGGTCGATGCCCGGCTGGGTGCCGACGGGCCCGGTTTCTCAGCCGCCAAAGACATACTGGAGCAGGTGATGCGCACCATCACGCGCTTCGCGGCAGACACCGGCATCAAGTCTCCCAGCGCCACTCCGCTGGAAGCCGCCGCGCCGGAGGCCGACATCGGTGAAGCACCTGCCACCACCACCACGCGCCACGGCCCCATCCAGAATCGCGCCCAGGCTATCGCGCAGCTGCGCGCCGTGGCCGAGTTTTTCCGGGAAACCGAGCCCCACAGCCCGGTGGCCTACCTGGCGGAGAAAGCCGCCCACTGGGGTGACCTGCCCCTGCATGCCTGGCTTAAATCTGTGGTCAAGGATGCTGCGTCCATGGCGCACATCGAGGAGCTGCTGGGCGTGCAGGCTCCAACACCCGACGAGCACTGAGCCGTGCGGGCGCAGCCATAGTGCCCGTTACTGGGCAATCCGGAACTCAATGCGCCGGTTGCGCGCCCGTCCGTCCATCGAGTCGTTGCTGGCCACCGGGCGGTCGGGCCCCTGGCCCGAGGTCTTCAGCAGCGCCGTGTTGATGCCCTTGCTGCCCAGATAGGCCTTGACCGCATCGGCCCGGGCCTGGCTCAAGGCCAGGTTGCTGGCGCGCAGGCCCTTGTCGTCGGTATGGCCGATGATCTCCACCTTGCGGTCCTTGAGTTTTTGCAGGGCGACAGCCATTTCGTCCAGGATGCCTTTGCCCGCCGGGGTCAGGTTCACCTGGCCGCTCTCGAACTCTACAATGCGGTTGCCCAAGGTGCTGTCCAGCATGCCTTGCTCGGATGCAGACACTCGCAGGCCGTTGCCCACGGTGTAGGTGGGGTTCAGGCTGGTGGCGATCTCGCTGGCAATTTGCTGGCGTTGCGCCTCGTTGGAGACCTCGCCCTGCAGGCCCACCGCCGTGCCGTCGATTTTGAGCTGGCCGCGGCTGATCAGCTTGAGGTTGGGGCCGATGAGCTTGCCGACATAGCTGCTCCAGTTGGGGGGCATGACCACCGCGCCAATCGCAATCTGGTCCACCACTTTATCGGCACCGTACAGCTCCCGCAGCCTGGCCAGCACACTGGCCTTGGTGGCCTCGTCGGGCACGGTGCCGGTCACCAGGACCTGGCCGGGGGTCGGCGTGGCCACGGGGGGGGCCACCGTCTGCGCCGCCACAGACAGTGAGACAAGTAACAGGGAAATCCACAAACAACGCATGGCGTCAGGCTCCAATAAACGCTTCACAGAACGAGTCGTGCGCTGATTTCAGGGACAGGTCGGGCAAGGCCAGGTAGCTGGACAACTTGCTGGCGCCGTAGTCTCCCGCCAGCTGTTCTTCAATCCAGTCAGCGGCATCGAGGGTGATGTGCTGGTCGTCGCCCACCGCCGGGTCGATGATGGCGTGCAAGGTACGCGCCGAGGCCCCCCCAAAACCCAGCACCATGCTCGGCTTACCGTGCACCGAGGTGAGGAACAAGGCCAGTTCGAAGTCGGCCCGCTGCAAAAATGGGGCAATCAAATGCATCCAGAAGGTGGCCACCAGGGGCCGGTACATGGCATCGGTTGGTAAGGGCAGCACCAGGCTTTTTTCCAGGCGGCTGGAGCTGCTGGCCATCACCGGCTGCAGCAAAATCCCCAGGGCCAGGATCAACTGGCGGGCGTTGCCGGTAAAGCCGGATTGCGCCAGCAGTGCGTTCAGCCCGGCCATGGTTTGCATGTCCATGAAATCGGCAAAAGCCGCGTCATATCCGGTGGTGTTGAGCTCCAGATCCACCGTAGTGGCGGCCAGGCTTTGCAGTGCCAAGGCGGGGTCTGGCGCGCCCAGTACCTGGGCTGTATGCAGCTCCAGGCGGGTCCATAGGCGCGACAACACCATGGGGCTGCGCTTCACGAAGTGGACCGGCTGCTCCACGTCCATGGTGGCCATCGACAAGAACGGAAAACGCCGCTGGGCCATATCGGTGCTGGCGCACAAATGGCCCGCGATGGCCCGCTTGCTGCGGGGCCCCATGAACACGAAATGCAAGGGCCGCATGCTGTCGTAGATCAGCTTCCAGCGTGGATCGGCCGACAGCATCTCCATGGTTTGCGCCAGCCATTGGTCCAGCAGGCTGATCAGGGTGCTGTTGTCGGTGGCCTTGATGAAATCGCCACGCGACGGCACTTTGCCGAAGTAACCCAGCTTGATCGGTGTGGTCATGCTGCTCATTGCACCCCTCCTGTGTTGCGTGGCGATGCCGGGACAGTACCGGAGGCCGCGGCCTGCGGCGCCGCTACCGTGGGAGACGGCACGGGCGGCCCTCCGGCAATGGTTTCGGGCAGGGTCGCTCCACGCAGGGTGGGTGTGGTGGCCTTGTCCGAGGTGGAACCCGACACTTGTGCGCTGCTGATGATTTTGAGGTCTACCGACACGGTAGTGCCAGCATTGGTCCAGCTGAGTTCAAACACACCGCCGTCCTTGCGCTTGCGGGTGGCCGAATTGATCAAGCGCTCCAAACCAAATCGCCCGGTTTCGTTGGCCACTTCCACCGTGCGGCCATCGAAAGTGACGGCCGTAACCTTGGCACCGGGCACGCCTTGCGCGTTAGGCCAGATGAAATTGGTCCACTGGGTCTGGGTATTACGGTAGCGCAGCACCTGGCCGTCGATTTCGACCGTGTATTCGGTGGTGCCCGGCGCTGGCAAGGGCTGGATCTGGAAGACGGTTTGCGCTTCGGCGGGCGCAGCGCCCGCGCCCCCCGCAGCCCCGCCGCCGCCTTGCGGAGCGACCCAGGTCGAGAAATTGGTAACCACGGCGGGCGACAGATTGACCCCCATATTGGCCCAGGTCTTGGGCGACAGTGCATCGCCGCGGCGCACCACCAGGGGGCCCATGGAGGTGGTCACGAATTTTGCAATCGCACCGTCCGAGCCAAAGATGGCGGCAATCTCGGCGCTGTTGGCCTCGATCTTAGACTGGGTCGCAAACGGGTACTTGCCCGCCAGGGACTTCTGGAAGGGCTCGTACACCTGGGCC
This sequence comes from uncultured Albidiferax sp., assembly GCA_963512605.1. GTDB lineage: Bacteria > Pseudomonadota > Gammaproteobacteria > Burkholderiales > Burkholderiaceae_C > Rhodoferax_B. Next base: position 64,316 of record CAUPNG010000003.1, on the reverse strand, counting down.
AGCCAGACCTTGTTCATCTCGGCCTCGGTGGGCGGGATGATCACCATGAAGGCCTGGATCAAGGGGCGCACCAGCAGCGGACGGATGGCCTGCTTTTGGGAGTCGGACATGCCGGTGAGCATCTGCTCGTCTACGTACTTCAAGCCGTCGGACAGTTCAGAGCTGCCGCCTTCCAGGGTTTGCTGCATCAGCTGTTTGGCCCCAGGGCCGGTGTCGCCCTGGTTCTTGATCTGGTTGAAGCGGGTACGCAGCTTGGACAGAGCTTCCATATAGCCGCGCATCAGCGAGGCATCTTTGTCCTTGGCCACCACCAACTTGGCCACGCCCGCAAACTCCTTGCCTACCGGCCCCATAGGAATTTCGGCGGTGGCCATGTTGACATTGACGTTGACCGGCACCGGTGCCTGGCCCAGGATGGTTTGCTTGAACCAGCCGATCACGCCCGTCTGGGCATTCTTGAGACCGGCGTTCACCAGCGAAGGGTTGTCCCAGGATGTTTCCTGGTACACGGTGTTGACGATCTTCTGGATGGGCGATGTCAGCGGGTCGCCCAGGCGGTTCATGGCCGTCACTGCCGATTCAAACCCACCCAAATCGGCAATCGCCACGCCCTGCACAAACTTCTGCCACTCCTTGGCGTACTCGGCCTTGTACTGGTTGACCAGGGCCTTCTGGATCTGCTCGGGGCTGCCTTCCAGCGTCAGGTCGTCTTTGGAGGCGGTCTTCAACACCCAGTCGGCGCTCTGCAGTTCTTTGTTAGCAGCATCCTTGAACGCCTCTTCGACAAATTTTTCCCAGGCTTCGCGGGTGAAGGTACCGGGAATGGCGTAGCTGCCCACCACCAGTTCCTTGTCCTGGTCGCCGACGATGCGGGCCACCGTCATGGTCGGGAAGCGGGTGGATGCACGCGCCTTGACATCCGCATACACCCGGTCGCGGGCGGGCATGCCGCGCACCACGCGGCGCAGGTTCTCACGGGTTTGGTCCACCAGCGAGAGTTTGCTGTCCATCAGCGGCCAGGAGGGGTCGCTGATCTGCTCCAGCGAGAAGCTGATCAGGCGTTCGGCACTGCGGATCATCTGCTCCCGCGGCATGCTGCCACGGTTGCTCTCCAGCCAACTACGCCAGAAGCGGGTGATCTGGTCGTTCAAATGGCTGGACTCGGCCCGCGATTTATCGCCCAGCATCAGGTAGGTTTTGAGCGCGTTGTAGGCATCTTCGACACTGGCTGGCGACACATCCTGGTAGGGCGTATTGCCTGCCGCGGGTTTGCCGGCCTCCGCTGCAGTCGCAGAAACACCGGCAAACTGTGGCGGCCGCGACATCGGCTGCAGCTTGTCGGCACCGTTGTTCACCTCGGCCAGATAGGATTCGATATTGGCCACCACCGGGTTCAGCATGACCTCGCGGATGCCTGCGTAGTATTCCTCGCGTAGCTTGCGCTCCAGCAGGTCACCCTGGTATAGACCCAGGCCCAAAGACAGCGGCGGGTTCGCATGGAGTTTTCTGAGCTGTTCGATCCGGTCCTGGAGGATCTCCAGCGCCTCAAAGCGGGATTGCAGATCAAAGCGCTTGTCCTGCAGCTTGACCGCCTTGTCCAGATCGGCCTGCACATTGGCCGCAAGCTGCTTGTTACCCACGTAGGACCAGCTCCACCCGCCCAAGGCCAGGCCGACCAGGGCTGTCGCTACAAAAAACGTCACGTAGCGCAGCTTTGTCTTGGCCGGGCTGGCGTATTGGGCCACCAACTGCTTGTCAGCAAAAATCACCTGCTTGAAAAGGTTCAACAAGAAAAAGCCGCGCTGGGAGGCGGCCTCGACCTGCTGCTGCGGCTGCAACTGCAGTCCAAACCGCTCGGCAATCCGTTGCGCCGAGCTGCCGATCGCGCGGCCCTCCTGCAATGCGCTGGTGAAGTAGAAGCCGCGAAACACCGGCTTGAACTGATAGGGATTCTCTTCAAACAGCGTGGCGATGAACGAGCGCAACGCGCCCTTGATCGCGGCAAACTCCAGCGGAAAGGCCAGCACGCCCGCAGGCAACTGGCCGCTGCGGTGCATGGACATGCTGGCCAGGCCCACATGCTTCAGACCGTCATGCAGTTCATTGAAACGGGTGTCGAAAAAGTCCAGAATCTGCTGACCACTGCTGTGGCGGGCGTAGGGCATGGTGGCACCCCATACGCGGTCACTTTCAGCGCTCTCGCTACCGGCAAAAAACTCGTTGAAACCGGTGATCAGATCTGCCTTGGTGAACATCACATACACCGGTGCAAACACCTCCAGCCGCTCGGTCAGCTCCTGCACCCGGGCGCGCAAGCTTTTGGCCAGATTGATGGCGATATCGGGTCGGCTGCCCGTCAGCTCGGCAATGCTGACCGCAATGATGATGCCGTTGATCGGCGCCTGCTTGCGATTTTTTTTCAGCAAACTCAAAAAGCTGAACCATTCGGCACGGTCTTCGTCGTACACCGAATAGCGCCCGGCGGTGTCCAGCAAAATGCCGTCGGTGGTAAAGAACCAGTCACAGTTGCGCGTGCCGCCCACCCCTTGGATAATCTTGCCATGCTTGTCGGCCAAGGGAAACTGCAGGCCCGAGTTGGCGATGGCGGTACTTTTGCCCGCTGCGGGGTTGCCAATCACCATGTACCAGGGCAATTCGTACAAGGCGGCAGTACCCGAGCTCAGACCCAGCTTGGAGGTTTTGATGGTGGCAATCGCGTCCAGCATGCGTTTACGAATGGCCTCCACCTCATCCCGCTGAAAGTTGCTGGCTTTGCCCGGAGCTTTATCGGCTTGGCGCTCCAGCATGTCACCCAACTCAGCCGATGCCTGCTTGGCGCGCCAGAACTTCCATCCACGGTAGACCAACCACAGAACAACCGCCAGCGCCAGCAGGCCCACTGCCCAGATGGCCGCCACCTGCATGGCGCTGGCACCTAGAAACAGGAACCCCGCCAGAGCGGCAAACCCGATCACCACCAAGGTATTTGTGTTGGTCAAAAATTGCCAAATTCGTTGCATGTTCAAACCGAAAAATCTTCGTTGTAAATGGATTGTTAAGCGCTGCCTGCCTCGGCAGCCCAGGGGCGGACCACGACGGCGGCGCGGTCGAAAGCGTCTTGGCTGCCCACACACACCACACATGCGGCGTTGGCGGTGGCTTCGAAATGGGCAACGGCCAGCGCCGTCAGTGCCGACACGGCGCCTGCGCTGCCGCAATCTGCGGCAATCTTGAGGCATTGCTTTTTCATGTCCAGATCAGGAAATACCGTCTGTTCCAGAACCATCAGCTCGGGCAGACGGCGGTGGTCGCTATCGGCCACCAACCAGTTGACCTGCGCGTGCTCAACCCCTGCGGCCTGCAAGGCGTGTTGCACCAACTGCTCCAGCAGTGCACCGCCGATGCGCCCTGTGGCATCGGCAGACTTGTCGCGCCGCCCCAACGCGGCGCGGTGCAAGCTCGCAGGTGCCAGGTCTGCCATGTGCTGGGCCTGCTGGGTATCACCCAAAAGCAAACAAACCGCACCCTCGCCAGGGGTTTGTCCACCATCGGCTTTGTCGCGGCGCAGTTGGCCCGCCTGCTCCCACAGGTCCACACTCTCTTCACCCACAAACGACTCGCTGGCCAGGACCAGGCATAGGCAGGGAATGTCTTGGCGGTGGCTGTGCACCGACACACTGTCGATCAAGGCCAAAGGCTCCACCGTCCCACTGCTGCCCAAGGGACTGGGCAACATTTTTTCTGCAGGCCAGCCCTGCTCTTCCAACAGATGGGTCAACCACAGGGATGCCGTCTGGCGTTCGGCCAAGGTCCAACGGCTGGGCCATACCGCCAGCAGCTGCAGCGTGGGCAAGGCGATCGTGTTGCGCTGGTCTTGCGAAGCGCTGGCGTAAGCCGCCAGAAGCGGATGCTGCGTCAGCAAGGGGGCAACTTCCAGCAACACATCGTGTGCCATGGCCAAAGCGCGCAACTGCTCCTCCGACCACATCCCCACCGGCTTACCGGCAGCGGCTTGCCATGCATCGAGTCGCTCGGCGCAGGCCGCCCCGTCCACACCAGGCACGCGGCCGACTTTGACGGGAAAGCCGTTGGCTTTCAGCTCGGGATCCAATCCCAGACGGGCTTCCCCGGATTGCAATGCAGCAGCAAGCGCATCGGCGGAATCCCCGTGCGGCGCGCGCAGTGCGGTGGCCAGGACGGCCAGAGTCCAGGCCCGCTCGTGGGATACATCGGGCACGAGCGCAGGCGCTTCGGCCGCCAAGGGTGCCTGGGCGCGGGCCGCTTGGGCCGCCCAACTGGCAGCCAGCAACGCGCCCGCTTTACGAACCAGCCAGATGCCGAGCAAAAAGCCCGCTGGCAACAACAACATGTACAGAAAGATTTCCGAAGTGGTCGGTAGACGGTGCATGCTGGTCCAGTACACCAGCATCAGCACCCACACAGCCACGAACACCAATAGCACCAGGGCGCTACGTTTCAGCCAGGCAATCATCAGCATGTGGCTTTCACAGGAGGCATGGGCATAAAAAAAGACAAAACCTCAAGAGGTGGTCGAAGCCTGGCTGGCGATCAGCGTCGCACCACAAGCCGTCTTGTCGCCGTCACGCGCCACTGCTGCGCCATCCACAACCACCGTGGCATCGCCCGTGACGATGGTGTTGGTTCCATGGCCCTTGATTGGACACGTCACTTTGTCGCCCACCCGTGCCACCCCAATGCCGCCCGTGGTGGACATGCCGGAAGCCGAGACCACGCTGCCCCCGTGCGAAGTCTTGTCACCCAAAACAATGAACCCTTTACCCATGTTTTTCCCCTGTGTTGTGCCTTTTTGACTGCAAAAGTCCACCTGCGGCATTGCAGGCCTCTAGCGCCTGGCTTGCTTTTTCATAACCCTTCAAGGTCTTTTCAGAACGCCTGGTAAACGCAGTTCGGTATGGCCGAAATCCATCATCTTCCAACGCCCACCCCAGGTCAGCCCCACCGATTCGGCCACCTCGCCATACAAACGGTAGCCTTCCATGGCCCAAGGATCCTTTTCACTGATAACCAACTTGCCGTCGCGCATAAAAGCGCAATCGGCCGCCAACCCATACTGGTGGTAGCTCTGAAAAGCTGCTGCATTCGTCACATGGGTCCCCATTGCCGCCAACATGTTCTGCCGCTCCGGGCTGCGGTAGCCTTCCAGAATTGCCATGTCGTAACCGTGCTTTTCCTTCATGATCTTGAACACCAACAGCAGCCGCTGGCTGTAATCGCTGTTGAGCAATTGCCAGTTGCGGCTAGCGGTCACCAGCATCGGCCGCACCAACTCCACCTCTTTGGACGTGAAAAACTCGGGAGGCAGCGGCGGCGGAGGCACCAATAGTTCGCCCTTGAGCAACTCTGATACCTGCAGATTGGCATCCCTTCCTGTGTCCTCAAACCCCTCCAGCATCAATTGGTTACTAAAAAGCCAAGCAGCCAACGGTGGCAGTGCCAGCAAGGCAATTCCACCCACCCACAACAGGTAGTGGCGTCGCATACCTTGGAACACTTCCGAGCGTCTAGCCTTTACCGACACCCTGGCCTGGGCCATATTTTGACTGTTTAATCGGCCAATGCGCTGTATGCTGGTATACATTTTTTCATTTATAAACCTAGTCCAACGCACAAACTTCTCGCGCTCTGATCTGAATAGAATCATCCAAGCCACAAAGCAAGCGAATACAAAGCAAAAGCCAAACGCGATAAAAAACACTAAAAGTCCTGCTTTTGCCATAATTTAGGAATATACATTTTGCAGCAGCCCGCCGCCCCCAAACCCAGCCCATCCAGACCCAGTCTGCTGTCGCCTACCAATACGGGTGATACAGACCACACCCGAATTCTGGGCAGCGTGCGGAGCAGTTCAGCGGCGGTCACGCAGCCGAAAAAAAAGCGGCTGGCTTTGCTGCTGCTGGGCCTCGGTGCGATGGCTGTCGCCTGGGGACTACTCGGTCGCACGAACCAGACAGGCGCTGACACGGTTCCGGCCGCCACCAGCGCACCCGCCGTAGCGCCCTTGCCTTCTGCTGCCGATGCGAAACAGGAGGCTGCCGCGCCAACCGAAACTGCGCCAGCACCGCAGTTGGCAGCCACCATTACCGATACCCCCCCCAGTGCCGCGCCCGTCACCCCCCAAAGCGATGCAAGTGCCTTGTCCACGGTACTGGAAGCGGGTGTCGAAGTCCCCCCCGACACCCTCAAATCCGCCCTGGTTGCGAAGCCTGCGCCCCGTCCACCTGCCAAGCCCGGACCGATCGTGGCGCGTGCCGAACCTGGTAAAAAAGCGCCAGAACGCAGCAAACCCAGCACACCTGCGGCGACCGCCAAAGCGTCTGCTGGCGACCACGATGTGGACTTGATCTCGGCACTGGTGGCCCACAGCGGTAGCCGGTCGGAGCCCAAAGCAACGCCCAGGTCCCAAAAGCCCGCAGCCCCGTCCGACAGAACAGACATCGTGGAGCGCCGTCGCGGCGACAGTACCGCCGCTTTGCTCAAACGCTGCAAGCGCCTGGGGGGGGCCGAAGCCAAACTGTGTATTCGGCGCATCTGCAAGGACCACGAAGGCGAGGCGGCTTGCAGGGCTAAGTGATGCCCATCGGCGCATGCGAGGCTTGCGTGGCACCCGGGCACCACGGATAGATGGACATCGTTTGCCCCACCCCGGCGGTCCCAGCGCTTGCACACCAGCGCCAGCCGAATCCGTTCGGAAATGAAAAAAGCCTTCCAAACGCATGGTTTGGAAGGCTTCAATTGGTGGGCGATGCAAGTTTCGAACTTGCGACCCCTGCAGTGTGAATGCAGTGCTCTACCCCTGAGCTAATCGCCCTGATATTCGTTTGACTACGACTTTGTTAATCGCTATCAGGTAAGCCTCAAATTATACAACATCTTTTTCGAGGATTCGCCAGACTGTCTTGCCGCCGCTGGATTTATCGAGTTGTTTCAGCAAGTCCTGGTGGGCGGCGGCCTCTTCCTCGCTGACTTGCAGCACGGGCAGCACGAAACCGCTCAGGTCCATCTGCGGTACGGCGGCCACGGTGGTGTCTTCATCGCCCACGTCAATCAGCAGAGCATCCTGCCCGCGCGTGAGGTTGATGTAGACCTGGGACAGCAACTCGGCATCCAGCAAGGCGCCGTGCACGTCGCGGCCTGAACGGTCCACTTCCAGCCGGTCGCACAGAGCATCGAGCGAATTGCGCTTGCCGGGATACAGCTCCTTGGCCAGGGCCAGGGTGTCGATGATGCCGCTGACAAAATGCGTCAGCGGCGGCTTGCCCAGCCGCTCCAGCTCCTTGTTCAGAAAGCCGACGTCGAAAGCGGCGTTGTGGATGACCAGCTCGGCATCCTGGCAATAGGCCAAAAACGCATCCACGATCTCGGCGAACTTGGGCTTGTCGCGCAGGAACTCGGTGGTGATGCCGTGCACCCGCAGCGCGTCTTCGTGGCTGTCGCGCTCGGGATTGATGTAGTGGTGGAAATGGTGGCCAGTGAGTTTGCGGTTCAGCAGCTCGACACAGCCGATTTCCAGCACGCGGTCGCCACCCGCCGCCGACAGGCCGGTGGTTTCGGTATCCAGAATGATTTGGCGCATAAACTATTCTTTTGATAGCTGCTCACGCTGATGGGATCAGCACGGGCAGCCTTTTTTATCAATGGAGTTCTTTGGCGTGGTTGATGGTGTACTTGGGGATTTCCACCGTCACATTTTGCTGCGCCAGCAAGGCCTGGCAGCCCAGGCGCGACTGCGGCTCCAGGCCCCAGGCGCGGTCCAGCAGGTCTTCTTCATTTTCGTCCAGCTCGCCCAGCGACTGGAAGCCCTCGCGCACGATGACGTGGCAGGTGGTGCAGGCGCAGCTCATGTCGCAGGCGTGCTCGATGTTGATGTGGTTGTCCAGCATGGCTTCGCAGATCGAGGTGCCCGCAGGCGCGCTGATCTCGGCACCTTGCGGGCAGTATTCGGGGTGGGGCAGGATTTTGATGATGGGCATATCAGAGGGTCTCGATGTTCTTGCCGGACAGGGCGTGCTGGATGCCCCGGTTCATGCGGGCGGCGGCGAAGGCTTCGGTGCCGTCGGCCAGTTGTTTGGTGGCGGCTTCGACCAGCTTGGCATCGGTGAGCAGCTTGGCCTGGACCAACTCGGCTCGCAAGGCTTCGATGGTGGACAGCTCATCTGCTGAGAGCAAATCGCCATCGGCCGCCAGCGCGCTCTGGGTGGCCAGCAGCATGCGGTCGGCATCCACGCGGGCTTCGACCAGGGCACGGGCCTGCATGTCTTGCGCAGCGGTGTGGAAGCTATCTTGCAGCATCTGGGCGATCTGCTCGTCGCTCAGGCCGTAACTGGGCTTGACGGTGATTTGCGCTTCCACGCCACTGCCCTGCTCTTTCGCGGCCACGCTGAGCAGGCCATCGGCATCTACCGTGAAGGTGACACGGATGCGCGCAGCCCCGGCGGCCATGGGCGGGATGCCGCGCAGCTCGAAACGGGCCAGGCTGCGGCAGTCGGCCACCAGGTCGCGCTCGCCCTGCACCACGTGCAAGGCCAGGGCCGTCTGGCCGTCCTGGTAGGTGGTGAAGTCCTGCGCCATCGCCGTAGGGATGGTCTGGTTGCGCGGCACGATGCGCTCGACCAGGCCGCCCATGGTCTCAATACCCAGCGACAGTGGGATCACGTCCAGCAGCAGCAAGTCCCCTGCCCCACTATTGCCTGCCAACTGGTTGGCCTGGATGGCAGCACCCAGGGCGACGACTTCGTCGGGGTTCAGGTTGGTGAGCGGTGCGCGGCCAAAGAAGTCGGCCACGGCGCGCTGGATCTGCGGCATGCGGGTGGAGCCGCCCACCATCACCGTGCCCTGCACCTCGTCCACGGTCAGCTTGGCATCGCGCAGCGCCTTGCGCACGGCGGCCATGGTGCGGGCGGTGAGATGGGCAGTGGCGGCTTCAAAGTCGGATTTCTTTACGTCCAATTGCACGCTAGCGCCCGATACATCGGCGTGGAAAGCTACTAAATCTGTAGCAGACAGTGCTTCCTTACAGGCTCGGGCTGCGGCGTTCAGCGCCACCTTGTCAGATGCGGTGACGGCCTGCTGGCCGGTTTGCGCCAACACCCAGTCGGCCAATGCGCGGTCGTAATCGTCGCCACCCAGGGCTGCGTCGCCGCCGGTGGCAATCACCTCGAACACGCCTTGGCTCAGGCGCAGGATGCTGATGTCGAAGGTGCCGCCGCCCAGGTCGTACACCGCGTAAATGCCTTCGCTGCCGTTGTCCAGCCCGTAGGCGATGGCGGCGGCCGTGGGCTCGTTGATCAGGCGCAGCACATTCAGCCCGGCGAGTTGCGCCGCATCCTTGGTAGCCTGGCGCTGGGCATCGTCGAAGTAGGCGGGCACGGTGATGACGGCACCGTACACGTCGTCCAGAAAGCTGTCTTCGGCGCGGAAACGCAGGGTGGCCAGGATCTCGGCGCTGACTTCGACCGGCGACTTTTCGCCGTGCGCGGTCTGCAGGCCGACCATGCCGGGCTTGTCGATAAACACATAGGGCAGCTTTTCGCGCTGGGCGATGTCGGCCAGGCCGCGGCCCATGAAGCGCTTCACGGATGCAATGGTGTTTTCGGGGTCGCTGGCCTGCGCGGCGAGTGCGTCGTGGCCGATCTGGCGTTTGTCGCCCGCCAGGTAGCGCACCACGCTGGGCAGAATCACGCGGCCCTGGTCGTCAGGCAGGCACACGGCTTCGCCGCTGCGCACCGTGGCGACCAGCGAGTGGGTGGTGCCGAGGTCGATGCCGACGGCATGGCGGCGCTGGTGCGGGTCGGGCGACTGGCCGGGTTCGGAAATTTGGAGGAGCGCCATGGGAAGTAATAAGTTATTCGTCGATTGTCACAGGCGGTCGATAGCATCGTCCACGTCGCGGGCAAAGCGCTCGATGAACATCAGCGCGCGGACCTGCTGGGCGGCAGCGGCGTAGTCGCGGGTCTCGTCCAGCAACTGGGCGCACCGGGCCAGGCCGTCACGGCGGGCTTGCAGCACTTCGGTGTTCAAGGCCTCCAACGCGGCGCTGCTGCTGGCATCGTCCAGGGCCTCGCGCCACTCCATCTGCTGCACCAAAAAAGCGCCGGGCATGGCGGTGTTGTTCTCGGCCTGGATGGGCGCGCCATGGAGCTCGCACAAGTAGGCTGCACGCTTGAGCGGGTCTTTCAACCGCGCCCAGGCTTCGTTGATGCGCACCGACCACTGCATGGCCACGCGCTGCGCGGCACCGGCCTGGGCGGCAAAGCGGTCGGGGTGCGCCTCGCGCTGCAAGGCCTGCCAGCGGGTTTGCATGGCGGCCATGTCTTGCGTGAACTGCACGGGGATGTCAAACAGCTCGAAGTCGTTGGATTGGAGGTTCATACATGCCAAGAAAAAACCGCCAGCACACAAGGCACGGGCGGTTGGTATTCGGAGCGCTGCCGTCAGATTCGGAAGCTCTCTCCGCAGCCACATTTGTCGCGTTCGTTCGGGTTTTCGAACTTGAAGCCTTCGTTCAGGCCTTCGCGCACAAAGTCGAGCTGCGTGCCGTCGATGTAGGCCAGGCTTTTCGGATCGACCAGCACCTTCACGCCGTGGCCTTCGAAAATCACGTCTTCGGGGGCAAATTCGTCTACGTACTCCAGCTTGTACGCCAAGCCCGAGCAACCCGTGGTTTTGACACCCAAGCGTACGCCCACGCCCTTGCCACGTTTGGCCAGGTAGCGGGTGACATGCCGGGCAGCGGCCTCAGTCAGCGTGACAGCCATGTTCAGTGGACCTGGGCCGCCGCCGCAGCGTGTTTTTGCTTGTAGTCGCTGACGGCTGCCTTGATGGCATCTTCGGCCAGGATGGAGCAGTGGATCTTGACCGGGGGCAGCGCCAGTTCTTCGGCGATCTGGCTGTTTTTCAGGGCTGCCGCTTCGTCCAGGGTTTTGCCCTTGACCCATTCGGTGACCAGCGAGCTGGACGCGATGGCCGAGCCGCAGCCGTAGGTCTTGAAGCGTGCGTCTTCGATCACGCCGGTGACGGGGTTGACCTTGATCTGCAGCTTCATCACGTCACCGCAAGCCGGTGCGCCGACCATGCCGGTGCCTACGCTGTCGTCGCCTTTTTCAAACGAGCCGACGTTGCGGGGGTTCTCATAGTGGTCTACCACTTTTTCAGAATAAGCCATGGTGTTTTACCTCTTCAATTCAAATCAATGGGCCGACCACTGGATGGTGCTGATGTCAATACCATCTTGGTACATTTCCCACAAAGGGCTCAGGTCGCGCAGCTTGGCCACGTTGACCTTGATGGTATCGACGGCGTAGTCGATGTCGGCCTCGGTGGTCCAGCGGCCGATGGTCATGCGCAAGCTGCTGTGGGCCAGCTCGTCGCTGCGGCCCAGGGCGCGCAGCACGTAACTGGGTTCCAGGCTGGCGGATGTGCAAGCCGAACCGCTGGAAACCGCCAAACCCTTGATGCCCATGATCAGCGACTCGCCTTCGACGTAGTTGAAGCTCATGTTCAGGTTGTGCGGCACGCGTTGCGTTTCGTGGCCGTTGATGAACACCTGCTCCACGTCTTTCAAACCGGCCAGCATGCGATCGTGCAAGGCCTGGATACGGACGTTTTCCACGGCCATTTCTTCCTTGGCGATACGGTAGGCCTCGCCCATGCCGACGATCTGGTGCGTGGGCAAGGTGCCGGAGCGCATACCGCGCTCGTGGCCACCACCGTGCATTTGTGCTTCCAGGCGGATACGCGGCTTGCGGCGCACGAACAGCGCGCCAATACCTTTGGGGCCGTAGGTTTTGTGCGATGTCAGGCTCATCAGATCGACGGGCATTTTCGACAAATCGAATTCGACGCGGCCGGTGGCTTGCGCGGCATCGGAGTGGAAAATCACACCCTTTTCGCGGCAGATGGCACCGATGGCGGCGATGTCCTGGACCACGCCGATTTCGTTGTTCACGAACATCACGCTGGCCAGGATGGTGTCGGGGCGGATGGCCGCCTTGAAGGCTTCCAGATCGACAAGGCCATCGGCCTGCACGTCCAGGTAGGTCACTTCAAAACCCTGGCGCTCCAGCTCGCGGCAGGTGTCGAGCACGGCTTTGTGCTCGGTTTTGACCGTGATGATGTGTTTGCCCTTGGTCTTGTAGAAATGCGCAGCACCCTTGAGGGCCAGGTTGTTGGATTCGGTGGCACCCGAAGTCCAGACAATCTCGCGCGGGTCGGCACCGATCAGCGCGGCCACCTGTTCGCGGGCTTTTTCCACCGCAGCTTCCGCCTCCCAGCCCCATGCATGGCTGCGCGACGCAGGGTTGCCGAAGTGTTCGCGCAACCAGGGAATCATGGCATCCACCACCCGCTCGTCGCAGGGGTTGGTGGCGCTGTAGTCCATGTAGATGGGGAAGTGTGGGGTATCCATTGGCTAGCTCTCAAAAACTGGGGGTGAAGGCTGGCTTTAAAAAAGCGCTATTGAGGAATTACGACTTGGCAAACACGTTGCCGAGGGCGAACACCGAATTCGGCCCGGTGATGCGCATGGGCTTGACCACCGGCATGCTGGAGATGGCGCGCTTGACCATGGGCTTGCTTTCGATTTGCACGCCCTTGGCGAGTTGCTCGTCGACCAGCTTTTGCAGGCTCACCGAGTCCAGAAACTCGACCATGCGGGTGTTCAGCGAGGCCCACAGGTCGTGCGTCATGCAGCGACCGGCTTCGCCGAGACAGTTTTCCTTGCCGCCGCACTGGGTCGCGTCCATCGGCTCATCGACCGAGACGATGATGTCAGCCACGGTGATGTCGGTGGCTTTGCGGCCCAGGGTGTAGCCGCCGCCGGGGCCGCGGGTGGACTCGACCAGCTCGTGGCGGCGCAATTTGCCGAACAGCTGCTCCAGGTACGAGAGAGAAATTTGCTGCCGCTGGCTAATGGCCGCGAGCGTAACGGGGCCGTTGTTCTGGCGCAGGGCCAGATCAATCATGGCGGTGACCGCAAAACGGCCTTTGGTGGTGAGTCGCATCGCAAGCTCCTGTTTTAGTGGGCCTTGGGGCGCACGGTGGCCGCGCGCCTCTTGTAGGCAGTACTGGGGTTACACATGGAACTAAAACCGGGTTGAGCCAGTCTTAAATCCGCTTCCTCCAGCGTGCTTCCGTGTTTATGTCACGGTAGCCACCCTCAACTTCTGGTTTTTATTTATTGACAGGTTCGATTATAGCAGAGAAGCCTATCGAATTCGTCGGGTAAGCATACTGACCGGTCTTATTTTAGAACGATTAGTTTCCCACGGCAATGTTGTCGTGCCCCGATGCCCCAAAAGCCTGGGTTTTGAGCACCGCCAACTGGTCGCGCACCCGGGCGGCTTTTTCGAATTCGAGGTTGCGGGCGTGCTCCAGCATCAGCTTTTCCAGCCGCTTGATTTCGCGGGCAATGTCTTTTTCGCCCATGTCTTCCACCTTGGCGCGCTGGATCGCGTCCTGGGCCAACTTCTCGGCTTCGCGGCCTGACTTCTCGCTGTACACGCCGTCGATCAGGTCCTTGACTTGCTTGACGATGCTGCGCGGGGTGATGCCCTGCGCCAGGTTGTGGGCGATCTGCTTGGTGCGGCGGCGCTCGGTCTCGTCGATGGCCTTGCGCATCGAGTCGGTAACCTTGTCGGCATACAGAATCGCCCGGCCATTCAGGTTACGTGCTGCCCGGCCAATGGTCTGGATCAGCGAGCGCTCGGAGCGCAAAAAGCCTTCCTTGTCGGCATCCAGAATCGCCACCAGCGACACCTCGGGCACGTCCAGGCCTTCGCGCAGCAGGTTAATGCCAACCAGCACGTCGAAAGTGCCCAGGCGCAGGTCGCGCAAAATTTCTACGCGCTCCACCGTGTCCACATCGCTGTGCAGGTAGCGCACTTTCACGCCGTTTTCGGTCAGGTAGTCGGTCAGTTGCTCGGCCATGCGCTTGGTCAGCGTAGTGATGAAAACCCGCTCGCTCTTCTCGACGCGGATGCGGATTTCCTGCAGCACATCGTCTACCTGGTGGGTGGCGGGGCGCACTTCCACCTGCGGATCGACCAGGCCGGTGGGCCGCACCAGCTGCTCCACCACCTGGCCGGTGTGTTCTTTTTCCCAGTTGCCGGGCGTGGCCGAGACGAACACCGCCTGGCGCATCTTGGTCTCGAACTCTTCGAACTTCAGCGGCCGGTTGTCCAGCGCGCTGGGCAGGCGAAAGCCGTATTCCACCAGCGTGGTCTTGCGCGCCCGGTCGCCGTTGTACATGCCGCCGAACTGGCCGATGAGGATGTGGCTTTCGTCCAGAAACATCAGCGCGTCTTTGGGCAGGTAGTCGGTGAGCGTGGACGGCGGCATGCCGGGCAGCGCGGCGCTGAGGTGGCGGGTGTAGTTCTCGATGCCCTTGCAGTGGCCGATCTCGGTGAGCATTTCCAGGTCAAACCGGGTGCGCTGCTCCAGCCGCTGCGCCTCTACCAGCTTGCCCATGCCGACCAGTTCTTTGAGCCGGTCGCTCAGCTCCGTCTTGATGGTTTCCACCGCGGCCAGCACTTTGTCACGCGGTGTCACGTAGTGGCTGCTGGGGTAGACGGTGAAACGCGGGATCTTCTGGCGGATACGGCCGGTGAGCGGGTCGAACAGCTGCAGGCTGTCGATCTCGTCGTCAAACAGCTCGATGCGGATGGCCAGCTCGGAGTGCTCAGCCGGGAACACGTCGATGGTGTCGCCGCGCACCCGGAACATGCCCCGGCTGAATTCCATGTCGTTGCGCTGGTACTGCATACGGATGAGCTGGGCGATCACGTCGCGCTGGCCCATCTTGTCGCCATGGCGTAGCGTCATCACCATCTGGTGGTAGGCCTCGGGCTGGCCGATACCGTAGATGGCCGACACCGTGGCCACGATGATGACGTCGCGCCGCTCCAGCACGCTCTGGGTACAGCTCAGGCGCATCTGCTCGATGTGCTCGTTGATGGCGCTGTCTTTTTCCATGAACAGGTCGCGCTGCGGCACATAGGCCTCGGGCTGGTAGTAGTCGTAGTAGCTGACGAAATACTCCACCGCGTTTTTGGGAAAGAACTCGCGGAACTCGCTGTAGAGCTGCGCCGCCAGCGTCTTGTTGGGCGCAAAAATGATGGCCGGGCGGCCCAGGCGGGCGATCACGTTGGCCATGGTGAAGGTCTTGCCCGAACCTGTCACGCCCAGCAGGGTCTGGAACACCTCGCCGTCGTTCACGCCCTCTACCAATTGGCGGATCGCCTCTGGCTGGTCGCCTGCAGGCGGGTACGGCATGAACAGCTCGAACGGCGAGCCGGGGAAGCTGACGAACTCGCCCTCGGGCTGCTCGGGAGAGGTGGATGGGTACAGGGAAACGATTTCGGTCATGGGCGCACACTCCAGATCGGCGGAAAACCCGATACTGTATAGGAATACAGGCTTACTTATGCGGCTGCAACGTCAAGCCAATCAAACGCGACACCACGGCGGCCAGATAGATGACCCCGGCAAACATCTCCAGGCTGGCCAGCGAGCGTGCATGCGGGGTGATGGGGATCACGTCGCCAATGCCGGTGCTGGAGAGCAGCGCAAAGCTCAAAAACATCAGCTCCGTCCAGGTACGCGGCTGGTCGGCGTTCACTGCAGCGGCAAAGCAGCCGGGTTGCAGCGCCTGCGCCAGCACAAACACGTAGGTGAACGCCCAGGCCAGCAGGGTGAACGTCGCGCCCGCCGCAAACAACTCGTCGGTGGTGGCGCGCTGGTCTTCCAGCATGTAGCGGATCAGGCTGAACGCCGCATAAAAGTAAAACACCGCCTCCAGCCCGGCCGACCAGGGCAGCAGCTGCGGCATGTCGTACAAGGCCTGCAGCGCCAGCAAGGCAATCGCCGGAAGCGCAATACACACACTCACCCAGGTCAGGCCCGGTGTGCTGCGCACCATGCGGGTGGTGATGGCCAGCACCACAATGCCAAAGGCGCCAAAGCCAATACGGCCCGCGTCGGTGTTTTCGATAAAGGGGTACAGCACCATGCCCAATAGCTGCACCAGCAGCAAAATGGCAGACGGGTGGCGGCGGGTGTGGGCGTAGAGGCGGAGGTAGCGCATGGGCAGATTCTCCCGCACTGCGCCGACCCGACAAAAATACAAGCCAAATTGGCATCTAGCGCTTATTCCAAGGGCGCAAGAAGCTACTATTTACATAGCATTCACCGCGCACCCGCCCGGCTATGCAGTACGCTGTGGCCCATGCACCGCCTGGACCACATTGCCGACATCAGCGCTTTGGCCCGCATCGCTGCCTTGGGCAGCCTGTCTGCCACCGGGCGCGACCTGGATTTGTCGCTGGCGGTGGTGTCCAAACGCCTGCAGCGGCTGGAGTCGGCCCTGGGCGCGCGGCTGGTGCAGCGCAATTCGCGCCAACTGAGCCTGACCGCCGAGGGCCGCGAATTTCTGCCCCACGCGCAGGCGCTGCTGGAGCAGGTGCAGCGCGCCGAAGATGCTGTGGCATTGCGGCGCGGCGGTGCGTCTGGCCTGCTGCGTATTACCGCGTCCAACGCTTTTGCCCGCCGCCAGATTGCGCCGCGCCTGGGCCGGTTTCTGGATCTGTACCCGCAGGTCCAGGCGGAGCTGGTGGGCACCGACGACACGCTGGACCTGGTGAAAGACGGCATCGACATCGCCATCCGCCAGGGCGTGCTGCCCGACTCTGACCTGGTGGCCCGCGCCATCGGCATGGACCGCCGCGTGCTCTGCGCCGCGCCCAGCTACATCGCCCGCCACGGCCTGCCGCTGCAGCCCGAAGACCTGGCCCGGCACCGCTGCATCGTGTTTGGCGACCCGGCCATCAAAACCTGGGCGCTGGTGTGCGGCGACCAAAGCCGCAGCCTGCAGATCAGCGCCGCCGTGCATACCCACGCGGGCGACGCGGCCCACGGTGCGGCACTGGGCGGTGCGGGCGTGGTGTTCAAGTCGGAATGGGAGGTGGCCGAGGACATCGCCGCCGGGCGGCTGGTGGCGCTGCTGCCGGGCTGGGGCTCGGTAGCGCGGCCCATCCATGCGGTGTACCCTTCGGCCCGCCACCCTGCGCCCAAGGTGCGCTGCTTCATCGACTTCATGGTGGATGCGCTGAAAACGCCTTGATGCTCAACGATTGGTTGAGGCTGCCTCTGTGCCTCAGGGGTTGGCACCGGAGCGGTCCCTGCACAGAATCGGCGCTCTTACCAGGAGCCCACTTTGTCCCCAATCGATGCCCTTCTCCAGCAAGAAGACACGCTGGTCTTACCCGCCTTTGATGAAACCACGGCCTACACCGTAGGCACCGCCCTGCGCGCCGCCGCACTCGAGCGCCAGGCACCGGTGGTCATCGACATCCGCAGCGGCACGCGCCAGCTGTATTTCACCGCCCTGCCCGGCTCGCACCCCGACAACGCCGACTGGGCACGGCGCAAAGCCAATCTGGCCCTGCGCTGCCACGCCGCCAGTCTGCGGGTAAAGCTGCAGCTAGAGGCCGAGGAGCGCAGCGCCTGGCCGGATGCCGCGCTGAACACCGCCGACTACGCCGCCCACGGCGGCGGTTTCCCGGTGCGGGTGCGGGTGCGGGTGCGGGGCGTGGGCGTGGTGGCGGCCATTGGCGTGTCCGGCCTGCCATCCCGCGACGACCACGCCATCATCGTCGCCACGCTGGCGGCACACCTGGGCTTTTCGAACATCGTGGAGACCCCATGACCCCCTTCAACATCGGAATCCTGGGCATCGGCGACATCAGCGATGTCTATATCCAGAACCTGCAAAAGTACGGTGTCGTCCAGGTGCTGGCCTGCGCAGGCCGCGACCTGGCCAAGGCCCAGGCCAAGGCCGTCCAGCACGGCATGGCCCGCGCCTACGCCACGGCGCAAGAGCTGATAGCCGACCCCGACATCCACATCGTGCTCAACCTCACCCTGCCTGCGGTGCACGCCGAGCTGACCCTGGCCGCGCTGCGGGCGGGCAAGCATGTCTACACCGAAAAGCCCCTGGCCGCCAGTGTGGCCGAGGGTGCAGAAATCCTGGCGCTGGCCGCCGAGCGTGGCCTGGTGGTGGCCTGCGCGCCCGACACCATCCTGGGCAGCCGCCTGCAAACCTGTCGCCAGCTGATCGACGAAGGCCGCATCGGCGAGGTCACCGGGGCCAGCGCCTTTGTGGTCAGCCACGGGCACGAATGGTTCCACCCCAACCCGGCCTTTTTCTACCAGAGCGGCGGCGGCCCGCTGCTGGACATCGGGCCCTACTACATCGCCGCGCTGCTGTCGCTGCTGGGCCCGGCCACGCGCTGCTGCGCCATGGGCAAGCGCACGTTTGCGACGCGCAGCATCCACAGCGAACCGCTGCGTGGCACGGAAATACCGGTCGCGGTGGATACCCACATCAGCGGCAACATCGAATTTGCCAACGGCGCCATCGCCACCGTGCTGGCCAGCTTCGACGTATGGGATTCGGAGCTGCCCCGGCTGGAAATCTACGGCACCAAGGGCACCATCTGCCTGCGCGACATCGACCCGGTGGACGGCCCCAACCTGTTTGGCGGCGAGGTGCTGCTGCGCACGGTGGACGAGTACCGCTGGAAAAGCCTGCCGCGCCCCGCAGTGCAGCCGGACTGGATTCGCGTGCCCGCACAGCACCGCTTTGGCGAGACCAGCCACCGCGTCAACAGCCGGGGCATCGGCCTGGTGGACATGGCCTACGCCATCCGCCAGCAGCGCCCCGCTCGGGCCAGCGGGGCCATGGGCCTGCACTGCCTGGAAGTGATGGAAGCGATGCTGGCCTCCGCCGCCGAGGGTCGCTTTGTCCATCTGCAAACCACCTGCGAACGGCCTGCGCCGCTGCCGGTGGACTTTCCGGACCGGGAAGGCATGATTGCTATTGTTTAAATAGCTTGTTGCGCTTATGGAATAAGCGCTAGCGGCACTTTTTGCTCATAACAATGGCCGCAGTTCCCGCGCCGCCTCCAGCAGCAGCGGCAGCAGGTCCCGGCGCAGCACGTCCTGCTCCAGCCGTTGCGGCGTGGTCACTACGTTCAGGGCGGCCACCGTCTTGCCCTGCAGGTTGCGTAAGGGAATGGCCAGGGCGTGCACGCCGAGTTCGTGCTCCTCGCTGGCGACGCAGAAGTCGTCGGCGCGCGCTTTGGCGATGGCGGCGCGGAAGGCTTTGGGGTCGGTGGTGGTGTGGGCGGTGAGGCGCGGCAGGCTGCGGTTTTTCATCCAGGCGTTGAAGGCCAGCTTGGACTCGTTGGCCAGCAGCACCCTGCCGGTGGACGTGGCGTGGGCGGGCAGGCGTGCGCCCAGGTGCAGGCCGTAGGCCAGCACGCGCAACGGGCCGCCGCTGCGGTCGTTGCCACTTCTGGCGACGATCACCACCTCATCGCCGTCGCGCACCACCGCCGAAAACGACTCCAGCGTCTGCGCCGCCAGCCGGTTCAGCGTGGGCTGCAGCACGCGTGGCAGCTGGGCCGATGCCAGGTAGCTGCCCGAGAAGCGCAGCACCTTAGCCGCCAGCCAGAAGTAGCTGCCGTCGGTGTCCAGGTAGCCCAGGTGCGCCAGCGTCAGCAGATGGCGGCGGGCTGCCGCACGGGTCAGCCCGGCGCGCTGCGCGGCCAGGGTGGCGTTGAGGCGCTGGCGTTCGGTGTCAAAACTCTCCAGCACCGCCATGCCCTTGGCCATGCCTTCGATCAAATCAGCCTTGTGAATGGTCATTGCACACCCCCAGGCTCCAGTGCTTCGCATCTTTCTCCACCCCCCTTGCAGGGGGCAACACCAGCAGCCTGGCAAAGCCAGTTCTGCGGTGTTTCTGGAAGGCTCGTCTTTTGCATGGGATCCATCCTTTTTGCGCGGTGATCGCACATCGAGGCCGATCATCGCACAAAGACGTGTTTGGCAGCTGGTAAATGCACCGGCTAAAACCTAAGCTTGCAGCACCAAATACAGGAGACATTCCATGCGTACCCAGGTTGCCATCATCGGTGCAGGCCCGTCCGGCTTGCTGCTCGGCCAGTTGCTGCACAAAGCCGGCATTGCCAACGTCATCATCGAGCGGCAAAGCCCCGACTACGTGCTGGGCCGCATCCGGGCCGGCATCCTGGAGCAAACCACGGTAGACATGCTGCATGAGGCGGGCATGGGCGAGCGGGTGCAGGCCGAGGGCGTGGTGCACCACAGCATCGACCTGGTGTTCTCGGGTGTACGCCACGCCATCGACGTGCATGGCCTGACCGGCGGCAAGGTGGTCACGGCCTACGGCCAGACCGAGGTGACACGCGACCTGATGGATGCGCGCAGCGCCGCAGGCCTGACCACGGTGTACCAGGCCGCCCAGGTCAGCGTGCACGACTTTGACACCGCCACACCCAAGGTGCGCTACCAGAAAGACGGGCAAAACTACGAGCTGGAGTGCGACTTCATCGCGGGCTGCGACGGCTTCCACGGTGTTTGCCGCGCCAGCGTGCCCGAAGGCGCGGTCACCGAATATGAAAAGGTCTACCCCTTTGGCTGGCTGGGCGTGCTGGCCGACGTGCCACCGGTATCGCCCCACTCCATCGTCTACGGCAACAGTGAGCGCGGGTTTTCGCTGTGTTCGATGCGCAGCTTGTCGCGCAGCCGGTATTACGTGCAGTGCCCGCTGGACGACAAGGTCGAAGCCTGGAGCGACCAGCGCTTTTGGGACGAGCTGCGCAGCCGCCTCGACCCCGAGCTGGCTGAGCGCATCGTCACCGGCCCCACGCTGGAGAAGAGCATTGCCCCGCTGCGCAGTTTTGTGGCCGAGCCCATGCGCTTTGGCCGCATGTTTCTGGCGGGCGATGCCGCCCACATCGTGCCGCCCACCGGGGCCAAGGGCCTGAATCTGGCGGCCAGCGACGTGAAATACCTGTCGGGTGCGTTGATCGAGTTCTACACCGAGAAAAGCGCGGCGGGCATCGACACTTATTCGCAGCGCGCCCTGGCCCGCATCTGGAAGGCCGAGCGCTTTTCCTGGTGGCTGACCACGCTGATGCACAAGTTCCCCGATACCGGCCCGTTCGGCCAACGCATGCAAGAGGCCGAGCTGGAATACCTGGTGCATTCCACCGCCGCCTCCACCGTACTGGCCGAAAACTACGTCGGTCTTCCACTCTATACAGGTCGGTAAAAGTATGTAACCACCGTATACACGCAGGCGTACAGGTCCAGAATTCACCCCGGTACACATCGGAGTGACGGGATGAAAAAGAAGGGAAAAATCCACCACTGGAATACCTCGCGCGGTATGGGGTTCATCCGCAGCCCCCAAACGGGCTACGACATTCTTTTCCGCATCAAGGACTACCGGGGCGCGGCGGCCCCCAAAGAAGGCGAAACCGTGTGGTTCGACGAAGTCACCTCCGTCCACACCAAGCCCCGCGCCATCGGGGTGAGCACCGTCAGCGGCAACGCCGATGTGCATTCCCACCGCCCCCGCCACTACATCGGGCGCAAATCCAGCGCCCGCCCGTTTGTGATGCTGTTGTTTCTGTGGGTGGTGCTGGGCGTCTGGGGGGTCTGGAGCTACCGCCTGCCGATCTGGCTGGTGGCCGCCGTGCTGGGAGTCAACCTGCTCACCGTGCTGGCCTACGCCAGGGGCCAGCAACCTGCTCGCGCCAGCCGCTGGCGCACCCCGGAGCCCATCCTGCACCTGCTCAGCCTGCTGGGTGGCTGGCCAGGCGCAGGCGTGGCCCAGGCCATTCTGCGCTACCGTTCCCGCAAACCCTCATTCGCTACGCTGTACTGGTGCACGGTGGGACTGCACCTGGCGCTGCTGCTGGGCTGGCTGTTGTGGCTGCAACCCATGCTTGCGTGACCGGCTACCGATTCCGCAACCTACGGTGCATGCTGCCCAAATAACAGGCAGTGCAATCTTTCCCCTTTAAAACCAAGGACTTAACTTGGTCATACAAATAAAGTACAGAGTTACCCCCAAAGTTATCCAGTGCGAACGGGGAGAACTTTGGTGGGGAAGCGTCCTTGCGGTCATTGCTACCAAAATAGTAGCTCCTTGCGCTTATGGAATAAGCACAAGAGCCACTTTTTACACCTTGGATTTGTAGCTAGGCCGGGCGGGCTTGGGCGATTTGCCCGACCCGTTGTCGCGTGGCGGCAAGCCCGGCTTGCTGCCGTTATCCCTCGGCGGCAAGCCCATGTGCTGGGTCAACAAGCGGCCCTTGGTGACGGGCGATGCCTTGGTGGTCACCGTGGTGGAGTTCTTCTTGCGGGCGCTCTCGTAGCCGCCGTCCGTCATCGGCTGGTAGGTGGGGATGAGGTGGTGCTTGCCGTTACCGATCAGGTCGGCGCGGCCCATCGTCTTCAGCGCTTCGCGCAGCAGCGGCCAGTTGTTGGCATCGTGGTAACGCAAAAAGGCCTTGTGCAGGCGGCGGCGGCGGTCGCCACGGACGATGTCCACGGTTTCGCTGTCGCGGGTGATCTTGCGCAGCGGGTTCTTGCCGCTGTGGTACATGGTGGTGGCCGTGGCCATGGGCGAGGGGTAGAAGGTCTGCACCTGGTCGGCACGGAAACCGTTCTTTTTGAGCCACAGCGCCAGGTTCATCATGTCTTCGTCGCTGGTGCCGGGGTGGGCGGCGATGAAGTACGGAATCAGGTACTGCTTCTTGCCCGCTTCCAGGCTGAACTTCTCGAACAGGGTCTTGAACTTGTCGTAGCTGCCGATGCCGGGCTTCATCATCTTGGTCAGCGGGCCCTGCTCGGTGTGCTCGGGCGCGATCTTCAGGTAGCCGCCCACGTGGTGGGTCACCAGCTCTTTCACGTACTCGGGGCTTTGCACGGCCAGGTCGTAACGCAGGCCGGAGCCGATCAAAATCTTCTTGATGCCTTTGAGCGCGCGGGCGCGGCGGTAGATCTTGATCAGCGGGTCGTGGTTGGTGCCCAGGTTGGAGCAGATGCCGGGGTAGACGCAGCTGGGCTTGCGGCAGGCGGCCTCGATCTCGGGCGATTTGCAACCCAGACGGTACATATTGGCCGTGGGGCCGCCCAGGTCGGAGATGGTGCCGGTAAAGCCCTTGACCTTGTCGCGGATGTCTTCCACCTCTTTGATGATGGACTCCTCCGACCGGCTCTGGATGATGCGGCCCTCGTGCTCGGTAATGGAGCAAAAAGTGCAGCCGCCAAAACAGCCGCGCATGATGTTCACGCTGAAGCGAATCATCTCCCAGGCGGGAATCTTGGTGGTACCGTCATGGCTGCCGTTCTCATCCGCGTAGGCCGGGTGCGGGCTGCGGGCATACGGCAGGTCGAACACGGTGTCCATCTCGGCGGTGGTCAGGGGAATGGGCGGCGGGTTGATCCACACGTCGCGGGCGGTTACGCCCTCGCCGTGGGCCTGCACCAGGGATCGGGCGTTGCCGGGGTTGGTTTCCAGGTGCAGCACGCGGTTGGCATGGGCATACAGCACCGGGTCGGCCTTGACCTGCTCGTACGACGGCAGGCGGATCACCGAGCGGTCGCGCGCGGGCACCTTGATCTTGGCGAGTTCACGGGCTTGCGATCTTGCCAGCGCATCGCCCAGCGACGGGCTCATCTTCACCACGGCCTGGGCGGGCACGCCCTGCGGGTTCGCGTCGTCCTTGGAGCAGCTAGTGCCCTGCTCTGCCGCCTGCTCGGAGGTGGTCTGGTAGGGGTTGATGTGCGATTCGACGCGGCCCGGCGCATCCACCGAGGTGGAGTTGATCTCTGTCCAGTCGCGCCCGGTCGGGTCGTCGCTGCGGCGGATAAAGGCGGTGCCGCGCACGTCGGTGATGCTTTGCACCGGCTCCTTGGCAGCCAGGCGGTGCGCCACTTCGACGATGGCGCGCTCGGCGTTGCCGTACAGCAGCAGGTCGCACTTGGCATCCACCACCACGCTGCGGCGGACTTTGTCGGACCAATAATCGTAGTGGGCGATGCGGCGCAGCGAACCTTCGATGCCGCCCAGGACGATGGGCACATCCTTGTAGGCTTCGCGGCAACGTTGGCTGTAGACGATGGCGGCGCGGTCGGGGCGCTTGCCGCCGATGTCGCCGGCGGTGTAGGCATCGTCGCTGCGGATCTTGCGGTCGGCGGTGTAGCGGTTGATCATCGAATCCATGTTGCCCGAGGTCACCCCGAAGAACAGATTCGGCTTGCCCAGCGCCTTGAACGGGTCGGCGCTTTGCCAGTCGGGTTGGGCGATGATGCCGACCCGAAAGCCCTGCATCTCCAGCATGCGGCCGATCACCGACATGCCGAAGCTGGGGTGGTCTACATAGGCATCGCCGGTGACGATGATCACGTCGCAGCTGTCCCAGCCCAGTTTGTCCATCTCGGCGCGGCTCATCGGCAGAAATTTGGACGTGCCAAAGCGGGCCGCCCAGTACTTGCGGTAACTGGTCAGCGGCTTGGCGGCGCGCGCGAAAAAGGAAACGTCGACGGGGGCGTTCATTCAGGAGCTTTGTTGGGGGTAACCCGCGATTTTAAGGGCTGGTGCGGTTTTGCGCACTCCATGGCTGCGAACACCCGAATATCCGCCGCTTTCAAGGCGTTTATGCGGCGTTCTGCAGGTGGCAAAACCGGTCATTACACAGAATCCGCCAGAGTGTCTGTGTTACAAACAAAGTCATGTCCGATACCGCGCCCGACTCCCAGTACTTCGCCAAAGCGGTGTCGAAATTGGGCCCGGACCGGGGCATGCAGACCAACCGCGCCATAGTGGGCGCGCAAGGCATCAAGATTCTGGACAAGGGGGCCAAGCTCACGCCCGGGCTGTACGAGCGCCTGGTACGGCACCATCCCACGACCCCACTCGAAGACGCCATCGACATCGAGGGCTCGGTCCACGGCAAGAACCTGCGCGCCATCGGCGAAGAGCTGCTCGACAGCAACCTGGTGTTCTCGCGCATGGCCGAAAAGCCGGACGACCGCACGCTGCTGCTGGACTGCCTGGAGGCCGTGCCGCTGCCGCCCGCCATTACCTTCCAGCTGACGGTCGTGCGCGACGTGCACCCCGGCCTGTTTCGCTACTTTGTGGCCACCGCGCTTACCGCCGTATGGCTGGGCAACCGCCCGCTGGCACAGCGCGCCGACCTGGTGATGCTGGCCGCCGCCGGGCTGCTGCACGACCTGGGCATGATGCACATCGACCCGGTGCTGCTGGAGCCCAGTGCGGAGATCAGCCCCGAGCAGCGCCGCCAGCTGTACTCACACCCGCTGGTGTCGGTGCTGTTGCTGGAGCGCCACGCCGAGTACCGCAACGAGATGCTGCGGGCCGTGCGCGAACACCACGAGGTGCTGGACGGCTCGGGCTACCCCGTCGGGCTGGCGGCCACGTCCATCGGGGCCTGGGGCCGCATCGTGTCGCTGGCGCAGGTGGTAGCGGCCCTGGTGCGGCCTGAGCGCAACCACGCGCTGCTGCGCTTGTCGGTGCTGCTGCGCACCAACCGACACCGCTACGACACCGTGCTCATCAACCGCATGCTGCCGTTGCTGCAGCGCGCGGATGCGGATACACGCGTGGATGAGCCCCAGGCCGACGGCATCGACAACCCGGTGACCGACCCGGTACGCCACCTCAAAGCGATTTACCAGGCGCTGCTGGGCTGGCCTGCCGCGCTGGCGCAGGACATGCGCTGGTCGGCGGCGCGGCGGGGTGGTCTGGTGTTCATGGGCGAGCGCTGCGCGCGCATCCACCGCACCATCATCGAGTCGGGTGTGGCCCCCGACCAGCTGCAAAGCCTGGATGCCGACTCCATTACCGGCCCCCTGGCCGACGAGCTGTCGCTGATCACCCGCGAACTGGCCTGGCAACTGCGCGCCGTAGAGCGCGAAGCGCGCAGGCGCTGGGCCGCCGCCGCCCATGAAAAGCTGCCGGACAGCCTGGCAGCCTGGGCCGACAAGGTAGAAGCGGTGTGCACCGACATGGTGGACCGCAGCACGGTGGCGACGCAGGTAGAAAAAATATAAGTTGCTGCGCTGGTCAGAAGACGTGCGTCAGAAGGCGTGCGTCATGCCCAGACTGACACCGTTAGAGCTCGCTTTGTTGCCGGTTCCCAGGTAATTTCCCTTCCAGCGTGTGGTGTCCAGCTCCAAATAAACCTTGCTGCGGCGGGAAAACTTGTACTCCAGGTAGGCCAACACGCGGTTGAAGCCATCATCGGCCAAGTTAGTACGTTCACGATTCAACCTGTAGTAGCCCGCCAGCAGGTCAACGGCTGGCGTGATGGCGTAATTGACGCCCGCCACCGCGATGCGATGGGTGGTCGTCGATGTCGCCGAGGTAGCGCCGCGGTTGTATCCAAAGTTCGCCATCAGGCGCAGCGACGGCAGTACCAGCCACGAAGCGCCCACATTGGCTGCGTTCAGCGCCCTGTCGTTGATGTCTTTGAAGCGCGTATAGGCCGTGGTCAGGCTCAGACCAGGGGTTACATAGTCCAGGCCTAAACCTGAAACACTCTGCAGGGACCCGGAGCCCACCGCTTCACCGAAACCGTGCATGGCGCGGGCGACCAGCCCCCCGACGGGCACGGACAACTTTGCCGAGTTGTTCACCCGGTTCGATGCCGCGCTTGAACCGGTGGCACCATATTCGATACCAAGTTGGTGCGCAGACAGGCCGACGTTCTGGATATTGGGGTTCAGGCTGGCGAAACGCAAGCCGATGGGATCCGCGACCCCGGCGGAGTCGGCGGTGAGCGTGTTCTGCCGCCCCAACGTGACACTGCCCCAGTGGCCGGCAAGGCCCACCACCGATGCCCGGTCAAAAAAGGTGACCGCATTGGCTGAAGCCCCCGTGTCCACATTGATACCCGACTCCAGCTGGAAGCTGGCCCGCAGCCCGCCCCCCAGGTCTTCGGTTCCCCGCAGGCCCCAACGACTCGTCAGGCCTACGCCGCTGGCGATGACGGTGGTGTCGAACGAGGAGCGCGCATAGGTCCGGGTCAGGCCGGTCTGCGTACGAGCTGACGCGTCGATGATCCCGTACAGGGTTACAGAGCTGGCAGTTTGCGCGCTCACGGGTAACCCAACGCAAAGTACAGTGGCGGCAACCAAGTGTCTCTTGTTCATTTTTTCTCCTTTAGAGTAGTTCGCTTTGATGTGCGCTGATGCAATTGCAGATAAGGAATATCGGCACTGCCAGGTAGGTCTTGCAAGCTCGGCAACTGCGCATTTGTGGCCCGCACCAGTTCGGCCAGGAACGTGAACGCAGCTTTTTGCGTGTGGGTAGAGGCGCGCCGGGCCGATACGGCGAGCATGAGCCGAATCTTCAGGCCGTCCGGCCCCACGGGCTGGCAGCGAT
Organism: uncultured Albidiferax sp.; assembly: GCA_963512605.1. Taxonomy (GTDB): domain Bacteria; phylum Pseudomonadota; class Gammaproteobacteria; order Burkholderiales; family Burkholderiaceae_C; genus Rhodoferax_B. Next base: position 36,997 of record CAUPNG010000003.1, on the reverse strand, counting down.
AGGCCCCGGCATGCCCCAAGGTCTGGACGGAGGCAATCGACAGTACCGCGTGTCCAGCACCGCTGCGCACCAACTCCAGGATGCTGCCGATTCCCTCAATCTCGTAGGCGATCCGCAAGCCCAAGCCCATCGCGCAAGCCTCTCGCTCCAGCAACATGCGGATCGGGTTGGGTCGCCCCGGTATGACGAGGGGCATCGTTGCAAGCTGCGCCAGCGTCAGAGGCGCGAGCCCGGCAGTCTTGTCGTCCCTGCTGCTGATGACGAAAAGCTCCTCATTCTTTAAAGGAAAAAATTCGAGATCTGGTGTTGGCAGCGGGTCATAAAGCAAGGCTATATCGAGCTTGCCGCACAGCAAATCGCCACGCATGCTGACCGAAGGCCCCTCGATTACAGCCACCGACGCATAGGGCATTTCGCGCTGCAACAAACGGGTGAACGGAAGCACGACAAGGCGCGCCCACGTCGGGGGCAAACCCACCGACACCCTCCCAGCAAGCTTGCCTTCGACACGTCCTAGTTCCTCGTATACCCGGTCCATCTGGTGCAGAATTCCGCGACCAAGTTCGAGCAAGACCTTTCCCGCCTCAGTGGGCTCCACGCCACGTCCATTGCGAATCAACAAGGTCTGACGCAGTTCCACTTCAAGCTGGCGAATCTGCCGGCTGATGGAAGGCTGGCAGATACCCAGTACCAGTGCAGCACGGCTGAAGCTGCCCAATTCCACCACACGGATGAAATAGCGAAGTTGTCGAATGTCCACTGTTTACGATCTGAAGACAGGCCTTGACAGCGTCACATCGCTCTACAGACGTGGCACTTTTGCGCGCGTGATGACCTCAGACCAGCGCAGTGTTTCTGATGCCAGCAGTGCGCGCAATTGCTCCGGGGTACCGCCTGCGGGGCTGACGTTCAGATCCGCCAACTGCTTGCGCAGGTCCGCAGTCGCCAAGACCTTGTTTGCCTCGCGATTGAGCAGTGCAATCACAGCTGGAGGCGTACGGGCGGGCGCTGCCAGCGCGTTCCACGAGGCGACATCAAACCCGCGCACGCCGCTTTCGGCGACCGTGGGGACATCCGCGAGCAAGGATGTGCGTTTGGCCCCCATCACCGCCAGCGGCCGGACGGCCTTGGAGGCAATCTGGCCCATCATCGGCCCCAGAATCTCGACGACCCCATCGACCTGCCCGCCACGCAAAGCGGTGAGTACAGCGGGTGAACCATTGAATGGCACCACCTGAAAGTCAACCCCTGCACTCGTCTTGAGCAATTCGGCGGCTAGGTGCTGGGTGCTGCCAATGTTGATAGTGGCGATATTTAGTTTGCCGGGATTGGCCTTTGCGAAGGCCAGCATTTCCTGCATCGATTTAAAGCGGCTGTTGGCAGCGGCGAGGACGGCGATGTCGAAAAACCCGAGGGTGATGACCGGCGCGAAGTCCTTTTCCGCATTGAACGGCAGCGTCTTGAACAAGCCCGAGCTCACCGCGGTCGCGTTGCTCATGAGCAGGAGGGTATGGCCGTCAGGGGCCGACTTTGCGACGATTTCACCGGCAACCACACCGCCCGCGCCGGGCTTGTTGTCAATGATCACGCCCTGGTGCAATTCGGCTCCCAGCTTGCTGGCAACAGCGCGCGCCGTGAGATCGGCAATACCGCCCGCACCGAACGGAACCACGATGCGGATAGGTTTGGATGGATAAGACTGCGCGTTCACCAGTGCGGGTATGAATGCCCCCATGGCCAGTAGATGTCGCCTGTTTATCATGTTGTGTGTCTCTTTTTTGTGTGGGATGTAGCAAGTCTGCGTCCACGAGGAAAAGAAAGCAATACAACATAGCTCACTACCTGATAGGCCCAAAAGGCATGGGTAGCATCACCAGATGCAAGGCGTCACCACCGCTTCAAGCTCACAGTGTGTGTTACAACGTTGCAATAGCCTTAAATCAGGCTCTGTCGCTTATCCAATAAGCACGAGCAGCTCTCTTTTAAATAGCAACTAGCTGCCCAGCCCCATCGCCCGGGTAATCACTTCTTTCATGATCTCGTTGGTACCACCGTAGATGCGCTGCACCCGGGCATCGGCGTAAGCGCGGGTGATGGGGTATTCCCACATATAGCCGTAGCCACCGAAGAGCTGCACGCATTGGTCCATCACCTTGCACTGCAGGTCGGTAGTCCAGTACTTGGCCATGCTGGCGGTGGCGGTGTCCAGCCGGTCCTGCAGCAGCAGCTCGGTGCAGCGGTCGATAAACACCTGGGCCACCTGCACCTCGGTCTGCAGCTCGGCCAGGGTGAAGCGGGTGTTCTGGAAACTGGCCACCGGCTGGCCAAACACCTTGCGTTCCTTCACATAGGCCACCGTCCAGTCGATGGCGGCCTGGGCCGCGGCCACGGCGGTGATGGCAATCTGCAGGCGCTCCCAGGGTAGCTGCTCCATCAGGCACACGAAGCCCCGGTTTTCATGCAGGCTGCCGCCCAGCAGTTGGTCGGCCTGCAGGTGCACGTTGTCAAAAAACAGCTCGGCCGTGTCTTGGGCCTTCATGCCCAGCTTTTTGAGGCGCTTGCCCACGGTAAAGCCGGGCATGCCGCGCTCCACCAGAAACAGGCTGGTGCCCTTGGCCCCGGCGGCCGGGTTGGTCTTGGCCACCACCACCACCAGGTCGGCGTGCCAACCGTTGGTGATGAAGGTCTTGCTGCCGTTGAGGCGGTAGCTGCCGTCGGGCTGCACGATGGCGGTGGACTGGATGCCCTGCAGGTCCGACCCGGCGGCCGGTTCGCTCATGGCAATCGCGCCCACCATGGCCCCGCTGGCCATTTGCGGCAGGTACTTGGCTTTTTGCGCAGGTGTGGCGTAGTGCAGCAGGTAGGGTGCCACGATTTCGCTGTGCAGGCTGTAGCCAATGCCGGTAATGCCCGCGCGGGCCAATTCCTCGATCTGCACCACCGAATACAGCTTGTCGGCCCCCGAACCACCCCATTCCTCGGGCATGGAAGGGCACAGAAACCCGTTGGCCCCGGCCTTGTGCCAGACGTTGCGGTCCACATAGCCCTGCTCTTCCCAGGCGGCGTGGAAGGGCACGATTTCTTTGTCGACAAAACGGCGAAAGCTGTCGCGAAAAGCTTCGTGGTCCGGGCTGAAAAGGGTGCGTTCAATCATGCGGATGGGGCTGCGGTTGGAAGACCGGGCCAATGTACCGTAGCGCACCACCATGGGGCCACCGCTTGCGCCCTGCGGGCCCGGCCCGCATCCTCCATTTGGAGGACAAACGCAAGAGCCGTGGCGATAATCCAGCGATGCATCCACCGCCCCACGCTACATCCGCCTCCGCATCCTCCCTACAACAGCCCCAGTCGCCCACCGATCTGTTCCTGTCCTTCACCTGGCTGGCCCTGCAGGGCTTTGGCGGCGTGCTGGCCGTGGTGCAGCGCGAAATGGTGGAGAAAAAACGCTGGCTGACCCAGGAGCAATTTCTCGAAGACTGGGCCGTGGCGCAGATCATGCCCGGCCCGAATGTGCTGAATCTGTCGGTGATGCTGGGCGACCGCCACTTCGGCCTGCGCGGGGCCCTGGCCGCCGCCACCGGCCTGCTGGCCCTGCCGCTGCTGGTGGTACTGGCCCTGGCCCTGGTGTACGCGCAGTACGCCGAGCACCCGGCGGTGGTGGGTGCCTTGCGCGGCATGGGCGCGGTGGCGGCGGGGCTGATCTGCGCCACCGGCCTGCGCCTGCTGCGGGCGGTGCGCCACCATGTGATGGGCATCGCGCTGTGCCTGGTGCTGGGCGTGCTGACTTTTGTGCCGATTGCCTTGCTGCACTGGCCACTGGCCTACGTGCTGCTGCCCATCGGCGGCCTGGCCTGCGTGCAAACCTACCGCAAGCTGGCACCATGAACGGCCTGCACAGCATCGCCATGCAGGGTCTGGACTGGCTGGCCCTGTGGTGGCACTTCACCTCGCTGTCGCTGCTGGCCGTGGGCGGCGCAATCACCGCCGCACCCGACATGCACCGTTTTCTGGTCGAGCAGCAGCAGTGGCTGACCGACGAGCAGTTCAACACGTCGATTGCCATCGCCCAGGCCGCGCCGGGGCCGAATATTCTGTTCGTGGCCCTGATGGGCTGGAACGTGGGGCTGAACGCCGGTGGCTATGGCGCGGCCCTGCTGGGCATGGCCTGCACCATGCTGGGCATCCTGGTGCCCAGCACCACGCTGATGTGGCTGTCCACCCGCTGGGGCCATCGCAACCGCGAGCTGCGCGCGGTGCGGGCTTTCAAACAGGGCATGGCCCCGATCGTGATTGCGCTGATGCTGGCCACCGGCTGGTTGCTATCGAGTGCCCAGCATGGCCTGGTGCGCGATTGGCCGCTATGGCTGTTGACGGGCCTCAGCGCCCTGGTGGTCTGGCGCACCAAGGTGCACATTTTGTGGCTGCTGGGGGTTGGCGCGGCCCTGGGTGCGATGGGCTGGGTGTGAATCAGAACCGCAGCCGGTAATACACCATGGGCCGACCCCGGCTCACGCGCAGCACCACCCGTTCGTTTTTGTTGAGCTGCATGCCCAAGGCCCCGCCCAGCTCAAACTGGATGCCGCGCGCACTGGCGGCACTGAACTGCATCTCCAGCCGGGTGCTGTAGTTCAGGGGGTTGGCGGTTTGGCTGGCAATGCCCAGCACAGGGTCTGGCCAGGAGCCCACCTGCTGCCACACCCCGATGCGCACACGGCCCTGGCCCCGGTCGGCAGAGCGCCAGTGCAGGCCCAGGTCCAGCCCGCCGGGGGTATGACGCCCATCCCCTGCCAAGTTGTGCTGCGGGGTCGTCAAGCCCACGCCCAGCCCAAAGCCCGCCCGGTCCGTGGGGCCGGACCAACTGGTCAGGGTGAGGCGGGAATCGGGCCGTGCATCGGCGCGCTGCAAGTTTGGCATGGACAGCGTGGCCAGCTCCAGTTGCGGAGCCCCTGCGGCGGTCTCGTCTACATCCTGCGCCAACGCCCACCCGTTGCAACACAGCAGGGCCAGCACCGCGCCATAGCGTGGAGGCAAACGCACATCAGGGCAAAAAGCGGCTGTGGGCATGGCGGCGTACCGTGGTGGAGATACGTTCATTGTGCGGCAATCTGGCGATTTTTTCAGCCAACCAGATCCAAAAAAAGCCCATAAAAAATGGGCTTTTCAAAGGCTTAAAAAGTGGCTGTCAAAGCGGCTTAAAACTCTTTCACCAGCGAGTAGGTCAGCCCGGCCGTGCCCAGCAGGTCGACCTGGGCATTCCAGCCGTCGCCAAAGCGCCAGCCCACGGCGGGCACAAAGGCGGGCGAAAAACCCTTGTAGTTCAGCGGCACCTTGTCGTTATAGGGCGGCTTGTAGCCGTACAAAACGCCTGCCGACCACTTCAAATACACCTGCGGCAGGCTTTCAAACACGTTGTAGTAACTTTTGCCCAGGTACAGGTAGCCGCTTTCCTGGCCAAACGAGTTGCTGAACAGCGCCAGGCCCACCAAGCTGTTGTCTACGGTGGACTCGCGTTCCAGGCCCACCAGCACCACATGGCGGTGTTCGGGGCTGGGGTTGAAATGGGTGGTGTACGGGCTGATTTCCAGCCGCCAGCGGTACGGCACGGAAGGCGCTGCAACCTGGGGCGTATCGGGGGCAGTGGCCGTCTGGGCCATGGCGTGGCAGGCCAGGCCCAGCAAGGCGCAGGCGGCGAGCCGATGGGGGGTCAAGAGTACATCCATGGGGCGATGAATAAATAATAGGACTTACGCAGCGCCCCTGTATCGCCCTTCGGGCTTACAGGGGGAACTTGCGTAAATCCTGAGTAAGTTGGCTGGGAGGTGCAAGGCCGACATCCACACGGATGCGCACGAACCACGTACCTGGCTGCAGCCGATTGTACGGCTATTGTTTTGATAGCTGCTTGCGCCGATGGCATCTGCGCTGGAGGCCCATTTTGTGTCTACATGTAAGCCACTGCGCTAGAATCCGCCCACTCCGCAGCACTGCGGGGTTTCGCTGGGGGTGTTGCAGCTGTGGAAATTGTTCCAGGGCCGCGACTGAGAAAGTCCCTTTGAACCTGATTGGGGTAATCCCCGCGCAGGGAAGCAAGTTCTACCACGGCGGCCTTCTCCGGCCATGCACGCCGTGCGGTTCAAGCCACCCTGCCAGCATCTTGCATGGAGCAAATGAGTGGCACATTCACCTATTTTTCACAATGAAGCCCTGACGCCGATCCCGGCCGCAGGCCGTGTTTTCAGTGGCGCATCGCACGCCGCCCTGTGGTTCAGCCTGGGCGTGGGCCTGCTGGTGATGCAGATCGGTGCCTACCTGGTGCCCGCAGTGGGCACGCAGCAGGCGCTGCTGGCCATCGTGCTGGGCTCGGTACTGGGCGCGGGGCTGCTGGCCTGGGTGGCGCGCATCGCCTGCGACAGCGGGCTGTCCAGCGCCGGGCTGATGCATGCCACCTTTGGCAGCGGTTTTGCCCGGCTGCCTGTGCTGCTGAACATCGTGCAACTGGTGGGCTGGACCACCTTCGAGCTGGTCATCATGCGCGACGGCACCGCCGCCATCGCCCAACGCAGCCTGGGCTGGAACCTCAGCGGCACCCAAGGCGTGCTGCTCACCACCCTTCTGTGGGGCGCGGTGCTGACGGCGCTGATGGCGGCCTCCATGCTGACCCTGGTGCGCAAGTTCATCAGCCGCTTTGGCCTGCCGCTGGTGGTGCTGTCGCTGCTGTGGCTGAGCTGGCAGTTCGCCCAGAAGCTGCTGGCCGGTGACGCAGCCGCTTTCTGGCACCGCCCCGGCGACGGCAGCAAGGGCCTGCTGTCGGCCATGGACCTGGTGATTGCCATGCCGGTGTCGTGGCTGCCCTTGGTGGCCGACTACGCCCGCCATGGCCGCAATGGCAAATCGGCCATGGCCGGCACCTGGCTGGGCTACGCGTTGGCCAACATCTGGTGCTACGCGCTGGGCGTAGTGGTGGTGACCGTAGCCGCACCGGGCACGGACCTGGTCACCGCACTGTTGATCGCCCAGGGCGGCCTGCTGGCGCTGGGGCTGATCTTGTTCGACGAGATCGACAACGCCTATGGCGACGTGTATTCGGGCGCGGTGTCGGCCCACAGCTTGCACCCCAAGCTGAGCATCCGCCGCTGGGGCCTGCTGTTGGCGGTGGGCTGTACCGCGTTGGCGCTGGTGCTGCCCATCCACAGCCTGGAGCCGTTTTTGCTGATGCTGAGCTCGGTGTTTGTGCCGCTGTTCGGGGTGATTCTGGGCCGCCTGGGCAGCCACGCCACCGCCTCGGTGCAGCGCCTGGTGGAGCCGGTGGCAGCGGGGTTATGGCTGGCGGGTATCGCGCTGTACCACCTGCTGGCCCTCTACGCACCCCAGTTTGGCGCGGCCCTGCCCACGCTGGCTGTGGTGTACCTGGCCGCCTGGATGAGCCGCCCGCTGCGGATCACCTACGCACTACAAAAATAGGAGCTGGTTGCGCTTATGGAATAAGCGCTAGCGGCCTATTTCTTATAAATTTACCCTTTGATCACCTGCATCGCCACGGGCGCAAAGCCGTGGTTCAACGGGCCGTGTCCGTGCCCCGTGTGCACCTGGGCACCGCCGATGATCGCCCCCAGGATGTAGGTCCGCGCCAGCCCCACCGCCTCGGGCAAGGCCTGGCCCTGCGCCAGGTACACGGCGATGGCGGACGACAGCGTGCAGCCGGTGCCGTGGCCGTTGTGGGTGGCGATACGCACCGACTCCCAGCGCTGGCGTGTGCCGCTGGCCAGGCCCAGCACATCGACCACCGCGCTGCCCGGCAGATGCCCGCCCTTGACCAGCACCGCCTGCGCACCCAGGCCCAGCAGGTCGGCCACGGCGGGCTCTAGCGCGGCCACATCTTCCACGCTGCGGCCCAGCAGCAAGGCGGCCTCGTCCAGATTCGGCGTAACCACGGTGGCGCGGGGAAAGAGCTGGTCCACCAGCACCTGCACCGTCTCCCGGGCCATCAGCCGGTCTCCGCTGGTGGCCACCATCACCGGGTCGAGCACCACTTTTTGGAGCTGGTAGTGGTCGATAGCCCAGGCCACCACCTCCACCATCTCGGGCGAATGCAGCATGCCGATCTTCACCGCATCCACGCCGATGTCGTCCAGCACGGCCTGCAGCTGGGCTTTCAGGAAGGCGGGGGGCACGGGGTGGATAGCTGTCACGCCCCGGGTGTTTTGCGCGGTGAGTGCGGCCAGCGCCGTCATGCCGTAGCAGCCCAGGGCGCTGAAGGTTTTCAAATCGGCCTGGATGCCCGCGCCGCCGCCGCTGTCGGACCCGGCAATGGAGAGCAGGCGCAGGTAGCGCGGGAAAATGGGGTTGTCAGTCATCCCGAAATTATCGGCGAGCGAGTGTGATGTAATTCACGCCACGGATGAAACAGGGGTGTCTGGCCAACATGGCAGGACTGAGAAAAACCCTCATACCCGATCCAGGTAATACTGGCGTGGGAAGATTTCCATCAACGACTGAGCCTCGTTTTGTCCTACCTTGAATAGGACTTTCACGTGGCTACCAGCCTCACCACCACCATCCTCGGCGCAGGCCTGATGGGCCGCTTGCTGGCCCTGGCATTGGCACGCGCGGGCCACCGGGTGCAGGTGTTTGAAGCCGGTGGGCCGGATGCCGAAGGGGCCGCCGCCCGTGTCGCCGCCGCCATGCTGGCCCCGCTGGCCGAGTCGGCCATCACCGAAACACAAGTGGTCCAAATGGGCCAGCACGGGCTGCGGCGCTGGCCGGAGCTGATCGCGCAGCTCGACGCACCGGTGTTTTTCCAGCAAAACGGCACCTTGATTCTGTGGCACCGCCAGGACGCGGCCGAGGCCACGCGCTTCGGGCACCAGTTGACGGCCACGCGCCAGGCATTGCCCAGCCTGCCCGCGCCCCAGCCACTGGATGCCGCCGCCATTGCCACGCTAGAGCCCAGCATCGGCAGCCGCTTTGCCCAGGGCCTGTACCTGCCCGGCGAGGGCCAACTAGACAACCGCCAACTGCTGGCCGCCCTGCTGCTGCAGTTGCAAAAGTTCGGTGTTGATCTGCACTGGCACAGCCCCCGCGAGCCGCAAGACTGCCAGGCGGATTGGGTCTTTGACTGCCGGGGTCTGGGCGCGCGCGGCCAATGGCCGGGCCTGCGCGCGGTGCGCGGCGAGGTGCTGCGCCTGCACGCACCCGGGGTGGACCTGCGCCGCCCGGTGCGCCTGGTGCATCCGCGCTATCCGCTGTACATCGCGCCCAAAGAAAATAACCTGTTCGTGGTGGGTGCCACCGAAATCGAGTCCGATGACCTCTCGCCCATGAGCGTGCGCTCCAGCCTGGAGCTGCTCAGCGCCGCCTACAGCGTGCACCCCGGTTTTGGCGAGGCGCGGATTCTGGAGTCCAGCACCCAGTGCCGCCCCACCCTGCCCGACAACCTGCCCGCCATCCGGCAGTTGGCCCCACGGGTACTGCAAATCAACGGCCTGTACCGCCACGGCTTTTTGATTGCCCCGGCGATGCTGGACGCGGTGCTGGAGTGGATGGAAAAAGGGCACTCCGCGCTTGCCACACAATGGAAGCTTGCTATAGAAACTGTATGAACGTCCTGATCAACAACCTTCCCCACACCCTGCCCGTGGGTGCCACGTTGGCCGACGCGGTGGCACTGCTGCAGGCCCAGCCGCCGTTTGCCGCCGCCGTCAACAAAAGCTTTGTGCCGCGCGCGCTGTACCCGCAGACCGCCCTCAAAGATGCCGACCGCATCGAAATCATCCACCCCGTCACCGGCGGCTGAACTATGAACTCTGATCCCCTTGTTTTATACGGCGAAAGCTTCGCCAGCCGCCTGCTGCTGGGCACCTCGCGCTACCCCTCGCCCAGCATCCTGGGCAGCGCCATTGCCCGCGCCCGCCCCGCCATGCTGACCGCGTCGCTGCGCCGCCAGAACCTGGGCCAGCCCGAGGCGGCGGCCAATGGTTTCTGGGATTTGCTGCGCCAGACCGGCGTGCCCGTGCTGCCCAACACCGCCGGGTGCCATGGCCTGCAGGAGGCCATCACCACCGCCCACATGGCGCGCGAGGTGTTCGACACGCCGTGGATCAAGCTGGAACTGATCGGCGACGACTACACCCTGCAGCCCGACACGCTGAACCTGGTGGAAGCCGCCAGCCGCCTGGTGAAAGACGGCTTCAAGGTGCTGCCCTACTGCACCGAAGACCTGGTGCTGTGCCAGCGCCTGGTGGACGTGGGCTGCCAAGCCGTGATGCCCTGGGCCGCGCCCATTGGCACCGGCAAAGGCCCTATCAATCCCTACGCCATGCAGGTGCTGCGCGAACGGCTGAGCGTGCCGCTGCTGGTCGATGCCGGGCTGGGCCGCCCCTCACACGCCTGCCAGGTGATGGAATGGGGCTACGACGCGGTGCTGCTCAACACCGCCGTTGCCCTGGCCCAAGACCCGGTACGCATGGCCGGTGCCTTTGCCGATGCCGTGCAGGCCGGGCGCAACGCCTTTCTGGGCGGTGCCATGCTGGAGCAGCAGGCCGCCCAACCCAGCACCCCGGTGCTCGGCACGCCGTTTTGGCACCACGCGCAGGAATAAAAATGCCCCACGACATCCTCACCCGCTACGCCGGTATGGCGCTGCCCGCTACCGACCATGCAGAACGCCTCAGCGCCTGCCTGCAACTCGGCTTCATCCCCGCCGATGCCGCCTGCATCGCCCAGGCCTGGCAGGCGCAAATCGAACGCACGGGCAACGCCACCGACTGGCCCGACAGCCCTATCGATTTCGGCCTGCGCCCCTGGCCGCGCCCGGATGCCTTTCCGCCCTGCCCGCAACAGCTCGGCCTGTACGCCGTGCTGCCCGATGCCGCCTGGGTGAGGCGCATGGCGCGCGCCGGGGTGCCCACGGTGCAGCTGCGCTTTAAATCGGATGACGCGCAAGCCATCCAGCGCGAGATCCAAGCCGCCGTGGCTGCCGTGCAGGGCACGCCCGCCCTCCTGTTCATCAACGACCACTGGCAGGCCGCCATCCAGGCCGGAGCCTACGGCGTGCACCTGGGCCAGGAAGACCTGGATCTGCTACAGCCGGTCGACCTGGACGCCATCCGCACCGCAGGCCTGCACCTGGGTGTCAGCACCCACGGTTACGCCGAGATGCTGCGCGCCGACCGCGTCAGCCCCAGCTACATCGCCCTGGGTGCCGTGTTCCCCACCACGCTCAAACGCATGGCCACCGCCCCCCAAGGGACGGCACGGCTGGCCGCCTACGCCCGCCTGCTGCGCGACTATCCGCTGGTCGCCATCGGTGGCATCGATATTGAGCGGCTGCCCGAGGTGCTGGCCAGCGGCGTGGGCTCGATCGGCGTGGTGCGGGCGCTGACGGCAGCGGCGGACCCCGAGCAAGCGGCAGCCGAACTGGGCGCTACCATCCAGAAGTTTTTAGCGCCTGCGCAGAAACGCTGAATTCCCACGCTATAATTTGAGGCTGCAATATTCCTCGATAGCTCAGTTGGTAGAGCGCCGGACTGTTAATCCGTAGGTCCCTGGTTCGAGCCCAGGTCGAGGAGCCAAAATTTCAAAATGGGCTTACGCCAACCCGTAGGCCCTTTTTATTTCAGTTAATGTGAAACAACTTTCATGGCTCGGGGTGCTCTGCAACCGAGTCCATGAAAGTTAAAAGTACAGGACTTACGCAAGTTCCCCCTGTAAGCCCGAAGGGCGAAACAGGGGCGCTGCGTAAGTCCTAAAAAGTAGATTTATTCCTCGATAGCTCAGTTGGTAGAGCGCCGGACTGTTAATCCGTAGGTCCCTGGTTCGAGCCCAGGTCGAGGAGCCAAAAACTAAAAAGCACTTATCCCTCCCGGTTAAGTGCTTTTTTTATGCCCAATCATTCCCGCATCCTATGCAATCACCGAAAGCACACATGTTCGACCCAAACGGCCAATGGATTCCCCTTGAAACCTATGACGACTTCGACAACGGCCTGGGCGAACTGATCGACCTGTGGTCCAGCGCCGACAAGTCCGTGACCCAGAAAACAAAACAGGCCGCCCTCGCCCACTACAAGGCCGACCTGGAAGCCGCCACCCTGCAGTGGGCCGACAACAAAGCCAAGTCCAAGAAATATGCCGCCATCGCACTGGAGCTGGCCGAGTTTGAAGAAGTGCTGGTGAACGGCGCAGGCCCTGCGGCCTAAAACCACAACGGTCTGTAACAGGCTGGTATCTTCGGGCCATGCCTATCCACTCCTACGAACCCCGCCTCGGCCACGGGCTGCCGCACGACCCGTTCAACGCCATCGTCGGGCCGCGGCCCATCGGCTGGATTGCCTCGCGCAGCGCCGCCGGGGCGCTGAACCTGGCGCCCTACAGCTTCTTTAACGCTTTTAACTACACGCCGCCCATCATTGGTTTTGCCAGCGTGGGTGCCAAAGACACGCTGCGCAACATCGAGGCGACCGGCGAATTTGTATGGAACCTGGCCACCCGCACCTTGGCCGAGGCCATGAACCAGACCTGCGCCGCCGTGCCGCCCGAGGTGGACGAATTCGCGCTGTCCGGGCTGACCCCGGTGGCGTCACAGCTGGTGGCGGTGCCGCGGGTACAAGAGAGCCCCGTAGCGTTCGAGTGCCGCACTACGCAGATCGTGCAGTTGCAAACCGCCCAGGGCGACACGGTGCCCACCTGGCTGGTGCTGGGCGAGGTGGTGGCTGTGCACATCGACACTGCACTGCTCAAAGACGGCGTGTACGACACGGCCCACGCCGGGCACATTCTGCGTGGCGGCGGCCCGGCGGACTACTTCCACGTGGGGCCGGAGCAGCTATTCCAGATGCACCGCCCGCGCTGACCCATAGGCCAAATTTATAAGCCAAATCGGCTCTCTGCGCTTATTGCATAAGCGCAAGCAGCTACTGAATAAATAGCAACGCTTACTTCACCAGGTGCCAGACATCCTTGAAGTTGTCGCCCTTGCGGTCGGCGGCGGATTTGTCGGTCTGGAAAAAGTACAGCGGCTTGCCCTTGTAGGCCCACTGTTTGCCGCCGTCGTCGCGGGTGACCAGGGTGAAGTTGCCATGGGGCTGGTCGGCGGCGCTGGCCATCAGCGGTGGCCACAGGGTGGCGCAGGGGCCGTTGCAGACGCTCTTGCCGTTGCCTGCCAGGTCTTTGTCAAAGGTGTACAGCGCCATGCCATTGGGGCCGACCAGCACGCCACCCACCACTTTGGCCGGGGCATCGGCGGCATGGGCCAGAAAACTGGCGCAGCCAAGGACCAGCGCAGCAATAAAGGAAGAAGTCGGCATGGTGTGGATTCCCAGAGTGAAGGTGCAAGGATAAATCAACCCAGCCACCCCAGCACGGCGTGGTGGATGCCCGCGCCGCCCACCAGCAACCAGGCAAACAGCAGCCCAGCCAGCAGCAAGGGTTGCAAGCCCGCCCGGCGGATGGCCCCCAGCTGGGTGGACACACCCAGCGCCGCCATCGCCATGGCCAGCAGCGCGGTATCCACCCCATGAGCCACCTCCACCACAGATGCGGGCAGTAACTGCAGCGAATGGAACAACACCATGCCGATAAAGCCCAGGGCAAACCATGGCACGGCCAGCCGCTGCGGGGCAGCTTGTTCCCTTTCGCGGGCCCGCCAGGCCGACAGCGCCAGCAGCACCGGGGCCAGCATCATCACCCGCACCATCTTGGCGATGACTGCAGCATCGGCCGCCTCGGGCCCGATGGCGCGCGCGGCAGCCACCACCTGCGCCACCTCGTGGACGGTGGAGCCCACATAGATACCAAAGCCGTGCGCACCACCGGGCACCCACTGCACCTGCAGATTCAGGGTGTACAGCATGGGGTAGACAAAGGTGGCCAGCGTGCCAAACACCACCACCGTGGCCACCGCCACCGTAACCTGCTCGGCCCGGGCCCGCAGCACCGGCTCGGTGGCCATCACGGCGGCGGCGCCGCAAACCGCGCTGCCCATGCCGACCAGCATGGCGGTGTTGCGGTCCAGCCCCAACCAGCGCACGCCCACCCAACACGCCAGTGCAAAGGTAGAGCCCAGCACCAGCGCGTCGATCAGCACCCCGGCCAGGCCCACGCTGGCAATGTCCTGCGTGGTCAGGCGCAGGCCGTACAGCACCACGCCCAGGCGCAGCAGGCGCTGCTTGGCCAGTTGCACGCCGGGCCCGCTGGCTGGAGCCCAGTGCGGGTAAACGGTATTGCCCACCAGCATGCCCAACACGATGGCCAGGGTCAGCACGCCCAGGCCGTGCGCCTGCAACACAGGCAAACCGCCCAGCACCGTGGCACAGGCCGCCAGCGCGCCGCACAGCGCCAGCCCCGGCAAGAGTCGAAAACGGGGGGCGAGTGGTAGCGCAAGAAGCGTGGCGGTCATGGTGGCAGGCGGGTGGGTTCGGGGGATGGACGCGACTGTAGACAGCCCCAGATCACCCGTCCAACAGCTTGTTTCTGTAATATCTACCCATTCAACCGGTAACCAGAAAGCCCACCCACCATGGATGTCCTGCGCCTCACCCTGCGCCAACTGCAGATTTTTGTGGCCGTGGCCCAGGGCGGCAGCACCACGGCGGCCAGCGTGGCGATTGCGCTGTCGCAGTCGGCCACCAGCTCGGCCGTGACGGAGCTGGAGCGGCTGCTGTCGCTGCAACTCTTTGACCGCGTGGGCAAGCGCCTGCTGCTCAACGACAACGGTCGCGCCCTGCTGCCGCGCGCACTGGCCCTGCTGGACGGGGCGGTGGGCATAGAGCAGATGGCACGCGATGGAAGTGGCCAGGCCCAGTCGCTGCGCATTGGGGCCAGCACCACCATCGGCAACTACGTGCTGCCGCCGCTGCTGGGCGGCTGGGCGGCCTGGCAGGCATCGGGGCAGGCCAGCGCCTGGCAGTCCAGGGTGCAGATCGGCAACACCGGGCACATCGCCCGCGCGGTGGCTAACTTTGCGCTGGACGTGGGCCTGATCGAAGGCGCCTGCCACGAGGCCACCTTGCAGGTCACGCCCTGGCTGCAAGACACGCTGGTGCTGGTGGCCGCGCCCACGCACCCGCTGGCCCAAGAAAAAGCGGCATCGCTGGACGACTTGCGCGAGGCTGTGTGGCTGCTGCGCGAACCCGGCTCGGGCACGCGCGAAACCACCGACCAGGCCCTGCTACCGCACCTGCACGCCTACCGGCGCAGCATCGAGCTCGGCAGCTCCGAGGCCATGCAGCAGGCGGCGGTGCACGGTTTAGGGATTGCCTGCCTGTCGCGCTGGGTGGTGCAGGACAAGCTGGCTGCAGGGCAATTGCGCTGCCTGCAAACGCCGCTGCCCGCCATCCAGCGCCAGTGCCATGTGATCGTGCCGCGCCACAAGCAGATCACGCCCGCCTTGCAGGCCTTCATCTCCTTCGCAACAACCCCTGGGAATGCTGCGCTGATGCAAAAGCACTAGAGTTCCGGGGAACAAGGAGACCGCCATGCACCCCACCCTCTACGCCGTTGCCTTCGCGCTGGCCGCCAGCAGCCTGCCCGCTTTCGCGCAAACCGCCCCCGCCTCGTGCCCCGCCGTGCTGCAGCACCAGTTTCCGCGCCTGCAAGACGAAGCTCCGCAGAACCTGTGCCAGTACACCGGCAAGGTGGTGCTCGTCGTCAACACCGCCAGCTACTGCGGCTTTGCGGGGCAGTTCGAGGGGCTGGAGGCGTTGTACGCCAAGCAAAAAGACAAGGGCCTGGTGGTGCTGGGTTTTCCGTCCAACGACTTCGCGCAAGAGGCCAAGACCTCCAAGGAGATTGCCGACTTCTGCTTCAACACCTATGGCGTGAAGTTTCCCATGCTGGGCAAATCGGTCGTGTCGGGCACGGGCAAAAACGCGTTCTACGCCGAGCTGGTCAAAGCCACCGGCCAGGAGCCGCGCTGGAATTTCTACAAGTACCTGATCGACCGCAAAGGCCAGGTGGTCGACAGCTACAGCTCCATGACAGGGCCGGACAGCCCCAAGCTGCTGGCGGCCATCGACAAGGCACTGGCGCAAAAACCATAGCAAAAAGCCATGCATGCAATCGGCACCCTGTGCTTATGGATTGAGCACAGGCAGCTCCTTATTCAATAGCAATTTCCTTAATTTTTACTGGTTTCCATCGCAAACCGCAGCAGCGCGGCACTGCTGTCCAGGTGGAAACGCTGGCGGATGTTGGCGCGGTGCGCGTCCACGGTGCGAAAGTCGATGCCCAAGTTGCGGGCAATCTCCTTGCTGGTCAGGCCCTGGGCCACCAAGGCCAACACCTCGGCCTCGCGGGCCGTGAGGCTGGGCTGCTGCTGGCGGCGCTCCAGGGCGCGCATCAGGCCGGCGGGGTAGTGGGTAGAGCCGCCCATCACCGCCTCTATGGCCTTGACGATCACCTCCACCTCCGACTCTTTCACCACAAAACCGGCGGCACCGGCATCAAAGGCCTGCAGCATGTGCTCTACCTGGGTGGAGGCGGTAAACACCACGTAGCGAATGCCAGGCTGGCGTGCGCTCAGCCGCTCGATCAGGTGGATGCCGCTGGTGGGCTGCATGCGCAGGTCGGTGAGCACAATGTCGGGCTGGCTTTGCTCGGCCAGCACCAGGGCTTCTTCGGCGCAGCGGGCCTGCGCCACCACCTGCACCGGCGGGCCGTAGGTGGTGAGCAGGTTGACCAGGCTGTGCAGCACGATGGGGTGGTCGTCCACGATCAGCAGCTTGATGGGGGCGCGGGCGGTGGAGGGGGTCACGATTTCAAGGCTTCCGGGGGCAAATAGGCGGTTAAAACGGTAGCACCGGGCTCTGACTGCAGGCTGAACTGCCCGCCCAGGGTGGCGATGCGCTCGCGCATGTGGGTCAGGCCCAGGCCTTCGCGCACCTGGCGCTGGCTGGCCTGCACGTCAAAACCCTTGCCATCGTCGCGCAGCTCCAGGTGCAGGCCCGCCGTGCCGTGGCGCAGGTGCAGGGCCACGTGGCGGGCCTGGGCGTGTTTTTCCACATTGCCCAGCGCCTCTTGCAGCACCCGGAACACGGCGGTGGCCACAGCATCGGGAAGCACCGGTAAAACATCCACCTGCGCATCCACGGCAATGCCGGTGCGCTCGCCGAACTCGCGGGCGATCTGGGCCACCGCACCGGCCAGGCCCACGTCGTCCAGCAGCGTGGGGCGCAGGTCGTGCGAGATGCGGCGCACGTCGCGCATCACGCCCTGCATCAGGTCCAAACCGCTGCGCAGGGTGGTCGCAGCATCACCGCCCCCGCGCTGCACCTGCACCAGGGCCGACTCGAAGACAAACTTCACCGACACCAGCCACTGGCTGATGCCGTCGTGCAGCTCGCGCGAGACGCGGGATCGCTCGGCCTCTTGCGACAGCACTACCTTCTGGGCCATGGCGCGCAGCCGGGCATCGGCAGCGCGCTGCTCGTACAGATTCAAGGCAAATCCGCCGCCAGCGACCAGCAGCAGGGCGGCGAGTGCTATCAAAAGTATCTGGTTGCGGGTTTGTTGAATAGCTTGCGCGGTAGAGCTGGAAATCAGCGCCTGGGTTTCCTGCAGGTGGTCCAGGTACAGGCCGGTGCCCACCACCCAGCCCCAGGCGGGGATGAATTCCACATAGCCCAGCTTGCGCTCCACACGCTGGGTGGAGGGTCGGTTCCAGGGGTAGTCCACAAAGCCGCCGCCGGTTTGGGCGCGGGCCACCAGCTGCTGGATGGTCAGGCCGCCTGCGGCATCGCGCAGCTCCCATTGGCTGCGGCCTTCCAGCTGCGGCAGGCGCGGGTGCATCAGGCTGTTGCCGTTCTGGTCGTAGACAAAAAAGTAGTTGTCTTCGTCAAAGTCCATGCGCCGCAGCAGGGCCAGGGCTTCGTTCTGGGCCGCCGCCACATCGCCCTTTTGCTCCACCAGGTAAGCGATGGCGCGCAGGCCTACGCGCACAAAATGCGCCAGCTCGTCCTTGCGGGCCTGCAGCAGGATGGGCTGCACCGCGGCAATCTGGGCCTGGGCCAGCTGGTCGGACTGCTGGCGGACCGTCCAGGCCACCGCCGCCATCGCCAGCAGCAGCGGCACGGCGGCCAGCAGCAGCACTTTCCACCGTAAACGCATCGCCATCCTTTCGGTTTGAATGCCAATGGTAGACGGCCCTGCGCTAGGGAAAACGCTTACGTATTCACACAGAGCGGCGCTCCGCAGTAGCACCAATGTTTTGACTTGTCACGGACGGAATACTCAAGTCTTCGATTTTTACAACGAGACAAGAGCATGCACACTCCAACAAAAAGCTGGACCAACCACGCCCTGTGGGCGCTGGTGGCGCTAGGGGGCGCGGGGGCGCTGGCCACCATTGCGCTGCACCGGGGCGAAACCGTCAATGCCCTGTGGGTGGTGGCCACGGCCATTGCGGTCTACCTGATCGCCTACCGCTACTACAGCCTGTTCATTGCCGACACGGTGCTCAAGTTGGACCCCGACCGCCCTACCCCCGCGGTACGGCTCAACGACGGGCTGGACTATGTGCCCACCAACAAATACGTGCTGTTTGGCCACCACTTTGCGGCGATTGCCGGGGCGGGCCCGCTGGTCGGCCCGGTGCTGGCCGCGCAAATGGGCTACCTGCCCGGCATGCTGTGGATTCTGGCGGGCGTGGTGTTTGCCGGGGCGGTGCAGGACTTCATGGTGCTGTTCATCTCGACCCGGCGCGATGGCCGCTCGCTGGGCGACCTGATCAAGTCGGAGCTGGGCGCGGTGCCCGGGGTGATTGCATTGTTTGGTACCTTCATGATCATGGTGATCATTCTGGCGGTGCTGGCGCTGATTGTCGTCAAGGCGCTGGCCGAAAGCCCCTGGGGCACGTTCACCGTGGCAGCCACCATTCCGCTGGCGCTGTTCATGGGCGTGTACACGCGCTACATCCGCCCCGGCAAGATCGGCGAGGTGTCGGTGATCGGCTTTGTGCTGCTGATCGCCTCTATCGTCGGCGGCGGCCAGGTGGCGGCCAACCCCGAATGGGCACCCATGTTCACCTTTGACGGCAAGCAGCTCACCTGGATTTTGATTGCCTACGGCTTCATCGCCTCGGTGCTGCCGGTGTGGCTGCTGCTGGCGCCGCGCGACTATTTGTCCACCTTCTTGAAGATCGGCGCGATTCTGGCGCTGGCCATCGGCATCGTGGTGATTGCCCCCGACCTGAAAATGCCGGCCATCACCCGCTTTGTGGACGGCAGCGGCCCGGTCTGGGCAGGCAGCCTGTTTCCGTTCTTGTTCATCACCATCGCCTGCGGCGCGGTGTCGGGTTTTCACGCACTGATCTCTTCGGGCACCACGCCCAAGCTGCTGGAAAACGAGGCCCAGGCCCGTTTCATCGGCTACGGCGCGATGCTGATGGAATCCTTTGTGGCCATCATGGCCCTGGTGGCCGCGTCCATCATCGAGCCGGGCGTGTACTTTGCGATGAACAGCCCGCTGGCCGTGCTCGGCCCCACGGCCGAAAGCGCCGCGCAGGTGATCTCGCAGTGGGGCTTTGTGGTCACGCCCGACATGCTGCTGCAAACCGCCAAGGACGTGGGCGAAACCACCATCATCTCGCGCGCCGGGGGCGCACCCACGCTGGCCGTGGGCATGGCGCAGATCTTCTCGCACATGGTGGGCGGCAAGGCCATGATGGGCTTCTGGTACCACTTTGCGATTTTGTTTGAAGCCCTGTTCATCCTGACCGCGGTAGACGCGGGCACCCGCGCCGGGCGCTTCATGCTGCAAGACCTGCTGGGCACCTTTGTGCCCTCGCTGAAGAAGACCGATTCGTGGATCAGCAGCGGCCTGGCCACCGGCCTGTGCGTGGCGGCCTGGGGATACTTCTTGTACCAGGGCGTGGTCGATCCGCTGGGCGGCATCAACACCCTGTGGCCGCTGTTCGGCATCTCCAACCAGATGCTGGCCAGCGTGGCGCTGATTCTGGGCACCGTGGTGTTGTTCAAGATGAAGCGCAAGCGCTACGCCTGGGTCAGCCTGCTGCCCGCAGGCTGGCTGTTGATTTGCACCATGACGGCTGGCTGGCAAAAGCTGTTCGATGCCAACCCGAAAATCGGCTTCCTGGCCCACGCCGCCAAGTACCGCGAAGCCATCGACCAGGGCAAGCTGCTGGCCCCCGCCAAGGCCATGGAAGACATGCACCGCGTGGTCTTCAACGACTACATCGATGCCACGCTGTGCGCCTTCTTCATGGTGGTGGTGGTCAGCATCCTGTTCTACGGCATCCGCGCCTGCCTGGCCGCCCGCCGCGCCAGCCAGCCCACCACCCGCGAGACCGGCGTGCCGGTAGTGATGCCCGTGCGCATGACCGCCCGGGGTGGCCGCGCCAATGCTTAAGGAAATCGCCAGCCTCGGTAGTTATTTGGGCCAGACCGCCCGCCTGATGGTCGGCGTGCCCAACTACGACACCTACGTCGCCCACCAGCGCAGCCAGCACCCGGACCAGCCGGTCATGGGCTATGAGGCCTTCTTCCGTGAGCGGCAGGAGGCGCGGTATGGGGGCAAGGGGCGTGTGGGGCGGTGTTGTTGAGATTTGGGGTTATTTTTCAGGTATTAAATCTACTGCCTGTGCTTATGGGGTGAGCATGGGCAGCTATTTTTTTGATAGTGCAAAAGTGTAGCAATGTGGTGGATTGCTCTCAACAGCGATCGTCAGCCGGGATGTGCGCCCGGCGGCGCAGTCACTTGTTCTTTTGCGCAAAAGAAAAGTAACCATCGATGCGTCGCCCCAACTGTCTGCGCCCTCCGCTAGCGCTACGGGAACCTGCGGTGCTCGCTTTGTGCGGGGTCTGGCTAAACTCGCCTTCGGCTCAAACAACGCCAGCCCTGATCCGCCCAAAGCTGCGCTCCTCGGCGCATACAGATGGGGACCCCAGATGCGGGATCGGCCCGGCACAGCCGGGCATCGCGCCGGTCGCGAACTGGGGGAGTTATTGGCGGCTGTTGAGTCACCCCGAACATCGACTGGCGCACCGACCCAGCTTCGTGCCCTAGGCACGATGGGGCGCTGCGCGCCCCCGATCCCGCTCCCCGGGGTCCCCCTCTAGATGCGCCGAGGAGCGCAGCTTCAGGTGGATCAGGGCTGGCGTTGTCTGAGCGCAGCGAGTTTAGCCAGACCCCACCTGAAGCGAGCACCGCAGGTTCCCCGGCGCGAGAGCGACGGGACGCAGGTAGTGGGGGTGGCCTTTTCTTTGGTGACTTTCTTTTGGCCAAGCAAAAGAAAGTTACTGCGCCGCCGGGCGCACTCCCCGGCCGAGGATGCCAGTGGCACCCCATCCGCTACACTTTTACACTATCAAAAAAAGAGCTTCCCGTGCTCATCCCGTAAGCGCAGGGAGCCATTTCTATACCTCAAAAAACTCCCTCAAAGCATCTTCTGGATCAAAGCGCCCTTGAACAGCACCGGCCCGGTCGGCCCAGAGCCTAGCGGCACGCCGCCCTTGGGCTCCAGGGTGATGGCCAGGGTGGGGACTGCGTGGACATCGCCTTCTCCGGCGGTCAGGCGCAGCAGCTTGTCGGTGCCTAGCACGCCCAGCGAACGCGGGCCGCCGGAGGGGGGCAAGGCCCAGAGCTGGAGCGACTTGTCGCTGGCTTCCTGGTAGCCGCCCACGCGCTGCAGCAGCAGCTTGTTGTTGCGGGCATCAAAGGTCACCAGCATCGAAGGGTCGGCCTTGCCGTCGGCCAGCACGGCCACGTATTTGATTTGCGGGGTGGCCAGGAGCTGGGTTTGCAGACTGGCAATCTGGGTGCCCAGCTGGGCGCGCTGGTCCACGCCCACCACCATGGCGACGATGGCCGCCGCCACACCCGCGGCCGCCGCGCCGCGCCAGAGGAACAAATTGCGCAGCCATCCCCCAGCAGCA
The DNA here is from genome assembly GCA_963512605.1 of uncultured Albidiferax sp. Classification (GTDB taxonomy): domain Bacteria; phylum Pseudomonadota; class Gammaproteobacteria; order Burkholderiales; family Burkholderiaceae_C; genus Rhodoferax_B. Next base: position 15,111 of record CAUPNG010000003.1, on the reverse strand, counting down.
GGCGGGGCTACCTGCGCGTCGCGCATGGCCTGGCGCTGCATATCGGCCTGCACCAGGTTGTCGATGCGCGTCCACACCACGGGCTCGGGCAGGATCTCGGTTTGCAGCTCGGCCACGCTGCCAATGCGGGCCTGCCAGATCAGGGCGGCGGCGCGCACCGGGGCCTGTTCGCGGGCCAGGGTTTCAAAACGGCGCCGGGCGCCACCGCGCAGCGTGCCCAGGGCGTAGCTGGCGGCGAGTTTGTCTAAGAGTTCAGGGTGTTGGATCAGGTTCATGGCCGGGCCCTCACGCAAACCGCGCCATGCAAGTGCGCAGCTGCTCCAGCCCGCGCCGGATCCAGGTCTTCACCGTGCCCAGCGGCAGCTTGAGCTGCTCGGCCAGTTCGCCGTGGCTCAGGTCGCGCAGGTAGGCCAGGCTGACCACCTCGCGCTGGCGGTTTTCCAGCCGGGCCATGCACTGGTGCAGCGCCCAGGCCTGCTGGCTGGCGTGGGTGGTGTCCATGGGGTTGGGGCTGTCGCCCTCCAATGTTTCGGCCATCACTTCGTCGAGCTCCTGCGTCACGCCGCTGCGGTCGGCGGTGCGGCGGCGCAAAAAGTCCAGGCCGCGGCTGCGCACGATCAACCCCAGCCAGGCCATGGGCGGACTGAGGGTGGCGCGGTAGTCGCCTGCGGCGCGCCAGATGGTCATGAAGGCCTCTTGCAGCACGTCTTCGGCCCATTCGCGGTTACCCACCACGCGCACCGCCAGGCCGTAGAGCTTGGACGAGGTGTGCTCGTACAAAGCCTTGAGGGCGAGTGCATCGCGCTGGGCGACGCGGTCTAGCAGTTCCATGAGTTCAATGTCCGGGTTGAGTGGGTTAAACGAACGGGCAGGTGTGGTTGGGCGCATGGGGCGGATTGTCAGACATATCCGGATACAAGTTTGCCTGCAGGGAATACGGAGCCCGCAGGCTTTTGGATTCAACCGGCTGGCGGGCACTGGGGCTCAAGCAAAATACCGCATCTTTTCAACCGAATTTGCCATGTCCCTCCCGCACGAAATCTCCCCCGGCCTCGTCCTCCAAGCCATCACCCCACCGCTGCGCCTGGCCGACTACCAACTGATCGCCTTCGACATGGATTCGACCCTGATCAACATCGAATGCGTGGACGAAATCGCCGATGCCGCAGGCCGCAAGGCCGAGGTGTCGGCCATCACCGAAGCCGCCATGCGCGGCGAAATCACCGACTACAAGGACAGCCTGCGCCAGCGCGTGGCCCTGCTCAAGGGCGTGAGCGTGGCCAGCATGGAGCAGGTCTACACCCAGCGCCTGCAACTCAACCCCGGCGCGGCCACTTTGGTGGCGGCCTGCAAGGCGGCGGGCATGAAAGTGTTGCTGGTGAGCGGCGGCTTTACATTCTTTACCGACCGGATTCGTGACTTATTGCACATCGATGCCACCCGCTCCAACCACCTGGAAACCGAGAACGGCCTGCTCACCGGCCGCATGGTGGACCAGCCCTGGGGTGACATTTGCGACGGCGACGAGAAGCGCAAGATGCTGCTGGAAACCTGCGCCAAGATGGGCATTGGCCCGCACCAGGCCATTGCCATGGGCGACGGCGCCAACGACCTGCCCATGATGGGTGTAGCAGGTCTGTCGGTGGCGTACCACGCCAAACCGGCGGTGCGCGCCCAGGCCATGGTGGCTATCAATACCGGCGGGCTGGACCGGCTGTTGGAGATACTGCACTAAACCAGTGTCCTTACTGCACACGCGGCGGTATTAACGCTCTATGATGATTTACAAGCTGATTTAAAACACATAAAAGAAGAACTTCCCACGAGCCTTGCGACTCAGACCCATACACCGTTAACAGCACAACACCTAGGAGAATGCCATGACCATTTTCACCCGCTACCAAGGCCGATTTACCGAGGCCCAGGAAGAGGAGATGTCGGTTCAAGACTACCTGGAGTTGTGCAAACGGGACCCTTCGGCCTACGCCAGCGTGGCCGAGCGCATGTTGATGGCTATCGGCGAGCCCGCGCTGGTCGATACCCGCACCGACCCGCGCCTGTCGCGCATCTTTGCCAACAAGGTGCTCAAGGTCTACCCCAGCTTCAAAGACCTGTACGGCATGGAAGAGGTGATCGAACACATCGTCGCCTACTTCCGCCATGCCGCCCAGGGGCTGGAAGAAAAGAAACAAATTCTGTACCTGCTGGGGCCGGTGGGCGGCGGCAAGTCGTCGCTGGCGGAAAAGCTCAAGGCGCTGATCGAAAAAGTGCCGTTCTACGCCATCAAGGGCTCGCCGGTGCACGAGTCGCCGCTGGGCCTGTTCAACCCCAGTGAGGATGCGGACCTGCTGGAGTCGGACTACAAGATTCCGCGCCGCTACCTGGGCACCATCATGAGCCCCTGGGCGGTGAAGCGGCTGCAGGAGTTTGGCGGCGACATCACCCAGTTCCGGGTGGTCAAGCTACGCCCCTCGGTGCTGTCGCAGATTGCCGTGTCCAAGACCGAACCCGGCGACGAGAACAACCAGGACATCTCGGCCCTGGTGGGCAAGATCGACATCCGCAAGCTGGAGACGTATTCGCAGGACGACCCGGATGCCTACTCGTATTCGGGCGGCTTATGCCTGTCGAACCGGGGCATTCTGGAGTTTGTGGAAATGTTCAAGGCCCCCATCAAGGTCTTGCACCCGCTGCTCACCGCTACCCAAGAGGGCAACTACAAAGGCACCGAAGGTTTTGGCGCAATTCCGTTTGACGGGCTGATCCTGGCCCACTCGAACGAGGCCGAATGGCAGGCCTTCAAGAACAACCGCAACAACGAGGCCTTCCTGGACCGTATCTATATCGTCAAGGTGCCCTACTCGCTGCGCGTGTCGGACGAAATCCACATTTACGAAAAGCTGGTGGAAAACTCGTCGCTGGTGAAGGCCCCCTGCGCGCCCGACACGCTGCGCATGCTGGCCCAGTTCTCTGTGCTCTCGCGCCTGAAAGAGCCGGAGAACAGCAGCAGCTTTTCGAAGATGCGGGTCTACGACGGCGAGAACCTCAAAGACACCGACCCCAAGGCCAAGAGTTACCAGGAGTACCGCGACTTTGCCGGGGTGGATGAGGGCATGACGGGTCTGTCCACGCGCTTTGCGTTCAAGATCTTGTCGCGCGTTTTCAACTTTGACCACCGCGAGGTGGCTGCCAACCCGGTGCACCTGATGTATGTGCTGGAGCAGCAGATCGAGCAAGAGCAGTACCCACCCGAGGTGGAAGAAAAGTACCTGCGCTACATCAAGGAATTCTTGTCGCCGCGCTACGCCGAATTCATCGGCAAAGAGATCCAGACCTCGTACCTGGAGAGCTATTCCGAGTACGGGCAAAACATTTTTGACCGCTACGTGGTCTACGCCGACTTCTGGATCCAGGACCAGGAATACCGCGACCCCAACACCGGCGAAATGCTGGACCGTAGCGCGCTGAACGACGAGCTGGAAAAGATCGAAAAGCCCGCGGGCATCAGCAACCCCAAGGACTTCCGCAATGAGGTGGTCAACTTCGTGCTGCGCGCCCGCGCCCGGCAAGACGGCCACAACCCGCTGTGGACCTCGTACGAGAAGCTGCGCGCGGTGATCGAGAAGAAGATGTTCTCCAACACCGAAGAGCTGCTGCCGGTGATCTCGTTCAACACCAAGGGCAGCGGCGAAGAGCAGAAGAAGCACCAGGACTTTGTGAACCGCATGATCACCAAGGGCTACACCGAGAAGCAGGTGCGGCTGCTGTGCGAATGGTATTTGCGGGTCCGTAAATCTTCATAACAGCCGTCCACCATCTGGAGTGTGTATGACCGTGCGCATCGTAGACCGTAGGTTTGACAGCAAGCACAAAAGCTCGGTCAACCGCAGCCGCTTCATCCAGCGCTTCAAAGGCCAGATCCGCAAGGCCGTGTCCGACGCGGTCAACAAGCGTGGCCTCAAGGACCTGGACAACGGCGAGAAAATCGGCATTTCGGGCCGAGACATTGGCGAGCCGCAGTTCGAGCACGGCAAGGGCGGGGTCTGGGAAACGGTGCGCCCTGGCAACGACCGCTTCTTGCGCGGCGACCAGGTGGAGCGCCCGCCCAGCGGCGGCGGCAAAGGCAGCGGCAAGGGCCAGGCCAGCCAGGACGGTGAGGGGTTGGACGAATTTGTCTTCACCCTCACCCGCGACGAGTTTCTGGACATCTTTTTCGACGAACTGGCCCTGCCCAACCTGGTCAAGCTGCAACTCGCCCGCATCGAGCAGTACCGCCGCATCCGCGCAGGCTTTGTGCAAACCGGGGTGCCCACCAACATCAACCTCAGCCGCACCATGCGCGGCGCGGCGCTGCGGCGCATTGCCATCGGCGGGCCGTACGCGGCGCAACTCCGGTCGCTGGAAGCCCAGCTGATGGAGCTGCTGAGCACCCGCGCGGAGGACGACCCCGAGGTGGAACAAGCCCGGCGCGACATCGCCAAGCTGCGCGCCAAGATCGAGGCCGTGCCCTTTGTGGACACCTTCGACCTACGCTACAACAACCGCGTGCGCGTGCCCCAGCCGACCACCCAGGCGGTAATGTTCTGCCTGCTGGACGTGTCGGGCTCCATGGACGAGGGCCGCAAGAACGTGGCCAAGCGGTTTTTCATGCTGCTGTATTTGTTTTTGACGCGCAACTACGAGCGCATCGAGGTGGTGTTCATCCGCCACCACACGGTGGCCACCGAGGTGGACGAGGACGACTTCTTCACCTCGCGCGAGTCGGGCGGCACGGTGGTGTCCAGCGCCTTGAAGCTGATGCACGAGATCATCGTCGCCCGCTACCCCAGCAACGCCTGGAACATCTACGGCGCGCAGGCCTCCGACGGCGACAACTGGCACGACGACTCGCCACGCTGCAAGGCCTTGCTGGAGGAATCCATCCTGCCGCTGACCCAGTTTTTTGCCTACATCGAAATAACAGACGGCCCACCGCAAAACCTGTGGGAGGAATACCAGAAACTGGCCGCCAGCCAGCAGGGCAAATTTGCCATGCAGCGCATCGCCACCGTGGCCGACATTTACCCCGTGTTCCGCGAACTCTTCAAAAAGAGAGCTTAGTATGTGGAACACCCCCAGGCTTGCCCACTTCGTGTGGCCTCCAACCCCCTTGCAGGGGGCGATGCCAGTGGCCCGGCGAAGCCGGTTCCACGGCAACTGCTGGATTGGTGACTGTCTATTTCGCCAATCGCGCGGTAACTTGGTGGAAAGCTAATATGACCGCAAAAAATCGCCTCCTCCCCACAGGCTCCGAGTGGACCTTCGAGGCCATCGAAGAGTACGACCAAGCCATCGGGGAGGTGGCGGCACGCTACCAGCTCGACGGCTACCCGCACCTGCTCGAAGTCATCAGCGCCGAGCAGATGATGGATGCCTACGCCTCCATCGGCATGCCTGTCTACTACCACCACTGGTCGTTTGGCAAACACTTTTTGGCCACCGAAAACCGCTACAAGCGCGGCCAGATGGGCCTGGCCTACGAGATCGTCATCAACTCCGACCCCTGCATCGCCTACCTGATGGACGAAAACACCCTGCCCATGCAGGCGTTGGTGATCGCCCACGCGGCCTACGGCCACAACTCATTCTTCAAGGGCAACCACCTGTTCAAGCAATGGACCAGCGCCGATGCCATCGTCGATTACCTGGTGTTCGCCCGCAAGTACATCGCCCAGTGCGAAGAGCGCTTTGGCATGGAGGCGGTAGAGCAGCTACTGGATGCCTGCCACGCGCTGAGCAACCTGGGCGTAGACCGCTACAAGCGCTCGCCCCGGCTGTCGCTAGAGAAGGAAACCACCCGCCTCAAGGAGCGCGCCGACTACCTGCAGGCCCAGGTGAACGACCTGTGGCGCACCTTGCCCCCGCGCGCCGAGGCCGAAGAAACCCGCGAAGAAAAGCGCTTCCCGCTGGAGCCCGAAGAAAACCTGCTGTACTTCGTGGAAAAAAACGCCCCTCTGCTCGACCCCTGGCAGCGCGAGGTGGTGCGCATCGTGCGCAAGATCGGCCAGTACTTTTACCCACAGCGCCAGACCCAGGTGATGAACGAAGGCTGGGCCACCTACTGGCACTACACCCTGCTCAACACCTTGTACGACGAAGGCCGCCTGGGCGACGGTTTCATGCTGGAGTTTTTGCAGTCGCACACCAACGTGGTCTACCAGCCGCCCTACAACAGCCCGCATTTTTCCGGCATCAACCCCTATGCGCTGGGCTTTGCGATGTGGCGCGACATCCGCCGCATCTGCGAAGAGCCCACCGATGAAGACCGCGCCTGGTTCCCCGACATCGCGGGCTCCGAGTGGCGCAAGACCTTTGACTTTGCGATGCACAACTTCAAGGACGAAAGCTTCATCGCCCAGTACCTGTCGCCCAAGCTGATGCGCGAGTTCCGATTTTTCTCGGTGCTGGACGACGATGCCCGCAAGACGCTAGACATCCAGAGCATCCACGACGACAGCGGCTTTCGGGCCCTGCGCCAGCAGCTGTCCGAGCAATACGACCTGGGCAACCGCGAGCCCAACATCCAGGTCTGGAACGTAGACCTGCGCGGCGACCGCTCGCTCACGCTGCGCCACTTCACCCACCAGCGCCGCCCGCTGGGCGAGTCCAGCGCCACCGTGCTCAAGCACATGGCCACGCTGTGGGGATTTAACGTGCGGCTGGAGCGGCAAAACGCCGACGGCAGCATCACACTGGTGGCCGAACACCAGAGCGAAAAACGCCGCCGCAGCGATGTCAAAAAGAGCCCCTGAACGCTTTGCTTCTATTTTTATAGCTTCTCGTGCTTATTAAATAAGCGTTAGGTGCTGATTTCTTATAAATTTCCGGTAGCCCTTGAGGCAAAGCGGTATTTAATTTGCCATCCATACACCATCCAACCGGATGGTTTATAGTTCAGGCATGTCCTCAAAAGCCATCGCCAATACCCTTCCCGCTGTCAGGTCCAAGTTACCCGACTCCGAAAAAATCACCATCAACCTCGGTTTTGTGGACCTGGGCCATATCGACCTGCTGGTAGCCGAGAGTTTTTACGCCAACCGCACCGACTTCATCCGTACCGCCATCCGCAACCAGTTGGCCCAGCACTCCGATGCGGTCAAGCAGGTGGTAGCCCGCAAGATGCTGGTCCTGGGCTTGCAGCACTTCAGCCAGGCCGACCTGCTGGCGGTGCAGGCCGCCAACCAGAAACTGCAAATCCGCGTACTGGGCCTGGCCACCATTGCCCACGACGTAACACCCGAGTTGGCCCTGGCCACCATCGACACGCTGGAGGTGCTGGGTTCCCTGCAAGCCAGCCCCGAAGTCAAAGCCGCCCTGGCCCACCGTTTTATCTAAGAAAGTCTCCATGAGCGCCCTCTTCAAAAAATTCCTGCAAGAAGCCACCCGGCTCACCCGCCATGGCAGCCTGCAGGAAGCCACCCGTGCCATCCAGCAGGCGCTGGGCCGTGCCACGGCTTCGTCCACACCGCCCGCAGCATCGCCTTGGAAAACCGACAGCGATGTCATCGACGTGGTGGCCCGCCCCATCCCGCAGCCCGTGTCGGAGCCGGTGCGCCCGCTGCACACACCCGTAGAGCCCGCGTCCAACGACGGCCCCGGCGAATTCACCGAAGCCACTTTCACCCACGCAGGCACAGCGCGCAGCTACAAGCTCTACACCCCGCCGCACGCCATCGCCCAACCGGCCCAGCCCTTGCCGCTGGTGCTGATGCTGCACGGCTGCACCCAAAACCCCGACGACTTTGCCACCGGCACCGGCATGAACGCCCTGGCGCTGGAGCACGGCTTTGTAGTGGTCTACCCCGCGCAAAACCAGAAGGCCAACGCCCAGCGCTGTTGGAACTGGTTCACCCCCGCCGACCAGCAGCGCGACACTGGCGAGGCCGCCTGGCTGGCCGCCCTGGTGCAGCAAGTCACCCGCACCCGCGCCATCGACCCATCCCGCGTCTATGTGGCAGGTTTGTCCGCAGGCGGTGCCATGGCCAGCATCCTGGGCCACACCCACCCCGACGTTTTTGCCGCCGTGGGCGTGCACTCCGGCCTGGCCTGCGGCGTGGCCAGCAACGTGATCACCGCCCTGTCGGTCATGAAAAATGGCCGCAGCGCTGCCGGTTCGCCTACCCGCCTACCCACCATCGTCTTCCACGGCGATGCCGACAAAACCGTGCACCCGCACAACGCCCAAGCCGTGCTGCAAACCGCCATCGGCCAGGCCAGCACCACCGCCCAAACCAGCGAAGGCCAGGCCGCCCGCGGCCAAAGCTACACCCGCACCACCTACCAAACCGCCGACGGCAGCAGCATCGCCGAGAACTGGACCCTGCACGGCGCAGGCCACGCCTGGTCGGGCGGCAGCGCCAAAGGCAGCTACACCGACCCGCTGGGCCCGGATGCGTCGGCCGAGATGTGGCGGTTCTTTGCGGAGCACCCGCGCGCTTCCGTGCACTAAACTGCCGCCCCTGTCCTTGCCTGCTCTCGTATGTCCGATTTCCTGACCGCCGCCTTCTACCAGTTCGTCGCCCTGCCCGACTACACCAACCTGCAGGCTCCCCTACAGGCCTGCTGCGAGGCGCACGGGGTCAAGGGCATGGTGCTGCTGGCGACCGAGGGCATCAACGGCACCATCGCCGGGCCGCCAGACGGCGTGCGCGCGGTGCTGGCCTGGCTGCGCAGCGACCCGCGGCTGGCGCAGTTGCCGCACAAGGAGGCTACCGCCAGCCACGACCCGTTCTACCGCATGAAGGTGCGGCTCAAGCGCGAAATCGTCACCCTGGGCGTGCCGGGCGTGGACCCGACCCAGTTGACCGGACAGTACGTCAAGCCCGCCGACTGGAATGCGCTGATCAGCGACCCGGACGTGGTGGTGGTCGATACCCGCAACGACTATGAGGTAGCCATTGGCAGCTTTGCGGGCGCGCTGAATCCGCACACCGGCAGCTTTGCCGAGCTGCCCGAATGGGTGGAGCAGGCCCGTGCCGAGGGCCAGCCGCTGGCCAAAAAGCCCAAGGTCGCCATGTTCTGCACAGGTGGCATACGCTGCGAAAAGAGTACCGCCTATCTGCGTGCCCAGGGGTTTGACGAGGTCTACCACCTGGAAGGCGGCATCCTGAAATATTTAGAGACCGTGCCCGAGGCCGACAGCCTGTGGCGCGGCCAGTGTTTTGTGTTTGACGAGCGCGTGTCGGTGGGCCACGGCCTGGTGCCCGGCGGGTTAGAACTGTGCCGCTCCTGCCGCCACCCGCTGACCGAGGCCGATCTGGCCTCCCCCCAGTTCGAGCGCGGCGTGGCCTGCGCCCGCTGTGTGGATGAGACCACCGAAGCCCAAAAACAAGGCTTTCGCGAGCGCGAGCGGCAGATGGCGCTGGCGGATGAGCGCCAGACCGTGCACGTCGGTGCCAAGCTGGCCAAATGACGCTGCCCATCCTGTATTCCTTCCGCCGCTGCCCCTACGCCATGCGGGCACGGCTGGCACTGGCGGTGAGCGGCCAAACCGTGGAACTGCGCGAAGTGGTGCTGCGCAACAAGCCGCCCGAGCTGCTGGCCGCTTCACCGAAGGCCACTGTGCCGGTGCTGGTGCTGCCCGATGGCCGCGTCATCGACCAAAGCCTGGACATCATGCGCTGGGCTTTGGAGCGCCACGACCTGGCAGGCTGGCTGCACGCACCGCTGGCGGAGATGCTGGCGTTGATTGCCGAAGTGGACGGCCCCTTCAAGCACCACCTGGACCGCTACAAATACCCGGGTCGCTACGAAGACGATAGCTGCCCACGCCCAGCGGATGGGCACAGGAGCACGATTGGGCATATGGTTTCCGAGTGGGAGCTGCGGCTGGCCGGGCAGCCCTATTTGTTCGGCGGGCAACCCACGCTGGCCGACATGGCCATCGCCCCGTTCGTGCGCCAGTATGCGCATGTGGATGTCGACTGGTTCGCCGCCCAGCCCTGGCCAAAGGTACAAAAGTGGCTGGCAGATTTTGAACAATCCGCACTCTTCGAACAGGTGATGCAGAAGTTTGCGCCGTGGCAGTCCGGCAGCGCGGGCCTGAGTTTCCCTACAGCGCCCGCAGCCCCATCAGCAGCAGCCCCGCCGCCATAAACCCGCCCTGCAAACGCAAGGCCGATGGCATGGTGACCCAGCGGGTTTCCACGTGGTGGTACAGCCACTGGCCCGAGCGCAGTGACAGCGCAAACGCCAGCAGCATACCCGCGGCATTCATCCACGGCTGGGTGGGGAAGTACTGGCTGAACACGGTGTTGACCAGCAGGCACACCGAGAAATGCACCAGAAACACCGAGTACGCCATCTGCCCCAGGCGCTGCACACGCGGCAAAGGCGACCACTGGCGGGCCCAGGGGCTGGCCTGCAACACGCCCAGCACCAGGGCGGTGACCAGGGCCACGGCGATGCGTTCGCGAAAGTCCAGCACCAGGGCCGTCAGGCCCAGCATCGCCAAAGCTGCCAGCCAGGCCCAGGGCCGGGTGCTGCGCCCGGCCCAGAACGCCAGCATGCCCAGACCATAAGCCCCGGCAAAGTACAGGCCCAGGGTGTCGAAAGTGGCATCCAGGTTGAAGTACAGCAGCGACACGCTGGTCAGCCCCAGCACCAGCAGCGGGGCCAGCCAGCGAGCCGTCCAAACCCGGGAAAAACTGAGCACCAGCACCGCCAGCACAAACAACTGGAAATCCACCGCCACGTACCAGACCCCGGCGGACAGCGCCTCGTAGCCCAGCAGGTCTTGCAGCATGAACACATGGGCCAGCAGCTGCGGCAGCGAGGGCTCGCTGGGGATGGAGGGGTGGTCCATGCCGTAGCGCGCCACTTCGGCCGCCAGCAGGCCAAACAGCAAGGCCGCCAGATACGGCACCGACAGGCGCACAAACCGGCGCTGCACCTGCTGCCACGGGCTATCGAACCGGGCCACGCCGCTGGGGGCCAGGGTGCTGGCCGCCAGGTAGCCGCCCAGCACCAAAAATACCTGCACGGCCATGCGGCCATAGTCAAACAGCCAGTCCATCAGGTCGCTGGCCAGCGGGTAGGCGACGGTGGACATGGGGCCGTAAAACACCAGGTGGTGGGCCACGACCAGCGCACAGGCCAGGCCTTTGATGACATCTAGCAGAGGAATGCGGGAAGCGTTGGGAGTGCTGAAAGTGGGAATCGACATCGTCACAAAAAAACGTCCGCCCGCCACTGGCAAAGCAGCGGCGGGCGGACCAGTATCAGAGGCGCAGCGCGCCGGTAAAAATTAGGAACACAGCCGGGCTTTGGCCTCGGCGTATTCGCGGGAGAGTTGGGCGACATAGTCGGCCACGGGCTGGATTTTACGGACTGCGCCTATGCCCTGGCCGCAGCCCCAGATGTCTTTCCAGGCTTTGGCCGCGGTGTCGCCGCCAAAGTTCATCTTGGTGGGGTCGCTCTCGGGCAGGTTGTCGGGGTCCAGGCCCGCCGCGCGGATGCTGGGTGCCAGGTAGTTGCCGTGCACACCGGTGAACAGATTGCTCAGCACGATATCGTCCGAATCGCCGTCTACCACGGCCTGCTTGTAGGCCAGTGCGGCGCGCGCCTCGGTGGTGGCGATGAAGGCCGAGCCGATGTAGGCAAAGTCGGCCCCCATGGCCTGGGCCGCCAGCACTGCGCCGCCGGTGGCGATGGAGCCGCTCAGGGCCAGCGGGCCGTCGAACCATTCACGGATTTCCTGGACCAGGGCAAACGGGCTCTTGATGCCCGCATGGCCGCCCGCGCCAGTGGCCACGGCGATCAGGCCATCGGCGCCCTTTTCAATCGCCTTGTGGGCAAACTTGTTGTTGATGATGTCGTGCAGCACCACGCCGCCGTAGCTGTGGGCTGCCGCGTTGATGTCTTCGCGCGCGCCCAGCGAGGTAATGACGATGGGCACCTTGAACTTCACGCAGGCCTGCATGTCGTGCTCCAGCCGGTCGTTGGACTTGTGCACGATCTGGTTGATGGCAAACGGTGCGGCGGGTTTGTCGGGATGCGCCAGGTTGTAGGCCGCCAGGGTCTCGGTGATCTCGGCCAGCCAGTCGTCGAGCTGCGCCGCCGGGCGGGCGTTCAGCGACGGCATGGAGCCCACCACCCCGGCAATGCACTGCGCAATCACCATCTGCGGCGTGCTGACGATGAACATCGGCGAGGCAATGACGGGCAGCGGCAAGGCACTTAAGGCAGCGGGAAGCTTGGACATTTCATCTCCAGATGTTTTATAAGAAATCAGGCGCTTGTGCTGACTGCACCAGCACAAGCAGCTACACAATCAATAGCAATCTCAAAAAGCGTCGATGGCCAGGCCGGTCACGCTGTCCGCACCTTCCACGATGCTGTCGCGCAGGCTTTGCGCTGCCACCAGCACATGGTCGGCATAGAAGCGAGCGGTGGTGATCTTGGCCTGCATGAAGGCCGTGTCTTCGCCCTTGGCCAGCAGCTCTTCGGCCACCAGCAGCGAACGCGCGAGTTGCCAACCGGCCACCAGCTTGCCCGCCAGCATCAGGTAGGGCACGCTGCCCGCAAACACGGCATTGGGCTGGGTTTTGGCCTGGGTCACCACAAAGGTCACCACGTCCAGGAAGGCGGTGCGGGCGGTTTTCAGGCGGCGGGCAACGGCTACGGCATCAGCGCTTCCGCTCTGGGCCAGCGCGGTTTCGGTCACCACGATCTGGCGCGCAATCGCCTTGGCCGTGGCACCGGCATCGCGCAGGGTTTTGCGGCCCACCAGGTCATTGGCCTGGATGGCGGTGGTGCCTTCGTAGATGCTCAGAATCTTGGCATCGCGCAGGTACTGGGCGGCCCCGGTTTCCTCGATGAAGCCCATGCCGCCGTGCACCTGCACGCCCAGCGAGGCCACGTCCAGGCTCATTTCGGTGCTGTAGCCCTTGACCAGCGGCACCAGGAATTCGTAGATGGCCTGGTTTTGCTGGCGGGTCTCGGCCTCGGGGTGGTGGTGGGCGATGTCATAGGCCGCTGCCGCCGCCATGGCCATGGCACGGCAGCCCTGGGTGTGGCCGCGCATGGTCATCAGCATGCGCTGCACGTCCGGGTGGTGGATGATGGCCACGCTGGCCTTGATACTGCCGTCCACCGGGCGGCTTTGCACCCGGTCTTTGGCGAACTGCACCGCCGTTTGGTAGGCCCGCTCGGCCACCGCAATGCCCTGCACACCCACGGCGTAGCGGGCGGCATTCATCATGATGAACATGTACTCCAGGCCGCGATTTTCTTCGCCCACCAGGTAACCCACGGCACCGCCGTTATCGCCGTACTGCAGCACGGCGGTGGGGCTGGCTTTGATGCCGAGTTTGTGCTCGATGCTGACGCAGTGCACGTCGTTGCGCGCACCCAGCGTGCCATCGGCGTTGACCAGAAACTTGGGCACCACAAACAGGCTGATGCCTTTCACGCCCTCGGGCGCGCCGCTCACCCGGGCCAGCACCAAGTGGACGATGTTCTCGGCCATGTCGTGCTCACCCCAGGTGATGAAAATCTTGGTGCCAAACACCTTGTAGCTGCCGTCGCCCTGGGGTTCGGCGCGGCTGCGCACCATGGCCAGGTCGCTACCGGCCTGCGGTTCGGTCAGGTTCATGGTGCCGGTCCACTCGCCGCTGACCAATTTTTCGAGATAGGTGGCCTTGAGCGCATCGGAGCCCGCCGTCAGCAGCGCCTCGATCGCGCCGTCGCTGAGCAAGGGGCACAGCGCAAAGCTCAGGTTGGCGCTGTTGCACATCTCCACGCAGGCCGCACCAATCGACTTGGGCAGGCCCGCGCCGCCGTAGTCGGCCGGGTGCTGCAGGCCCTGCCAGCCGCCTTCGGCAAACTGCTTGAACGCGGCCTTGAAGCCGGGCGTGGCGGTGACCACACCGTCTTTCCAGGTAGAAGGGTTTTGGTCGCCCGTCCAGTTCAGCGGAGCCAGCACGCCCTCGTTGAATTTGGCCGCCTCTTCCAGCACCGCCTGGGCCGTGTCCAGCCCCGCGTCTTCAAAGCCTGGCAGCGCAGCGATGTGGTCGATGCGGGCCAGATGCTGGATGTTGAACAGCATGTCTTTCAGTGGGGCGGTGTAGCTCATGGGGTGTCTCCGAGATCGAATAGATGTAAAAAAAGGGCACCGCGCACGATGCCCCTTCGCACTGACCTGCGTCTTACAAGGCCTTGACGAGTTCTGGAACCGCTACGAACAAATCGGCCACCAGCCCATAGTCGGCCACGCTGAAGATCGGCGCTTCTTCGTCTTTGTTGATGGCCACGATGACCTTGCTGTCCTTCATGCCCGCCAAATGCTGGATGGCGCCCGAAATACCGGCGGCGACGTAGAGTTGGGGCGCGACGATCTTGCCGGTCTGGCCCACTTGCCAGTCGTTCGGCGCGTAGCCTGCATCCACGGCGGCGCGCGATGCCCCCAGGGCGGCACCCAGCTTATCGGCCAGCGGCACCATGACTTCGTTGAACTTCTCGGCGCTGCCCAGGGCCCGGCCACCGCTGACGATGATCTTGGCGGCAGTGAGTTCGGGGCGGTCGTTCTTGGCGATTTCGCTGCCCAGGAAGCTGGTGCTGCCGGCATCGGCGGCGGCAGCCAGCACTTCCACGGCGGCCGAGCCACCGGTGGCGGCTGCGGGGTCGAAGCCGGTGGTGCGCACGGTCAGCACCTTGGTGCCGTCCAGGCTTTGCACGGTGGCGATGGCGTTACCGGCGTAGATCGGGCGCTCGAAGGTGTCGGCGCTGATCACCTTGGTCACGTCGCTGATCTGGCCCACGTCTAGCTTGGCGGCCACGCGGGGGGCGATGTTCTTGCCCGAGGCGGTGGCGGGGAAGACGATGTGGCTGTAGCCGGAAGCCAGGGCCAGCACCTGGGCGGTGACGTTCTCGGCCAGGCCGTGATTAAGCCCGGGGGCATCGGCGTGCAGGACTTTGGCGACACCGGCGATTTGGGCGGCAGCGGCAGCGGCACCTGCAGCGTTGCTACCGGCGATGAGGATGTGCACATCGCCACCGCATTGGATGGCGGCGGTGACGGTGTTCAGGGTCGCGCCTTTGACGCTGGCGTTGTCGTGTTCGGCAATGATGAGT
>CAUPNG010000002.1:0-395804 GCA_963512605.1 uncultured Albidiferax sp. | reverse complement strand
CTTTGACGCTGGCGTTGTCGTGTTCGGCAATGATGAGTACGGACATGTCAGATCACTTTCGCTTCGGTCTTGAGTTTGGCAACCAGGGTGGCCACGTCGGGGACTTTGATACCGGCGCTGCGTTTGGGCGGCTCGGAGACTGTGAGGGTCTTGATGCGCGGGCTTACGTCCACACCCAGGTCTTCGGGCTTGAAGACATCGAGCTGCTTCTTCTTGGCCTTCATGATGTTGGGCAGGGTGACGTAGCGGGGTTCGTTCAGGCGCAGGTCGGTAGTGACCACGGCAGGCAGCGCGACGCTGAGGGTTTCCAGGCCGCCATCGACTTCGCGGGTGACGCTGGCTTTGCCGTCGGCAATCTCGATCTTGCTGGCGAAGGTGGCTTGGGGCAAATCTGCCAGGGCGGCAAGCATTTGGCCGGTCTGGTTGCAGTCGTCGTCGATGGCTTGTTTGCCGAGGATGATAAGGCCGGGTTGTTCTTTATCGACCAGGGCTTTGAGGAGCTTGGCGACGGCCAGGGGTTGCAGTTCTTCGCTGGTTTCCACCAGGATGGCGCGGTCGGCACCGATGGCCATGGCGGTGCGCAGGGTCTCGGAGCACTGGGTGACACCGCAGGAGACGGCGATGATCTCGGTAACCACGCCCTTTTCCTTGAGGCGAACGGCTTCTTCGACGGCGATTTCGTCAAAGGGATTCATGCTCATTTTGACGTTGGCGATGTCTACGCCCGTTCCGTCGGTTTTGACGCGGACCTTGACGTTGGAATCGGTGACCCGCTTCACTCCGACCAGTACCTTCATGTTGTTGCTTTCCAAAAATGTTGAGGGATGAGCGTTGTTTTTCGCTCTGTTGAAAAAATATATCACGAATAATTATTTTTGAGGATAATATTTGCATGTAATTTTTTTAAGGATGCATCGTATGGTCACAGCAGTTCCGTCCCACGCGGACGTCGTCATCATTGGAGGCGGCGTCGTCGGCTGCTCCATTGCCTACCACTTGGCGAAATTGGGTATTCGCGACGTGGTGCTACTGGAGCGCAAGCAACTGACCTGCGGCACGACCTGGCATGCCGCAGGGCTCGTAGGGCAGCTGCGCGCCACACGCAACCTGACCGAGCTGGCCAAGTACACCTCGGAACTCATCCATGAACTGGAGCGCGAGACGGGCCAGGCGACGGGCTTCAAGCAGAACGGCTCGTTCAGCGTCGCCCTGAACGCCGAGCGCATGGAGGAGCTGAAACGCCAGGCCTCGATGGCGCGCAATTTCGGGCTCGATGTGGATGTGGTGTCGCCCAAGGAGATCCTGGAGCGGTACCCGTACCTCAGCTTGGACGGTGTGGTGGGCGGCGTGTTTCTGGCCAAGGACGGGCAATGCAACCCGGTCGACGTGACCCAGGCCTATGCCAAAGGGGCCCGCATGGGCGGCGCGAAGATCATCGAAGGCGTGAAGGTCGAACGCATCCTCAAGGAGGGGGGGCGCGCTGTGGGTGTCGTGACAGACCGGGGCGATGTGCGGTGTTCGACGGTGGTGATTGCCGCAGGCATGTGGTCTTACGAGCTGGGCCGCCAGACCGGGGTGAACCTGCCTTTGCATGCCGCAGAGCATTTCTATGTAGTAACAGACCACATCAAGGACCTGCCCGGCAACCTGCCGGTGCTGCGCATCCCCGATGAATGGGCCTACTACAAGGAAGATGCCGGGAAGATTTTGCTGGGCTGCTTCGAACCGGTGGCCAAGCCCTGGGGCATGGCCGGCATCCGCGAAGACTTTTGCTTCGACTCTTTGCCCGAAGACATGGACCACTTTCTTCCGGTGCTGGAGAAAGCTGCCGCACGCATGCCGATACTGGAAAACACGGGCATCCAGACCTGGTTCAACGGGCCCGAGAGCTTTACGCCGGACGACCGCTATCTGTTGGGTGAAACGGCCGAGGTCAAGGATCTGTTTGTCGCCTGCGGCTTCAACTCCATCGGCATCCAGAGCTCCGGCGGTGCGGGTAAGGTGCTGGCGGAATGGATCCGCGACCGCCGCCCGCCCATGGACCTGGTGGACATCGATGTGCAGCGCATGAACCCGTTCCAGGGCACCCGCCAGTACCTCAAAGACCGCACGGTGGAAACCTTGGGGCTGCTGTACAAGACCCACTACCCGTTCTACCAGTACACCACGGCCCGTGGTGCGCGCCGAACCCACTTCTACGACAAGCTCAAGGACGCGGGTGCCGTATACGGCGAGCTGGCCGGATGGGAGCGGCCCAACTGGTTTGCGCCCAAGGGCGTTGAAGCCCAATACGCGTACAGCTACGGCAAACAAAATTGGTTCCCGCACACCGGCAACGAATGCCGCGCAACCGCAGATGCGGTGGGCCTGTACGACCAAAGCACGATGACCAAATTCATCGTCGAAGGCCGCGACGCACTGCGGATGCTGGAGACCATTTCAGCCAACAAAATCGACGTTGCCGTGAACCGGCTGGTCTACACCCAGTGGCTCAACCCGCGGGGCGGTATTGAGGCCGACCTCACGGTGACACGCCTGGGCGAAGACCAGTTCATGGTTGTCTCTGCGGCTGCCACGCACTTCCGTGACCTTTCCTACCTGCGCCGCCATGCCCAGGCCGTAGACCATTGCTTCATCAGTGACCAGACCGCGGCCCTGCCCATGCTGGGCGTGATGGGGCCACAGGCGCGGGCCTTGCTGCAACAGGTGTCGCCGCGTACAGATTTTTCCAACGAAGGGTTTGCGTTCGGCAGCTCGCAAACCATCGAGATCGGCTACGCCCAGGTGCGCGCCAGCCGCATCACCTACGTCGGCGAATTGGGCTGGGAGCTGTACATCCCTGGCGAGTTTGCGCTGCACGTGTACGAGCAACTGATGGCGGCAGGCGCAGCCCATGGGCTCCAGTTTGCGGGCATGCATGCCATGAATGCCTGCCGCATGGAAAAGGGCTACCGGCATTGGGGCGACGACATCAGCGTGGAAGACACGCCCATCGAAGCCGGCCTGGGCTTTGCGGTCGCCTGGGACAAGCCGTATGACTTCATCGGCAAAGAGGCACTGCTGAAACAGCGGGCTTTGGGCGTTCCCAAGAAGCGCCTGGTGCAGTTTCACCTTACCAGCACCGACCGCCTGCTGTACCGCGAAGAACCGATCTTCGTCAACGGACAGCGCTCGGGTGCCATCACCTCCGGCATGTATGGCCACCGCGTGGACGCTTCGCTCGGCATGGGCTATGTGCGTGCCGAGGAGCCGATCACTGCAGCCTGGGTGGCGGCACAAAAGTTCGAGATCGAGATTGGATGGCAGCGCTACGAAGCACAGGCGCAACTGGAGCCCTTCTACGACCCCAAAAACCTGCGCATCAAGGCGTGAGCACGGCGACGCGCCACCTATTTTCCCGGCCTTTCTCTAGAGCATCTTCCCTATGACCTATTCAACCCAAAAGCCCAACACCCACACGCTCTGCGTCAGCTGCCCGTCCGCCACCGGCATCATTGCGGCCATCACCAGCCATCTGGCAGGGCGTGGTTACTTCATTTGCGAGCTTTCCCAGTACGACGATGAAGACACTAAGCGCTTCTTCATGCGCTGCACCTTCGAGGTGAACGGCGACTCCACCGACGAGGCATCGATCCTGGGGCCGTACTTTGGTGCCATTGCCGATAGATTCGGCATGGCCTGGAACGTGCACCGTACCGACCGCGCCAAGCGCGTGCTGTTGATGGTTTCCAAGTTTGACCACTGCCTGCGCGACCTGCTGTACCGCTGGGAAGCCCAGGAGCTGAACATGCACATCGTCGGCATCGTCTCCAACCACACGACGCTGGAGCCCATGGCCACCCGGTACGGCATTCCTTTCCACCACCTGCCGGTGACCAAGGAAACCAAGGACGCTGCAGAGCAGTCGCTCCGGGATTTGATCAGCGCCCAGAACGTCGAGCTGGTGGTGCTGGCCCGCTACATGCAAATTCTGAGCGACTCCATCTCTCGGGACCTGGACGGCCGCTGCATCAACATCCACCACTCCTTCCTGCCCAGCTTCAAGGGCGGGTCGCCTTACGCGCAAGCGCATGGCCGGGGGGTCAAACTGATGGGGGCCACGGCCCATTACGTCACCGGCGACCTGGACGAGGGGCCGATCATCGAGCAAGACGTGCGCCGCATCGACCACCGCTATTCCGTCTCCGAAATGCAGGCCATGGGCCGCGAGGTGGAAAGCGGTGTCTTGTGCCGCGCAGTACGCATGCACCTCGAAGACCGCATCTTCCGGGACGGAAACAAGACCATCGTTTTTGCGTAGGCGCATGGGGTGCTGCATGCCGCGGGTCTAGCCGTCGAACTGCCGTGTGCCAGGCACGCGGCGGGGGCGTTCGGTGACGCTGATGGTGTGCGAGGACGGCCTGGCGCAATCACTCGTCCCGCACCGGTTGTATGCAGACTCCAACCATTTTGCAGAACAAACATGGCGTAAAAGAACGCCACTGGACGCGGGTCTCAAGAGTCCAGCGGCGGTCGAAACACAATTCCCAACTCTGCCGCCAATGCTGCCTGCCTTTTGTCCAGTGTCCACAGTTGCATACCTGGTTGGGCCAAGACGGCAACCAGCAGGCTGAGGTCCACCAACCCGCAGCCGCGACCCGACCATTGGTGGGTTTCGATGGCTGCGATGGTCTCGGGGATAGTGGCCAATGCGAGTTGCTGCAGGTAGCCCAGGCCTGCCAGAGTGCGGGCGCGATGGGGAGGTGTTCCGCAAGCGATCTCTGCAACGATGAAGGGGTGGCATACCACCTGGTCGGCGCTCAGCAATGCGCTCAGCGTGTGGCTGGCGTGGCGAAAATGGGCAACCCAAACGGATGTGTCGGCAAGCACCATGGTCCGTTTCAGCCCGGCAGTGGTTCACGTCTGCGCGGAATGTCTGCCATGTTCGGTGCTTGACCGCCCATGGCGATCAGGTGCTTGGCGCTTTCTGCGCGTATCCATGCCAAGAGCGCCTGGCCTACCAGCTCCGACGGCTTCATTGGGCCTGGCAGCAGCCCCATGGCTTGGGCATAGAGCTTGTCGTCGATGGTGATCGTCGTTCGCATGGCGTTCTCGGTGGGTGGAAGTGCATCATTTTACGAAGAATGGCGCATCAAATTCCACGACCGCTCACGTCAAGGTCTGCCACCGCCCCGACTCCGCACACACCCCAGCCGGAGCCCCATCGCACCACACTTGCTCTTCCTCCAGCCCCTGCGCCGCCAAGGGCTCGGTATCCATTTCCACCCGCAGCACGCGCGCCACACCGGGGTGGGTGATGGGCAGCTCCCAGGTCAAAAACACCTGGCTGCAGTCGTAGCCCGGTGGGAAGTCGGCGGCATCAAAGCCGGTGCTGCTACGCGGGATGACGGCGTGCGGCTGGCCGGTGTCGAAGACCAGTACCGTGCCCCGGGCCAGGGGGATGCGCTGGCCGGTGCCGGGGAAGTGCACGTCCAGACCCTTATCTTCGCTCAGGAACAGGTTGCAAAAGGCCGCACCCGCGTACTGCGCGCCGTCGTGGTGGTAGCGCGCGCCACGGCAGGCCATGAGGGCGGTGTCGCAGGAAGGCAGCAGGTCGGGAAGGCCCAGGGCGTACATCCAGTCGGCCACGGCCTGCACGCAGCGGGGGTAGTCGGGCCAGCGCATGCGGGCGCGGGCCAGGGGCAGGGTGTCTACGTCGCCGGGCTCCAGGCACAGCTGGGTGGCGATGTCGCGCTCCCAGTCGGCGCGCAGCCGCTCTGGGGGCGCGGGCACATCGACCGTGCCGTGCAGCACCACGCCGCCCACGCTGCGGCTGCGGAGGGTGTCGCCGCTCCAGAAGTACGCGGTGAGGTGGTTAGGTGGGTGCGGAATAGCTACTCCATCTCCATCCGCTCCACCACCAGCTCCAGCGTCTCCACCAGGGCGTCGGTGCCCAGGGCGTTGAGGGGCGAGAAGTGGTAGTTCACGGGCCGGGTGTTGCGGAATTTCCAGACCATCACCACGTCGCCATGGTCTTCGCTGAGCAATCGCACAGTGATGTTGCGCTGGATGCCTTGCTCGCCGTTACGCATGGCGTTCCACCAGCTGTACCAGTTGAGTGCGCCCAGCGCGCCGCGTTTGAGCACCAGGTTGCTGTACTGGGTGGTGGTGTGCAGTTTTTTGATGGCGTTGTCGCGGTCGTTGCCGTTGCGGTACTTCAGCACGGTCAAGGCGGCGTGGGGCAAGACCACTTCGAGCAGGCCTGCGCCGGTGCCGTCTTCCTGGCCGTCGCCCAGGTCCACACTGAAGTTCATGCCGCTGTAAGGGGTGTCTCGCTGGATGGCCATGGTGCGCTCCTGGATAAGTACGTCGATTCCAGGCGCATCCTATCCGCATAAGATCCCGCCATGACGAAAAAAACGACTTCGCAGCCTGTGGATGGACAACGGTTTGGGCGGCCCGATACCGGCTGGCGGCTGCAGGTGTATACGGTGATTTTCGAGGCCGATACGCGGGCGGGCAGGTTGTTTGACCTGGTGCTGATCGGCCTGATCCTGGCCAGCGTGGGGGTGGTGGTGCTCGACAGCATGGCCGCCGTGCATGCCCGTTACAGCGCGCTGTTCAATGTGCTGGAATGGGTGTTCACCATTGCATTCACCGTGGAGTACCTGGCCCGGCTGGCCTGTGTGCGGCGGCCCCTGCGTTATGCGCAAAGCGGCTTTGGCATCATCGACCTGCTGGCTTTGCTGCCCACTTATCTGGCGATTCTGGTGCCGGGGCTGCATGCGCTGATCGACGTGCGGGTGCTGCGCCTGCTGCGGATCTTCCGTATTTTGAAACTCACTGCCTACGTGGCGGAGTTCCGCGCCCTGGGGCAGGCGCTGTCGGCATCGCGGCGCAAGATTCTGGTGTTCATGAGCTTTGTGATGGTCGTGGTGGTGGTGATGGGCACGCTGATGTATGTGGTGGAAGGCGCGGCCAACGGTTACACCAGCATCCCGGTGGGCGTGTACTGGGCCATCACCACCATGACCACGGTGGGCTTTGGCGACATCACCCCCAAGACCGACCTGGGCCGGGTGATCGCCTCGCTGATGATGCTGCTGGGCTGGGGCACGCTGGCTGTGCCCACCGGCATTGTCAGCGCCGAGTTCACCCTGCAGCGCATGCCCCGCGTGCCCACCACCCGCACCTGCCACGAATGCCTGAGCGAAGGCCACGCACCCGGCGCGCGTTATTGCTGCGACTGCGGTGCTCGGCTGCCACGCTGGCAGCACGATGCGGCGGAATAGCCAGATGCTATTGAATTGAGAGCTGCTTGTGCTGGTTGGATAAGCGCGGGTGGCCTATTTTCCTTAAACCCTGTGCAAGGGCTCCCAGCCACATTTTGTTTACCTTTTGGACATGCCTGCGCCGTAGATCGGCCGTACAGTGGCCCGCTGGAGGAACCAAAAAATGCATTTACGCAGAGATATCTTGGCCACCGGGCTGGTCACCACTTTCGCACTCGCGGCGGGGCCCGTAGCCCTGGCCGCCGACGGCGCGGCGCAGGTGCTGGCCGCCACGGCCATTACCCAGGTGTTTGGGGATGGGCAGAAGCTCACGGCGGTGGCGTTGGAATACGACCACGGCATCGACAGCGCCGCACTGTCACCGCAGACCTTCCGGGTGGCGGGTCGCACCATCACCCGGGCCTACGCCAATACCGCGGCAGCCACCGCCGCGCAGGGACAAGATGGGCGCTTTGTGCTGCTGGAGCTGTCGCCGCAAGACGCTACCGCGGCGCTGTACCAGTCCGTGGGGCGGAATGTAGTGCGCCGCGCGGCCAAGGCGGCCATTACCCAGATCGGCCCGCTGGCGCTGGCGGGCGGCGGCACGTTGGCACCGCGCACCGGGGCCACTATCACTACCAGCCGGGTGGTCAATTTGGTGGTAGACGACTTCCAGCAACTGGAATTCAAAGACCCCCAAACCGGCGACCTGCTGCGCTACAACCTGTTTGTGCCCAAGGGCTACGACAAGAACCAGCGCTACCCGCTGGTGCTGTTCATGCACGACGCGGGCGCGACCAGCCCCATCACCCAGACCACGCTGGTGCAGGGCCTGGGCGCGGTGGCCTGGGCCAGCCCGCAAGACCAGGCCAAACGCCCGGCCTTTGTGCTGGCCCCGCAATTTGATGCGCCAGTGGTCAACGACCAGTCCGAGGCCACCAGCCTGCTCGACACCACCGTCCACTTGTTGCACCAGGTGGTGGACCAGTACAGCATCGATGGCCACCGGCTGTACGCCACCGGGCAGTCTGGCGGGGCCATGATGTCGATAGCCATGAACATCCAGTATCCCGAGTTGTTCGCCGCGTCCTACATCGTGGCGGGCCAGTGGGACCCGGCCAAGGTGCAGCCGCTGGCCCAAGACAAGCTGTGGATCGTGGTGTCGCAGGGCGATCTGAAGGCCTACCCCGGCCAAAATGCCATTACCAGCCGTGCTGGAGCAGCAGGGTGCGCGGGTCAGCCGCGCCGTGTGGGACGGACGTGCCGCCCCGGCCGAATTCGATGCCAGCGTGGCCCGCATGGAGGCCGAGGGCAGCCCGGTCAACTACGCGGCCCTGCGCCTGGGCACCGTGGTGCCCGCAGGCCAAACTGACGATGCTGGCGGCAACCACGTCAACACTTGGCGCATTGCCTACACCATCGACGGCATCCGCGACTGGATGTTCAAGCAACGCCGTTGACCGGTGTGTGCTATCGAATAAGGAGCTGCTTGCGCTTATGGAATAAGCGCTGGCGGCCAATTTCATTCAAATTCTCAAGCCGTCCACCCCAGCCAATGCTGCATCGCCCAGAGCAGGGCGCTGGTGCTGAAGAACGAGGCCACGGTGGTCACCAGCAGGGCGGCGGCGGTGAAGCCCTCTAGCCCGTACTTCTGCGCCACCACCGGGTAGATGCTGAGCATGGGCATGGCGGCAAACAGCACGGCGGCCACGCGCAGTTCGGGGGCGATGGGCGGCAGCAGCCACAGGCATACAAACACCGCCAGCGGGTGCAGGACAAGCTTGCCCGTGGTGACCCAGGCCAGGTCGCGGCGCACGCCGTCCAGCTTCAGGCCGACCAGGCTGCCGCCGATGACGAACAGGGCCACCGGGCTGGAGGCGGTGGCCACGATCTGTATGGTCTGCGCCAGCACGGCGGGCAGATGCAGGTCGAGCATGGAGAAGCTGAAGCCCGCCAGGATGGCCAGCACCATGGGGTTTTTCAGCAGATTACGCAAGCTGATCCACAGCGTGTGGTGCCAGCGCTGGGCGGCATTCTGGCCGCCGTTGTCGGCCATGGCAAAGCACAGGGGCAGCACCAGGAGGTTCTCGACCAGCATGGTCAACGCCAGAGCCACTCCGGCCGTGGGGCCCAACAGTTGCAGCACGATGGGGTAGCCCACAAAACCGCTGTTGGAGGCCGCCATGCCCAGGCTTTGCATGGTGGCCATGGGCGTGCTTTGGCCACGCAGCCGCCGCGCCACCAGCATGGCCAGCGTGATCACCGCCAGCGAGCCGCCTGCGTAGGCCAGCAGGTAGGTGCCGTTGAGCACCTCGGCCAGCGGGCGCTTGGACAGCGCGTTAAAGATCATCGCGGGCAGGCAGAAGTGGATGACGAAGCGGCCCAGTACCCGCATGTCGGGTTTGCTGAACATCCCAAAACGCCCCGACAGATAGCCCGCCGCGATGATCAGGTAGATGGGCGCGGTGATGGCAAGGATGTGGAGCATGGGATGTGTTTCAGCCCTCTCCCGTGCGGGGGATGGCGCAGGGAATCAGTACTTCAGCGTAGCTACCGAGCGCAGCACTTCGGGCGTGGTGGTGGGCAGGCCGAAGAACTCCAGGTAGGCCGGAATCTGCTCGAACAGCATGTCGGTGCCCACCTGTACCGGGCAGCCCCGGGCCACGGCAGCACGCAAAAAGGCGGTCATCTCGGACTTCATCACCACTTCGCCCACGAAGCTGGTGGGTGCGATGCGCTCCACGTCCATGGGCAGGGGGTCGCCGTCGTTCATGCCCATGGGCGTGCCGTTGACCACCAAGTCGCAGCCTGCGGGGTCATTGCTGCCGGTAGTCACTTGCAGGGCCGGATAGTGCTGGCGCAGGCGGCTGGCCAGGCCTTCCATCGATGGGGTGTAGGCATCGAACAAGGTGATGGCGCCAATGCCTGCCGCCGCCAGCGACGCGGCAATGGCCGAGCCCACGCCGCCGCAGCCCACCACCAGCGCGTGGATACCTTGGAGCGCAAAGCCCTTGCGCTGCACGCCGCGCACAAAGCCTTCGCCGTCGAACATGTCGCCGACCAGTTGGCCCGCTGCGTTGCGGCGTACTGCGTTGCAGGCCCCGGCAATTTGCGCGGTGGGCGACACCTCATCCAGCAGCCCGGCGGTGGTGACCTTGTGCGGCATGGTGATCAGCGCACCACGGATGTTTTGCAGGCTGAACACGGCCTTCAGAAAGGCCGGGTAGTCCTCGGTCTTGCAACCCATGGGCACCACCACCGCGTCGATACCGGCGTGGTCGAAGTAGGGGTTGTAGATCATCGGTGCCTTGAAGGCGTGGGTAGGGAAGCCGATGTGGGCGATGATTTCGGTTTTGCCGCTGATCATGGGGTGCTCCAGAGGGAATAGGGTGCTTTTAGGCGTAAAAAATGCCGCTACCGCCCATGGAATGGGCGAGAGCAGCTATTGAATTAGTAGCGTTTGGCTTAGGCTGATTTGGCCGCCTGGGCTGCTGACACACCTGCGCGCAGGCCCAGCAGGTAGCTGTCTACCCCGAAGCCGCAGATCTGGCCCTTGACGATTTCGGCAAACACCGACACATGGCGGAAGGCTTCGCGGGCGTGGATGTTGGACATGTGCAGCTCGACGATGGGGCAGGTCAGGATGGCCAGCGCGTCGCGGATGCCATAGCTGTAGTGCGTCCAGGCCCCGGCGTTGATCAGCACGGCATCCACGCCATCGGCATAGGCCTGGTGGATGCGCTCGCACATGGCGCCTTCGCTATTGGTCTGAAAAGCATCCACCGTGGCACCCAGCTCCTGGCCCAGGGCCGACAGGCTGGCGTTGATTTCGTCCAGCGTGATGGTGCCGTACTGCTTGGGGTCGCGCCTGCCAAACATGTTGTGGTTGATGCCGTGGAGCATGACGATTTTCATGGGGGTCCTTGACTGGATAAACGGGGTGGTGTGGCGCACTGCACAGCCCAGGGCGATGGCCCAAGGCTGTGCCCGCTAGGGGGGCTTACTTTCTGATTTTCGCCAGTTCCGCTTGCATGGCCTGCACGGTTTCCTGGCCGACCGACACGGCGTACTTGGCGATCACAGGGCGCATTTTGTCGCGCAGTTTGTCGACTTCGGCAGCGGGCAGTTCGGTGACCTGCATACCGGCTTTTTTCAGCGCGTCCAGTGCGGTGGTGGCGGCTTCGCGGGCCACCTGGCGCTGGTACTTGCCGGCTTCCACGGCGGCATCGCCAATCAGCTTTTTCTCGTCGGCGCTGAGCTTGTCCCAGAACTTCTTGCTGATGATGACCGACTGCGGGTTGTACTGGTGGTTGGTCAGGGTCAGGTTCTTTTGCACTTCAGCGAACTTGTTCGCCAGGATCACGCTCAGGGGATTTTCCTGGCCGTCCAGCGCCTTGGATTCCAGCGCGGCATAGACCTCGGGGAAGGCCATGGGTGTGGGGTTGGCTTCCAGCGCCTTGACCCAGTCCAGGTTGATTGGGTTGGGGATGACGCGGATCTTCAAACCGGCCATGTCGGCCACGGTGTTGATGGGGCGCTTGCTGTTGGTCATGTTGCGAAAGCCCAGCTCCCAGTAGGTCAGGCCGACCATGCCTTTGTCTTGCAGCTTGGCGTGCATCATCTTGCCGAACGGGCCGTCCACCACAAAGTCGGCTTCCTTGCCGCTGGCAAACTGGAACGGGAAGTCGTAGATGGCGAATTCCTTGACCTGGCTGGCCAGGATGCCGGAGTTCATGGACACCATCTCCAGCGTGCCGCCTTGCAGGGCCGACACATTGGGCGCGTCGCCGCCCAGCACGCCGCCGGGGAACATGTTGACTTTGATCTTGCCGCCGGACTTGGCCGCCACGATTTCGGCAAACTTCTCCATGCCCATCACCAGGGGGTGGCCCTTGGGGTTTTGGGTGGCGAACTTGATGGTGCGCTCGCTGATGTCGGCGGCGCTGGCAGTGCCAAAAGCGGCGACGGCAGCAGCGGCGATCAGGGTTTGGATAAACAGACGTTTCATGGGGAGCTCCTGGGAAATAAGGGGTGAACTGGAATAAGGGCGGGGTAAAAATCAACCGTACAAGAACTTGGCTGGCCACATGATGATTTGCGGGAACAGCACCATCAAGAACATCACGATGAACTGCACCAGCATGAAGGGCAGCACGCCGCGCGTTACATCGTCCATGCGCATCTTGCCCACACCGGCCACCACGTTGAGCACCGTGCCCACCGGCGGGGTGATCAGGCCGATCGAGTTGTTGATGATGAACAGCACGCCAAAGTACACCGGGTCGATGCCTGCGGCCTTGATGATGGGCATCAGCACCGGTGTCAGGATCAGGATGGTGGGGGTCATGTCCATGGCCGTGCCCACCACCATCACCAGCACCATGATGGCCATCAGCAGCAGCGTGGGGCTGTCCAGCAGAGGTTGCAGCAAGGAGACCACCTGGTCGGGCAACTGCGCCACCGTGATCAGCCAGGCCGACACCATGGCCGCCGCCACCAGAAACATGATTACCGCGGTGGTTTTGGCCGCACCCAAAAACACGTCATACAGCTGCTGGATGCTCAGCTCTTTGTAGATAAAACCGGCCACAAACAGGGCGTACACAGCAGCCACCACGGCGGCTTCGGTGGGGGTGAACACGCCCATGCGCAGGCCCACCAGAATGAACACCGGCAGCATCAGCGCCCAGCCCGCGCTGCGAAACGCCTCCCACACCTCGGCCTTGGTACGGCGGGGGGGCGGCTGCAGCAGCTCGCGGCGGGTCAGCCACCACCAGGTGAACCACAGGCCCGCGCCCAGCACCAGGCCCGGGAAAATACCAGCCAGAAACAGCTTGCTGATCGACACGTTGGCCGACACGCCAAAAATCACAAAACCAATCGACGGCGGAATGATCGGGCCGATCACGCCGCAGGCCGCAATCAGGCCGCCGCTGCGCGCCTTGTCGTGCCCGGCCTTGACCATCATGGGCAGCAGCAGCGCGGTGAGTGCCGCCGCATCGGCCACCGCCGAACCCGACAGGGCCGACAGCAGGCAGGCCGCCACAATGGTCACGTAGCCCAGGCCGCCACGCACATGGCCCACCAGCGCCATCGCAAAATTCACGATGCGCTTGGACAGACCGCCGGTGTTCATCACCTCGCCCGCCAGCATGAAGAAAGGCACGGCCAGCAGGGGGAAACTGTCGGCACCGTTGATGACGTTTTGCGCCAGAATTTGTGCGTCAAACATGTCCATGTGCCACATCAGCGCGGCACCACAGAGCAACAGAGAAAAGGCGATGGGCACACCCAGCGCCATGGCGGCGAGCAGGGAGCCCAGGAAAACAGCAATAGTCATGGTCTAGAGGTCCGGCTGGGTTATTGGATGGGCTTGGGGATGTCGAGCGGTTCTTCTTCCGACTCCCGGATGCCAATCAGCTCGGCCTCGGACAGTTGGCCGGCCATCAGCCGCCACAGGTGGTTCAGCAAAATCACTGCGCCCGACACGGCAAACACCATGCCGCAGCCGTAGAACCAGGCCATCGACACCTCCATGGCGGCGCTGGTCGAGTCCAGGTTGATCTTCACCTGGTCCAGCGCGCCCTTGAACAGCAGCCAGCAGATGAACAGCATCAGCACATGGCCCACCACCAGGCAGACCTTTTTGCCTGCCACCGGCAGGCGCGACACCAGCGTGTCGGTGCCCAGGTGGGCACCTTCGTGCAGGGCAATGATGCCGCCCAGAAAGGTCAGCCAGACAAACAGCCAGCGCGACAGCTCTTCAGACACCGCAATGCCCGAATTCATGGCGTAACGCAGCACGACATTGGTAAACACCAGCACCACCATCAGCGCCAGGCAGCCCACAATCAGCCAAGACAGCAGCCGACAGTATTTATCTAACAGTTTCTGAATCACGTTTGTCTCCTATGAAGGTTCTTTTATTAATGTACTAATTGGGTAGTTTTTGCCCTTCAGGGCATACCCTATGCCAATACTCGAATTCAGAGCTATCTGTTATGCCGTATATAAATAGCTGGTGGCTGGGCCTCCGAGTGCGAGGGTGCAGGTGGTTGTACCGCAAAAATGCAATTTGTTACACCAGCGGGATGGTCAATTTTGCAATCACCGCCGCCGTGTCGGGCCGCACGCCGCGCCACCAGGCAAAGGCCTCGGCCGCCTGCTCGGCCAGCATGCCCACGCCGTCGGCCAACTGCACCACCCCGGCGTTCTGCGCCAGGCGCAAAAACGGGGTCAGTCCCTTGCCGTAGGCCAGCTCATAGGCCAGCCGTGCCTGGGCCAACACGCTGGCGGGTACCGGCGGCAGCTCGGCACGCAGGCTGGCCGAGGTGGCGTTGACCACGATGTCGAAATTCTGGCCCACCAGGTCGCCGTAACTGCAGATGGTGGCCGCCGTGCCCTGCGCCATGGCCTGCGCCGTGGCCAGGCTGCGGTTGGCGACCACCAGTTGCGCCGGGTTCTGTTCCAAAAACGGCATCAGCGCGCCGCGGGCCGCCCCGCCCGCACCCAGCAGCAGCACCCGCTGGCCTTGCAGTGCGCAGCCCAGGTTGTGGGTGATGTCGCGCACCAGGCCCACACCGTCAAAGTTGTCGGCATAGGCGCGCTCGCCCACAAACTTCATCGCGTTCACCGCCCCGGCGCGGCGGGCGCGTTCGGTCAGGTCGGTGGCGTAGCGGAACGCATCCAGCTTGAACGGCGCGGTGATGTTCAGACCCTGGCCGCCCGCGGCGCGGAAGGCATCCACGGCGGCAGCAAAGCCGTCCAGCGGGCCTTCGATGGCGGTGTAGACCAGGTCCTGGGCTGTGGTGGCGGCGAAGCTTCCGTGGATGAATGGGGATTTGGTGTGGCTGATGGGGTTGCCGATGACGGCGTATTGGTCGGTCATGGGGTGAGTTCCTTCGGGGTTTCTATGGGCATGGTCGGCCGGGATGTGCGCCCGGCGGCGCAGTCACTTTTCTTTGCTTGGCCAAAGAAAAGTAACCAAAAGAAAGGCCACCCCAACTGTCTGCGCCCCGTCGCTTTCGCGCCGGGGAACCTGCGGTGCTCGTGGAATGCGGGGTCTGGCTAAACTCGCCTTCGGCTCAAACAACGCCAGCCCTGATCCGCATTCCACTGCGCTCCTCGGCGCATACAGATGGGGACCCCGGGGAGCGGGATCGGGATCGGCCCGACTGCGCCGAGCATCGCGCCGGTCGCGAACTGGGGGTGGTGGTGAGGGTGGTTGCATCCGAAAGGATCGCGATTGGCGCATTGTTTTTGTTCCGCGCCCTAGGCGCGATGGGGCGCTGTGCGCCCCCGATCCCGCTCCCCGGGGTCCCCCTCTAGATGCGCCGAGGAGCGCAGCTTCAGGTGGATCAGGGCTGGCGTTGTCTGAGCGCAGCGAGTTTAGCCAGACCCCACCTGAAGCGAGCACCGCAGGTTTCCCAGTGCGATAGCGCTGGGACGCAGGTAGTGGGGGTGGCCTTTTCTTTGGTGACTTTCTTTTGGCCAAGCAAAAGAAAGTTACTGCGCCGCCGGGCGCACCTCCCGGCCGGGGATCGCAGTCAACGCCAACCCGGCTGGTGAACTGCCCTACCGTTCCAGGGATGGCCGCCATCTCAGTCTTCAGACGCGTACAACACCCCCGCCGCCAGCAACGCATCAATCTCTTCCGCGCTGTAGCCCAGGCCCGTAGCAATCTCCCGGTTGTGCTGCCCCATGCTGGGCGCCACGCTTTTCGGCGAGGTATCGCAATCCGAGAAGCGGAACGGCAGGTTGGGCAGGCGGATCTTGCCCAGCACCGGGTGGTCTTGTTCGATGACCATGTTGCGGGCCACGATCTGCGGGTCGTTCAGCACCTCTTCGATGTTCTGCACCTTGGCGCTCGGTACGTCGATGGCATCCAGCGCCGACAGCACCTCGGCCACGGAGCGGGCGGCCACCCAGGCTTTGGCCAGGGCCAGGATTTCCACCCGGTTCGCATTGCGCCCGGCCGAGGTGTGAAAACGCGTGTCGCCTGCCAGTGCGTCGCCGCCGATCAGCTGCGCAAAACGCTTCCAGGCATCGTCCACCTGGGCGGCAATCACCAGGTAGCCGTCGCTGGCGGTGAACACACCGTACAGGGTGCTTTGCGGCATGTCATGGCCGGTCTGCTCGGGTATTTCTTTGCCGCCCGACAAGGTGTAGCACTGCACCGCGTAATCGTGCATGGACACCAGGCAGTCGTACAGCGACAGGTCGATGTGCTGGCCGCGTCCCGACTTCACCCGGCCCAGCAGCGCTGCGCACACCGCCGCCACGCCGTGGATGCCGGTGTACATGTCGCCCAGCGACACGCGCAGCAGCGGCGGTGCCTCGCCGGGCGAGCCGACCATGGCCATGATGCCGCTCTTGGCCTCTGCTATCAGGCCAAATCCTGCGCGGTGCGCGTCCGGCCCGGTGTGGCCGTAGGCCGAGATGGAGCAGTACACCAGGCCGGGGTTGCGGGTGGACAGCTCTTCATAGCCCAGGCCCAGCTTGGTGAGCGCGCCGGGGCGGTAGTTTTCGACAAACACATCGGCGCTGTCGGTGAGCTTGTGCATCAGCGCCAGGCCGCGCGGGTCTTTGAGGTTGATGCACAGGCCCTGCTTGCCCATGTTCTGCTGCAAGAAGTAGCCGCTCTGGCCCTGGATGAAATAAGCATGGGCACGCCCGGCATCGCCCGCCTTGGGCCGCTCGACCTTGATCACGTCCGCGCCCAGGGCGGCCAGGCAGCGGCTCAGGTAGGGCCCGGCCAGGAAGTGGCTGTAATCGACCACGCGGAAGCCGGCCAGTGGCAGGGCTTGGGAATGTTTAGACATGAAATAACCTTCTTGTGCTTATGGAGTGGGCGAGAGAAGCTATGAACTTTGTAGTGTCAGAAGCTGCCGGGGCGGCGCGGCACCATCAGGCGGTGTTCGCCGCGTTGCACCACCTGGTCGTGCTGGTTCAGCAGCTCGGACGGCAGCACCACGATGCCCCAGCCGGGTTTGCTTTGGCTGGCGCGCATGCTGCCCACGGTGAAGCGCACGCGCAGCACGTCACCAATCTTGATGGGCAGCAAGAAGTCCCAGGTCCAGCCCAGCGACATGCCGGGCAGGAAGCGGTATTCGCTCTGCGTCTTCAGGCCGTCGGCCACCGACTGGCCCATCAGCCCGTGGGCCACGCGGCAGCCAAAGTGCGAGGCGTTGGCATAGGCCTCGTCCACGTGCACGGGGGTGTAGTCGCCGGTGATCTCGGCGTAGGCATCAATGCGCTCGCCGGTGACCACGTAGGTAGGGCTGGTGCAGGTATCGCCCACCTGGGCATCGTCCCAGTATCTTTCGGGGGTCTGGAAGTGGAATGTGGGGATGATCATGGTGGGTCTCAGAGTTTTTCGCGGGGGTTGATGGCCAGGACATCGGCGACGGACGTGCCGCTGGCCTGGATCAGTTCAATCGCCAGGCCGTCGGGCAATTGCAGCCAGTTGCTGCCCTGGGGCAGGGGCTTCACGCCCCAGCTCTGCGCGGCCTGCAGGGCGGCGGGCAGGTCTTGCACCATGATGCCGAGGTGGGCTAGCCAGCCCGCGTCGTTGCTGGGCGGTGCGGTGAAGCCCGGGGTGCTCATCAGTTGCATGCCACCCAGCGTCCAGTACTGGTGGGGTGCATCGGTGGGGCCGTCGATCTCGCGCACGTCCATGCCGAGCACTTCATAGAAGAAGTTGATGTGCCACTGGATGTCTTGGACGCGCACGGCCACGTGCTCTACGTAGGATTTTTGGGAGGTGGTCATAAGTGATGTGTTTAAGAAGAACTGTCTTTCCCAGGAACACCGTGGAACCGGCTTTGCCGGGCCACTGGTGTTGCCCCCTGCAAGGGGGTTGGCGCAGCCTGGGGGTGTTTCACTAAGTTTTGGCGCGTTCGATGCCCTTGATGCAGGCCACCAGCGCCTGGTTGACGGGGGTGGGCACGCCATACTTCGCGCCCCAGCGCACCACTGCGCCGTTCACGAAGTCGATCTCGGTGATGGAGCCTTTTTCCAGGCTTTGCAGCATGGAGGCCTTGAATGCGGCGGGCAGGCCGTCGGCGGCTTTCACCCAGGCCTGGCGCGGCTCGGTGCTGCCCAAGGTGATGCCCGCCGCCTGGGCAACCGCCATCGCCTCGGCCACAGCGGCCACGGCGCAGGCTTCGACTTCGGGCACGGCGTAGAGCGCACCGTAGGGCAGGCCGGTGATGCCGCTCAAGGCACCGGTGGCCACGTTGACCAGTAGCTTGTCCCACATGGTGCCCAGGATGTTGTTGCTGACGGTGGTGGTGAGCCCGGCATGGTTGAAGGCGGCAGCAATGGCGGTCACCCGGTCGGATACCTGGCCGTCGAGCTCGCCGATCAGGGTTTCTTTGCCCTGGGTGCCGATCAGCACATGGCCGGGGGCCAGCATCACGCCACCGGCGTAGGTCTTGCCTGCCAGCACGTGTTCGCGGCCCACCGCCTCGGCCAGCACATCCTCGTGGCCCAGGCCGTTTTGCAGGGATAGCACCACGGTGTCGGGCCCGACGATGCAGCGGGCGGATTCGATCGCTTCCCGGGTGTGGAAGGACTTGACCAGCACGATGACCAGGTCCACGGTGCCATCCACCTCGGCACAGCGGGTGGCAGCGTTGACCGCAACCTGGCGGTCTACACCGTTCTCGCGCAGGGTCAGCCCGTTTGTGCGCAGCGCATCCACCTGCGCCTGGCCCCGGTTGATGAGCCAGACCGCGTGCCCGTCTTCCGCCAGCACGCCGCCGATGGCGCAACCCAGGGCACCCGCGCCCACAATGCAAATTTTCACTACCGTCTCCTGTGTCTGTGGAGGCGGATCGTAGGTTGGCGTGAGTATGCTGTAAATGCAATGCAGACAATACATTCCATTGTGATTGGCAATGCAAATGCGGATAGACAATCTGCAGCAACACCCCAGGAGCCCCCCATGGACACCCCCAAGATCGACTGCCACGTACACAT
The DNA here is from genome assembly GCA_963512605.1 of uncultured Albidiferax sp. Lineage (GTDB taxonomy): Bacteria > Pseudomonadota > Gammaproteobacteria > Burkholderiales > Burkholderiaceae_C > Rhodoferax_B. Next base: position 376,572 of record CAUPNG010000002.1, on the reverse strand, counting down.
CTTCGACCCCGCCCGTTTCCCGTACCCACAAGACAATTTTTACAAGCCCACCGGCCACGAAATCGCCACTGCCGCCCAGCTAGGCCACACGCTGGATGCCCACGGCGTGCGCCATGCGCTGCTGGTCGGCCCGAATTCGGGATATGGCCTGGACAACCGCTGCATGCTCGATGCGATCGCCCACAGCGCGGGCCGCTACAAGGGCGTGGCCGTTGTGCCGTTGGATGCCAGCCTGGGGGAATTGCAAGACCTGCAGGCAGCCGGTGTGGTGGGCGTGACGCTGAACGTGGCCTTGCTGGGTGTGGACTACTACCGCGCCGCCGGGCCTTTGCTGGAACGCTTGCGCCAATTGGACATGTGGGCGCAGGTGCAGGTGCAAAACGACGAGCTGGTGCCGCTGCAGCCCTTGCTGGTCGATAGCGGCGCGCGCCTGCTGTTCGACCACTGTGGCCGCCCCAACCCCGCAGCGGGCCTGGGCCAGCCCGGCTTTCAGGCGCTGCTGGGCCTGGCCGAGACGGGCAGGGCGGTCGTGAAAATCTCCAGCCTGGTCAAAACCTCGGTGCAGCCGTTTCCGCACCCCGATGCCTGGCCGTTTGTGCAGGCCCTGGTGGAGGCGTTCACGCCGCAGTCCCTGGTGTGGGCCTCCGACTGGCCGTTTCTGCGCGCCCCGGCGCGGGTGGACTACGGGCCGCTGCTGGCGCTGTTCGAGCGGCTGGTACCGGATGCGGCGGCACGGCAGGCCATGCTATGGGACACGCCGCGCCGCCTGTTTGGCTTTACCGGCTAGGACCTGCCAGCCAGGCTGCATCCTCCCAGCCCGGCACATACACATCGCCGTAGTTCGCCAGGTTGCGGTTCACCAACGGCCGGGCAAACGAGGCGTGGCGCATGCTGCGCACCTCGTGCTCCAGCGTCGCCAGCACGCGGCCGGTGTCTAGGTCGACGATGTCCTGGAAGCGGTACTGGCTCTGGCTGCTTTCCTCGGTGACCAGCCCGCGCGCCAGCAGCCGCCCGTGCGGGCCGGAGAAATCGGCCACGCTGATCTGCACGTGGTGGCCGTCGTAGGCGGGCAGGGGCCGGGCGGTTTCGCGGAACAGCAGGCTGCCATGCAGCCCTGCCGAAATCCGCGCAAATGCTCCGCGCCCATCCTCACTGCTGCTGGCCAAGGCACCCAGCACCTCGGTATAAAACCGCGCAATGCCCGCTGCCGTGCCGGGCGCGCAGTCCACCTCCACATAGGGCATGCCTAAGCGCAGCGGGCCAAACTGGGCCGTGTCGGGGGCATGCACGCGGATGCGGTTGCCCCAGGGGCAGGTGGCCAGCACCACATCGCCACGGCGCTCAAAACCAAACTGCGTGCCGGTCAGCAGTGGCGCAATCTGGCCCAGCCGCGCCAGCAGCCCGTCCAAGTCGGGCATGACCAGCCCCACCACGCCGCGCAGCACTTCGGCGCGGCCCGTGGGCAGGTGGAACTGGCTGCTGCCCACGTTCATCCAGGCGTTGTCGATGCCGGTGCGCTGGTAGGGGTCTCGCGTCAGGCCCAGGCCCATGGCGTAGAAGATGACGGCCTGCTGCTGGTCGGCCACGCGCAGGTTGACGTGGCCGAATTCGATGATGTTGCCCACGTCTTCGGTGGCGCGGTTAAAGGGGTTGTACATAGTGTGTGAGCGGATGTAATCCATCATTTTGGCAGCGCTTGCCAGCTGCCGGTGCTGGCCGACGCAAACAGCGCCTCGATGGTGCGCAGCGTGCCCAGCGCATCCTCGATCGGCCAGCTTGGTACGGCCTCGCCCAGCAGGTAGCGCGAGAAGCGTTCTACCTGCAGCTGGTACTGGTTGACCGGCTCAAACGTGAAGCGCTGGCTGGGCTGGTAGCCCACGCTGTGGCTGTCGCCCAAGACAATTTCGCAGGCGCTGGGCCGGGCCTGGGCAAACGGAAAGTCCAGCCGCAGCCAGCCCGTGCCGCCCAGCACCGACATCTGCTGGTGCGAGCCCCAGCCGTTGGGCCCCGCCTGGGTGGCCACGGTGATGGCGGCGTGGCTGTCGCCGTAGTCCAGCAGGGCGCTGCTCAGGCGGTCGGTGCCAAACACCGGGTCGCGCTCCAGCGTGGCCACCACCCGCTCGGGCGGGCGCTGGAACACCAGGTTGCAGGCGCTCACGGTGTACGAACCCAGGTCGTACAGCGCGCCGCCGCCCGCGGCCAGGTTGTTGCGTACGTCCAGCGGGTTGTAGAACTGCTTGGCCAGGGTGGCATGCACCGCCCGCACCGGGCCGATGGCGTTGCCGGTCAGCAGCCCATCCAGCTTGGCCCACTGCGGGTGGTTGCGAAAACCAAAGCCTTCCTCGATGTGCTTGCCGGTGCGGTCGCGCACTGCGCAGAGCTGCTGCACCTGCGCGGCGGTCAGGCACAGCGGCTTCTCGCACAGCACATGCTTGCCCGCCTCCAGTGCCCGCACCGACCAGTCGAAATGCAACTGGTTGGGCAGGGGGATGTAGACCGCGTCGATGTCGGGGTCGGCCAGCAGGGCCTCGTAGCTGGTGTGCACACGGGGGATCCCCAGCGCCTGCGCCACCGCCTGGCCCTTGGCGGCATCGCGCGAGGCCAGGGCCAGCAGGGTGGCGCAGGGGGCCAGGTGCATCGCGGGCATGGTGCGTTCGGTGGCGATGGAGGCCGCGCCCAGCACGCCCCAGCGGATGGTGTTTTGCATGGAGTCTCCTCGGTAAGTGCACGCATCGTAGGCGGGCTTGCCTATACTGCCCATGCAATGCCTGCAATAACCAGCATTTGGATTTTTTATGGCCGACCACGACCCCACCCTGCTGGAGCCCAAGCTGCTGCGCCTGCTGGACCTGCTCTACACCACGCGCAGTGTCACCCGGTCGGCCGAGCTGTTAGGCCAGAGCTAGCCCACCGTCAGCATCTGGCTGGGGCGGCTGCGCACCCAGTTCAATGACCCGCTGTTTGTGCGCACCCCCGACGGCATGCAGCCCACCCCCCGCACCGACGGCCTGATCGCCACCGTGCGCGAGGTGCTGGAAGGCCTGCGCCGCCTGTCCGAGTCTGAGGCTGTGTTCGACCCCGCCAGCTCGCAGCGCGAGTTCCGCATCTTCATGACCGATGCCAGCCACGTCACCCTGCTGCCGCGCCTGTTCTCGCACGTGCGCGCCCTGGCCCCGCAGGTGCGCCTGGAGGCCGCCACCATCGATGCCAGCCTGGTGCCCGCCCTGCAGTCCGGCGAGGCCGACCTGGCCCTGGGCCTGGTGCGCGGCCTGGAGGCCGGGCAAGAGGCGGGCTTCTACCAACAAAGCCTGTTCGGCCAGGACTGGATTTGCCTGTGCAACGCTCGCCACCCGCGCATAGGCAGCACCTTCACCCTGCAGGACTACCTGGCCGAATCGCACATCGGCATCGTCTCGGGCACCGGCTACCAGCTGCTCGACAGCACCCTCAAAGCCCTGGGCGTAGAGCGCCGCGTGCTGCTGGAGCTACCCGGCTTTCTGGGCCTGGCCGCCATCCTGTCCAACAACGACCTGGTCGCCACGCTGCCCCGCCACATCGGCGAAACCCTGGCCCAGGCCGCCGGCCTGCGCGTGCTGGTCTGCCCCCTGCCGATCCCGCCGTTTACCGTGAAGCAGTATTGGTATGCGCGCTACCACCACGATGCGGCGAGCCGCTGGCTGCGGGGAGTGTGTGCGGAGTTGTTTATGGATACGCGGTGAGGGAGGCTTAAGGAGAAAGTGCCGCTGATGCATAAGCTATCTGCGAGAGTAGCTATATTTTGGATAGCGGTCATGGACGGCCTCACCCCGCCACCGCCTTCGCAATAGCCTCCCCCATCTGCACCGTCGAGGCCTCTCCACCCAAATCCCGCGTCAGCGGCCCGGCCACCAGCACTTCTTCAATCGCTTTGACAATCGCGTCGTGCGCGGGTGTGCAGCCCAAGAAGTCGAGCATCAGCGCGCCCGACCAGATCATGGCGATGGGGTTGGCGATGCCCTGGCCGAAGATGTCGGGGGCGGAGCCGTGGACCGGCTCGAACAGCGAAGGGAAGTTACGCTCGGGGTTGAGGTTGGCGGACGGGGCCAGGCCGATGGTGCCGGTGCAGGCCGGGCCCAGGTCCGACAGGATGTCGCCAAACAAGTTGCTGGCCACCACCACATCAAACCGCTGGGGCTGCAGCACGAAGCGGGCGGTGAGGATGTCGATGTGCTGCTTGTCCACCTTTACGCCGGGATAGCCCTGGCCCACCGCATCTGCGCGGCTGTCCCACCAGGGCATGCTGATGGCGATGCCGTTGCTTTTGGTGGCCACCGTGAGGTGTTTGCGTGGGCGGCTCTGGGCCAGCTCGAAGGCGTACTTCAGCACCCTGTCCGCACCAAAGCGCGAGAACACCGATTCCTGGATGACGATTTCGCGCTCCGTGCCCGCATACATGGTGCCGCCCAGGTTGGTGTATTCGCCCTCGGTGTTTTCGCGCACCACAAAGAAGTCGATGTCGCCGGGCTTGCGGCCCGCCAGGGGGCAGGGCACGCCCTCGAACAAACGCACCGGGCGCAGGTTGATGTACTGGTCGAATTCGCGGCGGAACTTCAGCAGCGAACCCCACAGCGAGATGTGGTCGGGCACAGTGTCGGGCCAGCCCACGGCACCGAAGTAGATGGCATCCATGCCCTGGAGCTTGGCCTTCCAGTCGTCCGGCATCATCTGGCCGTGCTGTTGGTAGTAGGCGCAACTGGCCCAGTCGATGTGGGTGAAGTTCAGCGCCAGGCCGAAGCGGCGGGCGGCGGCTTCCAGGACGCGCACGCCCTCGGGCAGCACCTCCTGGCCGATGCCGTCGCCGGGGATGAGTGCGATGTGGAAGGTACGGGTCATGGGTGTCTCCTGGGGTGTGGTGGTGGTTAGGCCAATGTTAAGTGTTCATAGTTCGGATTACTATGGGCTATAGAGTGAATCCATCGTGCACGTTTCATGAACAAAATACCGCCTATCGAAGACCTGCGGGTCTTCACCGCCGTGACCCGCAAAGCCAGCTTTCGCGCAGCGGCACTGGAGCTGGGCGTATCGCCCGCCTACGTGACCAAGCGCATCCGGCTGCTGGAGCTATTGCTGCAGGCCAAGCTGCTGCACCGCACCACCCGCAAAGTGACAGTAACCGAAGAGGGGGAGAGGGTGTTTGTATGGGCGCAGCGGGTGCTGGACGATATGGACAGCCTGGTGGAAGAGGTGTCTGCCGCGCGCCGGGCTCCGCGCGGGCTGCTGCGGGTGAGCAGCAGCTTTGGCTTTGGCCGCCAGATCGTGGCCCCGGTGCTGGCGCGCATGGCGGCCAGCCACCCCACGGTGGCGGTGCGCCTGGAGCTGTTTGACCACCTGATCGACATCGCGGGCGAAGGCTTTGACCTGGATGTGCGGGTCGGCGACGAGATTGCGCCGCAGTTCATCGCCACCCGGCTGGCGGCGAACCACCGGGTGCTGTGTGCGTCACCGGCCTATCTGGCACGGCGTGGCACGCCCTCCACCTTGGCCGACCTGGGCACGCACGATTGCGTGGTGATCCGCGAGCGCGACCACCCGTTTGGCGTGTGGCGCTTGAACGCTGGGGGCGGCGTGGAAACCGCCAAAGTCACCGGCCCCATGTCCACCAACAACGGCGAGATTGCCGTGCAGTGGGCGGTAGAGGGCCTGGGCATCGTGCTGCGCTCCATCTGGCAGGTGGGCCCGCTGATCCGCAGCGGCCAGCTGGTGCAAGTGCTGCCCGCGTACCGGCAAGAGGCCAATGTGTGGGCGGTGTACCCCACGCGCCTGGGCAATTCGGCCAAGGTGCGGGTGTGCGTGGAGTTTTTGCAGCAGGCGTTGGGCGATCTCGGCAGTTGACCGTGTGGTCGGCAGCCCTTGTGGCAGCGTGTGGCGGGCAGGGCGCAGCCGGTGACTATCATGCCCCACCATGAAGAAATCCCCCCAGCCCACGCACCATCTGGAGTTGCGCGTGCATGCGCTGGAGCAACTGTTCAACTCGCTGGACCCCACGCCCTTTCTGAACAAGGACCTGGACCGCGAGGCCGAGGCGTTTATCGAGTCCTGGGCGTTGGCGTTTGCGCCCAATGACCATTTGCACATCACCATCCACGTCGAGCAACCGGTGGATGCCGGGGATGCCAGCCGCCTGATGACGGAGGCGGTGCACAACTATTTCACCTACAAGACGGGCCGGGTGAAGGGCGAGTTGAAGCGGCTTTTGAAAGAAGGGCGCTTCAGCCTGCTGGTTGGCCTGGCCTTTGCCACGCTGTGCCTGTTTGGGGCCGAGGCCATCGGGCAGGCGGAGGCGGGTACCGCTATCAGCATCGTGCGCGAGGGCCTGACCATCATTGGCTGGGTGGCCTTGTGGCGACCGATGCAGATCTTTCTGTACGACTGGTGGCCCCTGGCCCGGCGCATCCGTATCTACAAAAACCTGGTCCACGCCCACGTTCGCGTGCAGGCGGCGGGCTGACCCTGCAGGGCGTGTGGCTCATGCTGCCACACGGTGGGGTTCAGCCAAGAAAATAGGGTGTTTGCTCTGTTTTTGGTAGCTTTTTGCGCTGATGGAATAAGCGCTAGAGGCCAATTTCATTCATAAATTTTCACGGCGTTGGGTGCGGCCAGCCCGCCCACTAATGGGCCCTGGCTGCGCGCCATCCACCAGTGCAGATTACAAATCCTTTCACTTTTATGCATGCGATTGCAACAAAATTAGAAAATTGTTGCTGTCTGCATGCGGTGAACAGAAGGGTACACAACTACCATGAAAAACATGACCATCCGGAGCCGGCTGATTTTGGCGTTTGGCGTGCTGGTGGCGCTGGTACTGCTGGTCAGCGCGGCGGCCCTGCATACCCAGGGCGAGGTGAATGAAAGCCTGCACCGTTACCACGGGGTCGATGTAGGGCAATACCAGTTGACCGTGGCCGTGCGCGATGCGGTGAACCGCCGAGCGATTGCGGCGCGCAACCTGGTGCTGGCCACCACCCCGGCCGATGCCGAGGTGGAAAAGCAGGCTGTTACCCAGGCCCACCACGACACCCAGGCGGCACTGGAGCAGCTCAATGCCAGCGTCAAGGAAACCGCCGAGATCAACGCCGAACACGGGCCCGACACCTTGCGCATGCTGCAAGAGATCAACCAGATCGAATCCCGCTACGGCCCGGTGGCGCTGGCCATCGTGCAGCTGGCGTTGGACGGTAAGAAGGACGAGGCCATCACCAAGATCAACCTGGAATGCCGCCCCTTGCTGGTGGCTCTGCTCAAGGCCAGCGCCGACTTTCTGGCGGCCAGCAACCAACGGGGTGAAGACAGCGTGGCCACATCGGCGGACGAGTACGCCGAAGCGCGCTGGCTGATGTCGGCCATCAGCGCCATCGCCATTGCGGCGGCGGTGGTGATGGGTTATCTGCTGACCCGCAGCCTGGGCCGGGCCCTGGGGGGCGAGCCCGGCACGGCCGCGGACCTGGCCCGCGCGGTGGCTCAGGGCGACCTGGGCCAGACCATTGCGCTGCAGCCCGGCGACCGCAGCAGCCTGATGGCCCAGCTCAAGCTGATGCAGGACAGCCTGGCCCGCGTGGTCACCGATGTGCGCCAGGGTTCCGAGGCGGTATCCACCGCCAGTGCCGAAATCGCCCAGGGCAACCACGACCTCAGCGCCCGTACCGAGCAGCAGGCCAGCGCGTTGCAGCAAACCGCGGCCTCCATGGAACAGCTGGGCTCCACCGTCAAGCTCAACGCCGACAACGCCGTCCAGGCCAACCAGTTGGCGCTGCGGGCCAGCACGGTGGCGGCGCAAGGCGGCGAGGTGGTGGCCGAGGTGGTCACCACCATGAAGGGCATCAACGACAGCTCCAGAAAAATCGCCGACATCATTGGCGTGATCGACGGCATCGCCTTCCAGACCAACATCCTGGCGCTCAACGCCGCCGTGGAGGCTGCCCGCGCGGGCGAGCAGGGCCGGGGCTTTGCGGTGGTGGCCAGCGAGGTGCGCAGCCTGGCCGGTCGCAGCGCCGAGGCGGCCAAAGAAATCAAGGTGCTCATCGGTGCCAGCGTGGAACGGGTGGCGCAAGGCACGCTGCTGGTGGACAAGGCCGGGACCACCATGACCGAGGTGGTCGGTGCCATCCGCCACGTCACCGACATCATGGGCGAGATCAGCGCCGCCAGCAGCGAACAAAGCGCCGGGGTCTCGCAGGTCGGCCATGCGCTGACCCAGATGGACCATGCCACCCAGCAAAACGCCGCCCTGGTCGAGCAAATGGCCGCCGCCGCCAGCAGCATGCGCAACCAGGCCCAAGACCTGGTGAAGGCCGTGGCGGTGTTCAACCTGGGGCAGCCGCGGCTTGCCTGACACGACGGGTTACGAAGGCAAGGCCCGCATCACCCGGCACGGGTTCCCTGCTGCCACCACATTCGCGGGCAGATCCTTGGTGACCACGCTGCCTGCGCCCACCACCGTGTTCTCGCCAATCGCCACCCCGGGGCAGACGATGGCTCCGCCGCCCAGCCAGACCCCGTCGCCGATGGTGACCGGCAGCGCGTATTCCACGCCGGAGCGGCGGGCGGCGGCCTCCAGCGGGTGGGTGGCGGTGTAGATGTGCACGCCGGGCGCGATCTGCACCTCGTCGCCAATGGTGATGCGGTTGCAGTCCAGCAGCACGCAGTCGTAGTTGATGAAGCTGCGTGCGCCGATGCTGATGTTGAAGCCGTAGTCGCAGCGCAGCGTGGGTTTGAGGATGCTGCCCTCCCCAAAGCGGGTGAACAGCGCGGTCAGCAGGGCCCGGCGTTCGGCTTCTGCATCGGCGGGCGTGGCGTTGAAGCGGGCCAGCAGCGCCTGCGCGCGCAGGTGGGCCGTGCCCAGCTCGGGGTCGGTGGCGGTGTAGAGCGCTCCGGCGAGCATTTTCTCGAGTTGGCTGCTGGGGATAGGCATGGTGGTGGCGGATGGTGACGGATGTTTTAGCGCTCCACTTTAGCCTTGGTAAGTACATTTGTGCATGCTATTTTTTTGGTAGCTTCTCGCGCCTATGGAATAAGCGTTGGATGCCATTTTGATGCATCAAATAGCGCCGGAAAGTGCCTCCGCCAAAAAGTCATACACCGAGCGAATCCGCTGGCCGGTGCGGATCTCGCGGTGCACGGCCAGCCACATGGGCAGGGGCGGGACGGGCAGTACGTTGGGCAGCACCGGCAGCACGTCGGCATCCAGGCGCGCGGTGAAGTGGGCTACAAAGCCGATGCCCAGGCCTGCGCGCACGGCGTGCCATTGCACCAGCTGGTCGTCGGTGCGCAAGGCAAACGCCTCTTTCTCCACCTCGAAGCCTGCAGCTTTGAAGCCGTCTCGGATGGCGGGGTCGGTGTCTCCGCCGATCAGCGCGTGGTCCAGCAGGTCCAGGGGCTGAACGATGGGGCTGTGCTGCGCCAGGTAGCTGCGGTGGGCGAAGGCCCCCATGGCCACATCGCCGATTTTTTGGGCCACCAGGCTGCCCTGCTCGGGGCGCACCATGCGCACCGCAATATCCGCCTCGCGCCGCAGCAGGTTGCTGACCGTGTTGCTGGCCACCAGCTCCACCTGGATGTCGGGCAGGGCCTGGCGCATTTGCCACAGGATGGGCGGCAGCAGGTGCACGGCCACCGGGGCGCTGGCGGTGATGCGCACCGTGCCGGTTTTCTGGGCCTGGGTGCCGGTGAGTGTGCGGGCCAACTGGTCTGCACCATCGGCCATGCCGCGCGCCGCTTCGGCCAGTGTGAGCGCCGTGGCGGTGGGCACCAGGCCGCGCCCGGTGCGCTCGAACAGCACCACGCCCAGCTGGCTTTCCAGCTCGGCAATATGCCGTCCCAGGGTAGGTTGGCTGGTACGCAGCACCTTGGCTGCCGCCAGCAGGCTGCCGTGGTCCAGTGCCGCCAGGAAGGAGGGCACCAGGTGCCAGTCAAACGAAGCGCGGGCGGCGGGAAGCATGGCGAGGTATGCAGTTTTGCATTTCAGGTATGGACATCTATGCAATTGTGAATTGAGTGCGTTGTTTTCACAATCCAGGCCAGACCGTTACCAGGAATTGACAGCATGCAAGCTACCGTTTTGATTCTGGGCGCACGCGGGCGTTTCGGCCTGGCCGCTGCCCGTGCTTTTGCCCGCGCGGGCTGGCGCGTACAGGGCCTGGTGCGCCCTGGCGGCGAGCTGCCCGTCGAAGCCGCCATGGACTACTGCATCGAGTGGCAATTTGCCGACCTGCACGATACTGCTGCCGTGGCCCGCGCGGCCCATGGTGCCAGCGTGGTGGTGCATGCGCTGAACCCCCACTACACCCGCAAGGCCTGGACCATCCAGGCCCAGCCCATGGCGGATGCGGCCATCGGCATCACCCGCGCCCTCAACGCCACTTTGATGTTTATGGGCAACGTCTACAACTTTGGTGCCGACATGCCCGCGCTGCTGTCCGAGGACACGCCGCAGCGCGCCCAAACCGCCATGGGCCAGGTACGCATCGCCGTGGAAGAGCAGATCCGCCGCAGCGGAGTGCGTGCCATCGTCATCCGCGCCGGGGACTTTTTTGGCAACGGCACCGGCACCTGGTTCGACCAGGCCATGGTCAAAGACATCCAGCGGGGCAAGTTCGTGGACCCCGGCCATATCGCCGTGGCCAAGGCCTGGGCCTACCTGCCCGACCTGGCCCGCACGTTTGTGGAGGTGGCCATGCGCCGCCACCTGCTGCAACCGTTCGAAGTCTTCCACTTCGCGGGTTATTGCATCAACGGCCAGCACTGGCTGGATGCCCTCGCGCCCATTGCCCGCGCCCAGGGCTGGGTACCGCCCGGTGCGGGCCTGCACTACCGCCGCCTGCCCTGGCCCATTTTGCGCATCGGCGCGCTGGTGCTGCCGAGCTATGCGGCAGCGGTGGAGATGCGTTACCTGTGGCACACCCCGCACGCCCTGGACAACCGCAAGCTGGTCGCCCTGCTGGGGGCGGAGCCGAACCGGCCTTTGGTGCAGGCGGCGGCGATGGCGTTGCACGACCTGGGGTTTACGTAGGATGCGGTGGGGGTGCAGGTGGCTGGGGGGGTAGGAATGCGGGGGCGCACTGGGAACAGTGGGAGATAAGGATCGAAGGGAAAAGGGCAGCTTGTGCTTGTCCCGTGGGCGTTAGAAGCTACTAATTTTTTTAGCGGTTTGGCCACGCCTGTAGTGCAGGTAGGAGTACTTTGCCGGAGAGGTAGCTCGATGGAAGAGTTGGAGGTGGTGCCTAAGGAGGCTAGCTTCCAAACTTTCTGTTGTACAGCGCACCAAGCACAACAGCCATTGCCGCCCAAAGCTTGGAAGTGACGTCTTGGGCCGCTTTCAGTTTCTCGAAGCCGGCCCCTTCAGACATGTTACCGAATGCAGGAAAGTAGTAGAAATGCTCATAGAAAAACCAGAGCGGTGGGCCAAGTACCCATAGAGCGACTAAAACTTGTGCCCAACTCTTATGTCTATTGCTACCTGAATCTTGAAGCAGAACGAAAACTGTGTAGAAAAAACCAAAAATCGCTACTGCGGCAAAGATGGCCGCGTGCGGGATCGGTTCGCCTACGTACAAGGCTTGACTCACCGAGATTGTCATGCTGTCCCCCAATGGAATGTAGGATAAATACGATTTTTATCGACATTCAAGCTGGCAACAACAGCAAGTTTGAGGATGACACTGATGCTTAATCTGATGTACGTAGCAAACTGTTGGCTTCTGCCGCCGAATCAATAAGCGATAGAAGCCCATTTGCCCCTTAATCCCCATCGCATCAATTTCCCCCACCGCACCCGAGTCGCTTGCATCTCGGTTACGAATTTGCTATGCAATTAGTAGCTTCTTGTGCCGATGGAATAAGCAAAAGCTGCTAATAATCTCGTAAACCTACTTTCCTTTCCCCGCCTCCCGAAAAAACCGCACCCGCTCCGCATCCGTGGGGTGCGACGCAAACGCAATGCCCAGCCAGCCGTCCGGATCGGCAGGTTCATCCCGTTCGGCCTTGCGCACCTCGGCCAGTTTGTCGAACAGCGTGACCATGGCCGCCGGGTCGATGCGGGCGGCTTGGAGGAATTGCACGGCGGCTACGTCGGCGGCGTGTTCGGCTTCGCGGGAGTAGTGGGCCTGGCCGAGCAGGGCGGTAGTGCCGGCCAGCAGGGTGCTGAAGTCGCCCAGCACCAGCGAGCCCACGGTGCCCAGCAGCGTGACCTGGACCAGCATGCGCACCCCGTCGCGGTGCTGCACGTGGCCGAGTTCGTGGGCTAGCACGGCGGTCAGCACGTCGGTGTCGCGCCCGACCAGATACACCAGTTCGTCGGTCATGATGATGGTGCCACCGGGCAGGGCCAGGGCGTTGGGGCCGATGCGGCTGGCGCGGAACACCAGCTGCCAGTCGGGCAGGCTGCCGGGGGGCAACTGGGGCCGGGCTTGGGCCACGGCCTGGGCAAAGGCGGCCTGCACGCGGGCTTGCTCGGCGCGGGGCAACTGGCTGGGGCGCATCAGGTCGTCGTCTATGGCCTGCAGCGTGGCATGGCCCAGCGAGGTGTCCACGGTCAGGGGCAGCAGGTGCAGGGTGGCCTGTGCTGCCAGCGGCAGGCCCCAGGCGTGCAGCGCCGCCAGCACGGCCACCAGGGCCAGGGCGCTGGCCAGCACGCCGCGCCAGCTTTGCTGCAGGCGCACCACCAGCGATTCACCCAGGCTGCTGTGCTGCGTCCAGGCATCCCAGGCGGCGCTGTCGACACAGTGCAGCTCGCCGCCGCCTTCCAGGTGGGTGACGCGCACGCCATGGCGGGTGCGTTCGGGCCAGCGCACGTCTGGCAGGGCGACCCGCCGGTCTAGCCCTTTGCCGATGATGTGCAGCGCGCCGTCGGCCACCTGCAGCGTGACCGGCTGGGCGCGGGCCTGCAGGCCGTCAAAGTAGGTGGCTGCCAGCGGTGGGGTGGTCACTTTCACAGACCCAGGTCAAAGCCCAGCATGTCGCCCGCGGCATCGCCCGCAGCGTCCTGGCTGCCATGCGGGCGCTGGCCGACCAGGGTGTCGGGGGCGATATGGGTGTCTATGGACACGGCCTGCAGCCGCAGGCGCGCCATGGCAATGGCCGCAAACGGCCAGTACAGGCCCAGCGTGACCAGCACCAGCAGCCAGTTTTTTACGCTCAGCCAGAGCAGTGGCACCAGGCGCAGGGCGCTGTGGAACTGCAGCCCATTGCTGCCGGTGTGGTTCCACACCAGGTTTTGCGTGCGCGAGATGGCGTAGGGCTTGACCGCCACAAACACCAGCAGCATCAGCAGGAATGGCAGCACCACGGCCAGGGGACCCAGGCCGCGCAGGCCCTGCTGGGGGCTTGGGGCGGTGAATGCCATCACGGCGATGGCGGCGACCGGCAGGGCGATGGCCAGCAGCGCAAAGCCGCACACCTTCAGCACCAGCTTGTAAAAGCTCCAGGGGGTGGCGGTAAAACGTGTTTGCACCGTGGCAAAGGCGTAGTGGTTGTGCTGGTACTGCTTGAGCTTCCACAGGGTCCAGGGCTGTATGGCCACGGTCAGTGCCAGCAGGCCCAGCAGGGTGGCTATGAAGGCGGCGGTGTTGGGGGCCTGGCCGGATTCTGGAACGGCAAACGCCAAAAAGCCCAGGATCAGCACCGCAGGCACGTACAGCGGCAGCACCGAGCGGTACACCTCGGACATGGTCCCGGTGAAGCGAAACCGCAGGCCGCGCCAGCTGGTGTTGCCCATCCGGAACTGCATGGACGCACGCACCAGCGCCGGGGCGATCAGCCCCACCAGCACCAGCGCCACCAGCCCCGCCACCGGCGAGAACTGGCCGGCCAGCGAATACAGGCCAAACAACACGGCCACCAGCGCCGAGCCCTTGAGCATTTTTTTCGGGTCGCCATGGAAGTCCAGCGCTGCACCGTCCACCAGGGTGTTGCCATAAAAGTAGCGCAGCCGCCGCACCTTGGCCCAGGGGTAGTAAATGCCCAGCGTCACCAGGGTCAGCAGCAGGTTGACGATCCAGATGCGGAAGTATTCGCTGCCCGAGCCGGTGAAGGCGATGTCCAGCCGGGTGGTGGTGGTGGTGGCTGTGGATGCCGGGGCGGTGGCCGGGGGCAGGGCCATGGGGAGCGTGTCGGCGAAGGTCGAATCGGTCATGGTGGGCAGGGGCGTGGACGGAGGCGTTGTGAACCCCCACTGTAACGCGCTGCCACCGGCTCTTTACATTCAGCTGTGTATGCAAACAGGGCATTTGTGCTTATTCCATGGGCACAAGCAGCTATCAAATTGATAATTTTTGTGTAAAGCAATAGCGTGCCGCGCCGCCCAGGCCGTCGCAGGCCAGGTACAAACTCTGGTCAAACCCTAGGGAGTAGCACGCCAGGAAGCGGTAGTTGTTAGAGTATGTAAATTCAATGACAAAATTCCTACATAGGTCCACCGCCGTGCAAACGCCTCCCCACCATATTCTCGTCACCGGCGGCACCGGTTTTATCGGCCAGGCGCTGTGCCGCATGCTGCTGGCCCAGGGCCACCAGCTCACGCTATGGGTGCGCAACCTGGACAAGGGCCGCCGCATGTACGGGGATGCCGTGCGTTGCATCAGCCAACTGGCGGAGCTGCAGGACACCCCGGTGGATGCGATATTGAACTTCTCGGGCGAGCCGGTGCTGGGCCCGCGATGGACAGCCGCGCGCCAGCAGGTGCTGCACGCCAGCCGCAGCGGGGTGACGCAGGCGCTGGTGGATTGGGTAGCGCAGGTGCCCCACAAGCCGCGCTGGCTGCTGTCGGCCTCGGCCATCGGCTATTACGGCGTGCAGGCCGTTGACGACCCCGGTGCGCTGGGCGAGGGCGCACCGCCGCAGCCCATTTTTATGTCCGAACTCTGCCAGCGCTGGGAGCGCACCGCCCAGGGCATGGCCGCCCATGGCGTGGCCGTGGCCACCGTGCGCCTGGGTGTGGTGCTGGGTGCCAAAGGCGCGCTGCCGCAGATGCTGCAACCGTTTCGCTTCGGTATCGGGACGCAAATGGGCTGCGGCGACCAGGTGCTGAGCTGGGTGCACCTGGACGACGTGCTGGCGGCCGTGGCGTTCTTGCTGGCAAAACTCGACAGCGCCCCGGCGGTGGGGGCCTACAACCTTACCGCGCCCCAGCCGGTAACGCAGCGTGAATTCACCCGTACCGCCTGCAAAGTGCTGCACCGCCCGCTGGCCGTGCCGGTGCCTGCAGCCTTGCTCACCCTGCTGCTGGGCGAGCAGGCCACGCTGCTCACCGAAGGCCAGCGCGTCGTGCCCCAGCGCCTGCTGGCCGAGGGCTTCCGCTTTCGTTTCGACAGCTTCGAAGCCGCGCTGCGCGACCTGGAACAGCGGCGAAAATAAGCGGCTATGACTGTTCCCACCATCCAGCAACCCGCCGCCGAACTCCTCGCTTTACTGCAGGCCCACCCCAGCCGCCGCACGGTGGTGGGCATCGTCGGCCTGCCGGGTTCGGGCAAAAGCACCATCGCCCACCAACTGGCCGACGCGGTCAACGCCCAGGCCGGGCCGGGCACGGTGCAGGCGCTGGGCATGGATGGCTTCCACCTGAGCCGCGCGGCCCTGGCGCAGATGCCCGACCCGGCAGCGGCCCTGGCCCGGCGTGGCGCGCCCTGGACCTTCGACCCCGCCGGGCTGGCCGCCCGCATCACCGCGCTGCGCAATGCCTCGCTGCAACCCGGTGCCGCCCCGGTGCTGTGGCCCGCGTTCGACCACGGCGTGGGCGACCCGCAGGAGGATGCTGTTGCGGTCGGCCCGGCCACCCGGCTGGTGCTGGTGGAAGGCCTGTACCTGCTGCACCGCGACCACGGCTGGAACCTGCACGGCCTGCTGGATGCCTGCTGGTACCTGGATGTTCCCATGGAGGTGGCGATGCAGCGCCTGGTGGCCCGCCACCAGGCGGCCTGGGGCTTTACCGTGGCGCAGGCCGAGGCCCGGGTGGCGCAGAACGACGGGCTCAACGCCGACACCGTGGCCCAGACCCGCGCGCGCGCCGACGGCCTGCTGCCGAATGCCTGATCCGCGGCATGGCCGCCGTGCATCCCTCTGAAGGTGCGTTTGTTTGCTATTTTTTTAGTAGCTTCTCACGCTTATGGAATAAGCGCTAGAGGCCAATTTCTTATATTTTTCTTGTAGTTTCCCCATGACCCTCGCTGTTTGCACCATGGTGCTGGGCACCACCAGCGGTGCCGGTAAAAGCTGGCTGACGACCGCGCTGTGCCGTTATTACGCCCGCCAGGGCCTGCGGGTTGCGCCCTTCAAGGCGCAGAACATGAGCAACAACGCGCGGGTTGTGGGCGGCGGCGAGATCGGCAGCGCCCAGTATTTCCAATCTTTGGCCGCCCGCGCTGTGCCCGAGGTGCGCATGAACCCGCTGCTGCTCAAGCCCGAGCGCGACACCCACAGCCAGGTGGTGCTGCTGGGCGAAGTCAACGCAGAGCTCACCGGCATGGACTGGCGAAGCCGCAGCGCCCAGGTCTGGCCGGTGGTGGCCCAGGCGCTGGATGACTTGCGCGCCGAATATGACGTGGTGGTGATCGAAGGCGCGGGCTCACCGGCCGAGATCAACCTCAGCAGCAGCGACATCGTCAACATGCGCGTGGCCCGGCACGCTGATGCCCGCTGCCTGCTGGTCACCGACATCGACCGGGGCGGGGCGTTTGCCCACCTGTACGGCACCTGGGCGCTGCTGCCCCCCGTTGACCGGGCGCTCTTGCGCGGCTTTGTGCTGAACAAGTTCCGGGGCGACGCGGCCCTGCTGGCCCCGGGCCCGCAGATGCTGCAAGACCTGACCGGCGTGCCCACCGTGGCCACGCTGCCGATGTGGTGGCAGCACGGCCTGCCAGAAGAAGATGGGGTTTTCGACGACCGCTCCCGCGCCAGCGGCACGGTGACCCGCACCATTGCCGTGGTGGTCTACCCGCGCATCAGCAACCTGGACGAGTTCCAGCCGCTCAAAAACATCCCCGGCGTGCGGCTGGTCTGGGCGCGCAGCCCATCCGATCTGGCCGGAGCCGACTGGGTCATCCTGCCCGGCTCCAAGCACACCAGCGGCGACCTGGCCTGGCTGCGCCAGCAGGGGCTGGACGCGGCCATCACCGCGCATGCGGCGCGTGGCGGCGCGGTACTGGGCATTTGTGGCGGCCTGCAGATGCTGGGCGAGGCGCTGATCGACCTGCACGGTATCGACGGCAACGCACCCGGCCTGGGCCTGCTGCCGCTGGTCACCCAGTTTGAAGTGCAAAAGACCGTGCAGCACCGGCACACCCGCTTCGCAGAAGGCATGAAAGGCCCCTGGTCGGCGCTGGCCGGGGTGGCGGTGGCGGGCTATGAAATCCACCACGGCCAGACCCAGCAGCACGTGGCCATGGCCAAAGGCGGCGATGTGGCGCGGGCCGTGCTGCCCGAGGGCCTGGCCTGGCAAAACGCGGCGGGCAACGTGTTGGGCCTGTACCTGCACGGCCTGCTGGAAGACCCGGCGGCGCTGCAAGCCCTTTTCGGGGCCACGGTGCCCACGCTGGACGCGGTGTTTGACGGGCTGGCCGACTATGTACAGGCCCACTTCCAAGCTGGATTTTTAGATGCATTGATACGCCGATAGATGTTTACACTGGGTCACCATGGCCGCAGCGTATGCATAAATTTCCGTTCACCGACTGGCTGATTGCCTGCTGGCGCGACCCTGCAGCCTCTGCCGAGCAGGCGGCCATCCACCGAGGGCGCCAGTTCCATGCCGTGGTGCGGCAATTGCCCTTGAGCAGCATCGGCAACCTGACCAGTGGCCTGGTGCTGGCCTTGGTGTTTTGGGGACAGGTGGACGCTTGGGTGCTGGCGGGCTGGACGCTGCTGGTCTCGGCCATCGCCCTGGGCAATGCCGGGCTGTGGTGGCTGCGGCGCGAGGTGCAGCCTTCAACCCCGATGTCGCTGCGTGCGGTGCGGCTGCTGGTGGCAGATATTGCCGTATCGGCGCTGGTGTTTTTGTTGATGTCGGGCTATTTGTACACCGCTGCCGATGGCGATGGCCGCTTGCTGCTGACCGCCGTGCTGGCCGCCTTCATCGGCATGGGCAGCTGGATGTACAGCTGTCTGCCACAGGCCGCCATTTTGTGGTCCTGCATTTTGTGCGCCGGTTTGGCCGTGCTGTTTTCCAGCCGCCCGGAGCCGATCTACACCTACCTGACCGGCCTGCTGGCGTTTTATGCGGTGGTGGTCTGGAGCACCACCTTGATGACTTCGCGCATGTTCTTGAACGGCCTGAAGTTCGAGGCCGAGATCGAGCGCCAGAACCAGCTCGTCGGCCTGCTGCTCAACGACTTCGAAGAGCACGCCAGCGACTGGCTGTGGGAGACCGACCGCCAAGGCTGCCTGCGCCATGTGTCGCAGCGTCTGGCGCAGGCCATGGGCGTGTCCCCGAGCGAGCTGCAGGGCCAGCACCTGGTGCAGCGCATGGCGGCCTTGTCGCCGCAGATGGCACCTGCGCATGCAGCCATGTTCCGGGTGCTGGAGCAGTGCCTGGAGCAGCAGCAGCCGTTTAGGGGTGTGCTGGCGCCTGCGCGGGTGGCCGGGCAGCTGCAATGGTGGTCGCTGACGGCCAAACCCCTGCGCGACGGTGCGGGCCAGTGGCAGGGCTGGCGTGGCGTGGGTTCTGACGTGACTGCCGCCCGCCAGCGCGAGATGGAAATGGCCCGCCTGGCGCATATCGACACCCTGACCGGGCTGGCCAACCGCTACCAGTTCGGCAAGCGGCTGGCAGGCTATTTCGCGCCTGCCATTACCGCCGGGCCGTGCACCTTGCTGCTGCTGGACCTGGACAACTTCAAGGCTGTCAACGATTCGTTGGGCCACGCCGTGGGCGACCAGTTGCTGCAGACCGTGGCGCAACGCCTGCAGTCGGTGATGGACCCGCTGACCCTGCTGGCCCGGCTGGGCGGCGATGAATTTGCCGTGCTGGTGCCGGGCGTGATGGAGCGGCCCCTGGCCGAGCGCCTGGGAACCCAGCTCCAGGCTGTACTGGCCCAGCCGTGGATGGCCGATGGCCACCGCATCGCGGTGCAGGCCAGCATTGGCGTAGGTTTTGCGCCCGCCGATGCCGATACCGCCGAGCAGTTGCTGAAGGTGTGCGACATGGCCTTGTACGCCGCCAAATCCGCAGGCCGCCATACCTTGCGGTTTTTCGATCCGGCCATGGCCTTGCGCGCCCAGCAGCATCTGGCACTGCTGAGCGACCTGGGCCTGGCCTTGCAGCGCGGTGAATTCGTGCTGCATTACCAGCCGCAGGTGCACCTGGCCACCGGTGCGCTGCTGGGCTTCGAGGCGCTGGTGCGTTGGCAGCACCCGCAGCGCGGGCTGGTGTCGCCACTGGAATTCATCACCGTGGCCGAGGAAAGCGGGTTGATCGTGCCGCTGGGGGCCTGGGTGTTGCGCCAGGCCTGTGTGGACGCGGTGATCTGGCCCGCGCACCTGCGCGTGGCGGTGAATCTATCGGCGGTGCAGTTTGGCCAGGCCGATGTGCTGGCAGTGGTGGACAGCGCCTTGCAGCACAGTGGCCTGCCTGGCGCGCGGCTGGAGCTGGAAATCACCGAGTCCACCCTGATGCAGGACAGCCAGGCCGGGATGCAGGTGTTGCACGCGCTGCGTGGCAAGGGGGTGCGGGTGGCGCTGGACGACTTTGGCACGGGTTATTCCAGCCTGGCCTACCTGCGCAGCTTTCCATTGGACAAGCTCAAGATCGACCGCTCGTTCATCAGCATTCTGGACAGCGCCGATGGCGACCCCAGCGCTGTGGCGATTGTGCAAACCATCATCCAACTGGCCCAGGCCCTGCGGCTGGATACCAACGCCGAGGGGGTGGAGACCTCCGCCCAGTTCGCGCTGCTGCGCCGCATGGGTTGCGCCCAGGCCCAGGGCTACTGGATTGCCGAGCCCATGGACGCGGCGCAGGCCCGGCGCTACATCACGGCCTGGCCGCCGCAGCCCGTTTGATTCATCGCCCGGGCCGCAGGTACCCGGCCAGCTCGGCAGGCGTGGCGGTATAGGCGTGCAGCACGCCGGGCAGCAGGATGTAGGCCGGTGTCCACGTAGCCGCTGCACCGCCGGTGGTGAAGGTGCAGCCGGTGGTTTTATCCAGCGGGCACTGGATGGAGGCGGCCAGCGGGTCGGGCGCGTCCATCTTGAAGTACACGTCGAACTGCGCGCCGCTGCCGGTTTGGGTCACGCTGTAGTCGTTGTCGGTGCCCGCCAGCAACACAAAGCGGCCATCGGGCAGCTGCGGGCCAATCGCCAGGCCTTCCCATTTTTCGGGCGACAAATTGCCCAGCGCAGGCAGGGTGTTGGCGGCCAGGTCGATCACGCTGGCGCTTTTGCTGACCGCCACCACGCCGGTGGGCAGCGCGGCCCCGGTGGGAGGCAGGGTGGTGTTCGATACGTCGCTGGCCCCGGCCAGGCTGATGCGGTAGACGCGTTTGTCGGGCGTGGCCAGCGCGGCACCGGCTCCCACGCCCCGGTTGTTGCGCTCCAGCACCCAGAAGCTGTCGTGGTTGATGGCCACCAGTGCCGAGATACCCTGGCCTTGGCCCGCCCGGTCCAGCAGGTAGGCGTATTGCGCCACGGCCTGGCCGGTGGCAGTGTCGAACTTCACGATGCGGGCAAAACGGCCGTCTTTGGCACCGCCTTCGTCCAGCATCGGGCTTTGCAGCATGGCATAGGCAAAGGCTCCGTCGGGGCTGATGGCCAGACCTTCAAAGCCCCGGTTGTGCCGCTTGCCCGCGGTGTTGCCGGTGTCGCCGTCGTGGTTGGCTACGCCGGTGGCGGCGTTGCGGGGCAGCAGGTTGGTGGGAATGGTGAAGGCCCGCACAAACTGGCCCGTGGCGTTGAATTCAAGCAGCGATGGGCCGTATTCATCCGATACCAAAAAGTGCCCGGTGCGCGGGTGCACTACCAGGCCCTCGGGGTCCAGTGCCCGGCCCAGCTGGTGGGCCGGTTGCGGGGCCAGGCCGTTGAAGGCTTGGCCCTGTGCATCGGTGAACAGCACGGTTTGCGCCACCTGGAAGCGGGCAATCGCGCCGCTGGAGGGATCGATCTCCAGCGTGAAGCGCTGCACCCGGGTGGCGTAGTCGATCAGGCCACCGCCCGGCCCCCGGTCCGACAGGCCCCACCAGGCGTTGCGCTGCGGGTCAAAGTAAATGTCCGAGAAAAAGCCCAGACGGCCCTGGTTGGCTCCAGGCACACCGGTGGCATCCAGCGTCTGGCCGGGGATGGCGATGCCATTGACGAAAACGGGTTGGGCGGTGGCAGCGGCGCATGCCAGGCAGGCGGCTGCGGCAAGGGTTGAAAAGCTCAGTTTCACGGCAATTTCCTGGAGGGCAAACCGGCAAGTGTCGGTAACCCAGGTGTCAACCGTGTGACGTTTTTATTTCAAACTGCCCGACAAGAATTGCTGCAAGCGCTCGCTTTTGGGCTGGGTCAGCACTTCGCGCGGTACGCCTTGTTCGGCGATCAGGCCCTTGTGCAGAAAGATCAGGTGGTTGGCCACTTCGCGGGCAAAGCCCATTTCGTGGGTCACTACCACCATGGTGCGGCCTTCCTGGGCCAGGGTTTGCATCACGCGCAGCACTTCCGAGACCAGCTCGGGGTCCAGGGCGCTGGTGGGTTCGTCGAACAGCATGACCTCGGGCTCGATGGCCAGGGAGCGGGCAATCGCCACGCGCTGCTGCTGGCCGCCGCTCATGTGGGCGGGGTAGGCATCTTCCTTCTGGCCCAGATCGACCAGCTTGAGGTACTTGCGGGCACGGGCAATGGCCTCGTCTTTGGGCACGCCCAGCACGTGGATGGGGGCTTCGATGATGTTTTGCAGCACCGTCATGTGCGCCCACAGGTTGAAATGCTGGAACACCATGGCCAGTTTGGTGCGCATGCGCTGCAGTTGCTTGGCCTCGGCGGCGATCAGTTCGCCGTTTTTGTCGGCCACCAGCTTGAGCTCTTCACCGGCTACGATGATGCGGCCTGCGTTGGGTTTTTCCAGCAGGTTCATGCAGCGCAAAAACGTGCTCTTGCCGGAGCCGGAGCTGCCGATGATGCTGATCACATCGCCCGCGCGGGCTTCCAGCGAAACGCCCTTGAGCACCTCGTTGGAGCCAAACTTCTTGTGGATGTCGATGGCCTGGAGTTTGAGGGGCTGGGTGGTCATAGAAAAGTCATTTCAAGAATTTATGCGCCCAGCAGGTTGCCGGTGCGAAAGGGCACGCTGCCCGCGATGTTGGCCAGGTCGTCACCGGGGGAGGCGTAGCGCTCGGTGGTGCGGGCGTACATCACGCCGGGCACTTCGGCGCGCAGGGCGTGCACATGGCCGCTGACGGGGTCGATGATTTCGGCCACCAGCTGGCCCAGGGCCAGGCGGTCGCCCGGCTGGGCGGCAAACACCAGCACGCCCGGCACGGGGGATTTCACATACTGCGCACCGGCCAGCGGCGTGGCAGCGCATGCCAGTTCGGGCAGTACTGGCGGTTCGCCACCCAGCACACCCAGGTGCTGCAGATAGCCAAAAATCGCACCGGCATCTGCCTGGCCCAGGGCGTGGCTGATGTCGGCTTCGCCGCGCAGCTCCACCGTAGTGCTGGCGCAGGCCTGGGGGATGGGGAAGGGCAGTTTCTCGGCCAGCTGCCACCAGGCACCTGACAGGCTTTCGTCAAACGACAGACCGCCAGAGTTTTTGGCCAGCAGCACGGCCTGGGCACCCAGCAAGCGGGCCAGGGGCTCCAGCACCGGCCAGCACGGGGTTTCGGCGTACAGGTGCATCACGGCTTCCAGGTCGCAGTGCAGGTCCAGCACCACGTCGGCATCGAAGGCCATGCTGACCAGGCGTTTGCGCTGGCTGGCGAGTTCGGTGGCGGGCTGCCAGCTATCCAGGTGCGCGGCCATGGCCGCACGGATGGTGGCCACGTTGGTGGCAGCGTCCGGCCCCAGCTGGCCCTCGACCAGCGGCAGCACGGCGGCGCACAGGTCGGGGAAGTGGCGGTTGAAGTTCTCGGAGGTGTTCAGGTCGAACCGGCCCATGGGTTTGTGGTCGACCCGCTGCGCCTGCCCGATGGGGTTGGCCAGCGGCACCAGGATGATTTCGCCCTGGATCTGGCCTTGCGCCTCGGCCTGTTCCAGCAGGCGGCGCAGGTGGTAGGCGGCCAGCATGCCGGGCAGCTCTTCGGCATGCAGGCTGGCCTGGATATAGACCTTGGGGCGGGCACCGGGGGTGCCGAAATGGAAGCTGCTCAGGGTCTTCTGGCTGCCAATGCTTTGGCTGCGCAGGACATGGTCGGTACGGTGCATAAATGTTTAATGTTTGCGCGGGGCCAGATAGGCCAGGAAGTGCTTTTCGGCCATCCGGAACAGCGCAATCAGGGCGAAGGTGCCAATCAGGTACAGGGCGGCGGCAAACAGATAGGCTTCAAACGGCAGATAAAAGTCGGAGTAGATGCGGCTGGCGGCGGCGGTGATGTCCAGCAGGCCCGGTACGGCGCTGGCCAGGCTGGTACTTTGCAGCATCATCACCACTTCGTTGCTGTAGGCTGGCAGGGTGCGGCGCATGGCGCTGGGCAGCACCACGCGCAGCAGGATCTTGAACCGGCTCATACCCAGCGACTGGGCGGCTTCGATCTCGCCTGCGTTGGTTTCGCGGATCGACCCGGCCAGCATTTCGGCGGTGTAGCCCGCGGTGTTGAGTGCAAACGCCAGCAGGGCGCAGAAGAAGGCGTTCTTGAAGTACACCAGCGGCCAGACGGTGTCCCAGTGGGCCTGGATCCATTCCAGTTGCGCCAGGCCGTAATAAATCAGATACACCTGGATCAGCAGCGGCGTGCCGCGTACCACAAAGGTATAGGCCCCCACCACGCCCGCCAGAATCTTGTTGTTGCTGGTGAGTGCCAGGGCAAAGGCCACGGCCAGCACGGCCCCGATGGCGACGGACGCAAACAGCAGGGTCAGCGTGGTGACGATGCCTTCGCCAAACATGGCCAGGCTCTCGGCACTGAATATGACTTCCCAGTTCATGGTTAAAACGCAATCCGTTTGGTGCCCAGGCTGTAGCGTGCGTTGAGCTTGCGCAGCACGACCAGCGAGGCCCAGGTGAAGATGAGAAACAGCGCACCTGCAAACAGCAGGTAGGCAAACGGCGAGCGGGTGGCAGCGCTGGCCTGCTTGGCCAGGTAGGTCATTTCCTGCAGGCCGATCAGGCTGACCAGCGCAGTGGACTTGATCAGCACCAGCCAGTTGTTGGTGAAGCCGGGCAGGGCGTAGCGGATCATCTGCGGTGCGGTGATGCGCAAAAACGTTTGCCGGGGGGCCATGCCAAAGGCGGCGGCGGCTTCAAACTGGCCGCGCGGAATGGCCATGATGGCCCCGCGAAAGGTCTCGGTCATGTAGGCGCCATAGATGAAGCCGAGTGTGAGCACACCGGCAAAAAACGGGTTCAGGTCGAGGGTGGCTTCGCTGCCCGCCATCTCCAGCAGGGTGTTTACACCAATCGTGCCGCCGTAGAACACCAGCAGCATCAGCACCAGATCGGGGATGCCCCGTATGACGGTGGTGTACAGCGTGGCGGGAATCACCAGCAGCGGGCGGCCCGACAGCTTGGCCGCAGCGCCGATCAGGCCCAGCAATACCGACACCACCAGGGCCGCCAGGGACACCCCGACGGTCAGCACCGCGCCGTTCAAAATGGACCAGTAGTAATCGTTCAAGAGGAGTGCCCCGGGAAGAAAAAAACAAGCCGTGGCGGCTGCAACGCAACCTGACCACGGCGACGCATCCTAAGGCTTATTTAGCGCCGTAAACGTCCATCTTGAAGTACTTGTCGTTGATGGTTTTGTAGGTGCCGTTGGTACGGATGGCCGCAATGGCCTTGTTCAACTCTTCCTTCAAGGCCTTGTCGCCCTTGCGGATGGCTACACCGGCACCACCGCCAAAGTATTTGGGGATGTACAGCTCTTCGCCGACTGCGTTGAAGTCCTTGCCTTCGGGTTTGCTCAGGAAACCACCGGTGGCTTCCACGATGTCAGCCACGGTGCCGTCCAGGCGGCCCGATTTGATATCCAGGTAGACCTGGTCCTGCGCTTCGTAGGGGGTGACGACCACGCCGACTTTTTTCAGTTCGCCATTGGCAAATTTTTCCTGGGTGCTGCCCTTGAGCACGCCGAGTTTCTTGCCCTTGAGCGAAGCGTAGTCGGTGAACTTGATGTCGTTCTTGACGATGATCTTGCTGGGGGTGTTGTAGTACTTGTTGGTGAAGTCCACTACCTTGAGGCGGTCTTCGGTGATGGACATCGAGCTGATGATGGCATCGTATTTTTTGGCTTGCAGGCCGGGGATCATGCTGTCCCATACCTGTTCGACAAACACGCACTTGCGTTTGATCTGCTCGCACAGTGCGGTGGCGATGTCCACGTCAAAGCCGGTGGGCTTGCCGTCGGCGGTCTTGAAGGTGAAGGGTTCGTAGGTCGGGTCGATGGCCACTTTGAGGTCTTTGCCCTGGGCGAATGCGGCCGCAGCCAGTGCGGTGAGTGCGAAGGTCAGAACAATTTTTTTCATCAATGTTTCCTGGTAATTCAGTTACGAAAAGTGGCTGTGTCTGTACACAATAACCTATAAATTCTAGGTTCCAGATTGGTGCACGTTTGCTGGTGTTTGCCCTTAACAGCGCTTTGGAAGCGAACGCAATTCTTATACCAGCGCATGCATTAGGCGGGGTAATACAGGGTTTTTCATGTAATGTCGGCGACTTTTGTTTCGAACCGTGAGCTCCTTTGTATGACCCTGTCCGATCTGTCCCATCCCGCCTTGCGTCTGGCCCTGCAAGCCAAGCTCGACCAGAAAACCAAGCCCCTGGGCTCGCTTGGCAGGTTGGAAACCTTGGCCCTGCAGCTGGGTGAGATTCTGGGGACCGAGAGTCCGCAATTGGTGCAGCCGCAACTGGTGGTGTTTGCGGGCGACCACGGGCTGGCGGCGCGCGGCGTGTCGGCCTACCCCAGCGACGTGACCTGGCAGATGGTGGAGAACTTTCTGGCGGGCGGTGCCTGCGTCAGCGTGCTGGCGCGCCAGCACGGCATCGCCCTGACGGTGGTGGACTGCGGCGTGCGCCACGACTTCACCCCACGCCCCGGCCTGCTGGACTACAAGATCGCCTACGGCACCGCCGACAGCCTGGACGGCCCCGCGATGGACGCACTGGACTGCGAACGCGCCGTCGCCCAGGGCCGCGCCATCGTCAAGGGCCTGCCGGGCAACGTGCTGCTGCTGGGTGAAATGGGCATTGGCAATACCTCGTCCGCGTCGCTGCTGATGGCGCGCCTCACCGGCCTGCCCATTGCCGAGTGCACTGGCGCGGGTACCGGGCTGGACGATGCCGGCCTGCAGCGCAAAGTGGCGGTGCTGGCCCAGGTGCTGGAGCGCCACGCTGCCGTCAAAGACCCGCTGCACGCGATGGAAGTGTTTGGCGGCTTCGAGATGGCCACCATGCTGGGCGCGGTGCTGCAGGCGGCGCAGGAACGGCGGGTGGTGGTGGTGGACGGCTTCATCACCACCGCGGTGGTGCTGGTGGCGCACGCCCTGCAGCCGCTGGTACTGCAGCGCTGCGTGTTTGCGCACCGCTCGGGCGAGCGCGGCCACAGCCAGATGCTGCACCACCTGGGTGCGCAGCCGTTGCTGGACATGGGCCTGCGGCTGGGCGAGGGCTCGGGCGCTGCACTGGCCTGGCCGATGCTGCAGTCGGCCTGCCTGGTGCTGGCCGAGATGGCCAGTTTTGCGTCGGCCGGTGTGGATGCTATTTAATCAGTAGCTGCTTGTGCTTATGGAATGGGCGCTGGGTGCCAATTTGATGCTTTGTTTTTTACCGGCAGCATGGCCGGGTGCATGCCGGTACTGCAAGGGTAAGCCGGGAGATTGGTAGCCAAAACTTGTCCACTATTGCGCATGCCGGTTGGTAAACTGGATTGAATACTTCCACAATGCGGCCATGTCCACTTCACGTCTGCTTGCGGTAATTGCTCCAGAGGCCGACCCGGCGGGCGGCGGCTATGGCTATGTCCCGCAAGACCCCTTGCACCAGTTGCTGGAGGTGGTTAACCAGAGCAACAACGCCTTCATCGTAGGCGGGCCAGACACCTGCATCACCTTCGCCAACGCGGGCTTTACCAGCATGTTTGGCTATACCCTGGACGAGGTGCGGGGCCATACCGTCAGCGCGACCCTCGCCGGGCCGCATACCGACATGCAGGTGGTGGAGCGCATCAAGCGCGAGCTGCTGCAGCCCGGCGGTGGGCGGGCCGACATCCTGCTCTACACCAAGGCCGGGCGGCCGCTGTGGGTGTCGGTGGTAGCCAACCCCCTGTTTGATGCCGACGGCACGCTGACGGGCGTGGTGGGCGTGCTGGCCGACATCACCCAGACCAAGATGCACGAGGTGCTGCAGTACAAGCTGCTGCATGCCATGGCCGAAGAGCTGCCTCTGTCGCAGCTGATGGACCTGGTCTGCCGCGAGGTGGAGCGCATCGCGCCCGAGGTGGCGGCCTCCATCCTGGCGGTGGATGCCCGCGGGCAACTGCAGGCCCTGGCCGCGCCCAGCTTGCCGGTTGAATTCTCCAACGCCATCTCCGGCGTCGGTATCGGCCCGGATGTGGGCTCCTGCGGCACCGCCGCCTGGCGCGGAGACCCGGTCACCGTGACCGACATTGCCACCGACCCGCTGTGGGCCCCTTACAAAGACCTGATCCTGCCGCACGGGCTGGTGGCCTGCTGGTCCAGCCCCATCAAGGCCCACGATGGCCGGGTGTTGGGCACCTTTGCGTTTTACTACCGCACCCGGCGCGGCCCCGATGCCTTTCACCAGAGGCTGGTCGATGTCAGCCTGCACCTGTGCGCACTGGCCATGGAGCGCGAAGAAGCCCGCGCCCATATCCACCAACTGGCGTTTTTTGACGCACTCACCAGCCTGCCCAACCGCAGGATGCTGCGCACCAAGGCTGAGCGGGCGGTGGCCGAGGCCCAGCGCGCCAATGAGCCACTGGCCCTGCTGTTCATCAACATCGACCGCTTCAAGCACGTCAACGAAGAGCAGGGCCATGGCGCTGGCGACGTGCTGCTGCGCGAAATCGCCAACCGCCTCAGCCAGGAGGTGCGGGGCCGCGACCTGGTGGGCCGCCAGGCGGGCGACGAGTTTGTGGCGGTGCTCACCGAGTGCAGCACCGAGCAGGCGGCCATTGCCGCCGAGCGGCTGCTGGCCGCCATCGCCGCGCCGCTGGGCCTGCCCTCGGGTGTCACCATGCACCCCAATGCCAGCGTGGGCGTGGCCATGTTCCCCGAGGACGGGCTCGACTTCGATACCCTGCTGCGCCAGGCCGACCTGGCCATGCACCAGGCCAAGCGCGACGGGCGCGGCTGCCTGCGCTTCTTCAACGATGCCATGAACCGCCGCACGCTGGAGCGCCTGTCGCTGGAGGCCGACCTGCGCGCAGCGCTACGCCAAGGGGAGCTGCATCTGCATTACCAGCCGCAGGTCAGCGGCCCGGCGGGCTCGGTGCTGTACGGCGTGGAAGCGCTGGCCCGCTGGAACCATCCGCAACGCGGCGCGGTGCCACCCGACCAGTTCATTCCGTTGGCTGAGGAATGCGGGCTGATCGACGAACTCAGCCGCTGGGGCCTGGGTGAAGCCTGCCGCCAGATGGCCGACTGGCGCGCCCGGGGCGTGGTCGTGCCCCGGATGGCGGTGAACGTGTCGGCCCGCAATTTCCAGAGCCCCGGCCTGCCCGCGCTGGTGGCCGAGTTGCTGCGCCAGCACGGCCTGCGCCCGCAGGACCTGACGCTGGAGATGACCGAAAGCGTGGTCATGGACACCACCGCAGGCGTGCCCGCCACCATCGACGCGGTGCAGGCCCTGGGTGTGCACCTGTCGCTGGACGACTTCGGCACCGGCTATTCGTCGTTGGGCTACCTGCACCGCCTGCCGATCCACGAGCTTAAGCTGGACAAAAGCTTTGTGCAGGACCTGGGCGACAACGCCGCCGCTCGGGCGCTGACCAACACCGTGCTGCGCATCGGCGACAGCCTGGACCTGGTGGTGGTGGCCGAAGGGGTGGAGACCGCCATGCAGGCCGAGTTTCTGACCAGCCGCGGCTGCCGGGTACTGCAAGGCTATTTGTATGCCCGTCCCTTGACTGCTGACGGGCTGGAGCAGTGGTTGGCCGATCGGGGTACCGATGCCAGGCCCTGATGCCGTATTGCCCATGCCCGTGCCCGTGCCCATGCCCATGCCTACCGTGACCCGTGACCCGTCGCCTGAGGCATTGCAAAACCACCTGGGTTTCGCGCGCCGCAGCTATTTCTCGCGCATGGTTGGGCTGGCTCTGGGGTTTGTGATGACCGGCGCGGTGTTTGTGCAGAACGGTGCACCCGCGTGGATGTGGATCGGCCCGGCCCTGCACTGTTTTGCGGGCCCGCATATAGCCTGGTGGCTGGCAAGCCGTGCGGCCAACCCGCGCGAGGCCGAGCGCCGTAACCTGCTGGCCGACCATTTTTTCGGTGGCGTGTGGATGGTGCTGATGCAGTTCAATCTGCTGCCCAGCGTGCTCACCGTCAGCCTGCTGAGCATGGACACCATGGCCGGGGGCGGGGTGCGCCTGGTGCTGCGCGGCTTGGCCTTGCAGGCCCTGGGTGTGTTGCTGGGCCTGGCCCTGTTCGGCCTGCAGCTGCAGCCCGATGCCACCCGCTGGACCGTGCTGGCCTGCCTGCCGCTGCTGGTGTGCCAGCCGATCTTGATCAGCCACATTGCCCGCAAGGCCATCCACCGGCTCAAAAAACAAAGCCAGGTGCTGGAGCACCAGAGCCAGCATGACGGTCTATCGGGCCTGTACAACCGCAGCCACTGGGAGCAGCTGGTGCGCTCCGAGTTCGCCCGGTTTCGCCGCCAGAGCCAGCCCGCCGTACTGGTGATGGCCGACCTGGACCACTTCAAGCGCATCAACGACCTGCACGGCCACGCGGCGGGCGACCAGGCGATCCGCCGCTTTGCCACCGCCCTGCAACGGGTGCTGCGGGAAACCGATGTCTGTGGCCGCTACGGCGGCGAAGAGTTTGGCCTGTTGCTGCCCATGACCTCGGCCAGCGCCGCCCGCGATGTGCTGGACCGCCTTAGACGCAACCTGCACGACCAGCCGCTGCTGGACGGCGTGCTGGTCACCGCCAGCTTCGGCGTGGCCGAGCTCACCGCCGATGTCCCCACTGTGGAAGCCTGGCTGCGCCTGGCCGACCAGATGCTGTACCGCGCCAAGCACCGCGGCCGCGACTGCGTGATGGTGCTGGGTGAAGATGCCGCCACCCAGCCGGGTGCGCTGGCACCCATCGTTGCCCGCCCCAGCTACAGCACCCCGGCGGGGCTGGCCGACCCTTTGCGGGTGTCTCAGCTATTGGCGGGGTTGGACATTGCCGATGCCCCGTTTGCGCTGTTTGATCCGGCGGACCGGCTGGCGGTGGCCAATACCGCTTTCCTACAGCTGTTTGCCGTGCCGCCCGAGGCACTGAGCTTTGCCGACATCGTGCGCCACAGCCATGCCCACCAGGTGGGTCCGCGTATCACCACCGACGATGTCGAAGCCTGGCTGCGGGCGGCGGATGGCAAGCGGCGGCGCCAACCGCAGCGCAGTTTTATGGTGGATATGTGCGATGGCCGCTGGTTCCAGTTGCTGGAAACCTCGTACAGCGACGGTTGGCTGATGCTGCTGCTGTTTGAAACTCAGCCAGCCGCCGCCCCAGCCGAAGCCAAGGTCTTGGGCTGAAAGTCACAAAACTTCGCCACGCCGCACTGCCAGCACAGCGGTTTGCGCGCCTGGCAGACGTAGCGGCCATGCAAAATCAGCCAGTGGTGCGCGTCCACCATGTACTCGGGTGGAATGCGCTTTACCAGGCCTTTTTCCACGTCCAGCGGGGTCTTGCCCGGCGCCAGCCCGGTGCGGTTGCCCAGGCGAAAGATGTGCGTGTCCACCGCCATGGTGGGCTCGCCAAAGGCCACGTTCAGCACCACGTTGGCCGTCTTGCGGCCTACGCCGGGCAGGGCCTCTAGCGCCTCGCGGGTGCGCGGTACCTGGCCGCCGTGCAGTTGCACCAGCATCTGGCAGGTTTGCAGCAGGTGCTTGGCCTTGCTGTGGTACAGGCCGATGGTCTTGATGTAGCCCTCCAGCCCGTCCAGCCCCAGGTCCAGAATCGCCTGGGGGGTGTGGGCCACGGGGAAGAGCTTGCGGGTGGCCTTGTTGACCCCCACGTCGGTGGCCTGGGCCGACAGCAGCACGGCGGTCAGCAGCTCGAACACACTGGTGTACTCCAGCTCGGTCACCGGCATCGGGTTGGCGGCCTGGAGGGTGGCAAAAAATCCGGCAATAGCGTCGCGTTTCATGCCGGGATTACACCGCAGATCAATTGACTTGGATAAAGGAGTCCGGCAGGGGGAACTTGGCGCGCATCCACTCAGGGTTCAGCTGCAAAGCCTTCACCACGTCCTCGGGCAGGCCGTCCAGCATCTCCGGGCCGCCGGGGGGCATGTCGGCCAGCAGCATGGCCAGGTGGACGATGGCACCCAGGCGGTTAAAGGGCTTGGCTTCCATGGGCTCGGAGCAGGTGTTAAGCGCGCGCACGATCTCGGCGGGGAAGTTCCAGCGGCGGGCCAGCTCGGCGGTGATCTGGCCTTCGCTGAACTGGGTCAGGCGCACTTCGCGTTCCCAGCGGCCACCGGGCTGGCGCGGCAGGCGCTCGATCTCCTCCAGGCTGGCGGGCTGCACCTGGGCAATCATCAGCTCGCCCAGCCGCACCATCATGCTGGCCAGCCAGGCCTCGCTGCCGTCCAGCCCCAGGTGGGCCGCCAGCCACTGCGCATAGCCCGCGCTGACCATGCAGCTGCGCCAGAAGTCGGCCTGGCTCAAGCCCGGCACCATCGGAAACGCATCGCCCATCGACGCCGCCAATCCCAGCGTACGCACCCGGCCCATGCCCACCAGGCTGATGGCATCGTTGATGGAGCTGACGCTGCGGCTCAGGCCAAAACTGGCGCTGTTGGCCAGGCGCAGCAGCTTGGCGGTCAGCGTGGAGTCCTTGGCAATGATGGCCGCCACCTGCGCTCCGGTGGCATCCTCGTCGTTCAACGTGCGGATCAGCGCATGGCCGACCTCGGACATGACGGGTAACTTGACCGTTTGGAAAAATACGGCGATGTCGGGCATGGTGCGTCCTGCGTTTTGGGTTTGAATTAATTGGTTACATCCAACACCATTCTGAACGATTTATGGGGTGCTTTTGGTTATGTAAAGCCCGTATCCGCTGCGTGCAGGAATCCTGCGTACCGATTGGAGACAATAGCGTTCCGAAAGTGAGTACATCCACCATGCCATTGCCCTTTGCCCAGCGCCTCCAAAACGTCGAAACCTCCGCCATCCGCGAACTCTTCAAGCTGTTGGGCACGCCCGGCATCATCAGCTTTGCGGGCGGCTTCCCCGACCCGGCGCTGTTCGATGTGGAGGGCATTGCAGCCTCTACCGCCGCCGTGCTGGCCACCAACCCCGGCCCGGTGCTGCAATACGGTGCCACCGAGGGCTTTAACCCGCTGCGCGAACAGCTCAGCCGCTTCATGGCCCACAAGGGGGCCACCGTGGCCCCGGACGGCCTGATCGTCACCACTGGCAGCCAGCAGGCGCTGGACCTGGTGGGCAAAACCATGATCAACCCTGGCGACACGGTGATCGTGGAGGCGCCCACCTTTTTGGCCACCATCCAGTGCTTCCGTCTGTACGGTGCCAAGCTCATCGGCGCGCCCATCGACGCGAACGGCGTGGACGTGGACGCGCTGGAAAAGCTCATCGACGAGCACAAGCCCAAACTGGTCTACCTGATCCCCACCTTTGGCAACCCCAGCGGCGCCACGCTGAGCCTGGAGCGGCGCAAGCGCATTCTGGAAATTGCGGTGCGCACCCAGACGCTGATCGTTGAAGACGACCCCTACGGTGAGCTGTACTTCGACCAGCCACCGCCCCCCAGCATGCTGGCGCTGAGCGACGGCGTGCCCGGCAGCCGCGAATGGCTGGTGCACTGCGGCTCCATGAGCAAGATTTTGAGCCCCGGCCTGCGCGTGGGCTGGATGATTGCCCCGCCCGCGCTGCTGGCCGCTGCCACCATGTGCAAGCAGTTCAGCGATGCCCACACCAGCAACCTGACCCAGGCCACCGCCGCCCACTACCTCACCCTGAACCGCCTGGACAGCACCCTGGCCGTGGTGCGCAAAACCTACGCCGAGCGCGCCCGGGTGATGGCTGCCAGCCTGCAACGCGAGCTGGGTTCCGCCATCACCTTCAACGCCCCGCAGGGCGGCATGTTCTTCTGGGCCCGCCTGACCGAAGGGCGCGATGCCAGTGCCTTTGCCAAGCGCGCCATCGAGAAGCTGGTGGCCTTTGTGCCCGGCGCGCCGTTCTTCGCCCACGACCCCGATGTGTCTACCCTGCGCCTGAGCTTTGCCACGGTGGGGGTGGAGAAGATCGAAGAAGGCATTGCCCGGCTGGGCCAGGCTTTGTGAGTGCTATGGTTTAGATAGCTTCTGGCGCTGATGGAGTAAGCGCTAGAAGCCTATTTGGCTTATTTTTTGCGCAGCGAGCGCGATTCCCAGATCGCCACCACCCACAGCACGGCGGCGGTGGCCGCCGATAGCCCCATGGCGCTGAAGGCGTGCTGGCTGGCCGGAATGCACAGCAGGCCCAGCAACAGCAGCCCCACGGCGTGCGACAGCGGCGGATAGGCCCGCGTTGCGGTCACCCACTTGAACAAGGCCGTGCCCAGCAGGTACAGCGCCGGGCCGCCCAGGATGGCCACCAGGGCCGGGTTGTCGGCATGGTCGGGATGGGCCAGCACCAACTCGTCGGCCACGGCGCAAACGATGATGCCGGCCACGATCAGGATGTGCATGTAGGTGTAGGCCACGCGGGCCTGGCGACCGGCTTCCTTGGAGTGCACGATGCTGTGGTGGCCTTGTTTCTCCCCGATGGCAAAGTACAGCCACCACATGGCCACCGTGCCCGCAAAGGTGGTGGCAAAGGCCAGCAGGTTGATGCCGTCCCAGGCGTGGGTGGCAAAGGTGGTCCCGCTGACCAGCAGCGATTCGCCCAGGGCGATGATCACAAACAGCGCGCAGCGCTCGGCAAAGTGGCTGCCGTCCACATCCCAGTCCTGCACACTGGCGCGGCCCAGGCCGGGCACCCAGAAGAAGCACCACGGCCCGGCATAGTCGATCAGCAGGGCCAAGCCCCACCACGCCAGCCGCGTGGCACCTTCGCTCCAGCCACCGGCCAGCCAGCACACGCCCGACAGCAGCATCCACACCAGAATGCGTTGGTAGTTGCGCACCAGGCTTTGGCGCTCGCCCCGCACTGCCCACAGGGTGAACAGCGAGCGACCCACCTGCATGAGCACATAGGCCAGCGCAAAGGCCCAGCCCTTGTCGGCAAAGGCTCCGGGGATGGATGCCGACAGCAGCAGCCCGGCCAGCATCAGCACAAACAGCATGCTGCGCACCGGCGGGCGGTTCGGGTCCAGCCAGTTGGTGGCCCACGAGGTGCAGATCCACACCCACCACACCGCCAGCAGCAGCGTGCCGATGCGCAGGGCATTGGTCCAGCTGAGCTCGGCCAGCAGCCCGTGCGAGAGCTGGGTGATGGCGAAGACGAAAACCAGGTCGAAAAACAGTTCGACCATCTCGACCTTGCCGCCGTCGCTGCGTAGGCGCAGCAGGCTGCGGTGGGCTGGGGAAAGAGAGGGGTGCATGGTGGTAGCGGCGGTTTATGCGAAAAATAGGGCGCTAGCGCTTATTCCATAGGCGCTAGCAGCTATTCTTATGGTAGCAAAATACACGCGCTGCCGTGCGGCTCCAGGCGCTGCAACTGTATTAAAAGGTTTCCCAGTCGCCTTCGTTTTCGGCCTTGCGGGCTGGCGGTTTGGCGGGCTGCGCGGTGATCCGTGCGGGCGCAGAGGTGCGCACGGGTGGGGTGGGGCGGGCCGGTGGCTTGGCTACGGGGGATGGGCTGGCGGGCCTGCGCGGGGCGGCGGGCTGGTGGTGCCCGTCACCCCCCAGTTTGAATACGGCCACGGTCTGCACCAGGTCCTGTGCCTGGGCCTTCAGGCCGCTGGCGGCGGCGGCCATTTCTTCCACCAGGGCCGCGTTTTGTTGGGTCGCCTGGTCCATCTGCCGCACGGCTTCGCCCACCTGGGTGACGCCCAGGGCCTGGTCCTGGCTGGCGGCGCTGATCTCACCCATGATTTCGGTCACCCGGCGGATGCTGCTGGCCACCTCGGTCATGGTGGTGCCCGCCTGGTCGACCAGGGCCGTGCCCTGGTCGACCCGTGCCACGCTGGCGGTGATCAGGGTCTTGATCTCCTTGGCGGCCTCGGCGGAGCGGCCCGCCAGGCTGCGCACCTCGCTGGCCACCACCGCAAAGCCGCGGCCTTGCTCGCCCGCGCGGGCGGCTTCCACGGCGGCGTTGAGCGCCAGGATGTTGGTCTGGAAAGCGATGCCGTCGATGACGCTGATGATGTCGGCAATCCGGCGGGATGCGTCGTTGATGCCCTTCATGGTTTCCACCACCTGGCCGACCACCGCGCCGCCTTGCACGGCCACCTTGGAAGCCGTCAGCGCCAACTGGTTGGCCTGCTGGGCGCTGTCGGCGTTTTGCCGCACGGTGGCGCTGAGTTCTTCCATCGAGGCGGCGGTCTGCTCCAGGGCGCTGGCCTGTTGTTCGGTGCGGGCCGACAGGTCGTTGTTGCCGTGGGCGATTTCGGCACTGGCGTTGGCCACGCTGTCGGCGCTGTGGTGCACCTTTTGCAGCACGGTGTGGATCTTGGCCACGAACTGGTTGAAGCCGGTGCCGATGGTGGCCAGTTCGTCGTGGCCTTGCACTTCCAGCTTGACGCTGAGGTCGGCATCGGCGCTGGCCAGGCCGGTCATGGCCTGGCTCAGGGTGCGCAGTGGGCGGGTCAACCGGTACACCACGGCCACCAGGATCAGCGCGGTAGCAATGGCGCAGATGAGGGCGACTATCAGGGTGTAGGCCAGCAGGTCGCGGGCCGTGGCGGTGGCCACGCTATGCGGAAAGCTCACCCGCACGCTCCAGGGCGCGGTGTCGGCAGTCACGGCCATCGGTTGCAGCAGGTGCACCATGTTCTGCGCGTCCCGGTATTCATAGGGCTGGCCCTGGCGGATGCGTTCCAGTCCCTCGGCGGGGATGTCGTCGGCCTTTTTGCCGATGCGCGCGGCCTCGGGGTTGCTGGCATACAGGCCGCCGTTGGACAGCATGGACAGGCTGCTGCCCTCGATGGGCTTGAGCTCGGCCAGGATCTGGCCAAAGCGGGTGAGGGTGAAGTCGGCACTGGCCGTGCCCTGGAACTTGCCGTCCACCAGGATGGGCGCGACCAGCGAGGCCATCAGCACGTCCTTGCCGTCGATCGGGTAGACATAGGGCTCGGTGAAATAGGGTTTGCCACTCGCTTTTGGGGTGTCGTACCAGTCGTTGGCCCCCGGGTCGGTGCCAAACACGATGGGTTCCACGTTGACACCGCCGCCCGCGGCACGGGTCCAGTACGGCATGTAGCGGCCGGTGGCATCGTAGAGGGGCTTTTTGCCCGCGTACTCGGCATCTTTGCCGTCCAGCGCATTCGGCTCCCAGGTGACCGCCGCGCCGATGAAGTCGCTGGAGCTGAACAGGGCCGCCTTGACCATTTCGTCGATCTGCTCGCGCGCCATGGGCAACTGGGCCTGGCGGGTGGAGCGCATCGAGGCAGCCAGGCTGGTGACAGTGGCCATATTGGCGGCAATACGGGTTTGCAGCGTACCGGCGGCCTCGCGGGCCGAGGTGCGCGCCAGGTTCATGGTGGCGGCCTCGGCGCTGGCGCTGCTTTTGATACCGATGGCGGCCGAGGTGATCCCCAAAGACAGCAGCACCAGCGCGGTGGCGGCGACGCAGATCTTGGTGTTGAGCGACATCCGGAACCCGCGGCGGGACGGGGTGTGTGACGGTGTAGGCAGGGCCTGGTTCATGGGGATTTCCGAGTGGGGACGGCAGGGAGGATGATCCCCCAATGCTGTGGATAAAAGTTACAAAATGCAAGCGTAATTGCCTGATTGCAATTTAGGTGCCAGTCTGGCAGGCCGGTGTCATTTTCTGGGTTTTGGCCCTAATTTCAGGCAAAAAATAGCTGCTTGTGCCGATGGAATCAGCACAAGCAGCTATCGATATTGAACTTAAAAACAGGAGCGCCCAGGCTCCTGGAGTACGGTCTTATTCACCCAAGGTTTCGGCCCAGGCCAGGGCTTGCAGATGCGCCCAGTTGACCTGTTTGTTGGACAGGTGCAGGGCTTCGGCGGTGCGGGCAAAGACCTCGTCGTTGCCGCTTTCGCAGGCTTCGGTCAGTGCCAGGAAAGGGGCCAGCACGCCGGTGCGGTGCAGCAGCGCATCGAGTACCGGCTGGGGCAGGGCGACGGATTCCAGGGCCTTGGCCAGCGGCACGCCCAGCATCACGTCGAGCATGGAGAACACGCCCACCACAAAGGCGTTGTCGCAGTCTTCGGGGGCCAGCATTTCGGCGGCCAGCAATTCCATCAGCTTGCCACGCACCACGGCAGTCTGGCCAACCGCCGGGCCGGGGCCGTCCTTGTCGGCGCGCGAGGTGGTCATCAGCAAAGCCGCCCAGCGGAACAGCTTTTGCAGGCCCAGGATCATCACCGCGTGGCGGAACGAGGTGATTTCGCAGTTCAGCCCGAAGCCGGACGAGTTGATGAAGCGCAACAGGTTGAACGACAGCGTGGGGTCGCGCTTGAGCAGCTCTTCGATCTCGGCCGTGGTGGCTTGTTTGCGCACCAGGTTGATGAGCTGCAGGATGGTGGCCTGCGAGGGTCGCACGGTTTGCGCCTTGACCAGCGCAGGCTTGGCAAACCAGTAGCCCTGGAACAGCTTCACGCCGTAGCTGGTGAGCAGCTGGTGCTGTTCGGCGCTTTCGACCTTTTCGGCAATGATCTGGGCGGTGGTGTTGGCGGTGGCGAACTTCACAAACGGCAGCACCAGCTCGGGCTTGAGCGCCATCAGGTCCAGCTTCACAAACGAGGCCAGCGCGCGCCACGAGGCGTAGCCCCGCGTCAGCACGGTGTGGTTGAAGGCAAACCGGAAGCCGCGCTTGCGCAGGTCTTCCAGCACCAGGGCGTGGCTGGCGATGTCGTCGGCGGTACTGCCGGGCACGGGGGGGACTTCAAGCACCACCTTGTCGGGGTGGACCAGTTCCAGGTGACCGCCCGCCAGACTTTCCAGCGTGCAATTGATGAAAACCAGCTTTTTGCCGACCAGGGTTTCGATGTCGGTAAACGACAAGGCGTTGACCAGCAGGGCGGCATCGCTGTCGACGGTGTGGCTTTGGCCGGGACTGGAGCGGTCAAACAGCTCATAGCCGAAGACCGCGCGGTTTTCGTCCACGATGGCTTGGCGGGCAATCAGCACCTGGCTATCGGGGGCGGTATCAGGTTCCAGGGGGTGCCTTAGGCTGTGAAGTTGGTCGGGTATGGTGGACACGGCGTTGTAAGTTCTACGGGCCACGACGGCTTTGATTTCCATTCTAGAGAAGAACCACCGGCATTGGCGCGGGATGGCGGGGTTTTACGAGATGTTGCGGCTTTGGCCTACATCCTGGCTACATGCCTAGCGTGTCAGCCCAGACCAGCGCTTCCATATGGGCCATGTTGATGTGGTGGCTGCTGAATTGCAAGGCCTGGGCGGCGGCACCGAAGGCGGTGTCGTCGTCGTTTTCGCAGGCCTTGGTCAGGGCCAGCATGGGGCCGTAGATGCCGGTGCCGTGCTGCAGTGCCTCGGCCACCGCCGGGGGCAGTGACAGCAGGGCCAGCGCCTGCTCCAGCGGCATGCCCAGCATCACGTCCAGCAGCGAAAAAATGCCCACCACAAAGGCCCCGTCGCATTCCTCGGGTGTCAGCGTGCCGGTGGCCAGCAGTTCCATCATGCGCCCGCGCACCACCGCCATGGTGCCCACGGCGGCAGGGGTGCCGTTGGCCTTGGAGGTGAGCAGCAGGGCGGCCCAGCGGAACAGCTTTTTCAGGCCCATCAGCATCACCGCCTGGCGAAACGAGGTGATCTCGCGGTCCATGCCAAATCCGGCAGAGTTGATCAGCCGCAGCAGGTTGAAGCCCAGCACCGCGTCCTTTTTCAGCACCGCCTCGATCTCGTCGGTGCTGGCCTGGTTGCGCACCAGGTTGATGAGTTGCAAAACATGGGCCTGGCCGGGGCTCACCACCTTGGTCTTGATCACGTCCGGGCGGGCAAACCAGTAGCCCTGGAACAGCGTGGCCCCGTACGACAGCAGGGCGCTGAACTGCTCTACCGTTTCCACCTTTTCGGCCACCACCGCCGCCGGTGTGCGGGCCTTGACCGCCGCCACGATCACCTGCAACTGCTCGGGCTTGAGTGCCATCAGGTCGAGTTTGACGAAGCTGGCCAGCGGCTGCCACGAGGCGTATACCGGGGCCAGCACCGTGTGGTTGAAGGCCAGCCTGAAGCCGCGCTGGTGCAGCTCCTGCAGGGTTTGCTGGCGGGCCGCAATGTCGGCGGGCGCGTGGCCGGGCACGGGGCCAACTTCCAGCACCACTTTTTCAGGGTGGATCAGGTCCAGGTGGCCGCCCGACAGGCTCTCGTGAGTGCAGTTCACGAAGATGGTCATCTTGCCCACCAGCGACTCGTTGCCGGTGTGGGTCATGGCGTTGAACACCAGGGCCACGTCGCTGGCCGCGTTGTGCGACACCGTGGAGCGGTCAAACAGCTCGTAGGCCACCACTTCGCGCTGGGCGTCCATGATGGGCTGGCGGGCGATGACGACCGTGCCGGTATCGGCAGGGACAGCGGGGACGGCGGAGGAATCTGAGGACGGCATGGGGACGTGTGATTTGTTACGTATCGTAACTTGCAAACAGGCAGTGGGTTAGCGACTATGCCAGCAAAAGAGCTAGTTCTTCGTCGGTGAACCCGGCTTGCAAACGCGCCCGGGTATTGAAGGGCGGCTTGGGCGTGGGCGCGTCATATCGCAGGGCCAGCAACCGGTAGTGCGCCACCGGCTCCAAGCCGTCGCGTTGGCACAGCCAGCGGTACCAGTGGTTGCCGATGGCCACGTGGCCCACCTCGTCGGCCAAAATAATGTCCAGAATCTCCACTGCCCGCAGCGCCTGCGGCGTGGCCACCCGGCGCAGCTTGGCCTGGATCAACGGCGTGGCATCCAGGCCGCGCGCCTCCAGCGTGCGCGGCACCAGGGCCATGCGGGCCACCACATCGCCCGCGGTGGCTGCGCACACCGTCCACAGGCCGTCGTGGGCGGGGAAGTCGCCGTAGTCCCAGCGTTGGCCGCCGCCACCTTCCAGGCTTTGCAAGTGGGCGCGCAGCAGGCTGAAGTGGTGTGCCTCCTCTGCCGCCACGCGGACCCAGTCGCGGTAGAAGGCATCGGGCATGCCATCAAAACGCCAGGCCGCATCCAGGGCCAGGTTGATGGCGTTGAATTCGATGTGGGCCACGGTGTGCAGCAGCGTGGCCAGGCCGTCGGGGGTGAAAGGCGAACGCTGCGGTTTGACCACCCGCTCCACCAGCACCGGTCGGGCGGGTCGACCGGGGGGCTCGCCGAAAGGCTCAAAATCCAGTTTTGCTATTGAAAGAGTAGCTGCTTGTGCCTGTAGAGCGAGCGCAGAGGCCACTTTTTGTGCCGGATCGGTGAGGCACAGGGTTTGCAAGGCGCGGGTACGGAGTTCCATCCCTACAATTGTAAAAGTTGAAAAAGGACCGGTATGGCTCTGTATGCATTGGATGGAATTGCGCCGCAGGTGGCGGCCACGGCCTGGGTGGCCGATAGCGCCGAAGTCATGGGCGATGTGGTGCTGGGCGAAGACAGCAGCGTCTGGTTTGGCGTGGTGGTGCGCGGCGACAACCACCGCATCACCATTGGCCGGGGCTCCAACGTGCAGGACCTGAGCGTGCTGCACACCGACGTTGGGGTGCCGCTGACCATTGGCGAGAACGTCACCATCGGCCACCAGGTGATGCTGCACGGCTGCACCGTGGGCGACGGCTCGCTGATCGGCATTGGCGCGGTGGTGCTCAACGGCGCCCGCATCGGTAAAAACTGCCTGGTGGGCGCGGGCGCGCTGGTCACCGAGGGCAAAGAATTTCCCGACGGTTGCCTCATCATCGGCAGCCCGGCCAAGGTGGCGCGCGCGCTCACCCCGGCGCAAATCGAAGGCCTGCAGCGCAGCGCCCAAGGCTATGTGGCCAACGCCCGGCGCTTCAAGAACGGCTTGCAAAAGCTGGCCTGAACCCCATATTGGCCTGTACAAAGTTAGGAATACCCTGTGTCTGAACTCCATAAATTTTTATTCGACGGCCTGCCCGTACGCGGCTGCATCGTGCGCCTGACCGATGCCTGGCAAGAAATTCTGCGCCGCCGTGCCTCCAACACCACCACCGGGGCGTATCCCGCTCCTGTTGCCGAGCTGCTGGGCGAAATGACCGCTGCGGGCGTGCTGATGCAGTCCAACATCAAGTTCAACGGCGCAGTGGTGCTGCAGATTTTTGGCGACGGCCCGGTCAAGCTGGCCGTGGTGGAAGTGCAGCCCGACTTCAGCCTGCGCACCACCGCCAGCGTGATGGGCGAGGTGCCTGCCGATGCCACCCTGAGCCAGATGGTCAACGTGGACAACCAGGGCCGCTGTGCCATCACCCTGGACCCGAAAGACAAGTTCCCTGGCCAGCAGCCCTACCAGGGCGTGGTGCCGCTGTTTGGCGACCAGCACGAGAAACTGGAAAAGCTCAGCGACGTGCTGCAGCACTACATGCTGCAAAGCGAGCAGCTCGACACCTTGCTGGTGCTGGCCGCCGACGAGAACGTGGCCGCCGGGCTGCTGATCCAGCGCCTGCCCATCCAGGGCGAAAAGAACCTGGCGGGCAGTGTGACCAGCGAGGCCAATGAGAACGAAATTGGCCTCAACGAACATTACAACCGCATCGCCACCCTGGCCGGCACGCTGAAGCGCGAAGAGCTGCTGACGCTGGACGTGGACACCATCCTGCGCCGCCTGTTCTGGGAAGAGCAGGTGCTGATGTTCAGCCCGCACATCGGCCCCACCGCGCCCAAATTCGCCTGCACCTGCAGCCGCGACCGCGTGGGCGCGATGATCCGCAGCCTGGGTACCGACGAGGTCGAGGGCATCCTGGCCGAGCGCAACGAGGTGGAGGTGGCCTGCGAGTTCTGCGGCAAGCAGTACCGTTTTGACGCGGTGGACGCGGCCCAGCTGTTCACCACGCCAGATGCGAGCTTGCCCGGGCCGTCAGTGGTGCAGTAGGCCGGTAAACAACCGGTGCTCGCAGGCTGGGTCGCTGCACTTTTCGCAGTTCCAGACCCAGGGCGTGCTTTTTGAAGAAAATCGGCCTCTAGCGCTTATTCCATCGGCGTGAGTAGCTACTTTTTCAATAGCGTGCAGCGCGTTTCGGGTACGGGTCTGCTCTTTGCCGTAGACCACCTGGTAGGGCAGATTTGCCCGGGCCAGTGCGGCGCGCAGGGCGGCATCCACCGGGGCACGGCTGTGCGGGCCGTCGCGCTGCGGGTCGGCGGCCCAGGGCAGGTCCAGGCCCATCACCAAGGTGAGGTCGAAACTGCGTTGCTGCTCCAGAGCGGCGGCGTACAGGCTGTGGTCGCCAAACAATAGATCGCTGTAAACGGCGGTCATCAGCGCCGTGGTGTCGGCTATCAAATAGGTAGTGTCGAGGGCTTGGGCAATGCGCTCGGTGTGCGCCTGGGCAATGGCTGCTTGCTCGTCGGCCCGCGGCGTGCGGCCTGCGGTATCGCACCACTGGCGCAAAGTCTCAGAGATAGGGGAAACGCTGTGGCCCTGGCTGCGCAGCTGGGCGGTGATGGCCTCGACCATCTGGGTTTTGCCGGTGCTCTCGGCACCCAGCAAGGCGATCTTAATCAATTACTTCGGCGTAATGTGCACGAAGATTTCGTTGGACTTGACCATGCCCAGCTCGAAGCGGGCACGTTCTTCGACCATTTCCAGGCCTTCTTTCAGGTCCCGCACCTCGGCGCTGAGCTGGTCGTTGACCTGCTGCGCCCGGGTGT
Organism: uncultured Albidiferax sp.; assembly: GCA_963512605.1. Lineage (GTDB taxonomy): Bacteria > Pseudomonadota > Gammaproteobacteria > Burkholderiales > Burkholderiaceae_C > Rhodoferax_B. Next base: position 333,324 of record CAUPNG010000002.1, on the reverse strand, counting down.
TGTGCTCTTGCAGCGTCTCCAGCTTCTGCTGCAGACGCGTTACCTCGGAAATACTGCCGCGCCCAAACCACAGCTGCCCGTGCAGTATCGCCAGCAAAGCCAGTAAGACGATGGGGACCACACGGGAAGCCATGGCAGGGTGACCTTATTTCAGGTTGTAGAACGCCTTGCGGCCGGGGTAGGTGGCGACGTCGCCCAGGTCTTCTTCGATGCGCAAGAGCTGGTTGTACTTGGCCATGCGGTCCGAACGGCTCAGGGAACCGGTCTTGATCTGGCCCGCATTGGTGCCCACAGCGATGTCGGCGATGGTGGAGTCTTCGGTTTCGCCCGAACGGTGGCTGATCACGGCGGTGTAACCGGCGCGCTTGGCCATCTCAATCGCGGCGAAGGTCTCGGTCAGGGTGCCGATCTGGTTGATCTTGATCAGGATCGAGTTGGCGATGCCCTTGTCGATGCCTTCTTGCAAGATCTTGGTGTTGGTGACGAACAGGTCGTCGCCCACGATTTGCACGTTCTTGCCCAGACGGTCGGTCAGGATCTTCCAGCCATCCCAGTCGCCTTCGGCCATGCCGTCTTCGATGCTGATGATGGGGTACTTGTCGACCCACGAAGCCATGATGTCGGTCCACTCCTGGCTGGTCAGCGACCAGCCTTCACCGGCCAGCTCGTACTTGCCGTTCTTGTAGAACTCGGAAGCAGCGCAGTCCAGGCCCAGGGCGATCTGCTCGCCGGGCACGTAGCCCGCGTTGGTAATGGCTTCCAGAATCATCTGGATGGCGGCTTCGTGGCTGGGCACGTTGGGGGCAAAGCCGCCTTCGTCGCCGACCGCAATGCTCATGCCCTTGTCGTGCAGGATTTTCTTCAAGGCGTGGAACACTTCGGCACCGTAGCGCAGCGCCTCGCGGAACGATGGGGCCCCCACGGGGATGATCATCAGCTCTTGCAGGTCGAGGTTGTTGTTGGCGTGCGCGCCGCCGTTGACCACGTTCATCATGGGCACGGGCATTTGCATGCCACCCATGCCGCCGAAGTAGCGGTACAGGGGCAGGCCGGATTCTTCGGCAGCGGCGCGGGCCACGGCCATCGACACGGCCAGCATGGCGTTGGCGCCCAGGCGGGATTTGTTGTCGGTGCCGTCCAGGTCGATCAGGGTCTTGTCCAGGAAGGCTTGCTCGGAAGCGTCCAGGCCCAGGATGGCTTCGGAGATTTCGGTGTTGATGTGTTCGACAGCCTTGAGCACGCCCTTGCCCAGGTAGCGCTTCTTGTCGCCATCGCGCAGCTCAATGGCTTCGCGCGAACCGGTAGACGCACCCGACGGCACGGCCGCACGGCCCATGGTGCCGGATTCCAGCAGCACGTCGCATTCGACGGTGGGATTGCCACGGCTGTCCAGAATTTCGCGGGCGACGATATCAACAATTGCACTCATTTTTTGTCTTCCTTGGATGGTTAAAAATTGGGCCGGCGGCAAGCCATTGACGCAGCCCTGAATTCTTGCATGGCTTTGGTGTCGCGCACGCGTCAAAGCTGCGATTGTTCGCGGGTTGTAACTGTTGCAGACCCGTAGTTACGCGGAGAAGCTGTTTTCCAGATAACCGTTCTTTTTGGTTACGCGGTCCAGCGCCACCAGGGTTTCCAGCAGGGCGCGCATGTGCTTCAGGGGCACGGCGTTGGGGCCGTCGCTCATGGCTTTGCTGGGGTCGGGGTGGGTTTCCATGAACACACCGGCCACGCCCACGGCCACCGCCGCACGGGCCAGCACCGGCACCATCTCGCGCATGCCACCGCTGCTGGTGCCATTGCCGCCGGGCAGTTGCACCGAGTGGGTGGCATCGAACACGACGGGGGCCTTTGTCTCGCGCATGATGGCCAGGCTGCGCATGTCGCTGACCAGGTTGTTGTAGCCAAAGCTGGCACCGCGTTCGCAGGCCATGAAGTTGTCTTCTTCCAGGCCCATTTCTTTGGCGGCGGCGCGGGCCTTGTCGATCACGTTCTTCATGTCGCCCGGGGCTAAAAACTGGCCCTTTTTGATGTTCACCGGCTTGCCCGACTGGGCTACGGCGCGGATGAAATCGGTCTGGCGGCACAGGAAGGCCGGGGTTTGCAGCACGTCAACCACGCTGCACACCTGGGCGATCTGCGATTCGTCGTGGATGTCGGTCAGTACCGGTACGCCCAGTTCGCGCTTGACCTTGGCCAGAATCTCCAGCCCCTTGTCGATGCCCGGGCCGCGGAAGGTGCTGCCGCTGCTGCGGTTGGCTTTGTCGAAGCTGCTCTTGAAGATGAACGGAATACCTAAAGCGCTGGTGATTTCCTTCAAGGTGCCCGCGGTGTCCATCTGCAACTGCTCGGACTCGATGACGCAGGGGCCTGCGATGAGGAAGAAAGGCTGGTTGAGCCCGATGTCAAATCCGCACAATTTCATTTCTTTGCTCCTTGGTGCTGCGCCACCGCCGCTTTCACAAACGCATTGAACAGCGGGTGCCCGTCCCACGGTGTGGACTTGAACTCGGGGTGGAACTGCACGCCGACAAACCAGGGGTGGACGCTTTGCGGCAGCTCGACCATTTCGGTGAGTTGCTCGCGCTGCGTCAGGGCCGAGATCACCAGCCCGGCTTCGCGCAGGCGGTCCAGGTAGTGCACGTTGGCCTCAAAACGGTGGCGGTGGCGTTCGGTGACCACGTCGCCGTAGATGCTGTGCGCCAGCGTGCCGGGGGCGACGTCGGAGCTTTGCGCGCCCAGGCGCATGGTGCCGCCCAGGTCGGAGTTTTCGTCGCGGGTCTTGATGCTGCCGTCGGTGTCTTTCCACTCGGTGATGAGTGCGATCACCGGGTGCGGCGTGGCGGGCTCGAACTCGGTGCTGTTGGCATCCGCCAGGCCCGCCACGTGGCGCGCAAATTCGATGGTCGCCACCTGCATGCCCAGGCAGATGCCCAGGTAGGGCACCTTGTGCTCGCGGGCAAACCGGGCGGCGCAGATCTTGCCTTCGATGCCGCGTTTGCCAAAACCGCCGGGCACCAGGATGGCGTCGAACGCCGCCAGCGTGTCCACGGTGTCGGGGACGATGGTTTCGGAGTCGACGTAGCTGATCTTGACCCGCACATGGTTCTTCATGCCGGCGTGGCGCAGGGCTTCGTTGAGTGACTTGTAGCTGTCGCTCAGGTCCACGTACTTGCCGACCATGGCGATGTTGACGTCGCCGCGCGGGTTGGCGGTTTCATAGACCAGGTCGTCCCAACGCTTGAGGTTGGCGGGCGGCGTGTTCAGGCGCAGCTTGTCGCAGATCAGGCCGTCCAGGCCTTGCTCGTGCAGCATGCGCGGCACTTTGTAGATGGTGTCCACGTCCCACATGGAGATCACGCCCCACTCGGGCACGTTGGCAAACAGCGAGATCTTGGAGCGCTCTTCTTGGGGAATCGGGCGGTCGGCGCGGCATAGCAGCACGTCGGCCTGGATGCCGATTTCGCGCAGTTGCTTGGCGGTGTGCTGGGTGGGTTTGGTCTTGAGCTCACCCGCAGCGGCAATCCAGGGCACGTAGCTCAGGTGCACGAAGGCGGTGTTGTTCGGACCCATCTTCAGGCTCATCTGGCGCACGGCTTCCAGGAACGGCAGCGACTCGATATCGCCCACCGTGCCGCCCACTTCGACCAGCGCCACGTCTACCGCGTCGGGTTCGCCAAAACGCGCACCGCGCTTGATGAATTCCTGGATTTCATTGGTCACGTGCGGAATCACCTGCACGGTCTTGCCCAGGTAGTCGCCACGGCGCTCTTTGTCGAGCACGCTTTTGTAAATCTGGCCGGTGGTGAAGTTGTTGGACTTGCGCATGCGCGTCTCAACAAAACGCTCGTAGTGGCCCAGGTCGAGGTCGGTTTCTGCGCCGTCGTCGGTCACAAAGACTTCGCCGTGTTGCAGCGGTGACATGGTGCCGGGGTCTACGTTGAGGTAGGGGTCCAGCTTGATCAGGGTGACTTTGAGGCCCCGCGATTCGAGGAGTGCTGCAAGAGAGGCTGAGGCGATTCCCTTGCCCAGGGAGGACACGACACCGCCGGTGACGAAGACAAATTTGGTCATCTCAAAGTCGGGAGCTGATCCCGAGGAGGTGGAAATGGTGATTATAAGGGTGCTGAATGGGCGCTCTGCCTCTGCTACATTGCCCGCCATGAACCTCAACTCACCACACTTGACCGACGGCGACCTGGCAGGCAAGCACATCGTGCTGGGCCTGACCGGCGGCATTGCCTGCTACAAATCGGCCGAGCTGTGCCGCCTGCTGATCAAGGCCGGGGCTACGGTACAGGTGGTGATGACCGAGGCGGCCACGCAGTTCATCACCCCGGTGACCATGCAGGCGCTGAGCAACCGGCCTGTGTACGGCTCGCAGTGGGACCCGCGCGAACCCAACAACATGCCGCACATCAACCTGAGCCGCGAGGCGGATCTGATTTTGATTGCCCCGTGCAGCGCCGACTTCATTGCCCGGCTGGTGCAGGGCCGCACCGACGAACTGCTGAGCCTGCTGTGCCTGGCGCGCCCAATGCAGTCCGTGCCGCTGTTGGTCGCGCCTGCCATGAACCGCGAGATGTGGATCCATCCCGCCACCCAGCGCAATATGGCGCAGCTGCAGGCCGACGGCGCGGTGATTCTGGGCGTGGGCACGGGCGAGCAGGCCTGTGGGGAAACCGGCGATGGCCGCATGCTGGAGCCCGCCGAGTTGCTGGAGGACGTGATTGCCTTTTTCCAGCCCAAAACCCTGGCCGGGCAGCGCGTGCTGGTGACTGCCGGGCCCACGTATGAAGCTATTGACCCGGTGCGCGGCATTACCAACCTGAGCAGTGGCAAGATGGGTTTTGCCATCGCCCGCGCCGCCCGTGAGGCCGGGGCCGAGGTCACTCTGGTGGCCGGGCCAGTGGCCTTGGCGACCCCGCGTGGGGTCACCCGCATCGACGTGCAATCTGCACAAAATATGCTCGAAGCCGTTATTCCATCAGCGCAACAAGCTACTGTATTTATAGCAACTGCGGCGGTGGCCGACTGGCGGCCTGCACATGCTGCCGATCACAAGATCAAGAAAGACGGCTCGGGCGCCACGCCCCAATTGCAGTTCGTCGAGAACACCGACATCCTGGCCACCGTGGCCCAATCCGCCCCTGCCTTGAGTGGTGCGCTGTTCTGCGTGGGCTTTGCGGCGGAGAGCCAGGACCTGCTGGCCAACGCCCAGGCCAAGCGCGCGCGCAAAGGCGTGCCGCTGCTGGTGGGTAACATCGGCCCGGCCACTTTTGGCCAAGACCACAACGCGCTGCTGCTGGTCGATGCGCACCGCGCTATCGAGCTGCCGCACGCCTCCAAATTGACCCTCGCACGCCAACTGGTCGCCGAGATTGCAACCCGCCTTCCAAAATGATCATCGACCTGAAAATTATCGACCCGCGCATGGCGGGCCTTCTGCCCGCCTACGCCACCCCCGGCAGCGCCGGCCTGGACCTGCGTGCCTGCCTGGATGAGCCCCTGGTGCTGGCCGCCAACGCTTGGCAACTGGTGCCTACCGGCATCGCCATCCACCTGGCCGACCCCGGCTTTGCCGCCATGATCCTGCCGCGCTCCGGCCTGGGCCATAAGCACGGCATCGTGTTGGGCAATCTGGTGGGGCTGATCGACAGCGACTACCAGGGCCAGCTGATGGTCAGCGCCTGGAACCGCAGCAGCGTGCCTTTCACCATAGAACCCATGGAGCGCCTGGCCCAGCTGGTCATCGTGCCGGTGGTGCAGGCCCAGTTCAACGTGGTCACCGAATTCCCGGCCTCGGAGCGCGGCGAGGGCGGCTACGGGTCTACCGGCAAGGCTTAAAGGATTGCTACTGATTTGGTAGCTTCTCACGCTTATGGAATAAGCGCCAGCAGCACTTTTTGCTTAAAAATCAAGTGGCCTGCAAGGCCCACTCTGCCGCACTGACGGCGTGGATGGCGGTGGTGTCAAACAACGGCACGCTGCTGTCGCTGGCATCCACCAGCAGGCTGATCTCGGTGCAGCCCAGGATGATGGCCTGCGCGCCTTGGGCTACCAGTTGCGCCATCACCTCCCGGTAGGCTTCGCGCGAGGCGGGCAGTATCTGGCCCAGGCACAGCTCTTCGTAAATGATGCGGTGCACGGTGTCGCGCTCGGGCGCGCCGGGCACCAGCACGCGCAGGCCGTGGCGGGTTTCCAGGCGGGCGCGGTAGAAATCCTGCTCCATGGTGAAGCGGGTGCCCAGCAGGCCGATGGTGGAAAAGCCCGCAGCCTGGATGGCTGCGGCGGTGGGGTCGGCGATGTGCAGCAGCGGAATGCTGACGGCGGACTCGATAGCGGCCGCCACCTTGTGCATGGTGTTGGTGCACAGCACCAGGCCATCGGCTCCGGCGCGCTCCAGGGCACGGGCGGCATCGGCCAGTACGGCCCCGGCAGCATCCCAGTCGCCCGCGTGCTGCAGGCGTTCAATTTCAAAGAAATCGACGCTGAACAAGATGACTTTGGCCGAGTGCAGGCCGCCGAGTTGCTGTTTGACGGTTTCGTTGATCTGGCGGTAGTAGGGAATGGTCGATTCCCAGCTCATGCCGCCGATAAGGCCTATGGTTTTCATGGAAAAGTAGGAGAGTTAGCGCCGGGCAGTTTGCCAGAAGCTGCGCAGCAGCTGGATGCCGACCGGCGCATCCTGCGCCGGGCTGGTGTCGCCATCGGTCTGCTTCCACCGGGCGGTGGACAGGGCCAGCATCTCCGAGGCGGTGGGCCGGGCGAAACCCATGTCCCAGCGGGTGTAGCTGCGCTCGGTAATGGGCTCCAGCAGCAGCTCGATCAGGTTGCTGTGCAGGGGGTCGCGGGCAATGCGCCGGTAGGTTTCGCGCAGGGCAAAGGCCGGGCCTTCGAGGTACTGCATGAAGTTGCCGCCGTTGTAGAGCAGCACACCGGTCAGCGCATCCTGCTGGTTGCGGGTGCGGGAGATGCCCAGCAGTTGCTCCAGTGCGGGCTCGCCCAGGGGCATGCGGGCAGAGCTGACATACACCAGGCAGAGGAGGTCGTTCATACCGCGTGGATCAGTGCGGTACAGACCCGGTTGCGGCCCGTGGCCTTGGCGCGGTAGAGGGCGGTGTCGGCGCGGTCGATCAGCAGGTCGATGCTTTGGCGCGGCAGCATGCTGGCGCAGCCAATGCTCAAGCGCAGCGAGAGCTGGCTGCGGCCCGCGTCGATGGTGCGCGCAGCGATGTTGCAGCGCAGGCGCTCGGCCAGGTCGGCGGCATGCTGGATGGGGGTGGCGGGCAGGATGATGAGGAACTCTTCGCCGCCCCAGCGGCTCACGCAATCCACGGTGCGGCAGGTTTGGGCGAGTTGCTGCGCCACCGCCCGCAAGGCCATGTCACCCGCCGGGTGGCCGAGCTTGTCGTTGACGCTTTTGAAGTGGTCGATATCGCACAGCAGCACCGAAAACTCCGACTCCACCCGCTGGTAGCGCCGCCATTCCTGTTCCAGCCGCTCCTGGGCTTCGCGCCGGTTGGGCAGGCCGGTGAGGGTGTCGGTGCGCGACAGGCGGTTGTTTTCCTCCAGCGCGTGGCACAGCTCGTGCACGTCGCGAAACGCCACCATGTAGTAGTCGGGCCAAAGCGGTGAATACAGTTCGACGGTGACGATGAACCAGCGCTTTGTGCCGTTTTTGCACTGCACCAGCGCCTGCAATTCGGCCGTGGGCAGGCCTTTTTCGCGGCTCTCGGCGAGCTTGGATTGCCAACCGGTGATGACGCTGGCCCGGTACGCGGGGTCGGGATAGGCTTTTTCAAACCAGCTGTCGCTGTTGGGGATATCGGCCAGCGTGTAGCCCAGCTGGGCGGTAAAGGCTTTGTTGAGGTAGAACTGTTGCCGAGTGCCGGTAGCCGCCTCGCTGGCATGGCTGCTGACCCTGGAGATCAGCAGGGGCACCGGCGTGAAATCCATGCCGTGGCACAGGGTTTGGAGGGCTTGGTCAGAGTCCTGCAGGGGTTCGGCTAGTCGCATGGGCCTAGGAGTGGTTTGTGCAAGGAAAGCCGCCACGGCACCCGCGGGATGCCTGTGGGCCTGTGCGATGCTACTCCATGAGCCTTTGGGGCGGGAGGTGTGAGCCCGTTATTTTTTGCAATACAACCGGGCCCGTTGCCGCTCTGCGCCAGCTCAGCGCAGCAGGCCTGCGATCGCCAGGTGCCTACCCCCCGGCTCCAGCGTAAAAGCCTGGCCCGCCGCGATGCGGCCCGTCTGCACCACCGCCAGATAAAAGCCGCAGGCCCCGCTGCGCAGCATGTCGCGCGCGGCCCCGGTATAGCCCATCACCGCGTTGAACTTGAAGCAGGGCTGGCGCGGCTCGGTGACGCGCAGGCTGCAGTCGGGGAAATGCAGCGTGTCGCCCACCCACGCCTGCGGCTCCAGCAGGCCCTGCAGCGTCAGGTTCTCGCCCATAAAGCCGGGCGGCAGGTTCTCGTCAAACAGGCTGACACCCTGGGCCTGCCGCTGGGTTTGCCAAAAGGCGTAATGTTCGGCAGGGTAGGCATACACGGCCTTGTCCAGCCCGCCGTGCACGCGCAGGTCAGCCTGCTCGTCGCCCGCCAGCCCCAGGCGGCCCACGGCTACCGGCCCTGCTACTGCGTGCTTGCCAATGCCCGACAGCACGCGCCGCCCACCGGCCATCAGCGGACGCGCGGTGCCGATGTTGACGTGGGTAACCTGCACCGATCAGCAGCGCTCGAAAATCGCCGCAATGCCCTGGCCGCCGCCGATGCACATGGTCACCAGCGCGTAGCGGCCCTGGATGCGTTGCAGCTCGTACAGGGCTTTGACGGTGATCAGTGCGCCCGTGGCGCCGATGGGGTGGCCGAGCGAAATGCCTGAGCCGTTGGGGTTCACCTTGGCCGGGTCCAGGCCCAGGTCGCGGCTCACCGCGCAGGCTTGGGCGGCAAAGGCCTCGTTGGCCTCGATCACGTCCAGGTCTTGCACCGTCAGCCCGGCTTTTTGCAGCGCAAGGCGGGTGGCGGGCACCGGGCCGATGCCCATGTACTGCGGGTCCACCCCGGCGTGGGCGTAAGCCACCAGGCGGGCCAGCGGCTGCAGGCCACGGGCTTTGGCGGTGGCCGCGTCCATGAGCACCACGGCGGCGGCGGCATCGTTGATGCCCGAGGCGTTACCGGCGGTGACGGTGCCATTTTCTTTGGCAAACGCAGGCTTGAGCTTGGCCATGTCGGCCATGGTCACGCCGGTGCGGAAGTGTTCGTCGCTGGCAAACTGGGTGTCGCCTTTTTTGCTTTTCAGCACCACGGGGGTGATTTGGCTGGTGAAGTAACCGGCGGCGGTGGCGCGCTCGGCCCGGTGGTGGCTCTCTACCGCCAGCGCGTCCTGGTCTTCGCGGCTGATGCCCCATTTTTTGGCGATGTTTTCGGCGGTAACGCCCATGTGGATGTTGTGGAACGGGTCGTGCAGCGCGCCTATCATCATGTCGGTCAGCTTGGCGTCTCCCATGCGCATGCCCCATCGGGCGCTGAGGGCGGCGTAGGGGGCGCGGGTCATGTTCTCGGCCCCACCGCCAATGGCGATGTCGGCATCGCCCAGCAAAATGCTTTGCGCCGCGTTGACGATGGCCTGCAGGCCCGAGCCGCACAGGCGGTTCACGTTGTAGGCGGGCGTGCCTTCACCGCAACCGCCCAGCACGGCGGCTGCGCGCGATAAATACATGTCGCGCGGCTCGGTATTCACCACGTGCCCAAACACCACATGGCCCACGTCGGCCCCCTCGGTCTGGGCGCGCAGCAGCGACTCGCGCACCACCTGGGCGGCCAGGTCGATGGGCGGGATGTCCTTCAGGCTGCCGCCAAAGGTTCCGATCGCGGTACGTACGGCGCTAACAACTACAACTTCGCGGGCCATGGAGATTCCTTGTAAAAAGTGAAAGGGAGGGGGAGGAGGAAAGAAGTGGCTGCCGGGGCGGGCTGTGCAAGTCAGTTTCCAGCCAGTTCTGCATTCATAATTATGAATGCAAATTCAAACAAACCGGAGACAAATATGCAGGCGTATGCAGACTTTTACCAACGCTCCCTCAGCGAGCGCGACGCGTTCTGGGGCGAGCAGGCCAAGCTGATCGACTGGCAGACCCCGCCCCAGCAAATCTGCGACTACAGCAACCCGCCGTTTGCCAAATGGTTTGTCGGCGGCACCACCAACCTGTGCCACAACGCAGTGGATCGGCACCTTGCAGACCGGGCCGACCAGCGGGCGCTGATTTTTGTGTCCACCGAGACGGGCGAAGAAACCGTTTATAGCTTTCGCCAGTTACACGCCGAAGTGCAGCGCATGGCCGCCGTGCTGTTGGGCCTGGGCGTGGCAAAGGGCGACCGCGTGCTGGTCTACATGCCCATGGTGGCCGAGGCCGCGTTTGCCATGCTGGCCTGCGCCCGCATCGGGGCCATCCACTCGGTGGTGTTTGGCGGCTTTGCCTCGGGCGCGCTGGCCTCGCGCATCGAAGATGCCGAGCCGATAGTGGTCATCAGCGCCGATGCCGGTTCGCGCGGCGGCAAAGCCGTGGCCTACAAGCCGCTGCTGGACGAGGCCATTCGCCTGTCCAAACACAAACCTAGCGCCGTGCTGCTGGTGGACCGCGGCCTGGTTGTTATGGATTTGGTAGCTGGCCGTGACCATCTGTGGGGCACAGAGCGGCAAAAACATATGGATACCCCAGTGCCCTGCGCCTGGGTTGATGCCACCCACACCAGCTACACCCTGTACACCAGCGGCACCACCGGCAAGCCCAAGGGCGTGCAGCGCGATACCGGCGGCTACGCGGTGGCGCTGGCCGCCAGCCTTAAGCACATCTACGGCGGCAAGCCCGGCGAAACCTTTTTTTGCACCAGCGACATCGGCTGGGTGGTGGGCCACAGCTACATCATCTACGGCCCGCTGATCGGCGGCATGGCCACCATCCTGTACGAGGGCCTGCCCACCCGGCCCGACGGCGGCATTTGGTGGAGCCTGGTCGAGAAGTACCAGGCCACGGTGATGTTCAGCGCGCCCACCGCCGTGCGGGTGCTCAAGAAGCAAGACCCGGCGCTGATGGCGAAGTACGACCTGTCCAGCCTGCGTGCGCTTTTCCTGGCTGGGGAGCCGCTGGACGAACCCACCGCCACCTGGATCAGCCAGGCCCTGGGCAAGCCCATCATCGACAACTACTGGCAGACCGAAACCGGCTGGCCCATCCTGGCGCTGTGCAACGGCGTGGAGTCGGCCCCCACCAAGTTCGGCTCGCCGGGCAAGGCGGTGTACGGCTACAACGTCAAGCTGCTGGACGATGCCACTGGCGAAGAGCTCACCGGCCCCAACCAGAAGGGCGTGGTCGCCATTGAAGGCCCGCTGCCCCCCGGCTGCCTGCAGACCGTGTGGCGCGACGATGCCCGCTTTGTGCAAACCTACTGGTCCAGCGTGCCCGGCAAAATGGTCTACAGCACCTTCGACTGGGGTGTGCGTGATGCCGACGGCTACTTCTTCATCCTGGGCCGTACCGATGACGTGATCAACGTGGCCGGGCACCGCCTGGGTACCCGCGAGATCGAGGAAAGCATTTCTGCCCACCCCAACATCTCCGAGGTGGCGGTGGTGGGCGTGGCCGATGCGCTCAAGGGCCAGGTGGCCATGGCGTTTGCCGTGGTCAAAGATGCCAGCCTGCTGAACGACGAGGCCGCCCGTGCCCAGCTCGAAGCCGAGGTGATGCGCATCGTCGACAAGGACCTGGGGGCCGTGGCCCGCCCGGCCCGCGTCACCTTCGTCAGCGTGCTGCCCAAAACCCGCAGCGGCAAACTGCTGCGCCGCGCGGTGCAGGCCGTGTGCGAAGGCCGCGACCCCGGCGACCTCACCACCATGGACGACCCGTCGGCCCTGCAGCAGATCAAGGAGCTGGTTGGCAAACAGTAGGGCTTGCAATATACTGGATGCATAAACAGTATATTGCTATTGAATAAATAGCTTGTCGCGCCCAAGGAATAAGCGCTGGAGGCCTATTTTGTTCATAAAAAACCGACCGAGGTGGGCATGACCGATACGGTCATTCCCATCAACGCCATCAAAGGCCGGGGCACGGCCACCCACCTGGCGCACCGCTTCAGCAGCGAAGACCGGGCCGCGTTCGACGACGGCTGGGGCACGCTGGAAGGCACCGAGCCGCGCCTGCCCCTGGCCACCCAGGTGATTTTTGAAGACGCACACAGCGCCATCACCCGCAACGACTCGCCCGACATCTACTTCGACTACGGCCTGAACCCCTACCGGGGCTGCGAGCACGGCTGCGTGTATTGCTATGCCCGGCCCACGCACAGCTACCTGAATATGTCGCCGGGGCTGGACTTTGAAACCAAAATCATCGCCAAGCGCAACCTGGCCGAGGTGCTGGCCCGTGAACTCGCCGCCCGCAGCTATGTGCCGCAGATGCTGGCCTTGGGCACGGTGACCGACGGTTACCAGCCCATCGAGCGTGAGCTGCGCCTGACCCGCAGCGCCATCGCCGTGGCGCACCGCTGCCACCACCCGCTGGCGCTGGTGACCAAGGGCAGCGGCGTGGAGCGCGACCTGGACCTGCTGGCCCCCATGGCGGCGCGCAATCTGGCAGCGGTGTACGTCACCATCACCACGCTGGATGCCGCCTTGGCCCGCACGCTGGAGCCGCGTGCCGCTGCACCGCACCGCCGCCTGCGCAGCATCCGCGCCCTGGCCGATGCGGGCGTGCCGGTGGGCGTGAGCGTGGGGCCGCAGATTCCGTTCATCAACGACGACATGGAGCAGGTTCTGGCTGCCGCGTATCAGGCCGGTGCCCGCACCGCCTTCTACACCGTGCTGCGCCTGCCCTGGGAGGTGGCCCCGCTGTTTCGCCAGTGGCTGGAGCTGCACTACCCGCAGCGCGCCGAGCGGGTGATGGCCCGCATCCAGGAGATGCACGCCGGCAAAGACAAGCGCGGCGGCAAAGACTACAACGCCGACTTCGCCACCCGCATGAAGGGCAGCGGCCTGTGGGCCGATCTGCTGCGCCAGCGTTTTCACAAGTCCTGCGCCAAGCTGGGCCTGAACCGCGAGCGGGTGGTGCTGGACCTGGGGCAGTTTCGCCCTGGCTTGCTGTCGGGGCAGGAGAGTTTGTTTTGAAGATTTTGGTGGCTAGGCGGGCAGGCGCACCACCGCCTCGAACCCGTGGGCCTGCCCCGGCGGGGGCGATGCCAGTTCCAGGCGGCCCTGGTGCCGCTCCACGATGGTGGTGACGATCGACATGCCCAGGCCGTAGCCTGCGGCGTTAGGCGTGTTTTTGACATGCCGGTGGCGCACGCGCTCCAGCATCTCGGGCGGTAGGCCCGGGCCCAGGTCGCGCACGCGCAGGGTGGCGGGTGCCTCTACGGTGATGTGCACGGCGCTGCCATCGCTGTAGCGCAGCGCGTTTTCCACCAGGTTGCGCAGCACGATGGCCAGTGCGTCGAAGTCGCCCCGGGCCTGCACATCCTGCACCTCTTGCTCTTGCGGCACGTGCAGGTGCAGCCGGTCCAGCAGGCCGGCCTGGGCCCAGAACTCCTGCGCCACCGTACCCGCCAGGCTGACCAGGTTGACCTGTGCGTCGGTCAGGGCGGCGGCGGATTCGGCGCGGGACATTTGCAGCAGCTTTTCGGCCCGGCGGTTGAGCTGGTTGAGCGAGTCCAGCGCGCGGCGGGCCTCTAGCCGGGCGGGGGGCTGCAGCGGCAAATCCAGCAGGGCGTGCAGGCGCAGCACGGTGGTGGCCAGCGGGGTGCGCAGTTCGTGCGCGGCGTTGGCGGCCAGGGCGCGCTCGGTGTCTAGCGCATCGGCCAGACGGGCCAGCAGTCGGTTCATGCTGTTGGTGATGGTTTGCAGCTCGGCAGGCAGCGCGGTGCCGGGAATAGCGGCCAGGCTGTGCCCGCTGCGCAGGCCGATCTGGGTGCTGATGTGTTGCAGCGGTGCCAGTTGGCGGCGGATGGTCCACGGGATCCACAGCGCCAGCACCGGCAGTACCGCCACCACCGGCACCAGCAGCCAGAAGGTGATCTCCCACTGGGCCTCTTTGCGGTGGGCCAGCGTATCGGCTACCTGGATGGCTAACCGGTGCTCGGGGTGCTGGTAGGTGTAGACGCGCCATAGCGGCAGGGTGGTAAAGCCGTTGCGCTGGCCCGCCACCCAGGGCGTGGCCGGGGCATCTTGCGAACGTAACAGCACGCGGCCTGCGCTGTCGACCACCTGGTAGGCCAGGTAGTCCTCGGCAAACGCGGTGTCGCCGCGCTGCACTTTGTCGGTGGGGGCGGCGTGGGGCTTTGCCAGGGGCGTGAGTTCGTGCAGCGCCATGCCCAGCAGGCGGTGCCCGCTGTCGACCAGTGCGGCATCCATGTTTTCGTTGATTTCCACCTGCGCATACCAGGCGCTGCTGCAGGCCACCACGGTCCAGGCCAGCGCGATGGCCCACAGCAGGGAGCGGGTGAGGCGGCGCGTCAGGCTGGGCTGAGCCTGGCTCATGGCGCGGCCTGGGTCAGGCGGTAGCCCAGGCCGCGTATGGTCTGGATGCAGTCGGCCCCCAGCTTGCGGCGCAGGTTGTAGATGAACACCTCCAGGGTGTTGGAGCCAATGTCTTCATTGAAGTCGTACAGCGCGTGTTGCAGCGCCTCTTTGCTGTGGATGCGGTCCAGGCGCGAGGCCAGTACCCGCAGCAGCGCCCATTCCTTGGCGGTCAGTACCACCGGCAGGCCGTGCCGGGTCAGCGACAGGGCGGCCAGGTCGATCTCCAGGCTGCCCAGTTGCACCCGCGACGAGGCACCGCCGCTTTTGCGCCGCTCGGCCGCCCGCAGCCGGGCCAGCAGCTCGTCGGGGTCAAATGGCTTGACCAGGTAGTCGTCGGCCCCGGCATCCAGCCCGCGGATGCGGTCTGACACCTGGTCGCGGGCGGTCAGCACCACGATCAGGATGTCGGCCGACTTGCGGCGCACCAGCGGGATCAGCGACAGGCCGTCGCCATCGGGCAGGTGCAAATCCAGCAGCACCGCATCCCAGTCGGCCACGGGCAGGGCGGCCCGGGCGCTGGCCAGGCTGGCCACGGGGTCCACCGCAAAGCCCTTGCCCCGCAGGTGCGAGGCCACCGCCTCGGCCAGCGCCACATCGTCTTCCACCAGCAAAACCCGCATAGCACTCCCAAGGCAAATCCTGCATTGGGCAACCGCCACATTAAGGCCCGCTGAAGGGCGCAGATGAACGGCATTCAGGTGCGCTTCATGTTCGCAGGTTGCAATCCATCCACCAGCACACGCTGGCATTTCAACCTTTTGGAAACCACCATGAAATCGATTATTTGCGCTTCTTTGCTCCTCGCCCTGTCCGGTGTTGCCATGGCAGGCCCCACCTGCACCGCTGCCAAGACCACCTGGATGGCCGAAGCCGACTTCAAAAAAGGCCTGGAAGCCCAGGGCTACCAGATCAAGACCTTCAAGGTCAGCAAAGGCCAGTGCTACGAGATCTACGGCTTTGACAAGGCGGGCAAAAAGGTCGAAATCTATTTCGACCCCGTGACCGCTGCGGTGCTGGAAACCAAGTAAGCCGGAGCACGCGCATGGCACGCCACCCCACCATCCGCTCGGCCCCCGTGTGGGACCGGTTTGTGCGCCTGTTCCACTGGTCGCTGGTCACCGGCATCGTCTTGAACTATGCGGTGCTGGACGACGGTGAAACCCTGCACCAGTGGACCGGCTATGCCGTTTTGGCGCTGGTGGGGGCGCGCGTGGTGTGGGGGTTTGTGGGGTCGCGCCATGCCCGGTTTGCCGACTTTGTGCCCACTCCCCGGCGCCTGCGCGACCATCTGCGCCAGTTGGCCAGCGGCCAGCATGGGGCGCACCCCGGCCACAACCCGCTGGGCGCGCTGATGATCCTGGCCCTGCTGGGCCTGGTGCTGGCCGTGGGCACCACCGGCTGGATGCAGACCCTGGATGCTTTCTGGGGCGAAGAGTGGTTGCAGGACTTGCACGCCATCCTGGCCAGCACCCTGGTGTCGTTTGCCGGGCTGCACGCCGTGGCCGCGCTGGTGATGGGGCGGATTGAACGCACCCGCCTGGTGAAGGCCATGTTTACCGGCACCAAGGAGTGGTGGTAAGAGATCAATAGCTATATATTTTATAGCTGATTGCGCTTATAGAATAAGAGCTGAAGGCACTTTTTGCTTGTTTTTTAGGTGCCCGCTAGGCCTCAGCGGGCACGGCTGCGTTCAGCGCCTGTAGCGCGGCTTCAAAGTCGTACTCGGCCATGGCGCTGGCCACGGTGGCGTGGGCACGGCCCAGCGCGGCCTGCAGCAGGCTGCTGTGCTGCTGGAACAGCTCGGAGGCATCGGAATCGTCTTCGGCCAGCAGGCTGCGCAACTGGGCCAGTACGGGGGCCAGTTGGGCCTGGTCCATGTCGGTCAGCGCGGCGGGGGCGGGCAGGGCGGCCTGCAGGGCGGCCACCAGGGCGGCAAGCTGGCTGTGCACGGGCTCCAGCAGGGCATCCAAGGGCTGGCCAGCGTGGATGGCGGCTTCCAGTAGCCCGGCGGCGTGCTGCAGATCGCTGGCACCGATGTTGCCCGCCACGCCTTTGAGGGTGTGGGCCAGGCGCTCGGCGGTGGCGCTGTCTGCCGCCTCCAGGGCCTCGGTGATTTGCTGGGTGGCCTGCGCCTGGCCGGTGGTGAATTTACGCAGCATGCCCAGGTACAGCGACTGCTTGCCCATCACCCGCTTGAGGCCCAGCGCGGTGTCCAGCCCCGCAATGTGGTGGGGAATCTCGGTATCTCCGGTGGCGGGTGCTGGCGTGGCAGGCAGGGGGCGGGGTTCGCCCAGGCTCTTGCCCAGGCCTTCGCGGGGGCGTATCCATTGCGCCAGCGCGCGCCACAGGTCGTCGGGCTCGATGGGTTTGGCGACAAAGCTGTTCATGCCCGCAGCCAGGCAGCGGTCGCGGTCGCTTTGCATGGCGTTGGCGGTCATGGCAACGATGGGCAGGTCGGGGTACAGGCCGGTGGCGCGGATTTCCCGGGTGGCCGCCACGCCGTCCATCACCGGCATCTGCATGTCCATCAGGATCAGGTCGTAAGCGGTCTGGCCGACCATGGCCACGCCGATCAGGCCGTTGTCGGCAACGTCCACGGTAAAGCCCGCGTCCTGCAGCAGCTCGGAGGCGACCTGCTGGTTCAGGTCGTTGTCTTCCACCAGCAGGATGTGTGCGCCGCGTACCGGGTCCAGCGCTGCCATGGCCGTGCTGATGCCGGGTGCGCGGGCGCGGCGGTCTTGCGTGCGGGCGTGGCCCAGGGCGTTGACCATGGTGTCGAACAGCAGCGACGCGCCCACGGGTTTGAGCAGCACGTCGGTCACCTGGGCGGCGTGGGCGTTCTGGATGACTTCTTCGCGCCCGTAGGCGGTGACCAGCACGGTGTGCGGCGTGGGTTGCAGCTGCAGCGCGCGCAGCTGGTGGATGGCCTCCAGCCCGTCCATGCCGGGCATTTGCCAGTCCATCATCACCACCTCGAACGGGGTGGCGTTGGCGGCCTGGGACTGCACCGCGGCAATCGCCTGGGCCCCGCTGGACACGGCATGCACCGCAAAGCCCATGTTCTCCAGCATGTGGACCAGCACGGTGGCGGCGGAGTCGTTGTCGTCCACCACCAGCACGCGCCGCCCGCGCAGCGTGCCGCTGCCGGGCAGCTGCGGGCGGGCGCGGCGCTCGCCCAGGCCCAGTTGCGCGGTAAACCAGAAGGTGGAGCCCTCGCCCAGCGTGCTTTCCACGCCCACTTCGCCGCCCATCAGCGCGGCCAGGTTCTTGCTGATGGCCAGGCCCAGGCCGGTGCCGCCGTACTGGCGGGTGGTGGAGGTGTCGGCCTGGCTGAAGCTTTGGAACAGGCGGCCGATCTGCTCGGGTGTGAGGCCGATGCCGGTGTCGCGCACCGCAAAGCGCAGCACCACACCGCTATCGCTTTGGGCCTGCAGGCGCACGGTGATGTGGATCTCGCCGCGCTCGGTGAACTTGATGGCGTTGGTGGTGTAGTTGATGAGGATCTGGCCCAGCCGCAGCGGGTCGCCCACCAGTTGCAGGGGCACGCTGGCGGGCAGGTCGCAGACCAGCTCCAGGTTCTTGGCCTGGGCCTTGTCGGCCACCACGTTGACCACATTGGCCAGCACTTCTTCCAGGTCGAAGGCGGTGCGCTCAATCTCCAGCTTGCCGGCCTCGACCTTGGAGAAGTCCAGGATGTCGTTCAGGATGCCCAGCAGGTGCTGGCCCGACTGGCGGATCTTGCTGACGTAGTCGCGCTGGCGCGGGTCCAGGTCGGTCTTCAGGGCAAGGTGGCTCATGCCGATGATGGCGTTCATGGGCGTGCGGATCTCGTGGCTCATATTGGCCAGGAAGTCGCTCTTGGCCTTGCTGGCCAGCTCGGCGGCATCCTTGGCCTGGCGCAGTTCTTCGGCAGCGATGCGCTGCTCGGAGATGTCTTCATACACCCACACCACGCCCTGGTGCAGGTCGTCCACGTCGATGGCCTGGCCGTAGGTGTGGACCCACAGGGCGCTGCCGTCCTTGCGCCGCAGCTCTACGTCGCTGGAGAAGCGGCCACATTCGCGCATGGCGGCATTGACCCGGCGGCCCACGGTGGCCAGGTCCTGGGCGCTGAGAAACAGCTCTTTGGTGCCGCGCCCCACCAGGTCGCCTGCCGGGTAGCCAAACATGCTTTCCATGGCGGCGTTGCAGCGCTGGATGGAGTGGCCCACGGCAAACACGATGCCCAGGCTGACGGTTTCAAAGATCACCTGCTGCTCGCGCAGCGCCAGTGCCACCTGCTGCTCACCTACCAGTTGCTCGGCGCGGGTTTGCGCCAGGCTGCGGTGCATGGCGTACAGGGACTGCAGCAGGTGGCCGGTTTCGTTGCCAGGGTGGGCCACGGCACCCACCTGCTTTTCCAGGTCGACGGCCAGTGTGCCTTCGGCCACCTGGCGGGCGATGTCCACGGCCTGCAGCAAGGGCCGGGTGATGGAGCGCGCCACCAGCGCTGCCAGCCCGACCAGAAACAGCGCCAGCGCCACGATGCCGGCGGCCAGGGCGTGCTGGGTCTGGGTCAGCGCCTGCAGCCGGGTGTCGAGCTTGCGCTGCAGGGCCCGCAGAGCAGCATTGCTGAAGGCGGTTTGCGAGGCCAGGATGTCGTCCAGCACGGCCATGTCGTCGGCGCTGACCCGCTGCCTCTGGATGCCGCTGGCGATTTCCGGGTACAGCCGGGGGTGGATTTGTTGCCAGTGCACGCGGTTCAGCAAGGGCTGGCTGAGCTCGGCATGCAGCACGGGGTCGTTCTGGGTGGCTTTGTCCAGGGTGTTTTGCAGGCGGTCGAAGTCTTCGTTGATGCCGCTGAGCAGGGTGACGAGTTGGGTGTTTTCTTCGGGGGTGACCTGCTTTTGCGCCTGCAGCAGCAGGATTTTGTCGCGTACCTTGGACAAGGATTCCAGCAGGTCCAGCGATTCGACCAGGGCGGCGCGGCCGAGCAGGTAGGTCGGGGCCTGGGCATCCAGGCTGAAGCCAAAGTCGTCCACCAACTGGTAGCGCATTTTCAGCAGTTGGCCGATGGCATTGCTGTGGGTGTCGTGGACCAGGCTGGGTGCTACATCCGGGGTGTCCAGAATGAGCTGTAGGTAGTTCCATTGGGCGACGGTGTTGTTCCAGAGCAGCTCGATCTGGTTGGTCGTGATGCGGGGCAGCAAGTCCTTGACCTGGGTCATCGCCCGGTCGATCTGCGAGCGGGCCAGCAGCATGGAGATCGGGGTTTCGGCATCGCCAGGGTGCAGCCGCGCGGCCAGCGTGCGGTGCCGTTGCAGCAGGGTGACGGCCTCCAGCACGGTACGCACCGGCTCCAGCCCCTCGTGCTCGCGCTCCAGGGCCCGGATGGCGGTGCTGGATTCCCGCACATACAGCCACACCGGCGGGGCCAGCATCAACAGGCCCAGCACGCCCAACAGGGCGAACTTGTGCCACAACTGCCAACGGTTCAACCAGGTGCGCATGGTGTTGGGCGGGGGCAGGGTGGGTGGGACATGGCCAACGACAGCATGCTATTTATTCTATAGCTGGTTGCGCTGATGGAGTAGGCGAAAAGCGGACATTTTATTGACAGGCAGGAGCGAGATGGAGGTGCCGCAACGGGGACGGTTTGGCGCATCGCCGCCACCGGGCAGCGCGGAACGGGTGAGAGGGCATGGCACTCCTGCGGACAAGGCATGGTCAAGAATGTACGGGGCGCACCAGAGCTTAGCTGAAAAGACATTCAGTAACTAATCGAATACGCGAGCACGCCGGGACCAGGCCACTTTCCGGGGGGGCGGAAATTTATAAGAAATTGGCCATCCGCGCTTATTTGGTAAGCACGAGCAGTTATAAAAATTGTAGCAAGCGGCGTGCCGGGTATGGCATGTCCAGGCTCAGCAAGCCAGAGATCAGGCTTATTGCAGCCGCCCCGGAGGCGGTGGCATGGCGGTATCAGGCGGCGGCGGCCAGCCCGTTTTGGAAGTGTTCCAGCATGCGCTGGGTGGCCACCGGCGCGTCCTGGGCTTCCAGCGCCTGCATCAGCGCGCGGTGCTCGCGCAGCGACTCCTGGATGCGGCCTGATTTGAGCAGGGAGTTGTGGCGGTTGAGCTTCATCACCTTGCGCAAATCGGCCACCATCTGGTCGCGCCAGCGGTTGTTGGCAATGGCCAGCAGCCGCATGTGGAAGCGCTCGTTGATGGCAAAAAACAGCTCGCGGTCGCCCACGGCGGCTTCCAGCTCGGTGTGCAGGGCTTGCAAGTCGGCCAGTTGCTCGGGCGTGGCGCGCTGGGCTACCACCCCGGCGGCATCGGATTCGAGCAGGCCCAGCAGGTGGTACACGTCGGCCAGGTCGGTCTCGGACACCTCGGTTACATAGGCACCGCGCCGCACCTTCATGGTGACCAGGCCTTCGGTGGACAGCACCTTTAAAGCTTCGCGCAGGGGCGTGCGGCTGATGCCGTATTCCTCGGCCAGCTTGAGCTCGTCGATCCAGCTGCCGGGCTCCAAAGTGCGGTCAAAAATGCGCTGCCGCAGCAGCTCGGCAACTTCTTCGTAGAGTGCGCGGGGGGTTAGTGTTGTCACGGCCATATTCTAAATTCTACGCGACTTAAATAATTCTGAATTTATAATTATGGATGCATTAAACTCTGTTGCATCGCAGCAAAGCCCTGTCTAAAGCACCCGATATGAGCCACACAGAACCTGAATTCAGCCCCGCCAGCCTGGCGCAATGGGCCAAATCCGCCGCCAAATCGGCCCCCGGTGGCGACGTGTCGGCGCTGGACTGGCACACGCCAGACGGCATTACCGTCAAGCCGCTGTACACCGCCGAAGACACCGCAGGCCTGCCGCACACCAATACTTTGCCGGGTTTTGAGCCCTACATCCGCGGCCCGCAGGCCACCATGTACGCGGTGCGCCCCTGGACCATCCGCCAGTACGCGGGCTTCTCCACCGCCGAAGAATCCAACGCCTTCTACCGCAAGGCCCTGGCCGCGGGCGGGCAGGGCGTGAGCGTGGCGTTCGATCTGGCCACCCACCGCGGCTACGACAGCGACCACCCGCGCGTCACCGGCGACGTGGGCAAGGCGGGCGTGGCCATCGACAGCGTGGAGGACATGAAGATCCTGTTCGACCAGATTCCGCTGGACAAGGTCAGCGTGTCCATGACCATGAACGGTGCGGTGCTGCCGGTGCTGGCGGGCTACGTGGTGGCCGCCGAAGAGCAGGGCGTAGCGCAAGACCAGCTCAGCGGCACCATCCAGAACGATGTGCTCAAAGAGTTCATGGTGCGCAACACCTACATCTACCCGCCCGCGCCCAGCATGCGCATCATTGGCGACATCATCGAGTACACGGCGCAGCACATGCCCAAGTTCAACTCGATCAGCATCAGCGGCTACCACATGCAGGAAGCCGGGGCCAACCAGGCGCTGGAGCTGGCCTTCACCCTGGCTGACGGCAAGGAATACGTCAAAACCGCGCTGGGCAAGGGCCTGGACGTGGATGCCTTCGCGGGCCGCCTGAGCTTCTTCTGGGCCGTGGGCATGAACTTCTACCTCGAAGTGGCCAAGATGCGCGCCGCCCGCCTGCTGTGGTGCCGCATCATGAAAGGCTTTGACGCGAAAAGCCCCAAGAGCCTGATGCTGCGCACCCACTGCCAGACCAGCGGCTGGAGCCTGACCGAGCAAGACCCGTACAACAACGTGGTGCGCACCACCATCGAGGCCATGGCGGCAGTGTTTGGCGGCACCCAAAGCCTGCACACCAACAGTTTCGACGAAGCCATCGCCCTGCCCACCGAATTCAGCGCGCGCATCGCCCGCAACACCCAGCTCATCATCCAGGAAGAAACCCACATCACCAGCGTGATCGACCCCTGGGCCGGTAGCTACATGATGGAAAAGCTAACCCAAGACATGGCCGATGCCGCCTGGAAGATCATCGAAGAAGTCGATGCCATGGGCGGCATGGTCAAGGCCGTGGACAGCGGCTGGGCCAAGCTGAAAATCGAAGCCGCCGCCGCCGACAAGCAGGCGCGCATTGATAGCGGCAAGGACGTGATCGTCGGGGTCAACAAGTACAAGCTCAAGACCGAAGATGCCATTGAAACCCGCGACATCGACAACGTGGCGGTGCGCGATGGCCAAATCGCCCGCCTCCAAAGTATCAAGCAAAAACGCGACTCCGCGCTGGTGGAACAAGCGCTGGCAGCTATCACTTCTGCAGCAGAGTCCGGTGAAGGCAACCTGCTGGCCCTGAGCATCAACGCCATCCGTGCCCGCGCCACCGTGGGCGAAGTCAGCGACGCTTTGGAAAAAGTCTATGGCCGCCACCGCGCCGACACCCAAATGGTCACCGGTGTCTACGCCGCCGCCTACGACAGCGCCGAAGGCTGGGAAGCCCTGAAGGGCGAGATCGCCGCGTTTGCTGAAGCCCAAGGCCGCCGCCCCCGCGTGATGGTCAGCAAACTCGGCCAGGACGGCCACGACCGCGGTGCCAAGGTCATCGCCACCGCCTATGCCGACCTGGGCTTCGACGTGGATATGGGCCCGCTGTTCCAGACCCCCGAGGAATGCGCCCGCCAGGCCATCGAGAACGACGTGCACGCCGTGGGCGTGAGCACCCTGGCCGCAGGCCACAAAACCCTGGTGCCCGCCATCATTGCCGAGCTCAAGAAGCAGGGCGCGGACGACATCATCGTGTTTGTGGGCGGCGTGATTCCCCGGCAGGATTACGAGATGCTTTACGAAGCCGGCGTGAAGGGCATTTACGGCCCAGGTACGCCGATCCCTGCAAGCGCCAAAGATGTGCTGGAGCAGATCAAGAAGGCGTGCCGGTGACCCCAGCCCAGCTGGTGCAGGCGGTGCGGACTGGCGATGCCGCTGTGCAGCGCCGCGCCATCGCCAAGTCCATCACCCTGCTCGAATCCACCCGCGCCGACCACCGTGCGCAGGCGGATGAGCTGTTGACGGCTTTGCTGCCGCACACGGGGCAATCGTTTCGCCTGGGTATCAGCGGCGTGCCGGGCGTGGGCAAATCCACGTTTATCGAGGTGCTGGGGCTGTACCTGATAGCCCTGGGCCACCGCGTGGCGGTACTGACCATCGACCCGTCCAGCACAGTGTCGGGCGGCTCCATCCTGGGCGACAAGACGCGCATGGAAATGCTGTCGGTGCACCCGCAGGCCTACATCCGCCCCAGCCCCAGCAGCGGCACGCTGGGCGGGGTAGCAGAGAAGACCCGCGAGGCCATGCTGGTCTGCGAGGCGGCGGGCTATGGCGTGGTGATCGTGGAAACCGTGGGTGTCGGCCAGAGCGAGACGGCCGTAGCGGGCATGACCGACATGTTTGTGCTGATGCAGTTGCCCAACGCGGGCGACGACCTGCAGGCCATTAAAAAAGGCGTGATGGAGCTGGCCGATCTGGTGGTCATCAACAAGGCCGACATCGACCCCCTGGCCGCCCAGCGCGCCCAGTTGCAAATAACAGCAGCCATGCAGTTGCTGGGCCTGTTTACCGCCCATGACGATGCGCACTGGCGGCCCCAGGCCCTGCAGCTCAGCGCGCTGGCCGGGCAGGGCATCAACAGTTTCTGGGATGCCGCCCTCCAATTCAAACACCTGCAGACCACCAACGGCCTGTGGAGCACCCGCCGCCAGCAACAGTCGCTGGCCTGGATGTGGGAACGCGTGGACACGGGCCTGAAGCTCGCGTTTCGCCAGCACCCGCAGGTGCAGGCCCTGTTGCCGCAGATGCTGCAAGAGGTGGTGGCGGGCCGGCTCGCCGCATCGACAGCAGCACGAAATCTGCTGCTAGCCCAATATCCATAAGCACAAGCAGCTATTAATAACGGAGTAAATACCCCATGCAAGACATCCTCGAACAGCTAGAGTCCAAACGCCAGCAAGCCCGCATGGGCGGTGGCCAAAAGCGCATTGACGCGCAGCACAGCAAGGGCAAGCTCACCGCCCGCGAACGCATCGAGCTGCTGCTGGACGAGGGCACGTTTGAAGAGTGGGACATGTTTGTCGAGCACCGCTGCACCGACTTCGGCATGGCCGACAACAAGATCCCCGGCGACGGCGTGGTCACCGGCTACGGCATGATCAATGGCCGCCTGGTGTTTGTGTTCAGCCAGGATTTCACCGTGTTTGGCGGCGCGCTCAGCGAAGCCCATGCCGAGAAAATCTGCAAAATCATGGACCAGGCGATGAAGGTGGGCGCACCCGTCATCGGCCTGAACGACTCGGGCGGCGCGCGCATCCAGGAGGGCGTGGCCAGCCTGGGCGGCTATGCCGATGTGTTCCAGAAGAACGTGATGGCCAGCGGCGTGATCCCGCAGATCAGTATGGTGATGGGCCCCTGCGCCGGTGGCGCGGTGTACAGCCCGGCCATGACCGACTTCATCTTCATGGTCAAGGACAGCAGCTACATGTTTGTCACCGGCCCCGAGGTCGTCAAAACCGTGACCCACGAGGAAGTGACCGCCGAGCAACTGGGCGGGGCCATCACCCACACCACCCAGAGCGGCGTGGCCGACCTGGCGTTTGAAAACGATGTGGAAGCGCTGCTGATGCTGCGCCGCTTGTACAACTACCTGCCGCTGAACAACCGCGAGAAAGCCCCGGTGCGCAAGAGCGGCGACCGCGCCGACCGCATGGACTTCAGCCTGGACACCCTGGTGCCCGACAACCCCAACAAGCCCTACGACATGAAGGAGCTGATCGCCAAAACCGTGGACGACGGCGACTTCTTCGAAATCCAGCCCGAGTACGCCAAAAATATCCTCATCGGCTTCGCCCGCATGGAAGGCCAGACCGTAGGCATCGTGGCGAACCAGCCGCTGGTGCTGGCCGGTTGCCTGGACATCAAGAGCTCGATCAAGGCGGCCCGCTTCATCCGCTTCTGCGATGCCTTCAACATTCCCGTCATCACCTTCGTCGACGTGCCCGGCTTCATGCCCGGCACCAGCCAGGAGTTTGGGGGCATCATCAAGCACGGTGCCAAGCTGCTCTACGCCTACGCCGAGTGCACGGTGCCCAAGGTCACGGTCATCACCCGCAAGGCCTACGGCGGTGCCTACGACGTGATGGCCTCCAAGCACCTGCGCGGCGATGTGAACTTTGCCTGGCCCAACGCCGAAATCGCGGTGATGGGTGCCAAGGGCGCGGTGGAAATCATCTTCCGCGAAGACAAGGGCGATCCGGCCAAGCTGGCGGCTAAAGAGGCGGAGTACAAAGCCCGCTTTGCAAATCCTTTCGTTGCCGGTGCGCGGGGGTTTATTGACGACGTCATCTTGCCGCATGAGACGCGTAAGCGGATTTGCCGGTCGCTGGTGATGCTGGCTAGCAAGAAGGTGGAGAACCCGTGGCGCAAGCACGGGAATATTCCGCTGTGAGTCTGTATCTGCGCCGCTGGGTGGGGGGGCGGAGTGGGCTGTCTGAACGCTTTGCTGCGTGTCCCCCGGCCTGCGGCCTCCTCCTTTACCTTCGCAAAACGTCCAGCCAGCCCACTCCGAAACAGGCGTGCGTGGTGCCGTTTGAGAGCCGAACAGCCAGCGCCCTCGTAGCAACGGGCGTGGTGTGTCTGCCGCAGCGAAGTAAAGGAGGAGCCCGCAGGGCGGGGGACATGAGCGGAGGCGGATACGCCGCGTCCGTTGCGGATTCCGCCCACGGTGCCTTGTGCGAGGTGAAAAGCCATGCCTAAGGCTAACCAAG
The DNA here is from genome assembly GCA_963512605.1 of uncultured Albidiferax sp. Classification (GTDB taxonomy): domain Bacteria; phylum Pseudomonadota; class Gammaproteobacteria; order Burkholderiales; family Burkholderiaceae_C; genus Rhodoferax_B. The sequence goes on along the minus strand of CAUPNG010000002.1, from coordinate 307,025 downwards.
CATCGCAAGCCAAAGTGCTGACCGACATTCCGAACATCGGCATGTCGATTGCCAAGGATCTGCGCGGAGTTGGCATCGCCACCCCAGCCGACGTGGCCGCGATGGACCCGCTGGCGGTGTTTGAGGCCTTGCGTGGGCCTATGGGCCAGCGCCACGACCCCTGCGTGCTGGACACCTTCATGGCCGCGCATGCCTTTATGAATGGCGGCCCGCGCCAGCCCTGGTGGGCCTTTACTGCCGAGCGCAAAGCTTTACTGAATTCGAAAAAATAGGACAAGACCATGTTTACCAAAATCCTTATTGCCAACCGTGGCGAGATCGCCTGCCGCGTCATCCTCACCGCCCGCAAAATGGGCATCAAAACCGTGGCCGTGTACTCGGATGCCGACAAGGAAGCCCGCCACGTGGCGCTGGCCGACGAGGCCGTGCACATCGGCCCGGCACCCAGCCGCGACAGCTACCTGCAGGCCGACAAGATCATCGCCGCCTGCAAGGCCACCGGCGCGCAGGCGGTACACCCCGGCTACGGTTTCCTGAGCGAGAACGCCGGGTTTGCCAAGCGGGTGGAAGAAGAGGGCATCATTTTTATCGGCCCCAAGCACTACTCCATCGCCGCCATGGGCGACAAAATCGAGTCCAAAAAACTGGCCGGTGCCGCGGGCGTGAACTGCATTCCGGGCGTGAATGACGCGATTGAAACGCCGGAAAAGGCGGTCGAAATCGCCCAGGGCATCGGCTACCCGGTGATGATCAAGGCCAGCGCGGGCGGCGGCGGCAAGGGCTTGCGGGTGGCGTTCAACGACAAAGAGGCCTTTGAGGGCTTCACCAGCTGCCGCAACGAAGCCCGCAACAGCTTCGGCGACGACCGGGTGTTCATCGAAAAGTTTGTCGAAGAGCCGCGCCACATCGAAATCCAGCTCATGGGCGACAGCCATGGCAATGTGATCTACCTCAACGAGCGCGAATGCTCCATCCAGCGCCGCCACCAGAAGGTGATCGAAGAAGCGCCGTCGCCTTTCATTACCGATGCCACCCGCAAAGCCATGGGCGAGCAGGCGGTGCAACTGGCCAAGGCCGTCAAGTACCAGAGCGCGGGCACAGTGGAGTTTGTGGTCGGCAAGGACCAGAGCTTTTACTTCCTGGAAATGAACACCCGCCTGCAGGTGGAGCACCCGGTGACCGAATGCATCACCGGGCTGGACCTGGTGGAGCTGATGATCCGCGTGGCGGCAGGCGAAAAGCTGCCGCTGACGCAGGCCGAGGTGAAGCGCGAAGGCTGGGCCATTGAGTGCCGCATCAACGCCGAGGACCCGTTCCGCAACTTCCTGCCCTCCACCGGCCGCCTGGTGCGTTTCCAGCCGCCCAAGGAGTCGATGTTTGCCTCCAACACCGACCACTGGCAGGGCGTGCGGGTGGACACCGGCGTGCAGGACGGCGGCGAAATCCCCATGTTCTACGACTCGATGATTGCCAAGCTGATCGTGCACGGCAAGGACCGGCTGGACGCGATTGCCAAAATGCGCGAGGCGCTGAACGGCTTTGTGATCCGCGGCGTGAGTAGCAACATCCCGTTCCAGTCGGCACTGCTGGCGCACCCCAAGTTTGTGGCGGGCGACTTCAATACCGGCTTCATCGCCGAAAACTATGCCTCCGGCTTCCATGCCGAAGACGTGCCGCACGACGACCCCGACTTCCTGGTGGCGCTGGCCGCCTTTGTGCACCGCCGCTACCTGCAGCGGGCCAGCGGCATCAGCGGCCAGGTGGCAGGGCACGAGTTTGAAGTGGGCGAGGCCTTTACCGTGGTGTCTTTGAGCGCGGGCGGCAAGACCGTGCAAACCCCGGTCACGGTGGTTGATTTTCAAGAAAAAACAGGCTCCAGCGCTGTATCTATCGGCGCAACTAGCTATCAATTTTGTAGTAATGCGCGCTTGGGTGTGGTGCGTATCCACGGCACCTGCAACGGCACGGCGTTCACCGCCCAGGTAGAGCGCGGTGGCACCGGTGGGGCCAGCAAGAACCCGCTGGCGCTGCGCATTTCCCACAATGGTCGCCAACTCGATGCCCTGGTGCTGACCCCCCGCGCCGCCGAGCTCTATACCCTGATGCCGTTCAAGGCGGCGCCCGACATGAGCCGCTTTGTGTTGTCGCCCATGCCCGGTTTGCTGGTCGATGTGGCGGTGGTGGCGGGCCAAAAAGTGCAGGCGGGCGAGCGCGTGGCGGTGATCGAGGCCATGAAGATGGAAAATGTGCTGTTCGCCATCAACGATGGCGTTGTGGATGCGGTGTTGGCCACCAAGGGAGAATCCCTTTCGGTAGACCAGCCGATTGTTCGTTTTGTTTGAGAAATAGCCATGAATACCCTGACCCAAGAGCGCCCCGTCACCCTGCACCGCCCCAAGGCCGCCCCGGTTGTTGCGCCTACCGACGAGCGCTGGCCGCTGGCCGATGTGGAGGCGCTGTTTGAGCTGCCGTTTCTGGAGCTGATGCACCGCGCGCAAACCGTGCACCGCGAAAACTTCCCCGCGGGCGACGTGCAACTGTCCACCCTGCTGTCCATCAAGACCGGTGGCTGCCCGGAAGACTGCGGCTACTGCCCGCAGTCGGTGCACTACGACACAGGGGTCAAGGCCACCAAGATGCTGGGCGTAGACGTGGTGGTGGCAGCGGCCAAGGCCGCGCAAGAGGCCGGTGCCACCCGCTTCTGCATGGGCGCCGCCTGGCGCAGCCCCAAAGACCGTGACGTGGACAACGTGGCCGAGCTGGTCAAGGCCGTCAAAGCTTTGGGCATGGAAACCTGCGCTACGCTGGGCATGCTGGAAGACGGCCATGCCGCCCAGCTCAAGGATGCAGGCCTCGATTACTACAACCACAACCTCGACACCGCGCCCGACTTCTACGGCGACATCATCGACACCCGCGTCTACCAGGACCGTCTGGACACGCTGGAGCGCGTGCGCGGTGCGGGCGTGAAGGTCTGCAGCGGCGGCATCGTCGGCCTGGGCGAAACCCGGGCCCAGCGCGCCGGGCTTATCGCCCAACTGGCCAACCTGCAGCCCAGCTACCCCGAATCCGTGCCCGTTAACAACCTGGTGCGCGTGGAAGGCACCCCGCTGGCCGACACGCCTCCGCTGGACCCGCTGGAATTTGTGCGCGTGATCGCCGTGGCCCGCATCACCATGCCCACCACCCGTGTGCGCCTGTCCGCCGGTCGCCAGCAAATGGGCGAAGCCGTGCAGGCCATGTGCTTCATGGCCGGTGCCAATTCGATCTTTTACGGCGACAAGCTGCTGGTCACCGGCAACCCCGACGTGGAAGCCGACCGCAGCCTGCTCACCAAGCTGGGCCTGCCCACCTCTGGCATGTTGGCCCAGGGATGCACACCGCAATGACCCGCCCATTCAAGGTGCTGGGCATCCAGCAAATCGCCATCGGCGGCCCCGACAAGCAGCGCCTGCGCACCCTGTGGGTGGACATGCTGGGCCTGGAGGTCACCGGCAATTTCGTAAGCGTTCGCGAGAACGTGGATGAAGACATCTGCGCCATCGGTAGCGGCCCGTTCAAGGTCGAGGTCGATCTGATGCAGCCGCTGGACCCGGATAAAAAGCCCGCCGTGCACACCACGCCGCTGAACCACGTCGGCCTGTGGATCGACGACCTGCCGGTAGCGGTGGAATGGCTCACGGCGCAAGGTGTGCGCTTTGCCCCCGGCGGCATCCGCAAGGGCGCGGCGGGGTTTGACATCTGCTTTCTGCACCCCAAGGCCAGCGAAGAGTTCCCGATTGCCGGGGAGGGCGTGCTGGTCGAAATGGTGCAGGCCCCGCCCGAGGTGGTGGCGGCATTCGCCAAGCTGGCCGGTTAAATTGCTATTTATTCAGTAGCTGCTCACGCTTATTGCATAAGCACAAACGGCCAAAAAGACTGCTAACTTAGCTGGTGGTGCCTACCGGGTGCCGGTTGGTCAGGTCAATGGCCATGCGGAACACCTCCGAAGCCGCCTCGCCGTCGTCGTCGGCAAAGTCGATGGCGATGCTGCGGAACTGCGATTCGATGGCTTTGAACGCGTCCACGATGTCGGGGTCGAAGTGCGAGCCGCGCCCCTTCAGCAGAATGGCGCTGGCCTCCTCGTGCGAGAAAGACGGCTTGTACACCCGCTTGCTGATCAGCGCGTCGTACACATCGGCCAGGGCCATCAGCCGGGCCGAGATCGGGATCGCATCGCCGTGCAGGCCCATGGGGTAGCCGGTGCCATCCCATTTTTCCTGGTGGCACAGGGTGATTTCCTTGGCATAACGCAGGAACGGCATTTCGTGGCCCTCTTCCTCCTCGGCGTGCACCAGCGCGGCATGGCCCAGGGTGGTGTGGGTCTTCATGATCTCGTATTCGGCATCGTCCAACTTGCCGGGCTTGAGCAAGATGCGGTCGGGAATGCCGACCTTGCCGATGTCGTGCAGCGGGGCCGATTTGTACAGCGATTCGATGGCTTCATTGCTCAGCTCCGACGCAAAGCGCGGGTGGTATTGCAGATGGATGGCCAGGGCCTTGACGTACTTTTGCGTGCGGCGCAGGTGGTTGCCGGTTTCGTTGTCGCGGGTTTCGGCCAGCAGGGCGATGGCGCGCACCGTGATGTCCTGGATGGCGACAATCTCGCGGGTGCGCTTTTGCACCTCTTGCTCCAGGTAGCGGCTCTGGTTCTGCAGAAAGTCGCGTGCCAGCTTCAGTTCGATATGGTTGCGCACCCGGGCCATCACCGTGGCCGGGCTGATAGGCTTGGTGATGTAGTCCACCGCGCCCATGTCGAGGCCGATTTTTTCGTCCTCGGTGGCGCTCATGGCGGTGAGGAAGATCACCGGGATATCGGCCGTGCTGGGGTCGGCGCGCAGGCGGCGCAGCACCTCGTAGCCGTCCATGTCGGGCATCATGATGTCGAGCAGGATCAGGTCGGGTTTGCCGTCGGCGCTGGCGATTTTCAGCGCCCGTTCGCCGCTGGGGGCCAGCTTGACGCGGTACTCGGTGCGCAGCAGGCTGCTCATCAGCGACAGGTTGTCGGGCGTGTCGTCCACCACCAACACCGTGCGTTTTTCGCCCGGGTCCAAGGGATTGCTCATCGTGTGGTGTCCTGCATGGAGCGGGGCAGACTACTGCACTCTCAAACTGCTGAGCTGCCAGGCCGACCGGTTGTAGTACATCTCGGTACGCAAATCGGCCGACGTGTCAAACGGGTAGACGATGAACAGCGGGCCTTTTTCGCGGATCGACATGGGCTTGCTGTCCAGCAGATGGGCCACGATGGGGTCAAACTTGGTGGCGTCGTCGAACGGGATCTCGGTTTTGTAGTCGTTCAGCGCCACCGCCACAATCTTGCTGCCCTTGGCCCCGGCGGCGGCCAGTACGTCGCGCAGCAGCGGGCCGGTGAAGGTGACGGGCTTGGGGTACCACGGGGTCTGGGTGGTGAAGGTCTTTTGCGGCAGCTTCTCCAGCATGGCCATGTCAAACACTGCGCTGGTGCCGCTATTGGCCTGGCCGACCGTACCGCTGATGGTCAGCACCACCTTGCCCGCAGGTTTGTCGAGCGCCAGCGCCGCAGCGCTCCACAGTGCCACGGTCATAAGCCCTATCCGTGCGGTGCGCGTTGAAATCGGCATGGTAGTTCCCCCGGGTAGTACGACGAGTACGTCGCATTTTGTTACGGTGAACTATAGCAAGGGATGGTCCGCTAGTGTCGGAAACCCGCAGATTTCCTGCTGCGCCGGGGCCTGCTCAGCCCGGCGGTGTGGCGCGCTGGGCCCGGGCGCGGGCCAAAGCGGCGGCGATGGTGGCTTTTTTGGGGTCGGCAGGGGCGGCCACAGGTAGCGCGGGGGTGGGGTGCACGACTCCATCCAACCGCAGCCGCGCACGGTGGCTGGCGTAGCGCAGGCGGGCGTGCTCGGCCTGCGGCGGTGACCACGCGCTCCAGCCGGTGCGGGTGTCGCTGGCCGGGAGCATCTGGATGCAGTCCACCGGGCACACCGGCAGGCAGAGTTCGCAGCCGGTGCAGTGCTGCGGGATCACGCTGTGCATGCGCTTGTTGCTGCCAAAGATGGCGTCGGTGGGGCAGGCGGCGATGCACAGAGTGCAGCCTATGCACCAGGCTTCGTCGATCACGGCCAGGGCACGCACGGCCTCGATGCCAAAGTCGGGGTTCAGGGGCAGGGCGGGCTGGCCGGTCAGGGCTGCCAGCCGGGCGATGCCTTCGGCACCGCCGGGGGGGCACTGGTTGATGGGGGCCGCGCTATCGGCAATCGCCTGGGCGTAGGCCGCGCAGTCCGGGTAGCCGCAGCGCGTGCACTGGGTCTGCGGCAGGGTGGCATTGATTTGCGCCGCCAGCCCGGATGCGGTGGATACCGGCAACAGGATCAGGCCTTGCGCTTGACCGATTTTTTGGCGGGCAGCTTGGCAGACGCGTGCGGGGTGCTGGCCACCGCTTCAGCCATGGCCACGGCAGGCACGGGTGCGGCGGGTGCTGCCGGGGGAGCGACCGTCACCGTGCCGGTGTTGTGCGCCTTGATGAAGGCCTTGACCTCGGGGTACACCACATCGCGCCAGCGGCGGCCGCTGAAGATGCCGTAGTGGCCTGCGCCCTCGGCTTCCAGGTGCTGCTGCTGGCTGGCGGGGATACTGCTGCACAGGTCGTGCGCGGCCTTGGTCTGGCCCGAGCCGGAGATGTCGTCCAGCTCACCCTCGACTGTCAGCAGCGCGGTGCTGGTGATGTCCTGGGGGCGGACCAGTTCGACCGTGCCGTCCACGCCGCGCACGTTCCAGGTGCCGTTGACCAGCTTGAAGTCCTGGAACACGGTGGCAATGGTTTCCAGGTAGTAGTGCGCGTCCATGTCGAGCACGGCGTTGTATTCGTCGTAGAACTTGCGGTGTACTTCCACGCTCACATCGTCGCCCTTGACCAAATCTTTGAAGTAGTCGAAGTGGCTCTTGGCATGGTGCTGCGGGTTCATGGCCACGAAGCCGGTGTGCTGCAGGAAGCCGGGGTAGACCTTGCGGCCTGCGCCGGGGAAGCTGGCGGGCACCTTGTAGATCACATTGTTTTCAAACCACTCATAGCCCTTGTTCATGGCCAGGTTGTTGACGGCGGTGGGCGACTTGCGCGCGTCGATGGGGCCACCCATCATGGTCATGGTCAGTGGCGTGGTTTCGCCGCGCGAAGCCATCAGCGACACGGCGGCCAATACCGGCACGGTGGGCTGGCACACGCTCATCACGTGGCAGTTGCCGTAGATGCCTTGCAGGTGGCGGATGAACTCCTGCACGTAGTTGACGTAGTCGTCCAGGTGGAACTCACCTTCGCTCAGCGGCACCAGGCGGGCGTTCTTCCAGTCGGTGATGTAGACCTTGTGGTCTTTGAGCATGGTTTTGACGGTGTCACGCAGCAGCGTGGCGTAGTGGCCCGACAGCGGGGCCACGATCAGCACCGCGGGCTGGCCCTTGAGCTGGGTGAGCGTGCCGATGTCGTCGGTGAAGCGCTTGAAGCGGCGCAGTTCGCAAAAGGGCTTATCGATCTCGACCCGCTCGTGGATGGCCACCTGGGTGCCGTCTACCTCGATGGTTTGCAGGCCAAAGGCGGGCTTCTCGTAGTCTTTGCCCAGGCGGTACAGCAGGTCGTAACCGGCGGAGACGCGCTGCGACATGGCGTTTTTGCCCAGTGGCGAGAGCGGATTGCTATAGAGCTTGGAGGCGGCTTGCGCAAAATCAGCAAACGGCTCCATCAAAGAGCGTTGGGTTTCGTAGATTTGGTAGAGCATGGCGACCTAAACGTGGGAAGAACGTAAGAAGAATTGTTGCAGTGCAATATAGCAGTGGATTGGCTAAATAAATTGGAGTAGTAACACCAATATGGAGCGCACAAATGCCCGTTATGGGGAAGAAACTGCACGGAAACAGGCGCTTTGTGAACCCTTTGTAAGGGCCGAAACTGTTTGCACAGTGGGGCCCATTGCTTACACCAAACTGGCAAGCGGGTGCGCGCCAGTGTGCCGGGGTTGGAAATGGGCCTCCATCCAGGCCGGTGTCACGTCGGCCAGCCGCGCGGGCAGCCAGCGCGGATTGCGGTCTTTGTCTACCAGCAGGGCGCGCACGCCCTCGGCAAAATTGGGGTGGGCGCAGCAGCCCAGCGACACCGTGTGCTCCAGCCGGAACACGTCTGCCAGCGACAAATGCAGGCAGCGCTGCCACAGCGTAAAAGCCAGCGCCGCGCTGGTCGGGCAGCCCTGGGTGTAGGCGGCGACTGCGCTGGCCAGCCAGGGGTCGTCGGTCTGCAGGCCACGCAGCCGGGTGTCGATATCCAATAGATCGGCGCCCGCCATCAGCTGCTGGATCTGGTCGAAATGGGTACGCACTGGCGACGCAGGCACAGCGGCTGCGGCCTGTTGCGCCAGCAGCCGCGACAGGTTGGCGCGGTTGGCCTGGGCATCCTGCGTCCACGGCGCTTGGGCGATGGCTTCCCATACCGCTGCTTTGTCGGCGTGCGCCAGGGTGTGGTCGGCCAACCCGCAAAACAGTGCGTCGGCGGCATTCAGCGGCGCACCCGTCAGCGCCAGAAACAGGCCGACCCGCCCCGGCATGCGGCGCAGAAACCAGCTACCACCTACATCCGGGTACAGGCCGATGCTGACCTCGGGCATGGCCAGGCGGCTGCCGGGCGTGGCCACCCGGTGCGACGCGCCCGCCATCAGGCCCAGGCCGCCGCCCATCACGATGCCGTGGCCCCAGCACAGAATGGGCTTGGGGTAGGTGTGGATGCGGTGGTCCAGCGCGTACTGGGTGGTGAAAAAATCCTGCACGGCAGTGACCGGATCACCGCTGCCACCCACCAGTGCCTGGTGCATGTGGCGCAGATCGCCGCCCGCGCAAAAGGCCTTGTCGCCGCTGGCCTGCAGCAGCACCCCGGCTACCGCCGGGTCGGCTGCCCAGCGCGCCAGTTGCGCGGCCAGGGCCTGCACCATGCTGGGCGACAAGGCGTTCAGCGCCGCCGGTGCGTTCAGCGTCGCCAGGCCCCAGTGCAGGCCGCCCTGGGTGGGCAAAGTGTCAAAAAGTACGGCGGGGGTGGGGGAAATAGGGGTCAAAGGGTTACTGCGGTTTTGATAGCTACCACCGCCTATCAGATGGGCGTTGGAGGCATTTTATGTACAAATTCAGGGAAAGTGTGTTGTAGGGCTATGGTGCGGCTTACAACAGCCCAGAAGCAATATTGATCGTCAGCGCCAACAGGGTGGTGTTGAACAGGAAGGCCAGCACGCAGTGCAGTACCCCGGTGCGGCGCATGGCCGAGGTGGTGAAGCTCACATCCGCCGTCTGGCCCGAGGTGCCGATGACGAATGCGAAGTAGACGAAGTCGCCGTAATCGGGCTGCTCGGTGCCGGGAAACTGCAGTCCATCGGGCCGTTTTCGGGCCCGGTTGGAATAGAAGTCGTGGGCGTAGTGCAGCGCAAACATCACGTGGGTGAAAGCCCAGGAGGTGGCAATCGTGAGGGTGACCAACGCGATGTGGGCGTAGCGCAGGCTGCCATGCATGTCTTTCACCACCGCCAGCTCGGCAACGATGGCCCCCAGCGTGGCCAGCGCGGCCAGCACCACCATGGCCAGCACGGTGCGCCGCCCCTCGTCCTGTTGCTGGGCCCGCATGCGCATCTGGTCGTGGTCGGCCTTGACCATCATGTGCACCGCCAGCAGCAGGTACAGGCAGGCAAACACGTTCCAGCCGATGACCAGCCGGGTCACGTTGAGCAGGCCCGGCACCCCCGCCAACCCCATGGTGGCCAGCACACCCACCAGGCCGGCGGCAAACAGGCGGGGCCGGATGCGGAAGTGGCGAAACAGCAAAAAGCGGGGCAGGGGATGCATCGGCGCGATTCTAGCCACGCACATCTTGCGCTGGCGGCGCTTTACGGGGCCTTTGCGGTGCTGAAAATGCAGACCGCTGCGCTACCATCCTGTTACCCAATCAACCAGGCGGCACACCAGGATGGATAGCGACAACATAGTGAAATCCTCCGACCGGTCTGCGCGACGCCACCGTTCCGGTGCCCGGCCGCGTGCACCGGGCATCCGTTGGTCGGTGGGCTTGTGGGCCCTGGTGCTGGCCGCCCTGGGCCTGTTTCTGGTGCTGCACTACCCGGTGGCACCCTGGGCCGCCAGCCTGCTGTTTGTACTGTGCTGCGTAGCCTTTTTTGTCTGGTCCGACAGTTGGCTGATTGCTGTGCCGCTGCTGCTGCCGTTGGTCGGTTTTGCGCCCTGGACCGGCTGGATCACCTTTGAAGAACTGGACTTGCTGGTGCTGGCCGCCGCAGTGGGCGGCTACGCCCGGCTGGCCTGGCCTACGTCCCATGCTGCACCGCTGGGGCGCCAGCCCCGCAGCTCCGCGGGCGCGTGGCTGATGCTGCTGCTGTTTGCGGCCTCGACGCTGGTGGCCATGGCGCGCGGTTTTGCCGATGCGGGCGGCTTCAGTTTTGGCTGGTTCCAGGGCTACCACGAACCCATGAACAGCCTGCGCCTGGCCAAGAGCTTTTTTCTGGCGTTGCTGGTGATGCCCTTGTGGCGGGCCGCAGTAGTGCGCCGTGGTGCGCAGGCACCCACCTGGCTGGCCCTGGGCCTGGCTCTGGGGCTGGTGGCCGCCTGCCTGACCACCGTGTGGGAGCGCATGGCCTTTGTGGGCCTGTTCAATTTTTCTACCGATTACCGTACCACCGCGCTGTTTTGGGAGATGCATGTGGGCGGCGCGGCGCTGGACGGGTTCCTGGCCCTGCTGATGCCGTTTGTGCTGCGCGAGCTGTTCGTGGCCCACACGCACCGGCGCTGGGCCGCCGTGGTGGCCTGCCTGGGCTTGGCGGGCTATGCCTGCCTGACCACCTTTTCACGCGGCGTGTACCTGGCCGTGCCGATAGGGCTGGCGGTGACGGCAGCACTGTGCCTGCTCAGCACGCGCCGCCAGCTGCGTCGGCCCGGCGGGGCGGGGGCTGGAAACAGTGCTGGCGCTGCCACGGTGGCCGCGCCCAAGCTCAGCCTGGGCGTGGGTGCGTTGCTGGTGCTGCTGTTTGGCGGGGCGATTATGTGGACGTTTCCGTCCAGCGGCTACCGGGGCTTGCTGGCCCTGCTGGGGGCGGCAGCGGTGGCCTTGCCGCTGGCCGGTGTGCTGCGGCGGTTCAAGGTGGTGGACTGGATGGTCGGGCTGGTGGCCGGTGTGCTGCTGAGCCTGGCGCTGTGGGCCGGGGCCATGCTGGGCTCTAAAGGCTCGTACGTAGGCTACGGTGCCTGCCTGCTGCTGACCCTGGCCTTGCTGTGGGTCAGCCGCCCTGCCGCTGTGGTGCTGCCGGGCAAGCGGGGGCGGGTAGGCCTGGCGGCGCAGCTGGCCTTGGCGGGCTTCATGGCCGTGCTGGTGGGTGCGGGCCTGGTAGCCCAGCACTGGGGCTATGCACGCGGGGGCGATGCCATGCTGCCGGTGCTGGTGGGCTTTTTGCTGTTGGTGCTGGCGGCCGGTGCCGTACCCAAAGCCGTGTGGCCGACCGGCCTGCGTTGGCAGGCCACCACCTGGGCGGGCATGGCCATGGTGGGCGGTATCGTGAGTATTTTTGGCGGTGGCGCGTACATGAGCGAGCGCTTTTCCACCAGCAGCAGCGACATGGACAACCGCGTGGCCCACTGGACGCAAGGCTGGAACATGCTGACCGCCCCGCTGGACCCGGTGCTGGGCAAAGGCATGGGACGCTACCCGGCCAGCTATTTCCTGACCGGTGCCGCCACCGAGCACCCGGGCGACTACCGGCTCAAGAGCGAGGACGGCAACACCTACCTGGTGCTGGGCGGCGGCAAGCAAAAGTACATGGGCTGGGGCGAAATCCTGCGTGTGTCGCAGCGCATCCGGTCCCCGCAGGGCCCCGTCAGCGTGGCCCTGCGGGTGCGCACCGCGAACGAACTGGGCCTGCACCTGGAGGTGTGCGAGAAGCACCTGCTGTACAACGGTGGCTGCTTTCTGGCGGGCAAAGGCGTCAAGCCCATGCCCGGCGTGTGGCAGGACCTGCGCATCCCCCTGGCGGGCAACGGCCTGTCGGGTGGTGACTGGTACGCGCCCCGGCTGGTGGCGTTTTCCATCGCCACCGACACCCCCCTGGCGCTGCTGGAGGTTGACAACATCCAGCTGCTCGGCCCGGATGGCCGCCAGCTGCTGGACAACGGCGACTTCTCTGCGGACATGCAGCGCTGGTTCTTCTCCAGCGACCGCAACCACATGCCCTGGCACATGAAGAATGTCTTCATGAACGTGCTGTTTGACCAGGGCGGCGTGGGCCTGCTGTTGTTTTCGGCCATGCTGCTGGCCGCCCTGTGGCGCGTGTCTGTGGGCACCGCCAAGGACCACCCGCTGGCACCGGGCATCGCCGGTGGCCTGGTCGGTTTTGTGGTGGTCGGCCTGTTCGACAGCCTGGTGGATGTGCCACGGCTGGCCTTTATGTTCTATGTGGTCTTGTTGCTGGGCCTGACGGTGCGCCAGGCCACCGCGCCCCGGTCGTCCGCGTCCAGCCGTTCCATGCCGGTATGAAAAGCCTGCGCCTGCGCATCCTGGGCGTGCTCGCCCTGTTGTTGTGCGTGGTGGGCGCGGCCAGCTTTGTGGCCAGTTCGGCTCTGATGGACCGCAGCCTGGCGGCCTACGAGGAACGGGCCGGGGTAGACCAGTTTTTGCGTGTCGATCTGGGCCTGAACCAGGAGGTCAACGCGCTGATGCGCACCGTGCTCGACTACGGCCTGTGGGACGAGAGTGCGCACCATCTACAGAAAGCCAACCGCCAATTTCTGTGGGAAATCTTCACCACCGATGCACTGCGCAATCTGGATGTGGACTACGTGGCCTTTCTGACGCTGGACGGCCGCCTGCACTCCAGCGTGGACGTGCGCCGGGGCCTGGTCGAGTCGCTGCTGGACAGCGACCCGGTGGTGGTCGATGCCATGGGCTCGGTGCTGAACGTGCCCCTGGCGGTGCGCGAAGAAGGGGGCCACTTCAAGATGTGGCTGAACGGCGGGCCGGTGCTGCTGGGGTTCAGCCCTGTGCGCCTGCGCGAAATCGGCGCGCCCACGGTGGGCTGGGTGGTGATGGGGCGCGAATGGAACGCCGCCCGGCTGTCGCGGCTGATGCAGCTCACCGGCAGCCGCTTTGGCTTGCAAGCGCCAACCCAGGGCGCAACCGTCGGCGGCACGGGCGCGCTGTCCGATGCCCGGGGTACCCATGCGCTGCGTCTGGTGGTCGATGCGCCGCAGGCGCTGTACGCCCAAAAGTCCACCGGTAAACGCCTGCTGCTGGCCAACGCGCTGATCCTGGTAGTGCTGGGCGTGCTGGCCGTGGTGGTGCTGCTGGACCGGTTGGTGCTCAAACGGCTGGGCCAGTTCTCCAAGCTGGCACGCAGCCAGCGCAGCACCCACGCCGCGCTGCTGCAGCCCTGGCCGGTGCGCGGCAACGACGAACTCGACGACCTGGCCCTGTCGCTCAACACCATGGTGTCGGCGCTGGATGCCGCCCACAAAGGGCTGGAACGCGACGTACGCACCGACGCGCTGACCGACCTGGGCAACCGCCGCCTGCTGTACGAACAGCTCGACCACCTGCTGGCCCTGCAGCGCCGCCAGCCCGAGCTGACGCTGGCCGTGCTGCTCATCGACCTGGACGACTTCAAGCTCATCAACGACTCGTTGGGCCACGAAGCGGGTGACTTCCTGCTGGTGGAAGTGGCCCGCTCGCTGCAGCAACTGGTGCGCGCCAGCGACGTGGTGGTGCGCCTGGGCGGCGATGAATTTGCGCTGCTCTATGTAGCCCATGAAGACACGCTGGGCGTACGCCGTTTTGCCGAACGGGTGCAGGAAACCATCGCCCAGACCCGCGTCTACCAGGGCTCCAACCTCACCGTGAGCTGCTCCATCGGGGTCAGCTACGCCACCGGCCAGTCCGACAAAGACAGCCTGATGCGCAATGCCGACCTGGCCATGTACGACGCCAAACAGCAGGGTAAGGGCCGTTGCAGCTTCTACGCCGAGTCCATGCTGGGCAATGTGCAGGAGCGCATGCTGCTGGAGCAACAACTGCGCGAATGCCTGCGGCTGGACCAGCTGGAAGTGTGGTTCCAGCCCATCGTCGATGTCCGTACCGGCGCGGCCCCGATGCTCGAAGCCCTGGCCCGCTGGCAGTTGGAGGACGGCAGCTTTTGCCCCCCAGCCAAGTTCATTCCGGTAGCCGAAGAATCCGGCCTGATCATCGCCCTGGGCATGGCCATCGCCCGCAAGGTGGTGGCCGCCATGCCCGCGCTGCTGGCGCTAAACCCGCAGCAAATCGCCAACATCAACCTGTCGGCCAAGCAGCTGGCCAGCACCACGCTGGTGGAAGAAATGTGCGCCCTGGTCGACAGCCACGGCGTGCCCCGCGCCTGCGTGCATTTCGAGCTGACCGAATCGGCCGTGGCCAAAGACGTAGAGCTGGCCAGTCTGCACATGGCCAAGCTGGCACAGGCGGGATTTCACCTGCACCTGGACGACTTTGGCACCGGCTACTCGTCGCTGCACCGGCTGCAGACCCTGCCGTTTTCCACCCTCAAACTCGACCGCTCCTTCGTCATCCAGCTCGGCCAGGGCGATGCCCGCATCGCCAAGGTGATTCTGGCGCTGGGCACCGAGCTGGGCATGGACGTGATTGCGGAAGGGATTGAGACGGAGCTGGAGCACAGCCGTTTGCAGGCTTTGGGCTGCCATTTCATGCAGGGCTACTGGCATGCGCGGCCTATGCCGTTGGGGGAGGTGCTGGCGTGGCTGGAGGGAAGGGGGGGGTGAGGCGTAGGTGTTTGCTATATTGTTGATAGCTGCTGGCGCTTATTTGATGGGCGGAAAGGGACTTTTTTGGGCTGAATTTAGGTTAATTCAGCGTACGTGTTCGCCAATCGCCATATTCACGCGGGAGTGTTGGGCCATCACTTGCCCTGAACATCCTTAGGATGAGAATGTTGCAACGTAAGACATGCCCTGGACTTCTTTCGGACATTTTCAAACAACCTAGTCAACTGGGACTAAGCGAAGACTATGAATATGAGGGAAAACGTCATTGCGATCTATTCGCAACACATAGTCTCCTACTTCAAAAGATATTTTTCCGATTTCCACCCATTTCAGAAAATCATTGGTCCAACCACCGGTGGTCTCACCAGCAACTCCACCAAATATTGGTTTACTATTTATACTCACATTTAGCGGTCGAGAGGTCGCTGCTGCATAATTTATATCGAGTCGGTAGTTCCCTGCTGCGTTCATATTGAATTTGAATTCAGCTATATTGGGCGCGGCATCACATGGAAAAGCGTTTCCTAAAATACCTGGTCCAGTTGTGCATTTGTCGATGCCTACATTCACTCCTCCTATAAAGTCTCGCGCCAAAATATCTATTGCGCGTCGTTCGATATTTTTTGGAACAGTCGTTGCTGTCAATGCAAGCGCCGATAGATATTTTCCCAAATAAAACTCAACTAGTCTTTCGTGGGATGCACTGTCTCTTGATTCGGGTTTTGCGATGGTGAAGTGGTTGGATTTTCCTATTATCTTTCCAGATCCAAAATAAGAGGTCTGCTTTGCCGAATCAACAACTATCTCTTTGTCACGAAAGAATCCTGGAATAATAAATTTTTCTTCATATAGATCAACGCCTTCAAATACTGGAAAAGGTGGTGGATTTCGATCCTTTAAATCTAGAAATCTTCCATCAAGATCACGTAACAAGGGATTATTAAATGAGAGTTCATTAGCCATTTTGTTTTTAAATAGCGCAGCCAGTAGCCCAAATCTATCCGCCCATTCAGAACCTCTTGAAGGTGATGTCAGTAGAACTAAACCAATATTTTTTTTCGAAAGAAGTGTGGAGTTTTTTTCTAGTAAATATCTTGTGACAATACCGCCCATGCTATGAGCAATAAATACAATATTTTTTTATCGAATACAGGCTTGTTGCCGGCTGAGTCAGGATAGCTTAGTTTGGAAATTAATTCGCTCGCTGCATTTTCTATTCCATAGAAACCACTGTCGAAGTCGGTGTAGTATTCAGCAGAATATATTGACGGATTGCCCAATCGAGGATCGCCTGCGACTAGGCTAGGCCAATAGGTGCCATTTTCTGCTGTCCAACACTTTTTGGAGTTCGAAAATATTCCATGGACGAACACGAAAACGGTGTCGGAATTGTTTACAGTGTCCCACCCGGCACTTACTTTAGGACTCCAACTTGCAGTGAGTAATAGAAAAATTAGAGGCCAAAAAAACCGTATCGGCCAGAGATAAATTGACTGCATGGTATTCCTTTGAAGTTGCGGGTGGCATTGCGGTCGTACGACACCTTCCCAACGCAACAAACTGGTTATAGGACGATCCATATTTGCTCGCATCCACCAAATTAGTGATGACTGCCTTCAATCCGCTAGATCCAGTGATTGGACCTTTCTGGGAACATACATATGTGCACGAATTGCTTCCCCATGCGCGGGTTACAGGAGGCTGAGCCGGTCGAGAGGTACCGGGGTCAGGTTGCAACTACATATCCTAAACGTGTTTGCTATAGTTCTAATAGCTATTCGCGCTTATTCGACCGGTGGACAAGGCTTATTTGGTTCTGAATTTCGTCTAATTCCGCTTGCGTGTTCGCATTGGCAAACGCAACCGCCTCGCCAAACGCCACCCGTACGCAATGGTGCTGCGCCATCCACTGGCCGACCTTGCGGCCTCCAGCGGCCAGGAACTGCGCCAGGCTGCCTTGCAGGTCGGTGCGCAGCAGGCAGAACACGGGCTGCAGGCGCTGAACACCTTTGTCGTCGGGCGCGGTGGCTACCACGATATCGGCATCCACGGCGGCCAGACGCTCCACCAAATCCAGCGGAAACAGCGGCGCATCGCAAGGAACGGTGGCGAGAAATGGCGTAGTGCAGTGGGTCAGCCCGGCCAGCATGCCGGCCAGCGGTCCGGCGAATTCAGCATCGGCATCTGGCAACACCGGCACCCCAAACGCGGCATAGGCATCCAGGTGCCGGTTGGCGCTGAGCATGAGCAGGCCCACCTGGGGCCGCAGCCGTTCCAGCGCATGCAGCGCCAGCGGCTGGCCGTGAAAATCTTGCAAGCCCTTGTCCACGCCGCCCATGCGCGTGCCCCGGCCTCCGGCCAAAACCAGGCCGGTAATGTCGTGAACTTCAACCACCGATGTAGCTCATCTCCACCCGCTTGGCACCCGTGCCGGTATCCGCGGGCAGGGCGGCGCGCAGGGCGGAGTAGCGGTCGCTGCGGCCTTGCCAAATGCCTTGGATGGCGGCGGCCAGGTGGTCGTCGGTGGCGTCACCGCGCAGCAGGCTGCGCAGGTCGTGGCCCTGGGTGGCGAACAGGCATAAGAACAGCTTGCCGTCGGTGGACAGGCGGGCGCGGCTGCAGTCGGCGCAAAAGGCCTGGGTCACGCTGCTGATCAGGCCCACCTCGCCGCTGCCGTCGGCATAGGCCCAGCGCTGGGCGGTTTCGCCCGGCGCGGCGGGGGCGAGAGGGCGCAGCGCCCACTGGGTTTGCAGGGTCTGCAGTACTTCACGCGAGGGCACGACCTGGTCCATGCGCCAGCCGTTGGTGGCACCCACGTCCATGTACTCGATGAAGCGCAGGGTGCTGCCGCTGCCCTTGAAGTGCCGGGCCATGGGCAGGATTTCATGGTCGTTGGTGCCGCGCTGCACCACCATGTTGACCTTGATGTCGGCCAACCCGGCGCGGTGCGCGGCTTCCAGCCCGTTCAGCACGTCGCGCACCGGGAAGTCCACGTCGTTCATCTTACGAAAAACGGTGTCGTCCAGTCCGTCCAGGCTGACGGTCAGGCGCTGCAGGCCGGCATCCTTCAAGGCCTGGGCCTTGCGGGCCAGCAGTGCTCCGTTGGTGGTGAGCGTGAGGTCCAGCGGCTGACCGTCCGGGGTGTGCAGGGCGGCCAGTTGGCTGATCAGCACCTCGATGTTCTTGCGCAGCAGCGGCTCGCCGCCGGTAAGGCGGATCTTGCGCACGCCCTGGGCCACGGCGACGCGGGCGACGCGGGTAATTTCCTCGAAGCTGAGCAGCGCGCTGTGCGGCAGGTAGGGGTAGTTTTTGTCGAACACCGCCTTGGGCATGCAGTAGCTACAGCGGAAATTGCAGCGGTCGGTGACGCTGATGCGCAGGTCGTGCAGCGGGCGGTGGAGCTGGTCGGTGAGTGGGCCGATAGCGGGGCCATCCACCAGGGGCGCAGACCGCAAAGCGTGCGTGCGCTGGTCCAGCAGGGGGATGACGCGGTGGACCATGGCTTTAGAACGACAGTGCTACGGGTTGGCCGGGAGCTGGCGTGTGCATGCTGCCGATCTGCGCGGCCTGCGCAAATCCGGCATCGGCAAAGGCGGCCAGCACGGCGGGGGCAGCCTCGGCGCTGCAACTCACCAGCAGGCCGCCGCTGGTTTGCGGGTCGGTGATGAGGGCCTTGAGCCAGTCGGTACCGGTCCACTGCACCTGGCCGCCGTAGCCTGCCCAGTTGCGGGCCGAGGCTCCGGTGGCAATGCCTTGCTGGGCGAAGGCCACGGCGCTGGCGATCAGGGGCAGGGCGTTGGTGTCCACCTGGGCCGACAGGCCGGAGCCCCGGCACATCTCCAGCAGGTGCCCGGCCAGGCCGAAGCCGGTGACGTCGGTCATGGCGTGCAGGCCATCGATCTGCGCCAGGGCAATGCCGACCTTGTTGAGCTGGGTGGTGTGGTGCAGCATTTCGGCGTAGCCGTCCGCGTCCAGCAGGCCTTTTTTCAGCGCTGCCGACAAGATGCCCACGCCCAGCGGCTTGCCCAGCACCAACACGTCGCCCGCCTGGGCATCGGCATTGCGGCGCACCTTGTCGGGATGCACCAGGCCCAGGCCGACCAGGCCGTAAATGGGTTCCAGTACGTCGATGGAGTGGCCGCCTGCGATGGGGATGCCGGCCTCGCGGCAGACGGCAGCGCCCCCGGCCAGCACCTGGCCAATCACTTCGGGCGGTAGCTTGGCAATCGGCATGCCCACCAGGGCCAGCGCCAGGATGGGCGTGCCGCCCATGGCGTAGATGTCGCTCAGCGCATTGGTGGCGGCGATGCGGCCAAAGTCATAGGCATCGTCGACGATGGGGGTAAAGAAGTCGGTGGTGGCCACCAGTGCCTGCGCGCTATTGAGGCGGTACACGGCGGCATCGTCGCTGGTCTCGGTGCCCACCAGCAGCTCGGGCGGCACCAGGCCTTGGGGTGCGCGTGCCAAAATCTCGGCCAACAAGCCGGGGGCAATCTTGCACCCGCAGCCGCCACCGTGCGAAAACTGGGTCAATGCAATGGGTTCTGAAGTCTGGGTCATAAGAGTGTCGATTGTGACAGCGGGCCGTCCGCGATGAGAGCCCCTACTACCGTGAAGGACCGGCACGCCTTCCACACGCTGATCGACGCACGCTCGCCTGCCGAGTACGCCATCGACCACATCCCCGGTGCCATCAACTGCCCGGTGCTGGACGACGCGCAGCGCGTGATTGTGGGCACGCTGTACAAGCAGCAGGGCGCTTTCGAGGCCCGCCGCGTGGGCGGTGCCATGGTGGCGGAAAACCTGGCCAAGCACCTGCGCGAGAAATTTGCCGATAAACCCGCTAAGTGGACCCCGCTGGTGTACTGCTGGCGCGGCGGCATGCGCAGTGGATCGATGGTGACCTGGATGCGCATGGTGGGCTGGGACGCGCAGCAACTGCAGGGCGGCTACAAGGCATGGCGGCGCTTTGTGATCGACGCGCTGGAGACCCAGTGCCCCACGCTGCCTTTGCGGGTGCTGGTGGGAGCCACGGGCAGCGCCAAAACCAGTGTGCTGCACGCCCTGGCCGCCCAGGGCCACCAGGTGCTGGACCTGGAAGGCCTGGCGGTGCACAAGGGCTCCATCCTGGGCGCGGTGCCGGGCCACGCCCAGCCTTCGCAAACCGCGTTCGAAACCGGCCTGGCCCATGTGCTGGAAAAGCTCGACCCCAGCCGCCCGCTGTATGTAGAGGGCGAAAGCCGCAAGATCGGCCGCCTGACCCTGCCCACGCCCCTGGTGCTGCGCCTGCGCGCCAGCCCCTGCATCGAAATTAGCGCCACCCCGCAGGCGCGGCTGGACTACCTGCTGCGCGACTATGCCTACCTGGGCGATGCACCGCAGGCGCTGGCCGACAAGCTGGGCTTGCTCAAGGATTTGCACGGCAGGCAGGTGATAGAGCGCTGGCAGGGCTGGGCGATGGATGGGGACCTGCACGCACTGTTTGCCGAGTTGATGAGCCTGCACTACGACCCGCACTACACGCGCTCGCAAAGCAACAACTTCAGCGCCTGGGCTAACCGCCAGACGCTGGAAACCGATGATCTGACGCAGACCGGGGTGGATGCGTTGGCGCAGAAGGTGGCCGGATTGCCGTAGGCGGGCAATTCCCCTGTTGGCAGCCTGGGGCTAGCCTTTTGTTTGCATCATCTGCTTACAAAACTGTAACATCAGACACATATTGCATGGAGCCACGCCCGCGTGGTGAATCGCCTATGTCGCATCCGCAAAAACCAGCGTTGCAACCCGCTCTGCGCCCCTCGCGCGCCGTACTGTGGGGGGTCTTGGCAGTGTGGTGCGGCTCCACCCTGGCGGGGATGTGGTGGCTGAACCCGGTCAGCCCCGCCACCTTGTCGGTGTGCAGCAGTCCCCCCGTTTCTCTTACTGCCACCTTGGTGGCCCGCTAGCATGGCTGCGGTATCCGAGCGCGAGCTGGGCTACTACCGCTACGCGCACCGGCTGATGCTGGGTGTGGCCGGGCTGCATTTTCTGGCCTGCATGGGCATGGCGGCGGCCACCGACACCTGGGGCTTGCTGCTGTGGGTGGGGGTGCCTGCGGTGTTGGTGCCTTGGTGGATCAGCCACTACTACCCCACCGAACTGGTGTCGCGCATGGCCATGGCCTTGGGCTTCATGGCCTTGACCGGCCTGGTGATCCAGCAGTCGGGCGGCGACCTGGAGGCACATTTCAGCTTTTTTGTGATGCTGGCGGCGCTGGTGGTGTACTGCGATTGGCGGCCCCTGGTGCTGGCCACTGGGGCCATCTTGGTGCACCACATTGTGTTTTTGCTGCTGCAGCCGCTGGGCTGGGGGATTGTGGTGTTCAACGACGGGCGCACGCTGCTGGGCGGGCGCTCGGTGTGGGGCCACGCCCTGATCGTCTGCGCCGAGACGGGGGTGGTGTCGTTTATCGCCATGCGCCTGAAGGCCATGCTGCTGGACTCGTACAAGGTGTCGGATGCCGTGCTGCGCATTGCCGACGGCCAGCTCGACACCCTGCTGGACCCGGCCGAGGTGCGCAATTCCAGCATGCTCACCGCTATTGACACCATGCAAAAACGCCTGGTCCGCATGGTGTCCGAGCTGCAACACGCCCGCGCGCTGGTCGAAGACGCTGCGGCGGCCAAGAGCATGTTTCTGGCCAATATGAGCCACGAAATCCGCACGCCCATGAACGCCATCATCGGCCTGTCGCACCTGGCCAGCCGCACCGAGCTGTCGGTGCGCCAGCGCGACTACATCGCCAAGATCGAGCGCTCGGGCCAGCATCTGCTGGGTATCCTCAACGACATCCTCGATTTCTCCAAAGCCGAGGCGGGCAAGCTGGAGATCGAGCATGCGCCGTTCGAGCTGGATTCGGCCCTGCAAAACGTGGTCAACCTGATTGCCGAAAAAGCCAGCGCCAAAGGCCTGGAGCTGATTTGCGAGGTGGGGGCCAACGTGCCGCCACACCTGCTGGGCGACCCGCTGCGGCTGGGGCAGATCTTGATCAACTACGCCAACAACGCCATCAAATTCACCGAGCAGGGCGAGATCCACATCGCCGTGCGCCGCGTGGACCGGCTGGCCACCGACACCGATGCCGAGCTGGTGCTGCGCTTTGAAGTGCGCGATACCGGCATCGGCCTCACGCCCGAGCAGATCGGCCGCCTGTTCCAGAGCTTCAGCCAGGCCGACAACTCCACCACCCGCAAATTCGGCGGTACCGGCCTGGGCCTGGCCATCAGCAAAAGCCTGGCCGAGCTGATGGGCGGCGAGGTGGGGGTGGACAGCGCGCCCGGCAAAGGCTCGGTGTTCTGGTTCACCGCCCGGCTGGGCTGCGGCCTGCAGCAACGGCGCACCCTGGTGCCCAGCATCGACGTGCGCGGCATGCGGGTGCTGGTGGTGGACGACAACCCCCACGCCTGCACCGTGCTGGCTGACATGCTTGACAGCATTGGCTTCAAGGTGTTGGCGGTGGAGTCGGGCGCCCAGGCGATCCAGGCCGTGCGGGACGCAGCCACGGCCCGGCAAGACTTTGACGTGGTGATGATGGACTGGCAGATGCCGGGCATGGACGGGCTGGAGGCCGCCCGGCAAATCCGTGCGCTGGGGCTGGACCGGCCACCGCAGCAGGTGATGGTGACCGCCTATGGCCGCGAGGAAATGGTGCGCGGGGCCGAAACCGCCGGGCTGCAGGACGTGCTGCTCAAGCCGGTGAACCCGTCGCTGCTGTTCGACACCATGATGCGCGTGGTGGGGGCCAGCACCGGGGCCGGGCAAACTTTGAGCATGCCGGTGGTCGCCGAGCTGCCCGACGCGGTCTACCAGCGCCTGCAGGCCCTGCGCGGAGCCCGGGTGCTGCTGGTGGAAGACAACGCGCTGAACCAGCAGGTCGCCACCGAGCTGCTGGAAGACGCAGGCTTTGTGGTGGACGTGGCCGGGGATGGCCAGCAGGCGGTGGACCGGGTGCAGGCCCAGCGCTATGACATGGTGCTGATGGACATGCAGATGCCGGTGATGGACGGCGTGACTGCAACGCGGCTGATCCGGCGTGATGCTGCCTACCGCGACCTGCCTATCGTCGCCATGACCGCCAACGCCATGCAGGTCGACCGCGACCACTGCCTGGCCGCTGGCATGAACGGCTTTGTGACCAAACCCATAGAGCCGAACGCGCTGTGGCAGGCGCTGACCCAATGGGTTGCGCCGCGTGCTGGCCTGGGCCAGGACGCACCACGGGCCCCGCGTACCGTGTTTGCGTCGGCCGATGTGCCGCCCGAGGCGGTGGAGACCTTGCCCGCCCACATTGAAGGCGTGGACACGGTGGCCGGCCTGCGCCGCATGGGCGGCAAAACCCCGCTGTACCTGAGCATGCTGCGCAAATTCAAGTCCACCCAGATCCCCGCCTGGGAGGCCCTGTGCCAGGCGGTAAGCAATGGCGACCTGGTCAGCGCCGAGCGTCTGGCCCACACGCTCAAAGGCCTGGCGGGCAACATCGGGGCCACGCCCCTGCAGGAGGCCAGCGGCGTGCTGGAAACCGCCTTGCGCGGGCACGCTGCCTCCGCCACCGTGCAGCCCCTGCTGCAACACACCCAGCAGCAATTGCTGCACCTGGTGGCGGTGCTGGACCAGGCCTTGCCCGACCGGCGGGCCGAGCTGCCCAGCGCAGCTGCTGCGCCGGTAGACCGCACGGAGTTGCACGCCTTGCTGGGCCAGCTAGAGGGCTATCTGCAGGCCGACGATGCCGAGGCGCTGGCGGTACTGGCCCAGCACGGCCCGGCCTTGCGCTGGGTACTGGGGGCCGACTTCAGCACGCTGGAGGCCGCCGTGGCCGGGTTTTCTTTTGAAGAAGCCCGGGCCGTGCTGGTGCGCGTGCGGCAGCCGGTGGCGGAGTAGATTTTCAAAAATCATAGCTGCTTGCGCTGGTGGAATAAGCGCAGAGTGCACTTTTTGTTACTATTTTTTGCCCGGATTCACTGTGCTAACCCTTGGTAAACCGGGCGGGCCATCCCTCTACAATCGGCCCCGACACCCTGTCCGCAGCGCCCCCGTGTGGGCCCTGCACCCTGTCCCTCTTATTTTTTCTGGAGTACCCCCCAAATGTTTTCTTCTGACGACGACACCGACCACGGCGTAGTTCTGGCTATTTTGTTCGGCGTGGTGGCGGCCATCATCGGCCTGGTGATCGGTCTGGGCATCTACAAGACCCTGCCCAAATCCGGTGCGGCCCCCGCTGCCGTGGCCGCCGTGGAAGTGGTGGAGATGGACGGCGCCAGCGTCAAGGTGGTGGACGGCATCGTGAAGTTCTACTTCGCCACCGGCAAGGCCGACATTGCCGCCGGTGCCAACGAAGCCCTGGTCGAAGTCATCAAGTTGGCCGCCGACGGCAAGGCCGTGCGCGTCAGCGGCTTCCACGACTCCACCGGCAGCCTGGAGCAAAACCAGGAACTGGCCAAGCAGCGCGCCATTGCTGTGCGCGACACCCTGGCCGCCCTGGGCGTGGCCGCCGACAAGATCGAACTGGTCAAGCCCGAAGCCATGACCGGCACCGGCAGCAACGCCGAAGCCCGCCGCGTCGAAGTGGTCATCGTGCAATAAACCGCACCGCGTCTTTTAAAAAACCGCAGCACCTGCAAGGGCGCTGCGGTTTTTTTTATGGGCGGGCCGTTTTACTGCAAGGCGCCCCAGCGCGGCACGGCGGGCTCGGCGGCGGCCCATTTCCAGCCGTTGACCTGCAGGCAGATGCTGGTGGTGTACCACTGGGCGGCGGGTTGGTCGGGCGGCGCATCGTCCACCGCCACCGAAAAGGCCACATCGCGGCACTGGGCCAGGGGCGTGTCGAGGATGCGGGTGACCTGCAACTCGCCGTGCTTGTTGCCGTAAGGGATGCTGCGCTGCATGCGCCATTCGCGCCGCGCACCCACCGGCACGTTGCCTGCGATGGCGGCAATCAGATCTTGCTCTTGCGCCTGCAGCGTGCGTGTGGCGTGCTGGATGCCTGCGTCGGTAGCGGCCTTCACGCCGACGCTGACGGCAATGCCCACCGCCGGGTTGGCCGTGGCCGCGCCCGAGGTAATGCCCGCCACCGCCCCCGCCAACCCGCCCACAGAAGAACATCCGGCCAGAGCCAGCGATGCGGCTACGGCAGCCCAGCGCACTGCCGTCATTGCAGCGCCCCCCAGCGCCCGGTGGCCGGTTCGGCCGAGGCCCATTGCCAGGTCTGGCCGTTGCGGCAAATAGTGGCCACATAAAAGGCGCGGGGAAATTCGGAGATGTCGGTCATCTCCACCGAAAAGACGATCTCGCGGCAGTCCAGGCCCTTGCTGCCCGCGTTGCCGATGACACGGCTGACGGTGACCTCGCCCTGTTCGTCCGCCTCCAGCGGGATCTTGTGGGTCATCTTCCAGCGCGCTACTTCGCCCACTTTCAGCGCTCCGGCAATCTGGGCGATGTGGTTTTGCTCCGCCTGGTGGGCGTTGCGCTGGGCCATTTGCAGCCCGGCCTGGGCCACAGCCTGCACCCCCACGCCGATGCCGGTGGCCACGGCGGCGTTGTTTGTCAGGGTGCTGGCCAGGGCCGCGCCGCCCATACCGGCGGTGACCCCGGTGCCTTCGCGCAGAAAAGAGCCGCAACCTGTGAGTGCCAGGGTGGCGGCGCAGAGCAGGGTGGTGGAAAACAGGGGAAAGGATGTGGTTCGCATGCTTGAATGGCCTATAAAAACAAGTGCTTGTGCTTATTGGGTAAGCACAAGCAGCTATTAAGTTTATAGCGATTCAGGCGGATTTATGGCTGCCTTACATCCCCTCACAAAAAAGCCCGGCAGAGCCGGGCTGGGTGGGTGGGGCGGGGCGATCTACTGCACAGTGACTTCCACCCGGCGCGCCTCGGCGGGCGGGCCATCGGCCTGGGTTTGCGCGGGCTTTTGCAGCTCGACCTTGTCCTCGGCCACGCCCAGGGCGGCTAGCGCGTCGCGCACGGCCAGGGCGCGCTGCTTGGCCAGCTCTTCGTTTTTGGCCGGGTCGCCCGAGGCATCGTGGTAGCCGCTGACCACGGCCTTTTTGCCCTCGGCCACGGCCTTGGCCACGTCGGCCAGCGCGGCGGCGGCACCGTCGGCTACCTCGGCCTTGCCGGTGGCAAAGTAGAACTTCACCACGCCGTCCACCACCGCGATGGATGCGCTGTCGCTCATTGCCGCCACCGGGGTCGATGCGTTCATGGCCGGTGCCGTTGCCGCGGCTGCCGCTACCGGTGCACTGCCGCCGTGGATCTGCATCACCAGCGGCACGATCAGCAGGGCCACGATGTTGATGATCTTGATCAGCGGATTCACCGCCGGGCCGGCGGTGTCCTTGTACGGGTCGCCCACGGTGTCGCCGGTGACGGCGGCCTTGTGTGTCTCGGAGCCCTTGCCACCGTGGTGGCCGTCTTCGATGTACTTCTTGGCGTTGTCCCAGGCCCCGCCGCCGGTGCACATGCTGATGGCCACAAACAGGCCGGTGACGATGGTGCCCATCAGCAGCCCGCCCAGCGCCGCCGGGCCCAGCAGCAGGCCCACCACAATTGGCACCACCACCGGCAGCAGGCTGGGCACCATCATTTCCTTGATGGCCGCCGTGGTCAGCATGTCTACCGCTTTGCCGTATTCGGGCTTGGCTGTGCCTTCCATGATGCCGGGGATGTCACGGAACTGGCGGCGCACTTCCACCACCACGCTGCCCGCCGCGCGGCCCACGGCCTCCATGGCCATCGCGCCAAAAAGGTAGGGAATCAAGCCTCCGATGAACAGGCCGATGATCACCATCGGGTTGCTCAAATCAAAGCTAATGGCGTGGCCGTAGGCTTCCAGCTTGTGGGTGTAGTCGGCAAACAGCACCAGCGCGGCCAGGCCCGCCGAGCCGATGGCGTAGCCCTTGGTGACGGCCTTGGTGGTGTTGCCTACCGCATCCAGCGGGTCGGTCACGTCGCGCACGCTCTTGGGCATTTCGGCCATTTCGGCAATGCCGCCCGCGTTGTCGGTGATGGGGCCATAGGCATCCAGCGCCACCACAATGCCCGCCATGCTGAGCATGGACGTGGCCGCAATCGCAATGCCGTACAGCCCCGCCAGGTGGAACGACACCCAAATGGCGATGCAGACAAAAATCACCGGCCAGGCGGTGGAGCGCATGGACACGCCCAGCCCGGCAATGATGTTGGTGCCGTGCCCGGTGGTCGATGCCTGGGCGATGTGCTGCACCGGGGCGTACTGCGTGCCGGTGTAGTACTCGGTGATCCACACCAGCGCCGCTGTCAGCACCAGGCCGACGGCGCAAGCGCCGTACAGCTGCATGGCCGCACCCGTGCCACCCAGCGCGTTGTCGGGCACCAGGGCCTGGGTCACGAAGTAAAACGCAATCAGTGACAGCACACCCGCCACCGCCAGCCCCTTGTACAGCGCGGGCATCACGTTCTTCATGCCGGGTGAGGCCACCACAAAGAAGCAGCCAATGATGCTGGCCACGATGGACACCGCGCCTAGCGCCAGCGGGTACACCACGGTGGCCGCGCCGCCACCGGAGGCCAGCAGCGCGCCTAGCACCATGGTGGCGATCAGCGTGACGGCATAGGTTTCAAACAGGTCGGCGGCCATACCGGCGCAATCGCCCACGTTGTCGCCCACGTTGTCGGCAATCACCGCCGGGTTGCGCGGGTCGTCTTCGGGGATACCTGCCTCTACCTTGCCGACCAGGTCCGCGCCCACGTCGGCCCCCTTGGTGAAGATGCCGCCGCCCAGCCGCGCAAAGATGGAGATCAGCGACGAGCCAAAGGCAAAGCCGATCAGCGGGTTCAGCCGCGCTGCGGTGGGTGCGCCATCGGGCACCAGAAACCAGTAAAAGCCGGTGACGCCCAGCAGGCCCAGCCCCACCACCAGCATGCCGGTGATGGCCCCGCCGCGAAACGCCACCGTGAGCGCCGGGCCAATGCCCTTGGTGGCGGCCTGGGCGGTGCGCACATTGGCACGCACCGACACGTTCATGCCGATAAAGCCGCAGGCCCCGGAGAGCACCGCGCCCACCACAAAACCGATGGCGGATAAAGAGTCAAGGAACAGCCCGATCAGCACCGCCAGCACCACACCGACCACGGTGATGGTGCGGTACTGTCGGGCCAGGTAAGCCGCTGCCCCGGTCTGGATGGCGGCAGCAATCTCTTGCATCCGCGCATTGCCTGCGTCTTGGGAAAGAATCCAGCTGCGGGCCCAAAAGCCGTAAGCCACCGCGATGAAGCCACAAATAAGCGCCAATATGAGCGCCGTGTTACCAGCCATAGGGTAGGTCTCCTGAGTCGTTGTCGCGAGGTGGGGACGCAACGCAAGCGAGGCCCCCGCTGCGTTGCTTCCTCGCAACCCCGGCAGAGCAGGGCGGTGATTGGCCAACCTGGGCAATATACGGTGCAAAGCTACACAAAGTCACACGGCTAGGGGTATGTCCTAGGCTGCTTCGGCGGGCTGTTTTTCTGTCAGGGCCGTGCCAGCGGGCTAGGGCAAAATAACCGACTGCGCAAAAACCCATTAATCCACTCCAAACCAAGAAGACAACCATGTCCCTGAACCAAGTCCCTCCTGGCAAGAACGCCCCCGACGCCTTCAACGTCGTGATCGAAATCCCGATGAACGCCGACCCGATCAAGTACGAAGTGGACAAAGAGTCCGGCGCGATTTTTGTGGACCGTTTCATGACCACGGCCATGCACTACCCCACCAACTACGGCTACGTGCCCCAGACCCTGAGCGGCGACGGCGACCCTGTGGACGTGCTGGTGATCACCCCGTACCCCCTGTTCCCTGGCGTGGTGGTGACCTGCCGCCCCATCGGCATCCTGATGATGGAAGACGAAGCCGGCGTAGACGGCAAGGTGCTGGCCGTGCCCACCGACAAGATTTTGCCCATCTACACCCACTGGCAAAAAATCGAAGACGTGAACCAGATGCGCCTCAAGGCCATCAGCCACTTCTTCGAGCACTACAAAGACCTGGAAAAAGGCAAGTGGGTCAAGGTGATCGGCTGGGAAGGCATTGATGCCGCCAAGAAGGAAATCACCGACGGCATGGCGAATTACAAGAAATCCTTGGCCTAAGCCTTTTTTAAGTGCCAAATCGGCACCTAGCGCCCATTCCATAGGCGCTAGGTGCTATTTTTTTGATAGTATTCAAATGAAAAGCAAACCCAGCAGCGGCGGCCTGGTCTATTCCACCGAAGCAGGCCGCATGTGCCCGGTCTGCCGCCAGCCCATCGCCCAGTGCACCTGCGGCCAAAAGCCCGTGCCCAAAACCGACGGCATCGTCCGCGTCTCGCGCGAAACCAAGGGCCGGGCGGGCAAGGGTGTGACCCTGGTCAAGGGCGTGCCGCTGGACGCAACCGCTTTGACCGCCTTGGGCAAACAGCTCAAAGCCGCCTGCGGCAGCGGCGGCACGGTGAAAGACGGCGTGATCGAAGTGCAGGGCGACCACGTTGATGCGGTGATCGGGTTGTTGCAGAAGCAGGGCTACACCGTCAAGCGCGCCGGAGGCTGATCTGCTCCATCACCCACGTCGCCCGCTGTGCCGTGTGCCCCGTGGACGGGTGGGTCAGCAGCCCGTCCATGTGTTTTTGCATGTTCTCGATGTGGAAGAACTGTATGTTTTCGGGGTGGTCGATCTCCATGCTTTGCGTGCCTGCCGCATTGCGCAATTGCACCGGCTGCTCGCCGAAGACCGAGAAGCGGATTTCGCCCGTGCTGCCGTGCACCACCACCTCGTCCAGCGCCTGCGCTGCGCCGAAGTTCCAGTAGCCTGAGCCTGTGGCTCCGCTGGCAAACTGCCACACGCCGGTGACGGCATCTGCGGCGGCGTACAGGCTTTGCTGGTTGCTGGCGATGCCGTGGGCGCTGGTGATGTCGCCCAGCAGGTGCAGCAGCAAATCCAGGCCGTGGCTGGCCAGGTCTTCGAAGTAGCCGCCTGCGGCAATGGCCGGGTCGGTGCGCCAATTGGGCGTGTGGGCCTTGTCGGCGGCATTGGGCGTGCGGGCCAGCGACCAGTGCACGTGGCGCACATCGCCAATCTCGCCGCTATCCAGCCATTGCTTGATTTGGGCAAAACGGGGCAGGGAGCGGCGGTAGTACGACACGAACAGCGGCAGCCCGGCGGTTTCAAATGCGGCGGTCATTTCCAGGCATTCCCGGTGGCTGGGGGCCATGGGTTTTTCCACGCAGCAGACCTTGCCCGCGGCGGCGACTTTCAGGGCGTAAAAATGGTGGCTGTCGGGCGGGGTGGCGATGTAGACGGCGTTGACTTCCGGGTCGTTGATTAGCGCGTCGGCATCGGCATACCAGCTGGGCACGCCGTGGCGCTCTGCGTACGACCGGGCCAGCGCGGCATCGCGGCGCATCACGGCGACCAGCCGGGAACCGGCCACCTTGTTGAAGGCCGGGCCGCTTTTGCGCTCGGTGACGTTGCCGCAGCCGATGATGCCCCAGGCCAGAAGAAAGTGCGATGTCTGCATGGTCAAAAATCGCCAGTGTAAAGAGAGCCGGGCACTGAAGGAATCTGTATGCCCGCGGCTGATCAGAAGGTAAGGAAATACTTCGAAATAGTTGTTTTAGACCAGGTGGACAGCGAAGGCGCGCGCATCGATGCCGGGGCCGCCAGCGGGTACGGCGGCCTGTGGCTGATCGACCCTTCGGACACCACCATCACGCAGGCCGCCGCCAACAGCTACACCACCACGCTGACCACCGGCACCAGCGAGCTCAATGACGTGACGGGCAGCATCACCTGGAACAGCGGTATCACGCTGGCCGCCACGGTCGGCGGTGCCAGCAACCGCGCGGCGCTCACGCCGCGCAGCGCCAACGGCGCGGGCAACTCTCCCATCACGCTGACCAACGCTAGCATTACCGCCACCGACGGCGCGCTGGACCTGGTGTTCGACCATGGGCCAAGCCCGACCTACGTGTGGCCTACGTGATGGACGCCGTCGAATTGACAGCCGACTGGCATGCCTGGGCCCGCGTGCAGGAACTGGCCTATGGCGAGGCCGAGGCCGCCCGTGGCAGGGCCGGCGTGGCTGCTCCCAGCGCATCGTCGACCCCGACGGCTTCTGGTGGGCTGCCGTGGCCGCGCACTGCGTCGGTGAGGTGGCGTCGGCCCAGCGTTGGGTGGGGCACGCCCGCGAAGCCTGGATGCAACCCCAGCGGCCGTTCGCCTAGCTGTTCTACGTGGGCGAACTGCGCTGGCTGTTCTGGATGGCTGATCCGACGGCTATGGCACCGGGGTCTTGAGGGGGCTGGCATGGCGCCAGTCGCGTCCAACGCAGGCCGCGTGGGCTTTATGTCACACATTGGCATTTAAAAACTGCGCGAGGTTCGATGGAATATTGTTTATTTCCAGGTTTTTGTTTACAGTGGTATACAGCCGTAAGAAGCCGTGTACGGTTGTAACCTGCCTCACGGCCGTTACCTTACAACAAGAGTCGCAGCAGAGCCTGCCAGACAAGAATTCGGAGGACTGTCAGACATGACACGCGCAAGGGGGAGGGGGAGTAATTTGTGCTGTTGCCTGCTGTGGGTGTGGCTGCTCACGGTCGGGCACGCATTCGCCGCGACGGCCGTCAGCAACACAGCCACAATTGCGCCGCCCAGCGGCGTGGTGGACTCGGGTGGCGGCTGTACGACAGCCGTGCCGCCCGTGTGCGGCGGCAACAACACGTCGACCGCCGAGGTCGCGGTCTGGGCTGTGACGGTGGCCAAGAGCGTCAATCCCATCACGGGCTCCACCGTGGTGGCAGGCCAGACGGTCACCTACACACTGACCGCGACGGTCACTGGCGCGGCGACGACCACGCCGGTCGTGCTGACCGACACGCTCGGCGCCAACCTCACATTCGGCACGGTCACGTCCCCCGGGGTCTACACGGCCGGCGGCAGCGGCCAGGTCCGCACCTTCACGCTGCCCGTGGGGGCGGCGGTGGGCACGCATACCGTCACCTACACGGCCACCGTGAACGTGGGAGCCACGGGCACCGTCGACAACGCCGTGACTGGTGCGCCCTGCAGCTTTACCGGCGGCTGCGCCACCAGCAACCCCATCGGCGCGGTGTCCGTCACCAAGGCGCTGATCGGTGAAAGCGGCGTGCTGCCGGGCGTCGCCGAGCCTGGTGAAACCCTGACCTACACCGTCACCCTGGGCAACCAGACGCTGGCGCCCGTGCCCAACTATCCGCTGACCGACACGCTGGGCGCGGGCCTCACCTTCGTGTCCACCGACAACGGCGGCGTGAACGCGGGCCAGACCACGACCTGGGCGGGGCTCACGATCCCCGCCTCGGGCAGCTTGGTGATCACGGTGCGCGCGACCGTGAATGCGCCGATCACCGGCCCGAGCGTGCGCAACATCGCCAAGCGCACCGGCGAGCCCGATCCGATCTGCCCGGGCACCGCCTGCGTGGTGACGCCCACCGTCACAACGGTGACCGTGGCCAAGAGCGTGGACCCGGTCTCCGGCGCCACCGTGGTGGCGGGCCAGACCCTGACCTACACGCTGACCGCGATGGTCACCGGGCCGGCCACGACCACGCCCACTGTGCTGACCGACACGCTGAGTGCCAACCTCACGTTCGATGCGGTGTCGTCCGCCGGGGTCTATACGGCCGGTGGCAACGGGCAGGTGCGCACCTTCACGCTGCCGGCTGGCACCGTGGCTGGCAGCTATGCCGTGCGCTACACGGTCCACGTGAACGCGGGGGCCACAGGCAGCGTCAACAACGCGGTGACGGGGGGGCCCTGCACCTTCACCGGCGGCTGCACCACGGCCAACCCCGTCGGCCTGGTGTCCGTGAGCAAGGCGTTGATCGCCGAGAGCGGTACGCAGAGCGGCATCGCCGAGCCCGGCGAAACCCTGACCTACACCATCACGCTGGGGAACCAGACGCTGGCCGCCGTGCCCAACTTCCCGCTGACCGACACGCTGGGCGCGGGCCTCACCTTCGTGTCCACCGACAACGGCGGCGTGAACGCGGGCCAGACCACGACCTGGGCGGGCCTCACGATCCCGGCATCGGGCAGCCTCGTGATCACGGTGCGTGCGACCGTGAACGCGCCGATCACCGGCCCCAGCGTGCGCAACATCGCCAAGCGCACCGGCGAGCCCGATCCGATCTGCCCAGGCACCGCCTGCGTGGTGACCCCCACCGCCAGCACGGTGACCGTGGCCAAGAGCGTGGACCCGGTGTCCGGCTCCACCGTGGTCGCGGGCCAGTCGCTCAGCTACACGCTGACCGCGACCGTCACCGGCGGTGCGACGACGACACCCACGGTGCTGACCGACACGCTGGGCGCCAACCTCACCTTCGGCAGCGTGACGGCCCCCGGGGTCTACACGGCCAGCGGCAGCGGGCAGGTGCGCAGCTTCAGCCTGCCGGCCGGCATGGTGGCCGGTACCTACTCGGTCATCTACACGGCCAGCGTGAACCTGGGGGCCACGGGCACGGTGGACAACGCCGTGACCGGTGCACCCTGCACCTTCACCGGCGGCTGCACCACCAGCAACCCCGTCGGCGCGGTGTCGGTGACCAAGGCCTTGACGGCGCAGGACGGCACGCAGAGCGGCCTTGCCGAGGCCGGCGAAACGCTGACCTACACCATCACGCTGGGCAACGCCACGCTGGCGCCGGTGCCGGGCTATTCGCTGACCGACACGCTGGGCGCGGGCCTGACCTTCGTGTCGGCCGACAACGGCGGTGTGAACGTGGGCCAGACGACCACCTGGACCGGGCTCACGGTCCCGGCCTCGGGCACCCTGGTGGTCACGGTCCGTGCGCGTGTGAACTCGCCGATCACGACGCTGACCGTGCGCAATCTCGCCAAGCGCACCGGCGAGCCCGATCCGGTCTGCCCCGGCATCAGCTGCGTGGTGACGCCGACGGCCCCCACGGTGACCATCGTGGCCAAGACGTCGGACCCGGTGACCGGCTCGACCGTGCTGCCCGGCCAGACCATCCGCTATACGGTGATCACCACGGTCACAGGCGGACCGACGACCACGCCCACGGTGTTGACCGACACGCTGAGCGACAACCTGACCTTTGGCACCTTGATCACGGCCGGGCCGTTCACGGTCGAAGGCAGTGGCGGCGTGCACCGCTTCACCTTGCCAGCGGGCACGGCGGTCGGCACGTTCATCGTGAGCTACACGGCCACCGTGAACGGCAACGCGACGGGCGCGGTGAACAACGCCGTGACCGGGGCGGATTGTTCCCGCCAAGGGGCCTGTAGCACCATCCACCCGCTGGGTGCCATCACGCTGTCCAAGGCGCTGACGGCCGAGAGCGGCACGCAGGCCGGCATTGCCGAGCCGGGCGAAACGCTGACCTACACCATCCTGCTGGGCAACCAGAGCTCTCAGGTGCTGACGGGCTATGCGCTGACGGACACGATGCGGCCCGGCCTGACGTTCGTCTCGTCCAGCCCGGCCGGTGTCAACAGCGGCCTGGTCACGAACTGGACCAACCTGCAGGTGCCCGCAGGCGGCACCCTGCCGATCACGGTGACGGTGCGCGTGAACCAGCCGGTGACCACCGCGTTCGTGCGCAACATCGCCAAGCCGACCGGTTCGCCCGACCCGGCGTGCCCGAGCCTGAACTGCGTGCAGACGCCGACCGCGCCGTTCGTGTCGCCGCAGAAGCAGTTGACGGCCGAAACCGGCAGCGTCGTGCGCACCGGTGAGCCGGGCGAGCAACTGACCTACACCATCACATTCACCAACAGCGGCGGCTCGGCGTTCAACAACTACCGCTTCACGGAGAACGTGCCAGCCGGCGCCACGCTCTCGGGCGTCACCGGGGCCAGTGGCTTCGGTGGCCCGCTGGTCGGCCCAGCCGCCGTCAACCTCGTCGTGCCCACGGTGCCTGTCTCCGGCAGCGCCGTCGTCACCGTGACCTTTGCCATGGCCGCCACCTTG
Organism: uncultured Albidiferax sp.; assembly: GCA_963512605.1. Classification (GTDB taxonomy): domain Bacteria; phylum Pseudomonadota; class Gammaproteobacteria; order Burkholderiales; family Burkholderiaceae_C; genus Rhodoferax_B. The sequence continues at coordinate 272,182 of CAUPNG010000002.1, read as the reverse complement.
CCGGCCGGCATGTCCGAGGTGGCGAACGTGATCAGTGGGGGTGACATCGACCCGGCCTGCGCCGCGGCCTGCACGGTCAGCATCCCGGTCGAGAACCCGAACCAGCTGAGCATCATCAAGACGGTGGCCGTGCGCGAAGCGCGCATCGGCGACCTGGTGCGCTACACGCTCACGCTGACCAACCTGGGGGCCACGAACGTGGTGGACGCCCGCATCGTCGACACCCCGCCCATGGGCTTCACGGTGGTCGCCGGATCGGTGGCCGTCATCGACGGTGATGGCTCCTTCACGGCCAGCCCCGGGGCCTACCCGATGCAGGTCTCGGGCATCGACGTGGCGGCTGGCCGCCAGGCCGTCATCACCTACCTGCTGCGGGTCGGCGCCGGCGTGCGCCAGGGCCTGCACGTCAACCAGGCGGTGACCACCAACACCCTGGGGCGTGCGATCTCTAACACCGCGACCGCGCAGGTCAACGTGGTGGCCGATCCCTTGGTCGACGAGGCGCTGATCCTGGGCACCGTGTTCGACGACCGCGACGGCGACGGCTGGCAGGACCCAGCCGCGCTGAGCGAGGTGCGCGTGCAGGGCGGTTTCGCACCGGGCGCCTATGTGCCGGGCTCCACCACGGTGGACCGGGGCCAGGGTCCGCAGGCGCAGGCAGACGCCAGCGCGCCGATGCTGCACGGCCTCTCGCTGGGTGGCATCGCGGGCCGGCAGTCGCAGGCCGACCCGGAGACGCGGCACCAGGTCGTGATCCGCCAGCGCCTGCGTGAGCCGGCCTTCACCGATGACTTCGTGTTGACCAACGCCCAAGGCGTCACCGTGCGCATGAACGCCGCGGGCGCGACGACGGTCGAGAAGAGCGGCGACGCGGCCAAGGGCCTGAATGGCGCCATGCCGACCGTGGAGCGCCGTGTCGCGTCGGCAGACGGCGGCTACACGGTCGACTACGTGATCCGCAACACCGGCATCGAGGAGCGCGGCATCCCAGGCGTGCGCGTTGCGTCCGTCGAGGGCGTGCTCATCGAGACCGACCAGTTCGGCCGCTACCATCTGATCGGCGTGTCCGGCGGTGACATGCACCGTGGGCGCAACTTCATCCTGAAGGTCGACCCGTCCACGCTGCCGGCCGGTGCGGTGTTCACCACGCCCAACCCGCTGGTGCGCCGTGTCACGCCGGGCCTGCCCGTACGCTTCGATTTCGGCAGCCAGTTGCCGATCCAGACCCTGCAAGGCCGCGAGATGGTCGACATCGAGCTGGGCGAGTTCCTGTTCACGCCGGGCAGCCGTGCGCTGCGGCCCGAGCATGGGCCGGTCATCGAGAAGATGGCAGCCAAGGTCAACGCCTACCAGGGCGGCGACCTGGTGATCCGTGCCAACGGCGAAACCCAGGCGCTTGCACTCGGCCGGGTGGAAGCCGTGCAGGCCGCGCTGCAACCCTTGCTGTCGCCCGCGGCCGCCAGCGCGACGCGCATCACGGTGCGCACCGAGGTCCAGGCACTGGGCAGCACCGTGGTGGGCGTGCAGGGTGGCCAGATCCTGCTGGGCACCGTGCTGTTCGACACCGACAAGACGGCCATCCGGACTGAGTTCAAACCGCTCATCACCCAAGTGGTGGAGCGATTAAGGGCGCGCGGGGGAGGCGTGGTCGGCATCGTCGGCCATGCCGACCAGCGAGCGTCCGATGCCTACAACCTGGATCTGGGTCTGCGGCGGGCGCGGGCGGTGTTCGAGGCCATCGCGGCCGAACTTCCAGCCTCCCTGCGCACGCAGGTGCGCGTCGAAACCGTGCGCGGCGAACGGCCGTAACGGGAACCTATCATGCAAATGAAACTTCTTGATTACGCGTTGTTGACGCTGTTCTCCGGTGCCTGCTCGTGGGCAGGTGCCCAGACTCCCGTCGGCACGGCGCCCGTTGGTCCCGTCCAGCCCGCGCTGAAGGCGCCTGAATGTGGCGAGACCGGCTGCCGCACCGACGAGGGCCTGCTGTTCCGCCTGCAGACCCGCGGCGAGCGCGCGCCTGCCACTAGCGGCACCACCGACAAGGCGGGCGACCAGGCCTTGCAGCCGGACCGCCGCGTCACGGTCGAGCTGACCGAGCCCGGCGTCGCGGCCCAGCCCGCGCCCATGCGGCCCGGCATGGCGGTCGCCTCCGGCAAGTTCTCGGTGCAACTGCCCGATGGCGGCGTGGTGTGGGCGACGGAAGATCCGACGCTCGGCGTGCCCGAGCTCAGCGTGTCCGGCCCCTCGCTGGTCGCGTTCGAGAACGGTGCCATCACGACACCCGTGCAGTTCTACGTGCGCAGCAACTACCCCGGCTTCATCCGCCGCGCCGAGCTGACGATCTTCCGCGCGACCGACACCGACCTCACCGAGCCGCTGGCCAGCCTGCCGATCCAGGTGGCGGCGGTCAGCCGCGCCACCTGGATCGGCGCGATGACACCGCGCTTCCCGCTGCGCGCGGGCGACGATTTGATCTACGTGCTGCGCGCCTATGGCGACGACGGTGCCGTCGACGAGACCGTGCCGCGCAAGCTGCAACTGGTGCGCGCCGACGAGGCCGAACGCGGCGCGGCGCTGCTGCGCGACAGCGTGGAACGCGCGCTGGGCGTGGCGCTCACGACGCAGCAGGCGCAGGCGCAAAGCCAGCTCGACAGCGTCTTCAGTGGCAACGGCCTGCGCCAGCAAAACATCGCGATATACGGCTCGCGCATCCGCATCCAGGGGCGCAACCTGCCGGCGGACCACACGCTGTCGATCAACGGCGACGACTACCCGGTCGACCTGGAGCGCAAGTTCGTGGCCGAGTTCCTCGAGCCGATCGGCCCGCACCGCTACGCGCTGGCGTTGCGCGACAAGGACGGCAAGCCCGTGCTGGCCCACGCGCTGGACATCGACGTCACGGGCAAGTACTTCTTCGGCATCGGCCTGGCCGACCTCACGGTGTTCCAGAACCGGGCGACGGGCCCGGGCCCGGGCCAGGGCCTGGTGCTGAACGGGCGCAACGACGACCTCTTGACGAACGGGCGCCTGGCCTTCTATGGCAAGGCCAAGGTGGACGGCAAGTACCTGATCACGGCACAGGCCGACACGCAGGAGCGCGACATCCGCGACCTGTTCTCCGGCTTCACCCGGGCCGACCCGCAGGACGTGTTCCGCCGCCTCGACCCGGACCAGTACTACCTGGTCTACGGCGACGATTCCGTCACCTACCGCGATGTGGACACCCAGGGCCGCTTCTACCTGCGCGTGGACTGGGACAAGAACACCGCGCTGTGGGGCAACTACAGCACCGGCTTTACCGGCACGCAGTACGCGCAGTACGTGCGCTCGCTGTACGGCGCCGGCATCAACTGGCGTTCGACCCGGACCAACCCCTGGGGCGAGGCGCGCAGCCAGGTGCGCGGCTTCGCGTCCGAGGTGCAGAGCGCGGCCGGCCACAGCGAGTTCATCGGCACCGGCGGCAGCCTGTATTACCTGCGGCACACCGACCTGCTGCCGGGTTCGGACGTCGTCACGCTGGAGCTGCGCGACACTACGACCGGCAGCGTGGAGAACCGCATCACGCTCGTGCGCGGCATCGACTACACGATCAACGAACTGCAGGGCCGCGTGCTGCTGACCCGGCCGCTGGCCCAGGTCTCGAGCGAGTACGTCACCAGCATCACGCGCGACACGCCGCTCGCGGGCTACGAGCAGCGCCTGCTGGTCGACTACGAATGGGTGCCGGGCGACTTCAGCGCCGGCAACCTGGCGGCCGGCATCCGCGCCAAGCAATGGCTGGGCGACCACGTGGCCATCGGCGCCACCCGCGTCGAGGAAAAGCGCGCGGGCGACAACTACAGCCTGGCCGGTGTCGACCTCACGCTGCAGGCCGGGCGCGGCACCTTCCTGAAGCTGGAGCACAGCAAGACCGAAGCCACCGGTGTGCCGGTGTTCTATTCCACCAACGGCGGCTTCACGTTCCAGCAGCGCAACGCCTGGATCGGCTACCGCGAGGGCAGTGCCACGGCGCTGCAGGCGCAGGTCAACCTGAAGGAGCTGGGCTGGACCGAGCGCAACTGGACGCTGGGCACCTGGTGGCGCGATGTCGATGCGGGTTACTCGGTGGCGCGCCGCGACATCGGCTTGCAAAGCCGCGAATGGGGCGCCCAGGTGCGTGGCCAGCTCACCGACACCGTGTCGATCTACGCCCTGCACAGCCGGGTGGAGCGCGGCACCGAATCGCTGGATCAGAGCCAGTTCACGTTGCAATGGCGGCCGACCGACGACGACACCGTGAGCGCGGAGATCCGTCGCATCACGCAGAACAGCAGCAGCGGCGACATCAACGGCACGCTGGGCGCCGTCAAGTACGCGCGCCGCGTCACGACCAACCTGGACGCCTACGGCATCGTGCAGCAGACCTTGAATGACGACGGCGGTCGCTACGCCGACAACGACGCCTACACGCTGGGCGCCAACTACCGCTTCGGCGACCTGTCGCGCGTCGGCATCGAAGGCACGCACGGCGACCGCGGCAACGCCGCCACGGCGAACGCCGAGTACCGGCTCTCGCCCGAGCACACGATCTACGGCGCCTACACCGTCACCACTGACAACAGCGCCTACGACTCGGTGTTCAATCCGCGCCAGCAGGGCGGCTGGACGCTGGGCCAGCGCTGGCGCCTGACTGAGAAGTCCAACCTGTTCAACGAGTCGCAGTACCTGAAGGATCCGAATGCCGGCAACGGCCTGGCCAACACCTTCGGCATGGACTTCTATCCGGCCCTGGGCTGGAACGTCGGCTTCACGCTGCAGCAGGGCGAGCTCGATGGCCCCAACGGCGAGGTGCAGCGCCGCGCCATCAGCCTGAGCGCAGGCCGCACCGCACCGGCGACCACCTGGGCCAGCAAGCTCGAGTGGCGGCGCGACAGCGGCGCGGAGCAGCGCACGCAGTGGGTCTCGACCAACCGCGTGCAGCACAAGCTCAACGAGAGCTGGCGCGTCTCGGCCAAGTTCAACTACGCCAACACCAAGGACAAGCTGAACGCCGCCGCGGGCGCCCGCTACACCGAAGGCGGGCTGGGCTTTGCCTGGCGTCCCTTCGGCGAGACGCGCTATGCACTGCTGGGCCGCTACACCTACCTGTACGACCTGGCCACGATGGACCAGGTGGGCGGTGCCCAGTACGACCAGCGCTCGCAGGTCGTCTCGCTCGAAGGTGTCTACAAGCACGACCACCATTGGGAGTTTGCTGCCAAGGCCGCACGCCGCGAGGGCGAGGCCCGCTTCGGGCGCGGCACGGGCGCGTGGTTCGATTCGGCCACCACCTACCTGGGCGCTCAGGTGCGCTACGAGCTGCCCGAGCAGTGGCATGCGCTGGCCGAGTACCGCACGTTGTTCGTGAAGGACGGCGGCACGCGCCAGGGCTGGCTGGTCGGCGTGGACCGCGACATCGGCAAGCACCTGCGCGTGGGCGTGGGCTACAACTTCACTGACTTCAGCGACGACCTCACCAGGTTCGGCTACACGTACAAGGGCTTCTACATCAATCTGGTGGGCTCTTATTGATCCGGCCCTGATGACACGAGCAGGGCTGATTTTTTCGAATGAACGCGTTGGGAATGGCCTGGCGCAAGGGGGGCACGATGTGGGGTAAGAATTTTTGGACGACGCTCGGCCGCGCATTCACGCGGCAGGGCAGTGGGTCACGGTTGTGGTCGGTCTGCGCGCTGTTGCTGCTCGTTTGCACCCAGCAGGCGTTCGCGCAGTCCGCGCTGTCGGTCACCAAGTCCAGCAACGGGCCGTGGACAGTGGGGCAGCCCGGGACCGCCTACACCTTGACCGTCACCAACGGCGGCGTGTCCCCCACCTCGGGCACCATCACCGTGCGCGACCAGTTGCCCAGCGGCGTGGGCATCCGCCCGATCACAGGCTTCACGGCGGCGACGGGCTGGACCTGCAGCTACTCGGACGAAGCGGCGCAGAGCGCGACCACCATCGTCCCCACCACCGGCATGGTGGTCACCTGCACCTCGACGACGGCCATCGCCGCGGGCGGCTTGGTCGTGCTGACGATCCCGGTGGTGGTGACGTCCGCGGCGCCGGCCTCGGTCGTCAACCACGCGTCCGTCGGTGGCGGCGGCGATCCATTCAACGGGGGCACCGCGCCGGCCGCGGGGACATCGTGTGTCGACCCTGCGCATTGCGCCAGTGCCACCACGAGCGTGACGGCCTCGCCGGCGGCGCCGGCCAGCTGCCCGGCCGGAACGCCCGCGAACCTGTTGGCGTCGGCGTTCTCGGAGGGCATGTTCGACAACAATGTGGCGCAGACGCGCAACGCGACGTTGATTGCAACGGCCGGTAACTACCGGTTGGGGACCGGCCCCGGCGGCCGTTACATCGTGGACATGCGCTGGCGGTGGGGCCCGGGCTTCCCGCTCCCATCCAGTGCCTCCGTCATGACCTTGCGCGTGAACGGTACCGACTACGCCACCCTGACCACGCAGGCGGGCTTTGCCGGCTACGGCACGCTGGTGGCTTTGAACGGGGCGACGCTGTTCGGCAGCACGACGACGATGGAGACCAACCGCCAATCGCTTGAGAACATCTGGATCACGCTGCCGGCGGGGGTCACTACGGTCAACAGCGTGCAGATCGGGTTCGTGGCTGGCAACACTTCGGATGACATCACCTTCAACGTGCTGAACGTACTCGCCTGTCCGGCCCCCGCGGACCTGTCGGTCACCCAGACCAACACGCCGACGCAAGGCCCGAACGACCTGCCGAGTGACCTGTACGTGCCGGGCGAAACGCGCACCTACACCATCGTCGTGACCAACAACAGCACCACCTACACTGCGCAGGGTGTGACGGTGACCGACCCCATCCCCCCGGGCGTGACCGGCACGGTCAGCTGGACCTGCACGCCCACATCGGGCGGCGCTACCTGTGGAACTGCCAGCGGCAGCGGTGCGCTCGTCGACCCGGGCCTCACCCTGCCGCCTGGCGCCGTGGCCACCTACACGGTGACGATGACGGTGCCCCCGGGCTACACGGGCGGGCTGACCGCCACGGCCACGGCGACGCCGCCGGCGTGGATCGTCGACGGCACCCCGGCCAACAACACCGCCACCGACAGCGACCTGAGCGTGGCGCGCGTGACGGTCAGTAAGGTCAGCCAGGGCGGCACCGGGACATTCAGCTTCACCGGCAGCAATGGCATCGGGGCCCAGACGCTCACCACCACCGTGGCCGGAACCGCGGTGAGCGGCACGCCTCAGGTGTTGGCGGCCGCCAGCACCACCACCACTGTCTCCGAGAGCGTGCCGCCCATCGGCTACGCGTTGAGCGGCATCAGTTGCACGGGCCTGGCGGGCGGCACGGCCACACCGGATCTGGCCACGCGGACGGTGACGCTCGATGCGGCAGCCACGGCGGCTGGCGCGAACATCACCTGCACGTTCACGAACACGGCGATCCCGGGGGCTGACCTGACCATCGTGAAGACCGGCAGTGCCGCCAGCGTTCGCACGGGTGGCGTGGTGAGCTATACGCTGACCGCCGGCAACAACGGACCGGGCGCGGCCAACGGCGCCGTCATCCGCGACGTGCCGGGTGTCGGCCTGGACTGCACTACGCCGAGCCCGACCGCCACCTGCAGCGCCAGCGGCGGCGCGGCCTGCCCGGCGGCCACCGTGCCCGTGGCGAACCTGCAGGGGCCTGGCGGCGTGACCATTCCGACCCTGCCCGTCGGCGGCAGCGTTGTCATCACGCTGCAGTGCCTGGTGACGGCGACCGGGCTGCCCTGAACTTCACTCGATCGCTACCTTCGCGTCCTTGACCGTGTTGCTTTCGATCGGCTCGGTGGCACCACGGTGGCTACGCTGGTCGAGGTGGAAATTACCGAGACTCCCTGAAAACTCAGGTGGCGATAGCCACTTCTTTCCGCATGTCCACCCGCACCTCGGCAGCAATCTCGTAAGAGCGCATCCGGGCTGTGTGGTCGAAAATTTGCGAGGTCAGCATCAGCTCATCCGCACCGGTTTTTGCGATGAAGGCCTGCAGCGCCCGGCGCACGGTGTCGGGCGAGCCCACGGCAGAGCAGGACAGGGCGGTGTCGATCATGGCCCGGTCGCCGGGGTGCAGGCGCTCGGCAAAACCGTCCACTGGCGGCTGCAGCAGGGACGGGCGGCCACTGCGCAGGTTCACAAAAGCCTGCTGCAGCGAGCTGAACAGAAAACGCCCGGCCGCGTCGGAATCCGCAGCAAACACGTTGAAGCCCAGCATCACATAGGGTTTGGCCAGCTGTTTGGACGGCTTGAAACGGGCGCGGTAGACGGCAATGGCGTTCATCAGGTCGCCGGGCGCAAAGTGCGAGGCAAACGCATACGGCAGGCCCAGCTCGGCGGCCAGTTGCGCGCCAAAGGTGCTCGACCCCAAGATCCACAGCGGCACCTCCAGGCCCGCGCCCGGCACGGCGCGCAGGGTCTGGCCGGGCTCCACCGGGGCAAAGTAGTGCTGCAGCTCGACCACGTCGTTCGGAAACTGCTGGGCATCGCTTTGCAGGTCGCGGCGCAGCGCGCGTGCCGTGGCCTGGTCGGAGCCGGGCGCGCGGCCCAGGCCCAGGTCGATGCGGCCCGGAAACAGCGACTCCAGCGTGCCGAACTGTTCGGCAATCACCAGCGGCGAGTGGTTCGGCAGCATCACGCCCCCGGCCCCCACGCGGATGGTGCGCGTACCCGCAGCCACATGGCCCATCACCACCGCAGTGGCGGCGCTGGCAATGCCGCGCATGCCGTGGTGCTCGGCCAGCCAGTAGCGCTGGTAGCCCAGGGCTTCGGCGTGCTGCGCCAGTTGCAATGTGTTGCGAAACGAGTCGGCAGCGGTGCCGCCTTCGACGATGGGGGCCAGGTCGAGTACAGAAAAAGGGATCATGGGGATTTATAAGAAATCAGGCTCTGGCGCTTATGGAATAAGCGTGAAAAGCTATGAAAAAAGGAGTGTTTAACAGGGTTTGGTTCCCAGCGTAGCAGCCACCGCATTTGCGCTGGATGGGTGCTGGGGGTTCTGCGGTTGGGCTTGTGGGTATTGCAGCGGCGAGAATCCTTTTTTCCCAAAATGGCGCACACCGCATGCACACCCGCTCCCTGACCCTGCTCACTCTGGCCTTGTTGGCCTTGCCTGCCATGGCCCAAGCCACCTGGCCCACCAAGCCAGTGCATATCATCGTGGGCTTTGCAGGCGGCTCCTCGCCCGATATTTCGGCCCGCGCGTTGGCCGATGCCCTGGGCAAAACCCTGGGCCAGCCGGTCATCGTGGACAACAAACCGGGCGCTTCGGGCAACATCGCCGCCGACATGGTGGCCAAGGCCACCGACGACCACACGCTGGGGGTCGTCATCAACGGCAACCTGACCTCGGCCAAGATGCTGGCGCCGCAGTTGCCTTTCGATCCGGCCCAGGATTTCGCCTACCTGTCGCTGCTGACCACTGCGCCGCTGGTGCTGGTGGCACCGGCAAATTTGCCGGGCGGCAAGGCTTTCTTTGACGCGGCGCGCCAGGGCGCGGGCAGCTGGAACTACGGCTCGCCTGGCAACGGCACGCTGGCCCATTTGGGCATGGAATGGCTGGTGTCCCAAGTGCCCGGCATGGCCCCGGTGCACATCCCGTTCCAGGGCAATCCGCAGGCGGTTACCGCGCTGCTGGGTAGCCAGATACAGATGGCGCTGGTGCCGCCGGGCCTGGCCATGTCGCAGGTGGCAGCGGGCAAGCTGCGGGCCATTGGCCTGGCAGGTAGCCGCAGCGCCCTGGTGCCCGACGTGCCCTCGCTGGCCGAGGCCGGGGTGCGCGGGGTGAACCTGGAGGTGTGGACTGCGCTGGTGGGCCCGGCGCGTTTGTCCCCCGCCGCGCAGACCCGGCTGGCCACCGAGATCGCCCGCATCTACCGTGACCCCGAGGTGCGCGCCAAGCTGTTCCACCAGGGCTGGCAGGCGGTGGGCAGCGCCCCCGAGGGCCTGAGAGGGCGGGTGCAGGACGAAATGGGCTTGATGCGCGGGCTGATTGCGGCGCGCGGGATTCGGCTGGAGTAGGCCGGGTCAGGCTGTCGCGGTTGCAGGCCGGGGAATACTGGCGCGCTGCAAGCCTGCATCAAACCAAAAGTCGTACAGCCAGGCCAGGTGCTCGAAAGCCTTGGAAGGCTGGGGCTTGCCTGCCGCGTCCAGCGGGGTCACGCGGTTGGCATCGATATAGACCAGGGCCACCTCAAAGGTGTTGCAGACCATGCCGCGCAGGGTCATGCGCATCAGCTTTTCGTCCAGGTCGCCAAAGCGGATGGCGGCGGCGATGAACTCCAGGTAGTTGAGCAGGTAGCCCAGCTCGTGGAGTCTGGATTCGGGCGCGTTCTGGGCGTACTCTTCGGCCGTCAGGCGGTACAGGCAGGCTTTGGGGCCAAAGTAGCGCTGGTTCACGGCCCGCGCGCTCTCCATGTAGGTGACGGACAAGCGGGATTGCAGCAGGGTGTTGATGGTGTGCTGCTTGATCGAGTTGCGGATGGTGACCATGGCCGAGACGATCCAGCCCGTCACTGCGGCCACCGCACTCAAAATCAGCACCCACTGCGGATTTTGCAGCCCGACCGGTGGGATGTCGAACCAGAACAGCCGCCCAGTGGCCTCCCAACTGGCGAAAACGCCGAGCGCGGTGAACACCCAGGCCAACAAAAAGCCCAGTACGCGACTGGGCTTTTTGGGGAATGGTTGGGGTTTAAGCCGGTTAGGCCAATTAAGCCAGTCCAACGCCTTCTCGTGACAATGTTTGCATAGGTCTCTCCTGGAGTGGGTGGGCAATGGCCGTAGAACCCGCTTGGGAAGCAAGCTCTGCAGGCTATTTTGCACCAAATCGGTAAAACATCTTCACGGTACAGGGATTAATCGTCCACCGACGCGCTCCAGCGGTCCCCCCAACCCTGGTCGGCCTGGTCCAGATCCCTGCGCTGGCGCTTGGTGGGGCGGCCATGGTCCAGGCTGTGGGCGGGTTCGGGGGCCAGGCGGCGCTGCTCGGCGGCGGCTGTGCGGGCCTGTAGGCTGTCGGCGGTTTCGGCGTACAGGGCTTGTGCCACTGGGGCTGGGCCGCGGGCCTGGCTGATGGCCACCACTTCGATGGTGCGCACCACCGGGCCCTGGCGCAGGGTGAGCAGGTCGCCGGGCTTGACCTCGCGCGCGGGCTTTACGTCCTGCCCGGCTATTTGCACCCGGCCTTTGTGGACCTCTTCGGTGGCCAGGCTGCGGGTTTTGTAAAAACGGGCGGCCCACAGCCATTTGTCGATACGTAATTTTTCCATTAGTCCGCATTCTGAACCAAAGGCAGGCGCACGGTGGCATCCAGTCCTAGGTGTTGCCCCTGCTGCACCCGGTTCACCAACGCAATGCTGCCGCCCAGGGCCTGCACGATTTCAAAGCAGATGGCCAGGCCCATGCCGGAGCCGTGCTGCACGTCGCCTGCAGAAAACGGCTGGTACAGGCGCTGTGCCAGCTCGGCGCTGATGCCGGGGCCGCTGTCGGCGATGCGCAGGTGGGCCTGGGCACCTTCGGCCACCAGTTCTACGTCCAGCGCGCTGCCCGCCGGGGTTTGCTTGATGGCGTTGTGCAGCAGGTTGCGCGCCAGCTCGCGCAGCATCCAGTCGTGGGCGCGCACCAGGGTGGGGGTGGTGTGGATGGCGAAGTCGATGTCTTTGTCGGCTAGCAGGGGCGATAGGTCGATGGCCACGGCGCGCAGCACCGCCGACCAGTCCAGCACCTCGGCGTTGGCCTGCTGGCGCAGCTGCTCCACCTTGGCCAGGGCCAGCATCTGGTTGGCCAGCACGGTGGCGCGGTCGACGGTGGTGTTGATTTCCAGCAGAGCCTGGCGCGGCTCTACATCGTTGCGCAGGGCCGATTGCACCTGGGTTTTCAGTACCGCCAGCGGGGTGCGCAGCTGGTGGGCGGTGTCGCGCACAAAGCGCTTCTGGTGGTCCAGCAGGTGCTGCAGGCGGCCCATGACGTGGTTGGTAGCCTCTACCAGCGGCAGCAGTTCGCGCGGCGCGTCGGGGGCGGCGATGGGGGTGAGGTCGTTTTCCGGGCGTGCCTGCAGGGTCTGGCTCAGGCGGCGTACCGGACGGGTGGCGCGCTGCACCACCAGCACCACCACCAGGGCGATGAAGGCCACTAGCCCGGCCTGCCGCCACAGGGTGTCCAGCAGGATTTGCCGCGCCAGCGTGTGGCGCAGCTCCAGGGTCTCGGCCACCTGGATCACGGCCATGCCGCGTCCGTCGTCGGTGGCCACCGGCTGCAGCAGCACGGCTACGCGCACCGGCTCGCCGTGGACATGGTCGTCGTAGAAGTCCACCAGCGCGGCGTAGGCCGGCTTGTCGGGAATCGTGCCGTGCCAGAACGGCAGCACGGCGTAGCCCGAGACCATCTCGCCGCGCAGGTTGGAGACGCGGTAGTAGATGTTGCTTTTGTTGTCGGCTTCGAAGGCTTCCAGGGCCGAATAGGGCACGGTGGCGTGCAGCACCGCGGCGTCGTCATAGCCGTCTACGTCGAGCAGCTCGCCAATCGATTTGGCCGAGGCCAGCAGGGTGCGGTCGTAGGCGGTGGTCACGGCGGCCAGCGCCTGCCGGTACAGGCTGACGGTGTTTAGCGCCACCACGGCGATGACCGGCAGCAGGATGCCCAGCAGCAGGGTGCGGCGCAGCGAGCGCACCGGCTGGGGGGCCGTCGCCATCTCGCTCATGCGTCGGCCTTGAGCAAATAGCCCAGTCCGCGCAGCGTCATCAGCCGCACGCCGGTGCTGGCCAGCTTTTTGCGCAGCCGGTAGGCAATGACTTCGATGGCCTCGAACTGCACCTCTTGCGCGCCGGGAAACACCAGCTCAAACAGCCGCTCTTTGGTGACGGCGTGGCCGGGCTGGGCCAGCAGCGGGCGCAGCAGGGCCAGCTCGCGCGGGCTGAGTTCCATGGGCTGGTCGTGGTGGTAAACCACACCGCTCTCTTTTTCATAGCGTATTGCGCCGATGGTGATTGCGCTGGAGGCCGATTTGTCTTCAAAGTCACCGGCCGTGTCGGCGCTGCGCCGGGCCAGGGCGCGCAGCCGGGCCTCCAGCTCTTCCAGGTCAAAGGGCTTGGGCAGGTAATCGTCGGCCCCGGCGTTCAGGCCCAGCACCTTGTCGCCTACGGTGCCGCGCGCGGTGAGGATCAGCACGGGGGTGCGCATGCCCGCCTTGCGGGCGGCGGCCAGCACCTGCAGGCCGTCCATACCGGGCAGGCTCAGGTCCAGCAGCACCACGTCGGGTGGCGACTCCAGCCACAGGGCCAGGGCTTCACGGCCATCGCCACAGGCCTGGATGCGCATATTGCGCCGGCCCAGGGCCCGTACCAGCGTGGTTTGCATGGCGGTATCGTCTTCAACAAGGAGCAGCTTCATGCCCCCGACATTAGCATTTCCCCTAGTAAGTTCCGACGGCAAACTGACAGGTAAGGGATGCATGATCGACAGGTTCGTCCATTTACTGAGGAGACTACGATGCGTCGTGATGCTTTTTTGAAGTCCTTGGCGGTGCTGGCTGCTGCCGGTACCCTGCCTTTCGCGGCCCGCGCTGCGGCCAATGTCAAGATGATGATTCCGGCCAACCCCGGTGGCGGCTGGGACACCACGGGCCGTGCCCTGGGCAAGGCCCTGACGGACGCGCAGGCGGCCGACTCGGTCAGTTTTGACAACAAGGGCGGTGCCGCCGGTGCGCTGGGCCTGGCCCAGTTTGTCAACGGCAGCAAGGGCGATCCGAACGCCATGATGGTGATGGGCGCGGTCATGCTGGGCGGCATCATTACCGGCAAGCCACCGGTGGGCCTGAACCAGGCCACCCCGCTGGCCCGTTTGACCACCGAGTACAACGTGTTCGTGCTGCCCGCCAGCTCGCCCTACAAGACCATGAAGGAAGTGGTCGAGCAGCTCAAGAAAGACCCCGGCAGCATCAAGTGGGGTGGCGGTTCGCGCGGCTCTACAGAGCACATTGCCGCCGCCATGATTGCCCGCGACGTGGGCGTGGACCCGTCCAAGATCAACTACGTGGCCTTCCGAGGCGGCGGTGAGGCGACGGCGGCCATTCTGGGCGGCAACGTCACGGTGGGCGGCAGCGGCCTGAGCGAGTTTGCCGAGTACATCAAGACCGGCAAGATGCGCGCCCTGGCCATGACCTCGGCTACCCGACTCAAGGGTGTAGACATTCCCACGCTGAAAGAGCAGGGCATCAACGTCGAGATCGGCAACTGGCGCGGCGTGTACGGCGCGGGCGGCATCACCCCCGAGCAACGCAAGGTGCTGATCGACATGATCGTCAAGGCCACCAAGTCCAAGGCCTGGGCCGAAGCCATCGAAAAGAACAACTGGACCCCCGCCGTGATCACCGGTGCCGAGTTCGAGAAGTTTGTCGATGACGACTTCGCCAGCCTGCGCGCCACCATGGTCAAGTCGGGCATGGTTTAAGAGGGTTTTCGTCCATGAAGTTAACGATGCAAACCTCCCAGACCCTGATCGGGCTGGGCACGCTGGCGCTGGGGGCCGTCATGGCCTTCGGGGCGTGGGACATCAAGTCCGATGCCGGTTACGCGGGCGTGGGCCCCAACTTTCTGCCCTGGGTGGTGTCGATTGCGCTGATGGTCTTCGGCGCATGGTTGGCATGGGAGTCGCGCACCGGCGGCTTCCGGTTCATGGACGAGGCCTCGGGCGCGGAGCGGGCCGACTGGGGCGCCTTCGTCTGGGTGTCGGTGGCCATTTTGGCCAATGCCGCGCTCATCACCACCATCGGGTTCATCTTGAGCTGCACCCTGCTGTTCATGCTGGCGGTACGCGGCTTCAAGTCGGCTGAGGGCCGCACGGACAAGTCGCTGGGTGTCTGGGTCAAGGATGCCGCCATCGGCTTCGCCATCTCGGCCCCGGTGTACTGGATGTTTACCAAGCTGCTGGCCATCAATTTGCCCGGCCTCACCACGACGGGATGGTTGTAATGGATCTTTGGAACAATTTAATGCAGGGCTT
This sequence comes from uncultured Albidiferax sp., assembly GCA_963512605.1. Taxonomy (GTDB): domain Bacteria; phylum Pseudomonadota; class Gammaproteobacteria; order Burkholderiales; family Burkholderiaceae_C; genus Rhodoferax_B. The sequence goes on along the minus strand of CAUPNG010000002.1, from coordinate 257,129 downwards.
CATCACGGCGGGTACGCCGGTGAACCTGCTGTGGGCCCTGGTGGGCTGCACCCTGGGCACTGCCATCGGCGTGCTGCCCGGCATTGGCCCGGCTACCGCTGTGGCCATGCTGCTGCCCATCACCGTGAAGGTCGAAGCCACGGCCTCGATGATCTTTTTTGCGGGCATCTACTACGGTGCGATGTACGGTGGCTCGACCACCTCCATCTTGCTTAACACGCCGGGGGAATCCGGCTCCATGGTCACCGCCATGGAAGGCAACAAGATGGCCAAGAATGGCCGTGCCGGTGCCGCGCTGGCCACGGCCGCCATCGGCTCGTTCGTGGCGGGCACCATTGCCACCGTGCTGGTCACGCTGTTTGCGCCCCTGGTGGCCAATTACGCGGTGCGCCTGGGCCCGCCGGAATACTTCATGCTGATGCTGCTGGCCTTTACCACCGTGAGCGCGGTGCTGGGCAAAAGCACGGTGCGCGGTTTGACCTCGCTGTTCATCGGCCTGGCCATGGGCCTGGTGGGGCTGGACCAGCTCACCGGCGCGGCCCGCTACACCGGCGGTGTCACCGAGCTGCTGGACGGCCTGGAAGTGGTGTTGATCGCCGTGGGCCTGTTTGCGGTGAGCGAAGCCCTGTACAACGTGATGTACGAGGGCAAGACCGTCGAGACGCAAAACCGCATGAGCAAGGTGCACATGACGAAGAGCGAGTGGCGGCGCTCCTGGCCCGCCTGGCTGCGCGCCACCTTCATCGGCTTTCCGTTTGGCACCATCCCCGCAGGCGGCAGCGAGATTCCTACGTTTCTGAGCTACGCCACCGAGAAAAAGCTCTCCAAGCACAAGGAAGAGTTCGGCACCACCGGCGCCATCGAAGGTGTGGCCGGCCCCGAGGCGGCCAACAACGCGGCCATCACTGCCACGCTGATCCCGCTGCTGACGCTGGGCATCCCCACCTCCAACACGGCGGCCATTTTGCTCGGCGCGTTCCAGAACTACGGCATCCAGCCCGGCCCGCAACTGTTTGATACCAATGCCAACCTGGTCTGGGCGCTGATTGCTTCGCTCTACATTGGCAACGTGATGCTGTTGGTGCTGAACCTGCCGCTGGTAGGCCTGTGGGTCAAGCTGCTGAAGATCCCCAAGCCGCACCTGTACGCGGGCATCCTGATCTTCGCGACGGTGGGCGTGTATGGCATGCGCCAAAGCGCGTTCGACCTGGTGCTGCTGTACGGCATTGGCCTGCTGGGCGTGGTGATGCGCCGCTACGACTTCCCCACCGCCCCCGTGGTGGTCGGCATGATCCTGGGCCCGCTGGCCGAGGCGCAGATGCGCAATGCGCTGTCTATCGGCGAAGGCAAGTGGACCATCTTCCTGGAGCGGCCCATGTCGCTGACCCTGTTGATTGTGGTGCTGTCGGTGCTGGTGCTGCCCCGGGTGCTGAAGGTGCTGGCGGCCAAGAAGGCGATAGCCGTAGGTTGATCGCTATTAGAAAAGTAGCTGCTCGTGCTTATGGAATAAGCGCTAGCAGCACAAAACACATATAAAAAAGCCGCGTAAAGCGGCTTTTTTTATGGGGCAGTGAAGCCGATTACTTCAGGTGCTTGCCGATCAGGCCAGCCATTTCGAACATCGTGACTTCGTCTTTGCCGAACACAGCCTTGAGCTTGGCATCGGACTTGATGTTGCGCTTGTTGGCGGGGTTTTGCAGGTTGTTCTTCTTGATGTAGACCCACAGCTGCTTGACCACTTCGGTACGGGGCAGAGCGGCGGCACCGACCACAGCGGCCAGTTCCTTGCTGGGGGTCAGGGCCTTCATGAAGGCGGCATTGACGGCGCGCGCGGGGGCGGCAGCAGCCTTCTTGGCGGGAACGGCTTTAGCAGCGGTTTTGGCGGCGGGGGCCTTGGCTGCAGGAGCAGCTTTCTTTGCAGGAGCAGCAGATTTTGCTGGGGCTTTTTTTGCAGTTGCCATGATGGTCAGTCCTTGTTGGAGTTAGGTTCACACCAGCGAAAAACATCGTCTCCACCGGTAGACCACGATGCTAATGGAGAAAAATCCGGTTTCCCATAGGCAATGCAACTTTTTCGCATCTGGGAGCCGTCTTTTCATTGGTAAATGGCTTTGGGAGCAACGGTTTTTAGGCCTTGCGCGATTTTTGCCCTGCCACCAGGATGCAAACCACCCCCAGCAGGATCACCGCGCAGGCCCGCCATTCGTGCGCCGTCACCACTTCCCCGGCCAGCACCACGCCCAGAAACAGCGCAATCAGCGGGTTCACAAAGGCGTAACTGGTGGCCAGTGCGGGGCTGGCGTGGGCCAGCAGGTACAGGTAGGCACTGAACGCCACCAGCGACCCCGCCACCACCAGGTACACCCAGGCCGCCGTAGCCGCTGCTGTCGGCGGCCAGGTGGCTTGCTCGCCCAGCGCCAGCGACACCAGCATCAGCGCCATGCCACCGCACAGCATCTCGCTGGCGTAGCCCATAGGCCCCTTGGCCAGCGGCAGCCGGGTGGTGGACAGCACCGAGCCCAGCGACCAGGCCAGCGTGGCCCCGGTGATGCACAGCAGGCCGATGGGCGCGGCGGCAAAGCTGGCCTCTTGCACCAGCAGGCCCACACCCACCAGCCCCATGGCCATGCCCAGCAGCTCCAGCCCGGTGGGGCGCTTGCCAAACAGCAGGCCCCAGCCGCAGGTCAGCATGGGCACCACGGCGATGAAAGTGGCAATCAGCCCCGAGCCGATGTGCACCGAGGCCTGCGCCGTCAGCCCCATGCCGCCGCCCAGCATCAGCACGCCGATCACCAGCGCGTTGCGCCACTCCATTGCACTGGGCAGGGCCTGCCCGCGTGCCAGCAGCCAGGCCATCAGCAGCCCCCCGGCGGCCAGAAAACGCGTGCCCATCTGGAAGAACGGCGGAAAGCTGGGCAGCGCCAGGTGGATGGCCAGGTAGGTGGAGCCCCACACCAGGTAGCAGGCCAGCAGGGCGGGCAGCAGCAGGGCATTGGGGCGGACGGGGAGGGATGCGGTATGCGACATGGCCATGATCTTAGGTAGACATTCGCGTTCCCACCATGCAAGATTGCTGTAAAAATATCCGCTTGGCCTTTACTTTTAAATCGAATCCCCATGTTGACCGAAGTTACCGAATTTGATGCCTGCGACGACCGCATCCTGGGCGAACTGCAGCGCGATGCCCGCATCACCATGGCCGAGCTGGGGCGGCGCGTGCACCTGAGCCAACCGGCAGTGACCGAGCGGGTGCGCAAGCTGGAGACCAGCGGTGTCATCAAAGGCTACCGCGCCGAGGTGGACCTGACCCGGCTGGGCTACGGCATCCGCGCCCTGATCCGCGTGGCGCGGGCCGACTATTCCCGGGTGGTCAAGCTGATCGAGCAAACCCCCGAGGTGCTCAATGCCTACAACGTCACCGGCGAAGACAGCTGGGTGCTGGAAATCGCCGTGATCGACGTGCGCCACCTGGACGTGGTGGTCAGCAAATTTTGTATCCTCAGCCCCACCTCCACCTCCATCGTGCTGAATGCCCCGCGTGAGAACGCGCGGGTGCTGCCCGCCCGGCGGGAACCCATTTCCTCTACTACCAAGGCGAACCCTCCATGACCGCTACTTTCTCCACCTGCGACCTGTGCGATGCGCACAAAAACGACCTCACCGGTGCCTTTCGCGTGCTGGCCCCGGCGTTCCGCGATTTCGGCGGCATCCAGAAATTCAGCGGTCCGGTGTTCAACGTGCAGTGCTTTGAAGACAACTCACTGGTCAAGGCCGCGTTGGACACGCCCGGCAAGGGCCGGGTGCTGGTGGTCGGCGGCGGCGGCTCGCTGCGCCGCGCCCTGCTGGGCGGCAACCTGGGCGCGGCCGCCGTGGCCAACGGCTGGGCTGGGGTGGTCATTGACGGTTGTGTGCGTGACGTGGCCGAACTGGCTGCGCTGCAGGTCGGCATCCGCGCCCTGGCCGCCATGCCCATGCCCACCGAGAAGCGCAACCAGGGCCAGAGCAATGTGGCGGTGCACATCCAGGGCACCTGGGTCATGCCGGGCGAATGGCTGTATGCCGACGAAGACGGCATGGTGGTGGGCGCCCACGCGCTGGTGTAGATGATTGCTATATAAAAAGTAGCTTCCCGCGCTGATGGAATAAGCGCTGGAGGCATATTTCTTATAAATTATTTCAGGAGGTCTTGAAACCCTGCAGCGCCTCGCGCATCCAGTCGATGAACACCCGCGTGCGGGTGGGCAGCAGCCGGGCGTGGGGCAGCACCAGGCTCAAGGGGCGGGGCGGCGACTCGAAGGCTTCCAGCAAAATCTGCAGCCGCTGGTCGGCCAGGTACGGTGCCACCTGGTACGACAGAAACATGCCCACGCCCATGCCCGCCACGCAGGCTTCCACCGCGGGGGCGATCTGGTTGAAGTCCAGGTTGCCGCTGACGTTGATGCTGAACGGGCGGCCCTTGTCGCCTTTTTCACGTCTGTCGATAAACGGCCCCCAGCTGGGGTTGTTGCCGGTGCGGCGCACGCAGTTGGCCTGCAGCAGGTCTTTGGGGTGTAGCGGCAGCCCGGCGCGCGCCAGGTAGTCGGGGCTGGCCACCACCACGCGGCGGATATGGCCCAGGGTGTGCGCTACCAGCGATGAATCTTCCAGCGGGCCGATGCGGATGCCCACGTCAATGCCTTCTTCCAACAGGTTCACCACCCGGTCGTACAGCAGCACGCTGCAGCGCATCTGTGGGTAGCGCTGCACAAAGCGCGTCACCGCGGGGGCCACGTGCATCTGGCCAAACTGCACCGGCGCGGTGATGGTGAGCTGGCCTGCGGGTTCGCGGGCATCGGCCTTCAAGGAAGCCTCGGCCTCCTGCAAGCTGGCCAGCACCTGGCGGCAACTGTCCAGGTGGCGGCGGCCCTCTTCGGTGAGCGCGATGCGCCGGGTGGTGCGCTGGAACAGGCGCACGCCCAGGTCCGCCTCCAGCGCCGCCAGCGCGCGCACCACCGCGGGCAGGGACGTATCCAGCGCCAGCGCGGCAGCGGTGAGGCTGCCCTGGTCGGCTATCTGCACGAAGGTCTGCATGGCTTTGAGTTTGTCCATACAGGCCATATTAGTTCGGTATTCGGAGTAGTCAAATGCGTTGCAAGGTATTTATCTCTTTGATCGGATTAAACACAATGGACGCTTCTGCAAACTCCCTGGAAAGAACACCATGTCCATCACGCTCTACCGCCACCCCATCTCGGGCCACGCCCACCGTGTGCAGCTCATGCTGTCGCTGCTGGGCCTGCCCTGCGAACTGGTAGACATTGACCTGCTGGCCGGGGCCCACAAAACCCCGGCGTTTCTGGCCCTGAACGCCTTTGGCCAGGTGCCGGTGCTGCAAGACGGCGAGGTCACCCTGGCCGACTCCAACGCCATCCTGGTCTACCTGGCCACCCGCTACGCCCCGCCCGGCACCTGGCTGCCCACCGAGCCGGTGGCCGCCGCGCAGGTGCAGCGTTGGCTGTCGGTAGCGGCCGGGCCACTGGCTTTTGGCCCGGCCCTGGCGCGCGTGATCCAGCTGTTCCAGCGGCCCACCGACCCGTCGGAGGCCATCCAGCGCTCCACCCAGTTGCTGGCCGTGGTGGAGGCGCATCTGCAGCAGTCCGACTACCTGGTGGGCAGCACGCCGACGATTGCCGACATCGCCCTCTACAGCTACACCGCCCACGCGCCCGAGGGCAATGTCTCGCTGGAGCCGTACCCGCAGGTGCGCGCCTGGCTGGCCCGCATCGAGGCCCTGCCGGGCTTTGTGCCCATGGTGCGCAGCCGCATTGGGTTACTGGCATGACAGCCGCCTTCCACGCAGGAGAAGTGGCTTTGCAGCAGCGCGCAGGCGTGGCCCAGCGCATGGCCGACGTGGGGCCGCGCGTGATTCGCAGCTTCATGCCCGACCAGCACCGCGACTTCTTTGCCCAATTGCCCTTTGTGGTGCTGGGCAGCGTGGATGCGCAGGGCCAGCCCTGGGCCTCGGTGCTGGCGGGGCCGCCGGGCTTCATCCGCTCGCCCGATGCCGCCCGGCTGCGGGTGCAGGCCCTGCCTGCCGTGTCCGACCCGCTGGCGCGCAACCTGGCCGAGGGCGCGTCCATCGGCATGCTCGGGATCGAGCCCCACACCCGACGGCGCAACCGCGTGAACGGCCGGGTCACGGCGCTGGACGGCAGCGGTTTTGGTGTGGCGGTGGAGCAAAGCTTTGGCAACTGCCCTAAATACATCCAGGCCCGCGAGCCGGTGCTTGCCCAGCGGGTGGAGGCCGCCGCCAGCGTGGGCACGCAACTCGATGCCGCCGCCCTGCGCCTGGTGCAGGGTGCCGACACTTTCTTCATCGCCAGCGCCCACCCCGGTGCGGGGCAAGATGGAGAGCACGGTGTCGATGTCTCCCACCGCGGTGGCAAACCCGGCTTTGTGTGGGTGGGCGGGGATGCCGCAGGCGCCCAGTGGCTGACCGTGCCGGACCTGGTGGGCAACTACTTTTTCAACACTCTGGGTAATCTGCTGCTGCAGCCGCAGGCGGGCCTGCTGTTCATCGACTTTGAAACCGGCGACCTGCTGCACCTGGCCGTGCGCGCCGAGATCGTCTGGGACGGCCCGGAGCTGGCCCGCTACCCCGGTGCCCAGCGGCTGATTCGCATGGAGGTACAGCAGGTGCTGCGCCGACCGGCGGCTTTGGCCCTGCGTTGGGGCGCTGCCACCATGTCGCCCGTGCTGGAAGCTACAGGCGCGTGGCGGTAGGACGGGTGGTGGTGCGCTCAGGCAAAGTCGCCAGCACCACGCCCAGCAGCGCCACGCCAAAGGCCAGCAGTTGCACCGGCCCCAGGGTTTCGCCCAGCACCAGCACGCCGGTGAGCGCGGTAAATATCGGCAGCAGCACGCTGTACACCCCCGCCTGGGCGGCGGGCACCACGCGCAGGCCGGTCATCCACAGCCACACGGTGCCCACGCTGGCGGCCATGGCGTAGAACACCAGCAGCAGCCAGGTGCCGGGGTGCACGCTGGCAAACGGGAAAGACAGCGCCAGGTACAGGCCCATGGGCGTCATCAGCACCAGGCCCCACAGGTTGATGAGCGCGCTGATGCGTTTGGGCCCCAGGCTGCCGGTGAGTTTTTTGCCGATCACCGCGTAGGCCGCTTCGCACAGCACCGCGCCCACGATCAGCAGATTGCCCCAGAAGTGGTTTTTAGAGGCCATATCAGCCTCTTGCGCAGATAGCATAGGCGTGAGCTGCTCTGATTTTGTGAGCGCCAGCAAGGCAATGCCCAGCACCCCGCAGGTGATGGCGGCCCAGGTGCGCCGCGTGATGCGTTCGCCCAGCAGCAGCCAGCTCAGCAGCGCCACCGATGCCGGAATGGCCGCCAGAATCACCCCGGCCGACACCGCGCTGGTCAGCCCCATGCCGTACAGCATGCAGATCGAAAACAGGAAGTTGCCCAGAAACGATTCCAGAAACACCAGCCAGCGGGTGTGGCCGGACATGGGGCCCTCCGAAGCGGGCTTTTTCAGCCAGGGCAGCATGGCGACAGCGGCAATGCCAAAGCGCAGCCAGGCCAGCAAAAACACCGGCAGCGCAGCCACCAGCGGTTTGCTCAGGGCGACATACACGCCAACCAGGGCCATGCCGGCGGCCAGGCACAGGCGGGCAGTCAAGGGGGAAGGGTGGTACATAAAACTATATTTTTAATAGCTGCCCACGCTCTATTTATAAGCGCTGGCAGCCTAAAAGGCTTGTAGGTTAGGCGCTCAGAAACGCCTCAAACCCGTCCAGCATCTGCTGCACATCGGCTGCCGTGGTGGCGGGCGAGACCAGCAGCATGGTGTGGAAGGGGGTGAGCAGCACGCCGCGGTTCAGCAGGAACAGGTGCAGCAGGGCATCCAGCGCGGGCTGGCTGGTTGCGTGCACTTCGGCGGCGTTGCGCGGCGGCTGGGCGGTGAATTGCAGCTCCATGCGGGCACCGAGCTGGGTGACGGTCCAGCCCAAACCCTGTGCATGGATGCGCTCTCGCAAGCCTGCCGCCAGCGTGTCGGCCAGCGTCAGCATGGGTGCGTAGGTGGCGGGGGTGTGCAGGTGCGTCAGGGCAGCGTGCAGGGCGGCCATCGTCAGCGCATTGCCCGCCAGCGTGGTGCCTATGCCGCTGTGGCCTTCGGGCGCGGCCTGTTTGGCGTCCCGCATGCGTTGGGCCAGGGCATCGGTAAATCCATACACCGCGCAGGGCAGGCCGCCTGCCACCGCCTTGCCGATGACCAGCATATCGGGCTGCAGGCCGTGCACGCGTGCGTAGCCGCCGCAGCCGGTGGACAGGGTGTGGGTTTCGTCCAGCACCAGCAGGGTGCCGTAACGCTGGCACAGGGCCTGGGCGGCCTGCCAGAAACCAGGGTCGGGCAGCACCAGGCCGCAGTTGGTCAGCGCGGGCTCGGCCAGCAGGCAGGCCACCTGGCGGTCGGCCAGGGCGGCCTCCAGCGCGGCCAGGTCGTTGAAGGGCACGATGCGGGTGAAGGCGGCGTGGTTGTGCACGTTGCCCAGCACCGAGGGGCGGGGCACGGTGGTGGTGCCATCTAGATCGACCAGGGTGTCGTCCACCGCGCCGTGGTAGCAGCCGTCAAACACCAGCAACTGGGGCCGTTGTGTGACGGCCCGCGCCCAGCGCAGCACAAAGCGGTTGGCGTCGCTGGCGGTCAGGGCCATTTGCCACTGCGGCAGGCCGAAGGTGGCGGCCAGCAGCGCGCCGACCTCGGCGGTTTGCACCGACGGCAGCATGCTGGTTAGCCCGCGCGCCGCCTGCCGGGCGATGGCCTGGGCCACCGGCTCCGGGCTGTGGCCAAACATGGCCCCGGTGTCGCCCAGGCAGAAGTCGGCGTAGACATGGCCGTCGGCACAGGTGAGCTGCGCGCCCTGGGCCTGTTGCACGCACAGGCTGGCCGGGCTGGGCCAGTCGCGCATCCAGTGCAGCGGCACGCCAAACAGGAAGTGCTGCGCCGCCTGGGCGGCCAGGGCGATGGAACGCGGATGGGTGGCGGTGAAGCGCTGGGTTTCGGTGGCAAAGCGCTGGGCCAACTCGGCCGGAGTCAGGGCAGGGTGGGTCGTCATGGGCTCCATTGTTGCAGCGTGGGGGACTAAGGGTTTGTCCCCAAAATGGGGGATGACCAAGGTGACGATGCCCTGGGCAGCGTCTAACGTGCGTTGATACTTATTCCACAGCAACGCAAGGAGATGTATGCAGAGATTCCGCAACACCTGCGCCTGCGCAGTGCCCGCGGTGGGCAGCGTCCACGCACGGTGGCCCGACTTTTGTGCCGTTGCCCCCAGCCCTGAGCTGAAAGCCCGGCTCAAGGCCGAGCTGGAAAAAGCGCGCGGCAGCGTCAGCTCCGAGCTGGCCAGCGCCCTGACGCTGGCGCGCAGCCCCACGCGGCTGGGTTTCAACGACGGCGTGATCTTTCCGCCCGACCAGTTCCCCGAGGGCACGCCCAAATCGGCCATCCGCAATGCCGCCGCCGACCGGGCCCCCCTGCGCGGCCCGCTGCGGGTCATCGTGGTGCTGGCCCAGTTCAGCGACAAGGCGATGGTGCAAACCGCGCAACATTTCCGTGACCTGTTTTTTTCCAGCGGCGTGCTGCCCCACGGCAGCGTAAAAGAGTATTACCAGGAGGTCACCGGCGGCCTGGTGGACATCGTGGGCGAGGTGGTCGGCCCCTACACCCTGCCGCAGACCCTGGCCTGGTACGCCAACAACAACTTCGGCATCAGCCGCGGCGGCGGCGCGTTCCGGGCCAACATTCTGGCCAAGGATGCGGCGGTGGCGGCCAACCCGGCGGTCAACTTTGGCCTGTATGACAACGACGGCAACGGCTTTATCGATGCCTTCATCGTGGTGCACGCCGGGCGCGGCGGCGAGCAAACTGGTAATGCAGGCGACATTTGGTCGCACAAGCACGTGCTGCCCGCGGCCATGCCCGCCGATGGCAAGCAAATCTACGCCTACCTCACCGTGCCCGAAGATGCCAAGTTGGGCGTGTGCGCGCACGAGCTGGGGCATTTGCTGTTTGGCTTTCCCGACCTGTACGACACCGACGGCACCTCGGAAGGCATTGGCGACTGGTGCCTGATGTCGGGTGGCTCGTGGAACGGCGGCGGCGACATTCCCGCCCACCCCTCGGCCTGGTGCAAGGTCAACCAGGGCTGGGTGGGCACCACCAATGTGACGGCCAGCGGCACGGTGTCGCTGCCCGATGTCAAAACCAGCCACACCGTGCACCGCCTGTGGAAAAACGGCGCGGCCAGCAGCGAGTATTTTTTGCTCGAAAACCGCCAGCGCAGCGGCTTTGACGCGCAACTGCCCGGCGCAGGCCTGTTGGTATGGCACATCGACGAGGCCCAGCCCGGCAACAGCAACGAGAGCCACTACAAGGTGGCCCTGGTGCAGGCTGACGGCCTGCGCGAGATTGATGCCACCCACCCCGCAGGCACGTTTGGCGACCAGGGCGATAGCGGCGACCCGTTCCCCGGTGCTGCCGCCAAGACGGCCTTTGGCCCCACCACCACGCCTAACTCCAAGTCGTATGCGGGGGTGAACACCTGCGTGACCATCACCGCCATTTCCGCCTCCGGCCCCACCATGGCGGCCACGCTGGGCGTGCGCTGCAGCGTCAAGTCGCTGGTCAAGGACCGCAAGGACGTGCGCAAAGAGGGCAAGGAATTGACCAAAGAGGCCGCCAAGGAAGGCAAAGAGGTTCAAAAAGAAATCCGCAAGGAGACCACTAAAGAGGTGGCCAAGGAAATCGTCAAGGACCGCAAGGACATGCTGGAGCACCGCATCGTGCGTGCCGCTCCGGTGGCCGACCCCGGCCACCTGGACGTGGTGCTGTCCGACCTGGAAGCCCGGCTGCAGATGTTGGAGGCCATGGTGGGCGCGCGGGCGTATGCGGGCAGCGCAGTGGATGCAGGCCGTGCCATGGCCCAGCCCTTCATCGACGCCAGCCTGCGCCCTGACCTGGAGGGCGGCCCGGTCTACGACGACAGCACCGCGCTGCAAGAGCGCATGGCCGCCGGTGACCGCGATGCGAAGCGGGCGTTTGACGCGCCCCCACCCCGATGAGCCAGCAACTCGAACGCCCTAGCGCGGCAGCGGCGTCCGGCGTGGTGCTGGTGCTGGCCCACGCCAGCGATGCCGGTGCGGCATCCGTAGCGGCCTCGCTGCGCAACCTGCTGGCCGGTGCCCCGGTGGAAGTCTGGACCGTGCGCCCCGAAAGCCTGGGCCTGGCCGCCTGGTCGCACACCGTGGATGCACACGGTATAGCCCACACCCGCCTGGTGCTGCCGGGCCGCCCGGCGCTGCACAGCACGCAGATGCGCGCCGTGTTCAACCGTATCCAGCACCTGCCCCTGCCGCAGTTCAGCCAGGCCCACCCCAAAGACCGCGACTACGCCGCCATGGAGCTGCAGGCCCTGGTGCTGAGCTGGCTGGCCGCCTGCGGCGGCTGTGTGGTCCAGCCACTGCGCGGCCAGCCCTGGCTGGTGCCGCAGCTGCCGCTGCTGCACTGGGCCAGCGCCGCCGCCCGTTGCGGCCTGCCGGTGGCCGACCAAAGTGCCGGTGCCGCCCCTGGCCCCTGGGATGCCACCGTGCTGGTGGCGGGCACGCTGACCACCGGCATCCTGGCCGGGCGGCTGGGCGTGGCCTGCGTGGCCACGGCGCAAAACCTGGGCTTTACCCTGCTGGAGTTCCGCTTCCAGCGCGGTGCGGCGGGGGCGGTGCTGGTGGATGTCAGCCCCCACCCCGAACTCAGTGACCTGGAAGACATCGACACCGTGGCCCGCTGCCTGGCCGACCTGGCCGAACGCACTCTGGTCGAAGAGTCCGCATGATCCTCGTGTACGGCCAGGGCGACGATCCTCCCATCGCGCACCTGGTGGCCGCGCTGCACACTGCGGGCGCGCGCTACCAACTGCTCGACATCGCCCGGCTGGACCAGGCCCGGTTGGACATCCAGGTCGGGCCGCAGGGCATGGCGGGCGAGCTGGTGATGGATGGGGCGTGCACCGCGCTGGCCGACATCCGCGCCGTCTACGCCCGCCCGTTGGAGCCCCGTGTGGCCGACCAGCCAGAGCCCGCGCAAAAGCATGCCCTGGCCCTGCACCGCCAGCTGGTGGAATGGCTGGACGTGGCCCCGGCCCGGGTGGTCAGCCGCCCGCTGGCCATGCAGGCCAACGCCTCCAAGCCGCTGCAGGCCCAGTGGATCGGCGAAGCGGGTTTTTGCGTGCCGCCCACCCTGGTCACGTCCGACGAGGCCGAGGTCCGCGCGTTCCAGAAAACCCATGGCCGGGTGGTGTTCAAGTCGATCAGCGGCATCCGCTCCATCGTCACCGAGCTGGACGACACCTGGCTGTCGCGCATGCACCGCCTGGCCCAGCTGCCCACCCAGTTCCAGGCCTATGTGCCGGGCGTGGACGTGCGCGTGCACGTGGTCGGCCAGCAGGCCCTGGCCGCCCAAATCACCAGCACCGCCACCGACTACCGCTACGCCCAGCGCAGCGGCGCCACCGCCCAGGTTGTCGCCACCACGCTCCCCCCCGCCATCGCCGCCCGCTGCATCGCCATGTCGCACGCCATGGGCCTGCCCCTGAGCGGCATCGACCTGCGCCTGCGCCCCGATGGCGAGTACGTCTGCTTCGAGGTGAACCCTATGCCGGCGTTCAGTTACTTTGAGGTGGAAAGCGGGCTGCCGATTGCGGCGGCGCTGGCGGGGTTGTTGATGGGGGCGGGGTGAAAAGGGGGCTTGCGCTTCACAAGGCCCATGGTAGACAATATAGGTATGTTATCTACCATTTAAGAGGTTGCCATGCAAACATTGACCTCCCGCGATGTACAGCAGCAGTTTGGCAGCGCCATGGATACCGCCCGGCTGGAGGGCATCACCATCACCAAATACGGGCGGCCCTTCGTCGTCATGATGGGGGTGGACGATGCCCAGGCCCTGCAGCGCCGCCGTGCCGGGAGCCGCCTGGCCGCCTTTCTGCGCACACTGCCCCTCAACCCCGCCGCCGAGGCACTGACGGACGACCAAATAACCGCACTCGTCCATGAGCTCCGATAGCCGGGTCGTTATCGACACCAGCACCCTGGTCAGCGCCGTACTCAAGCCCACTTCCATCCCAGCGCAGGCGCTGACCGAGGCGATGGACTTGTTCGAGGTGATTGTCTCTGCTGAGATCTTGGCCGAACTCCACAGCGTGCTGCAACGCCCCTACCTGGACCGCTACCGCGCCATCGAACACCGAGAGCAGTTCTACGCAGGCTACGCCGCGATGGCTCTGGAGGTGGTGGTCACCGAGGCGGTGGTCGCCTGCCGTCATCCCAAAGACGACAAATTCCTATCCCTAGCTGTTGCAGGCAATGCCTGCATCATCATCTCCAGCGACCAGGACTTGCTGTCTATGGGCCAGTTCCAGGGTATTCCCATCATCACGCCGCGGGCGTTTGTGGATTTGGGTGCGGAGCGGGGAGATGAATGAGGTGTGGAAATGGGTACTTGTGCTTATGACCACCAAATAGCCGAGCAGGATCAGGTCTTGCCATCCAATTTTCCGCCGCCCAGGCTAGTCTTGGCTGCCCACCCCCAGCCGCTGCAGTGCCTCAGCCGCCGTGATGATTGCAATCCCCTCAAAACTTTGTAGCACCAGCAAGTCGTTGTCGCCAGACACGATCACGTCAGCCTGTGCCGACAGCGCCAGGGCCAGCACCTCGTCATCGTCGGGGTCCCTGCATACGGGTTGGGACAGGGGCTGGGGCTGCACCACCGTCACTACTCGCACGTAGTCAGCTAGCACCGCATGGGTGGTCATGTGGATCTGGTGCAGCCGCTTGGTCAGGGATGGCCGGGTCAGCACGTCTGCCAGTTCATCCAGCAAAGCGGGGCTGCTGAACAACTGCATGCCGGGGTTCTGGCCTAGCTGGGTCAGCAATAGATGCGGCAGGCCGCGCCACAGTAGACCCGACAGCACGATGTTGGTGTCGATGACAATGCGCCGCATCCGGACTTTTACAGAGGGTTTGGGTTGGTACCGCCGGTGCTAGAAGCAGCCAGACGCGCTCGGCGTTCCGCCCGTGCCGCCTTGACCTCGACGTTGACTTCGTCCATCGCCATAGCGTCCACGCCCTCGGCCTCCAGCGCAGGTGCAATGGACAGCAGCCGAGTCCACGCGGACTGCTTGGCCTGCCGCTGGGCCAGAAACTCCACAAAGTCGGTCACCTCGGCCACCTGTTGGGGCGACAAGGTGGCGATTTTGGCGATCAGGGACTGCTCAATCACTGCATTCATGCTGGTTCCTCCTGGCATTGCACGACACCACACTAAGGTATAGCTGGGCGGAGGTCAACGCTGTAACTTGTTCACATTATCGCAAGCCAACGCCCGGCAGCGTCTGCTATCAAAATACCTAAAAATATTCCACATAAAAAAAGCTCTCCGTGCTCATCAATCAAGCGCAAGCAGCTCCCTAATCCATAGCAAATATTGCAAATTTGCACCGCGATGGTCCCCAGGCACCACCGGCGTGCCTGCCGCCGCGCAGATGCGGTGCATGGCAGGCCCACTGTCCGGGCCGCCACAGCCCATTCCCCTCTGAAAACCCATCGTCCAAGCCCTGGCACCGAATTTGCATGCACCCCCAGCGCGGGGGCAGCCACACTGGATTGCTTCTACAAATGACCGCTAGGGTTCCGGCTGCCTGATCTTCAGGCGGTGTCTGGTCCGAGAGCAGTCGGCCAGCAGCGGCCCATACCACTGCAGGCTCCACGGCGGGACAAAAGCCCGGGAGGTTCACTTCGTGATCGAGGTGGTCTCCCGCATTTGTCCTTCAACCTGGAGTCTTGCCATGTCTTCTTCTTTCTTTTCGATTTCCCGTGCTTTCAAACGCAAGGTCGTTGCTGCCTTGCTGGTCGGCGTGGCGGTGGCTGGCATCAGCACGCCCGCTGCCGCCGAACTCAAGGTGGGCGTGTCCGACTGGCCCGGCTGGGTGGCCTGGTATGTGGCCGAGCAAAAGGGCTTCTTCAAGAAAAACGGGGCCGATGTGAAGCTGGTCTGGTTTGCCAACTACACCGACTCCATCGGCGCGCTGTCTTCGGGCCAGCTGGATGCCAATTCGCAGACCTGGTCCGACACCCTGGGCCCGCTGGCCAAGGGCCTGCCGTTGAAGGCCATTCTGGTCAACGACAACTCGGCCGGGAATGATGCGCTGATGGTCGGCCCCAAGATCACCTCGTTCGCCCAGCTCAAGGGCAAGAAGGTGGCGCTGGAGCAGTTCAGCATTTCGCACTTTGTGCTGGCCACGGCGCTGGCCAAGAACGGCATGCAACTGGGTGACGTGAAGATCGTGAATCTGTCGGCAGGCGATGCCGCCGCCGCATTCATCAGCGGCAAGGTGGACGCAGCGGTGCTGTGGAACCCCTGGGTCAACCAGATAGAAAAGAGCGGTAAGGGCAAGGCCTTGTTCACCTCCAAGGACATGCCCGGCCTGGTGCCCGACCTGCTGGTGGCGCAAGACAAGGCCATCCAGACCAAGCGCAAGGAGCTGGTCGGCATGATCAAGGCCTGGTTCGAGACCGAGAAGTTCATCCGCGAGCAGCCTGCCGAGGCGGCCAAGATCATGTCCAAGGTGGTCAGCCTGTCGCCCGAGGAGTACGCGGTGTTTTTGCCCGGCACCAAGTTCTTTGACGCGGCCGCCAATACCCAGGCGTTTGATGCCAAAAGTGCCTTGTCTCTGGCCAGCACCGCGCCCACCATCGCGGCCTTTTTAACCAAGTACAAGCTGATCGAAGGCAAGCCCGATGCCGCCAAGGGCCTGGACGGCTCGCTGGTCCAGGACGCGCTGAAGTAAGGCGCAGGCCATGTTTGCCAAGTTGTGGTTTATTCGGCTGCCGATTCCGCGTGGCAGCTACGGTGCGCTGGCGCTCATCGGTCTGGTGGTTCCGCTGCTGGGCTGGGCGCTGCTGAGTGCGTTTGCCGGGGTGAACCCGGTGTTTCTGCCCGGCCCGCACAAGGTGGTGGAGCGGGTGCTTACCTGGGCCGTGGAAGACGACCTGCTGGGCGATGCCGCCATCAGCACGCTGCGGGTGGTCACCGGCTGGGCGCTGTCGGCCCTGCTGGCGCTGCCGCTGGGTCTGTTCATCGGCAGCTGGCGCGCGGTACAGGCGCTGCTGGAGCCGCTGACCGACTTTATCCGCTACATGCCTGCGGTGGCCTTCATCCCTCTGGTGATGCTGTGGGTGGGCATCGACGAGGGGGCCAAGGTGGCCATCATCTTCATCGGCACGTTTTTCCAGATGGTGCTGATGGTGGCCGAGGACGTGCGCCGTGTGCCCATGGCGCAGATCGAGGCCGCGCAAACCATGGGTGCCACCCGGCGCGAGGTGCTGGAGAAGGTGATCTTGCCGTCGGCCAAACCGGCGCTGCTCGACACCTTGCGCATCACCATGGGCTGGGCCTGGACTTACCTGGTGGTGGCCGAGCTGGTGGCCGCCAACTCGGGCCTGGGCTTTGCCATTTTGAAGGCCCAGCGCTTTTTGCAAACCGACAAGATCTTTGCCGGGATATTGCTGATCGGCTGCATTGGCTTGGCCATCGACCAGCTGTTTCGCCTGCTGCACCGCAAGGCTTTTCCCTGGATGCATGGACGTTAACCATGTTTAAGATCGAATGCAAAAACGTCTGGAAATACTTTGGCCAGACCACGGCGCTGAACGATGTGAACCTGGGCATTGCCGACAACGAGTTTGTCACCCTGGTGGGCGCGTCCGGTTGCGGCAAGTCCACGCTGCTGCGTACCCTGGCGGGGCTGGAAACGCACAGCAAGGGTGACGTGCTGGTCAATGGTGCCGCCATCACCGGGCCGGGGCAAGACCGGGCCATGGTGTTCCAGCACTACAGCCTGTACCCCTGGCTGCGGGTGTCGGAAAACATCCGCTTTTGCCGCCAGCTCGGTTCCCACACCCAGAACCGCAGCAGCGCCGACGTGGAGGCCGCCTCGGGCCGGGCCGACGCACTGCTGCAGCTCATGGGGCTGACGGCCTCGGCCAGCGCCTACCCGAACCAGCTCTCGGGTGGCATGCAGCAGCGCGTGGCGATTGCCCGGGCGCTCATGGGCAAGCCGCAGATTCTGCTGATGGACGAGCCCTTTGGCGCGCTGGACGCGCAAACCCGCGAGGTGATGCACGACCTGATCCTGCACGTGCACCGCCTGGAGCGCACCACCATCGTCTTCGTGACCCACGACGTGGAAGAGGCCATCTACCTCGGCCACCGTGTGGTGCTGATGGCCCCGCGCCCGGGCCGCATCGACTCGATCTACGAGGTGCCGCTGCCTGCCAAGCGCGAGCAGGACATGAAGCTCGCCCCCGAGTTTGTGCGCCTCAAACGCCAGTTGTTGGACCGCATCCGCGAAACCTCCGGCATGAAAACCGACCTGGACCAATTGCAAAAACTCACGCAAATGGCCGAAGAAAGGAACCCTGTATGAACCCTATCCCTGCCAACACATTGCTGTGGGAGGAACACCTCCCCGGCGGCAACCACTGGTCTGGCCGCCTGCGCCGTGGCACGGCCTTGCGCCTCACCGACTTAACAGGCGGCGCGAACGTCTCCGCGCTGTTTTACAACGCCGAGCAGCCGCTGGAGCGCTACAACATGCCCGACACGCTCAAGTCGCAGCACACCGCCTTCTTGACCGCAGGCTATGTCTGCCAGTCGGACATGGGCCGGGTGCTGTGTTCCATCACCGCCGACAGCCTGGGCTGGCACGACACCTGGTGCGGCGTGAGCGACGCGGCCATGGTGCTCGCCAGGTACGGCGACAAGCGTTACCAGCAGCACCGCAACGCCATGCACCGCAATGGCCGCGACAACCTGCTCATCGAGCTGGCCAAGTGGGGCCTGGGCGTGCGCGACCTGGTGCCCTGCGTCAACTTTTTCAGCAAGGTGGTGCCCGATGCGGATGGTGCCCTCAGCCATGTGCCCGGCCACAGCGTGGCGGGCAGCACTGTGGACCTGCGCTTCGAGATGGACACCCTGGTGGTGCTCAGCAGCGCGCCGCATCCGCTGGATGCGAACCCGGTTTACGCCCCTGCGGACGTGCAGCTCAGCGCCTACCGTGCGGACCCCGTCGCCGCCGACGATGCCTGCCGCACCCAGTGCCCGCAAAACGGCCGCGCTTTCACCAACACCGAACGCTACGTGGGAGTCGCAGCATGAGCAAGCTACTGGAAAGCACCCTCAACCCCGCCACCGCCGTGCTCGACCAGACCTGCCTGGCAGGCGACCCGTGGATGGCCACGGTCTATGCCGGGCAGACCCTGCGCATCCTCGATCTGGAAGGCAACCAGGCGGTAGACACGCTGTTTTACAGCGCTGCCAATGCCGAGGAGCGCTACAGCGCCGCCGACACCATCGCCCGCAACGGGCAGCTCTACCTGGGCCTGGGCTCCCGGCTGTACTCCAGCGCAGGCCGGGTCATGCTGACCATCACCGCAGACACCTGTGGCCGCCACGACACCCTGGGCGGGGCCTGCTCCAGCGAGAGCAACACCGTGCGCTACGCACTCGACAAACGCCCCATGCACAGTTGCCGCGACAGCTTCATGCACGCCCTGTGCCACTGCCACGAGGCGGGTGTGCTGGGTATGGGCAAACGCGACATTGCGCCCAACATCAACTTCTTCATGAACGTGCCCGTCACGCCCGAAGGCCGCCTGAGTTTTGAAGACGGCATCTCCGGCGCGGGCAAGTACGTGGAGCTGCGGGCCGAGATGGACGTGGTGGTGCTGATCTCCAACTGCCCGCAGTTGAATAACCCTTGCAATGGGTACAACCCTACGCCGGTGCGGTTGCTGGTGTGGAACTGATCGATCGCGGGTTGTTGGGGCGTCTATCTTTGTGGGTCTCACGGGCGCTGCTGGCCGGGAGTTCGCCCCGGCGGGCGAGTAACTTTCTTTTGTGTGGCCAAAAGAAAGTCACCAAAGAAAAAGCCACCCCCGCTGTCTGCGGCCCACAGCCTCTGGCTGCGGGCAACCTGCGGTGCTCGCCGCAAGTGGGGTCTTGCTCGAACTCGCTGCGCTCAGACAGTCGCAAGCCCTTGCCCACTTGCGGCTGCGCGCCTCGGCGCATACAGAGGGGGCCCCGAATGCGGGATCGGTTGCGCTGTGCGCCCCATGCGCCTAGGGCGCAATCCCGGCTGAGCCGGGCGGGCCGTTCGCACCGGCCGAGCGCAGAGATGGCCCGTGTGGTGCCCGTCTCCGGGGCCCCCTCTAGATGCGCCGAGGAGCGCAGGGCTCGGCGGATCAGGGCTTGCGATTGTTTGAGCGAAGCGAGTTCGAGCAAGACCCCGCCGGGCCCGAGCACCGCAGGTTGCCCGCAGCGAAGCGTAGGGACGCAGGTAGCGGGGGTGGCCTTTCTTTTGGTGACTTTTCTTTGGCCACACAAAGAAAAGTTACTGCGCCGCCGGGCGCACATCCCGGCCAGCGGCGTTTCTAGTACGCCAACCATCCTAAAAGGCCACGGGACGACTCGCGGCCCCTCACCCATTCGGCGGGACGACCCGCCACCAAGGTTCACTCCATGTTCGATACCGTTTTGATCGCCAACCGCGGCGCCATCGCCTGCCGCGTGATCCGCAGCCTGCGGGCCCTGGGCCTGCGCTCGGTGGCCGTGTACTCCGAGGCCGATGCCGATTCGCTGCACGTGGCCCTGGCCGATGCCAGCGTCTGCATCGGCCCGGCACCCGCTGCCCAAAGCTACCTGGACCCGCAGCGCATCCTGGACGCGGCCCGTGCCACGGGGGCGGAGGCCATCCACCCCGGCTACGGTTTTTTGTCGGAAAACCCCGACTTCGCGCAGGCCTGTGAGGACGCAGGCATCGCTTTTATCGGCCCCACACCGGCGCAGATGCGGGCCTTTGGCCTGAAGCACACCGCCCGCGCGCTGGCGGAATCCCAGGGCGTGCCCCTGCTGCCTGGCAGCGGTCTGCTGGCCGACCTGGCCCAGGCGCAGAGCGAGGCGGCGCGCATTGGTTACCCGGTGATGCTCAAAAGCACGGCGGGTGGCGGCGGCATCGGCATGCGGCTGATCCGCAGCGACGCCGAGATGGCCCCGGCCTTCGAGGCCGTGCAGCGCCTGGCCCAGGCCAACTTCAAGGACGCGGGCCTGTTCCTGGAGAAGTTTGTCGAGCGTGCCCGCCACATCGAGGTGCAGCTCTTCGGCGACGGCCAAGGCCGGGTGGTGGCCCTGGGCGAGCGCGACTGCTCGGCCCAGCGCCGCAACCAGAAGGTGATCGAAGAAACCCCTGCGCCCGGTTTGTCGGATGAGACAAGAGAAGCCCTGCAGCAAACCGCCGTGCGCCTGGCCGAGGCCGTCCACTACCGCAGCGCCGGTACCGTGGAATACGTGCTGGATGCCGTCACCGGGGCCTTCTACTTTCTGGAGGTCAACACCCGCCTGCAGGTGGAGCACGGCGTGACTGAGCAGGTCACCGGCATCGACCTGGTGGCCTGGATGCTCAAGCTGGCGCGGGGCGATGACTTTGCGCTGACCGTGCCCGCACCACACGGCGCGTCCATCCAGGTGCGGCTCTACGCCGAAGACCCGGCACGCAACTTCCAGCCTTGCGCGGGCGGTTTGACCGAAGTCGTGTTCCCCACGGATGCGCGCATCGAAACCTGGGTCGCCACCGGCAGCGAAGTACCGCCGAATTACGACCCGATGATCGCCAAGCTCATCGTCACCGGCAGCGACCGCGCCGATGCCGTGTGCAAACTCCAGACGGCCTTGGCCGCCACACGCCTGGCAGGCATCGAGACCAATTTGCGCTACCTGCGCACCGTGGTGGCCGACCCCGTGTTTGTCGATGGCTTGATGGTCACCCGCAGCCTGGCCGATCTGCACTACCAGCCGCAGGCGCTGGAGGTGCTGGAGGCCGGTGTGCAGACCACCGTGCAAGACCACCCGGGCCGCGTGGGTTACTGGGCGGTGGGCGTGCCACCCAGCGGCCCGATGGACGACCTGGCCATGCGCCTGGCCAACCGCCTAGTCGGCAACGCCCCGGATGCAGCCGCGCTGGAATGCACCCTCAGCGGCCCCAGCCTGCGTTTCCATGCCGATACGGTGATAGCGGTCTGCGGCGCGGCCATGGCCGCCAGCGTGGACGGCGTGGCGCTGGCGCTGTGGCAGTCGCACACGGTCAAGGCCGGTAGCGTGCTCAAGCTCGGTGCCGTACAGGGCGCGGGCGCACGCAGTTACCTGGCGCTGCGCGGCGGGCTGGACGTGCCGCTGTACCTGGGCAGCCGCGCCACCTTCACCCTGGGCCAGTTCGGCGGGCATGCGGGCCGTACGCTGCGGGTGGGCGACATGTTGCACATCGGGGCCGATGCCAGCACGGAACCCTTGGCCGCCTTGCCCGCCGAGGTGGTGCCGGTGTACCAGCACCACTGGGACATCGCCGTGCTCTACGGCCCGCACGGCGCGCCCGACTTTTTCACCGACTTTGATGTGCAGATGTTCTTCGGCACCGACTGGCAGGTGCACTACAACTCCAGCCGCACCGGCGTGCGCCTGATCGGCCCCAAGCCGCAGTGGGCGCGGCGCGACGGCGGCGAGGCGGGGTTGCACCCGTCCAACATCCACGACAACGCCTATGCCATCGGGGCCATCGACTTCACCGGCGACATGCCCGTCATCCTCGGGCCCGACGGCCCCAGCCTGGGCGGCTTCGTCTGCCCGGCGGTGGTGCTGGCCAGCGAGCGCTGGAAGATGGGCCAGCTGCGCCCCGGCGACCGCATACGTTTCCGCTGCGTTACTGCTCCAGAGGCCCTCGCCCTGCACGCCGCGCAAGAGTGCCGCATCGCCGATCTGGCCTGGAGCCCGCCCGCGATTCCCCAGCGCAGCGAAGCGGTAGGTTCGCCCATCCTGGCCCGCCGCGACGTGCAGGGCGAACGCCCGGCCCTGGTGCTGCGCCAGGCCGGGGACCGTTATGTGCTGGTGGAGCTGGGCGACGCGGTGCTGGACATCGGGCTGCGCCTGCGCGTGCACGGCCTGATGCAGGCGCTGCAGGCGCAAAACTTGCCGGGCATCGTGGATCTGACCCCCGGCATCCGCTCGCTTCAGATACATTTTGAGCCGCTAGCGCTCACTGCATCGGCGCTGATAGCTGCGATTTTTGTAGCGGATGATGCGCTGGGCGATACGGATGATCTGGTCGTGCCCTCGCGCACCGTCTACCTGCCGCTGAGCTGGGACGACAGCGCCACCCGGCTGGCGATCGAAAAATACATGCAGTCGGTGCGGCCCGACGCGCCCTGGTGCCCCAGCAACATCGAGTTCATCCGCCGCATCAACGGCCTGGACAGCATCGCCGAGGTGCAGCGCACCGTGTTCGAGGCCCGCTACCTGGTACTGGGCCTGGGCGACGTGTACCTGGGCGCCCCCGTGGCCACGCCGCTGGACCCGCGCCACCGCCTGGTCACCACCAAGTACAACCCGGCCCGTACCTGGACCCCCGAGAACGCGGTGGGCATTGGCGGCGCGTACATGTGCGTCTACGGCATGGAAGGCCCGGGCGGCTACCAGTTTGTGGGCCGTACGCTGCAGATGTGGAACCGCTGGCGCGATGCATCCAGTGGTGCCCCGGCCTTCGAGCCCGGCAAGCCCTGGCTGCTGCGTTTTTTCGACCAGATCCGTTTCTATCCGGTGGGTGAAGAAGAGCTGCTGCAGATCCGCCGCGATTTCCCCGCCGGGCGCTACCCGCTGCGGGTGGAGGAGGGCACGTTCAGCCTGCACGACTACCGCGGTTTCTTGGCCGACAACGCCAACGACATCGCAGCCTTCCGCGCCCTGCAAGGCCAGGCCTTCGAGGCAGAGCGCGAGCGCTGGCGCGTGGCAGGCCAGGCCGAGTACGTTGGCGAGCCCGAGGTGCTGGAGGCCGCCACGTCGCCAGACGACCTGCCCCCCGGCGCGCGCAGCGTCGCCACCGCCGTACCGGGCAGCGTGTGGAAGCTGCTGGTGGCCGAGGGCGACACCGTGGCCGAGGGCGATGCCCTGCTGGTCATCGAGTCGATGAAGATGGAGTTCACGGTAGCCGCGCCCTGCGCCGGCACGGTGTGGCGCATGGCCTGCCGCGAAGGCGGGGCCGTGGCGGCAGGACAAAACGTGGTGGTCATCCAGGAAGCACAAGCATGAACAAGACAACTATTTCCCTCAGCCTGGGCGCGTTGCAGCAGGCCTACCGCGACGGCAGCCTGTCCCCGCTGCAGGTGGTGGACCACGTGGTCCAAGCGATGGGCGACGACCCCCACACCGCGTGGATCCACCGTATCGACGCGGCTAGCTTGCGCGCACGTGCCCAGGCTTTGATGGACTGCGGCCCCGAGGGCCTGCCGCTGTGGGGTGTGCCGTTTGCCATCAAGGACAACATCGACCTGGCCGGGGTGCCCACCACCGCCGGTTGCCCGGCCTACGCCTACACGCCCGCCACTAGCGCCTTTGTGGTGCAGCGCCTGCTGGACGCGGGGGCCATCGCCATCGGCAAGACCAACCTGGACCAGTTCGCCACCGGCCTGAACGGCACGCGCTCGCCGTATGGGGCCTGCCACAACGCCTTCGATGCGGACTACGTCTCAGGCGGCTCCAGCGCGGGCTCGGCGGTGTCGGTCGCTTTGGGGCATGTGAGTTTCTCGCTGGGCACCGATACCGCCGGTTCGGGCCGAGTCCCGGCGGGCTTTAACCACCTGGTGGGCCTGAAACCCAGCCTGGGCCTGCTGTCCACCAGCGGCGTGGTGCCCGCCTGCCGCTCGCTGGACGCGGTGTCCATCTTCGCCTTGACGGCCGATGACGCGCAGCAGGTGTTCGCCGTGGCCCAGGGCTATGACGCGCAGGACGCGTATGCCCGCCAGGCCCAGCCGCACGGCTTCGACTTTGGCCGGGCCGAGCATCCGCGCCTGGGCGTGCCGCGCGCCGACCAGTTGCAATTCTTGGGCGACAGCGGTTATGCCCAGTGCTTCGAGGCCGCCCGCGCCCACGCGCTGGCCCTGGGCGCGGAGCTGGTCGAGATCGATTTTGAACCCTTCTTCGAGACCGCCCGCCTGCTGTACGAAGGCCCCTGGGTCGCAGAACGCTACCAGGCCATCCGCGCCTTCATCGATGCGCAGCCTGAGGCTGTGTTTCCGGTGACCCGCGAGATCACCCTCGGCGGTGCGAAGCCGCTGGCCGCCGATGCCTTCGCCGCCCAGTACCGCCTGCGTGCCCTGGCGCAACGTTGCTCCGCCGTTTGGGCCGATATCGACTGCATGCTGCTGCCCACCTCGCCCACCATCCACCGCATAGACACGATGTTGGCTGAGCCGATTGCCCGCAACAGCGACTTCGGCCTGTACACCAACTTCGTGAATCTGCTGGACTACGCCGCCATCGCCGTGCCCGCTGGCTTTCGGGCCGACGGCCTGCTTGACGGTCTACCTTTTGGCATCACCTTCGTCGCCCCGGCCCACCAGGACCAGCCGCTGCTGCACCTGGCCCAGCGCTGGCAGCACAGCCTGCAGGGCCGGGCGGCCACGCTTGGGGCTACGGGCCACACGGCGGTGCCGTTCGAAGCTTTGGGTGCCGTGCCGTCCGGCCAGATCCGGGTAGCCGTCTGCGGTGCGCACCTGCAAGGCCAGCCGCTGAACCACCAACTCACCAGCCGGGGTGCCCGCCGGGTGCAGTGCACCAGCACCGCGCCCGTCTATCGCCTCTACGCCTTGCCCGACGGCAAACGCCCCGGCCTGGTCCGCGTGGCCGAGGGCGGTGCTGCTATCGAGGTGGAGGTGTGGGAGCTGCCTGGCGCGCAGTTCGGCAGCTTTGTGGACGGCATCCCCGCGCCCTTAGGCATTGGCCGCACGCTGCTGGCCGATGGCAGCACGGTGGCGGGCTTCATCTGCGAGCCTTCAGGATTGGACGGCGCGCAGGACATTTCGGCGTTTGGGGGCTGGCGGGCGTACAAGGCGGCGGTCTGAGCGGCCCGGTAAAACCGCTGCAGGCCGACCTCACTGGGCCGTGATCTTGCGGTCACGCACGATAGCGCTCCACTTGGCATCTTCTTTCCGCATGAAGTCGGTGAGCTCGGCGCGGGTGGTGGGCTGGGGGGTCAGGCCGTGTTTGTCCAGGGCCTGCTTCACGCCGGGGTCGGCCAGCACCTTGACGATGGCCTGGTTCCAGCGCTCCAGAATCGCCACGGGCGTTTTGCTGGGTGCTACGAAGGCGTACCAGTTCAGGGCATCGAAGCCGGGGTAGCCCGACTCGGCCACCGTGGGGATGGTGGGCATGTAGGCCGGGCGGGCCAGGCCGGTGGTGGCCAGGGGGATGAGCTTGCCCGCTTCCACGTGCGGCATCGCGGTAGGCGGTGCCGAAAAATACGAGGCGATACGTTCGCCCAGCAGGTCTTGCAGGGCCGGTGCGCCGCCTTTGTAGGGCACGTGCACCATGTCGATGCCCGCGCGCTGGCCGAACAGCTCCCCGGCCAGGTGCGAGGCCGAACCGGCCCCGGTCGAGGCGAAGTCGATGCTGCCGGGCTTCTTCTTGGCCAGGGCCACAAACTCGGCCAAGGTTTTGACACCCAGGCCCTTGTGCACCACCAGCACATTCGGAAAGTTCACCCCGCCCGAGATGGCGGCCAGGTCCTTGAAGGGGTCGTAGCTGACCTTCATCACGTGCGGTGCGATGGTCAGCGGGCCGATGGAGCCAAACAGCAGCATCGAGCCGTCTGCCGGCCCATTGGCCACATGCTGGTGCGCGATGTTGCCCCCGGCACCGGCCTTGTTGTCGATGATGACGGTCTGGCCGATGTCCTCGCCGAGTTTGCGGGCGATCAGGCGCGCCGCCGCATCGGCTGCGCCCCCGGCGGCGAAGCCGACCACCAGGGTGACGGGTTTTTTGGGCGGGAAGTCCTGGGCCGGTGCTGGGGTCGCCAGGCACAGTGCAGCGGCGCACACTGCCGTGGCACGCAGAAGGTGTCGTTTGTTCATTTTTGGGGTCTCCGTGGGGTCTTCTTGGGGGTTAAGGGTGATCACTCGGCACCCAGGCCGATGGGGTTGGGCAGGCGCTTTTCCACGGCATGGCGCAGCAGTGCGGCGCTGCGGAAAATGCCGTGGCCGAACTTGCCGTAGGGCAGGGTGGCAAACAAGGCCATTACCGCGCCCAGGTGCAGGCACAGCAGCAGGGCCAGGGCGGGGGTGCCGCTGCCCAGCCACAGGGCCAGGCCGCTGGCGCTGGTGAGGAACAGCAGGGCGATGAAGCCCAGGTCCATCGGCTTTTGTTTTGCGTCGCCATGCAGTGGATGGCGTTGGCGGTTCAGGTGCCACAGCCCGGCGGTGCCCAGCACCAGGCTGATGCCACCGGCCACACCCAGCAGCTTGGGCAGGCTGGGCAGGGCGTAGGGCGCGGCCCAGCCGAAGGCGTAGTGGTAGAGCGTTGCCACGCTGGTGGCGGCGAAGCACAGCATGAAGCCGTAGAAGGTGAGGTGGTGGAAGCGCCGACGGGCCAGCGTGTACGCGTCGTCCTCGTTGTGGCAGCCTTCGCCATGGCCGCCGTCGAGGTACTTGAGGCGCAGCACCGCGTCGGTGGCCTCGGCGGCAGCCGGTGCAGTCAGCGGCGCGCCGCTGGTGGCGGGGGTGATGTCGCGCCAGAAGCGGCGTACGCCCATGGCCAGCGCCAAGGTGGAGAACAGGAACACCGGGGCGAACAGGCCCACCAGCAGGTTGTGCGGAAACACGCTGTAGAAGTTGTCGCCGGGCGCGCTGCCCCACAGGCTGCCTTTCATGGCCACAGCCAGTGCCAGGAACAGCGCCAGCGCCGCCGCCAGGGCCAGCGACAGCGTGAGGCCGTTACGCTGGTAGAGCACGCCGAGCGCGGGCGGCCAGGCGTAGTCCACATAGGTCTGTCCACGCACCTCGGCCATGGCCTGCGGCACGTTCACGGCAAACTCATGCGGCGGTGCGTACTGGCAGGCGTGCAGGCAGGCACCGCAGTTGTGGCACAGGTTGGCCAGAAAGTGGATGTCGGCCTTGCCAAACTCCAACCGCCGGGTCATGGCCGGGAACACGGCGCAAAAGCCCTCGCAGTAGCGGCAGGCGTTACAGATCTGCATCTGCCGCCCGACCTCGGCCTCGGCGCTGGAGAGGATGGGAATGACGCGGCGCGGGCCTTCCGCGAGCGATACGGCCTCGCGTGCCAGGGCTTCAAGCGTTTGCATGGTGGGTCTCCTTCTGTTGTAAGGCGGCGGCTGCCGCCTGGGTGCCTGCGATGCGGCCGAAGGCGGTGCCGATGCTCATGCCCACACCGGCGGTGTAGCCCTTGCCGAGCACATTGCCGGCCATCATTTCCCCGGCCACGAAGAGGTTGGGGCTGGGCCGGTTGCCAAAGCGCACGGCGGTGGTGTCGTCCACCTTCAGGCCCAGGTAGGTGAAGGTGATGCCGGGGCGCAGCGGGTAGGCGTAGAAGGGTGCGGTGTCGATGGGCCGGGCCCAGTGGGTCTTGGCGGGTGCCAGGCCGTCGGTGTGGCAGTCGTCCAGCGCGGTGTGGTCGAACTGGCCCACCCGGCAGGCGGCGTTGTAGTCGGCAATGGTGCGCAGAAAGGTGGCCTCGTCCAGCCCGAGCTGCTGCGCCAGCCCTTGCAGCGTGTCGGAGGTGGTGCCGGGGAACACCGGCGGCATGAAGCGGCCCACGGCCTTCTGGTCGATGATGGAGTAGGCCACCTGGCCCGGCTGCTGGGCTACCAGCCGCCCCCAGATGGCGTAGCGCTTGGGCCAGAAATCTTCGCCCTCGTCGTAGAAACGCCGGGCCTTGCGGTTGACCACCACGCCCAGCGACACACAGTCGATGCGGGTGCAGATGCCACCATCAAACAGCGGGGCCCGGGCATCGATGGCCACCATGTGGCCCTGCGACGGGTCGCCAATGGTGTCGGCTCCGGCATTGATCAGCTGCTTGAGCAGCACGCCCTGGTTAAAGCGGGTGCCGCGCACCAGGAAGTTGTCGGCCGGCCATTCGCCGCGCTCGTTCTGGCCCCAGGCTTCGCGCAGCCAGGCGCGGTTGGACTCGAAGCCACCGGCGGCCAGCACGCAGCTGCGGGCGGTGATGCGTTCGCCCGCTTCGGTGCGGACGGCGGTGAAGCGGTCACCAATGCACTCGACCGAGGCCACGGGTGTTTCGTAACGGATCTGCACGCCCAGGCGTTCGGCGCTGCGGTAGTAGGCGTTGACCAGCGCCTTGCCGCCGCCCATGAAGAAGGCATTGGTGCGCGCCACATGCAGCGCGCCCGACAGCGGCGGCTGGAAGTGCACGCCGTGGCGGCGCATCCAGTCGCGGCAGTTGGACGAAGCGCGTATCACCAGCCGGGCCAGGTGCTCGTCGGTCAGGCCGCCGGTCACCTTGAGCAGGTCCTGCCAGTATTCTTCTTCGGGGTAGGCATCGACCAGCACGTCCTGCGGTGCGTCGTGCATGCAGCGCAGGTTGCGGGTGTGTTGCGAATTGCCGCCGCGCCAGGCCTTGGGGGCGGCTTCGAGCAGCAGCACGCTGGCCCCGGCTTCGCGCGCCATCAGCGCGGCGCAGAGGGCGGCATTGCCGCCGCCTACGACGAGTACGTCTATTTTTTGGTCACTCACTGCATGTCTCCTTGTGGGTCAGGAGACTGTAGGCAGACGGCCTCTCCGGCGAAAGGCCGGATCAGGCAACAGGTGTTCAGTTATCGAGAAGACTTGCGCCGGGCCAGCGCCCTTCGCGCACCAGGGTGCGCGCGGTGTCGGCCATCACCACCCGGGTGGCCAGCGCGGCGGGCGACAGTTCGTCGTCCGACAGGCTGACCAGCAGGTTGCGCCGCCCCACATGGGCATCGGTGATCTGGCTGCTGTGCACCCCTTCGGCGGGTTGCCGGGCGATGGCGGCGCCGGGCTGGATGGTGGCACCCAGCCCGGCGCGCACAGCGTCCATCAGCAGCGCCAGGCCGTCGATTTCGGCCACCACGTGGGGCGCGATGCGTGCGCGGGCAAACGCGGTGGTGAGTGTGGCGCGCAGGCCGTGGTCGGCGCTGGGCATGATCAGCGGCAGGCCCGCGAGCTGGGCCAGCCGCACCTTGGCACCCGAGGGCCGTTGGGCCAGATCGGTGGCGGCCAGCACAAACAGCTTCTCGTCCAGCAGGGGCTCGATGCTCCAGCGGCGCGGCGTGGTGGTTTCGAACAGCACGGCCAGGTCGAGCTGGCGCGCCTGCAGCATGCTGGCAAGGTTGCCCGACAGCGACTCCACCAGGTGCAGCCGCACGTCCGGGTACCGCGCCCGCATGGCCAGCATCAGCGGCAGGCCGAGCACCGAGGCGGTGGTGGGTGCCAGGCCTACGCTCACGTGGCCAGACAGGCGCGCCTGCTGCGCCGCGCGCACCGCCTCGTCCGCATGCCGCAACGTGAGCTGGGCCTGCTGCAAAAAGGCCACGCCCGCGTCGGTGGGGGTGACACCGGTGCTGGCGCGCTGCAGCAGCCGGGTGCTGAGTTCGCCCTCCAGTCGGCTGATCTGCTGGCTCAGCGCCGAGGTCACCACGCCCAGCTCTACCGCAGCGCGGCCCATGCTGCGCAGCTCGCAGACCTTGACGAAATAACGGAGCTGGCGGAGTTCCATGGGGGTGGTGGTGTGGGTGTGGGTAGATGCCTATCGTAAGGCCAGGGCAGGCCGCAGAACGAACCACAGTGTATTTGTAAATATTGGCAAAAAGTGCCGCCAGCGCTTATTCCATAAGCGCTACCAGCTATGAAATTTGATGAAAAGGGGTGGGTGGGCTATCCGGGCTATGCTCCCCCCATGCAAACCCTTACCGATCCCCGCCGCCAGTCTTTGCGCCGCATGCAGTGGTTTGCCATTGCGCTGCTGCTGGCATCCTTGGGCGGCCTGCTGTTGGGCCACGCCATGGGCGGGCAGGGCGGCTGGGGCTGGTTGCGGGCGTTTTGCGAGGCATCGGCCGTGGGCGCGCTGGCCGACTGGTTTGCGGTGGTTGCGCTGTTTCGCCATCCGCTGGGCATTCCGCTGCCGCACACGGCCATCATCCCGCAGAGCAAGGAGCGCATCGCCGACAGCCTGGCCGATTTTGTGCGCGACCATTTTCTGGACCCGGCCACGCTGCTGGCCAAGCTGGCGGTGCTGGACCCGGCGCAGCGCCTGGGCGAGTGGCTGCGCGACCCGGCGCGCATGGCCTTGTGGGCGCAACAGGCCCAGGGCGTGGCGCTGGGTCTGCTGAACGTGTTTGACGACGCGCGCATGCAGCGTGCCACGCTGGAGCTGGTGGTGGCCCAGGCGCGGCGCTGGGACGCAGCCGCCACCGCGGGCGAGGTGCTGGGCCTGCTGACGCAGGACGGGCGGCACAACGAATTGCTGGATGCCGGGCTGGTCAAGCTGGGCGAGTACCTGGCGCAGGACGAGGTGAAGGCGGCGGTGTCGGAGTTGCTGCACAAGCACGTGCGCAAGGAATGGCCCAAGGTGGTGGGCCTGGTGGACGCGGTGGCATCCACCTCCAAAATGGCCGACAGCATGGCCGAGAAGCTCAGCGCCTCGGCCCTGGACGAGCTGCGCGAGGTATTGGCCCAGCCCGCGCACCCGGCGCGCCTGCGTTACCAGGCCTGGCTGGCCGACTACATCACCCGCCTGCGCGACGACCCGGCCCTGCGCCAGGCCTGCGACGATCTGAAAGAGCGGGCGCTGACCGACCCGACAGTGCGCCAGTTCGTGGCCTCGCTGTGGACGGATATCAAACAATTGCTGCAGGCCGACCTTGCCGACCCGCAGTCGGCCATCGCCCGCAACCTGCGGGCGGCGCTGGGTGCGGTGGGGGAGCGCCTGGCCAGCGACACCCACCTGCGCGAAGCCATCAACGAGCATGTGATGGCCGCAGCGGGCCAATTGGCACTGGGCTTGCGTACGGGCGTGACCACCCATATCGCGCAGACCATCAAGGGCTGGGACGACCGCCAACTGGTGCAAGAATTGGAGCTGAGCGTGGGCCGCGACCTGCAGTTCATCCGCATCAGCGGCACGCTGGTGGGGGGACTGGCGGGACTGGCGATCCACGCGGTGGTGTTGTGGTTTGCTTGAGGTGGGAAGCTAGGAAAGTGCCGAGATGTTTTTGAGTCTGGAAGACAACCGCAACAGCCTGACCGACCGCGAGCGCGTGGCCGATCTGATGGCCTTGCTGCCTGCCGATGTGCAGACCGCGCTGGATATTGGTGCCCGCGATGGTTACCTGTCGCGCCAGCTGGCCGACCGTTACGCCCAGGTGACCGCGCTCGACCTGGAGCCGCCGCAGGTAAACGACCCGCGTGTGCAGTGCGTGCAGGGCGATGCGACGGCGCTGCAATTTGGCGATGGCACGTTTGACCTGCTGCTGTGCGCCGAGGTGCTGGAGCACATTCCTTCGGCGCTGCTGCCCCAGGTGTGCGCCGAGCTGGCGCGGGTGGCCGCGCGCTATATCGTGGTGGGCGTACCCTACCGGCAAGACATCCGCCAGGGCCGCAGCACCTGCCAGCGCTGCGGCGGCAAAAACCCGCCCTGGGGCCATGTGAACCGGTTCGACGAAGCGCGGCTGCAGGCCCTGTTTCCGGCCTACACGGTGCAGCGCCAAACCCTGGTGGGCGTGGCCGAGCCGGGCACCAACGCCGTGTCGGCCTGGCTGATGGACCGGGCGGGTAACCCTTTTGGCACCTACATCCAGGACGAGCCCTGCATCCACTGTGGTGCGGACCTGCAGCCGCCCCCGGCCCGCAGCCTGCCGCAAAAGCTCTGTACCCGGCTGGCGGTGCAGCTGCAAAAAGCCCAGGCCGCCTGTACGCCCCGGCATGCCAACTGGATCCACATGTTGCTGGCCAAAAAACCAGCCAGGGACCAGCGATGAGGTTGGGAAGATATGGGGCTGTTTGCCTGCTGGCACTGGCCTGCCTGCTGCCGTTGCGTGCCATCGCCTGGGGCCACCAGGGGCATATGCTCATCGGTGCCATCGCCGACCAGATGCTGACCCCGCAGGCCGCCGCCGGGCTGCAGCGCGACCTGGGTCTGACCCTGGCGCAGGCGGCACCCTGGGCCGATTGCGCCAAAGGCGTGGTGCTGGGAGAGCAGGGCCTAGAGTACGTCGCAGATGCGCGCTGGGCGTCGCCCGCCTGTACCCGTTTTGAAACCGCCAAGGGCAAGCAGGCGATGCAAAACTATGTGGCGCGCAACTGGAACACCTGCGGCCAGCCGCGCGACTGCCACAAAACCTACCACTACACCGACGTGGCCTACCAGCATGGCCGCTACAAGATGGGCTACGTGGGCACCCACCGCCACGACCTGGTGCATGCCACCAACGCCGCCATCGCCCAGCTGCAAGGCCAGCCGGTGCCGCCGCCTTTTAGTTTCACCAGCCGGGCCGAAGCCTTGCGGCTGCTGGCGCATTTCATCGGTGACCTGCACCAGCCGCTGCACGTGGGCGCGCTGTACCTGGATGCGGCGGGTAAGTCGGTGGACCCCGATGCGCCGGGCCACACCGAGGCGCTGGAAACCCGGGGCGGCAACAGCATCGCCACCCTTGAGGGCAATCTGCACGCGCTGTGGGACGACCTGCCCGACGGCCTGCGCGCCAGAGCCGTGCCCGCCCGCATGCTGCAAGACGCGCGGGCGCTGCCCAAGAGCCGGGCAGGCGTGGGCCGCCTGGCGCAGACCTGGGCCAGCGACACCGTGGCCGTGTCGGGCGCGGCCTTTACCGGCCTGTCGCTGGGCCCGGCCCGTATGGACAAGGGCCGGGTGTGGCCCGCTTTGATGGCCGACCCCGAGGGCTACGCCACCCGACTGGCGCAGGTGCAGACCCGGCAGCTCACCAAGGCCGGAGCGCGGCTGGCGCAGCTGGTCAACGTCTTGTACGCGACATCCCGGTGAAACCCTGGGTTTTGGGCATGAAATTGGTGCTCTGTGCCTATCGAATAAGCACAAGCAGCTACAAAAAATATAGTGTTTTTGGCGGCGCAAGCCGGGCGTGTCGGTTACAGTGGGGCAGATGACGGACTGGTAATATCTTCTTCCGGAACCTGGCTGGCATGACCTGCACCTCAGACGCAATCACCGTAATTCCCCTTGCCGCGCAGCGCCCCCTGGTGTGGCTGCCGATGGACCACCGCCAGCGGGGTGGGGATGATTCATCGCTGCCCTACCTGTACCTGGGCGACAAGTATGCCCGCGCCGTGCGCGATGGGGCACAGGCCCAGCCGGTGAGTTTTCCGCTGGCCGACGTGGCTGACATCCCCGCGCTGCTGGCCCTGGTAGACGGGGTCATGCTGACCGGCTCGCCGTCCAACGTGCACCCCTCGCATTTCGATGAAACCGTGGCCGACCCCAGCCTGCCGCTGGACCCGGCCCGCGATACGCTGACCTTTGCCCTGGTGCGCGAGTGCATCGCGCAAGGCGTGCCGCTGTTGGGGGCTTGCCGGGGCTTCCAGGAAATCAATGTGGCCCTGGGTGGCAGCCTGCACCAAACCGTGCATGCTGTGCCCGGCCTGCAGGACCACCGCGAAGATGAAAGCGCCCCCCTGGCCACCCAATACGGCCTGAGCCATGATCTGCTGATAGCCCCTGATTCCGCCATGGCCCAGTGGGCGGGCGGCGTGCGCACCCAGGTGAATTCGCTGCACGGCCAGGGCATTGGGCGGCTGGCACCGGGCTTGCGTGCCATTGCCCATGCGCCCGATGGGCTGATTGAAGCCTTTGAGATCACCGGTGCCCCGGCCTTTGCCTACGCGGTGCAGTGGCACCCCGAGTGGCGCTGGTCCGAGAACCCTTTTTATACCCAGATATTCGCGGCCTTCGGGGCCGCGTGCAGATCACGTCAACGTGAAAAACGGCTTACGCAGCGCTCAGCAGCTAGTTTGGGCGCTCCGTAAGTCATAGCAACCTAACCCAACCTCAACGGAGAAATTGCCTATGGCTGATGTCAAAAAAGAACACATGACCTTCAACGACCTGGAGAACTGGCTCAACGAGCGCCGCGTCACCGAGGTGGAATGCCTGGTGCCCGACTTGACCGGCGTGGCGCGCGGCAAGATTCTGCCCCGCGCCAAGTTCACCGAAGACCGCGGCATGCGCATCCCCGAGGCCGTGGTGGCCATGGGCGTGACCGGCGAGCTGCCGTCGCAGGGCCCGTACTACGACGTGGTCAACCCCACCGACCGCGACATGCAGCTGCGCCCCGATGCATCCACCGTGCGCATCGTGCCCTGGGCCAGCGACCCCACGGCGCAGGTGATCCACGACTGCTACGACCGCGAGGGCAAGCTGGTGCCGTTTGCCCCGCGCAGCGTGCTGCGCCGCGTATGCGACCTGTACGCCGAGCTGGGCCTGGAGCCGGTGGTGGCCCCCGAGCTGGAGTTCTACCTGGTGGCGCGCAACACCGACCCCAACACCGTGCTGCGCCCGCCGATTGGCCGCAGTGGCCGGGCCGAGACCTCGCGCCAGTCCTACAGCATCGACGCGGTGAACGAATTTGACCCGTTGTTTGAAGAGTTGTACGACTACTGCGACAAGATGGAACTCAACGTGGACACCCTGATCCACGAGGCCGGTGCCGGGCAGATGGAGATCAACTTCTTCCACGCCCACCCGCTGGGCCTGGCCGATGAAGTGTTCTTTTTCAAGCGCACCGTGCGCGAGGTGGCGCTGCGCCACGACATGTACGCCACCTTCATGGCCAAGCCCATCGAGGGCGAGCCCGGCAGCGCCATGCATGTGCACCAAAGCCTGGTCAGCAAGGCCACGGGCAAGAACATCTTCAGCAACGACGATGGCACGCCGTCGGAGGCCTTTTTCCACTACATCGGCGGCCTGCAGCGCTACCAGCCTGCCGCCATGGCCCTGGTGGCCCCGTACGTCAACAGCTACCGCCGCCTGTCGCGCAACACCGCCGCGCCCATCAACACCGAATGGGGTTACGACAACCGCACCGTCGGCATCCGCTCGCCCATCTCCAGCCCGCAGGCGCGCCGGGTGGAAAACCGCGTGATCGGCGTGGATGCCAATCCCTACGTGGCCATGGCCATGACCCTGGCCTGCGGCTACCTGGGCATGCAAAAGAAGATCAAGCCCAAGGCCGAAATGAAGGGTGATGCCTACCTGGCCCCGTTCTCGCTGCCGCGCAGCCTGGGCGAGGCGCTGGATTTGCTGCGGGGTGAGACCGACCTGCACGACATCCTGGGCAAGGAATTCATCACCGTCTACACCGAGATCAAGGAGCTGGAGTTTGAAGAGTTCATGAAGGTGATTTCGCCTTGGGAACGCGAGCACCTGCTGCTGCACGTTTGAAATCAATCACACCCCCAGGCTCCAGTGCTTCGCATCTTTCTCCAACCCCCTTGCAGGGGGCAACACCAGCAGCCTGGCAAAGCCAGTTCTGCGGTGTTTCTGGAAGGAGTGCGTCATAGCTGTGACAGGGTGGTGAGCCAATGTGACTTTTAAGAAAATATGCCTATGCCAAACACCGTTAATACCGCAGAAATCCAGGCGCTCGACAGCGCCCACTTCCTCCACCCCTTCACCGACTTCCAGGACCTGAACGCACGCGGTGCCAAGGTCATCACCCGTGCCGATGGCATCTACATCTGGGACTCGGAAGGCAACCGCCTGCTGGACGCGATGAGCGGCCTGTGGTGTGTCAGCGTCGGCTACGGCCGCAAAGAGCTGGCCGATGCCGCCTACCAGCAAATGATGGCGCTGCCCTACTACAACAGCTTTTTCCAGACCACCAACGTGCCCGCCGCCACCCTGGCTGCCAAGCTGGCCAGCCTGGCCCCCGGCTTCGAGCACGTGTTCTATTCCTGTAGCGGCAGCGAAAGCAACGACTCGAATGTGCGCATGGTGCGCCGCTACTGGGACCTGCTGGGCCAGCCGCAGCGCAAGGTCATCATCAGCCGCCACAACGGCTACCACGGCAGCACTATGGCGGCGGCTTCGCTCAGCGGCATGTCGGGCATGCACGCCCAGGGCGACCTGCCCATTCCCAACATCACCCACATCGAGCAGCCCTACGCGGTAGAGAACGCGCTGCCGGGCGAGAGCGCAGACGCGTTCGGCCTGCGCGCGGCGGGCTGGCTGGAGGCCAAGATTCTGGAGGTTGGGCCCGACAAGGTGGCCGCCTTCATCGGCGAGCCGGTGCAGGGCGCGGGTGGGGTGATCATTCCGCCCGCCACCTACTGGCCGGAAATCCAGCGCATCGTGGACAAATATGGCATCTTGCTGATCAGCGACGAGGTGATCTGCGCCTTTGGCCGCCTGGGCCACTGGTTTGCCTACGAGAAGTTTGGCTACAAGCCAGATTTGATTACCTTTGCAAAAGGCGTAACCAGTGGCTACATCCCGCTGGGCGGCGTGCTGGTGGGCGACCGCGTGGCCAAGGTGCTGATCGAAAAGGGCGGTGAGTTCAACCACGGCTACACCTACAGCGGCCATCCGGTGGCCTGCGCGGTGGCCCTGGCCAACATCGTCATCATGGAGCGCGAAAACCTGGTCGAGCGGGTGCGCACCGATATCGGTCCCTACCTGGCCCAAAAGTACAGCGCGCTTAACGAGCACCCGCTGGTGGCGCATGCCGAAACCTGCGGTTTTGTGGCCGGGCTGGTATTGGTGAAAAACAAGCAGACCGGCGAGCGCTTTGACGAGAGCCTGTCGGTCGGCATGCTGTGCCGCAAGCACTGTTTTGCCAACGGCCTGGTGATGCGCGCCGTGGGCGACCGCATGATCATTGCCCCGCCACTGGTGATGACGCATGCGCAGATCGACGAGATGGTGGCGCTGATCTTGCTATGTCTGGACCTGACGTGGCAAGAGTTGAAGGCCGCCGGACACGTTGGGTAAGCTTTACAAGCCTCCTACAATCTTTTTTCGTTTTCTTCTTTTTTGGAAATTGTCACCATGAAACAGCACGCACTGGTTATTGCACTCTCCGCCCTGATGCTGGGCGCTTGCGGTAAAAAAGAAGAGGCCCCCGTGGCGGCGGCCCCTGCACCCGAGCCCGTGGCTTCGGCCCCGGCCGCACCCCCTGCCAACACCGAAGAAAAAGTGCTGAACGTGTACAACTGGCCCGACTACATCGCCGCTGACATGATCGCCAACTTCGAGAAGGAAACCGGCATCAAGGTCAATTACCAGACTTTTGAGAACAACGAGGGCCTGCAGGCCAAGCTGGTGGCGGGCAACAGCGGTTTTGACATCGTGGTGCCCGGCGCGGTGTTTGCCAAGTCGCAGATCGACGGCGGCCTGCTGATGAAGCTCGACAAGAGCAAGATCCCCAACGCCAGCAACCTCGACCCCGCCATCATGGCCAAGCTGGCCGGTGTGGATGCGGGCAACGAGTACCTGGTGCCGTGGGCCTGGAGCTACACCACCGTGGCCATCAACAAGGGCAAGGTTGCCAAGGCGCTGGGCTCCACCCCCATGCCTGAAAACGCCTGGGACCTGGTGTTCAACCCGGTCTACACCTCCAAGCTCAAGTCCTGCGGCATAGCCTACCTGGATTCGCCTACCGAAGTCATCCCGCCCGCGCTGCACTACATCGGCAAAAACGCCTACTCGGCCGATGTCGCCGAGCACAAGGAAGCCGGTGCCATGCTGGCCAAGGTGCGCAAGGACATCCGTTTGTTCTCCAGCACCATGATCGACGACCTGGCCGGCGGCAAGGCCTGCG
Organism: uncultured Albidiferax sp.; assembly: GCA_963512605.1. Classification (GTDB taxonomy): domain Bacteria; phylum Pseudomonadota; class Gammaproteobacteria; order Burkholderiales; family Burkholderiaceae_C; genus Rhodoferax_B. The sequence goes on along the minus strand of CAUPNG010000002.1, from coordinate 219,363 downwards.
TGGGCCTGGGTTGGGCGGGTGACATGAACGTGGCCAAGGCCCGTGCCATCGAGAACAAGAACGGCAACGACATTGAAGTGCTGGTGCCCAAGACCGGCGGCCTGATCTTCTTTGACAACCTGGCCATTCCCAAGGATGCCACCCACCCGAACAACGCCATGATGTTCATGGATTATTTCCTGCGCCCCGAAGTCTCGGCCTCGCTGACCAACGAGCTGACCTACCCCACGGCTAACAAGGCCAGCATCGACAAGGTCACGCCCGAAATCGCCGCCGACAAAACCATTTTTGTCGATGCCGACAACATGGCCAAGATGGTTTCGCCCTCCAGCCTGAGCAACGAGACCCGCGAGTCCATGAGCAACATCTACACCTTGTTCAAGAAGAGCAAATAAACGGTTGTGACTGTTTGAGCGGCAAGCCGTGCACCGTCGTCATCGGGGGTGCACGGCTTTTTTGATTGTTTTGATTTCTGGGATTGCCCCGTATGAACCTGCCCAAACCCCGCCCTGAAGGCTTTTTGCGCACCGAGAACCTGGTCAAACGTTTCGATGGCGTGGCCGCCGTCGACAACGTGACGCTGTCGATCCAGAAGGGCGAGATCTTTGCGCTGCTGGGCAGCTCGGGCTGTGGTAAATCCACCCTGCTGCGCATGCTGGCCGGGTTTGAAACACCGACCACCGGCGCGGTCATGCTGGGCGGCGTGGACATCGCCAAGATGCCGCCCTACGAGCGGCCCATCAACATGATGTTCCAGTCGTACGCGCTGTTTCCGCACCTCAACATCTGGGACAACATCGCCTTTGGCCTCAAGCGCGAAGGCATGCCCAGCGCGCAGATCAAAACCCGGGTCGAAGAAATGCTGGCCCTGGTGCAGCTCACCGATTACGCCAAGCGCAAGCCGCACCAGCTCTCGGGCGGGCAGCAGCAGCGCGTGGCCCTGGCCCGCAGCCTGGCCAAGAAGCCCCAGCTCTTGCTGCTGGACGAACCCCTGGGCGCGTTGGACAAAAAGCTGCGCGAGCGCACTCAGTTTGAGCTGGTCAACATCATCGAATCGGTGGGCGTGACGGTGGTGATGGTGACCCACGACCAGGAAGAGGCCATGACCATGGCCTCGCGCATCGCGGTGATGAGCAAGGGCAAGGTTTTGCAGGTGGGCACACCCAAAGAGGTGTACGAGCACCCGGCCAACCGTTTTGTGGCCGACTTCATCGGCAACATCAACCTGTTCGACGGCCACCTCAGCGTGGACGAGCCCGACCGCTGCGAAGTCACCACCGAGCAGGGCGTGGTGCGCATCGGCCACGGCATCAGCGGCACGCTGGGCATGCCGCTGGCGGTGGCGGTGCGGCCCGAGAAAATCTCCATCTCCAAAGAGCGGCCTGCCGACGTGGGCTACAACCTGTTTAGCGGCACGGTGCGCGAGATTGCCTACTTCGGCAGCTACAGCAGCTACATCGTGGAAATGCCCGGTGGCCGCCGCGTCAAGGTGACCGAAGCCAACCAAAGCCGCCACGACAACAGCGACATCACCTGGGACGACAAAGTCTTCTTCTGGTGGGACGATGTGGCCCCCGTCACGCTCACCCAATAAGGAGGTGCTGCTATGCAACTACTGAAATGGGCCCGGCTGATCCCCGGCGCGCGCTTCGTCATCGGCGTGCCGTACCTGTGGCTGGTGCTGTTTTTTGTGGCCCCGTTCTTGATTCTGGTGCGCATCAGCGTGACCGACATGGGCAACGGCGTTGACCCGTTCGCGCCGCTGGTCAGCGCCCTGGACGGCGTGTGGCACATCCTGCTGAAGTACGACAACTATCTCTCCATCGTCAGCGAGGTAGGGGACGACGGTGTGCGGGTCTGGGGCCAGACCATCTACATCGAGGCCTACATCACCTCGGTGAAATACGCCTTCTGGACCACGGTACTGTGCCTGCTGATTGGCTACCCGTTTGCCTACTTCATCGCCCGCGCCAAACAAAGCCTGCAACCCGCGCTGCTGATGCTGGTGATGCTGCCGTTCTGGACATCCTTTTTGCTGCGCGTGTATGCCTGGAAGGGCATCCTGGCCGACCAGGGCGTACTCAACAACCTGCTGATGTGGACGGGCATCACCAGTGAACCCATCCAGATGCTCTACACCGACGTGTCCATGCTGGTCGGCATGACCTACGTGTACTGCCCGTTCATGATCCTGCCGCTGTACGCCAACCTGGTGAAGATGGACTTTCGCTTGCTTGAAGCCGCGCACGACCTGGGCGCGTCGCCCTGGCATGCCTTCTGGCTCATCACCGTACCGCTGAGCAAGGCCGGCATCATCGCCGGGTCGATGCTGGTGTTCATCCCCAGCGTGGGCGAATTCGTGATTCCGTCCCTGCTGGGCGGTGCCGAAAACCTGATGATTGGCCGCGTGGTGTGGGACGAAATGTTCAGCAGCAACAACTGGCCGCGCGCCTCGGCGCTGGCGATCGTGATGATTCTGTTCATCCTGATTCCGATGGCCGTCTACAACCGCTACAGCGATGCCAGCAACGCACCGAAAGAGGCCTGACATGACCCGCTTCATCCAAACCTACTTTGGCCGCTTCTGGTTGGCCGCGGTGTATTTGTTCTTGTACATCCCGCTGTTTTTTCTGATCGTTTTTTCGTTCAACAGCACACGGCAAGACGGCGTGTTCACCGGCTTTTCGCTGCGCTGGTACACCGCGCTGATGGGCGATTCGCGGCTGGTGGAAGGCTTCTTTCTGTCGCTCAAGGTGGCGGTGATCACCGGAACGCTGTCCGTCATATTGGGCGCATTTGCGGCCTTTGTGCTGGTGCGTTATGTGCGCTTCAAGGGCCGCACCCTGTTTGCCGGCCTGGTCAGCGCGCCGCTGGTGATGCCCGAGGTGATCATCGGCTTGTCTTTGCTGCTGCTGATGGTGGCGGTACAGCGCGCCATCGGCTGGCCGGACCGGGGTGTCACCACCATCGTGCTGGGCCACACCCTGCTGGGCATGGCCTACGCCACCGTGGTCATTTCGGGCCGCCTGCGCGAGATGGACCGCTCCCTGGAAGAAGCCGCCATGGACCTGGGTTGCCGCCCGTTCCAGGTGTTCTTTCTGGTCACGTTGCCCAATATTGCCCCCTCGCTGGTGGCGGCCTGGATGCTGACCTTCACCCTGTCGTTCGACGATGTGGTGATCTCCGAATTTTTGTCCGGCCCCGGAGTCACCACGTTGCCGCAGGTGATTTTTGGCTACGCCCGGCGCGGCGTGAACCCTTCCATTTATGCTGCAGCGGCGATTTTGATCACCGTGGTCAGCATCGGCATCATCGTCTACAGCATCGCCATGGCCCGCCAGCAAACTCGCCGTGCGCGCGAGATGCAAGCAGCCATTGCTGCATAAGGAAATACCTGCATGTTCAATATTTCAGACCTTCAACTCGATGGCCGCGCCCTGATCAATGGCAAACGGGTGCAGGGCAGCGCCGTGTTCACCAAAAGCTCGCCGGTCGATGGCCGCGTGCTGGCCGAAGTCACCCGGGGTGGCGAGGCCGAGATCGACCAGGCCGTGCAGGCCGCCCGCGCCGCCTTTGACGATGCCCGCTGGCGTGGCCTACCGCCAGCCCAGCGCAAGCGGGTGATGGTGAAGTTTGCCGACCAGCTGCTGGCCCACGCCGACGAGCTGGCGCTGACCGAAACCCTGGACATGGGCAAGCCCGTGCGTTACGCCCGCGCGGTGGACGTCAACAGCGCCGCCAACTGCATCCGCTGGTACGGCGAGGCGGTGGACAAGATCTACGACGAAATTGCGCCCACCGGCAACCAGTCGCTGGCGCTGATCACCCGCGAACCGGTGGGGGTGGTGGGGGTCATCGTGCCCTGGAACTACCCCATGATCATGGCCGCCTGGAAGATCGCCCCGGCCCTGGCCGCAGGCAACTCCATCGTCTTGAAGCCCAGCGAAAAGTCGCCCCTCACCGCGCTGCGCCTGGCCGAGCTGGCGCTGGAGGCGGGCATTCCCCCCGGCGTGTTTAACGTGGTGCCCGGCTTCGGCCTGGAAGCCGGTGAGCCGCTGGCCCTGCACATGGATGTGGACTGCATCGCCTTTACCGGCTCCACCAAGGTCGGCAAGCGCATCCACGTGATGGCGGGCCTGAGCAACCTCAAGCGCGCCTGGACCGAGCTGGGTGGCAAGTCACCCAACATCGTGTTTGCCGATTGCCCCGACCTGGACCGTGCGGTAGAGGCCGCCGTGGGCAGCGTGTTTTTTAACCAGGGCGAGAGCTGCAACGCCCCCTCGCGCCTGCTGGTGGAGGCCTCGATCAAGGATGCCTTCCTGGAAAAGGCCCTGGCCCTGGTGCCACGCTACGCCCCCGCCAACCCGCTGCTGCCCGACACCATCATGGGCGCGCTGGTCGACAAAACCCAGATGGATACGGTGCTGGGCTATATCGAGGCAGGCCAGCAAGACGGTGCAAAATTGATAGCTGGTGGCGCCCAAGTGATGGGCGATAGCGGTGGTTTTTATGTACAACCCACCATCTTCGACGGCGTAACCAACCGCATGCGCATCGCCCAGGAAGAAATCTTCGGCCCGGTGCTGTCGGTCTTGTCCTTTACCGATGCCGCCGAGGCCGTGCGCATCGCCAACGACAGCATCTACGGCCTGCAGGCCGCCGTCTGGACCCGCGACATCAACAAAGCCCACGGCGTGGCCCGCGCCCTCAAAGCGGGCACCGTGCACGTCAACTCATACGACGAAGACGACATCACCGTGCCCTTCGGCGGCGTAAAGCAAAGCGGCGTGGGGCGCGACAAGTCGCTGCACGCGTTTGACAAATACAGCGAACTCAAAACCACCTGGATCCGGATCGACAGCCCGGTGTAGGCGGGCTCCAGGTCAGTACAACCGCACTGCCATATCAAAGTGCCAGGTACGCCGGATTTCGACCACGTCGAATTCGCGGGCCAGGGTGGGGGGAAAGGCGGGGTAGTTGGCCTGGGACTGCACGATGCTGCGCACGGCTTCGTCCAGGGCGGGCACGCCGCTGGTGCGCACAAAGCTGACCGATTCCACCGAGCCATCGCTGCGCACGGCGACCAACACGATGGGGTCGACGTGCGCCTGTTGGGCGGCATCGCGCACGGTGGCAAAGGTCATGTTGAGCTCGATCTTGCGGGCCCAGGCTTCGGCGTACAGCACCAGGTCCTGGTTGGCATCGCTGCGGCCAAAGAGGCGGCCCCGGCGGGCGGTGCTCCACGACGATGGCAGTGTGGAGGCCGGGCGCGCAGCAGCGGCAGCCTCTGCGGCTTTGGCGGCGGCGGCGCGCTGGTCGGCCTCCAGGTTCAACTGCCGTCCGATCGCCCGCAGGCGTTCTTCGCGCTGTTCTTCGGCGGCGCTGCGGGCAGGGGTGGCTGGTGGGGCTGAAGCCGGTGTAGTGGCTGCTGCGGAGGGTGCCGGCGTTGCCGGTGCTGCCGCAGTCACCGTTGTGGATGTCGCCGCTGCTGCCGATGCCGCAGCCGTGGCCGCCGCTTCCTGGCGCGCCGCTTCCTTGCGTTCGCCGTCTTGCCGGGCAGCCTCTTTGCGCAGGGCATCGAGTCGCGCAGCTTCTGCCCGCTGTGTGGCCTGGCGGGCAGCTTCTTGCCGAGCGGCTTGTGCCTGTTCTTGCTCCTGGCGGGCGGCTTCTTGCTGGGCTGCGGCTTGCTGTGCGGCCTGCACCCGCTCGGCCTCCTTGCGTTCGGCCTCGGCCCGTGCCGCCTCACTCCGCGCAGCTTCTTCCTTGCGGGTGGCATCGCGCTGTGCTGCCTCTTGCCGGGCGCTGGCTACCCGTGTGGCCTCCTGGCGTTCGGCTTCCTGGCGCGCAGCCTCTTTGCGGGTGGCATCGGCGCGTTCTGCGTCTTTGCGTTCGGCCTCCAGGCGCTCCGCTGTCAGACGTTCAGTCGCTTTGCGTTCTTCGTCTTGGCGCTGGGTTTCCTGCTGGGCGCTGGCCTGGCGTTCGGACTCGATCTGGCGTGCCATGGCCACGGCGGTTGCGGCGGCTTGGCGGGCCGTCAACTGGCGGATGGCCTGTTCGGCTTCTGCCCTGGCTGTCTCTACCTGTGCGGCTTGCATCCGTTCGGCCTCCAACCGGTTGGCCTGGAGTCGCTGTGCCTCTTGCCGGGCGGTTTCCTGCACGGCCGCTTGCCGCTGGGTTTCCTGGTGCTCCAATGCCAGGGCCTCGGCCCGCGCGGCCTTGGTCAGCTCCGCTTGCGCGATTTGCTCTGCTGCACGCTCGGCCTTCTCTTGCCGCAGCGCCTCTTGCTGCGCCATCTGCTGTTCTTTTTGCTCCTGGCGCAGCGCGGCGGCCAGACGTTGGGCCTCCAGGCGTTCGGCTGCCCGCTCGGCCTTTTGACGGGCGGCTTCGGCCCGGGCGGCCACCCGGCGTTCCGCGGCCTGGCGCGCGGCTTCTTGCTGCTCGGCGGATGGGGCGCGGGGTGCTGCGGGGGCAGTAGGGGCAGGGGGTGGAGCGGGCGTGGGGGCGGCGGGTGGGGGCGCAATCCACACGAGTTCGGCCACCGGAGCCGCCGCCGGTGGGGTGTCGCTGGGTGAAGTATTGGCTGGTGTGGTGGCCGGGGTGGGGGCCAACACGGCCTGCAGGGGAGGTGCTGGCATGCGGTCGGGCACTTCGCCCCGGCGCTCTTCCCAGGGGAAGCCAAAGCCCGGCAGCCCGGTGCCCTGGCCGCCGAAGGTCAGGCTGAACAGCAGCGCGTGGGCTAGCAGCGAGAGTAGCAGGCCCAGGGGCAAGTGTTCGCGTGCCGGGCCCGTGTGGGGTGGCTGCCACGGTGCATGGGATGGATCGGCTGGAAGGGCGGCGGTTGCGGGCGACACGGGCAAGAGGGGCCTGGCCGCCGTGGAGGGCAATCAGGGAAAGTGGTTCAGCGACGAATGTAGCGCCATCCGGTGGCCCAGGCCGATGGCGCTGCACACGGGCTGTATTGCATAACCAGCCTGGGTGCTATTGTAATAGTAGCTGGTTACGCCCACAGAATAAGCGCTAGAGGCATAAAAGATACCTAAAACACCACCTGCTACCCAGTCTACAACGCCCCACTTTTCAGCAGCCCACGTGCCGCCAGGTTGCCCATGAACGCCCGCAGGCCAAAGCGCCACGGCGGGGCGGTTTCGCAGTGCGTCACGCGGTTGTGCAGGCCACCCAGCCAGGCGCTGTGGATGGTGACCACGTCGCCCAGTTTGTGGGTAAAGCCGCCGCCGGGCTGGTCGCGGTCTTCGATGGGGGCAAACAGCGTACCCAGGAAAAGCATGAAGCCGTCGGGGTACTGGTGGGCCGACAGGGTTTGCGCCACCAGGTCCACCGGGTCGCGGCTGATGCTGGCCATGGTGTTGATGCCGCGCAGCTGGTAACCGTCGGCTCCGGCCACGTGGAGGTGCACGGTCTCGTTACGCACTGCGTCCAGCCCGAAGCCTGCGTCGAACAGGCGGATGAACGGGCCGATGGCGCAGGATGCGTTGTTGTCCTTGGCCTTGCCCAGCAGCAGGGCGCTGCGGCCTTCGATGTCGCGCAGATTCACGTCGTTGCCCAGGGCGGCACCGACGATGTCGCCCCGGCTGTTGACGGCCAGCACCACCTCGGGCTCGGGGTTGTTCCAGGCCGAGTCGGAGCGGATGCCGATGTCTTCGCCGCAGCCCACCGAGGCCAGCACCGGGGCTTTGGTGAACACCTCGGCATCGGGGCCAATGCCCACCTCGAGGTACTGCGACCACAGGCCTTTTTCCTGCAACAGGGTTTTGAGCGCCATGGCCTGGGGCGAGCCGGGGCGCATGTCGGCCAGGCTGGCACCGATCAGGCCGGTGACCTGGCTGCGCAGACCCTGGGCGCGGCTGGCATCGCCGCGGGCCTGCTCTTCGATCACGCGCTCGATCAGGCTGGCGGCAAAGGTCACGCCCGCCGCCTTCACCACCTGCAGGTCGCAGGGGGCCAGCAGGTGGGGCAGGGCGGCATGGCGGCTGCCGGGTAGGCTGTTGGCCAGCAGTTCATCGACGCTGCACAGGCGCTGGCCGGGGGCCTTGCGCACGGCCTCGGCCGGTTGGGCGGTGTCGAGCAGGGTGCTCATGGTGGGGTAGTGCGCGCTCAGGTCGAATACGCCGTCGGGCCGCAGGGCTACGACCGCCGGGCCGGGCAGGGTGCCGCCCAGCCAGACGCGGCCCACCAGGGTGCCAGCCAAACCGTCTTGGGGGAGGATGTTGTGGGTGTCGCTCATGTTGTTCTTTCAGTGATTGTGTCGCGGTGTTTTTTCGGAAATGCGCTGGTAGTCCAGCGCAAAGTCCATCGTGGCCCCGTCGGCCAGTTGGCCGGTTTTTTCGCGGTACAGCGCTTCCCAGGGGGAATGGCTGGGCGGCACGGGCGGGGTGGGCAGCTCACGGCGGCGGCGGGCGATTTCTTCCGGCGGTACCAGCGCATCGCAGCGGCCCGCGTTGAGGTCGATGCGGATGGTGTCGCCGCTCAACAGCCAGCTCAGGCCCCCGCCCACCGCGCTTTCGGGCGAGGCATTGAGGATGGACGGGCTGTCTGCCGTGCCCGACTGGCGGCCATCGCCCAGGGTCGGCAGGGTCATGGTGCCGCGTTGGATCAGGGCATCGGGCGGCTGCATGTTGACCACCTCGGCCGAGCCCGGCCAGCCGATTGGCCCCGCGCCGCGCATCACCAGAATGCAGCCCTCGTCGATGTTGAGCGTGGGGTCGTTGATGCGGGCGTGGTAGTCGTCGGCCCCCTCAAACACCACGGCACGCGCCTCGAAGATGCCCTCTGCGCCTGGGTTGCTGAGGTAACGCGCGCGGAAGGTGGGCGAGATCACCGAGGTTTTCATGATGCCGAAGTCGAACAGGTTGCCGCTCAGCACCAGAAAGCCCGCCTTCTCCATCAGCGGCGCGGCAAACGGGTAGATCACCTCGCGGTCGTTGGTTTCACGGCCCTCCAGGTTGGCGGCGATGGGCTGGCCGGTGACGCTCAAGGCATCGCCGTGCAGGCGGCCCGCCTGCTGCAGCTCCCACATCAGCGCGGGCACGCCGCCAGCGCGGAAGAAGCGCTCGCCCAGGAACTTGCCCGCAGGCTGCATGTTCAGCAGCAGGGGCAGGTCGTAGCCGTGGGTGGTCCAGTCTTGCGGCTGCAAATCCACCCCGGCATGGCGCGCCATGGCCATGATGTGCACCTGCGCGTTGCTGGAGCCGCCCGCGCAGCTCACCACCGACAAGGCGTTCAAAAAGCTCTGGCGCGTCAGGATGCGCGAAGGGCGCAGGTCTTCATACGCCATTTCCACGATGCGCCGTCCGGTGGCGTAGGCCATTTGCCCGCGCTCGCGGTACGGGGCTGGAATGGCAGCGCAGCCGGGTAATGACAGGCCCAAGGCCTCGGCCACCGCGTTCATGGTGGAAGCCGTGCCCATGGTGTTGCAGTGGCCCGCCGACGGAGCGCTGCTGCAGGCGCGCTGCAAGAATTCTTCCTCGTCGATCTCGCCCGCAGCCAACTGGCGGCGGCTGCGCCAGATCACCGTGCCCGAACCGACCAGCTCGCCGTTGTGCCAGCCGTCCAGCATCGGCCCGCCTGAGAGCACGATGGCCGGAATGTCCACCGTGCTGGCGGCCATGATGCCCGCAGGCGTAGTCTTGTCGCAGCCGGTGGTCAGCACCACCGCATCAATGGGGTAGCCGTACAAAATTTCCACCAGGCCCAGGTAGGCCAGGTTGCGGTCTAGCGCGGCGGTGGGGCGGCGGCAGTTCTCAAAAATGGGGTGTACCGGAAATTCCATCGGGATGCCGCCCGCATCGCGGATGCCCTCGCGCACGCGCCGCGCCAGGTCCACGTGGATGCGGTTGCAGGGCGACAGGTCGCTGCCGGTCTGGGCAATGCCGATGATGGGGCGGCCCGAGCGCAGCTCTTCGGGCGTGAGCCCGTAATTCATGAAGCGCTCCAGGTACAGCGCGGTCATGTCCGATCGCTGCGGGTCGGCAAACCAGTCGCGGGAGCGAAACGGGCGGATAGGTTGACGTTCTGGCGTGTCCATGGCGTGGCTTCTTGTGAAAAGTGGGGCAAATCGGGTCGATGGGCGCGGCACCCGGCTACAGGCAGAACGCACACCTTCCAGAAACACCGCAGAACTGGCTTTGCCAGGCTGCTGGTGTTGCCCCCTGCAAGGGGGGGGCGAAAAGCGCTTGCGCTGTAGCCTGGGGGTGTACCTATTTCCTCAGCTTGGCCAGCTCGCCCGCCATCTCGGCGGTGGTGTCTTCGCCAAACTCTTTGCTGAACTTGGCCAGCACAGGTTGCAGCTTGGTGCGCATCTTGGCCTGCTCGGCGGCGGGCAGTTCGGTGACTTGCATGCCCGCCTTCTTCAGCTCGCCCACGGCCTTTTCGCTGAAGGCGCGGATGGTTTTGCGCTCATACAGCGTGGCTTCGCGCGCGGCATCGGCCACGATTTTTTGCTCTTGTGCGTTCAGGCCGTCCCAGGTCTTTTTGGACATCAGCAGCACCCAGGCGCTGTACATGTGGCGCGACAGCACCAGGTGCTTTTGCACCTCGAAGAACTTGCTGGCCAGAATAGTGGCGGGCGGGTTCTCCTGGCCGTCCACGGCGCTGCTCTCCATGGCCGAATACAGCTCGGTAAATGGCATGGGCGTGGCGTTGGCACCCAGGGCACTGAAGGTGTCGAGGAACAGCTGGTTCTGGATCACCCGCAGCTTCAGCCCGGCGATGTCGTCGGCCTTGGTGATGGGGCGGCGCGAGTTGGTCACATGGCGAAAGCCGTTTTCCCAGTAGCCCAGGCCGATCAGGCCTTTTTCGGGCAGCTTGGCCAGCAGCTTCTGGCCGAAGGGGCCGTCCAGCACGGCATCGGCTTCTTGTTCGTTGTTGAAGGTCAGCGGCAGGTTGAGCACGCCAAAGGGCTTGACCAGCGAGACCAGGGTAGAGCTGTCGGGCACCGTCATCTCCAGCGTGCCGCCGCGCAGCGACGAGGTCATGCTCACGTCGTTACCCAGCGAGCCGCTGGCAAACAGCTTGGCGCTCATCTTGCCGCCGCTCTTGGCCATGAGCTGTTCGCCAAAATACTTGACGGCCAGGGCCTGGGGGTGGTCGTCGCTCAGGCCGATGCCCACCTTGAACGCATGTTCCCTGATTTGGGCTGCCACAGGACCGGCCAACATGGCGAATACCGTGGCGGCCACGGCGAGGGATTTCAGCTTCATATGTGTCTCCAATGGAATGGCTAAGGCACGATGGATGTCCCATCGGCACCGCGCAGCCCTTTGGCGGGCAGTCACGGTACAGGGCGGAGGTTAGGCCCCGCAGCGGTTAGAGTCCACTGAAATATTTGCTGCAACCCATTCCAAATGCTTATGGCTCACGCGTCTCTTTCTGGTAAACCCTTGTCTATGAAACCCTTGTCCATGGCCCAGGCCTGCGGGCGGCTGCGGTTTCGGCATTTGCAGTTTCTGGACATCCTGGGCCAGACCCGCAATCTGCGCCTCACTGGCGAGCAGATGCACATCACCCAACCGGCGGCCACCAAGATCCTGGTGGACATCGAAGACATCTTCCAGGCCCGCCTGTTCGACCGCCTGCCGCGCGGCATGCGGCCCAACGAGCTGGGGCTGTTCACCCTGCGTTATGCCCAGAGCGCGCTGGCCGGGCAACGCAAGTTTGTGGACGAGTTCAACGCCCTGCAGCAAGGCGGCCACGGCCACCTGGCGATTGGGGCCATCAGCGGCTCGGCGGCACATTTGCTGATTGCCTCGGTGGCCGAGATCCAGCGCCTGCGCCCGCTGCTGGTGCTGAAAATTCTGGAGCAAAGCAGCGACCAGCTCATCCATTGGCTGGCCGAGCGCAAGATCGACCTGATGATTGGCCGCTTCACCGATGAGGCGCAGCGGGCGCAGTTCCAGTACACCCGCCTGTCGAGTGAGGCGCTGCAGGTGGTGGCCGGGCCCGACCATCCCCTGCGCGGCACTGCCAATTTAGGCCTGACCGAGTTGGCCCACTGGCCATGGATTCTGTACCCGCCGTCTACCGCTGTGCGCAAGGTGTCGGACGACATCTTTGCCAGCACCGGCCAGCAACCCACCTCGGGCGTGGTCGAAACGCCGTCGTTCCTGTTCGCTCTGGAGCTGCTGCAAACCACCCCGATGTTGTCGCTGCAACCCGCCGCCCTGGTCGCCAAATACGTGCAAAAAGGCCTGCTGGCCCGCATCCCGGTAGACCTGCCAGACCGCATGCCCGACTACGGCCTGATCACCCGCCTGGGCGAGTCACCCACCCCGGCGGCGCAGGCGTTTGTGGCGGTGCTGCTGGGCATGGCGGGGCTGGTGGTGGATGGGGCGTGATTGTTAAAAATGATAGCTTCTTGCGCCCTATTTATGAGCATTAAGGGCTGATTTGACGTGAAAATTATCGGGCCGGGCTATTTGCGCGCACTCTGGGTTTGCCTGCAGACTTTTGTTGGGCCAGGCGCTTGTGGGCCTCTTGCAGTTGCTCTGCGGTAAGCAGCTGCAAGCCCGGCGGTAGAAACCAACCTAGTACGCAGCTATCGTCACGCAGCGCGATCTGGATGTGGGTGTTTTCCTTGAAGCCGGAGGCATCCGACAAGGCCTTACCTTGTTGGAACGCGCCACGAACGGCTTGAAAGTTGGGCAGTTCGGGCCGACTTTCCCGTGCTTGGTGGATGAACTCAAAGACCGACCGGTCCAGCTCTCGCAGGATGACTTCGGTATCGTCCAATGAGGCCGCGTGGTTGGTGGGCGGTGGTGTGTTCTTTTCTGCAAAACCCTGGAGCAGGGGCTTGAGCGCGTGGGTGTATTCGCGTATGCCGTCTTGCGTTGTCATGTCCAGACAGCGCGAAATACACAGAATAGCACCCACCACGGCGGGTGTGGCAATCGGTATGGCGGTGTAGCGCTTGGCGGGGTGGGCGTGCGCGTTTTGCGCGAACAGCAGGGCCCGTTCAAAGTCATTCTCAAAAAAATACGCGCCAGAACCCAGCCAGTCGTATTTGTTGTTGCTGTGCAGAAGATGGGCGGTGCGGCCACTGACCAGCGCGTCGCGCAAAGTGACATCGCAGCCATGGTAGGCCACGACCAGCTGCCCGGAGTTCACTTGTAGGAAGTGCTGAGCTGGCCTGCTTTGGTCAGAATGCCCGCCTTTTGCATGATCTGGATAGCTTCCTCTGCCGTCATGTCGTAGGGGTTGGACGCTTTGCCGCGTTTGGGCACCACCACCACGCCGTAATCCTTCTGGATTTGGCGGCCTATGGCACGCACGCGCTGCTCTACCGAGAGGTGCGCTTGCGCGCCGGGGGTGGTGTGTGCCGAGGCAGCCAGCTCAGCGGCGGAGAGCGATTGCACTGTCTTTTGGAGAGTGGTTTTAAGCATGGATGGATTTTCTCACAGCAGGGTGATGTTGGCATAGTGGGCAGTGCCTGTGGCGCTTGGCCCGTTGGCCGGGGTAATCCTGCATTCCCCGCTGCAAACGCGTACCTGCATCGCATATTTGCGTATCAAATTCACAGGCACTTGTGTTTATCGTTGCGGTACCCGCAACACGCCTTGCCCCATTCCACTGAATGCAAACCATGCCACACGCCTCCACCAAGCGCCGCAACATCGCCCCCGAGATTGAGCACGACCTGGTGCGCGACCCGCGTCTGGGCTACGAGGCTGCGGTGGACCATGACTTTGTGCGCTGCTTCGAGCACGGCAGCCCCACGCCGCTGGAGCGTTGGCATTGCCACGACGAGTACGAGCTGCAATTGATCGTAGGCGCGCACGGCCGCGCTTTTGTGGGCGACTACGTGGGCTTCTTCGAGCCCGGCCACCTGGTGCTGACCGGCCCGCGCCTGCCGCACAACTGGGTCAGTACCGACCTGCCGCCCGACGGCCTGGCGGTGCGCAGCCTGGTCGTCCAGTTTCGCGAAGAGCCGCTGCGCGACGGCATGCGCGTAATCCGCGAGCTGGAAGAAACCCTGCCGCTCTTGGAGCGTGCCCGCCACGGCATCGAATTCTTCGGCCTGAGCGATGCCGTGCGCGAGCGCTTCTACCGTATCAAACAAAGCCACGGCCTGGAGCGCTTTGCCGAATTCACCCAGCTGCTGTGTCTGCTGGGCCGCTGCACCGACTACCGCCTGCTCTCCAGCGACCACCTGCCGGTGGTGGGTGCCGACGACACCTTGTCGGCCATCAACAAGGTGGTCTCCCATGTCAACGCCCACTACGCCGAAGCCCTGCCCCTGGGCGAGATGGGCGAACTGGTCGGCATGGGCGAGAGCGCGTTCTCGCGCTTCTTCAGCAAGAGCACCGGCCTGACCTTCACCACCTACGTCAACCGCCTGCGCGTCAACCGCGCCTGCCAACTGCTGATGGAGCGCGACAGCTATGTGTCCAGCGTGTGTTATGCGGTGGGGTTTAACAACGTGGCGAACTTCAACCGGCGGTTTCTGGAGGTGAAGGGGATGACGCCGACGCAGTTTAGAAAGCAGGTGGCGGGGCGGTTTTCGTGAGGGGTAGGGCCCCATCCATGGCGACCGTAGCTGTATTTCACCCCATGAGCGCCGCGTACACAGCGAAGGAAATAACCCCAAAGACAAAACAAAGGTATTGCAATGCCGCGATGAATCCCACTCTGAACAGCGGCGTGAACTGGCCGACCGATGTCGATGGCCACACAAAAGCCTGTGCTTCATAAAAGTCATTGTCGCGGCTGGGCCGCTTCCTGGAGAAGCGGGCAACAACCGAGGGCAGGGCCAACAGCAAGGTTGCGGTGGCAAGAATGGAGCAGAGGAATGCCACGATGGCAAGCACTGCGAAGGCACCCGCATTACAGATTCCTGAATTGTCTCCTTGCCTGACCAAAAAACCGTTGGCGGCGATGGACGCAGTTGCAATGCTTGCCAGCCATGCGCACCAGTCTTTCAGCAGTCTGGCTGCTTCCATTGCCGCGTCGTAATGGACAGAAATACGCCAATCCTTGTCACGACGCGTCCACTGGCGTCTGGCAAGAATGAATGCCGTCGACAGGAACCCGAGCAGCAGGGCCAAGGCTGCCAAACCAGAGGGAGAGGGATGGCAGCTCATGCCGTCACCTTCCATCTGCAGCGGGTTGCATGCCGTACCCCGCCGGGGACTTGAACGGGTGACAGCACTCCGAATAATCCATTTAGATCTCCCAGAAGCGGCTCCCGTACGCGCTGTCCATCCGATGGGCCGGTTTTTATACCGGGACCAACATACGGCCCAGGCGCTGGTTCCACACAATCGACCACTGTAGTCCGCTGAAGCCTTGCGTGGCCGACTGTGCGTGGGATTTCTCCCTCAAAAGGGGGAGGCCTGACACGCCCATTCTTTTGCAGCCACACCACAGCTTGCCACTTTGCCGCCGCGCGCATTCCGGTTGGCGCTTTGTCATTTCCCGGCCTATGCTTGAAATCAATGCTTGGGCGAAGATGCGGAACCTGTTGTACCCGTGCCGCCGGATAGCAAGAAAGGACTGCATATGCTGGCCCATGCTTCTGTGACGACCATGCTGCCTGTGGTGGATATGGAACGGGCGCGCGCGTTTTACGAACGTTGCCTGGGCCTGGTGCCCAGTGGCTTTCGGCCTGACGGCAAGTTCATCTACCAGGTGGGTGGCAGCACGCTGGCGCTGTTCCCCAAGCCAGAGGGCACCAAGGCAGAGCACACTGCCATCAGCTTCCAGGTCCCGGACATCGGCACCAGCGTCGCTGCGCTGAAGCAGGCCGGGGTGGTGTTCGAGGATTACGACCTGCCAGGGTTCAAGACGGTGGACCACGTGTGTGTGCTGGGCGCAGAGAAGGCGGCCTGGTTCAAGGACCCCGAGGGCAACTACCTGTGCATCCACCAGGACATCGGCTAACGCGTGCTCCGATGCCATGGGTGCGCCCCTACGCAGTGGGCACACATTGCTTCTCTTTTGATAGTAAAAAACAGGAGCTGCTTGTGCTTATGTAATAAGCGCTAGCTGCCATTTTGGTACCTGAAAATAGGCAGTAATTTTAAACCCAATCAAATGGTGCGCCGAGAGCCAAACGCCAGCCCCAAGTTCGCGGCCGGCGCGATGCCCGGCGCAGCCGGGCCGATCACGCTCCCAGGGGTCCCCATCTGTATGCGCCGAGGAGCGCAGCTTTGGGCGGATCAGGGCTGGCGTCTGTCTGAAGGCGAGTTTAGCCAGACCCCGCCCAAAGCGCGCACCGCAGGTTCCCGCAGCGCCAGCGGAGGGCGCAGACAGTTGGGGCGACGCATCGATGGTTACTTTTGGTGTTCACCTAACTTTGCTTCGCAAAGTGAGTGAACCCCGCGTGCAGAGCACGCCATTGCGCAAAAGAATAAGTGACTGCGCCGCCGGGCGCATATCCCGGCCGACGATCACCGTGGCACCCAACCCGCCAGAGGGGTCGGAGCACGAATGCGGGCAAGCATCGCTACGGAAATAGGCATCCCAGCGCGCAATCGTGATCCGACCCCACTGGCTACATCCGCAACGTCCCCGCATACCCCGTCATTTCCAAATATCCATGCCCGATCAAAACCCCCTGCGCGTTCAACAGGCGGCTTAATCCTTCCCAGTACACGGCACCGGTGGACCCCCGGCTGTCCAGCTCCTGGTTGTCCAGCACGGCCTGCACGCTGAAGCGTCCCATCGGCGTGTCCAGTGCCCATTCCACCGGATAGCGTGCCTGGTTCGCCGGACTGGTCCACACGCGCCCGGGGGTGAAGCGGGTTTCACCGGGCGGGAAGATGGTTAGCGCGCCCTGGGCGGTGCGGTGCGAGCCGCCGTCCCACAGGGTGCTGCCGTCCTTGTGCCGAATACGGAACGCCATCAGGGCGCTGCCGTCTTGCAGGTTCATGCCCAGCCAGTCCCAGCCTGCGGCCTCGGGGTGCAGGTAGGCGTTGCTCCATTCGTGGTCCAGCCAGGCGCGGCTGGTGTCCGATTGGATCTCGAAGCGCTGGCCTTGCAGCTGCAGGTGGCCGCTGACCGCCAGTTGCGGCTGGCTCAAGTAGTAGCTGGCCTGGTCGGGTTGCGGGCCTTTGCGCGACAGGCCTTGGCTGCCTTGCAACACCAGCGGCTGGGTGGGGCGGAGCTGCAGGTGCAGGCCGAACCCGGTGGCGGGCAGCTCGGCGGTGTAGTCCGTGCCTGTGCGCACCAGCGACCAGTCGCGCAGGCGCACCGCGGTGTCGGACTCGCTGGCCTGGGCCACGCCAAAACCGGCGCGGGCGATGCGCTGGTCGTGCCAGAGCTTTTTGCCCTGTACGTCGGTGATGGCGGCGTGGGCAAACAGCAGTTGCTTGGCAGCGAAGCGCGACTGCATCGTCTGCGTGGCGGCCACGCGGCTGCGGAAGAAGGTGAGCTGGAAGCCGAATTCGCGGCTGTCTGAGATGGCCCGCCCGGTGATGTACCACCACTCGGTGCCAAAGTCCGGGTGGCTGCCCAGGTCGCGCGGAAATTGCAGCGTGGTGGCGGGCAGGGCCAGAGCATGGCCGGGCCACAGCAGCGCGGCGGGGCCCAGGCGCAGCAGGAGGCGGCGGCGCAGTCCGGCGGAAGAAAGCAAGCAGGGTGGGGCGGGCAGCATGGGCTGATTGTCGCTGCGCAGCCGGTTTCATCCGCTTGTCACGGGCGCAGTGCACCATCATCCGCTTCTTGCCACCCGGTCAGGGTGGGTGTTTGGGGTGGTGTTGCAGAAAGCGTTGTGGCGTATGGTGGATGCAGGTTCTTCGGTGGCTTCGGCAGATTTCCATGCGGATACGGGCGCGGGGCCTACGGGCACGGGCCGGTTCTCCCGGCGCATTGGCGGGGTGCTGGTGTTGGTGCTGGCGGTGGCCCTGCTGGGCTCGGCGCTGGGGGTGTGGTCGCTACAGCGGGTGTCGCAAGAGACGGCGCAGATGGTGGACGAGGCCCTGGTCAGCGAGCGCCTGGCGGGCGATTTGCTGCAACAGGTGTCCATCAACATCGCCCGCTCCAAGGGTTTTGCGCTGAGCTCCGAGCCCGAGGTGGGGGCGGTTTTGCTGCCCGAGATGCAAAAGACGGCCACCGAGGTGGCGGCCCTGCTGGCGCGGATGGCCCCGGTGCTGCGCGCGCCGCCAGACCAGGCCGCCCTGGCCCGCATCCGGCGCGCCGATGCCGACTTTGCAAAGGCCTTGCAGGAACTGGTGCAGGCGCGCGACTTTGGGGTCACCGCCACCATCCAGCAGGTCTACACCACCCGTTACACGCCGGCCGCCCAGTCCTTGCTGGCCGAGGTGACGCTGCTGGAGGGCGCGCAGCGCGCCAAGATTGCCGCTTCGGTGGTGGACATCGGCCAGGTGAGCCGCACCGCGCAATGGGGCCTGGTGGTGTTTGGCGTGGTGGCGCTGGTGCTGGGCAGTGGGCTATCGGTGTGGCTGGTGCGCGGCATCACCGGGCCGATCCAGCGGGCCGTGGACACGGCCAACCGGGTGGCTGCCCTGGACCTGCGAGACACCATTACCGGCCACGACCGCGACGAAGGCGGCCACCTGCTGGCGGCACTGGGCCGGATGCAGCAGTCGCTGCACACGCTGGTGGCCCATGTCCAGAGCTCCAGCCACCATGTGGCCGACGGAGCCCGCGAGATCGCCAGCGGCAACCTGGATGTCTCCAACCGCACCGAGCAGGCCGCTGCCAGCCTGCAACAGACGGCAGCGGCGGTGGAGCAGATTGTGGGCAGCCTGCAGCAGTCGCTGGCGGCATCTTCCCGGGGCGAGACGCTCGCCCAGTCGGCCATGGACCATGCGACCCGTGGCGGTGTGGCCATCACCAGTCTGATGCAGACCATGGGCGATATCCACGCCTCGTCGCGCAAGATCGAAGAGATCACGGCGGTGATCGACGGCATTGCGTTCCAGACCAACATCCTGGCGCTGAATGCGGCGGTAGAGGCTGCGCGGGCCGGGGAATACGGGCGCGGGTTTGCCGTGGTGGCGCAGGAGGTGCGCGCGCTGGCCAACCGCTCTGCTGTGGCCGCCCGCGAGATCAAGGTGCTGATTGCCGCGTCGGTGGGCATGGTGCAGTTGGGCTCCGACAAGGTACACCAGGCGCGCGACACCATGGACACGATGGTGGGCTCCGTGGGCCAGGTGGCGCAGGCGATTGGCGAGATTGCCACCGCCAGCCGTGCGCAAAACCAGGGTATGTCCCACATCAGCGCGGCTGTGTACCAGATGGACCGGATGACCCAGCAAAACGCCGCTGTGGTGGAAGAAACCGCCGCCGCCGCCCAAAGCCTGCAGGCACAGGCCAGTGACTTACGCGACGTGGCCGGGCAGTTCCGGCTGCCGGGCCTGGCGCTGGCATAGCCTGGTCGCCTTGGGGCCCATCACCAGTCTTCCTTCACCGCCAGCACCGCGTCTTGCCCGGCTGCCGCCCGCCCGGCCAGCCAGGCCGTGACCGTACCGGCCAGCACCACGGCGGCGCACAGCAACAGCAGGCGGGGCCAGGGCAGGTGCAGGTCCATGGTCCAGTGGAAGCTTTGCGGGTTCACCACAAACACCAGCACCATGGACACGGCCAGGCCCAGCGCCAGCCCGGCCACCGAGCCGATCAGCGTCCAGGCTGCGCCTTCCCCGGCCACCACGGCCAAGATCTGCCGCCGCGTCAGGCCCAGGTGGGCCAGCAGGCCAAACTCTTTGCGCCGCGCCAGCACCTGGGCGCTGAAGCTGGCCGCCACGCCAAACAAGCCGATGGCAATGGCGATGGCCTGCAGCCAGTAGGTCACGGCGAAGCTGCGGTCAAAAATCTTCAGAGAGATGGCGCGGATCTGGCCCGCCGACGAGAACTCCAGCGGCAACTCGGTCAGGGCGCGGATGGCCTCTTGCACCGCCGCCTCCTGCGCGCCGTCGGCCAGCCACAGCGCCATGTCGTTGACCTGCGCGTCGCCCGTCAGCCGCACAAAATCGGCCTGCTCCATGCTGATGGCACCAAACTGCCGCGCATAGTCACGCCACACGCCTGCTACAAAGAAAGTAGCTGCTTGCGCCGATGTATCTTGGTCTAGAGGCCTAAAAGCCTTAAAAAGTGGCGCAAACGTGGTGCCGGGCCGGGCCCCGTACAAGTCCACCATCGGCTCGCTCACGTAGATGCCAATCTGCCCTGGCGGCACTGGCAGTGCGTTGCCCACCAGCGGCAGGCTGCGGGCGGGGTCGCCAATCTGCCGGGCGAGCAGTGCCACGCTGGGTTTGCCGGGGTCGAGCAGCAGGGCGCGGCTGCGTTGGGTGGCCACGCGCTGCACGCCGGGGATCTGGGCGACGGCCTGCACAAACTGGGGCGGCAGGGTCAGTGCGTCGTTACCTGCACTGGCGGTGGGGCTGCGCACATACAGGTCGGCGGGCAGCACCACGTCCAGCCACTGCACCATGGAGTCGCGAAAGCTGGCCACCATCACCGTGAGCGCCACCGCCAGGCTCAGCGAGGCCACCACGCCGCTCACGGCCACCGCAGCGCTCTGCCGCACCCGGCGCGCCCGCTCTATCGCCAGCATGGGCAGCAGCCGGTGGTTCAACCACGGGGCCAGCCGGTCATACAGCGCGGCAATCAGCCAGGGCAGGGCCGTGATGCCACCCACCAGCAGCAAGGCCACCGACAGGTAGGCGCCCAGCGGAATGCCCCACACTGGCGGGGCCAGCGCCAGCAGCAGGCCCAGGGCGATCAGCGCCCAACTCATCCAACTGGTCGAGGTACGCCCCAAATCTGCGCCCAGGCCCTTGAGCGTTTGCGCCGCAGGCAAACGCTGCGCCGCCCGCGCGGGCCACCAGCCGCCCACCGCGGCAGCGGCCACGCCCAGCGCGCCATAGACCAGCGCGGCGGTGGCATCCCACTGCAGGCGCGGGGCCACCCCCGCAAAGTAGCCGCCGCCCAAATCCCCGCCCAGCACGCGCAGCGCCAGCGCCGCCAGCCCGGTGCCCAGCGCAATGCCCGCCAGGCTGCCGATGCCGCCCAACACCAGCGACTCGGCCAGCACCAGTTGCAACCGTTCGCGCCCGGTCAGGCCCAGCACGCCCAGCAGCGCAAACTGCTGCGCCCGCTTGGCCACGCTGAGCGACAGCACAGAAAACACCAGAAACGCCCCGGTGAACAGCGCTACCAGGGCTAGCACCGTCAGGTTGACCCGGTAGGCCCGCGACAGGTTGCTCACCCGCTGGGCCGCATCGCCCGGCTCGGCGGCGGTGATGCCCGGTGGCAGCGCCAGCGCATTGACAAAAGCCGCGTGGTCCACCCCGGCGCGCAGCCGCAGGGCTATGCGCGAGAGCTGGCCCTGCGCGTTGAAAGCGTCTTGCGCCGCGCCAATGTCCATCACCGCCAACGCCGGGCCGGTGGCCGCCACCGAGCCTGCTACTTGCAGGGTTGGTCCATTTTGCAAATGCACCGGCTGGGCCAGAGCCTGCTGGGCGGCGGGGTTCAAGAACACGGCGCCAGGCGCAAACAGCGCCAGGCGGTCGGCCTCTTTGCCCGGCACCGGCATCAGGCCAGGGGCCACCGCCGCCACCACCAGGGCATCCACGCCCAGCACCTTCAGCGGCACGCGCTGCCCGGCGGTGTCCAGCGCAAAGGTGGCCACCTCCAGCACCGGGCTGGCTACGGCCACGTCGGGGTGGGTGGCGATGCGCTCATAAATGGCCTCATCGAACCGCCCCTGCGTGGCCCGCAGCTCCAGGTCCGGCTGGCCGCCCACGGCGCTGACCGCGCTGGAAAATTCGCTCAGCGCCGATGCGTTGATGAGCTGCACCGAAAACGCCAGCGCCACCCCCAGCATCACCGCCACCACCGCCGCCGCATTACGCCAGGGGTGGTGCTTGAGTTCTTGCCAGGAGTAGGTGCGCAGCAAGGCGCGCAATGGGGACGGTGAGGACATGGCCTGCATCATAGGTGTTGCAAAAATAATAGCTGTAGATGCAATAGACATAAGCGCAGAGAGCCCGTGCAATCCCCCATTGTGATGGCGATTCCCCCATTTTGAGGATGCGCCGCCCCTGGTGCCTGACCATACTGGTGTGGCTTCTGGAGCCCTGCCATGAACCTCACCGCTGTGCTGGAAATCACCATTTCGCTGGCTGCCTTGTACTGGCTGCTGTCCATGGCGTGTTCGTACGGTGTGGAGGCCATCAACTCCATGCTGCTGAATGTGCGGGCCAAGGCGCTGGAGCGCTTTGTGTGCGAGATGGTGCTGGGCACGGGCCGGGTGCCGCAACTGCTGGTTTGGCGTGGGTGGAATTTCTTCCGACGTTCCACATTGAACGCCACCAAAAAAGGCGGCAAGGCGGCCAGCAATTCCGACGCGGGCAGCCTGGCCGATCCGCTGGGCATGTTTTCCCATGGCCTGATCAAGTCCCTGCGCAAGCCGCCGCATTTGTCGACCGGGGGCGCGTCGCCTCCGTCCTATATCCCCTCACGCGTGTTTGCCCAGGCCCTGCTGGACCGGTTGAAGATGCTGAGTTGGTGCATTGACCCGGCTTTGCAGGGGCCGGGCCTTGCGCTGCTAGGCAAGCTTGCCGTTGGGCCGCTATGGGCACCGGCACTGAATACCGTGGACAGAGCCTCCAACACACCTCTGCTGGACATGGCATCGGCGCTGCTGCGGTCGCTGGATGAAAAGACGGCAGAAGATGCGTGCGCAACGCTGGATGCCTGGCTGGCGGAGCTGGACTCCATGGCCAACCCGCCCGCCGTTGCCCTACACCTCAACGCCATTTTGCATGCTGCAAAAAAGGCGCTGGAGGTGTTGCCGACACGCTGGCGGACGTGGATCAGCCAACGCCTCGGGAAAGCGCAAAAGGTGCTGTCCCCAGTGGCCTTGCACACGCTGATCGGCCCCGATGCCTTGTGCTTGCTGGCGGTGCGCATCGCCGGGCGGGACATGGTGGTGGATACCGCCGTACCCGTTGCTGTCCAAAAGTTGCTGGCCACCGCCCCGCTGCCCTCGGCGCTCAAGGAGGCGCTGCGCCCCTTGCTGGCCGATCCCGCCGTGGATGTGGACAAGCTGCTAAAAGGCGTGGAGCACTGGTACGAGGACGTGATGGACCGCGCCAGCGGCTGGTTCAAGCGCAACGTCACCATGATGCTCGGGATACTGGGCCTGGCTGCGGCGGTCAGCATGAACGTCAACACCCTGAGCGTGGTGCAGGACCTGGCCCATGACCCCAACCTGCGCCTGGCCGGGGTGGCTGCTGCCGAAAACATTTACCTCGCAGGTGGTCGCCCGGTGATGGCCCAGCAGGTGGCTTTGCTGAGCCTGGACAAACAAGGCCAGTGGCTGAAAACCGCCCAGGCGGCGCAGCAGGCCGTGTCTGCGGTGGCCAGCGCCAATGCGCAAACCGCCAGTGCCCCCACGGCGCAACAGATCGGCGCAGCGCGCGAGGCCGTGGTCGATTGGCAAAGTCTGCGCGACACCGTGCGGGCACGCCTGCTGACATCGGGCCAGTACCTGGCGGCGATGTTCATGGCCCAGCACCAGACCGGGACCCGGTTTGCCCGCCAACCGGAAGGCACAAAGATGGAGCCCACCGATCGGGACAGCTTGCGCAAAGCGCTTTGCACGGCCTCCATAGTGGATGCGGCACCGCCCGCATCGGCGGCATCGGCTCCAGACACGCCAGAATGCGCGCTGGGAAGCAAGCTACTCCCCGAAAAAGAGCCCGGAACCCGGGTGGCCGAGTTGCGCGGGGTGTGGGCTTCGGACGCGGTGGTCTGGCACCCCGGCCTGTCGAAAGCCTTGTTTGAGATGGACGAGTTGGCCGCCGCCCTGGAGGGCACCACCTCTGCCGAGGGCCAATCCACCAAATTCACTCCCCTGGCGCTGGCCTGGACCGAGGTGCTGGCGCAATATGCCGATGCGGTCAAAGTGGCCAAGAAAGACGCGAACCAGGCGGAGGCCTTTTTGGGGCGGATTCCGTCGCTACAAAAGCCGGTGGTGTGGGCGGATGTGGGCCCCAAGGACCTGCTGGGCTGGCTCATCACCGCCTTCATGGTGTCGTTTGGCGCACCGTTCTGGTTTGACCTGATCTCCAAATTGCTGGGCCAGCGGGGGGCGACCGGCCCGAAACCGGCACCTGCGGTTCCTTGAGTCTGACCTGCCGGTGCGCAAGTGCAGTGCCGGGTGCGGCGCCTGCCCTCTTAAAAAAGGAGCATTTTTAGCAAAAAGTTTATTTTTCTTATTTCTAATCCGATTTTTGTGCAGTTTTTCACGCCAGCGGCAGGGTTATTTTTATCAATTTTATTAAAAATACTTAAAATTGATAAATTAAAACTTGCTTCAACACGCCCATGACGCTGCTTGCCACCTGCCCACCCGCCCGCCTCCACGCCATGGACCACACCGCACCCAACGCGGTATCCGAATGCCTGACATTCCGCCTAGGCGAGGTGGAGTACGGCATCGACATCTTGCAGGTGCAGGAAATCCGGTCCTATGAGCGGCCCACCCGGATCGCCAATGCCAGCCCGGAGTGGCTGGGCGTGCTCCATTTGCGCGGTGCCATGGTGCCCATCCTGGATGCGCGGCTCAAATTCAGCTACCCGACGGCTGCCTACACCGGCGCGACGGCGGTGATCGTGCTGAACCTGCAGGACACCCTCCTGGGCGTGGTGGTGGATGCGGTGTCCGACGTGGTGCACCTGGCGGCCAGTGACATCCAGCCCGCGCCTGCGGTCTACACACCGATGGGATCCTGCTATGTCACCGGCCTGGCCCAGGTCGGTGAGCGCATGCTGATCCTGATCGACACAGGGTCTTTCCTGGGCACCACCGTGCCTGCGCCGGAATTGTCCGGCACCACCGTCCATTGATCCCGGGAGCGACACCATGCATTTCAAGAATTTCACCGTCAAAGGGCAATTGACGTTTGCCTTCAGTCTGCTGGCCGCCCTGGTGCTGGCCGTATCCATCACGGCGATTGCGGCGCTGGGCAATACCAATGCCCATTTCAGCGAAGTCAGCCAGGTCTCCCAGTTGGTGTCCCACGTGGCCGGGGCGGTG
Organism: uncultured Albidiferax sp.; assembly: GCA_963512605.1. Taxonomy (GTDB): domain Bacteria; phylum Pseudomonadota; class Gammaproteobacteria; order Burkholderiales; family Burkholderiaceae_C; genus Rhodoferax_B. The sequence goes on along the minus strand of CAUPNG010000002.1, from coordinate 194,345 downwards.
GATCGGCGGGCCATTGCGGCCCGCAACCTGGTGCTGGTGACCACGCCGGAAGACCTGGCGCTCGAAAAGCAGGCCGTTACGCAAGCCCACCAGGACACGCAGGATGCTGTGCGCAATCTGAATGCGGCGGTCCAGCAGAATCCCCATAGCCACCCCGAAGAGCGCCAGTTTGTCGCCGAGATCAGCCGGGTCGAATCGCTCTATGGCCCGGTGGCCCTGGCCATCGTGAAACTGGCGCTGGAGGGCAAAAAGGAAGAAGCCATTGCCAAGATGAACAAGGAATGCCGCCCGCTGCTGGCCGCCCTGCTCAAGGTCAGCGGGGCCTACGAGGCGTTCAGCAACAAGACCGCCAATGACAACATCGCCACTGCCGCCGCCGATTACACCCAGGCCCGTGGCGTACTCATCGCGGCCAGCGTGGCGGCCATTGCCGCAGCCCTGTTTCTGGGTATTTTGATCATCCGCAATCTGGTGCGCGCACTGGGCGGCGAGCCGGGTGTGGCGGCCGACCTGGCCCGCGCTGTGGCCCAGGGTGACCTGTCCCAGCCCATCCACGTCAAGGCGGGCGACAGCACCAGCCTGATGGCCCAGCTCAAAGCCATGCAGGACAGCCTGGCGGGTGTGGTGGCCCAGGTGCGCCAGGGGGCCGAAGGGGTGTCTACTGCCAGTGCCGAAATCGCCCAGGGCAATTCCGACCTGAGTGGCCGCACCGAGCAGCAGGCCAGCGCGCTGGAAGAAACCGCCGCCTCCATGGAAGAACTGTCCAGCACGGTCCGGCAAAACGCCGACAGTGCCCGCCAGGCCAGCCAACTGGCGATGAACGCCTCCACGGTAGCGGTGCAGGGCGGCGAGGTGGTGAACCAGGTGGTCCACACCATGAAGGGCATCAACGATGCCTCCAAGAAGATCTCCGACATCATCAGCGTGATCGACGGCATTGCGTTCCAGACCAATATCCTGGCGCTGAACGCGGCCGTGGAAGCGGCCCGCGCCGGTGAGCAAGGCCGCGGCTTTGCGGTAGTGGCCAGCGAGGTGCGCAACCTGGCCCAGCGCAGTGCCGCTGCCGCCAAGGAAATCAAGCTGCTGATCGACAACAGCGTGACCCAGGTCGCCCAGGGCACCACCCTGGTTACCACTGCTGGCAGCACCATGGCCGAGGTGGTGTCGGCAATCCGCCGGGTGACCGACATCATCGGCGAAGTCAGCGCGGCCAGCCACGAGCAGAGCCAGGGTGTGGCCCAGGTGGGCGAAGCCATTACCCAGATGGACCAGGTGACGCAGCAGAATGCGGCACTGGTGGAAGAGAGCGCGGCGGCGGCCAGTAGCTTGAGCACGCAGGCAGAGCAGCTGTTGCAGACCGTGGCGGTGTTCCAGCTCGGTGGCGAGGCGGCTGCCCGCAGCTACCCTGTGGCCAGCGCCAAGCCGCGCCAGGTGGAGCGCCAGGTAGAGCGTCGCGCGCCCACCCGTGCCCATAACGTGGTGCGCCCGCCCTTTGGCGCGGTCAAGGCAGCCGCGCCCAAGTTGCCTCCGGTCCGCAAGGCCGTGGTGCTGGCACGTACTGGCACCGACGACTGGACTGATTTTTAAGCGGCCACTGCATGCTACTGAAATAGTAGCTGCCTGTGCTTACCGTGTAAGCGCAGGACCCTGGTTTTTTATAAAGTCTGCCAGTGCGGCACGCAGTGGTGGCCAGCCCTGTGCAGCGGCATCGGGTACTCCGGCATGGCAGGCTTGTTCCAGCCCACGCGCCTGGGCCGCCAGCGCGGGCAGGGCTATGGTCAGCAGCACCGTCTTCAGGCTGTGCGCCACGCGCCGCAGGGCCTGCAGGTCGTGCCCATGGGCGGCCTGGTCGCCCGCCGCCAGGTCGTGCGGGAACTGCGCCATGCAGGCGTTGCGGTAGAGCTGGAACAGCTCGGCATCGCCACCAAAATACTGGTCTATCGCTGTCGACCGGGGGCCGTCGGGCGCTGCAGCGGGCGAGGGGCTATCGGCCCCATCGACCCCACCGGCCAGGGCCTCGCGTACGCTCTGTTCCAGCACGCTGACCGAGGCGGGCTTTTCCAGCATGCGCCACACCTGCAGGGGTGCGAGCTGCTGCCTAGCCGCGGGTGTCAGCCCGGCGCTGAAGACCAGCACTTTGGCATTGCCGCGCAAGGCCGGAAATGCCTGCAGCTGCAGCAGAAGATCTACACCCGAAGCCCCAGGCAGCATCAGGTCGGTCATGATCAGTTGCACTGTCTGGGCAGTCAATGCCGCGATGGCAGCGTCCACGCTGTCGCACTCCTGTATCTCCAAGGGAAGCTCCTCCAGCGCCATGCAGACGAAGCGGCGCAGCATGGGGTCGTCTTCCACCAGCAGCATGCGTGCCTGGGCCATTGGCTTAGCTTGTTGGAGCGATCTGTTGCAGGCACCGCGCCAGCAGCGGGGGCAGTTCTGCCACCAGCTGGGGTTTGTGCACCACCGGCACGCCGTCCAGGGCAAAGGCATATGGTGCCAGTTCTCCGGGCTCCAGGGAGGTCACCACCACCACTTGCAGCCGCTCGAACAGCGGATGCGCCCGCAAGCCCGCCAGCAAGGTGGCGCCGTCGATGCCGGGCAGCAGCAGGTCCACCATCAGCACATCCGGCTGGAACTGCCCGGCCATGATGAGCCCGGCAATGCCGTCGTTGGCGGTGCGCAGGTCCACGTCGGGAAACTGCCGCCGCACCAGCAACGTCACCAGGTTCTGGAAGTGCATCGAATCTTCGATCAGCAGCACTTTGACCCGCGCTGGCTGTCGGTTGGGGGACTGCCCGGCACCGGGCACATCGGCCAGGCCAGAAGTATCGGCTTCGGCAGTGGCAACGGGCGGGCTGCGCTCGCCGTCCCGCCAGCGGTGGACCGAGTCGCGGGCGATGCGGCGGTGGCCGCCCGGGGTTTTCCAGGCTTCCAGTTCGCCCCGGTCCACCATGAGTTGCACCGAGCGCACCGCCAAACCCAGCATGCGCGCCACTTCCAGGGTGGTGTAGTGCTCTTCGGCCGCGGGGGGCAGCGCCCGTAATAAATCAGTAGGCATAGGGGAATTTTACCGAAACGATCAATTAACGTTAAAAGTATCACTTATGGAGTCGTACTCTGCAATATATGATACAAATATTGTATAAATTGTTAGTTTTGGAAACAAAGAGCTCGAAATGAAAAAAATACTGATTGTGGAAGACCACGCAGACATCCGCCGGTTGATCCGCATGACGTTGGAGTTCGAAGACTATGCCATTTTTGAGGCCACCGATGGCGAGCGGGGCCTGTTCATGGCGCACGAGGTGAAGCCGGACCTGGTCTTGCTGGATGTGATGATGCCCGGTGCCATCGACGGGCTGGAGGTGTGCCGTCAACTCAAGGCCCAACCCAACCCGCCCCGCATCCTGCTGCTGACAGCACGTGGCCGCAGTGAAGACCTGGAGGCCGGGGTTCTGGCCGGTTCCGATGTCTACCTGGTCAAGCCCTTCAGCCCTCTGCAACTCATAGACACCATCGGGCAGCAATGGGAGCAGGCATGAATACCGCTTCCATCGGCACGGCCAGCGCCAGCCAGTCGCTGACGGCAGGCGACGGCAACAGTTTTTCCGAAGCGGCGAGCCAGCAGATGGAGCGCCTGGTCGAGGACTTCGGCCGCATGTACCGCGAACGCAACGAGGCGCTGGAAGAGGTCTCCCGCGCCCACCACGATGCCTTGTTTCGCCTGTCGCTGGCGGCCGAGCTCAAGGACGACGACACCGGGGTGCACATCATCCGCATCGGCTTTCTGTCCGAGGTGCTGGCCACACTGTTGGGGCAAACCAAGGCTGCTGCCCGCATGCTGCGCAAGGCCGCGCCCATGCACGATATCGGCAAGATCGGCATTCCCGACGATGTGCTCAAAAAGCCCGGTGCTTTCTCGCCGCAGGAGCGCAGCACCATGAACCAGCACCCGGCCATGGGGGCCGAGTTGTTGGGGCGCTCGCGCATCCCCTTGTTCCAGATGGCGGCCGAAGTGGCCTTGTCGCACCACGAGCGCTGGGATGGTACGGGCTACCCCCGTCGGCTCAGCGGTGAGGCCATTCCGTTGTCCGGGCGGATTGTGGCGGTGGTGGACTTCTTTGATGCGCTGACCATGGACCGCTGCTACCGTCCGGCCTTTGCCGATGAAACCGCCCTGGCCATGCTGGCGGCTCAGCGGGGCCTGGCCTTTGACCCGCGCATCGTGGACGTGTTTCTGGCCAACGCCGACACCCTGATCGCCTTGCGCCAGCGGGTCAACCAGAACAAACCCAGCTTTAATGACCTGGTCGAGATCGACGGATGGGGGGCGGAATGCGTCTGACACTGCGCCACGGCATGCGCGGCGCGCTGGCCGCGCTGGCGTTCTTCGGTCTGGTGGCAAGCAGTGCCGCTGCAGAGGTGGCCGACCAGGTCAAGGCCCGGGGCACGCTGCGCGTGTGCATCTGGCCGGACTACTATGGTGTGAGCCACCGCAACCCCCACACCCAACAGCTGGAGGGGATCGACATCGACCTGTCCGCCGAGCTGGCACGCGACCTGCAGTTGAAGCTGCAGTATGTGGACTCGTCGTTTTCCACCCTGGTGGACGACCTGAACGCCAGGCGTTGCGACGTGGCGATGTTCGCGGTGGGCATGTTGGCCCAGCGCATGCAGCAACTGCGGTTTTCACGCCCCTACCTGCAAAGCGACATTTACGCGATGACCACCAAAAGCAACCGCGTGGTCCGGCAGTGGGCTGATATCGACCAGCCCGGCGTGCTGGTGGGCGTGCAGGCCGGAACCTTCATGGAGCCCATCATGCAGGCCCAACTCCAGCAGGCGAAGATGGTGGTGGTCAGGCCACCGGCCACGCGCGAGGCCGAGCTGGAGGCCGGACGCATCGACGTGTTCATGACCGACTACCCCTACAGCCGCCGCCTGCTCGACAACGCCGACTGGGCCCGCCTGCTGGCCCCACCGGCCCCGTTCAGCGTGCTGCCCTACGGGTACGCGGTGCGCCAGGGGGACGATGCCTGGTGGAAGCAGGTGGATGCCTTTGTGGCCCGGATCCAGCGCGACGGCCGGTTGGCCGCCGCCGCCAAGCGCCACGGCCTGTCGGCCATCGTCGTGCGCGACGAGCGTAGCCGATGACATTGGAAGAGCCATGCCCAACGCCAACCTTTCCCGCCTGCTGAGCAACCGTATTTCCAGTGCGGCTGCGCTGGCAGCAGGCATCTTGCTGGTCCTGGTCACGCTGGGTGCCGTCGGCCTGCTGGGTTGGCATGAATACCAGGCCGCCCTGCGCGAAGACAGAGCCCGTGGCGAACTGCAGGCCCGGGTACTCGAAGACCATGCGACCCGCTCGTTTGAAACCGTTTCCGTGGCCTTGACCTACCTGTCCAGGGACCTGGCCCGGGCCGACATTCTGGGGGGAGCGGTGCGTGCCGATGCCCTGTTGTCGCAAGCCCTGGTGGGGCTGCCGTTTGTACGCGAACTCGGCGTGCTGGACGCCTCCGGCTATGTACTGGCCAGCTCCCTGCCGGGAGACATCGGTTTGCGCGTGGACATGGGCCGCCTGGGTGCCTTGCCAGCACCGGGCCAGGACAGGATCGGCCCCTTTGAGGCGGGCCGCAGCCTGGCCGCGTTGGCAGCGGGTGGTTCGGGTGCCGTGCCCTCCCAAGCCCGCCTCGGCTTCATTCCGGTGATCCGTACGCTTGCCAGCAAAACCGGGCCCAACGTCTATCTGCTGGCCTTGGTGAATCCGGACTCATTCGCCAACTTTCAGCTGTTCACCCTGAACAACGACCAGAACACGGCCTACTTGCTGGGCTTTCAGGGCAATCTGCTGGCCAGCAGTGGCCCGGCGGCGGGCACTGCTGGGGGCCAAATGGCGCAACACCCGGTGTTCCGCAGCTATTTGCCCGCCACAGAGCATGCCAGCTATGTGGGCACCGGGGCCGTGCAGGATACCCAGGTGGTGGCGTTTCGGCTGTCCCGGTCTCGGCCCCTGGTGGTGGTGGTCGAACAACCCTATGCCAACAGTGTGCAGCGCTGGCTTCTGTCGATGCGCTGGTTCGCAGTCGCGGGTCTGGCCATGGCGGTTTTTCTGGTGTGCATGACGGTGGTGGTGCGGCGCGGTTTGCGGGCCCGCGTGGCCGTCGACGCACAGCTCACCGCCGCCCGGCTGGACCTGGTGCAGCGCGAACATGAACTGCGCGTGCTGCTCGAGAGCGTACAGGAGCTGGTCTTTCGCACCGACCGCCACGGTGCCATCACCTTCATCAACGACCGCTGGACGGCATTGCGCGGACACAGCCTGGACCCGGCGGCCCGCCAGTCCCTCACGGAGCTGGTGGAGCCGAATGACCGCGATGCCGTTGCCGCCCTGTTTGCATTGCAAGGTGGCGTGGCGGTGCGCTGGGCTACCGCCCACCTGCGCTCCAGCGACGGCCAGCTGCACCGCTTTGACATCACGGTGGTGCCGCTGCGCGACTTTGAGGAGGTCGTGGGCTTTGCCGGTAGCGCGGTGGACGTGACCCAGCGCTTTGCGGCAGAGCAGGCCTTGCAGCACCAACTGGGCTTCGCCGCCTCGCTGCTGGAGATCAGCCCGACACCCGTGGCGACCATCAACGCGCGCGGCCACTACACCAGCGTCAACCGCGCCTGGGAAGAGTTCATGGGCTTGCGTCGCGAGCAGGTGATAGGCAAACCCGGCGTTGATGTCATGGCGCTGGCAGATGCGGACCTGCACGCCAAGGGCGACGCCCAACTGTGGCGCACCGGCGGCACCCTGCGCTATGAGCTCAAACTCAAGCACGGCGACGGTTCGCGGCGCGACGTGGTGGTGACCAAGGTGTTGGTGCCCGGCGCAGAGCTGGGGGCCAGCCTGCTCAGCAACATGGTGGACGTGAGCGAGTTCCGCAAGGCCGAGCGCGCCAAAGACGAAGCCCGGGCGGCCGCCGAGGAGTCGTCGCGTGCCAAGTCCGAGTTCATTGCCAACATCAGCCACGAGCTGCGCACGCCGTTGCAGTCCATCCTGGGGTTTTCCGAGCTCGGCATGGTGCGGGGCCGGGAACAGCCCAAACTGCAGAGCATGTTCAGCGACATCCATGCCTCGGGCGGGCGCATGCTGGCCTTGGTCAATGACCTGCTGGACGTCGCCAAGATCGAGAGCTCGGTCGGCGCCATCACCCTGGAGCGCGCCGACCTGCGGGGCCTGGTGCAGGGCGTGTTGCACGAACTCAGCCCTTTGCTGGATGGCAAACACATCCAGTTGCGCAGCGAGCTGGGCCGCCAGCCGCTGATTGCCAAGGTGGATCCCACGCGCTTCCAGCAGGTGGTGCGCAATATTGCGGCCAACGCCATCAAGGTCTCGCCGGTGGGTGCCGACATCGTGGTGCAGGCCTATGTCACCGCAGACCGGCGCATCTGCATCCGCGTGCGCGACTACGGCACCGGGGTGCCCACGGCCGAGCTGGAGAAAATTTTCGAGGCCTTTGTGCAGTCCAGCACCAGCAAGGACGGCTCGGGCGGTACCGGGCTGGGTTTGGCGATCTGCAAAAAGATCATCGATGCCCATGGCGGCAGTATCGTGGCGCAGAACATGCCCGACGCGGGCGCGGTGTTCTCCATCTTCTTGCCCGCACGCCAGAGTCTGCATGCAGAAACCACGTTTTAGCCCCATGCTATGGTGCTATAAAAAATAGAGCTTCTTGTGCTTGCCCCATAAGCACGAAGGTTCAAAAAGATGTAGATATTCCGTCGGCACTCAGACGCAGCACCCGGTCGGCCCGCGCCGCTGCGGCCTGCGAATGCGTCACCAGCACCAGGGCCGCACCCTGGGCGCGGGTTTGCGCCAGCAGCGCGTCCATCACCTTGGCCGCCGTGGTGGGGTCGAGGTTGCCGGTGGGCTCGTCGGCCAGCAGCAGGGCCGGGCGGTGCACCAGGGCGCGGGCAATGGCCACCCGCTGGAGCTGGCCGCCGCTGAGCTGCTGCGGCAGGCGCGTGCCCAGGCCCGCCAGGCCTACGTCGGCCAGCAGGCTCTGGACACGCGCATGGTCGGGCTGGCCCAGCAGCATCAGCGGCAGGGCTACGTTTTGCGCCACATCCAGGTGCGGCAACACATGGAAAGCCTGGAACACAAAGCCCACCTGCTGGCGGCGCAGCAGGGCGCGCTGGTCGTCGCTGAGGCCGCCCAGGTCCACACCGCCAATGTGTACCGTGCCGCTGTCCCAGGTGTCCAGCCCGGCCATGCAGTTGAGCAGGGTGGACTTGCCCACGCCGGATTCGCCGACGATGGCCACAAATTCGCCGGGCTGCACCTGCAGCGAGACGTTGGCAAACACGGTGCTGTCGCCGTAACGTTTGCCCAAGTTGTCAATGCGCAAACTCATAAGGCTGCCTCCACCCGCGCCAGCACCTGTTGCAGTGCATCCGGCGCGTCGCAGGCCACGATATGGCGCTGCGGCATGCTGCGCAGCCAGGTGACCTGGCGCTTGGCGAGCTGGCGGGTGGCGAAGATGCCGCGGTCGCGCAGCTCCACCATCGGCAGGGTGCCGTCCAATGCCTCCCAGGCCTGGCGGTAGCCCACGCAGCGCATGCTGGGCAGATCGGGGTACAGGTCGCCACGGGCGCGCAGGGCCACCACTTCGTCCATAAACCCCCCGGCCAGCATCTGGTCAAAACGCAGGGCGATACGCTCGTGCAGCCAGGCCCGGTCTGTGGGTTCTAAGGAAATAAGGGTGGTAGCGCTTATTCGGTGGGCGGTAGCAGCTATGTCTTTTGTAGCGTGGAAGCTGGACAGGGGCTGGCCGGAGGCGCGCCACACTTCCAGCGCGCGCTGGATGCGTTGTGTGTCCATGGGCTGCAGGCGGGCGGCGGTGGGCGGGTCTACCAAGGCCAGTTGGGCGTGCATGGCGGGCCAGCCGTGCTGGGTCGCTTCGGCTTCGATGGCGGCGCGGATGGCGGGGTCGGCCCCGGGCATGGGGTCGATGCCGTCGAACAGCGCCTTGAAGTACAGCATGGTGCCGCCCACCAGCAGCGGCAGGCGGCCCCGGGCGGTAATCTCTTGCAGCAGGCGCTCGGCGTCAAGCACAAATTCGGCTGCGCTATAGGCCTGCAGCGGGTCGCGGATGTTGATGAGGTGGTGTGGCGCGGCAGCCAGTTCGGCGGCGCTGGGCTTGGCGGTGCCGATGTCCATGCCCCGGTAGACCAGGGCCGAATCGACGCTGACGATTTCTACCGGCCAGCGCTGTGCAATAGCCAGGGCGGCGGCGGTTTTGCCGGATGCGGTGGGGCCTGCGAGGGCGATGTAGCGGGGCAGGGCGTTCATACTTTTGGGGGGGCAACAGGAGCGGGAGTGCCGAATTTTTGTACCAGCGTCCAGCCCACCAGGGCGATGCAGACGCTCCAGAACCACACGCCGTTGGCCAGCGGAAACACCGTGCCGTCCATGCGCACACCCAGCCAGCGGCCCACAAAAAATGCGGCCAGCATCATGCAAAAACCATTCAGCGCCGATGCCGCCCCGGCGGCCTGCGGAAACGGGCCGACCGCACCGCTTTGGCTGCACGGCTGGTGGATGCCGTGGGCCAGCGCCACCAGCCAGAACGGCAGCACGATGGCCGCCGGGCTGTGCCAGCCGCCCCAGGCCAGCAGGCCCATGGCGCTGCCCCCGGCCAGCGACAGCCCGGCGCCGATGGCTACGGTGCGGCGCACACCAAAACGCGCCAGCAAGCGGCGGCACAAAAACGTGCCCAGCAGGTAGATGAAGCTGAACGAAAACATCACCAGCCCGTAGGTGGTGGTGCCCAGGCCCAGCACCTGGATAAACACAAACGACGACGATGCCAGCACGGTGAACAGCACGCTGTACGAGGCCGTGGCCAGCAGCGAAAACGCCCAGAACGTGGGGTTGCGCAAAATCAGCCGCCAGGTGGCCCACAGCACTGCCGGGCGCAGCGCCTGTGGGTTGGTGCGCGGCGCGGTTTCCACAAAACGCCAGGCCACCAGGGCCAGCGTGGCCGCGCTGAACAAGGCCAGCACCAGCAGTGCGGCACGCCAGTTAAACAGGTCCGACAGCAGCCCGCCCAGCGGGGCGCAGATGCAGGCAATCACCCCCAGCCCCGACAAGCCCTTGGACATGGCCCGCGCGCCCTGCTCGGGCGGGTACAGGTCGCGCACCAGCGCCCGGGCGCACATCACCACCGCGCCCATGGCCGCGCCTTGCAGGGTGCGCCACAGCACCAGCAGGTCCATGCTGGGCGCCAGCGCGCTGCCCAGCGCCGCTACGGTGTACACCGCCAGCCCGCTCAGCAAAATTGGGCGGCGGCCAAACCGGTCGGACAGCGGCCCCCACACCAGTTGCGAGCTGCCAAACGCCAGCAGCAGCGCCGTCAGCGTGAGCTGGGCCTGTGCCATGCTGGCGGCAAAACCAGTGGTCAGGCTGGGCAGGGCGGGCAGGTACAGGTCGGTGGTGATGGGCTGTATGCCCAGCAGCAGCGACAAAAACAGCACCACCAGGCCGGATGGCATGGTGGTGGGGGCGGTGGTGGCCGCCAGCGTGGGGGTGGTCATGGACTTAACAAGCAAGCTGTAGCTTGCCGCCGCGCCGTCCGCAGGGCGTGCGGGTGGTGGGGTCGGGCGTGGGCGTGCCGTCTGCGTCCATGCGCACCGCCACCGTGTTCCAGCTGCGGATGCCGCGTTTGTCTACCGCCATGCGCAGCAGCCAGCCGATCTTGGCAGCGGGCAGCTCGAAGCCGTCGAACACCAGGTTGCCCAGGCTCCAGATGACCGGCTTGCCCAGCACCATGTCGGCCCCCTGGGTGACGTGCGGGTGGCTGCCCACCACGGCATCGGCCCCGGCCTGCACCATGATTTTGGCCAACTCGCGCTGGCGCGGGGTGGGGCCGGGCTCGCTCTCCCAGCCCCAGTGCATGAACGGGATCACCACATCGGCCCCGGCAGCGCGGGCGGCGCGGATGTCGGCCACCACGTGGCTGTCTTCGCTCCAGGCCACGCCAGGCCAGGTGGCCCCGGCCTCGAACGAGCGGGGTTTGAACTCGTCGTAGCCCAGCACGGCAATGCGGATGCCGTGCTTCTCGATCCAGTACGGTTTGTGCGCCTCGGTCAGGTTGGCCCCGCCGCCAAAGGCGGCGATGCCCGCTGTGCGTAGGTGGTCCAGCGTTTCCATGAAGGCATCGCGGCCAAAGTCGCCGCTGTGGTTGTTGGCCACCGACATCGCGTGGAAGCGGCCCTTGAGCACATTGACCGTGTTGGGGGCCGAGCGGAAGGTGTAGATCTTGTTGTCCAGCGGCGTGCCGGTGGTGGGGCGGGCGATGGAGGTCTCCAAGTTGCCAATCGCCACGTCGGCGGCTTGCAACAGCGGCGCGATGGGGGCCAGCGGGTCGCCACCTGCCGCAATCAGTTTGCCCGGGCCGTCGTCGAGCATCACGTCGCCGCCGAAGATGAGTTGGACCGTGGGTGGAGCGCTGTGGGCCAGCAGTGGCAGGCACAGCAGGGCCGGGAGTAGGTGTTTCATCATTTTGTCCACCCGCACCAGTAGTCCAGCTCGCCGTCGCGGATGGGCTCGTACACGCGTTGCAGGCCGGTAAAGCCGTAGCGGCCATTTGGAGGGGGCGGGTAGAGATAGTCGGCCTGGTGCAGCAGCACCGCGCCCTGGGGCGGTTCGCGGTCGGCGTAGGTGTAGACCTTGATGGCGTGCTGCCGCTCAAACACCAGGCGGAACAGGAAGTACGAGCCGATGGCGATGGGTGCGACGGTGTACGGCGTGGCGGTGGGTTGGGCGCGGATGACTTGCGTCTCGCCGCCGTAACTGATATGGCAGGCCACGGTGTTGGCCTGGGCCATGCCGCAGCTGAACGCGGCCAGAAGTAGCAGGTGTTTCATCGGTCAGCGTCCGCGCATAAAGAGGGCATCGAGTTCCTTGATGGTGATTTGCCGCCAGGTAGGCCGCCCGTGGTTGCATTGGTCGGAGCGGTCGGTGGTTTCCATTTGGCGCAGCAGTCCGTTCATTTCATCGACCGTCAGGCGGCGGTTGGCGCGCACCGCACCGTGGCAGGCCATGGTGCCCAGCAGCTCGTTCTGGGCGCGCTGCACCACGGTGCTGGCTTCATGCTGGGCCAGTTCGGCCAGCACGCTGCGGGCCAGTTCGGTGGCGTTGCCCTGCACCAAGCTGGTGGGCACGGCGCGCACGGCCAGGGTTTTGGGCGAGAACGGGGTGATCTCCAGCCCCAGCGTGGCCAGGGTGTCGGCGTGGGCCTCGGCGGTGGCCACTTCTTGCGGCGTGGCGGCGAAGGTCACCGGGATCAGCAGCGGCTGGCTGGTGATGCGGGCATCCACCAGTTGGGTTTTCAGGCGCTCGTAGACGATGCGCTCGTGGGCAGCATGCATGTCCACAACCACCAGGCCCTGGGCGTTTTCGGCCAGGATGTAGATGCCTTGCAGCTGGGCGATGGCGCGGCCCAGCGGCCAGACTTCGGCTGCGGGCAGGGGCTGGGCGGGCGCGGGCTCTGGCGGGCGCACAGCGGCGGCGGGCGGCTGGGCGACGGGCCAGAGCGCTTCCATATCCGATACATGGCGCACGGCAGGTGCTACGAATTGCATAGCTGCTTGCGCCGGTGGAATGGGCGCTAGAGGCTTATTTTCTTTAAAAATATCGGGTGCGGGGGTTGCCAGCGCTGCCGCCGCACGCGGAGCCGCCAGCGCCGCATCCACCGCGCGGCGCACCGCCTGGTGTACCTCGCGGCTGTCGCGAAAACGCACCTCGATCTTGGTAGGGTGCACGTTCACATCCACCCGGGTCGGGTCGATTTCCACATACAGCGCGTAGATGGGCTGGCGCTGGCCGTGCAGTACGTCTTCATAGGCGCTGCGGGCGGCGTGGGTAATGACCTTGTCGCGCACGAAGCGGCCATTCACATAGGCAAACTGCTGGTCGGGCCGGGCGCGGGCGGCATCGGGAATACCGACCCGGCCCCACACGCGCACGGCTTGGCCACCGTCATCGCGCATGCTGCTCAGGTAGTCCACCGCCACCGATTTGTCTTTGAAGTCGTCGCCCAGCACATCGCGCAGGCGTTCTGAAATTGCGTCAATGTTGTTCGGTGCCGGGCAGGCGCGCCATTGCTCGACCAGCTTGCCCTCGTGCCAGATGGCAAAGCCCACGTCGGGCCGGGCCAGGGCGTGGCGGCGCACGGCTTCCACGCAGTGGGCCAGTTCGGTGGCGTCGGTCTTCAAGAACTTGCGCCGCGCCGGGGTGCTGAAGAACAGCTCTTTCACCTCCACCGTGGTGCCGGTGCTGCGGGCCACGGGTTTCAGCTCGCCGCTGCGACCATCCAATAAAAATGCGTTGGATTGGCCGCTGGCGCGCGACAATATTGCCATGTCAGCTATGGAGTTGATAGCGGCCAGGGCTTCGCCCCGAAAACCCATGGTGCCCACCGATTCCAGCTCGCGCAGGTCGCGGATCTTGCTGGTGGCGTGGCGTTTCAGGGCGATGGGCAGCTCTTCCATGGGAATGCCACCGCCGTCGTCTTCCACCGCAATCAGGCGCACGCCGCCCGCCAGCAGCCGCAGGGTGATCTGCGTGGCCCCCGCGTCCAGCGCGTTGTCGACCAGCTCGCGCACCACAGACGCGGGGCGCTCCACCACTTCGCCCGCGGCAATCTGGCTGATGAGTTCGTCGGGGAGTTCGCGGATGGCGCGACGTTCGGGCTGGGGAGGGGTGGGGATGGGTGCGTTCACCGGGTGATTTTAGGGGCCACCCCGTGCCCCTTAGCGCCGCAGGGCCAGCACCTGGTCCACCATCACGCCCGCCTGGCCCAGGTAGTTGGCGGGGTCGCAGAAGGCATCGAGCTGTGCGCGGCTCACGTGGACGTTGATTTCGGGGTGCTCGGCCAATATCTCGACCAGCGGGCGCTGCTGTTTCAGGGCTTCGCGGCAGAGTTCGTAGACCAGGTCGTGGGCGTATTCGCGGCCAATGAAGGGGCCCAGGCCCATCATCACCGCCTCGGACATCACCAGGCCGTGGGTCATATCGATGTTGCGGCGCATCTGCACCGTATCCACCTCCAGCCCGGCCAGCACAAACTTGGTTTGCTTGAGCGCACCCGACATGAGGCAGAAGATTTCGGGCAGCGACACCCATTCGATCTCCCAGGGGCCGGTGGAGCGCTCGTGGTCGGCCACCATCGCGTCCATCAGCGCGGCGGCGTGCTGGCGTGCCACCGAAATGTTGGCGTGGATGTACAGGCAGGAGATGGGGTTGCGTTTTTGCGGCATGGTGCTGGACGAGCCGCGGCCCGGGGCGTAGGGCTCGAACACCTCGGCCACCTCGGTTTGCATCATCAGTTTCACGTCCATGGCGATCTTGCCCAGCGAGCCGCCGACCAGGGCCAGGAAAGCACCCACCTCGGCGATGGTGTCGCGCACCGTGTGCCAGGCGATGGGCGGGCAGGCCAGGCCCAGCTCGGCCATCAGCCCGGCCTGGGTTTCCATGGCGCCTTTTTCCAGCGAGGCCAGCGTGCCGGCCGCGCCGCCAAATTCGCCCATGAACACGCGGGGTTTCAGCTGCTCCAGCCGCTCGCGGTGGCGCTCGATACCGGCCAGGATGCTGGCGGTTTTGAAGCCGAAGGTGATGGGAATGGCTTGCTGCAGGTTGCTGCGGCCGATGATGGGCGTGTCGCGGTATTTGCGGCTCAGGTCGGCCAGCGAGTCGGAAATGGCCTTCAGGTCCGCCTCCACCAGCGCCAGGCCTTCGCGCATTTGCAGCACGGTCGCGGTGTCGGTGATGTCCTGGGTGGTGGCGCCCCAGTGGCAGTACTCGCCCAGCTTGTCGCGGCAGTTGGCGTTGATCTGGTTGACCACCGCGATGATGGGGTAGCCGATCTGCTCGGTTTTGGCCTTGAGCTGAGCCCAGTCGATCATGTCGAGACGGCAGTTTTGGACGATTTCGTCGGCGGCCTCTTGGGGAATGATGCCGAGCTGGCCCTGCACTTTGGCCAAGGCGCGTTCGATGTCCAGGTACTTGGCGGTGCGGTTCTCGTCGGACCAGACGGCGCGCATGGCTGCGTCGCTGAAGATGTCGCCAAAGATGCGTGAGTCGATGATGGATGCCATGGGGTTGTCTCCTTGATTAATACGTAAGTGAAGTGGTTGCCAGCAGGCGCTGGGCTTTGAGCAGCACGGGGCGGTCGATCATTTGCCCGTCCAGTTGCAGTGCGCCCGTGGGGTTGGCGCTGTAGGCGGCTTGCACACGGGCGGCCCAGGCCAGGTCGGCGGCGCTGGGGGTCAGGGCGGCGCGCACGGCGGCCACTTGGCTGGGGTGGATGCACAGCTTTGCGGCAAAGCCCAGGCGCTGGGCGTGGGCCATGTCGGCGGTCACTGCAGCGGCATCTATTGCAACAGTGACTCCAGCCACCGGGGCGGGCAAATTGGCGGCGCGGCTGGCCAGGGCGAGGTGCACCGCCGCCATGTCCAGCGCCGGGTTGTCGCTGGGCAGGTCCAGGTCCAGCGCGTAGTCGATGCTGCCGAAAGCCAGCCGGGCCACGCCGGGGGTGGCGGCAATCGCCTGCGCTGCCAACAAGCCGCGTGCGCTTTCAATCAGCGCCAGCACCGTGCCGCGGTGGACGGCTTTCAGGTCCGCGATCTGCGCAGCCGACTCGGCCTTGGCCAGCATCACGCAGGGCAGGGCGCAGGCTTTTAGTAACTCCAAATCGTCGGCGTAAAACGCGCTGTGGGCATCGTTGATGCGCAGCAGCACTCGCAAAGTGTCTACCGTGGCATGCCATTCGGCAAAGGCGCGGCGGGCTTGCGGCTTGTCTGCTGGCAGCACGGCATCTTCCAGGTCCACGATGATGCGGTCGGCTCCGCTGGCAAGCGCCTTGGCAAAGCGCTCCGGGCGGTTGCCGGGCACGAACAAATAGGTTTGTTCCATGGCTTACACCGTGCCTGCGCTATGCAGCGCGGCGATCTGCTCGGCGCTGTAGCCCTGGGTGGCCAGAATCGCTGCCGTGTGCTCGCCCAGCGCAGGCACCGCGTCCATGCGCGGCGCGGCGGTGTGCCAGGAGCCGGGCGGCAGCAGCGCGGGCACGCGGCCCTGGGGTGTGTCCACTTCGGTCCAGCGGTTTCTTGCACGCAGTTGTGGATGCGCCCAGACCTCGGCCATGCTGTTGACTTGGGCGTTGGCGATGCTGGCCTGTTCCAGCCGCTCCACCACCTGGGCGGCGGTCAGGGTGGAAAAGGCCTGCACGATCAGCGCCGAGAGCTCGGCGCGGGCGGCGCTGCGTTTGGAATTGCTGGTGAAACGGGGGTCTTGCGCCAGGCTGGGTTGCAGCAGCACCTGCTCGCAAAAGCCCTTCCATTCGCGCTCGTTTTGCAGGCCCAGCATCACGGTTTTGCCGTCGCCCGCCGGGAAGGGGCCGTAGGGGTAGATGGTGGCGTGGCTAGCCCCCGAGCGGGGGGGCGGTGCAGCGCCGTCAAACGCGTAGTACAGCGGGTAGCCCATCCACTCGGTCAGCGATTCCAGCATGGACACGTCGATGTGCTGGCCCTGGCCGGTTTGCTGGCGCTGCATCAGCGCGGCCAGGATGTTGGTATAGGCGTACATGCCCGCCGAGATGTCGGCAATCGACGGACCGGCTTTGGAGGGCGTATCCGGCGTGCCGGTCACCGACACAAACCCAGCCTCGCTCTGGATCAGCAGGTCGTAGGCCTTTTTGTCGCGGTAGGGGCCGTCCGCGCCGTAGCCGGAGATGTCGCAGACGATGATGTTGGGCCGTACTTTGCGCAGGGCCTCATACGACAAACCGAGCCGTGCTGCCGCGCCGGGGGCCAGGTTTTGCACCACCACGTCGGCCTCTTCGGTGATCAGGCGCAGCAGGATTTTTTGCGCTTCGGGGTCTTTCACGTCGAGTGTCAGGCTCTCTTTGGAGCGGTTGGTCCAGACGAAGTGCGAGGCCAGGCCGCGCACCCGCTCGTCGTAGCCACGGGCAAAGTCGCCCACGCCGGGGCGTTCGATCTTGATGACGCGGGCTCCCAGGTCGGCCAGTTGCCGGGTGGCAAAGGGCGCGGCGATGGCGTGCTCCAGGGTGACGACGGTGATGCCTTTGAGGGGTTGCATGCTCTGTTTACTCCAAGATGGCGGTGGCATCCATGGTGAGGAAACCTTCGTGGTCACGCCCCCACAGATGGATGGTTTTTCCGTCGGCCGACGGCTCGCCGTGGACCGAGAACGGGTGGATGTCGAAGGTGGGCCGCACGGCCTTGAAGGCGAACTGCAGTACCCGTGCTTCGGGCAGCTGGCGGCGCAGCAGGTCCATCAGCAGGGTGGCGATCAGCGGGCCGTGCACGATCAGGCCGGGGTAGCCCTCCACCGTGGTGACGTACTGGCGGTCGTAGTGGATGCGGTGGCCGTTGAAGGTCAGGGCCGAGTAGCGGAACAGCAGTACGTCGTCGGGCACGATGGCGCGGCTCCAGGTGGCTTGGGTGGGGGCCAGTGCGGGGGGCGGGGCTATGTCGTCCGGCGAGGCGGCGGCGCGGTAGACGATGTTGTGGTGCTCGGTCAAGGCCACCTCGTGGCTCCCGTTGCGCCTTACTTCATGGCGCACCTTCACGAAAACCAGGTTGCCGGTGCGGCCGGTTTTTTCTTGCACGTCGGCGATGGTGGAGGTGCGCTCCAGCGTGTCGCCAATCAACAGCGGCTGGTGGAACACAAAGTCGCTACCCGCCCACATGCGCCGTGGCAGCGGCACCGGGGGCATGAAGCCGCCGCGTTTGGCGTGGCCGTCGGCACCAATATCCGACTGGCGGTGCAGCGGCAAAAAGTACAGCCAGTGCCACAGGCTGGGCAGCGGCGTGCCGGGGGCGGGGCGATCGGCGGGCCAGTCCAGCGTGGCGGACAAAGCCGCAAAAGGCGTGGGGGTGGCGGTGTCGGTCACCGTCTCGCTGCGGCCTACCCAATCGGCCAGGTTGTGTGTCTCCATTGCATTTCCTTGGTGTGAATGCCGCAATGATCCGCACCGGGGGGCTATCCGCCAAGTGCAACTTTTAATACCATTGCTGCATGGCACGCATCAATTTCGACTTACAGCAGCTCCAGGCCTTTGTGGCCGTGGCCGAGCGCGGCAGCTTTCGAGCGGCGGCCGACCAGATCCACCTGTCGCCCCCGGCGCTGAGCCGCCGCATCGACAAGCTGGAGACCATCCTGGGCCACCGCCTGTTTAACCGCACCACACGCGAGGTGGAGCTGACCAGTCTGGGCCGCGTGTTCCTGGAGCGCGCGCGCTCCGCGCTGGACGACCTGGAATCGGCCCTGCTGGGCATTACCGACCTGGCCCCCAGCCGGGGTGGGCGGGTCACGGTGGCCTGCGTGCCGTCGGCGGCGCTGTACTTTTTGCCGGTGGCGCTGCGCAGCTTTCTGGAGCAGTACCCGGCCATCCGCATCCGCGTGGTGGACGAGAGCGTGAACCAGATGCTGTCGAGCGTGATCTCGGGCGAGGCCGACTTTGGCATTGGTTTCATGAGTACCCAGGTGCCCGAGGTGGCGTTCGAGCCCATCCACGACGACCCGTTTGTGCTGGCCATGCCGCGCCGCCACGCGCTGGCCGAGCGCAAGGCCATCCGCTGGGCCGAGCTGGGTGCCGAGCGTTTGATTTCGGTGGCCCGCAGCAGCGGTAACCGCCAGCTGCAGGACGACGCGCTGGCCAAGGCCGGGGTGAACCCCAGCTTTGCGTTTGAAGTGAGCCACGTGGCCACGTTGCTGGGCATGGTCGAAGCCGGCCTGGGCCTGGCCGCCGTGCCCCGCATGGCCCTGCCGCGCCAGCACGCCACCCTGGTCGGCGTGGCCCTGCGCGACCCGCCCATCGTGCGCAAGCTGGGCCTGCTGACCCGCCACGGGGCCAGCCTGCGGCCTGCGGCAGAGGCGTTTCACCAGCACCTGCGGGAGGCGCTGAAAAGCCCGAAGCCGTTGGATTTGCTATGAAATAAATAGCTTTTCACGCTGATGAAATGGGCGCTGGAAGCCGATTTGATGCCAGTGTTGGGCCAACACCCATCGCGTTCTACCGCAGGTCGGCCTGCATCTCGTTAAAACTAGTTACATTTGTCAGGCTGCCGATTGGTAGCCGCGTGTGGTCCTGCATGGGTTGGCGCTGTCATTGGGTCCATTTCATGGGAGGTTCTTCATGCAATTCCGGTTTGTGCATCAGTGTCTGCGGGGTTTCACAGGTGTTTTAGGGTTTGGCATGGCGCTGCTATTGAGCGCCTGCTGGGGCGGTGGCGATAGCGCCGTGGTGGCCCCTGCTACCCCCAGCTACAGCATCAACGTCACGGTCTCCGGCCTGGCGACGGGGGCCTCCGTCACTTTGCAGAACAACGGCACCGATGCGGCCACGCGCAGCGCCAATGGCAGCTTCAGTTTTGCCACCCCGGTGGCCGCCAACGGCAGTTATGCGGTCACGGTCAGCGGCCAGCCCAGCGGTCAGACCTGCACGGTCTCCAACGGCACAGGCTCCGGGGTTTCGGCCAATGTGGCCAACGTGCAAATCACCTGCTCAGCCACCACCTACAACATCGGCGGCACGGTGTCCGGCCTGGCGGCGGGTGCCTCGCTGGCGATGCAGAACAACGGTGCCGACGCACTCACGCACACGGCGGACGGCAGCTTCAGCTTTGCCACCCCGGTCGCCGCCGGTGGCAGCTATGCCGTGACGGTCAGCAGCCAGCCTGCAGGCCAGACCTGCACGGTCACCCAAGGCACGGGCTCCGGGGTTTCTGCGAATGTGCTCACGGTGCAGCTGGTTTGCTCAGCCACCACGTACACCATTGGCGGCACCGTCAGCGGCCTGGCGGCGAGCACGTCGCTGACTGTGCAGAACAGCGCAGCGGACCCGACCACTCTGAGCACCAACGGTAGCTTCAGCTTTGCCACCCACGTCGCCACCGGTGGCAGTTATGCCGTCACCGTGGGCACCCAGCCTGCGGGGCAGGTCTGCACCGTCAGCAATGGCACGGGCTCGGGGCTTGTGGCGAATGTGGTCAACGTCCAGATCACCTGCTCGGCGGCCAGCTACACCATTGGCGGCACGGTCACCGGTCTGGCCTCGGGTGCTTCGCTGACCCTGCAGAACAATGCCGCCGACCCGACCACGCGCAGCGTCGACGGCAGCTTCAGCTTTGCCACGCCGGTGGTGGCCAACGGCAGCTATGCCGTCACGGTCAGCACCCAGCCCCTGGGCCAGACCTGCACTGTCAGCAACGGCACGGGCTCAGGGCTCGCGGCCCCTGTGGGCAATGTGGCGGTGGCCTGCGTCAACCGGGCCCGCTATGCCTATGTGGCGAACAGCAGTGGCAACACGGTGTCGCAATACGGCATAGGTACGGGCGGTGGGCTCACGGCGCTGAGCCCCGCCTTGGTGACGACGGGATCTTTCCCTTATTCGGTGACCGTGGACCCCACCGGGCGCTACGCCTATGTGGCGAACGTCAACAGCAACACCGTGTCGCAGTACAGCGTGGGCAGTGGCGGTGCGCTTACGCCGCTGAGCCCGGCTTCGGTGGGGGCGGGATCTGTGCCTGCAGCGGTCACCGTCGACCCCACCGGGCGCTATGCCTATGTGGCGAACAACAGTGGCAACACCGTGTCGCAGTACAGCATTGGCAGTGGTGGCGCGCTCACACCGCTGAGTCCGGCCTCGGTGGCGACGGGCTCTGGCCCCATTTCGGTCAGCGTCGACCCTACAGGGCGCTTTGCCTATGTGGCGAACCTCAACAGCAACACCGTGTCGCAGTACAGCATTGGTACGGGCGGAGCGCTCACGGCGCTGAGTCCGGCCGCGGTGGCGACGGGAACTACGCCCATTTCGGTCAGCGTCGACCCTACAGGGCGCTTTGCCTATGTGGCGAACATCAACGGCAACACCGTGTCGCAGTACAGCATTGGCAGTGGTGGAGCGCTCACGGCGCTGAGTCCGGCCTCGGTGGCGACGGGATCTTCCCCGATTTCGGTCACCATCGACCCTACAGGGCGCTATGCCTATGTGGCGAACAACGGTGACGATACGGTGTCGCAGTACAGCATAGGCACGGGCGGTGTGCTCACGCCGCTGAGCCCGGCCTCGGTGGCGACGCGATCTGCCCCTGCTGCCGTCACTGTTGATCCCAAAGGGCAGTATGTCTATGCGGGAAACAACGGCGACAACACGGTGTCGCAGTACAGCATAGGCACGGGTGGCGTGCTCACCTTGCTCAGCCCGGCCTCGGTGGCGGCGGGAAATGGTCCGCAATCGGTGACCACCACGTTCGGGCCTTAGCCTTCTTCCACCCCCTGGCCCACCGGCATCTGCGCCCGCTGGGCCACCTCGCGCCACTTGGCGATTTCGCTGCTAACCAGCTGCTGTAGCTGCTCTGGGGTGCTGGTTTGCACGCGGGCACCGTCGGCGGCCATGCGGGCGACCAGGTCGGGGTCTTGCAGCACGGTGTTCAGGGCGGTGTTCAGCGCGGCCACTACCTCGGGCGGCGTGCCTGCCGGGGCAAACAGGGCGTACCACTGCGTCAGCTCCACGCCCGGCACGCCTTGCTCGGCCAGGGTGGGCACGTCGGGCAGGCCGGGTAGGCGCTCGGGTCCGGCGACCGCCAGGGCGCGCAGCTTGCCACTGTGCAGATACGGTTGGGCGGTGAACAGGCTGGGGAACATCAGCTGGGTGCTGCCGCGCACCGTGTCGGCAATCGCCGGGGCGGCGCCGGGGTAGGTGTGGCCGCGCAGGGCGGTGCCCGCGTTCAGGTTAAACAGCTCGGCGGCGAAGTGCGGGGCGGTGCCGGTGCCTGCGCTGGCGTAGCCAAATGGCTGGCTGCGGGCCTGGGCGATCAGGTCGGGCACGTCGCGCACCGGCAACTCGGCATTCACCACCAGCAGGGTGGGCGAGTAGCCGATCAGCCCCACCGGGCAGAAGCCGCCCAGCGGGTCGTAACGCAGGCCTTCCAGCGCCGGGTGGATGCCGTGGGTGGCGATGTAGCCAAACAGCAGGGTCTGGCCGTTGGGCGCGGCGGATGCCACGTATTCGCAGGCCACGCTGCCGTGGGCGCCGGCGCGGTTGTCGATGTGCACGCTCTGGCCCAGCAGGGGCGAGAGTTTGCGCGCCAGCGCCCGGGCGATGGTGTCGTTGCCGCCGCCTGCGCTGGTGGGCACGATGATGCGGATGCTGGTGTCGGGTGCGGCCTGGGGTGCCAGGGCGGTGGTGTCTTGTGGGAACACATAGCTGGGCAGTTGTAACTGGCCCTGCAAAATTTTGCGGGCGGTGCGCACCAAGGCGGCGCGTTCCACCTGGGCGGACTCGCCCACGCCGACCACTTCCACCTCGATGTCGATCTGCCCCGCCGGGTGCAGCACCACCAGCGGGCGCTTGCCCGACGGTGTACTTGCGCCGCTGGCCACGGTGCCGGGCAGGGCGAAGGCGGTGGCCACGCCAATCGCGCCGGTCACGGCGTGCGAGGCATGGCAGCGGCGCGGCGTGAAGTAGCGCGAGGTGATGCTGTTGGCATCATCCCCGGCGCTGACCAGCACCGGCTTGGGCACCACGCTGTCGGACACGTCACCCAGACCCATGCGCGCGCCCGCCACCCGGCGCATGGCTTCGATGCGCTCCAGCAGAGCGGTGTTGGCATCTAGCTGGGCCGGGCGTTCGCGGCCCGTGAGGCCCAGGTCGGCGGCGCGCATGACCATCAGCGGCATGGCGGCATCGATGCAGGTAACCTCGATGCCGTCGATCACATCTATGCGCTGGCCGGTGGGGAACAAATGGCCAGTGACCGCGCCCCAGGCATCCAGAAAGTTCAGCAAGATAGGCGCTGCCGTACCCGCCACACCGTCGATGCGGGCATCGCCCTCGTAGGTGACCACGCCGCCGGGGGTGCAGACGGTCACATCTATGCAGGCACCGGTATTGACGTTGTAGACGCGGGCGGTGGTGTGGCCGTCTTGGGCGGCGATCAGGCCCTGCTCGATGGCAAAGGGCACCACACCGGCCAGCATGTTGCCGCAGTTGGGCCGGGTGTCTACCGACTGGTGACCCACGCCGACCTGGGCGAACAGATAGTCCACATCGCAGCCCGGCTGCTGCGAGCGCGAGACGATGGCCACCTTGCTGTTGAGCGTGCTGCCGCCGCCCAGGCCGTCTAGCTGCAGCGGGTCGGACGCGCCGATGGCCCCGATCAGCGCCTGGTCGCGCGCTTCGGTGCCCTCGGGCAGCCATTCGCGCAGAAAGAACGGGCCGCGCGAGGTGCCAGAGCGCATCAGCACGCAGGGGATGTTGCGGTTAATCATGGTGTGTTTTTTGGGTTTATTGAAACGCAACGCCTAGTACGGCCAGAACGCACGCCCTCCAGGGATACCGTGGAACTGGCTTTGCCAGGCCACTGGTATCGCCCCCTGCAAGGGGGGTGGCGTAGCGAAGCGCAGCCTGGGGGTGAGCCAAAGTGCTAGTCGGCTTGCAGTTTGGCTTGCTGGACCACGCGTTTCCAGCGGGCCAGGTCGGACTTGACCAGCTCGGCCAGTTGCTCGGGCGTGCTGCCTTCCACATCGGCCCCGTGGCTTTCGATGCGCGCGATGGTTTCCTTGTCGGCCAGCACCTGGTTCAAGGCGGCGTTGAGTTTGGCGACGACGTCCCTGGGCGTTTTGGCGGGGGCGAAGAAGGCATACCACTGGTCTACCTCCACACCTTCAATGCCCAGCTCCTTGAGCGTGGGCACGTTGGGCAGCAGGGGCGAGCGTTTGGGGCCGGCAATCGCCAGGGCTTTGAGCTTGTCGGACTTGACGTAGGGCAGGGCGGTGAACAGGCTGGGGAACATCAGCTGGGTTTGCCCGCCAATGGTGTCGGTGATGCCGGGGGCCGCGCCTTTGTAGGGCACGTGCAGCGGGTTGGTCTGGGTGGCCAGCTTGAACAGCTCGGCCGCAAAGTGCGGGGCCGTGCCGTTGCCTGCCGAGGCGATGCTGAACTTCTCGGGCGAGGCCTTCATCAGGGCGACCAGTTCCTTCACGTCCTTGGCCTTGACGCTGGTGTTCATCACCATCAAAGTGGGCGAATAGCCCACGCGGCCCACCGGCTCGAAGCTGGTGATGGGGTCGTAGCGCAGCTTTTGCAGCGCCGGGTTCATGGCGTGGGTGGCCACGTAGCCAAACATGAGCGTGTTGCCATCGGGCGCGGCGCGGGCCACCATCTCGGCGGCAATGGCCCCGTTGGCCCCGGCCTTGTTCTCGATGATGACCGTCTGGTTCAGCACCAGGGCCAGCTTTTGCCCGATGGTGCGGGCCATGGCATCGTTGCCGCCACCGGCGGCGGTGGGTACGACGATGGTCAGGGGTTTGTCGTTGGCGGCGAAGGCAAGGCTGCTGCTGGCCAGCAGTGCGGCGGCGGTGAGGGTTTTGAACAAGCGTGTCTCCTGGTGTTGAGGGGTGTGGCGGGGGCCACTGGCACGATTGTTGTTGCTGCACGCCGTGCAGTAAATTGCAGTTTTTTAATCGATTGGTGCACGTTGTGCATTGGTCTAGAAGAACCCGGAATGTGCCATTACAAGCCTTATAGGCCGCTACCGCCCATTCCATCGGCGGTAGCAGCTATCGAAAGAATAGCGTTCCAGGGGCTTTCAAGACAGGTAGCGCGGTGCCGGTTGGCTCAGCGACAGGTTGGGCCCTAACTTAGCGCGCGCCGCACCCAGGGCGGCCCAGTCGGCGGCATCGGGCAGAGACGGGATGGTGATCAGCTCGTGGCGGTCCAAGCCGACCAGGGCGGCATCCACCATGGCACCGGCTTCCATCACCATCCCGGCGGGGAAGTGCGCCAGGTCCATACCGGCGCGCTCCCAGATTTCGGTACGCGTGGCACCCGGCAGCACGGCCTGCACCTGCACGCCGTGGGGGCTGGCTTCGGCGTGCAGGCTTTGCGTGAGGCTGAGTACATAGGCTTTGCTGGCGCTGTAGCTGGCGTTGAAGGTCTCGGGTGCCAGGGCCACCACCGAGGCGATGTTCACCAAGGTGCCCTTGCCGCGCGGCACAAAACTGGCCAGCGCTGCCGCCGACAGCCGCGTCAGGGTGACCACGTTGAGCTGGACCATGGTGTCCACGCTGTCGATGTCCGACTCGGCCAGCGTGCCGTTGCTGGCGGTGCCCGCGTTGTTCACCAGCAGGGTGATGCTGTCGTCGCTGCGCAGGCGCTGCTCGACGCGGGCCACGTCGGCCTTGGCGGTCAGGTCGGCGGGCAGCACCTCGACCTGCACACCGTGGGTGCTGCGCAGGCGGGTGGCCAGGGCGTCGAGCCGGGCTAGGTCGCGGGCGACCAGCAGCAGGTGGTAGCCGCGCTGGGCCAGGCGGTCGGCATAGACCGCGCCGATGCCGGTGGATGCGCCAGTGATGAGGGCGGTGCCGAGAGATGAGGTGGTCATGGTGTGCTTTCAGAAGTAGTTTTATATGACGGTCGTCATGATTGAATTATATGTTGATCGTCATATAAAATGTCAAGCATTCTTATTTTTTCCGAGGGGACGACCATGAAAGTCAGCCGCGAACAAGCCGTTGAGAACCGTGAACGCGTGCTGGGCGTGGCTGCGCAGCTGTTCCGCGAGCGGGGTTTTGACGGTGTGGGCCTGGCCGACATCATGAAAGCCGCCGGGCTGACCCATGGTGGTTTTTACGGCCAGTTCAGTTCCAAAGACGATTTACTCGCCCAGGCCAGCACCCGGGCGTTCGAGGGTGGCACGGCCTGGTGGCAGCAGATGGCGGCGGAAACGCCCGACCAGCCGCTGCAGGCCATCAGCGCGGCCTACTTGTCCACCGCCCACCGCGACCAGCCCGGCCAGGGCTGCTGGGTGGCGGCTTTGGGTTCCGAAGTGGCACGGCAGTCGGCCCCGGTGCGCCGGGCGGTGACCGAAGGCATCCAGGCCATGGCCGACATGCTGGCGCAGTGGATGCCAGGCCGCTCCAAAGCCGCACAACGCGAGAAGGCGCTGGCCACCTATGCCGCCATGGTGGGCGCGCTGGTGCTGGCGCGGGCGGTGGACGATGCGGCGCTGTCGGAGGAGATTTTGCAGGCCGTGGCAAAGACCACGTCAAAAATCTAGTGTGCTATACAAAAAATAGCTGCTCGTGCTGATTGAATAAGCACGGGAGGCCTTTTTTATACCTAGTCAGGGTTTGACGGTGTAGGGTAGCAAACGGGCCTGCGATGCGGTCAGCAAATCCGTCATGGCCTTGGCCGCCGCATCCGGTTCGCGCGCCAGGATGTGGCGGTGCACGGCGGCGTGCAGGTCCAGGTCTTCGCTGGGGCGGGTGGCATGGCGCAGCAGGGTTTCGGACGACACCCGCAGGGCGGCCTTGATGCCGTTGCCGATGGTGATGAACATGCCGTTGCGCGACACCTCGATGATGGTCATGTGGAAGGCCAGGTCGGCCTCGGCGGCGGCGCGCACCTCGTTGGTGGTGTAGGCGGCGGCCAGTTCGTGGTAGCGGCGGTCCAGCAGCTGCATGTCGGCGGCGTTGCCCGCCTGGGCTGCCAGAAAGCAGGCGCGCGGCTCGAAGCACAGGCGCATCTCGAAAATGTCTTCGATGATCTTGGTGTCGAACTGGGCGTGTAGTCGCCAGGCCAGCACGTCGCGGTCCAGCAGGTTCCAGTCGGCAAACGGCAGCACCCGCGTGCCGATTTTGGGCGACACGTCGATCAGCCGCTTGCTCGATAGCTGCTTGATGGCTTCGCGCACGGTGGTGCGGCTGACCCCGTAGGCGCTGCACAGGTCGCTTTCCACCGGCAGCACGTCGCCCGGCAAAAATTCACCGCCCACGACGCGCATGCCGATGATTTTGGCCACCTGGGCGGTCATGGTGCCGACCAGCGGTTCACGTTCAAACATGCGGTTTCCTTCTGGGGCATCGCGTGCCCCCTTTTTTATGTACGGCCCAGCGCGGTCGTCACGATCACGTTCCACGATCCGGGCTTCAACTCGGCCAGGATGGTTTCGCCGTCTACCTGCACGCGGGAGTTATTTTCGGGCACAACGGTGTTGGGCGCGTCCTTGGTGTTGGTGGCCTTCATATTGCTGTGGTGCAGGGCCAGTGCGTGGTCCAGCGTGCGCGAGGTGCCCAGGCCGCGCAGTTCGATGCGCAACTGCATGCTTTCGGTGAGGTGGCGGTTCAGCGCAAACACCGTGGTGGTGCCGGTGGCTTCGTCGTCCACCACGCAGGCGCACAGGTAGGGGATTTCCGGGTGGCTTTTGGCCTCGTAGCTGGGCGAGTCGATCACCGGGCGCAGCACCTTGCCGTGGGCAAAGCGGGTGGCCTGGGCAAACGGGTAGAAGATGGTTTGGCGCCAGGCCGGGCCGCCGGGCTCGGTCATGATGGGGCCGATCACGTTCACCAGTTGCGCCAGGCAGGCCACCTTGACGCGGTCGGCGTTGTTCATCATCACGATGAGCGCGCCACCCACCACCAGGGCATCTTCGGTGTTGTAGATTTCTTCCAGCAGGCGCGGCGCTTGCGGCCAGCCGGGCTGGCGCAGGTCGTTGATGGAGCGGGCCTTGTACCAGACGTTCCACTCGTCAAACGACAGCATGATGCGCTTGGCCGAGTGCTTGCGCGCCGCCACGCCATCGGCCACGGCGACGATTTCCTTGATCGACTGGTCCATCTGCTCGATGCAGCCGAAAAACTCGGGCGTGGAGTCGCCGCGGTTTTCGAAATAGGTGTGCAGCGAGATGAAGTCCACGTCGTCAAAGCAGTGCTCCAGCACCGTGTCTTCCCACTGGCCGTAGGTGGGCATGTTGTGCGCCGACGAGCCACAGGCGGCGAGCTGGATGGTCGGGTCCACCAGGCGCATGAGCTTGGCGGTTTCGTGGGCGATGCGGCCGTATTCGTCGGCGGTTTTGGAGCAGATTTGCCAGGGGCCGTCCATCTCGTTGCCCAGGCACCAGAACTTGATGTCGTGCGGGGCCGCCACGCCGTGCGATTTGCGCAGCTCGGACAAAGCCGTGCCGCCGGGGTGGTTGCAGTATTCGAGGAATTCGCGGGCCTCGTTAGGGCCGCGTGTGCCCAGGTTCACGGCCCACATGGGTTCGATGTCGGTGGCGGCGCACCACTCCATGAATTCATTGGTGCCGAACTGGTTGGTCTCGGTGGAGGCCCAGGCCAGGTCCAGGCGCACCGGGCGGTCGGCGGCGGGGCCGACACCGTCTTCCCAGTTGTAGCCAGAGACAAAGTTGCCGCCGGGGTAGCGCACGATGGTGGGGCCAAGCTCGCGGGTCAGCTCCATCACGTCGCCGCGAAAGCCGCGTTCGTCGGCCGTGGGGTGGCCGGGCTCGTAAATGCCGGTGTAGACCGCGCGGCCCAGGTGTTCGACAAAGCTGCCGAAGATGCGCCGGTCCAGCTCAGACACGGCGAAGTCGCGGTCTACGACCAGGCGGGTGGAGATCATGGTGTGCTTCCTGAATAAAAAAAGGGACTAGGGCCGCCATCGCAGCCCCGGGGTGGGTGGATGGGTTTAGCGGACGCTGGCCAGCAGTTTGTTGACGCGTTCTTCGGCCGACTTTTGCACTGCGGCAATGGGTTTTTTGGTCAGTAGCATGTTGACCATTTCTTCGCCGACGATGGCCTCGATGGCGCGCTGGCGCGGCACGTTGCTGGGAACCGACACGCCGATGCTGCTGATCTCCAGGATGTTGCTGCGGAAAGGCAGCTTCTTGAAGTCGTCGCGGGCGGTGGCGGTGGTGTTGGCGGGCAGGTGGCCGGTGCGGGCCCATTCATAGTCGCGCTCCCACAGGAACTTCATGAAGCTCAGCGCGGCCTGGCGGGTCTTGTCGTCTTTGGAACCGCCCTTGAGCATCACCCAGCTGTGGCCGTCGGCAAAGGCGGCTTTCTTGGCGTAGACCTTGGCGAAGGGCACCACCGAGTAGCCGCCTTTCAGGGGCGAATCGGCCTTGTCGGCGGCATCCACAAAGTCGCCAATCGTCCAGGTGCCGACGATGTGCACGCCGACATCGCCGTTGATGAAGGCCTGGTTGGCCGCGCCGTAGTCCATGTTGGGCTTGATCAGGCCCTCGGCGTACAGCGTGTTCATCAGCTCCAGCGCGTTGCGCGCGGGCTTGGAGTGCATGTCGATCTGCTTGCCGCTGGCGGCGAACAGGGTGCCGTTTTGCTGCGCCACCAGGGTCACCAGGTTGCGGAAGTTGGCGGCGGTGTCCGAGGTGGGCCAGCCCAGGTAGGCCTTGCCGGTGGCGGCCTTGAACTTGCGGGCCTGGGCCAGCAGCTCTTCGGGGCTTTGCGGCAGGGTGGCCGAGCCGTCGGCGTTGGTCAGTCCGGCCTTCTTCATCAGGTTGCCGTTGAGGTGCCACAGCCAGGACCAGGTGTCGAAGGGCAGGGCGTAGGTTTTGCCGCCGATCTGTGTGCCGCGCTTGGCTTGATCGCTGAACTGGTCGGTGCGGATACCGGCCGCCTTGAAGCTGTCGTCCAGCGGCTCGACCAGCTTGCGGGACACGTAGTCGCCGAGTACGGACTCGTGCATCACGGTGATGGTGGGCACGTCTTTGGCCACGATGCGGGCGCTGAGTTGGTCGTAGTACGGGCCCCACTCGGCAATCTGCGGCTTGACCACGATGCCGTCTTTGTTGGTGGCGTTGAACTCGTTGATCAGCGTAGTGATGATGCCGCACTCGCCGCGCGCCTTGCTGGCATCCACGGCCTTGCCGTAGTCGGCATCGCAGGCACCGAAGAAGCGGGCCACCGTGATTTCGGTCTTGGCCTGTGCCGCGCACAGGGCGCTGGTGGTGGCCAGGGTGATTGCCACCAGGCTGGCGGCAATGGTTTTCAGTCTCATGCTTGTCTCCTTGTTTTTCAGGCCGTAGCCATTTTTTGGATGTGCAGCGGATCGGCGCTGCCCCGTTAAAACTCTTTAGCGCACCGCGGTGCCCGCCACGGCGGTGACGATGTACTTCTGGAAAAACAGGTACAGGATGAACAGCGGCAGCCCGGCAAACACGGCCTGCGACATCAGGTAGCCAATGCCCTCGCTTTGGGCAAAGTTCGACTGGCTCGATGCCAGCCCCAGGGTGATGGTGTACATCTCGGACTTGGAGGCCGACACCAGCGGCCAGAGGTAGTCGTTCCAGGCATTCAGAAAGGTGAAGATGCCCAGCGTGGCCTGCGCCGGGATCGACAGCGGCAGGATGATGCGCCAGAAGATCTTCAGGCGCGAGGCGTTGTCCAGCAGCGCGGCCTCTTCCAGCTCCACCGGAATGCCCCGGAAATACTGCGCCATCAGAAACACGCCAAACGGTGTGGCCAGCTTGGGCAGAATCAGCGCGCTGTAGGTGTTGTGCATGTCCAGGTCAGCAAACAGGCGGTGCAGCGGCACCAGAATGGCCTGCTCGGGCACGGCCAGCCCGGCCAGCACGCAGGCAAACAGAATGCGCCGCCCGGGGAAGGTGGTGCGCGCAAAGCCGTAGCCCGCCAGCGAGGCAATCACCAGGGTCAAAAAGGTCTGCCCCAGCGAGACGATGGCACTGTTGAGCAGCCAGCGGAACACCTGCGAGGTGCCCAGGATGTCGGTGTAGTTCTTCAGCGTGAACGGCGGTGCAAACAGCACGTCGGTGCGCGCCATCAGCGCTGCGTTGGGCTTGAACGACAGCATGAAAATCCAGAACAGCGGGGCCACCCACACGCAGGCCAGGGCGATGGCGGCGGCCAGAATCAGCTTGTCGCCCCAGCCGGTTTTCACCATACGGTTGCTCATGATTTTTGCTCCTCAGCCGCGCGCTGGCGGCCCAGCCAGGCTTGCACGCTCACGCCGATCAGCATCAGGCCAAACAGCACCTGGGCCGAGGCGGCCGAATAGCCCAGCGCCCACTGGGTAAAGCCGGTCTCGTAAATGAACTGCACGATGGGCCGCGAGCTGTTGTTGGGCCCGCCCTGGGTCATCAGGTACGACTGGCCAAACAGCTGGAACTGCTGAATCACCTCGATCACCGCCACTAACGCCACGGTGCGCTTGATCGACGGCAGGGTGATGGACACAAAGGTGCGCCAGCGGCCTGCGTTGTCGAGCGCGGCGGCCTCGTACATCTCTTGCGGAATCTGCTGCAGCGCGGCCAGAAACAGCATCATCGGCAGGCCAATGATCCACCACACGGTGACCAGCGCCACCGAGGGCAGGGCCAGCGATTCGGTCACCAGCGGGGCTAGCGGCTGCAGCCCTGCGCCGATCATCAGGTTCGACAGCAAGCCCTTGTCGGGCATCAGCACCAGCCGCCACACCAGGGTGACGATGGTGACCGATAGCACCGATGAACCAAAAAAGATGGCCCGCAGCACCGCACCGGTGCGCCCGGGCCGGTTCAAGGCCAGTGCCAGCGCCAGCCCCAGGGCCACGAACACCGGCGTGGTCATGGCCACGAAGTAGAAGGTGTTGCGCACCGCACCCAGGAAGATGTCGTCGTGCAGCAGGTCGGCGTAGTTCTTCAGGCCGACGAAGTCGCTGGTGTCGGCCAGCATGTCCACGTCGCGCAGGCTGAGCCACCAGCCCAGCACCAGGGGCAACACCAGCAGCAGAGCGTAGACCACCAGGTAGGGCAGAACGAACAGGCCGTTCAGCCAATGTTTGGGTTGTTTGCGTGCCATGGTGGCCTCACTGCGGCGCGTGGTGGGCCAGGCCCGCCGCGTCAAACACATGTAGGCGTGCGCTGTCGATGCGCAGCGCCACGGTTTCACCGGGGGCCACGCCGCTGTCGCGGTGTGCCTCGGCCACCACGTTGCTGCCATCGGCCAGGCCCACGTGCACCAGGGTGCGGTCGCCCAGGCGCTCCACCACGTCCACACGGCCTGGCAGCTCGCCTAGCGGGTCCAGCGTGATGGATTCGGCGCGGATGCCCAGCGTCAACGGGCCTGCAGGTACATCCGCATCCATGAGTCCGGTCTGGAACACGCTGCCGTGGGCGATGCGCAGGCACAGCCGTCCGTTCTGCGGGGCCGCGCGCTCGGTGTCCAGAAAGTTCATCGCGGGCTGGCCGATGAAGCCTGCCACGAAGCGGGTGGCCGGGCGGCGGTAGATGTCCATGGGCGCGCCGATCTGCTCGATGCGGCCCTTGTTCATCACCACGATGCGGGTGGCCAGCGTCATGGCCTCGACCTGGTCGTGGGTGACGAAGACCATGGTGGACTGCAGCCGCCGGTGCAGCCGAGCCAGCTCGACCCGGGTGCGGGTGCGCAAGGCGGCATCCAGGTTGGACAGTGGCTCGTCAAACAAGAACGCGCTGGGGTTTTTGACGATGGACCGGCCAATCGCCACCCGCTGGCGCTGCCCGCCCGACAGTTGTCCGGGCTTGCGCTGCAGCAGGGCATCCAGCTCCAGCATGCGGGCCGCGTCGGTGATGCGGGTGGTGATTTCGGCCTCGGCCAGACCGATGTTGCGCATGCCGAAAGCCATGTTGTCGTACACGCTCATGTGCGGGTACAGCGCATAGTGCTGGAACACCATGGCCACGCCGCGCTGGCCGGGGGGAAGGTCGGTCACGTCCTTGTTGTTGATGGTGATGCTGCCGCTGGTCACCGGCTCCAGCCCCGCCATCATGCGCAATAGCGTGGATTTGCCGCAGCCCGAGGGGCCGAGGAACACCAGGAACTCGCCCTGCGCGATGTCCAGCGAAAGGTCGCTCATCACCACCACGTTGCCGTAGTGCTTGCTGACCCGGTTCAGTTGAATGCCTGCCACGTCTTGTCTCCAGTCCAGAATGTCCAGGACTTGCGCGAGCCCCTCTGTGCGCCCGGCGGGCGACAAAGAGGGGACTGCGAAGATCCCATTGTCTTTGGTATTATGAAAGACGATTCTAGAAGGGCTTAGTTTGGACTGTCAACAAAGTTCAATGTTGCGGTGCAGCATGTACCAACACCAAATTTCAGGCATAAAAAAAGCTGCCTGTGCTTATCAGATAAGCACAGGCAGCTATTGATTTGGGAGCATTTACGCTCCCGTAAGGCTAAGTCGCTTAGACCACCTTGGCGATCGACGCGCAGACGTAGTCGATGTTCTTGCTGTTCAGCGCGGCCACGCACATGCGGCCGGTGTCCGTGCCGTACACGCCAAACTCTTCGCGCAGGCGCACCATCTGGTCCTTGCTCAGGCCGGAGTAGCTGAACATGCCGATCTGCTGGGTGATGAAAGACATGTCTTGCTTCACACCGGCAGCTTTCAGGCCGTCCACCAGCTTTTGGCGCATGGCCTTGATGCGCACGCGCATTTCACCCAGCTCGCCTTCCCACTGGGCGCGCAACTCAGGGGTGTTGAGCACCGTGGCCACGACAGTCGCGCCGTGGATTTGCGGGTTGCTGTAGTTGGTGCGGATGCAGATCTTGAGCTGGCTCAGCACGCGGCTGGCTTCTTCTTTCGACTCGCACAGTACGGTCAAAGCGCCCACGCGTTCGCCGTACAGGCTGAAGCTCTTGCTGAACGAGGTGGACACAAAAAAGCTCAGGCCGGCGGCCACAAACTTGCCGATGACTGCGCCGTCCTCTTTGATGCCGTAGCCAAAGCCCTGGTAGGCCATGTCCAGGAACGGGGTCAGCTTGCGGGCCTTGACCACCTCGACCACCTGGTCCCACTGGGCGGCGGTGATGTCGTAACCCGTGGGGTTGTGGCAGCAGGCGTGCAGCACCACGATGGTGCCCGCCACGGCGGCGTTCAGCGAGGCCAGCATGCCGTCGAAGTTCACGCCGCGGGCGGCCGCGTCGTAGTAGGTATAGCTTTCGACCTCAAAACCGGCGTTCTGGAACAGGGCGCGGTGGTTTTCCCAGCTGGGGTCGCTGATCATGACCTTGGCGTTGGGGCTGAGCTTCTTCAAAAAGTCGGCGCCAATCTTCAGGCCGCCGGTGCCGCCAATGCCTTGTACGGTCACCGCGCGGCCCGAGGTCACGGGCTCGGAGTCGGCACCAAACACCAGGCCCTTGACCGCAGAGTCGTAGGCCGCCACGCCGTCGATCGGCAGGTAACCGCGTGGCTTGGGCGCGTCGGTCATCTGCTTTTCCACGGTTTGCACGCAGGCCAGCAGGGGCAGTTTGCCGTTGTCGTCGAAGTACACGCCCACGCCCAGGTTGACCTTGTTGGGGTTGGTGTCGGCATTGAATTGCTCGTTCAGGCCCAGAATCGGGTCGCGCGGTGCCATTTCGACGGCGGTAAACAGTGACATGGAAAAATCCTTTGGGGGGTAGTCAATAGCGGCTTGCCCGCGTCTACGGGCAGGCGCGAATTTTAGCTGGGGTGGCGTAGGGCCTTGTAAACCGTACTTTCGGTTACTTCCGGATACTATTGTTTTGATAGCTTTTTGCGCTTTGGGAATAAGCGCAGGGGGCCTATTTCTTATAAATTTCTGCGCTCCGTTAAACTGTAAGCCCATCCAGCTTTTGATTTTTTGCAGCCCATGTCCCCCGAACACACCGCACAAAACGCCCTTGCCGCGTTCGACAAAGTCGTCAGCGCTGCGGGCGACTTCCGCAGCCGCCCCGGCCAGCGGCTGATGGCGCAGCGGGTGGCGCAGACCTTCAGCGAAGCCACGCTGGGCAAGATGGAAAACGAAGATGACACCCCGCTGCGCTCGATTGCCGTGATCCAGGCCGGCACGGGCGTGGGCAAGTCGCTGGCCTACTGCGCCCCGGCCATCGCCGTGGCCCTGGCGCGCAAGACACGGGTGCTGATCTCTACCGCCACCGTGGCCTTGCAAGAGCAACTCGTCACCAAGGATTTGCCTGCGTTGGCGGCGCTGATGGACGAGCCGTTTCGCTTTGGCCTGGCCAAGGGGCGCGGGCGTTATGTGTGCAAGCTCAAGCTGTCGCGTCTGGCAGGCGAGGGCGGGGCGGACGATGACGACATGTTTGCGGATGAATTGGCTGCCGCCAGCTTTGTGCGCCACGACGAAGAAGCCCGCATGCTGCAGTACGCCAGCCTGGCCCGAGACCTGTCCACCGCCGCCTGGGACGGCGACCGCGACAACCTGGCCCAGCAGCCCGATGCCGACATCTGGCAGCCCATCGCCGCCGAGGCCAGTAGCTGCACCGGCAAGCACTGCCCGGCCTTCAATGGCTGCACCTATTTTGAAAAACGCAAGGAGCTGGTCGGCGCGCAGGTGATCGTGGCCAACCACGACCTGCTGCTGTCCACCCTGGGCACGCGCACCCTGCCGGAGCTGGACAACTGCCTGCTGATCCTGGACGAAGGCCACCACCTGCCCGCCGTGGCGCTGGACAAGTTTTCCACCGCCATGGACCTGAGCCGTCTGGGCTGGATCGACACCCTGGCCAGCCGCGCCCGGCGCATCGGCAGCCTGATGGGTGTGTCCGAGGTGGCCGACGTGGGCCGTTACGCCTCGCAGCTCAAGCAGACCCTGGAAGACATCGCCAAAACCGTGTCCACGCTCTACGCCGATGCGCTGCGCGAGCCGCCCAGCGCCTTTGGCCCGGCCCGGGTGCGCCTGCCCAAGGGCGAGTTGCCGCCAGAACTGGTGGAGCCGCTGGGCATGGTCAGCGTGATGGCCGAGAGCTTTTTGGGCGTGCTCAACGACATCGCCAAAGCCCTGCGCGCCGAGATGAAGGACGCGCCCAACGAGGCGCGCCGCCTGTCGGTGCTGTACGCGCAACTGGGCATGCTGTCGCCGCGGCTGGAGTCGGTGCACGCAACGGCGCAGTTGCTGCTGCAAGCGTCCGAGCCGCCCCGGGCCCCGGTGGCCAAATGGTTCACCCTGGCCGAGACCGATGGCCGGGTGCAGATCAAGGCCTGCGCCAGCCCCATCCTGCCGGGCTCTACCCTGCGCAACCAACTGTGGGCGAATGTGCGGGCGGCGGTGGTCACCTCGGCCACGCTCACCAGTTGTGGCGAGTTCGATTTCTTTTTAAAAGAGACCGGGTTGATGGACGACGAGGCCACCACCACGCTGGAAGTGGCCAGCCCCTTCGATTACGCCACCCAGGGCCAGTTTGTCACCGTGCAAACCCTGGCCGACCCGCGCAACGCCAGCGCCTTTGTGGCCGAGATGGTGCTGGCCCTGGTGCGCGACCTGGCGCAGGTGCAGCACGGCGCGCTGTGCCTGTTCACCTCGCGTGACCAAATGCGCCAGGCGGTGCTGGCCCTGCCCGACGCGCTGCGCCCCAAGGTGCTGGTGCAGGGCGACCTGCCGCGCATCCGCCTGATGCAGCAGCACCGCGAACGCGTGGGCGCGGGCGAGGTGTCCATCATCTTCGGCATGCAAAGCTTTGGCGAGGGCCTGGATTTGCCCGGCCAACTGTGCGAAACCGTGTTCATTGCCAAGCTGCCCTTTGCCTCGCCCGACGACCCGGTGGGCGAATCGCGGGCCGAATGGTTGCGCGGCGTGGGCCGCGACCCGTTCAGCGAGCTGGTGGTGCCCGCCACCGCCATCAAGTTGGCGCAATGGGCCGGCCGCGCCATCCGCACCGAGACGGACAAGTCCTTCGTCTACTGCTACGACCGTAGACTCTCCGACACCAGCTACGGCCAGCGCCTGCTGCAAGGCCTGCCGCCGTTTGCGCGTAAGCGCCTGGACGCGCAGGGGCGCGTGCTGGCGTAAATTACAAGAAATACCGGAGGAGACACCATGCGATTTGGACTCATCGCCCACCGCCTGCACCGCCAGGGCTCGGACAGCAGCTTGCTGCGCTGGCTACAGGCCGCAGAGCCCA
Source organism: uncultured Albidiferax sp. (assembly GCA_963512605.1). Lineage (GTDB taxonomy): Bacteria > Pseudomonadota > Gammaproteobacteria > Burkholderiales > Burkholderiaceae_C > Rhodoferax_B. Next base: position 157,618 of record CAUPNG010000002.1, on the reverse strand, counting down.
CCGTGCGCGGCCTGAACCTGGCGCTGCACGCCGTGGGCGGCACCTATGACGCGGTGGAGCGTTATGGCCTGTTGGACCAGTTCCCTGGGCTGGTGCGCTACCCGAATGGGCACTCGGGCGGCTTGACGCGGCTGGTGTCGCACATCGTGGGTGGCGTGCAGCCGGGGCAGGCGCTGGACGGGGTGATTTTTCTGATCGACCCGGTCGATCCGTCCTCGTTGTTCCCCGAGGCGCAGGCCTTGAAACGCCAGTGCGTGATCCACGGCAAGCCGTTTTTGGCCACCGAAGCGGCGGCGTTGGAGTGGCTGCAGATCGAGGCGCTGCAGGCCGGTCTGTCCATCGCCCAGGCCCCCGGCGCTGCGTTGCTGCAGGCCATGCCCGCCCAGGTGGTGGCGCTGATCGCCCACGATGCGCTGAAGACCCAGATGGTGGAGTTTGCGGGCACCCAGTTTGACCTGCTGTCGCGTTTTGCCGAGCGGGTGGCCACCGGTACTACTGGCGGCCTGCTCAACGAGATGGCTTGGCGTCGGGGCTGGCCTGCGGGCACGCCCTGGGTTACGCCGTACCGCAGCGGCCCGCTGGGCGGCGACGCGCAAATTGCCGAGCGCGTGCTGGACGGCACCTGCCACAGAGTCATCTTTTTTGAAGACCCGCACGTGGCCCGCCAGCACGAGGCCGACATCCAGCTGATGGAGCGCGCCGTGTGCAGCGCCAGCGAAAGTACCACCTGCATGAATTCGCCCGCCATGGCCTGGCGCTGGGCCGAGGCGTTGGCCAAAGTGGCGGGTTGAGCGCGCCCATATCGGCGAATGTCCCCGTCCTTGTGTACGGTTTGAAATAGGCGCATTCTTGCCGGGCGGGCTTTACTTTCGCCCCAGGAGTTCACCATGCAAACCCGTTTATCTCGTTGCAGTCTGCGTTCCCTGGGCCTAAATGTGGGTTTGGGTTTATGGGCCTTTTGGGGCTCTGCCTGCCTGGCACTGGCGGCCACCACGGCAGCGCCTGCGCCGCAGGCCACCATCGATGCCCTGGCCAAAGCCAACGCCGCCGTGGTGGGCGTGCGGGTGAGCGCGCAAGAGGGTGCGCGATCGGCCGAAACCCTGGGCCTGCGGCGCAGCGGCTCGGGCGTGGTGATCGGGCCGGACGGCTTGATTCTGACCATCGGCTACCTGATGGTGGAAGCGCAAAACATCGAAATCGTCACCCAAGACAACAAAACCCTGCCCGCCCAGGCCGTAGCGTACGACCAAGCCACCGGCTTTGGCCTGGTGCGGCCGATTTTGCCGTTGCGCGGTGTGCAGCCGGTCAAGCTGGGCAGCCTGCAGGAGCTGCGCACCGGTGAGCCGCTGATGGTGTCCAGCGGCCCGCAACTGGGCGGCGAGGAAGCGGATGTGAACATGGTCCAGGTGGTCAGCCAGCGGGCGTTTTCCGGCAACTGGGAGTACCACATCGACAGCGCCATCTTCACCAGCCCGCCGGTGGGCAACCATTCGGGGGCGGCGGTGTTTAACCAGCGCGGCGAGTTGATGGGTATTGGCAGCCTGCTGGTGGGCGATGCCCTGGGGCGCGCCCCGCGCCTGGCAGGCAATATGTTTGTGCCGGTGGATTTGCTCAAGCCCATTCTGGCCGAGCTGCAGACCACCGGCAGCAGCCAGCGCAGCCGCCGACCTTGGGTGGGTTTGACCTCCAGCGAGCAGGCCGGTCGGGTGCAGATTGTGCGCGTCAGCAAAGAGAGTCCGGCCGCCCAGGCGGGCCTGGAGCCCGGCGACGTGGTGCTGGCGGTGGACGGCACCAAGGTCAGCACGCTGGAGGGCTTCTACAAAAAGCTCTGGGACCACGCCCAGGCCGAGGTGGACATCGAGCTCACCGTGCTGCAGGGTGCCGACATCAAGACCATTGTGCTCAAGGCCGTGGACCGCATGAGCACCATGCGCAAACCTACAGGCATTTAATGCCTCTCGCGCTTATGGGGTAAGCGCGAGCAGCTATCAAATTGATAAAACCGCAGTTTGAGGCACAACGCTCTCCTTCCAGAAACACCGCAGAACTGGCTTTGCCAGGCTGCTGGTGTTGCCCCCTGCAAGGGGGTTGGAGAAAGATGCGCAGCACTGCAGCCTGGGGGTGAGCGTCAAGTTTGGCGGCGCACGGTCAATAAGATGCCGCCCATGGCTGCAAACAGGCCGCCGCAGATGCGGTTGATCCAGCGCACGTGCGCACTCGTTGCCAAAAATGGCGCGATGCGGGCCGTGCCCAGCGAGCACAGCGTCAGCACCGACATTTCCATCGCCATGAAGGTGGCGGCCAGAATGCCCATTTGCGGGCCCCAGGCAGCGGCCGGGTCTAGAAACTGCGGGAAGAACGCGGCAAAGAACAGCAGCGCCTTGGGATTGCTGGCCCCCACCATCAGGCCCTGCACGTAGCAGGCGCCCAGAGTGGGCAGGGCGCTGGCATCGCCATGGGCGGGGTTGAAAGCCACCGCCGGGCTACGCCAGGTCTTCACACCCAGGTAGATTAGATACGCGGCACCCACCACCTTGAGCACGGTGAACGCCGTCTCGGAGGCCGCCAGCACCGCGCCCAGCCCCAGGGCCGACAGCAGCATGATGCCCAGCGCCGCCGTCACGCTGCCCAGGCCCGAGACAATGCCGCGCGCCCAGCCGTGCTGCAAGGCCCGGGTAATGCACATCAGCATGGTGGGGCCGGGCGATAGCACCAGCACAGATACGGCGGCCAGATACAGCAGGTAGGTAGAAAGCGTCATGGGTGGTGCGAGAGTTGAGCCTCGATGGTAATTCAAGCGATTTGCGAATTAATCAGCGGCCTGGCCAGAACCCCTGAAAACTCGTTGTAGAATACGAGGCTTGTCGGGGCGTAGCGCAGCCTGGTAGCGCATCTGGTTTGGGACCAGAGGGTCGAAGGTTCGAATCCTTTCGCCCCGACCATTGATTGAATTGAAAGCCACCAAGAGGTTTCTCCTGGTGGCTTTTTTTCGTTCCTCTGTGAGAAACTCAATACTATGCAAATGATAGCTGCCCGTGCTCTATCCATAAGCGCTAGGGCCTTGTTTGTCTTGGTTTTTTCGGCGCTGCTGCTGTGGAACTTGCCGGTGCAGGCGCAGGCCCCCGATGCCGACCCCGAGGTCACACTGGACCAGCTGCGCCAGCAGGTCGAGACCATGCAGAAGGGCTTGCTCAACCCCGACCCCGAGGTGGATTTGCAGGCTTGGCGCAGCAGCGCTTTGGCCGCACAGGCGCAGGCCCAGGCCATGGCCGACGACCTGGAGCCCCAGCGCAGCAGTGTGCAGGCCCGGCTGGCCGAGCTGGGCGCACCGCCCGCCGACAAAAAAGAAACCCCCGACATCGCCACGCTGCGCAGCCAGCTCGACAAAAGCAGCAATGCGCTGGATGCCCAGGTCAAGCTGGCGGGCCTGGTGGCGGTAGAGGCCGGTCAACTGGCCGACCAGATTTCGGTGCAGCGCCGCGCCCAGTTCCAGACCGAGCTGGGCCGCCGCACCGCGTCCATCCTGGCCCCGGCGTTCTGGAGCGAGCTGCGCGACAACTACGCGGTCGATGCAAGCCGCCTGGGTGCGCTGGCCGGTGAACTGCTGCGGGCTTTGCGCGCGGCAACGGCCGGGGTGTGGGTGGGCATGGCCGCGGCCTTGCTGCTGCTGGCACTGTTGCGCCGCAAAGCCGAAAGCCTGTTGCTGCACATTGCCACCACCCGCATACCGCATGGCCGTTTGCGCCGTTCGCTGTTTGCGGTGGTGCACATCGCTTTGTCGGTGCTCACCTGGGGCCTGGTGGCGGTGATCGTGCGTAGCGCGCTGGAATGGCGCACCGACCTGTCGGCCTTGCCCCATGCCTTGCTGCTGAGCAGTCTGGGCCTGGCCTGTTTTGGCGGTTATGTGGTGGGCCTGGGGCGCGCGCTGCTGGCCGCAGACCGGCACAGTTGGCGGCTATCGGCCTTGCCTGATGCGGTGGCCGCCGGGCTGGCCTGGTTTCCGCTGGTGTTTGCCAGCATTACCACGGCTGGCTGGCTGGTGGAGCGCCTGTACGCGCTGGTCAATGCCAGTCTGGCCAGCACCGTGGCCCTGAACTGCATTCTGGCCCTGCTGCTGGGTCTGAGCATGGTGATTGCCGTAGGCCGGGGCGAGCGCCTGCGCCGCCAGCTCGACCGTGGCCCCGATGCCGACCGTGTCCCCCCGCGCCCGCTGTGGCTGGCCGTGCTGACGGCCCTGGTGTGGCTGGTGCTGGTGTGCAGCGTGGCGGCCCTGCTGATGGGCTATGTGGCGCTGGGCAGCTTCATGGTGCGCCAACTGGCGTGGGCGGCGATTGTGGCTGGCAGTACCTATTTGCTGATGGTGCTGATCGATGACGTGTGCATGGGCTGGCTGGCCACCAACGATCCGGACAAGATGCCCGCCGGTGCCTGGCGCCTGCGCGACCAGGCCGCCGTGCTGGTGTCGGGCGTGGGCCGCACCCTGGTGGCGATTGCAGCGCTGACCTCGGTGCTGTCGCCGTTTGGCGATGGGCCACCCGAACTGCTGAACCGCGCCACCCAGTTCAGTGATGGCCTGGCGATTGGTGAGGTGCAGGTGCGGCCTGCGGCCATGTTGTTGGCGATTGTGGTGCTGGTAGTGGGCCTGTCGTTTGTGCGCGTGCTCAAGCGCTGGCTGGTGGACCAATTGCTGCCCACCACCAACATGGACGAAGGCATGCAGATGTCGGCCAGCTCGCTGTTTGGCTACGCGGGCGCGGTGCTGGTGGTGGCGCTGGCCTTGTCTGCCGTGGGCATCGGGCTGGAGCGGGTGGCCTGGGTGGCCAGCGCTTTGTCGGTGGGTATTGGTTTTGGCCTGCAGGCGGTGGTGCAGAACTTTGTGTCCGGCCTGATTTTGCTGGCCGAGCGGCCGGTGAAGGTGGGCGACTGGGTGGTGCTGGGCACGGTGGAGGGCGATATCCGCCGCATCAATGTGCGCGCCACCGAGATCCAGATGAGTGACCGCTCCACCGTGATCGTGCCCAACTCCGAGTTCATCACCAAAACCGTGCGCAACATCACCCACGCCAGCCCCTTGGGCCTGGTGCAGATCAAACTGCCGATGCCGCTGGACACCGATGTGGAGCAGGTGCGCACCCTGATGCTGTCGGCTTTCCAGGACCACACCGAGGTGCAGGCCAGTCCCGCGCCCAGCGTGGCGCTGGACGGCATCGACAACGGCAAGCTGGTGTTCAACGCCACCGCCTATGTGGGCTCGCCCCGCTTGTCTTACGGCGTGCGCAGCGACGTGCTGTTTGAAATGCTCAGGCGCCTGCGCGAGGCCAAGCTACCGCTGTCCAACCCCGCCACCATGGTGTTGCGCGAAGTGTCGCCGGTGGTGGAGGCCGTGGTGGAGCCGACAATGCCGATCTCCCCCATCTCCCCGGCTAATCCCTAAGCCGCCAGCGCCTGCAGCAGCTCGGTTTCGATCTCGATCTGGTTGCGGTTGTACTGCAGCTCCGGGCCCTGGATCAAAAAGCTGTCTTCCACCCGCTCGCCCAGGGTGGACACCTTGGCCAGTTGCACGCTGAGGTTGTGCTTGGCCAGCACGCGGGCCACCAGATACAGCAAACCGGCGCGGTCGCTGGCCGAGATGAACAGCAGCCAGCGCTGGGCCTTTTCATCGGGGCGCAGCTCCACGCGCGGGGCGATGGGGAAGCTCTTGACCCGGCGCGACACCCGGCCACCCTTGCTGGGCGGGGGCAGCGGGCCCTGGCGGGTCAGCGTCATGTCCAGGTCGTTCTCCACCATGCTGGTGAGCTCGCGGTAGTGCTCGGGCAGCATGGCGGTGACTACCTGGAAGGTGTCCAGCGCGTAGCCGTTGCGGGCGGTATGCACCTTGGCATCGACGATGCTGAAACCGGCCTGGTCAAAAAAACCGCAGATGCGGGCAAACAGATCGGGCTGGTCGGGCGTGTAGACCATTACCTGCAGGCCCTCGCCCACGGGTGACAGGCGGGCGCGGACGATGGCTTTGTCGACCCCGTCCAGCATGGCCGGGGTTTTGGCGATGTGGCGCGACAACTGGCGGGTGTGCCAGGCGATGTCGGCCGCGTCGTGGCGCATGAAGTAGCCCACGTCCAGCGTGTCCCACAGCACCTTGTGCGACTCGAAAGGCTGGGCGTGCAGGGCCAGCATCACCAGCGCCTCGCGCTTGCGGGCCTCGATCTCGGCATCGGGATCGGGCGCGCGGCCCCCCAGCACCCGGATGGTGTAGCGAAACAGATCCTCCAGCAGCTTGCCCTTCCAGGCGTTCCAGACCTTGGGGCTGGTGCCGCGGATGTCGGCCACCGTCAGCAGGTACAGGGCGGTGAGGTAGCGCTCGTTGCCCATGCGCTGGGCGAAGTCGGCGATCACGCTGGGATCGCTGAGGTCGGCCTTTTGGGCCACGCGGCTCATGGTCAGGTGCTCGGTAACCAAAAATTCGATCAGCTGGCTGTCTTCGGCACCAATGCCGTGCTGGACGCAAAAGCGCCGCGCCTCGCGGGCACCCAGGTCGGAATGGTCGCCGCCCCGGCCTTTGGCGATGTCGTGGAACAGCGCCGCCACGTACAGGATCCAGGGCTTGTCCCAGCCCGCACCCAGCTGCGAGCAGGCCGGGTATTCGTGCGCATGCTCGGCCATGAAGAAGCGGCGCACATTGCGCAGCACCATCATGATGTGCTGGTCGACGGTGTAGACGTGGAACAGGTCGTGCTGCATCTGCCCCACGATGCGCCGAAATACCCACAGGTAGCGCCCCAGCACCGAGGTGTCGTTCATCAGCCGCAAGGCGTGGGTGATGCCCGAGGGGGCCTGCAAAATCGCCAGAAACGTGGCCCGGTTCACCGGGTCGCTGCGGAACTTGGCGGTCATCAGGCCGCGCGCGTTGTACAGCGCGCGCAGCGTGCGGGCCGACAGGCCGTGGATGCCCACGGCGGTCTCGTACAGCAAAAAGGTTTCCAGAATCGCGTGCGGGTGCCGGGTGTACAGGTCGTCGCTGGCCACCTCGATCATCCCGGCTTTTTCAAAGAAGCGCTCGTTGATGGGGCGCAGCGCATGGGTCGACGGGTTGAGCCGCTCCTCGATGTTGAGCAGCAGAATCTGGTTCAACTGGCTCACGGCCTTGGCGGTCCAGTAGTAGCGGCGCATCAGCGCCTCGCTGGAGCGTACCGGCAGGCCGGTATCGTCGTCCGACACCGTGGTGTAGCCAAACGACTCGGCCACGGCGGTTTGCAGGTCGAACACCAGCCGGTCTTCGCGGCGGCCGGCCGTGAGGTGCAGGCGGGCGCGGATCAGGCACAGCAGGGCCTCGTTGCGCTTGAGTTGCTTGGCCTCGTGCGGGGTGGCGATGCCGCTGCGCACCAGCTCGTCCCAGGTCTTGCCCAGCTTGGCGGCTTTGGCCACCCACAGAATCATCTGCAGGTCGCGCAGGCCGCCGGGCGACTCCTTGCAGTTGGGTTCCAGCGAAAACGGCGTGTTCTCGAACTTGTTGTGCCGCTGGCGCATTTCCAGGGTTTTGGCTACGAAAAATGCGCGCGGGTCCAGTGCGTCCGACAGGCGCTTGCGAAATTGGTTGAACAGCTTGGGGTCGCCGGTGACCAGGCGCGATTCGAGCAGCGATGTCTGCACCGTCACGTCTTTTACCGCCTCGGCCAGGCATTCTTCCACGGTGCGCACGCTGGAGCCGATCTCCAGCCGGGTGTCCCAGCAGCTGCCGATAAAGTTTTCGATGCGGGCCTTGAGCTCCGGGTCGGCCTCGGGCGACACGCCTTCGGGCAACATCAGCAGCACGTCGATGTCGGAGCTGGGGAACAGCTCGCCGCGGCCAAAGCCGCCCACCGCCACCAGCGCAAACGACGGGGTGAATCCAGCGATGGCCCACAAGCCGCGCAGGGTGCTGTCGGTCAGGGTGGACAGGTTTTGCAGGGTGGAGCGCACGCCCCGGGTGCTGGAGCCGCTGTCGCGCACCGCTTCGAGCAGCAGCGACTTCTCGTGCAGGTAGTGGGCCCGCAGTGCGGGAACGTCGGTCATCAGACCTGCATCGCGCTTCACGCTACGGCGGTCGCTGGAGCCTGGACCGGCACAAAGGCGGGCGTGGGTGGGCTGCCTGCCGACAGCGTCAGCACCTCGTAGCCCGTCTCGGTGACCAGAATCGTGTGCTCCCACTGGGCTGACAGCGAATGGTCTTTGGTGACGATGGTCCAACCGTCTTTTTCCGGGCCTTCCTTGATGTCCTTTTTGCCGGCGTTGATCATCGGCTCGATGGTGAAGGTCATGCCGGGTTTCAGCATCTCCAGCGTGCCGGGCTTGCCGTAGTGCAGCACCTGCGGCTCTTCGTGGAAGATGCGGCCAATGCCGTGGCCGCAGAACTCGCGCACCACGCTGAAGCCGTTGCTCTCGGCAAAACGCTGGATGGCATGGCCGATATCGCCCAGGTGGATGCCGGGCTTGACCATCTTGATGCCGTGCCACATCGCGTCATACGTCAGTGCCGCCAGGCGCTTGGCCAGGATGCTGCCTTCGCCCGCAATGAACATGCGGCTGGTGTCGCCGTGCCAGCCGTCCTTGATGACGGTCACGTCGATGTTGACGCTGTCGCCCTTCTTGAGCGGCTTGTCGTTGGGAATGCCGTGGCAGACCTGGTGGTTCACCGAGGTGCAGATCGACTTGGGGTAGGGGATATTGCCGCCGCCGGTGTAGTTCAGCGGGGCCGGAATACTACCTTGCACCTGGGTGATGTAGTCGTGGGCCAGCTTGTCGAGCTGGTTGGTGGTCACGCCGGGCACGACGTGGGGGGTCAGGTAGTCGAGCACTTCGGAAGCCAGCCGGCCCGCGACGCGCATGCCTGCGATGCCGTCTGCGTCTTTGTAGGTGATAGTCATAGCCTCTAATTATCCTAGATGCCGCGCCGGGTTGCAGCGCGCGCTGTCGGGGCCCGCGCAGCCGTTAAAATTCTGCGCTCTAGGGTTTGCCCGTACCAGCGGTTTCTGCGCTGGGCCCACCGGCCACCCGGTCCCCATTCTTCCCCAACCAGGCCGCCACCGTGACCTTGCATATTTCCCAGTTTGAAGGCGGCAACGCCCTTAGCGATTTCCGCGTTCAGCAACTCCTGCCCCGGCTGCAAGCCATCCACGACAAGATCACCGGCGTGGCTGCCCGCTTTGTGCACCTGGTGGCCAGTGATGCCGCGCCTGCGCAGGCCGTGGTGGACCAACTGGCGGGTTTGCTCGCCTATGGCGACCCGTATGCAGGCCCCACCGAAGGCCCCTTGCTGGTGGTGACACCCCGGTTCGGCACCGTGTCGCCCTGGGCCTCCAAGGCCACCGACATTGCCCACAATTGCGGCCTGGCAGTGCGCCGGGTGGAGCGTTTTGTCGAATACCGCCTTACCGTCAAGCAGCCATTGCTGGGCAAAACCGTGTTGACCGCCGCGCAACTGGCCCAGGTGGCCGACCTGCTGCATGACCGCATGACCGAGAGCGCCATGCTGGACCGCAGCCAGGCGCAAGAACTGTTCACCGCGTTGGAAGCCGCGCCCCTGGCCCAGGTGGACGTTTTGGGTGGTGGCCGCGCCGCACTGGTGGCCGCCAACACCGAGTTCGGCCTGGCCCTGGCCGACGATGAAATCGACTACCTGGTCAACGCCTTCACCACGCTCAAGCGCAACCCCAGCGACGTGGAACTGATGATGTTCGCCCAGGCCAACAGCGAGCACTGCCGCCACAAGATATTTAACGCCGAGTTCACCATCGACGGCGTGCCGCAAGCCAAGAGCCTGTTCGGCATGATCCGCAATACCCACCAGCTGGCACCGCAGCACAGCGTGGTGGCGTACTCGGACAACGCCTCGGTGATGGAAGGCTACGAGATCGAGCGGTTCTTAGCCAAATCGGCCTCTACCGCCCATGGCAAGGGCGCGAGCAGCTACGAAAAGAGTAGCGCCTTGCACCACGTGCTGATGAAGGTGGAAACCCACAACCACCCCACCGCCATCTCGCCATTCCCCGGCGCGTCCACCGGCGCGGGCGGCGAAATCCGCGACGAGGGTGCCACCGGCCGCGGCTCCAAGCCCAAGGCGGGCCTGACCGGCTTCACGGTGTCCAAACTTTGGCCACAAGAGGGCGACGTGTCCATCGGCAAGCCCGAGCACATTGCCAGCCCCTTGAGCATCATGACCGAGGGCCCGCTGGGCGGCGCGGCCTTCAACAACGAATTTGGCCGGCCCAATCTGCTGGGTTACTTCCGCGAATACGAGCAGACGGTGACCTCCGACGTGGACAGCATCCGCCGTGGTTACCACAAGCCCATCATGATCGCGGGCGGCCTGGGCACCATTGACGCCACGCAAACCCACAAGATCGAGTTCCCCGCCGGTTCGCTGCTGATCCAGCTGGGCGGCCCCGGCATGCGCATCGGCATGGGCGGCAGCGCGGCCAGCTCCATGGCCACGGGTGCCAACGCGGCCTCGCTGGACTTTGACTCGGTGCAGCGCGGCAACCCCGAGATCGAACGCCGGGCCCAGGAAGTCATCAACCAGTGCTGGATGCAAGGCGCGGCCAATCCCATCCTGGCCATCCACGACGTGGGCGCAGGCGGCCTGAGCAACGCCTTCCCCGAGCTGACCAATGACGCAGGCCGGGGCGCTCGCTTCGACCTGCGCGCCGTGCCGCTCGAAGAAAGCGGCATGAGCCCCAAAGAAATCTGGTGCAACGAAAGCCAGGAACGTTACGTGATGGCCATCGCGCCCGAGTCGCTGGCGGCTTTCACTGCGCTGTGCGAGCGCGAGCGTTGCCCGTTCTCGGTGGTGGGTGTGGCGACTGAAGAGCGCCAGCTCATCGTTGCCGATGCCACTGCGGAAACGCCGGTAGACATGCCCATGAACGTGCTGCTCGGCAAACCGCCGAAGATGCACCGCGATGTGAAGACGGTTGCGCGCAATTTCAAACCCGTGGACCTGACCGGCGTGAGTCTGCAAAAAGCCACCATCGACGTGCTGTCCCATCCCACCGTGGCCAGCAAACGCTTTCTGATCACCATCGGCGACCGCACTGTGGGCGGCATGAGCCACCGCGACCAGATGGTTGGCCCCTGGCAAGTGCCGGTCGCAGACTGCGCCGTCACACTGGCCGACTACAAGGGCTTCGCTGGTGAGGCCATGGCGCTGGGCGAGCGCACGCCGCTGGCCGCAGTCAACGCCCCTGCATCCGGCCGCATGGCCGTGGCCGAGGCCATCACCAACCTGCTGGCCGCACCGTTCGATCTGCCCCGCGTCAAGCTGTCCGCTAACTGGATGGCCGCCTGCGGCGAGCCCGGCGAAGATGCCGCCCTGTACGCCACGGTGAAAGCCGTTGGCATGGAGCTGTGCCCGGCGCTGGGCATCTCCATCCCCGTGGGCAAAGACAGCCTGTCGATGCGCACGCAGTGGACGGACGATGCCGACAAGAAGAAGGTCACATCCCCGGTCAGCCTGATCGTTACCGCCTTCGCCACCCTGGCCGATGTGCGCGGCACGCTGACACCGCAGCTCAACGCCACCGAAGACACCACGCTGATCCTGGTCGACCTGGGCAAGGGCCAAAACCGCATGGGCGGCTCCATCCTGGCGCAAACCCTGAACCAGGTGGGCGACTCTGTGCCCGACCTGGACGACCCGCAAGACCTGGTGAATCTGGTCAACGCTGTTAACGCACTGCGCCCGAATCTGCTGGCCTACCACGACCGCAGCGACGGCGGCCTGTTCGCCGCGGCCTGCGAAATGGCCTTTGCCGGCCATGTCGGTGTGGCCTTGAACGTGGACCTGCTGGTCACCGAAGGCGACGGCATCAGCGACAGCCGCATGGACGTGGGCGACAGCAAAAACTGGGCAGGCCAGGTCGGCCCGCGCCGCGAAGAGCTCACGCTCAAGGCCCTGTTCAATGAAGAACTCGGCGTGCTGCTGCAAGTGCGCACGTCCGACCGCGATGCCGCCATCCAGACCCTGCGCGCGCACGGCCTGGCCAAGCACAGCCACATCGTCGGCAAAACCCGTCCTGCGGATAGCACGATTGCCGCCGGAGTCGGCGAAGTGCAGGTCTGGCGCGATGCCAAGGCCGTGTTCACCGCCAAGCTGGAAGACCTGCACCAGGTGTGGGACAGCGTGAGCTGGAAAATCTGCCAGCAGCGCGACAACCCCGCTGGTGCCGATGCCGAGCACGCCGCGGCCGGTGCCGCTGCCGATCCAGGCATGCATGTTTTCTTGCCAAATAGTGCCCCAGCGCTTGCTGGATCGGCGCAAGCAGCTAGCAAAGATGTAGCGGCACCCGCCTTGCTGCTGACCCGCCCCAAGGTTGCCGTGCTGCGCGAGCAGGGCGTGAATTCGCACACCGAAATGGCTTATGCCTTCGGTTTGGCCGGGTTCGACGCGTTTGACGTGCACATGACCGATTTGCAAACCGGTCGCGCCCAGCTGCAAGACTTCCAGGCCGTGGTGGCCTGTGGCGGCTTCAGTTACGGCGACACCCTGGGCGCAGGCATAGGCTGGGCGCGCAGCATCACCTTCAACCCGGTGCTGGCCGCACAGTTCAAAGCCTTTTTCGCCCGCCAGGACACCCTGGCCCTGGGCGTGTGCAACGGCTGCCAGATGTTTGCCGAGCTGGCCGACATCATCCCCGGCGCGCAGGCCTGGCCGCGCTTCACCACCAACCGCAGCGAGCGCTTTGAAGCCCGCCTGTCGATGGTGGAAGTGCTGGAATCCCCCAGCGTGTTTCTGCAAGGCATGGCCGGTAGCCGCCTGCCGATCGCGGTGGCGCACGGCGAGGGCTACGCCAACTTCGCCTACCGGGGTGATGCCTCCCAGGCCATCGCCGCCATGCGCTTCGTGGATAACTTCGGTGCTGCCACCGAGGCTTACCCCTTCAACCCCAACGGCAGCGCCGGTGGCCTGACCGCCGTGACCACGGCAGACGGCCGTTTCACCGCCATGATGCCGCACCCCGAGCGCGTGTTCCGTAACGTGCAAATGGGCTGGACCAGCGGCGACACTAGCGATTTAAGCCCTTGGATGCAGCTCTGGCACAACGCGCGGCGTTGGTTGGGGTGATGGTGTTTATGCAGATGCGCGGATGCGCATTTGCAGAAAGCGTGCACCTTGATTGCAGATAAGTATTTAAAAGTTTGAATTTAAGTGCTTGTTTTTAAATATGGTTTTCCGATAAAGTCCACTAAACATTTTGTTCAAGTAGAGATGTCGGAAAACCATGGCAAGCTTTAACCACTTCGAACTCGCGCTGCTGAACCCGGCTTTTGACTCCCCCTTGGTCGATGTGTTGACCGAGTTGGAGCATTTGCGGCGCTTGCAGTTGGTGGGTACCACCCCGGCACCGGTGTTTTTTCAGCTCAAGCATGTGTTCCACATTCTGGAGAGCCTGGGTTCGGCGCGCATCGAGGGCAACCACACCACCTTGGCCGACTATGTAGAGAGCACGCTGGACGGGGCTGCCACCGCCAGTGATGCCTTGGGTGAAATCGCCAATATCGAAGAGGCGATGCAGTATGTTGAATCGTCGATAGAACCCGGTACGGCGCTCACCGAGCACTTTATCCGCGAGCTGCATGCCCTGACGGTCCACCGCCTGGTGCGCGAGGGCGATGCCACGCCCGGTGCCTACCGTACCTCGCAGGTGGTGATTGCCCAGTCTGCGCATTTGCCACCTGAGGCGGTGCAGGTGCCTGGCTACATGCAAGAGCTGGTGGCGTTCATCAACCAGGCCGATGCGCCCAAGTACGACCTGATCAAGGTGGCGCTGGCACACCACCGCTTTGGTTGGGTGCACCCGTTTGGTAACGGCAATGGGCGTGTGGTGCGCTTGCTGACGTATGCGCTGCTCATCAAGTACGGCTTTAACGTCAAGACCGGTGGCCGGGTGCTGAACCCCACGGCGGTGTTCTGTAGCGACCGCGACAAATACTACGAGATGCTGGCCTGCGCTGACGCGGGCACGCCGCTGGGCTTGGAGCAATGGTGCGTGTATGTGTTGCAAGGCGTGCTCAGCGAGCTCAACAAGGTGGACCAACTCACCCGGTACGAATACCTTACCGGCAAAATTTTGCTGCCTGCAGTGGCATTTGCGCGCAGCCGGATGTTGGTTTCGGCGCAAGAGGAGGCCGTGCTTGTCGCCGCGGTGAAGTCCGGCGTTGCCAAGGCCGCAGACCTCGGCGCTGCCATGCCCGGCATGAACGCCACCCAGCGCACCTACCAGATCAAAAAATTGGTGGAGCGCAAGATGCTGCAGCCGATTGCGCCCAACGCCCGCCAATACACCCTGGGCTTTGACAACAGCCATCTGCTGCGAGGCGTAGTCCATGCGCTGACGCAGGAGGGATTTATCTCTGCTCCCTTACGCGGAAGCCAGGGCGGTGCGGCGTCCCCAGGGGAGTGAACCTCGCCGTAAAGGGCTTCTGCACCCAGTCTCCTAGGGATTCCCCGCGTACCCAAGGACCGGATAAGTACCACCTATTGGCGTTAACGTATGGGGATTGTTCCCCTGTAAATGTAAGCTCATGTATCTGAAACCCATACCCTCTGCTGGTTGGTAAGACAGGTTCACGCAGACACGGCCGGGTCCCGGACGCACGGCATACAGGGGTATTCAAAAATGTTTTCCAACATTCGGGTGGGTCGGCAACTGGGCTGGGCCTTTGGGCTGGTGGTTGCGCTGGTGCTGGTGCTGGCTTTGACCGCATGGAGCCGGATTCTGGCCATCCATGGCGATTTCGAGTCGCTGGTGGACACCACCTTGCCAGCGCTGACGGCGCTGGGCGACGTGAACGACAAACTGCAGGCGGTGCGGATCTCGGAACTGCGGCATCTGTCTACCTTGAACATGCCCGCCAAGGACCGTGAAGAGCTGGTGGTCAAGGCAGCGGTCAAGGACTTTGATGTGGCCCTGGCCCGCTACACCACCGTGGGCGCAGACTTGGTAGACCCTGCGCTGCACCAGGAGATGCTGGCCGCGATGGCCCAGTACCACGGCATGCGCGGCACTTTTTTCCAGATGTCCAACTCGGCTGCCGGTGCGGAAGAGGAGCGCGCGGTTGAAGCCAGCGAGTTTTTCAATGGCCCCAGCCAGCAAAGCTACCTGAAGGCCTACCAAGCGGTGGAAAAGCTCTGGCATGGGCATCTGGCCCAGGCCGAGCAGGCCAAGATACAGGGCCGTGAAGCCGTGGTGCAGGCCCGCCGGGTGCTGGCGGGCGTGGCGGCGGCATCGATGCTGTTGTCCGTAATGCTAGCCTGGTTCATCACCCGTAATGTGTTGCGCCAACTCGGTGGGCAGCCCGCCGAGGTGGCCGCTCTGGCCACCGCCATCAGCCATGCCGATCTGAGCCGCGTGGTCGCCACGCGGGACGGCGATGCGCACAGCGTGGTGTCGGCTATGGCCCGCATGCAGGCCTCGTTGACGCAAATTGTGCAGTCCATCCGGCAGGGCGCCGACGGCGTGGCCACCGCCAGCTCGGAGATCGCTCAGGGCAACCACGACCTCAGCGCCCGCACCGAAAACCAGGCTAGCGCCTTGGCGCAAACCGCCGCCTCGATGCAGGAACTGGGCGCTACGGTGCAGGAGAACGCCGACAGCGCCCGCGCCGCCAACCAGCTGGCACTGCAGGCCTCGACCGTGGCGGTGCGCGGGGGCGACGAGGTGGGCCGGGTGGTGCAGACCATGCAGGGCATCAACGACTCCTCGCGCAAGATCGGCGACATCATCAGCGTGATCGACGGCATCGCGTTCCAGACCAATATCCTGGCGCTGAACGCCGCAGTGGAGGCGGCCCGCGCCGGTGAGCAAGGCCGGGGCTTTGCCGTGGTGGCCAGCGAAGTGCGCCTGCTGGCCCAGCGTTCGGCCGACGCCGCCAGGGAAATCAAGCTGCTGATCTCGGCCAGCGTACAGCGGGTGGAGCAGGGCGTGGTGCTGGTGGACCAGGCGGGCAGCACCATGGCCGAAGTGGTGGGCAGCATCCGCCGCGTCACCGACATCATGGGCGGCATCAGCCAGGCCAGCGCGGCGCAATGCACGGGAATGCTGCAGGTCGGCCAGGCCGTGGCCGAGATGGACCTGGTCAATCAGCAAAATGCCGCACTGGTCGAGGAAATGGCCGCGGCCGCCAGCGGGCTCAAGGACCAGGCCAACGATCTGGTGCAGGTTGTGGCGGTGTTTACGCTGGATGCAAAGGCGGCCACACCCATGGCGCTGCCCGCAGGCCGTGCGGCGCAGCCCTTGGCTGTCTCCTACCGCTGAGCGGACGGGGGTTTCAGGCCTCCAGCCGGAACCGGCTCACCGCCTCGGTCAACGCATCGGCCTGCTCACGCAGCGACTCCGATGCCGCAGCAGACTCTTCCACCAGGGCCGAGTTTTGCTGCGTGACCTGGTCCACCTGGCCGACCGACTCGCTGATCTGGGCGATGCTGCTGCTTTGGCCGCTGGCCTGGTTGGACAGGGTGCGGATGATGGTGGTGACCTGCTGCACGCTGCCCACGATGTCGTCCATGGTGGTGCCTGCGCGGGCCACCAGCTTGGCACCTTCGTCGGCCTTGGCGACAGAGCTGCCGATCAGGGTGCTGATCTCTTTGGCCGCCTGGGCGGAGCGCTGGGCCAGCAGGCGCACTTCGCTGGCCACCACCGCAAAGCCCCGGCCCTGTTCGCCTGCGCGGGCGGCTTCTACGGCGGCGTTGAGCGCCAGGATGTTGGTCTGAAAAGCGATGCCGTCGATCACGCTGGTGATGTCGGCAATCTTTTTGGAGCTGGCGTTGATCTCGCGCATGGTCACCACCACCTGCGACACCACTTCGCCACCACGGGTAGCCACCTCGGCAGCCGATTGGGCCATCTGGTTGGCCTGGGCGGCGGCACTGGCGCTCTCTTGCACATTGCCGGTGAGTTCGGCCATGGCGGCCACGGTTTCTTCCAGGTTGGCGGCGGTGTGCTCGGTGCGGTGGCTCAGGTCCTGGTTGCCCGCAGCGATTTCGGTGCTGGACGCGTGGATGGTGCGGGCGGCCAGTTGCACCTGGGCCACCAGTTCGCGCAAAAACACCTGCATGCGCCCCATGGCGTTGACCAGTTGGCCAATTTCGTCGTTCTGCTGCGCCTGCACCGGCACAAACAAATGGCCCTGGGCAATTTCCTCAGCGATGTGGCAGGCCTGGGCCAGTGAGCGGGTCAGGCTGCGCACGCTGAAGAAGGTCAGCGGAATCAGTACCAGCAAGGCCAGCACCAGAATGCCCAGCTGGATGCCCGACAACACCCGGGTGCGCTGGTCAATCCCGGCCTGGGCGGCCTGCATTTCTTCGCGCGAGGTGGTGGCGGCCTGCTGCAGCAGGCTGTCGATGGCATCCACATGGGTTTTTTGCCGCTCGGCATAGGCCCCGCCCACCGCACCGTCGATCTGCGCTGCCTCGATCTGCGCCAGCACCGGCGATATGCCGTCGGTGTAGGCCTTGATCTCGGCCTGGGCGGTGTCCAGCATCTTCAGGTAGGTGGTGTCGCTGCCCTGGGCGGTGCGCAAGGCGGTCAGCCCCTTGCCAAAGCTTTGCAGCGACTTTTGCCAGGAGTCACGCAAGGTGGCCACTTCGACTGCGTTGTTGAAGCTGATGATGATGTCTTTTTCATTGCGGCGCACCTGGGCCAGGGTGATGCGCAGCTCGTTCATGTCGGTCAGGGTTTGCACCTTTTCCTCGACCAGCACCTTGACCGTGCCCCGGGTGGAGTCCAGCGCCCAGTAGCCCACCAGGCCAATGGCCACCAACAGCAGCAATGAAAATGCGGTGCTGAAATACAAACGAAAACGGATCGAGAGACGGTTGAGCGGGTTCATAGGGGGGGTCTGGGTTGCACGGGAGGTGAAAAGGCAAAGGCCCACGCCTTTTGGTGAGTAAACGTAACAATAACCGTGCCATTCTGTGGGCGCCTGCACACGCGGGATATCCAGCTGCGCCGCAATGGTTTATAGCCGCCGCGCACCGCCGAAGGAGTAACGCTAGTTACATTTAGATGCACTATTAGAAGAATGCGCCAGACATCCTGGCCGCTACTAGTGCGGACGGAAAGGAGCACACCGCCGTGGCGCGGGGTGGTGTGATTTTTAAGAGAAAATGGCCTCCAGCGCTTATTCCATCAGCGTAACAAGCTATATTTTGTGTAGCAACAGGTGTTTACAGCGCATGCGCCACCAGCCGGAAATCCGGGTCCTCGGCAAACGGTTTCACGGTAAAGCCCAGCCCGCGCATCAGCTTGAGCATGCCGGGGTTGTTGGCCAGCACCAGGCCTTCGATTTCGCTCAGGCCCTTTTCGCGGGCGACTTCCATGATGCTCAGCATCAGGCGGCTGCCCAGGCCACGGCCGCTGTAGGCATCGGCCACCACCAGTGAGAACTCGCAGCTGGTGCTGTCGGGGTTGGTGATGAAGCGCGATACGCCCAGGATGCGCTCGGTATCCAGGATGCTGCCGTCATCGGTGACGGTGCGCTCCTTGAACACGGCCACCAGGGCCATTTCGCGGTCGTAATCCATCAGGGTGAAGCGCGAAAGCATGCTGGGCGGCAGCTCGGACAGCATGGACACATAGCGGAAGTAGCGGCTCTCGGCGGACAGGCCGCGCACCAGGTCTTGCAGCATTTGGGCATCGTCGGGGCGGATGGCGCGCACGGCGTACTGGCCACCGCCGCGCAGCGGCCACACATGCTCGTAGTGGGCGGGGTAGGGCAGGATGGCCAGGTGCTGGTAGTTATTTCCGTAGCTGGTGCCGCGCCCGCTGTGGCCTACGGGGGCATGGTCGATGACGATGCGCGCATCCACCGCTACCGCGCCCGAGGCATCCACGATGATGGGGTTGATGTCCATCTCGCGCAGCTGGGGCAGGGCGCAGACCATTTCCGACACCCGCATCAGCACCTGCTCCAGCGCGTGCATGTCCACCGGGCTGGCCCCACGCCATTCGCCCAGGGTTTCGGCCACGCGGGAGCGATCGATCAGGCTGCGCGCCAAAAATTGGTTCAGCGGCGGCAGCTCCATGGCGCGGTCGTTGAGCAGCTCGATCATGGTGCCGCCCGCGCCAAAGGCGATCACCGGGCCGAAGGGGTCGTCGGTCACCAGGCCGATGTAGATCTCGCGGCCGCGCTTGTGGCGGGCCATGTTCTGTACCGTGACACCGTTGATCCGGGCCTGCGGCATCTGCCGGGCCACCAGGGCCACCATGTCGTTGTAGCTGTCGCGCACGCCCACGGCGTTGGCGATGTTCAGCGCCACGCCGTCCACGTCGGACTTGTGGCTGATGTCGGGCGAGTCGATCTTCAGCGCCACCGGGTAGCCCAGCTGGGTGGCGATCATCATGGCTTCATTGGCGCTGCGGGCCAGCACGGTGTGCGTCACCGGGATATGGAAGGCCGCCAGCAGGGCCTTGGACTCCATCTCGGTCAGCACCTGGCGGCGCTCGGCCAGCACGCTTTCGATCAGCAGGCGCGCGCCTTCGATGTCGGGCTGGGCCAGGGCCGACAACGGCGGCGGGGTTTGCTGCAGCAGGCGCTGGTTTTGGTAGAACGAGGCGATGTTGCCAAACGCGCCCACCGCCGCCTCGGGCGTGCGGAAGGTGGGGATGGCCGCCGCGTTGAGCAGGGTGCGCGCGCCCATCACCGACGCATCGCCCATCCAGCAGCTCAGCAACGGCTTGGTGCTGTGCGGCATGAAGTCGGCCAGCGCGGCGGCAATGGCGGCAGCATCACAACCGCCCTTGGGCGAGTGGATCACCAGCACGCCGTCCACCTGCGGGTCGGTGCTGGCGGCCTGCACCGCGGCCAGGTAGTGGGCGGGTGTGGCATCTTCAGACAAATCCACCAAATCCGTCAGCGTGGCCAGCGGCGCTAGCTGGGGCCGCAGGGCGGTGACGGTGGCCGGGCTGAGCGTGCCCAGTTGCAGGTCAATCTCGCTGATCCAGTCGGCTGCCAGCACGCCGGGGCCGCCGCCGTTGGTGACCACGGCCAGCCGCTTGCCCACCGCCCGGTAGCGCGATGCCAGGCATTTAGCGGCCGAAAACAGTTGCACAAAGGAACGCACCCGCACCGCCCCGGCGCGGCGCAAGGCCGAGTCAAACACATCGTCGCTGCCCACGATGGTGCCCGAATGGGTTTGCGCCGCCTTATTGCCACCGGCCTTGTGCCCGGCTTTCAGCACCACTACCGGCTTGGCGTTGGCCGCGGCGCGCAGGGCGCTCATGAAGCGGCGCGCGTCGGAAATGCCTTCCATGTAAACCACGATGCTGTGGGTGTGCGCGTCGTTCGCCAGGTAGTCCAGCACCTGGGCCAGGTCGACGGCGGTGTTCGGCCCCAGCGACACCACGGTGGAAAAGCCCACTGCGTTCTGTTTAGCCCAGTCCAGGATCGACGCGGTCAGCGCGCCCGACTGCGACACCAGCGCCAGATGCCCCGGTGCAGCCAGCGCGCCCGCCACGCTGGCGTTCAGCCCCCGGCGGGGGCTTTGGAAGCCCATGCAGTTGGGCCCCAGCAAATGCATGCCGTGGCGCCTGGCCACGCGGTGCAGGTCGGCCGCCTGGGTGGCGTTGATGCCGCTGGACACCACCAGCGCCGAGCGGCATTTGATGCGCCCGGCCACCTCCAGCGCAGCGGCCACGTCCTCGGGCGGCAGGGCGATGATGGCCAGGTCGGCCCGGGTTTGCGCCAGGTCGGCCAGGGTGCCAGTGGTGTGGATGTCCAGAAAGGCCAGGCTGCCGCTGAACTGCTGCGCCTTGAGCGCCGCCACCAGCGCCTGGGCGTGGGGCGTACCCGGTGCCTCTGCGGTGGGGACCGCCCCGGCAAACACCACGATGGAGTCGGGGGCGAAAAGGGAGGTCAGGTAGTGGTTATCCATAACCCCATTGTGTTACGACTCCGGGCCCGACAGCGCGGCCCCGCTGGTGTTTTTATATGAAATTAACCGCTTGCGCCCATGGATAAAGCGTAAGCAGCTATTTTTTTAGGAGCGTTAGGATTCTGCCACCTGTAACACCAGCTTGCCAAAATTTCCCCCCGCAAACAGCTTCAGCAGCGTCTCGGGGAAGGTGTCCAGCCCCACCACCACGTCCTCCAGGCTGACCATGCGGCCCTCTTTCAAATAGCCTGCCAGCTCGGCCACGGCCACGGGGTAGCGGTCGGCGTAGTCGAACACCACCATGCCTTGCATGCGGGCGCGGTTGACCAGCAGGCTGAGGTAGTTTTTCGGGCCCTGTACGGGCGTGGTGGTGTTGTACTGGCTGATGGCACCGCAGATCACGATGCGGGCTTCGCGGGCCAACTGGGCCAGCACCTGGTCCAGAATCTCGCCGCCCACGTTGTCAAAGTACACATCCACCCCGGCGATGCAGTGCTCCTTGAGGCCACTGCGTACCGCGTCCGGTCCGGCCTTGTAGTCGATGCAGGCATCAAAACCCAGGGTCTCCACCACCCAGGCGCACTTCTCCGGGCCACCTGCAATGCCCACCACGTGGCAGCCCTTGAGCTTGGCCAACTGGCCCACGGTCTGGCCCACGGCACCGGCCGCGCCCGACACCACTATCGTCTCGCCTGCCTTGGGCTGGCCGATGTCGAGCAGGCCGAAGTAGCCCGTCATGCCGGGCATGCCCAGCACGTTGAGCCACTGCGTCAGGCTGCCCAGACCCAGGTCGATCTTGGACAGGCCGTTGCGGCGCAACTGCTCCTGGGGAATCAGCGTGTATTCCTGCACGCCCAGCGAGCCCGATACGTGGTCGCCCACCGCAAACAGCGGGTTGTTGGATGCCACCACCACGCCCACGCCGCCTGCGCGCATCACCTCGCCAATGCCTACGGGCGGGATGTAGCTCTTGCCCTCGTTCATCCAGCCGCGCATGGCCGGGTCCAGCGACAGGCTGAGCACCTTGACCAGCACGCCGCCCACTGCGGGCTGCTGCACTGGCTCGGTGGTGGAGCTCCAGTTGGCGCGGGTGGGCAGGCCTACGGGGCGGCTGGCGAGGCGGATCTGGTGGTTGGTGGTCATGATTTGAAATTCTGTACAGAAAAAAGGATGGTAACCACACCAGTTTCCTTGACAGTGCGCAACCGTGACAGGCTCGTGACTGGTATATCCTTAAGTGCATATTTAAGTGCATGCCCCAAGGAGTCCCCATGAAAGCCATTTGGAACGGCGCTGTGATCGCCGAGAGCGACGATATCGCGGTGGTGGAAGGCAACCACTATTTCCCGCTGAGCTCGCTGAACCACGACTTTGTAGGCTTCAGCAACCACAAAACCACCTGCGCCTGGAAGGGCCAGGCCAGCTACTACTCGCTGATCGTCAATGGCGAGATGAACACCGACGCGGCCTGGTACTACGCCACGCCCAAGATGGGTGCCGAAGAAGTCACCGACCGCGTGGCGTTCTGGAAAGGCGTGAAGATAGAAGCATGAGCGCTGTGTTGCTTTCTCCCCCCACCACGCCGCCCGCCCAGGCCGTGGATGTGCTGCGCCAACAGGCCTACGCAGCCCTCAGCCCCGAAGGCGTGGCCGCACTGGCCGGTTGCACGTTGGCCGATTTGAACGCCCTGGTCCCTAGCTGGGACGACCTGCAGCCCGACGAATACCTGAAAGACGGTGGCCGCTACCGCCGCCGCCGCCATGCCTGCTTTGTGCTGCAAGGCGACACCCTGGAACAGGTGCCGCACCGGCCGCACTGGCAGCCGGTAGAGTACAACGCCTTGCACGGCGGCATGGAGCGATGGTTTGCGCCCATGCTGGCCGCCACCGTGGCCCAGCCTGCGTGGACGCAGTTGTTGCTGGCGCTGGGGCAGATTTGCTCCACGCTCAAAGGCAGTGGCCAGGCCCCCTGGTACGTGGAAGCGCACCAGTTTCGCATCGACACCACCGACGGCATTGGCCGTCCCACGCCCGAGGGCGCGCACCGCGACGGCGTGGACTTTGTGGCCGTGCTGCTGGTGGGCCGCGAAGGCATCAAGGGCGGCGAAACCCGGGTGTTTGAAGCCGACGGACCGCACGGCCAGCGCTTCACCATGACCGCGCCCTGGACGATGCTGCTGCTGGACGATGCCCGCGTGGTGCACGAGTCCACCCCCATCCAGCCCACGGCCGAGGGCGGGCATCGCGATACCCTGGTGCTGACTTTCCGGTCCTCCAGTTTCCAGAGCAGCTAGAACATTTACAACCCCAAGGAGACACCATGGAACTACTCAACCACGACCTGGCCCATGAATTCCCGCAGCTCATTGGCAAGATGCGCGCCCTAAAGCTGAGCAGCTCGCGCTTTTTGCACCTGTTCAACGACTATGACGAGGTCAACCACGCCATCACCAAGATCGAGCAAGACGGTGGCGTGATTGGTGATGTGGAGATGGAGGTCATGAAGAAGAAGCGCTTGAAGATCAAGGACGACATCTACCAGATGCTGATTGCCGGTTAAGCGGGCTGAGCGCCTCAGCCCATCGCCGTCCACTTCTGGGCGCTTTGGGCGGACTCCAACACCTTCTCGATGAAACGCACGCCGCGCGCGCCGTCTTCTACGCGCGGGTAGTCGGCATCCATCGGGTTGGCCAGGCCACCGGCCAGTCGGGCGCGGATGTCGGCGGCCACACCCAGGTAGATGTTGGCAAAGGCTTCGATAAAACCCTCGGGGTGGCCTGCAGGCAGGCGCGATGCGCGGGTGGCCGCCTCGCACAGGCCGGGGCCGCCGCGCGTCAGGGTGCGGGGGGTGTCGTTGAGCGGGATGTGGGTGAGCCGGTTGGGGTTCTCCTGGCTCCAGTCCAGCGTGCCGGTACTACCGAACACACGCAGGCGCAGGTCGTTTTCATTGCCGATGCAGATTTGCGATGCCAGCAAGGCCGCCCGCACGCCACCTTGCAGGCGCAAGAGCATCTGGGCATCGTCGTCCAGCGTGCGGCCTGCGCCGGTGGCGGCCAGGTCTGCGCAGATGCTCTCCACCTCCAGCCCGGTCACCGTGGTCATTAAATTTTCGGCATGCGAGCCGATGTCGCCCATGGCGCCAGCCAGGCCGCTGAGGGCCGGGTCCATGCGCCAGGCGGCTTGCTTGTTGCCCGTGTCTTCCACGGCAGTGGCCAGCCAGCCCTGGTGGTATTCCACAATGACCTTGCGCACCTTGCCAATCGCGCCGCTGCGCACCATCTCGCGCATCTGCCGCACCAGCGGGTAGCCGGTGTAGTTGTGTGTCACGCCAAACACTGTGCCCTGGCGCTTGACGGCATCCACCAGGGCCTGCGCCTGGGTGCTGGTGTGCACCAGGGGCTTGTCGCACACCACGTGGAAGCCCGCTTCCACAAAGGCCTGGGCCACGGGGAAGTGCATATGGTTGGGGGTGACGATGCTGACGAAGTCGATGCGCTCGTGCGCCGGGCGCTTGAGCTCATCGGCCAGTAAATCCTGCCAGCTGCCGTGGTTACGGTCATCGGCCAAAAACAGGTCGCGGCCCGAGGCGCGGGCCTTGTCGGGGTTGGCGGAGAGTGCGCCTGCGACCAGTTCGATCTGGCCGTCCAGTGCGGCGGCTTTGCGGTGCACTGCGCCAATAAAGGCATCGCGCCCGCCGCCGACCATGGCGTAGCGGAGTTTGCGGTGGGATGTCATGTTTACTATGGTTTTTATAGCTGCTTGCGCTCATTGAATAAGCGCAAGCAGCCTTTTCTATTTAAATTTTACGAACGGACTACGGTCAATCAGCATCCTGCCAGGGATACCGCGGAACCGGCTTTGCCGGGCCGCTGGTATCGCCCCCTGCAAGGGGGGGGCGCTGCCACACAAAGTGGGCAAGCCTGGGGGTGTGCCTAATTTCTAGAACGGCGAATCCGGGAAGTAGAACTGGCTGGCGTTCTCTTTGGTGATTAGCACCGACGGGATGATGTAGGTGGCGGGCAGCTTTTCACCCTTCAAACGCGCCTCGGCGGTGAGCTTGATCGCGTCGTAGATGAACTTGGGCGAGTACGACACATTGGCCTGGATGCGCGGGTCTTTGCCGTCCATCAGGGTTTTGATCATGCCCTTGGCACCCGCGCCACCGAAGACGATCTTGATGTCGGTGCGCTTGGCCTGGTCGATGGCCTTGAGCACGCCCACGGCCATGTCGTCGTCGGCAGCCCAGACCGCGTCGATCTGTTTGAAGCGCGTCAGGTAGTCCTGCATGACCTTGAAGGCATCGTCGCGGTTCCAGTTGGCGTATTTGGCATCCAGCAGCTTGATGTCGGGGCTGCCCTTGATGGCGGCGTTGAAGGCATCCATGCGCTCGTTGTCCAGCGTGGTGGCAATGCCGCGCATGGCGACGATGTTGCCCTTGCCGCCCATGGCCTTCACCAGGTAGTCGCCAGGGATCTTGCCGAAGGCGGTGTTGTCGCCCGAGATGTAGGCATCTTGCGCGCTGGTGTCCGTCAGGCCGCGGTCCACCACGGTGACGTACACGCCCTTGCTTTTTACCTGGGCCACGGGCTTGGTCAGCGATGCCGATTCAAACGGAAAGATCACCAGGGCGTTGATCTTGTTCACCGTCTGCAAATCCTGCAGCTGGTTGGCCTGCTCGGGCGCGCCGGATGCCGTCTTGACGATGACCTGCAGGCCGGGGTGGGCCTTTTCCAGGTCTTTCTTGGCCTGGTTGGCCCAGAACACGATGCCGCCGGTAAAGCCGTGGGTGGCGGCGGGGATGGCCACGCCGAGCACGACTTTTTCTTGCGCGAAGCTGGGCGCGGTGGCCAGGGCGGCCAAGGCCACGGTGGTAAGGGCGAGTCTACGGGTCAGTTTTTTCATGGTGTTGTCTCCTACAGGTGGATAAAAAGTAGCTTGTGGCTACCGGTGGCGAAAACTAACGTTTGGAGCGCTGCATGAATGCCACGCTGATGATCACAAAGCCTTGCACGGCAGCGTTCAGGTACACGCTGATGATGCTGGTGAGGTTCAGGATGTTGCTGATGACCGACAGCAAAATGGCACCCACTACCGTGCCGGTGACGCTGCCCGCGCCGCCCTTGAGCGCCGTGCCGCCCACGATCACCGCGGCAATGGCTTCCAGCTCCCACAGCAGGCCGGTGGTGGGCGAGGCCGAACCCAGGCGCGGCACGTAGAGCAGGGTGGCAATGCCCACGCACACCCCCAGCAGCACGTAGGTCAAAATTTTGATGCGGTCCACGTCCACGGCGGCGTAGCGGGCCACCTGCTCGTTGGAGCCAATCGCCTGCACGTAGCGGCCAAAGGCGGTGCGGTTCAAAATCACGCCGCCCAGCAGGGCCACCACCAAAAACACCCACACCGGAATCGGCACGCCCAGCAGACTGGCGTAGTAGACAGGGCTGTACACGTCCGATAAATCGTTGTCCAGCGTGATCGCGCCGCCGTTGGCAAAGTAGGTGAGGTAGGCGCGGAAGATGCCCAGCG
This sequence comes from uncultured Albidiferax sp., assembly GCA_963512605.1. Lineage (GTDB taxonomy): Bacteria > Pseudomonadota > Gammaproteobacteria > Burkholderiales > Burkholderiaceae_C > Rhodoferax_B. Next base: position 131,188 of record CAUPNG010000002.1, on the reverse strand, counting down.
TGCCCAGGGTCACGATGAAGGGCTCGATGCGGCCCTTGGTGATCAGCAGGCCGTGCGCCAGGCCAAACAGCGCCCCCAGCACCAGCGCCAGGGCCATCCCCAGGGCCACCACCATCACCGGCGAGGACAGCATGGGCCCCAGGGTGTTCATGCACATGATGACGCTGCCCGCGATCAGCGCCGCCATCGACCCCACCGACAAATCGATGCCACCGGAGACGATCACAAAACACATGCCCACGGCGATGATGCCGATGAAGGCCGTGCGGGTGAGCACGTTCATGGCGTTGTCCAGCGTGGCGAAATTGCTGTTGAGCAGCGTGCCCGCGATGAGCAGCAGCACCAGGCCGATCACCGGGCCCATGCCGTGCAGGCGGCCCATCCAGTGGGTGGCGGTGCGGGGGGATTTAGTGGCTTCCTGTGGCATGGCGGATGAGTTCCTGTTCGGTTAACTGGTGTTCTTCAAGTACGGTTTGCAGTTGGCCGCCGCGCATCACCGCCACGCGGTGGCAGAGGCCGATCAGCTCCATCAGCTCGCTGGAGATGACCACCACGGCCAGCCCCTCGCGGGCCAGGCGCTGCACCAGAAAGTAGATGTCGCGCTTGGCCCCCACGTCCACGCCGCGCGTAGGCTCATCCAGCACGACCACCTTCGGTTGCGGGTGCAGCACCTTGGCCAGGGCCAGCTTTTGCTGGTTGCCGCCCGACAGGCTGGAGGCTTTGCTCTGCAGGTCGCCGGTGCGGATGCCGTAATCGTCTACCGCGGTTTTCAGCGCGGCCATTTCGGCCTGCGGGTCTAGAAAGGGGTGGGTGTAGCGCTCCAGCGCCATCAGGGTCAGGTTTTCGCGCAGGCCAAAGTGCACGTGCAGACCTTTGCCCTTGCGGTCTTCGCTCAGGTACGTCAGGCCCTGCTGGGCGGCAGCGCGGGGGCTTTTCAGGTCTACCGCCTGGCCTTGCAGTTCGATGTGGCCGGCGGTGCGCTGGCGCAGGCCCAGCAGGCCTTCAAACAGCTCAGTACGGCCCGCGCCCACCAGCCCGGCAAAGCCCAGGATCTCGCCGGGGCGCACCTCGAAACTCACGTCCGTGGCCCAGCCGGGAACCGTCAACCCGGTGACTTTGAGCATGGGCGCTGCGGCGGGCGCGTGGGGGGCTTTGGGCGGGTACAGGTCGGTCAGCTCGCGGCCCACCATCAGGCTGGCCATTTGCTGGCGGGTCAGGTTTTTCGTTTCTTCTCGGGCTACAAAGCGGCCGTCGCGCATCACCACCACTTCGTCGGTTACCTGTTCCACCTCGTCGAGCTTGTGCGAGATGTAGACCAGGGTGACTCCGTCGGCCTTGAGCTGGGCCATCAGCGCAAACAGGCGCTTGGTTTCGCCCGGGGTGAGGGTGGCGGTGGGCTCGTCCATGACCAGCAGGCGGGCCTTGCGGAGCAGGGCGCGGGCAATTTCCACCAGCTGCTTTTCGGCCACGATCAGGTGCTTGACGCGGGTGTTCACGTCGGCCTGCAGGCCCACCTGGGCGATGGCCTTGGCGGCCTCGGTTTGCATGGCCACGTCGTCCAGCAGCCAACCCTTTTTTTTCTCGTGGCCCAGAAACAGGTTTTGCGCAATCGTCAGGTCTTCGGCCAGGCTGAACTCCTGGTGGATCAGCACAATGCCTTGCGCCTCCGCCTGGCGCGAGGTGGTGAAGTTCTGGGGCTGGCCGTTGATGCGCAGCGTGCCGCCGGTAGCCACCTCGAACCCGGCCAGTATCTTCATCAGCGTGGATTTGCCCGCGCCGTTTTCGCCCAGCAGGCCCACGGTGCGGCCCGCCTGCAGCGCAAAACTTACGCCGTGCAGCACGCGTACCGGGCCAAATTCTTTGACGACCTGGTCGAATTCCACGTTTACGCTCATCGCGGGCTTCCTTTGTTTTTTAGCGTCTCTTGCATGGCCAGCACGCCTGCACCCACCAGCCCGGCCTGCTCGGCCAGCGGGGTGAGCTGGATCTCTAAATGCCGGGTGGACAAGGCCAGCGAGCGCTGGTACACGCTTTGCCGCACCGAGGCCAGAAACAGCGGCCCGATGCGGGTGATGCCGCCGCCAATGAACACGTGCGAGGGGTTAAAGAAGTTCACCACCGAGGCCAGCATCTGCCCGATCAAATTGCCGGTGCGCTGGATGATGTGGTTGGCCGCCGCGTCGCCATGGCGGCTGGCGTTGCCCACGTCCTCCGGGGTGATGGTGCCGGTGCTGGCCAGGCAGGCGGCCAGCCAGGGGCTTTCGCCAGATGCCGCCGCCTCCAGCGCCATGCGGGTGATGGCCGGGCCTGCGGCCATGGCTTCCACGCAGCCCAGGTTGCCGCAGTGGCAGCGCGGCCCGGCGGTGTCCACGCAGATGTGGCCCACGTCGCCCGCCGAGCCGTTGGCGCCCCGGTACACCTCGCCGTGGCAGACGATGCCGCAGCCAATGCCGGTGCCCACCTTGATGACCAAAAAGTTCTGCAAACTGCGCTGCAGCCGCCACAGCTCGCCCAGGGCCATGGTGTTCACGTCGTTGTCCACAAACACCGGCGCGTCAAAGTCTTCGCGCAGCGCGTCGCGGATGGAAAAGCTGTCCCACTGCGGCATCAGCGGCGGGTTGACGAGCTGGCCGCTGGCAAAGTCCACCGGGCCGGGCACGCCCATGCCGATGCCGATCACCTGCGGCTTTGTTCCCCCGCACTGGGCCAGCAGCTGGTGCACCAGCACCCGCACCCGGGCCATCACCAGGCCGGGGCCTGCGCGCACGTCGGCGGCTTCGGAGTGGCGGGCCAGCACGGATAAATCGGGGCGCAGGATGGCAATGTCCAGGCTGGTCGCGCCCAGGTCGGCAGCCACCAGCACACCCAGTTGGGAGTTGATCTGCACCGTCTCGGGGCGGCGGCCACCGCTGGAGGCCTTCAGCCCCGTCTCTTCCAGCAGGCCCACATCCAGCAGGGCGGCGACCAGGCTGTTGGTTTTGCTTTTGGAGAAATCCAGCCGCTCGGCCAGGGCCAGGCGCGATGCCCCCGCCGACCAAAAAATGGTCTGCAGCAGCGTCGTTTCATCGGCGGACATGTCCATTCCGAGTGGCAAAACTTGTCTCCTTTTTATGTCCAACCGTCGATAGAACGCGGTCGGTGGCGGATGGTAGACCGCGCACTTCTGCCGCACAAGTCTTATCTTCGGCCAAATTCAGGCCAAACATGTTGACACTGTTTTGTCACGCCAGTGACATATACACCGGCTAACGTAGCACTATTTGCATTTGGAGAAGCCCTTGAACGCCAACGACGACATGGTGCGCCGCATGCACCACGACCTGATCGACAGCTACGACGAAGAGCTGGAGCTGGAGATGGACGACCGCATGCTGTCCGGCCACGACGATGAGCCCACCACCGAAGCCCACAAGGAAGCCCGCCGCCAGTACTTCCGCGAGCTGTTTCGCCTACAGGGCGAGCTGGTCAAGCTGCAAGACTGGGTGGTGGCCACCGGTCACAAGGTGGTCATCTTGTTTGAAGGCCGCGACGCCGCAGGCAAAGGCGGCGTGATCAAGCGCATCACCCAGCGCCTGAACCCGCGCGTCTGCCGCGTGGCCGCGCTGCCCGCGCCCAACGACCGCGAACGCACGCAGTGGTACTTCCAGCGTTACGTGTCGCACCTGCCCGCCGCAGGCGAAATCGTGCTGTTTGACCGCAGCTGGTACAACCGCGCCGGGGTCGAGCGGGTGATGGGTTTTTGCACCGACGACCAGTACGAAGAGTTCTTCCGCACCGTGCCCGAGTTCGAGCGCATGCTGGTGCGCAGCGGCATCCAGCTGGTGAAATACTGGTTTTCCATCTCCGACCAGGAGCAGCATCTGCGCTTTCTGGGCCGCATCCACGACCCGCTGAAGCAGTGGAAACTCAGCCCCATGGACCTGGAATCCCGCCGCCGCTGGGAGGAATACACCAAGGCCAAAGAGGTGATGCTGGAGCGCACCCACATCCCCGAAGCCCCCTGGTGGGTAGTGCAGGCCGTAGACAAAAAGAAGGCCCGCCTCAACTGCATCCACCACCTGCTGCAGCAAATGCCCTACCAGGAGACCGAGCACCCCGCCATCCACCTCCCCGAGCGCGAGCGCCACGAAGACTACATCCGCAACCCGGTGCCGCAAGAGATCGTGGTGCCCGAGATTTATTAGTGCCCTACAAGCCGCTAGCGCTTATGGAGTGGGCGTGAGAAGCTCCTAAAACCGTAGCGGGCAGTAGCCAATAGGGGTCGGATCCCAATTGCGCGCCAACCCGCTGCTACCGATAGGTGCCATAGCCCGCATTTGGGCTCCGACCCCTATTGGCGGTGAGGCAACCCTGCAGTCGGCTCACCCCCGCACATCCGCCACCGGTTCACTCCCAAAATCCCCCCGCCCCAAATAAGCCAACACCCGCGCCGCAGCATCCCCCGGCGATGTCAACTGCCCGTTGCGGTGCAGACTGGCAAACGCCCCCTGGTCCGCAAACGCCCCCGCGTCCGCCCCGCGCAACTGCGCCTGCATGTCGGTATCGATCACCCCCGGCGCGAGAGAGCACACCTTCGCCCCGCGCGCGTGCCCCGCCTCGTCCAGCGCCACGCAGCGCGTGAAATGGTCCATCCCGGCCTTGGCCGCGCAATAAGCCGCCGATGCCGCCATCGCCCGCCGCCCCAGCCCCGACGAAATATTCAACACCCGCCGCTGCCCCGGCCAGCCCCGCGTCGCCCCCAGGAATGCCGCCGTCAGCTGCATCGGTGCCTCCAACCCCACCCGCAGCGCCTGCGCCAGATCCGCCCCGTCGGCATCCCGCAGCGGCGTGAGCTGCGCCAAGGTGCCCGCGTTGTTGATCAACGTCACGCTGGCCCACCGCGCCGCGTCCTGCTGCGCCAGCCAGGCACCCAGCCGCTGCGCCACCGGCACGCTGTCCGCCAGGTCGGCCTGCCACTGCTCCAGCGCGCTGCCCGCCGGGGCGACCAGCTGCGCATTGGTCTGCCGAGAGATGCACACCAGATGGTGCCCCGCCTGCAAAAGTTGCTCGGCCATAGCCAGGCCCATGCCGCGCGAGGCGCCGGTGAGGATGGTAAGGTGGTGGGGGAGGGTGTTGGGCATGGGATTTGGGGTTTGTGCTGGTGGGGTGGGCGGGGGTAGCTATGGAATGTGTAGTAAAAAGCGTGTTTATGAGGTTCGCTGGGATCGGCTTCGAATCTCTCACCAAAACATCCACCAAGGGGTGCGTTCTAGCGTCTCATCGCTGGCGAAAAGCACATACAAACCCAATGCCGCCGCCAAAACAAAGACCACTACGCTAAGCGCAGCATGCCCATTTGCCCAAAGCACACAGGCAAATACGCCACCAACGCCGAGCGCACCTAACAACCCAAGCCAGCGTCCTAATCGAGTCGCACTTTTAATTGGCATGTTTGAGATTTAACTTAAATGACCCGTCGTCACTGAATTCTGCCATTCAAAGCCCCCCACCCGCCGCCCAAACATCGCCGCCTCCCACCCCCGCATACCAATCCCCAAACCGCGCCCGGTACCCCTGCCAAGGCTCCACCAGCACCGCACGCGGATCGTCGCTGAGCGCGTAGGCCATGCCTTCGACGGGTAAATCAGTTCGTGGCAAAAGTCGTGGGGCTTCCAGGTAGGCGGGCCGATGGCGGTGCCTGGTGTGGGTTGTCAGCCAAAGTTGCAATCAGTGCCATTGCCGCAGAATTGAACCCTTCGAAGGCCGTTTCATAGGGAACCGCCAGGCCGTCGTAGACCAGTGGCTGCACCCGGCTGAGGTATTGACTTCGAAGTGCATCATCGTTTGCTACTCTGCTGAGGGCACGCAAAAGTATCTCTTTGGGGTGGGTGTCAAAGTCCTGATGGCGGGCCTTGAATTCGGCGGCATCGCCTGCGACAAGGCTGGGGAATATCGCCTGGGCGGCTGCCAGCTCCTGCGGGCGTTTCGCCATGATGCGGTAGACGTCATAGATATGCCGGACCAGCGCGGGGTCCATTTCTGCTTTTGGGTCGCCAAACCATTCCAACGCGCAGCGGCGGAGCAATGACAGCACTTTTTCGGCCAAAGTTTCTGCGACCTGCAGGCAGGGCATGGTGAGGTGCATGGCGGGCGTTAGTTTGCCTTGTGCCATCGAGTCGTACAGGTATCCAAAAGTCAGCGGCACCGGAGCCAGTTGCGGCTCTCGGTGTATGAGCTCCAGCTTCAGTTCCGGACGCAGACTCGCAATCGTCGGGGCTTTGCTCGCATATGCGGCACCAATCAGGTAGTACCGGTGGCTGTCCCCGATCTCTGGGTTTTTAGCTCCTCGCAGCGCAGGGGGAACGTCGAACCCCATTTCACTCAGCAAGGCCTCAACGGCCCGGTGCAAGGCTTTGAGCCGTGCCCGAGACCCAGCACTCTTTCTGAGCTGACCGGTGGTAGGTGGCGTAAGCATCACCTTGATGTCGATGTCTTCAGACATCCGGTGGATGAGCTGGTGGCCCTTGGACAGGCAGGTTCCACCGGCAAATACCAGCGTGATGCCGTCGTCCATCCGTGTGGTTTCGCCACGCGCCAGATTCCGGAAAAAGCCATGGCGCACCTGTAGCGTGCTCAGCCGCAGCAGCAGGTCGGTGACGTGAATGTCCTTTTCTGCGGTAGCCAGGGGGAGCCCGCCTAGCCAACTTTCCGCAGAAAGGTCTTCAAGCAGTTGCCAAACTTCGTTCGATATCGTTTTCGTAGGCAAGGCATCGGCCTCCCACTGAAATTTTCCGGTGAATGCGTTTTTGCCCGGTGTGGATGACCAGTGTGCCTGACATCTGGGTGGTTTTACCGGCGTTGTAGTCAACGACCGCTCTGCTGGGTAGCACCGGCACGCCCAGCTTTCTCAGGGCTTCTACCGACAAGGATTCCAGGCTGCCAGCGGGTACGGTGTTGCCTGTCACAGCGCTTTTTCGGGTCTTGGCATAAATGCCGGTGCCTATGCGTACCAAGACTCCGCGAGTTTGCAGAGACTTCAGTGCGGCAGTCACTTGCGACGCGCTCCCCAGGCCCGTGAGTTCTGCGCGCAGGATGACATTGCCTTTGCGCTGCATGACCGATTGCAGCATGCGTTGTTCGAGTTTCACGGTAGCTCCTTTCTTGTCGGGCATTCAGCGGATTGTGTGCAGTATAGCTTCCGTCTAGAAGTTTGTTTTTTATTATATAGGTCAATAACTTATGGCTGCGAAGCTTGCCTATTTCATGTGGGGCTGCGGGGCCTTATTCAAGCCGCACCGGCTTCACCACAAGCCAGCGGGCCACCGGCACGACCAGCAACAGCAAAAGGGCCAGCCGTCGCAGCGACGGCAGTTTGAAAAAGTGCGGGATGGACATGAAGAAAAAACGGCCTCTGCGCTTATTTCATCAGCGTGAGAAGCTATGAATTGTGTAGTAAGTCGGCGATTGGAAACGGTCGGAAAGCCTACGCATGCTACCGGCCCTTGCGCAATGCCCACAGCCTGGCTCTAATCCACCTTCGCAGACCCACCGACGGGTCAGCATCCCACCCCACGGAGCCCCCACATGTTGAAAACCTACCAAGGCAGCTGCCATTGCGGTGCCGTCCGGTTCGAGGCCGATCTGGACCTGACGCAAAACACCTACCGCTGCAACTGCTCCATCTGCAGCCGCACCCGCTTCTGGCCCGCCGTGGCCCGGGAAGAGGGCTTTCGCCTGCTGGCCGGAGAGGCGGACCTGACCCAGTACCTGTTTAACACCCGCAAGAACCAGCATTACTTTTGCAAACACTGCGGCGTGCGGGCGTTTGGCATTGGTACCGACACGCCGATTGGCAAGATGTACGGGGTCAACGTGGGCTGCCTGGCGGGTGTGTCCGACGCGGAGCTGGCGGCCTTGCCCATCCAGTACGTGGATGGTCGCAGCGGCAACTGGCAGGCGGTGCCGGAGTTCTGCAGCCACTTGTGAGTGGGTGGAATTTCACCCCAACACAAACGGCTTCACCAGCATCCACACCGCGGTGCACAGCACCATCCACGCAAACGCCGCCCGCATGCGCTTTTCAGACAGTTTGTGGGCCACGGCCACCCCGGCGGAGACGGTGAACAGGCCGCCTATGGCCAGGGGCAGGCCCATGCCCCAGTCCACGCGATCGGCGGCGCTGTAGGTGATCAGGGCGATGATGGAGCTGGGGGCGACCAGGGCTAGCGACAGGCTTTGGGCCACGGTCTGCGATTGGCGAAACCAGCCGGTGAGGATGGGGGTGGCGACCATGCCGCCGCCCACGCCCAGCAGGCCCATGGCGCCGCCGCCCACCACGCCCACCAGCGGCATCCAGCGCAGGCTGCGCGGTGGGGGGGCGACGGCGGTGGGGCTGGCGGGTTTTTTGGCCAACATGCTGACGGCCAGGACCAGCAGAAAGACGCTGAACACGGTGCGCATGATCTCGGGTGCCAGGCGGGTGGCCACATGGGCCACGGCCCAGGTGGTGAGGCAGGCAAGGGTACCGATCTGCAGCGCGGTTTTCAAGGCGATGGGGTGCCTTTGGCTGTAGCGCACCCAGGCGATTAGCAGGTTGGGCACCATCATCACCAGGGCGGTGCCCTGCGCTACGGCCTGGTCCAGGCCAAAGCCTACGGCCAGCAGCGGGATCATGATGATGCCGCCACCAATGCCAAACAAGCCGCCCACAAAGCCTAAAGCGGCCCCCAGTGCCAGCATCATCAGGAGCGTGGGGAGGGCGGTGTGCAGCATGGGGTGAATGGATAGGTAAATTTATATGTGAAAAGTGCCTCTAGCGCTTATTCCATAAGCACGAGAAGCTATCAAAAGTAGAGTAACGAGTGGGGTCTGCCGTTTACTTGGGCAACTGCGGCACGCCTACAAAGTCGTCCAGCGACAGGCCTTTTTCTTTCAGCAGGGCTTCCAGCAGCGGCTGCAGCTTGCCCAGGCTTTCGGCCACGGTTTCGCGCACGGTATCCACCACCACCTGGGTGCTGCGCTCGATTTCGATGTTGACCGTGTCGCCCGCCTGGATGCGGCCAAAGGTGGTGGCGCGGCGGGTTTCGGGGATCAGCCAGACTTCGAACCAGCCCTCCTGGCGGTTGACTTCCGACACGGTGAGGCTGGCGCCGTTGATGGCGATGTAGCCCTTGGCGAAGATGTATTTGCGGAATGCCTCGGGAATGGCGAAGCGCAGTTTGCAGTTGGTGTCGGTCAGCAGCACGTCGCTGAGGGTGGTGCAGAAATCCACGTGGCCCGAGAGCGGGTGGCCGCCGATTTCGGCCCCTTCCTTGGCGGCGCGCTCTACGTTGACTGCACTGCCTTGCGTGGTGCGGCCCAGGGTAGTGATGTTCAGGCTTTGCAGCATCACGTCGAACGCGGCAGCGGTGGGGGATACCAGTTCGGTGACCGTCAGGCACACGCCGTCTACCGAGACGCTGGCACCGATGGCCAGGTCCTGGCAAAAGCCGGGCGGAAACGCGAGGGTGAAGCTGCGCATGCCGTTCTGGTCCTGGAGCGCATTGACGGTGGCGGTGGCTTGGATGATGCCTGTGAACATGGTGCGGTGGCGTGGGTAAAACCGCCATTGTCCGTCAGCGCTGGGAGGGCAGGCACTTATACTCGGTGCCCATGCGCGGTGTGGACACATTCCCAGTCGCATGCCACCCGGCACCTACCGCGCGCAGGCATTTATTTTTCTGTTTTTCAAGCCATTCGCCATGCCTATTACCCCGCCCGTTGTTCCTCCAGCCGCAGAGCCGTCCTCTGCCGATGCCATTGCCGAGGCGCTGGAAAAGCACAAGCAAGTCGCCGAAGAGATCAAGGACGTGGCGGAAGAGCTGGGCGTGGTGCATGCCGTGCTGGACACGCAAATCCCGGGCGATGCGCACCACGCCGACGTGGACGAGGCGGTGGCCCGCACCGATGCGCTGGAAAAGCGCCTGAACGAATCCGCCAAGGTACTGGAAGACGCTACCGAGGCGCTGGAGCAAGAGGTCAAGGCGCTGCAGGCAGGCCAGGAACCCTGAGAGACATCAGGCCTCTTGCAGCAAATATGCGGGCAGGCGCAGCCCGGCCTGCTGCAGCAGCGCAAATTCCGGGTCGGGCAGCGTGAGTTCCTGTATGTCGAAATGGCACAAGGTGCCCCAGAGTTCGCCGCTGCGGCTTTGCAGGGGCACGCCGTGGTAGCAGACCATGACCCCCTGGTAGGGGTGACCGTCCAGCCGCTGGTCGGTGGCAGAGTTGGTAGTTTGGAAAACACCGTCGCGCAAGACAAACTGGCAAAAGCTGGTGGCCAAAGGTACTTCGGCCAAATACTCGGGGCAGATTTCGCCCAACTTGTCACACAGCAGCACGTTGCGCAAGATGCCGCCGTCCAGCCGGTAAACCGCCGTGAAGCGGTGCGCCACGCCCGCGTTCAGGTACTGGATGGCTGCTGCAGCGCCACCGGTCTCCAGGATGGAGGACAGGGTGGCGAGGCTTCGGGTGGTGTGCATGGCGTAGTGGGTAACTGGTAGCGGAGGGGTGGCTGGGGTCCAGTCTATGCGAGTTCGCCGCGGCGCGGATTGGGTGGGCAACACCGCGAAATTTTTGCGGATAATTTACATGGTTAAAAGTGGATCCCGTGCTTACGGAATAAGCGCAATAAGCTCTTATAAATATAGCAAACCTCAGAATGCAGGCGCGCAGTTCCAGTGCATCGCAGCCCCGGTGGCCGGGTGCTGCAGGGCCAGGCTGCTGGCATGTAGCAGCAAGCGGCTGGCCAGGGCCTGCACAAGGGCCGGGGCATACAGCGCATCACCCAGGATGGGGTGGCCGATGGCGGCCAGGTGTACGCGCAGCTGGTGCGACCGGCCGGTGACCGGCTCCAGCTCCAGCCGGGTGCAGCCTTCCAAACTCTCCAGTACCTGCCAACGGGTGCAACTGGGTTTGCCGTGCTCCCAGTCGATCTTGCGCAGGGGGCGGTTGGGCCAGTCCACCAGGATGGGGAGGTCGATCTGGCCTTGCGCTTGGGCGGGGCGGCCCGCCACTACGGCGATGTAGCGTTTCTCTACTGCACGGTTGGCAAAGGCGGCGTTGAGGGTGCGCTGCATGTCCGGCCCACGCGCCATCAGCACCAGGCCGGAGGTGGCCATGTCCAGGCGGTGCACCACCAATGCGTCGGGGTAGGCCTGTTGGGCACGGGCACTCAGGCAGTCTTGCTTGTCGGGGCCCCGGCCGGGCACCGAGAGCAGGCCGCTGGGCTTGTGGAAGACGAGGAGGTGGTCGTCGGCGTAGACGGTGTCCAGGCCCAAAGGCTCAGAGGTTTCCACGGCGTTGTTCGCGCTGCATGAAGAGGTATAGGCCCTCCACCTTTTCGCGTGCCCAGGGGGTTTTGCGCAAAAACTTCAGGCTGGAGGCGATGCTGGGGTCGCTGGTGAAGCAGCGGATGTTGATCTGCTGGCCCAGGCCTTCCCAGCCGTAGCCCTCGACCAGCGCGGTGAGGATGGCCTCCAGGGTGAGGCCGTGCAGGGGGTTGCGGGCTTGTTTGGCGGGTGGGGTATCGGGGAGATCAGTGCTCATGCGGCGGTGTTGTCCAGAATCAGGCGCTGCACGGTAGCACAGAGTTCTTCCACGTCATTGGGTTTGTGGATCAGGGCCTTGGCACCTTCGGCGATGGCGCTTTGCTCGATCTCGGCGGTGATGTAGCCTGAGGCCAGGGCCACCGGCAGGTCGGGGCGGATGCGCTGGGCTTCGCGCACCAGGTCCACGCCGCAGTAGCCGGGCATGTTGAAGTCGGTGACCAGCAGGTCGTAGGCCCCGGCATTGGCGCGCAGTTCGGCGGCGGCCTTGTTGGGGTCGGAGAAACCGCTGACCCGAAAGCCGCGCCGGCGCAGCACCCGCTCGACCAGAAACACCAGGGCGTGGTCGTCGTCTACATACATCACGTGCTTACCCAACACCTGTACGCTGGCGGCCGGGGCAGGCATGGCCTCGGCTGGGTTGGCGGCCAGCAGGGCGGCGAAGTCGGAGTCGGTGACCGGCTCCATGGCCGGGAAGTACAGGGTGAAGCGGCTGCCCAGGGCCGGTGCGCTTTGCACATCCACGGCCCCGTTGTGGCTGCGCATCACGCCGTGCACCACGGCCAGGCCCAGGCCGGTGCCCTGGCCGACTTCCTTGGTGGTGAAAAACGGCTCAAAGATGCGCAGCAGGGTGTCGTCGTCCATGCCTTTGCCGCTGTCGAGCACGGTGAGCATGGCGTAGCCGCCCGGTGCAAGGCTCAGGCGGTCGCACAGGCGCGGGTCGGGCTCCACGCCGGTCAGCTCGATGCTGACCACGCCGCGCTGGTCGCCGTGGGCCTGGATGGCGTTGGTACACAGATTCAGCACAGCCTGCTGGACCTGCACCGCGTCGGCCATCACCAGCGGGGTGCTGGGGTTGATGTGCAGATGCAGCTCTACCGCCGGGGGCAGGGTGACGCGCAGCAGGCGCTCGGTTTCAAACACCAGCTCGGCCAGGGCCACCGGGGCGCGGCGCGGGGCTTCGTTGCGGCTGAAGGTCAAAATCTGGCGCACCAGGTCGCGGGCGCGGCGCCCGGCCTTGTCGATCTCGTGCAGGCTGACCTGGGCGGGCGAGTTGGGGCCGGCATCTTCCTTGGCCAGCTCCACATTGCCCAGGATGGCGCTGAGGATGTTGTTGAAGTCGTGCGCAATGCCACCGGCCATGGTGCCCACGGCCTGCATTTTTTGCGACTCGCGCAATTGCGCTTCGAGCACGCTGCGCTGCACTTCGGCGCGCTTGCGGCTGGTCAGGTCGCGGGCGAAGACGGTGGTGGTTTCGCCGCCAGGGTGGCGCTCGAACGACACGCTGACCTCGACCGACAGGCGTTTGCCGCTGGCCGTCAATGCCGTCATCTCGCCCAAAAACGCCTGGGTGGATATCTGGTTCAGCGCCAGCGCGTGCCCGGCATCGGGGAAAAAGCGCGTCAGCAGGCTGCCCAGGGCCTGCGAGGACGGGCACTGGAACAGCACCGCCGCCGTGGGGTTGAAGACGGTGATGTGCTGGTCTTTGTCCACACAGATGATGGCATCCAGCGCCGAGTTGATGATGGCCTCCAGCCGGCTTTCGCTGGAGCGCAGTTGCTCGTTGCGCTGGCGCAGGGCCGAGGCGCTGAGCTGCAGGGCGCGGCGCTCGGCCAGCAGCGGGCCCTGGTCCACCACGGCGCAGATGTACTGGGCGATGGCATCCGACGCACTTTCCAGCCGGGCGATGTGCAGGTCGCCCGACATGGCACCGTCCTGCCCGATGCTGAACACCACCTCGGTGGCTTCACAGTGGCCATCTACCCGCGCCTCGCGAAAGGCCTGGCGCACCTGCTCAGTACAGCCGGGGCTGACGAAGGGCATCAGAAAGTGCAGTGGCCGGTCGCGCTCGGTGGGCTGGAACAGGCGCTGCGCCATGGCATTGCTTTGCACCACCATGTCGTGGTCGTCCACCACCATCAGGGCCAGCGGCACGCTGGAGAAAAGGGTTTCAAACCGTTCGGACGCGGCCTCGGATGCGGCCTGGCTGTAGCGCAGCACCTTGTTCTGGCTTTCCAGCTCCGCCTGGCGGTTGCGCAGGTCCAGGATCAGCTGGTGCACCGGCACGACCGGCTGCAGGCTGTCATGGGTCAGGCTTATCAAGGCGCTGGGCACCAGGGCGGGAGGGGAGGACTGGCGCATGGAGACTTTGGCTGCAGCGGTACAACAAGGGCAGAACAGTTGTGCAATCGGATGGTCGACGGGGCGTCTCTGATCCTGTGACTGCGTAAGCCAAATAATTTTTTAGTGAATAGACGTAACAGTTTACGGGCTAGCGCGGCATCTGTCTCGTATCTGTAATAGTCTGCGGACCGATCGCTATATTTTGTGAACGGGTTACCATGGAGAATCCCACTTGCATACACGGAAAATGATGTATTTTTATTAATGGCACCCGCATTCAGCCCTGTACTCCTCTATTCGCTCTTGGCAAATGCCGTGGTCGGGCTGACTATGGGCTCGGCCTTGCTGTGGGTCTGGCGGGGGCACCGCACGCAGTTGTTCACCCGCGATCTGGGGGCATCCCAGCTGGTCCAGTCGCTGGTGCCCATGGGCTACTTGATGAGCCAGTGGGTAGGGGTTACATGGACCCTGCCCGGCATGGTATTGGCCGTGTTTGGCCAGATTGGCAGCATCGCGCTGATGCTGCGCGGCAGCAGCCGCTTGTCCGGCTGGGTGTTTTCGAAGCTGGAGTGGACGGTGTTTCTGGGTTTGCTGGTGGTGGCCGGGCTGTGGGTGCTGCTGTTCAACGACCCGTCGGTTGCCGTGTGGGCCAGTCCGTTCCTGATGACCCTGGCGGGCGCGGTGGTCACGCGTGGCCTGCGTGGTGGCTTGCCTGCGGACCGCATGGTGGGGCCCTTGTTGGTATTGCTGGGCTTGAACCAGTTGTGTTTTGCCGTGTGGGGCCAGGCGGGGCTGGTGTTCCAGGCCAATGCGGGGGCGGTGCTGCGGCTGCTGCTGGGCCTGACGCTGGTGTATGCCACTCTGGACCGCACCATGCTCGAGTCCGACAACCTGCGCGAGCGCTTCCAGCAACTGGTGGAACGCTCGCACCAGGGCATTCTGGTGCTGGTGGACAAGCGGGTGCGGTACGCGAACCCGGCGCTGTTGGGTCTGTACGGTTTTAGCCGTATGGAAGAAGTGACGGTGCCCGACCTGTTGCAAGGGGTGCAGCGCGAAGAAATCGACCAGCTGCGGGTGCGTTATCAGCAGATTGAAAGTGGCAGCGTGGACGAACTGCAATGGGAAGGACTGCGCCACCGCAAGGACGGCTCGTCGGTGTGGTTGCGGTTTTCGGGCTGGCGCACGCTGTGGGGCGATGCACAGGCCATCCAGATTCTGGTCACCGACCAGACCGACCGGCACGATGCCACGCAGGCCCTGCTGTACCAGGCCACGCACGACGAGCTGACGGGGCTGCCCAACCGCAGCGCCCTGCTGCAGCGTCTGCGCCAGTGCAGTGTGGACACGCCAGAGCAGCAGGGTTTTGGCCTGGTGTTGCTGGGGATAGACCGCTTCAAGCTGTTCAACGAAGCCCACGGCCATTCGCTGGGTGACGAGGTACTCAAGGCGCTGGCGTTGGCGCTGGTGCGGGAACTGGGCGAACGCTGCGAGCTGATGCGGCTGGGGGCCGATGAGTTTGCCTTTCTGGCCCGGTTGCGCAAAGACGGTGACAGTGCCGAGTCCATGGCGCGACGGGTTCAGCAGTTGCTGCTACGTCCGTTGGTGCTGCCGCAGCGCAACTTCTTTATCGACGTGTCCATGGGCATCGCGCTGTACCCGCAGCATGCCCAGGATGCCGAGGCCTTGCTGCGCGCCGCCAACGCCGCCATGCATGCCGCCAAACGTACGCCTGGCACCTCGGTGGCGCTGGCCGAGGCCCGGTTCGAGCGCGGCTCCAGCGACGTGTTCGAGCAGGAGCAAGCGCTGCGCGCGGGCATCGAACACTGCGAATTTACCCTGCGCTTCCAGCCCAAGGTCGATGCGCGAACCGGGCAACTCGCCAGCTTTGAGGCTCTGGCGCGCTGGCACCGTCCCGGCGTGGGCTGGGTCAGCCCGGTGGAATTCATTGGCGTGGCCGAACGCACCGGCCTGATTGCCGACCTGGGTTTGCTGCTGCTCAGCCAGGCCTGCGAGCAGGTGGCCCAGTGGCGGCAGCGGTTTACCAAGGTAGTGCCGGTGGCTGTGAATGTGTCGCCGCTGCAGATGCTGGACGGCGGCTTTCCCGAACTGGTGGAGCAACTGCTGCTGCAGTACAGCCTGCCCGCACACGCCATCACCCTGGAGATCACTGAAAGCGCGGCCGTGGCCAACCTGGACCAGGCGCGCGAGCAGATCCGGCAGCTGCGCAGCCTGGGCGTGGCCGTGGGGCTGGACGACTTTGGCACCGGGTTTTCGTCGCTGAACATGCTACGCAGCCTGCCGCTGCAGTCGGTGAAGATCGACCGGGGCCTGATCGAACCCCTGCCCGCCACCGATGCCACCGCCGTGGTGCAGGCCATCTGCCAACTGGCCGTGGCTCTGCGCCTGGATGTGGTGGCCGAAGGCATAGAAACCGCCGCCCAGGCCAACATCGCCCGGCTGGCGGGCTGCCATGAGCTGCAGGGGGATTTGTTTGCCAAGCCTCTTACGCCCGATGAGGCCGGGCAGTGGCTGCAGGACGCACCGGTGGCCGCCTGGAGCTGAACCGGACAGGCATAAAAAAGCCGCACTGGATGCGGCATTTTTAGGGGCGGGAAAAAGTGTGAGAACGCTTATTTCTTTAGCTTGCCACGGACCGGCACCACGGTGGTGATGGTGGGACGCACAGCATCGGTGGAAATGGGCTTGGGAGGCGAAGTGTCCTTCTTGGGCTTCTTCGCTTCCTTGTTGGTTTTTTGCTCGCCTTTGGCCATGGTTTTCTCCAGTCGATTAAGAGGTTTTTACGGTCTTGAGCTTATCAGCAAAGCAGGCATTTTTCAGCCCCGCATCAGTAGTGCGGCGGCAAATCGTCGGTGGGGCCGCGCGGGGTGTCCAGGCTGTCGGTACTGCGCTGCTGCAGGCGGGTGACTTCACGCACCAGCAGGTCGATTTGCTGCTGCTGGCGGATGACCACCAGGTCGAGTTGCTCCAGCAGGTCTTCGGTGAAGCTGGCTTTGATTTCTAGCGCGGTCAGGCGTTGGTCTGTGGTGTCTTGCATGCCCGTATTGGACACTACAGCACGGCGTACCGGCCCGGCTTGTGGTTGATCCAGATAAACAGGTTCATCACCACCGCGCCCAGCACCGAATAGCCCACGCGGGCGGGTTCGATCACCGTCAGCGCCAGCAGCACGATGCTGCAGTCAATCGCCATCTGCACCTTGCCCGCACGCCAGCCACGGGCTTTTTGCAAATACAGGGTGACGATGGTGGCCCCACCGAGGCTGGCGCGGTGGCGGGCCAGAAACAGGCAACCCGAGCCCAGCAGCAGCCCGCCCAGCACCGCGGCGTAGGCCGGGTGCAGGCGCTCGATGGCAAACAGCTTGGGTGACCACTCCATCATCGCCGCCAGCAGGCTGATGGCGACAAAGGTCTTGAGGGTGAATTCGCGGCCCATGCGCGTCCAGGCAAACCAGTAAAACGGCAGGTTGATCAGAAAAAACAGCTTGCCCAGCGTGATGCCGGTGGCGTAATGCAGCAAAAAAGCCACCCCCGCCGTGCCGCCGGTGAGCATGCCTACCTGGCCAAACAGGATCAGCGCCAGTGACACAAACAGCGTGCCCGCAAAAATCGCTTGCGCGTCTTCAAACGGGGTGTGGAGGTGCACAGAAGATTCAGCCATGGCAGCTTCCACAGCAGGAACTGTGCCGCACTAGAGATTTTTCTGCAGAAACACCGCATGCCCGGCGGACGCGACCAACTGGTAGCCCACAAACCCAAAGCGTGCGTAGCTGGCCTGGGCCTGGGCATTGCCGGTCAGCACCTCCAGCGTCAGCTTGCAGCAGCCCCGCTCTTGCGCGTGCTGCTGCACCGCCGCCAGCAGCGCCTGGCCCACGCCCCGGCCCCGGTGCGCGGGGTGCACCGCCATGTCGTGGATGTTCAGCAGCGGCTGGGCCTTGAAGGTCGAATAGCCTTCAAAGCAGTTGGCCAGGCCGATGGGCTCGTCCCCGAGCCAGGCAATGAAGCTGGCTGCGTGAGGGCGCAGCGCCAGGTCGGCGCACAGGCGTTCGCGGGTGTCGTCGCTGAGCGGTGTGTCGCCGCCCATCGGGTCCTGGGCATACAGGTCCAGCAGGTGGACCAGGGCGGCTGCGTCCACGGGGTTGCGGTAGTCGACGCGGCGGATTTGCACAGGAGCCACTTTGGTGAGTGGAAACTTTTCATCCAGTGCGTCTCCAACAAACGGTTTGATGTTGGCTGTGATACCCGCTTGCCCACTTTCTCCCTCGCCGATCACCGTCGATAAACGAGGTGATAACTCTGAGAGAGATTTGGTTGTGAGAGTCATGGCAATCTAGGCGTAATCCGCCACCGGCACGCAGCTACAAAACAGGTTGCGGTCGCCGAAGACGTTGTCCACCCGGCCCACGGGTGGCCAGTACTTCGACTGCTTCAGGCTAGCCAGCGGGAACGCGCCCACCTCGCGGGCATACGGGCGGTCCCATTCGGCGGACATCAGGCTGGCGGCGGTGTGGGGGGCGTGTTTCAACGGGTTGTTGTCTTGCGGCCAGGTGCCGCTTTCGATCTGGCGGATTTCGTCGCGGATGGCCACCATGGCGAAGATGAAGCGGTCCAGCTCGGCCAGGGTTTCGCTCTCGGTCGGCTCCACCATCAGCGTGCCAGGCACGGGGAAGCTCAGCGTGGGCGCGTGGAAGCCGTAGTCGGCCAAGCGCTTGGCGACGTCTTCGGCGGTCACGCCGCAGCTGTCCTTGATGGGGCGCAGGTCCAGGATGCATTCGTGCGCCACATGCCCATTGGCACTGGCATACAGCGTGGGGTAGTGCGGGGCCAGCTTGGTGCTGACGTAGTTGGCGGCCAGGATGGCGGCCTCGGTGGCGTGCTGCAGGCCCTCGGCACCCATCATGCGGCAGTACATCCAGCTGATTGGCAGCACCGAGGCATTGCCCAAGGGCGCGGCGCTGATGGCACCGATGCCGTGCTGGGTGTCGCCCGCCGTGGCGTGGCCGGGCAGGTAGGGAATCAAATCGGCCACTACGCAGACCGGGCCCACGCCCGGGCCGCCGCCGCCGTGCGGGATGCAAAAGGTTTTGTGCAGGTTCAGGTGGCTGACATCGCCGCCGAATTCGCCGGGTGCGGCCACGCCGACCAGGGCGTTCATGTTGGCACCGTCCACATACACGCGGCCCCCATGGCTGTGCACCAGGGCGCAGAGTTCTTTCACCTGGGTTTCGAATACGCCGTGGGTGCTGGGGTAGGTGATCATCACCGCGGCCAGGGTGTTGCTGTACTTTTCGCACTTGGCTTGCAGGTCGGCCATGTCGACGTTGCCGTTGGCGTCGCAGGCGGTGACCACCACCGTCAGTCCTGCCATCTGGGCGCTGGCCGGGTTGGTGCCGTGCGCGCTGCTGGGGATGAGGCAGATGTTGCGCTGGCTCTGGCCGTGGTCGTCAAAGTAGGCCTTGATGGCCAGCAAGCCGGCGTATTCGCCCTGGCTGCCCGCGTTGGGCTGCAGGCTGATGCCCGCGTAGCCGGTGGCCTGGCACAGCCAGTCGCGCAGCTGTGCGTCCAGCTCGGTGTAGCCCAGGCGCTGGTCGGCGGGGGCGAAGGGGTGGATGTTGGCAAATTCGGGCCAGGTGACCGGGGCCATTTCGCTGGTGGCGTTGAGCTTCATGGTGCAGCTGCCCAGCGGGATCATGCTGCGGTCCAGTGCCAGATCCTTGTCGCTCAATGCGCGGATGTAGCGCAGCATGCCGGTTTCGCTGTGGTGGGTATTGAACACCGGGTGCGTGAGGAAGGCGCTGCTGCGGCGCAGCTCGGCGGGGATCAGTGAGTCCACCGAGTCTTCCAGCTCGCCCAGGCGCGGCATGGGTTCGCCGGGCTTGACGAAGAAGGACCACAGCATTTCGATGTCGCCCCGGGTGGTGGTTTCGTCCAGCGAGATGCCCAGGTGGTTCTTTAAGCGAAAACGCAGGTTTGCGCCCGCACTATGGGCGCGAGCAGCTATCAAATCGCTAGCGTCGTCGGTTTTGACGGTGATGGAGTCGAACGCATGCGCATTCACAATCTCGTAGCCCATTTGCTGCAGGCCGCGCGCCAGGATGGCGGTGAAGCGGGCCACGCGCTGGGCGATGCGGGTCAGGCCCTGCGGGCCGTGGTACACCGCGTACATGCTGGCCAGCACGGCGGGCAGTACCTGGGCGGTGCAGATGTTGGAGGTGGCTTTTTCGCGGCGGATGTGCTGCTCGCGGGTTTGCAGCGCCAGGCGGTAGGCCGGGTTGCCGTGCGCGTCCACGCTCACGCCCACCAGGCGGCCGGGCAGGGAGCGTTTGAAGGCATCGCGGCAGGCCATGTAGGCGGCGTGCGGGCCGCCATTGCCCATGGCCACGCCAAAGCGCTGGGTGTTGCCGATGACGATGTCGGCATCCCATTCGCCGGGAGGCACCAGCAGCGTCAGCGCCAGCAGGTCGGCGGCCACGCAGACCGCCGCACCGCTGGCATGGGCCACGCCGACCAGCGGGCGCAGGTCGTGCAGCATGCCGTTGGTGGCCGGGTACTGGGCCAGCACGCCAAAGAAGTCGCCGCTGGCCATGAGCTGGGGCAGGGTGGCCAATGCGGAGCTGACTTTGACCTCGATGCCCAGGGGCTTGGCGCGGGTCTGGATCACTTCAATCGTCTGCGGATGGCAGTCGCCCGCCACGATGAAGACGTTACTTTTGCTTTTCACGCTGCGCTTGGCCAGGGTCATGGCTTCGGCGGCGGCGGTGGCTTCGTCCAGCATGGAGGCGTTGGCGATGGGCATGCCGGTCAGGTCGCAGACCATGGTCTGGAAGTTGATCAGCGCCTCCATGCGGCCTTGCGAGATTTCGGCCTGGTAGGGCGTGTAGGCGGTGTACCAGGCGGGGTTTTCCAGGATGTTGCGCAGGATCACGCCGGGCGTGTGGGTGCCGTAGTAGCCCTGGCCGATGAAGCTTTTGAAGACCTTGTTCTTGGCTGCGATGGCTTTGAGCTCGGCCAGCGCCGCCGCCTCGGTCACGGGCGCGGGCAAGTCCATGGGCGTGCTGCGCGCGATGGAGCGCGGCACGATGCCGTCAATCAGATCCCGGCGCGAACTGGAGCCGATCACGTCCAGCATCAGGGTTTCATCGGCAGCATCGATGCCGATGTGGCGGGCGATGAATTCGGCGGAGTTTTCGAGTTCGTGCAGGGAGGTCGTCATGGGTCAATATCCAGAGGTATCAGGCGTTTTGGCTGAAAGAGTTGTAGGCGGTCTCGTCGAGCAAGGCATCGACTTCGGCGGGGGCCGACAGCTTGACCTTGAAGAACCAGCCTGCGCCCAGCGGGTCGGTGTTGGCCAGGGCGGGGTCGGCACGCAGGGCCTCGTTGACTTCGGTGATCTCGCCGGAGACGGGCATGTACACGTCGGCGGCGGCTTTCACCGACTCGACCACACCGGCCACATCTTTCTGGGCGAATGTCGTACCGACTGCGGGCAGGTCGACAAACACCACGTCACCCAGAGCGTCTTGCGCGTGGTGGGTGATGCCCACGGTGGCGATGTCACCCTCGATGTTCAGCCATTCGTGGTCTTCGGTGTATTTGATGCTCATGGGTTTGCTCCTGTAAAAAAAGGGATTAGCCGCGGAAATAGCGGTTGGGTG
This sequence comes from uncultured Albidiferax sp., assembly GCA_963512605.1. Classification (GTDB taxonomy): domain Bacteria; phylum Pseudomonadota; class Gammaproteobacteria; order Burkholderiales; family Burkholderiaceae_C; genus Rhodoferax_B. The sequence goes on along the minus strand of CAUPNG010000002.1, from coordinate 109,831 downwards.
TGAAAGGCATGGATACGACTTCCATCGGCACGATTTTGCCTCGCACGACGGCGTTGATGCGGGTGCCGATGGCACTGAATTCCGGGGCCACATAGGCCATGGCAATCGGCTTGTCCACCGTGGGGCCGAGCAGGCCGCTGGTGACTTCGCCGATGGCGTTGCCCGCCGTGTCTTGCAAGGGGGTGTGCTCGCGCACGGGGATGCGCTCCAGGGCAACGAGTCCTACGCGTTTTCTGCCTCCTGTGCTGATTCCATCGGCGAGAGCAGCTAGTATTTTGGTAGCACCCGGGAATCCACCTGCGCGGGCACCACCGGTACGCCGTACCTTCTGGATGGCCCAGTTCAGGCCCGCTTCCACCGGGTTGGTGGTGGTGTCCAGGTCGTTGCCGTACAGGCACAGCCCGGCTTCCAGGCGCAGCGAATTGCGTGCGCCCAGGCCGATGGGTTTCACTTCCGGTTGGGCCAGCAGCGCACGGGCCAAAGCTTCGGCCTGGCTGCTGTGGACGGATATTTCAAACCCGTCTTCGCCGGTATAGCCGCTGCGCGTCAAAAAGCAGGGGATGCCCGCCACATCGAAGTGGCCGCCGGTCATGAAGACCAGCTTTTCCACACCGGGTGCCAGGCGCGACAAGGCATCCACCGCCTTTGGGCCTTGCAGCGCCAGTAGCGCCAGTTCGGGCTGGGGAATAACCTGGCAGCGCTGGCCGATTTTTTCCTGGATGTGGGCGATGTCGGCCACCTTGCAGGCGCCGTTGACGATGACAAAGATGTCGTCGGCACGCTTGAAGAACATCAGGTCGTCGAGGATGCCGCCGTCGTCGTTCAGCAGTAGGCCGTAGCGCTGCTTGCCCACCGGCAGGTCGACCACGTCCACGGGAATGAGCGTTTCAAAGGCGGCTGCCGCGTCCGATCCGACCAGGCGCAACTGGCCCATGTGCGACACGTCGAACAGGCCTGCCGCCGTGCGGGTGTGGTGGTGCTCGGCCATCAAACCTGCGGGGTATTGCACTGGCATGCTGTAGCCCGCAAACGGGACCATGCGGGCACCGAGTTCGAGGTGCAGGGCGTTCAGGGGGGTCAGCAACAGATCGGACATGGCGTTCTTTCGGTATGAAAGGTGGGGACACACAAAAAATCATGGCCATTGTGGCCATGTGTGGTCCCCGCTGTCCGCTTTACCTGAGCGATTCGCCGGGTGGGCTTGGGCGGTGGTGCCAAGCCGACTGCGGGTTGCGCCTTCGGTGAATCCGCTCCAGGGCGGATTTCTCTCCAGGGGGGTGACGTTTGATGAGAAACGCTTGTCAGTCCTTTTGCCTGAGCGTTCAGACCCACGTAGCGGGGTCTTGCGCCTTCGGCGGTTCTTGCAAGAAGAACTCTCTCCTGACGGGGAGGATTGTAGCGAATGACGATCCCGCTATTTGGCGTGCGCTGAGCGCTTCATAGTCGCGAGAGTTCGTCGTCGACGCATAAGCCCGCTTCGCCGAGGTAGCGGGTTGGATCGAGTAAGGCATCGATATCCACTTGCCCGACCAGAGGCCGTACCAGCGGGTGGTTGCGCAGTCGTTGCGCGAACACGCCTCCCGCTTCGGCTGTGTCCTGCGCTACGTCATACAACACCTGGTGCGCGTGGTGGCGCCCCATGTGGTTGGCCAAAGCCATCATCACCGCCTCGGAGACGATGGTGCCATCCGAGCGCGCCAGGTTGCGGGCCATGGCATCGGCATCGACCTGCAACCCCGCGATCAAGGTCGCCAAGCCGTCTGCCAGTGACACGGCGCAACACATGGCTTCTGGAAGCGTCACGTCACACACATTGTTCGCGGTCCCGTCGCCCTCGTCATGGCGCACCATGCCTTCCAGCAGCAAAGGGATGCGTGCGCGCAGCAGGCGGGACAGGCCGGACAGATTCATTGCCAGCCCCGGATTGCGCTTCTGCGCCATGGTGGAGCTGCCGATCTGGCCGCGGTGAAAGCCTTCTTCCAGTTCGGCGATCTCTGTTCGTTGCAGCGTGAATATTTCGCCGGCAATTTTTTCAACCGTGCTACCCATCAAGGCGATGACCGAAATGTAAGCGGCTTGCCGGTCGAAGGTACTGCGCATTGGCAGCTCGTTCGGCTGGAGCTCCAGTTGTTCCGCCAGCAGTTTCTGCACCTCTCGGCCCTGGGATTCCATGGCCGAAAACGTGCCTACCGCCCCGCCCATGCTGGCGACAAAGGCCTCGCGCGCAGCCAAGGTGAGTCGCTCGCGGTGGCGCCGCATTTCTCCATGCCAGGCCGCGACTTTGAAGCCGAATGTGATGGGCAGGGCGTGCTGGCCATGCGTGCGTCCGGCTTGCGGCGTGTCTCGATGCTTGCGTGCCAAGCGGGCCAGCGCGGACAAGGCCTTGTCGATGAATGCCATCAACAAGGCGTGCGATTGCTTGAGTTGCAGCGCCGTTCCGGTATCGACGATGTTCTGCGTGGTGGCGCCCCAATGGAGATAGGCCGCCGCCGGCTCACCGCACAGTTCCTCCAGCTGGCGCAGCAGCGGAACAAAGGGGTGCATGGTGTGGGCGATGTCGGCGGCCAGGCGGCGTAGGTCGATGGGTGCGGCGGCAAGGCGGCTGGCGATGGTCTGGCCGGCTTCGGCTGGAATGAGTCCGAGTTCCGACTGCGCTTGGGCCAGCGCAATTTCTACATCGATCCAGGCGCGCACCGTGGCCGCATCCGACCAAATGGCCACGGCGGGCTGATGGAACCAATGTTTGCAGAAGACTGAGTTCAACAGTCCGATGGAATCCGGCACGGCTGGTGCGGGGCTGTGGTGTTGGTTCATGGGTGTGTTTCGAAAGTGATTTTGATTATTTAAAACATAACCAAAAAATATAAATTAAAGGCTGTTATTCGTCGATGCGCATCTTGGCGAAGTCGACGATGAGACGGTATTTCTTTGCTTCCGCGTCGATGTATTGCGTGAAGCTCGGCCCATTGGTGAACGTAATCACGGCGCCGGCTTTTTCCAGCGCTTGCTGTACGGCGGGTGCTTTCATCGTGGCTTCCAGCGCGGTGGCGAGGCGGTTGACGACGGCCGGCGGTGTACCAATTGGCACGAACAAGCCCTGCCATGTCCCCATGGAAAAATTCTCCTGGCCTTTGAGTTCGGCCAGCGCGGGAACCTCTGGAAATTGCGGTACCCGCTTGGGGCTGGTGACTGCAATTGCTTTGAGTTTGCCGTTGGACAGGTTCGACAGCATGCCAGCGACCGTTAGGAAGCCCGCATCTATCGAGCCGCCAATCAGGTCGCCCGTGATCTGGGCGCCACCGCGGTAAGGCACGTGGACCATGGCCGCTCCAGTGCGTTCGCGGATCGATTCGCCCAGCATGTGCTGGGTCGAGGCGATGCCGGGTGAGCCGTAGGACAGCTTGCCTGGATTGCGGCGTGCGTAGTCGATCATTTCCCGCAGGTTGGAGAAGGGCGCGCTTGTCGGCGCGGCAACTACGAACCATACCGACGCGAACTGGCCCACCGGTGTGAACCGCTTCTTCCAGTCGTATTGGAGTTTTTGGTTGACCATGGGCGGTACCACCAGCTCCGTGCCGCCAAAATAAATGGTGTGTCCGTCAGGCGTGCTGTTGGCCGCGCGCTGCATGCCGACCACGCCGCCAGCGCCGCCCACGTTCTCGATCACGATCGGCTGCCCGAGCTGGCGGGACAGCTCGGGGGCCATTACCCGGGCGGTGAAGTCTGAATTGCCGCCAGCCGGCCAGGGCACCAGGAAGGTGATCGGTTTGCTGGGAAAAGTCTGCGCCTGTGCAGCCGCAGCCAGAGCAAGCAAGCCTGCGCCAAGTATTTGTCTCATCTTCATATTTGGATTCCTTTGCGCCGTCGCGCGGTCATGCGCAGATCTGAATGTGATGTGCGTCATAAGGAATAATAAACATAACTTGAAAGTTATACAAGGCGTAGCAAATGCATCCAGGGTTTTTCCTGATTACGTGCTTGCCGCGTTCAGTGATTGGCCGGTGACTGCCGGCTTCAGGGGGCTGTCGCCCGGTTCAGAGCGCTTGGTTCAGAGCGTCGGATGCGGGCAAAGATGCCCGTACGTATTCGATGAAACGCTGGGCTGTCGATCCCAGCACCTTGTCGGGGGCGGCGAAAAATGAGGTGTCGTATGCCAGGACGGGTTCGAATGGTTTGAACATCACGGCGGCATTCGGCAGCATGTTGACGGGAAAGGCATTTACCAGAGCGAGTCCGACGCCTGCGGCAACGTAGTCCAGGGCCGAGGCCGCGGTCGAGGTCTCGACGACGATGTTCGGGTGCACGCCCGCCTTGGTGAACAGGCGATCGGTGGTGGCGCGGGTGTCGTTGCGACGCACCAGCGCGATCAGCGGCACGCCTTCCAGGTTGGCGGGTTTGATGCTTGCCAGTCGGGTCAGGGGGTGGTTGTGGGGCATCGCACAGACAAAGCACGAGCGCCGGAAGGGGATGCGCTTCAAGCCGGAGCCTGGTGCCGCAACGCTGGCGATGCCGAGTTCCACCTGGCGATCGGCGACAAACTCCAGGATCTGCGGGGTCGGCACGATCTCCATCGTGATGCGGCAAGCCGGATTCTCCAATTGGAATTGGGCGCTGACCCGGTTCAACCAGCTCTGCGCCATGGTCGGTGTCGCGGCGATGCGCAACTGTTGTTCGCCGTTGTGCAACCCCCATTCGAGATCGCGCACGCGCGTGAGTCCGGCAAAGATCGCCCGTGTTTCTTCGTACAAGGCCAGGCCGTCTGCGGTGGGCGCCAGCGCTGGTCCGGAGCGTGTGAACAGGGCTCTGCCGCTGCGCTCCTCGATCTGGCTCAAGGCGCGGCTGACCGCCGGCTGGGAGATGCCCAACTGGCCGGCGGCCAGCGTCGCTGTGCCGCATTCGATCACCGCCTGGAAGACCTCGAGGTCGCGGATCGTGGCCCAGCCGCCAGACCAGGGGGCGCTGCGCGGGCCGGCACTTTCAGTTTGCAGAGGGGGCTTGTTTGGCTTCATGCGCGTATAGAACTCTTTCTTGTTTTCAACCGCCGCGATGATAGGACTCCCCAACGCGGGCGCTTTGGTCAGCTGTGTATCAGAAATACTTTTAGCGCTTATACCGTATGCACAGGATGCTCCCAAATTAGAAGCGTGAAGCCGCAGGCCATGTCCGCCTCAGCCAGCCTTGCGCAGCAGCCAGTCCACGCTATCGGGTCGGTCCGGCAGTTGCAACCGCGCGGTATTCGCCGGGGTCTGCGCCAGCAGCTTGCCGCGCTTGTAGACCTGCAGCCGGGTGGCGCGCAGGCGGATGGCTTCTACCGGGTCTTGCGCCTGCAGCAGCACAAAGTCGGCCCAGCAGCCGGGTGCCAGGCCGTAGCCGTCGAGTTGCATGATCTTCGCCGGGCTGGTGGTCACTGCCTCGAAGCACTGGCGCATGGCAGCCTGGCTGGTCATTTGGGCTACGTGCAGGCCCATGCTGGCCACTTCGAGCATGTCGCCACTGCCCAGGCTGTACCAGGGGTCCATCACGCAGTCCTGGCCAAAGGCGACGGTCAGGCCGTGGGCCAGCATTTCGGGCACGCGGGTCATGCCTCGGCGCTTGGGATAGGTGTCGCCCCGGCCTTGCAGGGTGATGTTGATCAGCGGGTTGCTCACCACGTGCACCTGCGCCTCGGCCATCAGCGGCAGCAGCTTGCTCACAAAGTAGTTGTCCATGCTGTGCATGGAGGTGAGGTGCGAGCCGGTAACGCGGCCTTGCAGGCCCAGGCGCTGGGTCTCATAGGTGAGGGTTTCGATGTGGCGCGACATCGGGTCGTCGGACTCGTCGCAGTGCATGTCCACCAGCAAGCCCCGCTCGGCGGCCAGCTCGCACAGCAGCTTGACGCTCAAAGTGCCATCGGCCATGGTGCGCTCGAAGTGGGGGATGCCGCCCACCACGTCTACGCCCATGTCGAGTGCGCGCTGCAGCTTGTCCATGGCCTGCGGGTCACGCAGCGCGCCGTCTTGCGGAAAGGCCACCAGCTGCAAATCCAGGTAGGGGGCGACCTGGTGCTTGACTTCCAGCAGCGCCTCTACCGCCAGCAGGCGCGGGTCGCAAATGTCCACGTGGCTGCGGATGGCCAGCAGGCCCTTGCCCACGGCCCAGTCGCAGTAGGCCAGGGCCCGCTGCACCAGGGCTTCCTGGGTCAGGTCGGGTTTGAGTTCGCCCCACAGCGCAATGCCTTCGAGCAGGGTGCCGCTTTGGTTGACGCGCGGCAGGCCGTAGCTCAGCGTGGCATCCATGTGAAAGTGCGCGTCGACAAACGGCGGGCTCACCAGTAGGCCCTGGGCATCGACGGTCTGGTGGGCCGGGGCGGTCAGACCTGGGGCGACTTCGGTGATGCGGCCATCTTGGACGGCAATCGACATGTCGCAGCGTCCGTCGGGCAAGGTGGCGTGGGTAACAAGAAGGTCGAGCATGGCGTGGAGGTGGTTGGTGGGGCGAAATGAAATTAATTTTTACACGCCAGGACCGTGCCAAAGGGAATCGATGGGTAACATCCTGACACAGACAAGCGACTTCAGCGACAATCTTCCACACGCCCAACAGAGGCCCGCCCCAAATGACCACTACCTCCCCTGCAACCGTGCTTTTGATCGTAGACGATAGCCGGGTTTCGCGCATGATGATCCGCACCCTGGTACAAGCCAAGCGGCCCGGCTGGACCCTGGTGGAGGCCGCCAGTGGCGACGAAGCGCTGACGCTGGCCAACGCCCAGACCTTCACCTACTGCACCATGGACATCAACATGCCCGGCATGCTGGGCACCGATGCGGCCGAACACCTCAAGCGCGACCATCCCGGGCTGCGCCTGGCGCTGTTTTCGGCCAACATCCAGGAGAGCCAGAAAACCCGGGCTGCCGAGCTGGGCGTGAAGTTTGTTGCCAAGCCGGTGAGCGAAAAAAGCGTGACCGAAGCACTGGCTTACTTTGAAAGTCCGCTGTGAAAACCCTGTCTGACCTGCAGCTGGATGCCTTGACCGAGGTATTTAACGTCGGTGCAGGCCAGGCGGCCGCCAGTTTGAGCGAGATCGTGGGTGACGAGGTGCTGCTGTCGGTGCCACGCATCCAGTTTTTTGACCGCACCGATGTGAATGCCGAGATGCTCTCGCTCGACGGCGGGCGATTGGGCGCGGTGCGGCAAAAGTTTGGTGGGCCGTTCAGCCTGGATGCCACGCTGTTATTCCGCGAAGAAAAGGCCTTGGAGATCGTGCAGGAAATGCTGGGTTCGCAGGTCAGCGTGGAAGACCTGGTGGACTTCGAGCACGAAGCCATGTGCGAACTGGGCAATGTGATTCTGAATGCTTGCCTGTCGGCCATCGCCGACATGCTGGGGGTGGGCCTGAGCAGCACCTTGCCCGAGTATTCGGTGGACGGTGCCGACACGGTGATCGGCAAACTGATGTCCGACGAGAGCCAACCAATGGTGCTGGTGTTGCATATCGACCTGACCATCGAAAAACGCGATACCCAGGGCTATCTGGTGTTCTTGCTCAGTTCCAATTCGCTTGAAGGGCTGGTGGCTGCCCTGGACGCTTTTCTGGCGCGCATTTGAACCTGCCTCCGGCCTGTATGCCTGCCAGTCCCATCGCCTCGCTGTTGCCCTGGTCCCAGATGGTGGATGCCCTGGGCAACGGCCTGATCGTGCTCAACCCGCGTGGCGAGGTGCTGGTGTGGAATGCCTGGGTGGTGCGCCACAGTGGTATCGAAGCCCCGGCGGCGCTGGGCCACACGCTGGAGTCGGTGTTTGCCAACGGGCTGTCGCTGTCCTTCATCAGTGCCCTGAAAAACGTGCTCACCTACAAGCTGCCGGTGGTGTTGTCGAATGTGCTGCACCGCACGCCGCTGCCGCTGTACCTGCGCCCTGAAGACACCGCCAAAGGCCCGCAGCTGCGCATGCCGCAATCGCTGACCCTGGTGCCGGTGCGCTACGACAACGCCCGGGCCGACGGCTTTCTGGTGATGGTGCAGATCACCGACACCAGCAGCTTCGTGAAGCGGGAACGGCTGCTGCAGTCGCACTCGGAAAAGCTCTCGCGCGAGGCGGTGATCGATGGTCTGACCGGCATCTACAACCGCAAGTATTTCGACCAGAAGCTGGCCATCGAGCTCAGCCGCGCCCAGCGCCAGAAGAACCCCTTGTCGCTGGTCATGCTGGATGTGGATTACTTCAAGAAATACAACGACACCTACGGCCATCCGGCGGGCGACCGGGTCTTGCAAGCCCTGGTGGGCGCGGTGCAGTCGCAGCTGAACCGGCTGTCGGATGTGTTTGCGCGCTACGGCGGCGAAGAATTCATCATCATCCTGCCGTCCTCCGACCAGTCGGGGGCCACCCGGATTGCCGAAAAAGTCCGCCAGGCCGTGCTGGCCCTGCAAATGGAACATGCCCGTTCCCAGGTGGGCCAGCACATCAGCATCAGCCTGGGGGCCGCCACCTGCCCTGGTGGCACAGTCTGCAGCGGCACGCGGTTGCTGGACACCGCGGACAAAGCCCTGTATGCCGCCAAGCACGGAGGCCGCAACCAGGTGCAATGGCTGAGCGTGACCGATCCACACACCACCGGCGGTTATGTCGTTGCAGGCCAGGAGCCTCCGGTGTCAAATTACTCTAATTAAGATAGCTGCTTGCGCTGGCTGAATAAGCGCTGGAGGCCTATTTCTTATAAATCAGGTTTTGGGGGCGCGCTGCAGCTTGATGTGCGCCGCCAGCCCGCCCGAGGTGGTGTTGGTCAGCTCGAACTCGCCGCCCATGCGCTGGATGGCCTTGTCCACAATCGACAGGCCCAGGCCCGCGCCTGTGGCCTCGGTGCGGGCGGTGTCGCCCCGGAAGAAGGGTTTGGACAGGCTGCTGAGCTGCTCGGGGTTGACGCCCTGGCCGTGGTCGCGCACCTTCAGCAGCACCCAGTCGTCGTGCGCTTTGGCCACGATGTCCACATTGGCGATGCCGGTATCTACCGATTTGCCGTAACGGCGGGCGTTTTCCAGCAGGTTGGCGATCACCCGGCCCAGTTCCACCTCGTCGGCCAGCACCATCAGCGACTCGTCCACGTTGCGCTGGATGCGCATGTCTTCGTACTCCAGCACGGCGTACAGGCTGGACTCCAGCACCTCGTTGAGCGAGACGGGGTTGAGCTTGGCGTGGCCGGGGCGGGCGTAGTCGAGAAACTTGTCGATGATGGCGTCGAGCTGTTCGATATCGGCCACCATGTGGTCGCGGGCATCGTCGTCGGCCACGCTCATCTCGGTCTCCAAGCGCAGCCGGGCCAACGGGGTGCGCAGGTCGTGCGAGATACCGGCCAGCATCACCACCCGGTCCTGTTCGATCTTGGCCAGCTTCTGCGCCATGCGGTTGAAGCCGATGTTGACCTCGCGCACCTCGCCGGTCACGCCGCGCTCGTCCAGGTGGCTGGCATCGAAGTCGCCCTCGCGCACCCGGCTGGTGGCAAACGACAACTGCTTGAGCGGGCGGTTGATCAGCCGGGCAATCAGTGCCGCGCCGGTGAGCGACAGGCCGCCGATGGTCAGCAGCCAGATCAGCCAGGTCTTGTTGCTGCCGGGGTTGAAACGCTCGCGGTCGAGCTGCAGCCAGTTGGCATCGCCGTTGATGTCAAAGCCCACCCACAGGCCGCTGATGCCGTTGACGCTGCGCGCCACCACGGTGGCCGGGCCAAGGATGCTTTGCAGCTCCAGGGCGACCCGTTGGCTCAGGGCATCGCTGTCGAAAGGCAAAAACTGGTCTTTCGGCTCGCGCGGCACGATGCGCACGCCCTCGGTGTCGGCCATGGTCTTGATCAGCGAGACGCGGGCAATGGCATCCACGTGCGTCAGGGCGGCACGGCTGAGGTTGACCTGGGAGGCGATTTGCTGCGCGGTTTGCACCGCGCGGGGCGTGAAGTCCAGCGCCCGCAGGGTGGCCAGCCAGGCCAGCATGCTGCCCATGAGCAGAGCCGCCAGCAGAAAAAAGGTGCGCCAGAACAGGCTGACCACCACCATCTGGCGGGACAGGTGCGATTTGCCGGGCAGCATCTCCAGCGGCGCGGGACTGGTCCCATCGGAAAGTTCGGGCGCGTCTTGCAGCCGAAAATCCGACTGGCGGCGAGAGGGGGATTTACTCAAACGAGATCAACCTGCACCGTCCGGTACGAACACATAGCCCACGCCCCACACGGTCTGGATGAAGCGCGGTGCAGCGGCATCCACCTCGACCAGTTTGCGCAGGCGCGAGACCTGTACGTCCAGGCTGCGGTCAAAGGGCTCGAACTCGCGGCCCCGGGCCAGCAGGGCCAGCTTTTCGCGCGACAGCGGCTGGCGCGGATGCCGCACCAGCGCCTTGAGCATGGCGAATTCGCCGGTGGTCAGCGGCAGCTCTTCGCCGTTGCGGTTCAGGGTGCGCGAACCCAGGTCAAACGAAAACGGCCCGAAGGTGATGATTTCGTTGTCGATGGACGGGGCGCCGGGGGCCTCTTTGACCGGGCGGCGGCGCAGCACGGCGTGGATGCGGGCCAGCAGTTCGCGCGGGTTGAAGGGCTTGCCCAGGTAGTCGTCGGCACCCACTTCCAGGCCGACGATGCGGTCGATGTCTTCGCCCTTGGCGGTGAGCATGATGATGGGCGTGCGGTCGTTGGCGGCGCGCAGGCGGCGGCAGATGGAAAGGCCGTCTTCGCCGGGCATCATCAGGTCCAGCACGATCAGATCGGCGGTGTCGCGCAACATGATGCGGCTCAGGGCTTTGCCGTCTTCGGCCAGCATCACTTCAAAGCCTTCTTGCATGAGATAACGGCGCAGCAGATCGCGGATGCGGGAGTCGTCATCGACCACCAAAATCTTGTCGGGGCGGTTGGCAGTCTGGGTCATAGTCTGTGTACCGGTAATATGTAACAGGGGGATTTTGCAGTGTGTAACTGCCAAAAACCGACGATAAGACCTCGCATTGACAGTATGTTACAAATATTGCATACGGTCCAGTGTGCTTTGCGATAGGTTTTTTTACGGTAAATACTGTTTTTGTCAGAGGAGCGGGTCTGCGCAATCCCTGCCGCGCCCGTTACGTCTGTTGACCCTTTACTTTATGAAAGTTACGTATGTCCCTGGTTTCGAAGTTTGCTATTAAATCAGTAGCTGCTTGCGCTTTATTCATAAGCGCCAGCAGTGTTTTTTCTCAAGAAAATGGCACCCAGGTGCCGCGCAACGTGGTGCAGTTGTCGGCCAGCAGCGCCGTCGAGGTGCAGCAAGACCTGCTGACCATGGTGCTCAGCACCAGCCGCGACGGCACCGATGCAGGCGTGGTGCAAACCCAGCTCAAAGTCGCACTCGACGCAGCGCTGAACGAGGCCAAAAAGGCCGCGCTGCCCGGCCAACTGGATGTGCGCACCGGCAACTTCAGCCTGTTCCCGCGCTACGGCAAGGACAGCAAAATCGTCGGCTGGCAGGGCAATACCGAGCTGGTGCTGGAGGGCCGTGACTTTGCCCGCATCGCGGCCACCGCGGGCAAGATCAGCACGCTGACCATGGGCCAAGTCGGCTTCGGCCTGAGCCGCAGCCAGCGCACCCAGGTCGAAGGCCAGGCGCAGGCCATGGCGATCGAGCAGTTCAAGGCCAAGGCGGGCGAGATCGCCAAGGGCTTCGGCTTTACCACCTACAGCCTGCGCGAGGTGTCGGTCAACGCGTCGGACTCCGGCGGCATGCCGCGCCCGCGCATGATGGCCATGGAAGCCAAGATGGCGTCCAGCGACATGGCGGTGCCGGTAGAGGCAGGCAAAAGCACGGTGCAGGTCACGGTGTCTGGCGCAGTGCAACTCCAGTGATCCACTTTCGCCCGCTGCGCATAGACCCGGAGGAGGTCGAGATGACCGCCATCCGGGCGCAGGGTGCAGGCGGGCAGAACGTCAACAAGGTGTCCAGCGCGGTGCACCTGCGCTATGACATTGGCGCGTCCAGCCTGCCACCGGACGTGAAAGAGCGGCTGCTGGCCCTGCGCGACAGCCGCATCACCCAGCTCGGCGTGGTGGTGCTCAAGGCCCAGCAGCACCGCAGCCAGGAGCAGAACCGCGCCGACGCACTGCAGCGGCTGGAGGCGCTGGTCAACAGCGTCGCCCAGGCCCCGCTGGTGCGCCGCGCCACCAAGCCCACCTACGGCTCCAGGCAGCGCCGCCTGGAAGGCAAAAGCCAGCGCGCCAGCACCAAGGCGCTGCGCGGCAAGGTCAGCGAGTAGCAGGGCAGGGGGCGGGGCCGGTCGTCGGCTGTCCAAGGCTCTACCGGGCTCTGTGACTGTCCAGAATACGTGGCGTGAGCCTCTGCAACGGAATGCATGAGCCTGTAGTTACATTTCGCCTATTGCAGAGAACGCACATGCACACCGGTAGTCACAACTTGAAATGACTATCCGCTGGTACATGAATGTATCCGCGATGTTTATTGCATACAATTTATCTCATATTTTTATCTTGTTTCATGCTTCAATCGTGCCCAGAGCAGCCGATTGGTTGCATAAAAAATGAGCAAGAGGACAAGGTATGGATCGAATTTCCGCCATGCGCGTATTTAGCGAGGTAGTCACGCGTGGCAGTTTTACCGCGGCTGCGGAGACGCTGGGCATGTCCCGGGCGATGGTGACACGCCACATTGCCGAACTGGAGCGCTGGCTGGGCACGCGGCTGCTGCAGCGCTCGACCCGCCGCCTTTCACTCACCGAGGCGGGTGAGGCCTGTGTGGCCCGCAGCCGCCAATTGTTAGAGCTGGTAAACGACGTAGAACAGGTGGTTGGTCAGCGCGACACCGAACCGCACGGCCCCATCCGCGTGACAGCCAGCGTGGCCTTGGGCCAGACCCATCTGGCACCGGCCCTGGTGGCCTACCTGGCACGCTACCCGCGCACCCGGGTGGATGTGCAGCTGGGCGAGCAAACCCTGAACATGGTGGAAGACCGGATCGATCTGGCCATTCGCATCACCAACGAGATCGACCCGGCCCTGATTGCCCGCAAGCTGTCGGTGTGCCGCGCGGTAGTGTGTGCGGCCCCCGATTACCTGGCCCGCGTGGGCACGCCGCACACGCTGGACGACCTGGTGGGGCATAACTGCATGACCTACTCGCGCTTCACCAAAAGCCAGTGGAACCTGGGCCGCGACGGAGTGGAAACCGCCGTGCAGGTCAGCGGCAACCTCAGTGCCAACGAAGCCTCGACCCTGCTGCAGGCGGTGCTGGCGGGTGGTGGGGTGTCGATGCTGCCGACCTTTATGGTGGCCCCCATGCTGCGCAGCGGCGCGCTGGTGGCCGTGCTGCCAGACTGGCAACCGGCCGCGCTGGGCATCTACGGCGTGTACGTATCGCGCCGCCACCAGCCTGCCACCTTGCGCACGCTGCTGGACTTTTTGGCCGCGCAATGGGGTCCGCAGCCCGATTGGGATCACGGACTTTAAGAATTAGGACTTACGCAGCGCCCCTGTATCGCGCTTCTGGCTTACATGGGGAACTTGCGTAAGTCCTGGGCATTACACAAAAGCGCCTTCTTTGGACTCAGAGAACCGCAGCACGATAAACACGCACAGCCCCGAGCTGACCAGCAAAATAGTGGACAGCGCGGCGGCAATGCCGAACTCACCGTCCAGCACCGCGCTGTAGATGCGTACCGGCATGGTGGCGGTGGGTGCGGTGTACAGCAGCAAGGTGCTCGACAACTCGTTGATGGCGGTGATGAAACTCATCATCGCCCCGGCCAGCACACCCGGCATCATCAGTGGCACGGTCACCTTCCAGAAGGCCTTGGCGGGCGAGGCCCCCAGGCTGACGGCGGCCTCTTCGATGGACGGCTTGATCTGGCGCAGCACCGCGCTGGTGGCGCGCACTCCGTAGGGTAGGCGGCGGATGAACAGGATCAGCACGATGATGCTCCCTGTACCCACCAGGTCCAGCGCGCCGTGGTTGAAGGTGAGCAAAAACCCGATGGCCATCACCACCCCCGGCACCGCGTAGGGCACCATCAGCACCGCATCCAGCAGGCCCGACAGCATGGTTTCCCGCCGCACGATCAGGTACGACACCAAACCACCGGCCACGGTGATCAGGGCCGATGCGATGAGCGAGAACTTGAAGGTGTTCAAGATCACGTCGGGCACTTCGTGGATCACGCGGGCATAGCTGTTCAGGCCAAAGCCACCGGTAAATACCGGTCCGTTGGTCTGCAGAAACGAGGTGAACACCACCACAACAATAGGCAAAGTGGCCAGCCCCACAATCGTGTAGCACAGCGCGTGCACCGCGATACCGAAACCGCCGGTGCAGGCTTGGGGCACGGTGAGGTTGGTCAAGGCCCCGGCGTAGCGGCGCTTGCCAATCAGGTAGCGCTGCAAGGCCACGGCCAACATCGAGATCACGATCATCAGCATGGAAATACTCACCGCCATGGTGGGCGGGCCGCCCATCTCCGAGGTGTACTGGTTATAGGCGATGGTGGACAGCGTTTGCAGGTCGCGCCCGATGATGGACGGCGTGCCGAAGTCGGCAATCGACAGCACAAAGCACAAAATCGCCCCCGAACTGATGGCCGGAAACACCAGCGGCAAGGTCACCTTGAAGAAGCGCTGCAGCGGCGTGCAGCCCATGTTCTCGGCGGCTTCTTCGAACGAGCGGTTGATGTTGCGCAGGGCGCTGGCCGTCATCAGATAGACAAACGGAAAGAACTTCAGGCTGAACACCAAAATAATGCCGGGCATACCGTAAATGCTCGGCACCGGCAGGCCTATGCCTTTGAGCAACTGGGTCAGGCTGCCGTTGTTGCCCATCAGCACCACCCACGAATAGGCGCCGATAAACGGTGGCGACACCAGCGCCAGCACCGCCAGCGTGGTGATCAGGCTGCGCCCCCAGATGGTGTAGCGGGCCGTAAAGTAGGCCAGCGGCACACCCAGCAAGCAGGCCCCCAGCATGCCGCCCACGCCCACCAGCACCGTGTTTTTCAGGGCAGTGAGGTAATACGGATGGGTCAGCACCTTGCTGTAGTTGGCGGTGGTGAAGGTCTGGGTTTCGGGGTTGATGAAACCCAGCACCAGCACCTGGCCGATGGGCCACACCAGCATCCAGCCGATCAGCACGATGGCCAGGCCCAGAACGATGGTCCAAAAGTCCAGCCGCACTTTGGGTTGTTTCATGGCAGCAGCTTTCCGGTGTCACCCTCGGCGTAAAACAAGAAGTCGCTGCTGTGCACGCCCAGTTGCACGGTGTCGCCGGGTTTCAGCGCCACCATGGCCTCATTGGGTGCGGTCAAGGCTTCCACCAGCCCCAGGCCTGCCACATCTACCGACAACTGCAATTCCCGCCCGGTAAACATGGCCTGGCGCAGCACACCTGCCAGTGCCAGGCCCGGCCCGGCCAGGGCCTGGTTGACACGGATTTTTTCGGGGCGGATGGCAGCCACACAGCGCGGCAGACCGCGCACGCCCTGGGGCGCGGCGATGTGCTGGTCGGCAATAAGCAGCCGATCGCCGTCCAGCGTGGCCGTGAAAAAGTTGTTCGAACCCACAAAAGTGGCCACAAACCGGTTGGCCGAATGGTTGTAGACCTGCCACGGCGTGCCCAGTTGCTGCACCACCCCGTCAAACATCACGCACACCTGGTCGGAGATGGACAGCGCCTCCTCCTGGTCGTGGGTCACGTATACCGTGGTCAGGCCAAACTCTTGCTGCAGCAGGCGGATGTCGCGGCGCAGGTCCACGCGCAGCTTGGCATCCAGGTTGGACAGCGGCTCGTCCATCAACAGCAGCTTGGGCCGTATCACCAGCGCCCGCGCCAGGCCCACCCGCTGCTGTTGCCCGCCGCTGAGCTGGTGGGGCATGCGCTGGGCATGGGCGCCGAGCTGCACGGTGTTCAGAATATGCGCCACGCGCTGCTGGATGTCGGCAGCCGGGCACTTTTGCTGCACCAGGCCAAACGCCACGTTGTCGAACACGCTGAGGTGCGGAAACACCGCGTAGTCCTGGAACACCATGCCGACCTGGCGCTTGTTGGCGGGCAGCTGGCCGATGGACTCGTCGCCCACCCAGATTTCACCCGAGTCTTGCTGGTGGAACCCGGCAATCGCCCGCAGCAGCGTGGTTTTGCCGCAGCCGCTGGGGCCCAGCAGGGTAAAAAACGCACCCATCGCGATGTTCAGGTGGATGTCTTGCAGCGCCACATGGCTGCCATACGATTTCTTGATATGGACTAAACGAACCTGGGACATGCGTGCGACCTTATTTCTTGTTCAGCAGCAGGTCGTTCCACTTGGCCAGAATTCGCGCCCGGTTGGCACCGGCCCAGTCGTCGTCGTACTTGATGACCTTGAACTTGGCGATGGGCATGAGGGCGTTTTTGCTCGGCACATCACCGCGCACCGAGCGCCGCCCGGACGCATCCACCAGCGCCTGTGCCTCGGTGGAGAGCATGTAGTTCATGAACAGCTTGCCGTTGTCGGCGTTGGGGGCCGAGGCCACCAAAGCCATCATGTCGCCCGCCGCTGCCGTGCCCTCACTAGGGTAGAGGATGTCCACCGGGCCACCACCGGCCTTGAACTTGAGCAGCGTGTCTTCGTTGCTGATGCCAATGGCGGCCTCGCCGTCGTTGACAAACTTGGGCACCGCGCCCGAGCTGTTGGACAGCACCAGGTTGTCCAGGATCTTGGTGTACAGCGCCCAGCCCTTGTCTTCGCCATAGATTTGCAGGATGGTGGCCAACTGGATGTAGGCTGAGCTGGACTTGTCAGGGCGCGGGGCCGAAATCTTGCCCTTGAATTCGGGCTTGGCCAGGTCTTCCCAGCTCTTGGGGTACTGGGCCGGGGTCAGTAGCTTGGTGTTGACCCCAATCGAGGTGGCTACCGCCGAGAACGGCACGCCCGCGTCGTTGATCTTGAACACCGGCGAGAAAAACTTGGCGTTCTCGGGCGTGAACTTGGCAAACATGCCGGGGTTGGCTTCGATCACATCGGTCCCTACGGCCCAGATCACGTCGGCCGTCTGGCGGCCTTTTTCTGCCTTCAGGCGGTTGATCAGGTCGCCCGAGCCGCCTTTGATCACATCCACCTTGATCTTGCTGGCCTTCTCAAACGCCGGGACCACGTGGTCGATCAGATCCTGCGGGGCGGCGGTGTAGATGGTGACCTTGGCTTGCTGCGCCCAAGCTGCGGTGCTCAGCGCCGTTGCCGCGGCAACAGTAGAGACGAGGGTGATGGTCGGGGTGCGCCAACCCTGGCAGCCCCCTGGCGACCCATCTTACCCAGCAAAAGGCGTGCTTCGACTGGCATTGCATGCAAAATGAACCGAGGAGAAACCCGGTATATTCACCACAGACGCGCTGGATACACACCCTGGGCCACCAGGTTTTGCAGACGCTCCACGCACGTCGGCAGATCTTGCGGGTAGGTCATGCCAAACCAGTCGCCATCGCCGGGCAGGATGCGGCAATCGGCCAAGCCCTGGTGCAGTAACTGGTTGACCACTGTCGGGATGTAGCACTCGGCGGTGGGATGGTGCCCATACTGGCCCAAGAAGTCGGTAAACCGGGTCTCCAGCAGTGGCAGCACGGCGGGCGTGAAGCCCCAGAAGTTCATGGATGCTAAAGCCTGGGGTGCCAGCGTCACTAGGTGGCGCGCCAGATTGCGCCCTTGCAGCACGCCATGGGTGTCGAGGGAGATATGGGTGTGCTCTTCCACCGCCTCCAGCCTATCGCCCTGTGCCAGGCAAATACCCCGGTTGACCCCGCCGTGCGGCGACAGGGTCTGCGCAACTGCATAGCCCACCATGGCGCAGTGCGGCAGGCCGTCAGCCGCCAGGCCGCCAGGCCGCCTAAAAATTGCGCCATTTGCACAAAGGCACTGTGTCCATAAAAGTCGTCGGCATTGATGACCGCAAACGGGCCGTCCAGCAGACGGCGCGCAGCCAGCAGCGCATGGGCTGTGCCCCAGGGTTTGCTGCGGCCGGGTGGTAGGCCAGCCATGTCCTGGAAGGCGTAGTCCACCGCGATGTGCCGGGCAAAGGCGTGGCCGATGCGGAATTTGAACTGCGCCGCAAAGTCCTCCCGCACCACAAACACCACGCGGCCGAACCCAGCCTGCAGGGCATCCCACACCGCGTAATCCAGCACCACCTCGCCGTGCGGCCCCAGTGGCTGCATCTGCTTCAAACTGCCGAACCGGCTACCCAAGCCAGCGGCCAAGACGACAAGAGTGGGTTGCATAGTTGCTATTGAATATGTAGCTTGTCACGCTCAAGGAATAAGCGCTAGAGGCCTTTTTTATATATAAATTGCCTTATGCCAAAGGTATGCGCTGCACACCGCTAGCCGACAGGATGAGCCATTCGCCGCGTGCAGGCTGTGCGCTGGCATCCCAGTCGGTCATCACCCAGCGCTGCAGGCCGTGGCCCAGGTCGTGCCGGGCCGGGCGGTGCGTGTGGCCGTGAACCAGAGTGCGGGCCTGGGCGGTCTCCAGCCACGCGATGGCGGCGGTGGTGTCCACATCGGCATAGACCGCACCGCTGCGTTTGCGGCTCTCGCTCTGGCTGCGGATGCCGCGGGCGATCTGCTGGCGCTCGGCCAGGGGTTTGGCCAAAAACTCTTGCTGCCACTGCGGGCTGCGCACCACGGCGCGGAACTGCAGGTAATCCACATCGTCCAGGCACAGCGCGTCGCCGTGGCTTAGCAGCCAGCGCTGCCCGGCAAATTGCAGCACGGTGGGGTCGTCGAGCAGGGTGACACCGCAGGCATCCAGGCAGGCGCGGCCCACCAGGAAGTCGCGGTTGCCGTGCATGAAGAACACCGGGCGCTGGCGGGCCGTGTCTCGCAGCACCTGTACGCAGGCGGCATCGAAACCCGCCGGGTCGGCCTGCAAAGCGTCGTCGCCCACCCAGACTTCAAACAGATCGCCCAAAATAAAGATGGCATCTGCCGTGCTGTTCGCCATGCTGCGCTGCCACGCATCGAAGGTGGCGGGCTCGCTGGCCTGCAAATGCAGGTCCGAAATGCAAGCGACCGTGCGCCAGTGGGAGGGAGCAATCAGCTCCGCCACCGGGGGCACGGTCGCAGTCAAGGGGAAGTCCGTTTAGATGGCGACGGCTTTTTCGATGATCACGTCTTCGACGGGCACATCACCGTGGCCGCCCTTGTTGCCGGTCTTGACGGCCTTGATGCCATCGACCACTTCGGTGCCCGACACCACCTTGCCGAATACGGCATAGCCCCAGCCCGATGCCGAGATGGCGGTGTGGTTCAGGAAGCCGTTGTTGGCCACGTTGATGAAGAACTGGGCAGTGGCCGAGTGCGGGTCATTCGTGCGGGCCATGGCGACGGTGTAGTTGTCGTTCTTCAGGCCGTTGTTGGCTTCGTTGTCGATGGGCTTGTCAGTGCCCTTTTGCTTCATGCCGGGCTCGAAACCGCCGCCCTGGACCATGAAGCCGGGGATCACGCGGTGGAACACGGTGTTGTCATAGTGGCCCTTGGCCACATAGGCCAGGAAGTTGGCGACCGACTTGGGGGCCTTTTCAGCGTCCAGTTCCAGGGTGATCACGCCGCGGTTGGCAATGTGGAGTTCGACTTTGGGGTTGCTCATGGCAAGGATTCCTTTTTTATTTAACGAGGGTGACGGATTTGATGACGATGGGCGTTTTCGGTACATCGCCGCTGCCTGTGGGCACGACGCGGATTTTGTCCACCACGTCCATGCCGCTGACGAGCTTGCCAAATACGGTATAGCCATAGCCGTCAGGGGAGGGCGCGTTCAGGTTGGGGTTGTCCTTCACGTTGATGAAGAACTGCGCGGTGGCCGAATGGGGGTTGCTGGTGCGCGCCATGGCGATGGTGCCACGGTCGTTTTTCAAGCCGTTGTTGGCTTCCAAAGGCACGGGCGGGCGGGTGGCTTTTTCTTTCATGTCGGCGCTAAAGCCACCGCCCTGCACCATGAAGCCGTCGATCACGCGGTGGAACACGGTGCCTTCATAGTGCTTGTCTTTGGCGTACTGCACAAAGTTCTCGACCGTTTTGGGGGCTTTGTCGGGATACAGCTCGACCACAAAGTCGCCCAGCGAGGTCGTGAACTTGAGCTGCGGTGCACCGGCGGCAAAAGCGCTGTGGGATGCCCACAGGGCGCAGGCCAGCAGCAGGGCGCGTTTGGAGGTGGAAATGGTCATGGAAGAGGGTATTGAAAGGCAAAAAGGGCAGCCGTTGCGCTGCCCTGTGAACCACCAGCGTGGCTTTACTTGGTCTTGGCCGGTGCAGCAGGTGTGGAAGGTGCCAGCACCGTCTTCAACAAAGCCACTTTTTGGGAGGCCTGGGGGTTGGTGGCGTTGAGCTGCAACGATTTGCTGTACGACTGGCTGGCCAGCTTGGCATACACGTCGCCCAGGTTTTCATAGGCGGTGGCGTAGGCGGGGTTGATGCGCACGGCCATTTCCAGCGCGGTGCGGGCCTTGTCGAACTGGTTTTGGCTGGCGTAGAGCACGGCCAGGTTGTTGTAGGGCTCGGGCAGCTCGGGGAATTCCTGCGTCAGCGCGGTGAGCGTGGCGATGGCATCGCCCGATTGGCCTGCCGCAGACTGCACGGCAGACTTCAGAAAGCGCATTTGCGGGTCTTTGGGCTTGAGCGTCAGGTACAGGTCGGCCTTGGCCTGGGCTTCTGCGAGTTTGCCGGTTTTTAGCAACTGGCTGACATCGCCATAGTCGTCTGCGCGGACTGTCGCCGAGGCGACAAGAGCCGACGCGGCCAGCAGGCGCAAAACAACCGACAAACGCGACAGGGAATGTGACATAAAGCCTCGACAACAATGTGCAAACAGGGTGGATCCCATGCCCAAACGCAGGGCGATATACTGCCCAGGATTGTAGCCGAGGGGTCTGATGCCGCTTATCGCACCCCGGTTTTGCATCCGGCTACTGCTCCCCTCCCACTGACACCACCCGTTGAGCCCTTTTGCGTTCTGCGGCATTATTAGATTCCATGAGTTTGCGCATTTACAACACGCTGTCGCGTGCCACCGAAGAGTTTTCACCTATCGAGCCCGGCCATGTGCGCATGTATGTGTGCGGCATGACCATCTACGACCTGTGCCACATCGGCCACGCCCGCATGATGATGGTGTTTGACGTGGTGCAGCGCTGGCTCAAGGTCAGCGGCCTGCGCGTCACCTATGTGCGCAACATCACCGACATCGACGACAAGATCATTGCCCGCGCGGTGCAGCGCGGCATCACCATCCGCGCCCTGACCGACGAGATGACCCTAGCCATGCACCAGGACATCGCCTTGCTGGGCATCCAGCCGCCGACCATCGAGCCCCGCGCCACCGAATACGTGGCGCAGATGCTGAACCTGATCGGCACGCTGGAGCACAAAGGCCTGGCCTACCGCACGCCGCAGGGCGATGTGAATTTTGCGGTGCGCAAGTTCCCCGGCTACGGCCAGCTCTCCGGCAAATCGTTGGACGAGCTGCACGCCGGTGAGCGCGTGGCGGTGCTCGACGGCAAGGACGACCCGCTGGACTTTGTGCTGTGGAAAGCCGCCAAACCCACCGAGCCCGCCGACGCCATCTGGCCCAGCGACTTCGGCCCCGGCCGCCCCGGCTGGCACATCGAATGCTCGGCCATGTCCTGCCAGACCCTGGGCGAGAGCTTTGACATCCACGGCGGCGGTGCCGATTTGCAGTTTCCGCACCACGAGAACGAAATCGCCCAGAGCGAAGGCGCTTCCGGCAAGCCGCTGGCGCGTTTCTGGGTGCACAACGGCTTTGTGCGGGTGGACAACGAAAAAATGTCCAAAAGCCTGGGCAATTTCTTCACTATCCGCGACGTGCTGCAGAAATATGACGCGGAAACCCTGCGCTTCTTCCTGGTGCGCACCCATTACCGCAGCCCGCTGAACTACAGCGACGCGCATCTGGACGATGCCCGCACTGCGTTGAAGCGCCTGTACACCGCACTGAGCCTGGTGGAGCCGGTTGTACCCGCCGCCATCGACTGGACCCAGCCCTTTGCCGCCCGTTTCCAAGCCGCCATGGACGAAGACTTTGGCACGCCCGAAGCCTTGGCCGTGCTGTTTGACCTGGCCAGCGAGGTCAACCGCACCCAGTCGGCCGACCTGGCCGGACTGTTACAAGCCCTAGGCGGCACGCTGGGTTTGCTGCAAGGCAGCGCCAAGGCATTTCTGCAAGCCGGTGCCGGACTCGACGATGCCGCCATCCTGGCCCTGATCGCCCAGCGCGCTGAGGCAAAAGCGGCCAAAAACTTTGCCGAGGCCGACCGTATCCGCCAGCAGTTGCTGGCCCAAGGCATCGTGTTGAAAGACGCGGCCAGCGGTACCACCTGGGAATCCGCATGACAGGAAATATGGGTGTTTTAGGGCCTCTGTGCTGGTGGGATGTGCAGTGGTAGCTCTTAAAAAGATAGTAAGTGAATCGGCTACCAACCCGGCAGTATTCACCCCCGCCTACTGGACCGAAGCGCGCAAACACCTCATCAAAAAAGACCGGGTGATGAAGCGCCTGATCCCGCAGTTTGGCGACGTGTGCCTGGAAACCCGCGGCGATGCCTTCACCACCCTGGCGCGCAGCGTGGTGGGCCAGCAGATCTCGGTGAAGGCGGCGCAAACCGTGTGGGGTAAGTTCGTCAAGTTGCCCGAGCAGATGGCACCGCAAAACGTGCTCAAGCTCAAGGTGGACGACATGCGCGCCGCGGGCTTAAGCGCCCGCAAGGTCGAATACCTGGTCGATCTGGCCCTGCATTTCGACGCGGGCAAACTGCATGTGCAGGCCTGGGAAGAGATGGACGACGAGGCCATCATTACCGAGCTGGTGGCGATCCGCGGCATTGGCCGCTGGACGGCCGAGATGTTTTTGATCTTCCATATGATGCGGCCCAACGTGCTGCCGCTGGACGACGTGGGCTTGATCAACGGCATCAGCCAAAACTACTTTTCCGGCGACCCGGTCAGCCGCAGCGAGGCCCGCGAAGTGGCGGCCGCCTGGGCACCGTTTTGCAGCGTGGCAACTTGGTATATTTGGCGGTCTTTGGCACCGGTGCCAGCCACCGATGTTCCGAAATAATTAGGAGAAAATTTTGGCTAAAAGAACATTCCTCGACTTCGAGCAACCCATCTCGGACCTGGAAACCAAAATCGAAGAGCTGCGCTACGTGCAGACCGAGTCGGCCGTCGATATCTCCGAAGAAATCGACCAGCTCAGCAAGAAAAGCCAACAGCTCACCAAAGACATCTACAGCGTGCTCACGCCCTGGCAGATCACCAAGATCGCCCGCCACGCCGAGCGTCCCTATACGCTGGACTATGTGAACGAAATCTTCACCGATTTCGTCGAACTGCACGGCGACCGGCATTTTGCCGACGACCTGAGCATCGTCGGCGGCCTGGCCCGCTTCAACGGCACCGCCTGCATGGTGCTGGGCCACCAAAAGGGCCGCGACACCAAGGAACGCGGCCTGCGCAACTTTGGCATGACCAAGCCCGAGGGCTACCGTAAAGCCCTGCGCCTGATGAAAACCGCCGAGAAATTCGGCCTGCCGGTGTTCACCTTTGTGGATACGCCCGGTGCCTACCCCGGCATCGACGCCGAAGAACGCGGCCAGTCCGAGGCCATTGGCCGCAACATCTTCGAGATGGCGCAGCTGGAAGTGCCCATCATCACCACCATCATCGGCGAAGGCGGCTCCGGCGGCGCGCTGGCCATTTCGGTGGCCGACCAGGTGGTGATGCTGCAGTATTCGATCTACTCCGTCATCAGCCCCGAAGGCTGCGCCTCGATTCTGTGGAAGACCTCGGACAAAGCCTCCGAGGCCGCCGAAGCCCTGGGCATCACCGCCCACCGCCTCAAGGCCCTGGGTGTGATCGACAAGATCGTCAACGAACCCGTGGGTGGCGCGCACCGCGACCACAAGCAGATGGCTGCCTTCCTGAAGCGCGCCCTGAACGATGCCTACCGCCAGGTCAGCGATCTGAAGACCAAGGAACTGCTGGACCGCCGCTACGACCGTCTGCAGAGCTACGGTCGCTTCACCGACACCAAGGCCGAAAGCAAGTAACTCAGGCCGGTGTCCCCACCCCTAACAGCTGGTGCAGCCGGGGAGAGGTGGTGGTGTACTGGAACGGGATCTTCTTGCCCGGAAACACCAGCGGTGCCGCCGCATAGGCTGCCAGCGTGGCCTCGTGGAAGCCGCAGACGATGAGCTTTTGCTTGCCCGGGTAGGTGTTGATGTCGCCCACGGCAAAGATGCCGGGCACGCTGGTTTCAAACCGGGCTGTATCCACCTGCAACTGCTTGCGCTCCATCGCCAAACCCCAGTCTGCCACCGGCCCCAGCTTGGGCGACAGGCCAAGAAAGACGCTCAACGCATCGACCGGCAGCTGGTGCACCACCGCATCCACATCGCTGACCTCCAGGCTCGCCAGACGGCCCTCTACCGCGCCAAATCCTGTTATCTGCCCCACCATGAAGCGCATACGCCCGGCCGCTACCAGCATCTGCATTTCGGCGATATCGGCCATGGGCGCTTGCAGTACGTCGCGGCGGTGCAGCAGGGTGACACTCTTGGCATCCAGGTCGGCCAGTTGCAGGGCGCAATGCAAGGCTGCTTCGTCGCCACCATTCACCACCACATCCAGCCCGGCCACCGTGGCGGGAGCCGCGTGGTAACGCAGTTGCCCACCTTCAAAGGCTTCGATGCCGTCCAGTTTCAAACGCCGGGGCTGGAATGCGCCGACGCCAGCGGCGATGATGACCACGGGCGCTAAAAACTGCGTGCCCTGGTCGGTTTGCACCAGAAAACGGCCATCGGCCTGCTGGTCTATCTGGCTGACCTGCTGGCAGAGGTGGAAGGGCGTTTGGAACGGCTGGATTTGCTGCAGCAACGCATTGGCCAGCGCCCGCCCCGTGGTGGCGGGCGTGCCGGGGATGTCGTAGATGGGTTTGTCGGGGTACAGCTCCATGCACTGGCCGCCCGCATGGGGCAGCACGTCGATCACCTGCACGGGAACTTCCAGCAGGCCGAGCTGGAACACTTGAAACAGGCCAACCGGGCCCGCGCCAATGACGACGGCCCCGGTTTCTATCAATTAACGCTCCAGCAACTGGATCTTGGGCATCACGTCTTTCCAGTCGTCGGCATCAGCCAGCGCGGGCTTGCGCTTGGTGATGCTCTTCCAGCCCTGGGCGCGGGCCAGTTCGACGTTGAGCTGGATGAAGGCCAGCTGGTCGGCGGGCATGTCTTCTTCGGCGTAGATGGCGTTGGCCGGGCACTCGGGGATGCAGACGGCGCAATCGATGCATTCATCGGGGTCGATGACCAGCATGTTCGGGCCTTCGCGGAAGCAGTCCACGGGGCACACGTCCACACAGTCGGTGTATTTGCACTTGATACAGGATTCAGAAACGACGTGGGTCATGGTATTTTTGAGCGGCGAAAAAGTAGCCGTTATTCTAGGGGTGGAATGCTTAGCGCACCAAAACGGCAGCTGAGGTTTTGTGCGAAGCAGTATCGACCAAAACCAAAGCACCCAGCGAACGCGACTGCGTGTAGGGCCGGGTGGCAATCGCTTCTTGCAGTGCCAGCTCGACGTGGCCGATGGCGTTGGGCGGCAACTCGGTGGCGTCTTCCTCGGCCAGGGTGTTGATATCCAGCTTGTGCACGATGCGCTTGACCTTGGCTTTCACCCAGCGGTGGCCGTGCAACGCCCAGTACACGCGGCCTGCCACCAGGGGCTCGTCGTCCATCCAGGCGACGGTGGCGGATATTTCGCGGCTGGCTTCAAACTGGCCGGGGGCCAAGAGCCAGTCGCCGCGCGACACATCGACTTCGCGGTCCAGCGTGATGCCGGCGCTGTTGCCTGCCAGCACGCTTTTCGGGTTGCGGGCGTGGTCCAGCACCTGGGCCACGGTGGCGGTCTGGCCGCTGGGCAGGATACGGATTTCTTGGCCCACTTCCACTTTGCCGGTGGCTACACGGCCCCAGAACACGCGGCGGCCCTGGCTGGTGTCGGCACTGGCCGAGAACTTCTCCACCCATTGCACCGGAAAGGCAAAGGGCTGCTCCACTTCTGCGGGTGTGCTGGGCAATTGCTCCAGAATCTGTAGCAGGGTCGGGCCGGTGTAATTGCACCAGTCGGGGTTTTCGCTGTGACCCGCTTCCACCACGTTCCAGCCCTTGAGGGCCGAAATCGGCACGATGGCCTTGACGGGAATCTCGGCGGCAGCGGCAAAGCTGTTCAGCGCGGCGCTGATGTGGGCAAACGCCAGGCCGGAGTCTTCTACCGCGTCCAGCTTGTTGATGGCAAACACGATGCTGGGCACGCGTAGCAAATGGCACAGCAGCGAGTGGCGGCGGGTTTGCGGCAGCAGTTCCAGTGCGGCGTTTTTCCAGTCGAGCTTGGTGGCATCGACCAGCACCACGGCGGCATCGGCGCTGCTGGCGGCGGTGACCATGTTGCGGGTGTACTGCTCGTGGCCGGGCGCGTCGCCGATGATGAACTTGCGGTCTTCGGTGTTGAAGTAGCGGTAGGCCACGTCGATGGTGATGCCTTGCTCGCGTTCGGCGCTCAGGCCGTCGGTCAGCAGGGCCAGGTCGGTTTCGCCCTGGCGTTGCACGCCGGCCAGGTGGTCTTGCAGTACCGCCTTGGTGTCCACCAGCAGGCGGCCAATCAGGGTGCTCTTGCCGTCGTCGACCGATCCGCAGGTGATAAATTTCAAGGCGGAAAGTGCCTTAGCGCCCATGGATAGGGCGGGAGCAGCTATGGAAGTAGTAGCGTTCATTAGAAGTATCCGTCTTTCTTGCGCTTCTCCATCGAAGCCTCTGAGGTCTTGTCGTCCATGCGGGTCGCGCCGCGTTCGCTCACGTCGGCGGCCAGGGTTTCGATCACGATGTCGGCGGCGGTGGCGGCAAAGCTGTCCACCGGGCAGGTGCAGGTGATGTCACCCACGGTACGGAAACGCACGTCGCGCATCTCGGCGGTTTCACCGGCTTTGAGCGGGGTCAGCTCGGTCACCGGTACCAGCAGGCCCTTGCGCTCCACCACTTCGCGTTTGTGCGTGTAGTACAGCGACGGCAGGGCGATTTTTTCGCGTTCAATGTACTGCCACACGTCCAGCTCGGTCCAGTTGCTGATGGGGAACACACGGAAGTGTTCGCCGGGCTGCAGGCGGGTGTTGAACAGGGTCCACAGCTCGGGGCGCTGGGCCTTGGGCTGCCATTGGCCGAAGCTGTCGCGGTGCGAAAAGATGCGTTCCTTGGCGCGGGCTTTTTCTTCGTCGCGGCGGGCTCCGCCGATCAGCGCGTCAAAGCGGAATTCTTCGATGGCCTCCAACAGCGTGACCGACTGGTGCACGTTACGGCTTTCGCCAGGGTGGGACAGGCGCACGGTGCCGCGTTTCATCGAGTCTTCAACATTGCGCACGATCAGCTCGGCACCCAGCTCCTGGGCGCGGAAGTCGCGGAAGTCGGTGACTTCATGGAAATTGTGGCCGGTGTCGATCATCAGCAGCGGGTAGGGAATGCCGCCGCTGCCGGTAGCAACGTTCTTGGCACCGAAGGCTTTTTCGGCGCATTTCAGCAGCACCAGCGAGTCTTTGCCGCCTGAAAACAGCAGGGTGGGGCGTTCAAACACGGCAGCCACTTCGCGCAGGATGAAGATGGTTTCTTCTTCCAGCGCGTCGAGGTGGGTGTTGCTCAGGTGGTGTGGGTTAGCTTGGGAGTTCATAGGGAGCAGGTTTCAGTGGGCAAGATGCAAGCCGCACTCGCGGTTGTCGTCACCCTTGGTGGGGTCCACGTAGTCAAAGTTGTTGGGCAAGCCGTGGGTTTCACAGTACTGGTAGAGCTCTTTGGACGACCAGTGCAGCAGGGGGGCGACCTTGATCAGGCCGTCGGGGTTGATGCTGACGGGGTCCATCTGGGCGCGCACGGCGGTGTCGGTGGCGCGCAGGGCGGTGAACCAGACCTTGGGTGCGGTCTCGCGCAGGGCGCGGGTAAAAGGCTCCAGCTTCACTTCTTCGGTGAATGCCGCGTGGCGCGGGTCGTCCAGCGCGGGTGTGGGGCCGTCCACGGCCTCACGGTGCGCACGCGAGCGGCGCGGCAGGTAGATGTGCAGGTTGAGCTTGAGCCGCTGGGTCACTTCATCGACAAAGCGGTAGGTGGCCTCGGTGTTGTAGCCGTTGTCCATCCACACCACGGGAACATCGGGATTCACGCGGGTAACCATGTGCAGGATGACCGCCTCGAAAGGGCGGAAGTTGGTGGTGACGATGGCGGGCTGGCCCAAGGCCAGAGCCCATTCCACCAGTGCAGGTGCGTCGCGGCCGAGATCGGTGTTGATTTGTGCAAGGTTGAGGGTGCTCATGGTGTCTTGCTCCAATCAGTACGAGTCTTGCCGGGCCAGCTCTGCGCCGTAGGCTGCCGCGTTTTCGGTTTCCGCGAAGTGCGGCTCTACGTGGACGGCATCGCCCTGGTAGAAACCTTCAAAACGGTCGAACTGGCGCTGGGCGGCGCTGGCATCCACGCCTTCGCGCAAGACAGCCACGGTGAAACCGCTGCGCTGCATTTGCACCAGCTGGTCGATCAGCACGTCGCCGGTGGCGCGGATTTCGCCGGTAAATCCCAGGCGGCGGCGCAGCAAAAAGGCCTGGCTGTACGCGCGGCCATCGGTGAACTTGGGGAAGTGCAGGTCGATGCGGGTCACGCCCGCCAGGTCCAGCGCGCGCGGGTCTGCATCGTTGGCCAAGAATATGTGGTCTTTTTGGCCTTCTGCGCAGGCGGTATGGGCGGTAGCAGCTATTATTTTCATAGTATGGGCTTTCAGGCTTCGGCAGCGGCTTTGGGCGTGCGGGCGGTGCTGGTGCGGGCGGCGTTGGCGGCCAGCTTGAACGGGTCCTGGCCCACGCGGCGCAGGGTGTCGATGAAGGCTTCGCCGCTGGTGCGGGTGGCGCGGTAGGTGTCCAGCACGGCTTCGATCACATCGGGCACTTCGGCTGCGCTGAACGACGGGCCGACGACCTTGCCGATGGAGGCAGGACCGCTGAGGTTGGAGCCGTCCGAACCCGCCAGCGTCACCTGGTACCACTCCTGGCCGTCCTTGTCCACGCCCAGGATGCCGATGTGGGCACTGTGGTGGTGGCCGCAGGAGTTGATGCAGCCGCTCATGTGTACGTCGATCTCGCCCAGGTCGTGCAGCTCGTCCATGTCCTGGTAGCGCTGGCTGATAGCCTCGGAAATCGGCAGCGAACGGGCGTTGGCCAGCGCGCAGAAGTCGCCGCCGGGGCAGACGA
Source organism: uncultured Albidiferax sp. (assembly GCA_963512605.1). GTDB lineage: Bacteria > Pseudomonadota > Gammaproteobacteria > Burkholderiales > Burkholderiaceae_C > Rhodoferax_B. The sequence goes on along the minus strand of CAUPNG010000002.1, from coordinate 80,521 downwards.
TCATGTCGGTCAGCAAACGGATGTTGGCGCGGGCCAGGCCAGCGGCCTTGGCCTCTGCGTACAGCGCGGGCAGCTCGTCGGCGCGCACCCAGGGCAGCACCAGGTTCTGGTCGTGGGTGACGCGGGTTTCACCGGCGCTGTAGCGGTCGGCCAGGTCTGCCGACAGGTCCAGCTGGTCGCCGGTGGCATCGCCGGGCGAGTAGCCCAGGCGCTTGAACGACAGCGTCACAGAGCGCAGCAGCGGATTCTGGTGCGCGGCCACGTTTTGCTTGAGCCAGCGGGTGTAATCCTTGTCATCCACCGGGGCAGCAACCGGGTTGGTCAGGGCGGGCAGGGTGCCAACGCGGCTGGCTGGCGGCACAAAGCAGGCGGTCACGCGGTCCAGCTCGGACTGGGCGATGGTGTGCGGCGCGCCGTCCACCGTCAGAATCTGCTGGTACTCGGCTTCCACCTCGTCGATATAGCGCTGGCCTTCGGCCTTGACCAAAATCTTGATGCGCGCCTTGTAGATGTTGTCCCGGCGGCCCCAGCGGTTGTATACGCGGACCACGGCTTCGAGGTAGTTGAGGATCTGGTCCCAGGGCAGAAAGCTGCGGATCACCGTGCCCAGCACCGGGGTGCGGCCCATGCCGCCGCCCACCATCACGCGCAGGCCGACTTCACCGGCTTCGTTTTTCAGCACATGCAGGCCCACGTCGTGCCAGGCGGTGGCCGCGCGGTCGTCGGTGGCACCCACGATGGCAATCTTGAACTTGCGTGGCAAAAAGGCAAATTCGGGATGCAGCGTGCTCCACTGGCGGATGATTTCGGCCAGCGGGCGCGGGTCGGCGATCTCGTCGGCGGCAATACCGGCGCGCTCGTCGCTGGTGGTGTTGCGGATGCAGTTGCCGCTGGTCTGGATGCCGTGCAGGTGCACGCTGGCCAGCAGGTCCATCACGTCGGCGCTTTTGTCGAGCGGAATCCAGTTGAACTGGACGTTTTGGCGGGTGGTGAAGTGGGCGCAGGCGCTGGGCAGGCTGTGCAGGTCGCTCAGGCCGGGGTTGGCCTTGGTGAGGTCGTGCGCGTCTTTTTTGTCATAGTCGCGGGCGATGGTGGCCAGCACACGCAGCTGGGCGCTGGACAGTTCGCCGTAGGGCACGGCTACCCGCAGCATGGGCGCAAAACGCTGGACGTACCAGCCGTTTTGCAGGCGCAGCGGGCGGAATTCGTCTTCGGCCAGGGTGCCACCTTGCCAGCGTTCCAGCTGATCGCGGAATTGGGCGGCGCGCAGTTTGACGAACTGTTTGTCAAATTCGGTGTATTGATACATAGCGGTACATTTTTTTACGGTCGTGGGGCAGGGCAACCTGCGATTTTAAAGTGCGAGTAACTTGGTGCCTGCATACGCCAGCAGCAGGGACAGCAGGCCGCGGATCACGCGGTCCGAGGTCTTGAGCATCAGGTGCGAGCCCAGCCAGATGCCGGGCAGCGAGCCGATCAGCAGCTTGGCCAGCAGCGGCCAATCGACCGAGCCCAGCCCGGCGTGGCCCAGGCCGGCCACCAGGGTCAGGGGCACGGCATAGGCAATGTCGGCGGCGACAATGCGTTGCAGCGGCAGCAGCGGGTACAGCAGCATCAGCACCGTGACACCGATAGCGCCTGCACCTACCGAGGTGAGCGTGACCAGCGTGCCGATGAATGCGCCAAACAGCAGCGGCAGGCTCCAATGGCGCGGGCGCTCGGCTGCGGCCATGTTTTCCGCGCTGATGTTGCGGGGAGTGGATTTGCCACGGATGCTTTTGTACAGGGTGGCCGCAGCGGTGAGCAGCAAGGCCGCGCCCAGGGTGGTGGTCATGGCTTTTTGCACCTGGGCATCGGCGGGGCCGAGGGTGTGCAAAACCCACAGGGTGAGCAGCGAAGCCGGAATGCTGCCAGCGCACAGTGTGCCAACGATACGCCAGTTGACCATGCGCGAGCGGGCCATCTTGATAGTGCCACCCAGCTTGGTGAAGCAGGCGAACAGCAGATCGGTGCCGATGGCCAGGTACGGCTTCATGCCGAAAAAGAAGATCAGGATGGGGGTCATGAGCGAGCCGCCGCCCACCCCGGTCAATCCCACCACGAAGCCGACAAAAAAACCGGCAAAAACAAACGCTAAATCTTGCATAGGGCGCGACTATAAAAGCCCGCCACCCTATTCCAAACTACTTTATTGTTCTACCAATATGCCGTTTAGCATATTTGGAAATAACGAAACTGGCTGTTCAGCCTCGTGATTGGGCATACGCCGCGTTGAGTTGTGCGTCGATGGTGTGCCACAAAGGCCGCACCATGAGGCGCAAGCCCTGGTACACCTCATCCACCCGCAGCATCGAGGGCACACGCTGGCCGCGGTGCTCTACCGGACCACCGATGGGGATGATGTTGACCCCAAGTTTGCCAAAGTGCTCGGCCAAGCGGGGTTCGGTAAGGGTGAATAAGGTCTCAATGCCGTGGCGCTTGGCCATCAAGACGGCACCGATGTACAGGCTGACGGGCAGGTAGGGAAAACGGGGTTGTTTCTGGTCGCCGAAATCCTGGTCGGAAATGGTGGCTTCAGATTGCTGCTCGCCCTTGCGTCGGCGGAACTCCGACATCACCGCCAGCCGGGACACCTCGGCGATGCGACCACGCGGTTGCAGGGCGGGGTCGATGATGCTGCGGTCCAACGTGTCTTTGCAGGTCAACTCAAACGGCAGCGGCGCAGCGGGGTAGGCGGGGTCGGTGAGTACCAACCGGGCGCAGCCCGCCAGACGGGTGCCATCGGCGCTGCGCACCAGGCAGTGCTGGGAGCGGTAGTCATATTTGTCGGTTTCGCGCCGGTCCAGGCGTACCGGCTCAAAACCGAGTTCGCGGGCGTACACATCGTGGCGGATAAAAAACACATCGTTGACGCGGTCAGGCTCCAACGCAGGCGCAATCTCAAAATACTGCTTGTAGCCATCGCCCAGGTTGGGACGGGGGGTGTCTGACATACGGGCCTTGCGGGATGTGGAAAAGGGTTAAGTTACAACCGTACACACTTTACGCAGGCTTTACAGAGGTTTTGCAAAAATATTTTTTACGATTTGCCGCACGAAGTCACATTCATGCTTCCGAAAGTTGCAAGGACCAGGGTGTTTTTTGCCAAGCTTGGGCTTCTTCGCGCAGCAGGTGGGCCGACTGGGGGAAGGCCTGCGCCCAGCCGGGGCGGGTGGACAGCACAAACTGGCTGGCCAGCGCGGGGTCCACGCGCAGTTCCAGGCCGGTGGTGTCGGGGTCGCGGCGGGCATGGCACAGCATGGTGGCCATCCGCAAACATAGCAACTGCTGCATGAAGCTTGTATCGCCAAAGTCCAGCTCCAGCTTGCGCAACTTGCCGCGGTGGCCCAGCACCAGTTGGCTCAGGCGGTGCAGTTCCAACAGGGCAAAGCCGGGTGCATCGGCGTGTTCGAGCACGTAGGCACCGTGTTTGTGGTGGTCCTGGTGCGAGATTTGGCAGCCAATTTCATGCAACTGACCGGCCCAATTGAGCTTTCGCTGCTGGCGGACGACTTCGCTGGCCGCTACACCCGTACCGGTTTGCAATTGGCCGTACAGCGTGCAGGCGAGTTTGGCCACACGCTGGGCCTGCTGGGTGTCCACGCCAAAGCGGCTGGCCATGCGCTGGACCGAGACGGCCCGCAGATCGGTTTCCTCCTGGCCGCGCGCCACCAGGTCGTACAACACGCCGTGGCGCAAAGCACCGTCGGCGGCGTGCATTTCTTCGATGCCCAGCAGGTCAAACACCGCCCGCAGCACACTGATGCCGCCGCCAATCACCAGTTTGCGGTCGTCTTTCATGCCTTCGATGCGCAGTTTATCGACGCTCTGGGCCTTGAGCAGGCGGTCGCTGATCCAGTCCAGGCCTTCGCGGGTGATGAGGTTCAGCGGCCAGCCTGCGGCGTGCAGGATGTCGCCGACCGCGCCCACGGTGCCGGACGACCCATAGGCCACGTCCCAGGTGTCGCGGCGGTAGGCGTTCAGGGCTTCGTCGAGTACCGCCTTGGCGGCGATTTCTGCGATCCGGAAGGCATCGCGGGTGAACTGGCCATTGGGAAAGTACTTCATCGACCAGGCCACGCTGCCCACCCGGAACGATTCCATCACCGTGGCGTCGTAGGCTTGTCCAAGGATCATTTCGGTGGAGCGCCCGCCGATATCTACCACCAACCGCCGCTCGTCTGACTGCGGCAGCAGCCGGGCTACGCCCTGGTAGATCAAGCGGGCTTCTTCGCGGCCCGGAATTACGTCGATGGGAAAGCCCAGCACCTCGTGCGCCTTGGCCAGAAACACGTCGCGATTGCGGGCTTCGCGCAGCGTTTGGGTGGCCACGGCGCGCACCTGGTGGCGCTCGAACCCCGCCAGGCGTTCGCCAAAGCGGGCCAGGCAATCCCAGCCGCGCTGCATGGCCTCCTGGCTGAGGTTGCGGTTTTCGTCCAGGCCATTGCCCTGGCGGACGGTTTCTTTCAGGTATTCGGTACGGTGGATTTGCCCGTGGTCCAGGCGGCCGATTTCCAGGCGAAAGCTGTTGGAGCCCAGGTCCAGGGCGGCGATGAGAGTTCCGTTTTGCATGGCGTAGCCGCTTTTTTGAGTGGGCGCAGCATAGCACCCATAAGGCGTGCAAGATGCGGGCACATTTGTCACATTCCTGTCACACAAGCTTCTTAAAGTCGCTGAGTCGCCATGGTTTACCCGTACGGTAAACCATGGTATCGGTTCGATAGGTTTCAACTCACCCAAAGGGTCTTCTGATGCAAGTTCGTTTCAAAATCGCCATGGCCAGCCTGGCTGGTTCGGCTGCCTTGTCTTTTGCCGGTTTCGCCAGCGCCCAAGAAATTACCGGTGCCGGTGCCACCTTCCCCGCACCCGTGTATTCCAAATGGGCTGCCGAGTACAACAAGGCCACCGGTGTCAAGATCAACTACCAATCTGTTGGCTCCGGCGCAGGTATCAAACAGATCGACTCCAAGACGGTGGATTTCGGTGCCTCTGACATGCCCCAGACCGACGACGTGCTGAAGGCCAAGGGCCAGATGCAGTTTCCCGCTGTCATCGGCGGCACGGTGCCGGTGGTCAACATCAAGGGCATTGCTCCCGGTCAGCTGAAGCTGAACGGCCAGGTGCTGGGCGATATTTTCCTGGGCAAGATCACCAAGTGGAACGACGCTGCGCTGGTGGCGCTGAATCCTGGCGTGCCGTTGCCAGATGCCGCCATTTCGCCAGTGCGCCGTGCCGATGGTTCGGGCACCACTTTCAACTTCACCAATTACCTGAGCCGTGTTCACCCCGAGTGGAAAGAAAAAGTGGGCGAGGGCACAGCCGTGAACTGGCCAGTCGGCGCAGGTGGCAAGGGCAATGAAGGTGTGGCTGCATTTGTGAACCGCCTGCCTAACTCCATCGGCTACGTCGAGTACGCGTATGTCAAGCAAAACAAGATGACCTACGCCTTGTTGAAGAACCGTGATGGCGTGTTTGTTGCACCTAGCGATACCGCATTTGCCGCTGCCGCAGCGGGTGCTGACTGGAGCAAGTCGTTCTACCAACTGATCACCGACCAGCCGGGTAAAGAAGCCTGGCCTATCTCTACCGCCACCTTCATCTTGATGCACACCAAGCAGGACAAGCCTGCCAACGCCACCGAAGTCTTCAAGTTTTTCAACTGGGCCTACAAAAACGGTACCAAGATTGCTGACGATCTGGACTACGTGCCCCTGCCTCCTCCTGTAGTGGCTTCGATCGAAAAGGCCTGGGGCCAGGTGACGGATGCTGCTGGCAAGCCCGTTGCTATCAAGTAAGCACCGATACACGCAATACCCAGGACAAAGGAGCAAAACGTGTCATCTACACTTCCGGCGACCGAGCACCTATTAAATCCATCTGGTAAGTCTTCCGGACACGCGATGACCACTCCTCCCCGCCCCAAAGCGGCCCGTTCCGGGCCGGTTTTCGACCGAATCTTTGGCTGGTTGGCCAAGGGTTCGGCCATCTTCACCCTGGTGATGCTGATCGCTATTTTGGTATCGCTCACCATCAGTGCCTGGCCTGCGATTGACAAGTTCGGTCTGGGTTTTCTGACCAATACCACCTGGGATCCGGTCAAGGAAGACTTTGGCGGGCTGGTGATGATTTACGGCACGGTGATGACTTCGATCATCGCCTTGCTGATTGCCGTGCCGGTCAGCTTCGGCATCGCGCTGTTCCTCACCGAACTGTCGCCTGCCTGGCTCAAGCGCCCACTGGGAACGGCCATTGAACTGTTGGCTGCCGTGCCGTCCATCGTTTATGGCATGTGGGGCTTGCTGGTGTTCAGCCCGGTGTTGTCTACCTATGTGCAACAACCTTTGCAAGCCGCGTTCGGTGACGTGCCTTACCTGGGAGCCTTGTTTTCCGGGGCGCCTGTGGGCATCGGCATTTTGTCGGCCGGCATCATTTTGGCCATCATGATCATCCCGTTCATTGCGGCGGTGATGCGCGATGTGTTTGAGGTCACCCCCACACTGCTCAAAGAGTCGGCCTACGGCCTGGGTGCTACCACCTGGGAAGTGGTTTCCAAGGTGGTGTTGCCCTACACCAAGGCGGGTGTGGTGGGCGGCATCATGCTGGGCTTGGGCCGGGCCATTGGCGAAACCATGGCGGTGACCTTTGTGATTGGTAACTTCAACCAACTAGATTCGCTCAGCCTGTTCCAGGCGGCCAACAGCATCACCTCGGCCCTGGCCAACGAGTTTGCCGAGGCGGGTGAGGGCCTGCACCAAGGTGCTCTGATGTACCTCGGCCTGGTGCTGTTTTTCATCACTTTTGTCATTCTTTCCCTGTCCAAACTTCTGTTGTCGCAGCTGCGGAAAAATGAAGGAACCAAATCATGACCACGGGCGAAATGTTGCTCAAAGCCGCTGCGCTGGAACACACCCGCAGCGTTAAATATGCCAAGCGCAAGCGCGTCAACCAGATCGCTCTGGTGCTGGCCCTGGGAGCCATGGCTTTCGGACTGTTTTGGCTGTTCTGGATTCTGTTTGAAACCGTGCGCTTGGGGATTGAGGGCCTGACGCTTGCCACTTTGACCCAGATGACACCGCCACCCAATGACGAAGGTGGATTGGCCAACGCCATGTACGGTTCGTTCCTGATCGTGACGCTGGCGACCTGCGTGGGCGCACCCATCGGCATCATGGCAGGTATCTATCTGGCCGAATACGACACCAAGAGTTGGCTGGCAGCGACCACCCGGTTTGTAAACGACATCCTGCTGTCGGCACCCTCCATCGTGATCGGCTTGTTTGTCTACGCCGTGGTGGTGTCGCGCTTCAAGTCGTTCTCTGGCTGGGCTGGTGTGGTGGCTTTGGCACTGATCGTGATTCCGGTGGTCATTCGCACCACCGAAAACATGTTGCAACTGATACCACCCGGCCTGCGGGAAGCGGCCTACGCCCTGGGCGCGCCCAAGTGGAAGGTGATTCTGAGCATTACCCTGAAAGCCGCCCGGGCGGGTGTGATTACGGGTGTGATGCTGGCTGTGGCCCGTATTGCTGGGGAAACCGCACCGCTGCTGTTCACCGCTTTGAGCAACCAGTTCTGGACTTCCAGCCTGAGCCAGCCGATGGCCACCTTGCCGGTCACGATCTTCAAATTTGCGATGAGTCCGTATGAAAACTGGCAGAAGCTGGCCTGGGCCGGGGTCTTTTTGATCACCATGGCTGTGCTGGGCTTGAATATTTTGGCCCGCCTGTGGGCTGGCTCCAACAAGAACTAACCTGAATTTTTACCATGCAAACCACTGTTGCAAGCCCCTCGAAAATCTCGGTCAAAGACCTGAATTTCTACTACGGCAAGTTCCATGCGCTCAAGGGTATCAACCTGGAAATTCCCGAGAAGAAGGTCACCGCCTTCATCGGCCCCTCGGGCTGCGGTAAATCCACGCTGCTGCGTATCTTTAACCGCATGTTCGAGCTCTACCCCGAGCAGCGCGCCGAAGGCCAGATCTTGCTGGACGGCGAGAACCTGCTGACCAGTAAAAAAGACGTGGCCCTGCTGCGCGCCAAGGTCGGCATGGTGTTCCAGAAGCCCACGCCGTTCCCCATGTCGATCTACGACAACATCACCTTTGGCGTGAAGCTGTTTGAAGACCTGAACACCACCGACATGGAAGAGCGTGTCGAATGGGCGCTGCGCAAGGCCGCCCTGTGGACCGAAGTGAAAGACAAGCTCAACCAGAGCGGCTCCAGCCTGTCCGGTGGCCAGCAGCAGCGCCTGTGCATTGCCCGCGGCATCGCCATCAAGCCCGAGGTGCTGCTGCTCGACGAGCCCTGCTCGGCGCTCGACCCGATCTCCACCTCCAAGGTGGAAGAGCTGATCACCGAGCTGAAAAACGACTACACCGTGCTCATCGTCACCCACAACATGCAGCAAGCCGCGCGATGCAGCGACTACACCGCCTACATGTACCTGGGCGACCTGATGGAGTTTGGTGCCACCGAAGACATCTTCTTCAAGCCCAAGCGCAAGGAAACCGAAGACTACATCACCGGACGATTTGGCTAACCCCCAGGCTACACACTTCGTGTTTCCGCCAACCCCCTTGCAGGGGGCAACAGCAGCAGCCTGGCGGAGCCAGTTCTGCGCTGTTCTGGAACCTTACCTCTTGGCATCGTTCTGCCCTTATTGATTTGGAGACTTTCATGCCCGACAAACATCTTTCCAGCCAGTTCGACAGTGAACTCAATGGCGTTTCCAGCCGTGTGATGGAGCTGGGTGGCCTGGTGGAATCGCAGATTCGCCAGGCGATTTACGCGCTGTCGCAGTTCAGCGTCGAAGTGGCCGACCAGGTCGCAGAAACCGAAATCCGTGTGAATGGTATGGAAATCGAGATCGACCGCGAACTCTCCAGCATCATCGCCCGCCGCCAGCCCACGGCGCGCGACCTGCGCCTGCTGATCGCCATCTCCAAAACCACCGCCAATCTTGAGCGTGTGGGTGACGAGGCCAACAAGATCGCCCGCATGGCCAAGTCCATCGCCAAGAGCGGCTCGCCCCGTTCCCTGCCCACGCTGGACCTGCGGGTATCGGCCGATATGGCCTCTGGCCTCCTGCGCAAGGCGCTGGACGCGTTTGCCCGGTTGGACACCGCTGCCGCGCTCGATATCCTGAAAGAAGACGACCTGATCGACCAGGAGTTCGACGGCTTTGTGCGCAAGCTCATCACCTACATGATGGAAGACCCGCGGACCATCACCGCCAGCCTGGACCTGCTGTTCATCGCCAAGGCCATCGAGCGCATCGGTGACCATGCCAAGAACATCGCCGAATTCATCATCTACATCGTGAAGGGCGAAGACGTGCGCCACGCCACCGTCGCCCAAGTGGAGTCGGCACTGCAATGAAAACCATGCCCCGGGTCCTGATCGTCGAAGACGAGCCCGCGATTGCCGAGCTGATCGCGGTCAACCTGCGCCACAGCGGCTTCCAGCCGACCTGGGCGATGGACAGCGTCACGGCGCAGTGCGAACTCGACGCCATGCTGCCCGACGTGATCTTGCTGGACTGGATGCTGCCCGGCGAGAGTGGCTTGTCGCTGGCCAAAAAGTGGCGTGCCAACCCGCGTACCAAGGGCGTGCCCATCATCCTGCTGACTGCCCGCAGCGACGAAAACGACCGCGTGGCCGGCCTGGATGCCGGTGCCGACGACTACATCTCCAAGCCGTTTTCCACCAAGGAAATGCTGGCCCGCATCCGCGCCGTGCTGCGCCGCCGCGCGCCCGAGCAAGAGAGTGGCACCCTGCGCATCGGTGCCCTGGCGCTGGATGCCGCCACCTACCGCGTCACCTTCCAGGAGCAGGCGGTGAAGATCGGCCCCACCGAGTTCAAGCTGCTGCAGTACCTGATGAAGAACGCCGAGCGCGTGCATTCGCGTTCGCAACTGCTCGACCGCGTCTGGGGCGACCACGTGTTTATCGAAGAGCGCACGGTCGACGTGCACGTCAAGCGCCTGCGTGAGTCGCTGGGCGCAGGTGGTGCCATGGTTGAGACGGTGCGCGGCGCGGGCTACCGCATTACGGCCCAGCCAGTGGCGGCCACGCCCCCCGTCTCCAATGCAGCCACTGCAGCCTCTGCAGTTTGATCCCCAGGGTGGTTGAACCACCACCCGCATTCCCTCTTTTCACCCTATGTGGTTTCGATTTTTAAGCTTTTTAGGCCTCCAGCTGGGCGCGGGCCTGCTGGGCTGGGAATGGGCGGCCTACCCGGGCGCGTTGGCCGGTGTGGTGCTGGCGGGCATATTCTGGATGCTGCTGGATGCCGTGCGGGGCTTGCGCGTGATGCGCTGGCTGCGCACCGGTGAGGCCTCGCAGGCCCCGCACATGCAAGGCTGGTGGGGTGAACTCACCGACCGCACCCGCCGCTGGCTGCGCCAGACGCAGCAGAAGATGCTGGATGCCGAAACCCGGCTGCAGGAGTTTTTGGCCGCCATCCAGGCCTCGCCCAATGGCGTGGTGCTGCTGGATGCCCAGGGGCGCATCGAGTGGTGCAACCACATCGCGGCCGAACATTTTGGCTTTGATGCCCAGCGCGACCTGCAGCAACTGATTGGCAATCTGGTGCGCGACCCGGCCTTTGCCGCCTATTACGCCGATCCAGATCCATCGCGTGGTACTTTCATGCTCGGACGCGGTGGCTCTGCCAGCCGACCGGTGCGCCTGTCGGTGCACCTGCACCCGTATGGCGATGGCCGTCGGCTGCTGCTGTCGCGTGACGTGACGGCCCTGGAGCAGGCCGAAGCCATGCGCCGCGACTTCGTGGCCAACGTGTCGCATGAAATCCGCACGCCGCTTACCGTGATGTCGGGTTTTGTAGAAACCATGCAAAGCCTGCCGCTGGACGAAGGCCAGCGCGAGCGCTACCTGGGCTTCATGGCCCAGCAGGCCCAGCGCATGCAAACCCTGGTGAGCGACTTGCTCACCCTGTCCAGCATTGAAGGCAGCCCGGCCCCCAGCAGCAGCGAATGGATTGTGCTGCGCGATCTGCTGGCCCAGTGCGCCCGTGAGGCCGAGGCTTTGTCGGGCATGGTCACCGCTGGCAACACCAAGGTCCACGCCCTGCGGTTTGGCCCCATGCCCGAAGGCTCCATCGCCGGGGCATCGAGTGAATTGCTCAGCGCCTTGTCGAATCTGGTCAGCAACGCCGTGCGCTACACGCCTGCCGGAGGGCGTATCGACGTGCGCTGGCAGCCCTTGCCCGATGGCCGGGCCGAGTTCTCGGTGAAAGACACCGGGCCGGGCATCGCGGCCGAGCATTTGCCCCGTCTGACCGAGCGCTTCTACCGCGTGGACCCCAGCCGGTCGCGCGAAACCGGCGGCACCGGTCTGGGCCTGGCCATCGTCAAGCACGTGGTGCAGCGCCACGGTGCCGAGCTGCGCATCGACAGCACCCAGGGCCAGGGTTCGCGCTTTGCCATCATCTTCCCTGCCAGCCGCTTGCGTGGCACCGTGCTGCAGGTGGCCAATATCCCCGAACGCAATACTATCTAATTCATAGCTGCTTGTGCTTATGGAATAAGCGCTAGCGGCCTAAAAAGCTTGTAAGTTACTGCGGAATGCGTTGGTAGAGCTGGATGGCTTCGCCATTGTCTGCACGCCGCCGCACGCCCAGCTTGAGGGCCCAGATGCTCTTGTCCACCGCTTGCCGCAGTGGGCGCGCCTTGGCCGTGTCGACCAGCAACCAGGGGCACTGCACGGCCCCCCGGGCGGGTTTGAGCACCAGCTGGCCGTGGAACTGGAATGCCGCAATCTGGCCCCGGCTCAGGTTGTCGAATTCGACGCAGCTGGGCAGGGCGCGGCCTGGGGTTTGCGCACGGATAGCGCGGTCCACATTGCGCACCAACGGCTGGTAGCTGCGGCCAAAGTCTGCGGCAGACAGGCCCAGCGTCATTAACAACAGCCAGCACAGGGCCGTGCCACCGGCGGGCAACACCAGGCTCTTCCAGATGGCCGAGCGGTGGCGGCCTGCCCGCCATTTCACCAGCCAGACCCAAACCAGCGACGCGCCCACAGCCACGGTGAACGGCAGCCATTCGAAACTGGGCATAAAGCCCGGCAGCAGGCGGGCCAGATTGGCCGCCGGTTGCCGGGGCACGCCGGTTTGCGCCGCCACCCAGACCACCCAGATCATCAGCGCAAAAATGGTGAAAAACAGCAGCGTGAACCAGTCCACCAGTGCGCTGACGGGGCGGCTCAGGGTGGGCAGGGCAAAGGCTGCCAGCGTGGCCATGGCGGGCAGGGCCAGCATCAGTGAGCGGTCGGCGGCATCGGTGGTCAAGGTGGCACCCAGGGCCACACCCACAAACCACAGCGGCAGGGCCAGGTGGCGGCCAAAATTGCCGCTGGTCAGCTGCCGCCGCCAGCGCCACAGTGTCCATACCGCCAGCGGCCATACCGGCCAGGTAAACCATAGCAGCAGCCGGGCCAGGTTGCGCAGGCTGGTCCAGTCGGTTTCGGGCAGGTCGATGCGCCAGCGCCACTGGTCCAGAGCCCAGGCCAGCGCCGCCACCCCCACGGTGACCAGCAGCACCGCCAGACTCCAGCGCAGGCTGCGCGGCGCATCGCAGATTTCACCGGGCTCCTGGGCATTGCGGTCCAGAAAGCACACCAGTGCGCCGCCCAGCCCCAGCAGTACTGCGGTGGTGGGGGCACCCGACAACGCCAAGCCGGCCAAGCCCAGCACCACGCCGATGGCCGGTAGCCAGGTGCGATAAGGCATGGCCGCCAGTGCGAAAAACGCCAGGGCGGTAAACGCCAGTTGCGCCAGTGCCGGCGTGGTTTCGTGCGACAGCTGCGCCATTCCCAGGCAGGCAATCATGGCCAGCAGGCCGCCATCGGCCATGGCCCGGGCGTAGTCGGCCGGTTTGGCCTCGCCACCAAAAGCAAAGGCTACCGGCTGGGCGCGCGGGCTGCGGGCCAGGTAGTACACCGCATACCAGGTGCAGGCCAGTGCCATTGCCAGCAGCAGCATGAAGGGGATGCGGGCTACAAAGTCGGCGGGCCAGCTCTGGGGGGCGAGTTGGATGGCCCAGGCTCCCAGCCAATAAGGCACCAAAGCTTCAATGTCCGGTGGCAGGCCGTGCAGGGTCGGCTTCAGCCACGCGGAGCGGCCTTGCGCCAGCTCTGCGATGTAGCCAAACGTCGCCATGTCGTTGTTGCGCCAGGGCGCACGGCCCAAGAAGCCGGGCAACACATAGGCCAGGCACAGCAGCCACAGCGCCACACGCGGCAGACGGCGAACGGCGCTTTGCGCCACGATGGCAGGGGTGGTTTGGTTCACAGAGCTGGAATGTAAGGCCAAGAATGCAAAAAAGGCAGCGCGGATAAACCGGGCTGCCCCTTTGAGGTTGCAGAAAAACTTATTCTGCGGCGGCGACAGGTGCGGCTGCAGCAGCAGCGGTAGTCTTGCCGAAACGGTTGCGGAAGCGCTCCACGCGGCCACCCATGTTGTCCACGGATTTTTGCGTACCGGTGTAGAAAGGATGGGATTCGCTGGAGGTGTCCAGCTTGTACAGCGGCAGTTCGCGGCCGTCTTCCATCTTGATCATTTCCTTGGCGTTAACGCACGAACGGGTCACAAACTTGAAGTTGTTCGACAGGTCCATGAAGCACACGTCACGGTAGTTGGGGTGAATGCCAGCTTTCATTATTTCTTCCTTGTTCAATTGCGTTAGCCGCCCGGTGCCTTGGGACATGGTGTGCCCAATTTAAAAGCCCGGTACTTTTCGCGATTAGCCTTCGATTATAGCGTGGATTTCTCAACCGCCGCGGCGCATCATGTCGAAGAACTCGACGTTGTTCTTGGTGGACTTCATGTTTTTCAGCATCAGTTCCATCGACTCGATCTCGTCCATGTTGTACATGAACTGGCGCAGGATGCGGCTCTTTTGCAGGATTTCGGGCGACAGCAGCAACTCTTCGCGGCGGGTGCCGCTGCGGTTGAGCTGGATCGACGGGAACACGCGCTTCTCGTAGAGGCGGCGGTCCAGGTGGATTTCGCAGTTACCGGTGCCCTTGAATTCTTCAAAGATCACTTCGTCCATGCGGCTGCCGGTGTCGATCAGCGCAGTGGCGATGATGGTCAGCGAGCCGCCTTCTTCCACGTTGCGGGCGGCACCCAGGAAGCGCTTGGGGCGTTGCAGGGCGTTGGAATCGACACCACCGGTCAGCACCTTGCCGGAAGAGGGCACGACGTTGTTGTAGGCGCGGGCCAGGCGGGTGATCGAGTCCAGCAGGATCACCACGTCTTTTTTCAGCTCGACCAGGCGCTTGGCGCGCTCGATGACCATTTCGGCCACGTGCACGTGGCGGGCGGCGGGCTCGTCAAAGGTGGAGGCAATCACCTCGCCCTTGACGGAGCGCTGCATTTCGGTCACTTCTTCGGGTCGTTCGTCCACCAGCAGCACCATCATGTGGCTGTTCGGGTAGTTGGCGGCAATGGCGTGGGCCATGTGCTGCATCATCACCGTTTTGCCGCTCTTGGGCGGGGCGACCAGCAGGGCGCGCTGGCCTTTGCCGATGGGGGCCACGATGTCGATGATGCGGCCGGTGATGTTCTCGTCGCCCTTGATGTCGCGTTCCAGCTTCATCTGCTCTTTGGGGAACAGCGGGGTCAAGTTCTCGAACATGACCTTGTGCTTGTTTTCTTCGGGGCCGCCGCCGTTGACCTTGTCGAGCTTGTTCAGCGCGAAGTAGCGTTCGCCGTCTTTGGGCGTGCGCACTTCGCCTTCGATCATGTCGCCGGTGTGCAGATTGAAGCGGCGCACCTGGCTGGGGCTGATGTAGATGTCGTCGGTGCTGGCGGTGTAGCTGGTGTCGGGGCTGCGCAGGAAGCCGAAGCCGTCGGGCAAGATTTCCAGCACGCCATCGGCAATGATCTGCTCGCCGGTGCGGGCGCGCTTTTTGATGATGGCAAACATCAGCTCTTGCTTGCGCATACGGCCGGTGTTCTCAATTTCAAGTTCTTCGGCTTGTTTGAGGACTTCAGACACGTGCAGTGCCTTGAGTTCGTTTAAGTGCATGGATTGACTCCTGGGCGGAGTTCTGAGAGGAAAAAAGGGGGGAGGTTTTGAGGAGGCTAGAAGGGCCTCACAAACCGGGAACTCGAACCGACTTGCTGGGGGTGCAAATGGGTGAATGCGCAGATTATGACAGGAATAATGGCCAGAAAAAACGAAGCCACCGCGAGGGTGGCTGGGAGCGAAAGGCTTAGGCCAGTTGCTGGTCGATAAAAGCAGTCAGTTGCGACTTGCTCATGGCGCCCACTTTGGTGGCTGCCAGTTCGCCGCCCTTGAAGATCATCAAGGTGGGAATGCCGCGGATGCCGAACTTGGCGGGGATGTCGCGGTTCTCGTCCACGTTCATCTTGGCGATTTGCAGCTTGCCTGCGTAGCCGGTGGCCACTTCGTCCAAAATGGGGGCAATCATTTTGCAAGGACCGCACCATTCGGCCCAGTAGTCGACCAGCACCGGGGTGGCGGCCTGTAAAACGTCCGCATCGAAAGTTGCGTCCGAGACATGTTTGATGAGTTCGTTGGCCATGGTTTTTTCCTTAAAGCAGAGTGCCGAGACGACTGAAGTTGCGGCATTGTGACAGAAACCAAGAGCGCCTGTCGGCCATTGCCGTGCTATCACAGACATAGCGAAAACCCATTGACCCACCAGCACCACCGCGCCCAATATGTCTAAAAGTATGTCTAGTTCTGCCGACCCGCTGTGGTTTGCCCCTGGCTCCGGCCTGCTGGCCCAGATACAGCAGGCCATGGAGCAGCGCCAGGCCCACCCTGCGCGCACCGTGGTCTTGCTGCCCTACGCGCAGCTCATGCCGCTGGCGAATCGTTTCTGGGCACAGGCCCGGCCCGACGGGTTCACCCCGCGTTTCGAGTCCACGCTGAACTGGTCGCACGGCCTGGGCGGCACGGCCCAGGGGCCGCACGATCTGCGCTTTGATACCGCCATGGACATGCTGCAGGCCCCTGACCTTCTGGAGCGTGCCGGTTTGGGCGCGCAGCGCGAGGCCTTGTCGGCCCGCCTGGTGGAAGCTGCCCACCAACTGGCCCCGCTGGTGGCCGCCGTGCCGCCGCCACAGCGTGCCGACTGGGCCGCCCAGGCGCGCGAGGCTGTGGGCCTGGGCATGGAAGCCCCGGTGCTGGCGCTGGAATGCGTGGTGGCCCGCATCGCGCTGGAATGGGCTGCCGCCTCCAGTTACGCCACCGACGTGCTGTGGAGCGACAGCGTGCCCGCCGCGCTGGACTGCATCGTCGTGCTCGACGGCTTCCAGACCGATCCGCTCATCCACGCCCTGTGCGCCGCCTGGGGTGACAAGGTCACGCGCCTGGTGTGCCCCGTGCCGCCACCGCCGCCCATGCCCGCCCTGCACGAGGCCCTTGACTCCGAAGACGAAGCCCAGCGCGCCGCCGCCTGCGTGCTGCGCCACATCGAAGCTGGGCGTACGCCGGTGGCCCTGGTCGCCACCGACCGCCTGCTGACCCGCCGCATCCGCGCCATGCTGGCCGCGCAGCACGTGCGCATCCGCGACGAGACCGGCTGGAAGCTGTCTACCACCCGGGCCGCCGCGCAGCTGGTGGTGACATTGCGCGCCGCCCGCTGGGATGCCAGCAGCGACGCGGTGCTGGACTGGCTGAAAAACGCCCCCGCGTTCCGCCCACGCACCGTGCAAACCCTGGAGAAAGCGCTGCGCAAAGCATCCGTGCAAACCTGGTCCGCCTGGAGCCCCGAGGCCACGCCCAAGCAGCCCGCCGTGTCCGAGGCCGTGCGCTTGGCCAATAGCCTGCGCGCCATCCTGCAAGCCGCCCGCCCGCTGGCCGCCTGGCTGGCCGCCGTGCGCGCCTTGCTGCAGGCCAGCGGCCAATGGGCTGCGCTGGAGGGGGATGCCGCCGGGGCCAAGCTGCTGTCCGCCCTGCGCCTCACCATCGGTGCCGAGGCCGAATTTGCCGACTTCCCCCAGGCTGCCCGCCGCTTGCGCCTGGCCGAGTTCAGCACCTGGGTGGGCGACGCGCTGGAAGCCGCCAGCTATGTGCCCGACCACCCGCAAGACGAGCAGGTGGTGGTGCTGCCGCTGAGCCAGTTGCTGGCCCGGCCCTTTGCCGCGCTGGTGCTGCCCGGCTGCGACGAGGTGCGCCTGGCCGTGTCGCCCGAGCCGCCCGGTGCCTGGACCGCCGCGCAGCGCGAAGCCCTGGGCCTGCCGTCGCGCGCCGTGCTGGAAGCTGCCGCCCGCGCCGCCTGGGCCAATGCCCTGCAAACGCCTTGTACGGACGTGCTGTGGCGGCAAAGCGATGCCTCGGGCGAAACCCTGCTGGCCAGCCCACTGGTGCAGGCGCTGCGGGTGGTTGAGCCCGTAGATCTAGCCGCCGACCCGCGCATCCCCCGCAGCCTCACGCCGCTGCCCAGCGAGCGGCCCTTGCCGGTGGGTGCGGCGCTGCCGGTCACCCGCCTGTCCGCCAGCGCCTACGAGGATCTGCGCCGCTGCCCCTACCGCTTCTTCGGCCTGCGCCAACTGGGCTTGCAAGAGCCGCAGGAGCTGACCGGCGAGGTGGACAAGCGCGACTTTGGCACCTGGCTGCACGCCGTGCTCAGGCAATTCCATGAGGCATTAAAAGTGGCTCCTACGCCCATTCCATCGGCGCGAGCAGCTATGATGAATGTAGCAGCCGAGCAGGTGACGCAAGACATGCACCTAGAGCCGGGCGAGTTCCTGCCCTTCGCCTCGGCCTGGCCCCGGGTGCGCGACGGCTACCTGGACTGGCTGGCCCCGCACGAAGCCGCTGGCGGCCAGTTTGAGCAGGCCGAAAGCGCGCTAGAGCTGCCGCTGGGCCCCATCACCCTGATCGGCACCATCGACCGGGTGGACCAGGTGCATGCCGACGGCAGCACCACCGCCCTGGTCATCGACTACAAAACCGAAAACGCCCAGGTCACCGGCAAACGCATCCAGCAGCCGCTGGAAGACACCCAGCTGGCGTTTTACGCCGCGCTGCTGCCGCACGACACTTTGCGCGCCGCCTACCTCAACGTGGGCGAGAAAGACGGCAGCCAGCTGTTCGAGCAGACCGAGGTGGTGGAGGCCCGTGACGCGCTGGTGCACGGCATCCTCGACGACATGCAGCGCATTGCCGAAGGTGCGACCCTGGCTGCGCTGGGCGAGGGCGCGGCCTGTACCTTCTGCGCGGCGCGGGGCCTGTGCCGCAAGGACTGGTGGACGGCGTAAGTTGTTACCCCGTGGTCACCATCAGGGCCGCTTCGCCGGTGTTTTCGACAAAGCGCACCCGCACCTGCACGCGCACCCGGTCGCCTTGCTGTAGCTCCACGGTGAGGCGGGCGTTGCGCTCGTCGCCGCTGTCGTCGTCGCTCCCCAGGTCGGCGGGTGGCTGTGCACCCTGGTCTTTGGACAGCGCCAGTTCGGTGTCGGTCAGGCCCAGGGTCTGGAAGGTGAATCGGCGGCTGCTCGGGGCGACAAAGTCGAAACTGGCCGATCCGCCGCTGGGCAGCGCCAGCAGCTGCGTCTGGAACAGCGAGAGTGTGCCCACCGTGTCTGCCGTGATTTCCGGGTAGAAGCTGTGCACCCAGGCCTTGTCGCGCGCCGACAGGCCACCGGCGGGTGTCAGGCCGGTGGCGTACTGGGGCGGGTTGACGATCAGGCCGCCGTCAAATGCGTAGTGCATCACCGAGTCGGGGTCCCACTGCGAGCCTTGCACGGTGTCTTCCTTGATTTTGGACAGGATGTTGTTAAAGGTGGTGGTGCGGTCCCAGTTGTTGGGCTGGCCGCCCAGGCTGGCGTACACCGCCTCTTCGTTCCAGACGATGCCGCCTTTGGGGTTTTGGTGTTCGTGGGGCAGGCCCAGGGCGTGGCCTATCTCGTGCAGCGCCGTGGTGTGGCCGTAGTCGGTGGTCAGGTCCCAGCCAAAACTCATGGTGGGCTTGCTGGGGTGGATGGTTTTGCAGTCGGTGCCGATGTACGACCAGGAGCCGCCACCCGGGCGGAAGGCGATGCGTATCTGGGCGTTCTGCACCGGGGACACCTCCGCAAAGCTGATGCCCAGGCCCAGCGCCTTCCACTCGGCAAAAGCCGCGCGCACCGCCTCTTTTTGCGGCTCCGGGCCGTCCATGAAGCCATACGTCAAAACCGTTCGGTTCGGCCACTTGCTGACGGTGCGCATGATGACGCGCGCCCGCCCGGGGTCTACGTTCGGCGGCAAGACCACCGGGGGCAGCAGGCGCATGGCGCAGTAGTGGCGCAGGGTGCCGGGTGCTTGGCTGGGGGCGTGGTTGGACAGTGGTGCGGGCGTGTTCATGGGGACCTCCTGGTAGGGATGGGGATGCAATGGCTAGCCGATGAGCGGCCGGTGGCGGTGGGCATCGGCGCACACCAGTTGCGGGGTTTGCGGGCCTTTGGCCACCGGGCGCACCCGCTTTTGGGCACTGGCGATCACCTGCGCGAAAGTCAGCTGTTTGCCGCGCCCACGCCCCAGGCTTTCGCACAGGCCGTAGGTGAAAGCGCCGTAGCTGATGGAGCCGTGCTGGTATTCGTAGGCCAACTGGTTTTCGCTGCAGGCCTCCAGCAGGATGGGCATGTACGGCCCCTGGTGGCCAAACTCCAGGCGCAGGGCCTGGAACTCGGCCGGGTCTTCGCCGCGCATGCCCTGGGCTCGGCACATGCGCCGGTGGGTGCCGTCGCTGCCGACCCGCGCCTCGACCTTGGCCTTGCTGGGGCGTTCCTGGGTGCGGGCATCGGGTTGGGCCAGCAGGGCGGCTTTGAGGGCTTTGCCTTTTTGCAGCATGGCCTTGCGTGGCAGCCACATCTGCAGCTTGCTGTCCCAGCGCAGGGCGCGGTGGCGGATGTCGTCGGGCATGGCCACACTGCGCGTGCCCAGGGGCGGGCTGCCGGTGCCGGGTACGCCGCCGCGCTGCATGCCCCCGGCGTGGCAGCAGTCCAGCATGGCGATGAATTTGGCGGTGTAGGGCAGCACGCTGTAGAGCGCCGCAAACTCGTCGTCAAAAATCGCCTGGCCGGTGTGCCAGTTGAAGTCGTAGGGCACCAGGCACTCGTCAATGCGGTCTACTTCGGCATCCTGCCCATAGGCGGGCACCTGGGCGCCGTGGCCCGAGAAATAAAAGAACATGGTGTCGTCCGCCTGCGCATCGGCCAGCAGCCAGGCCAGCCGTTCGCGGATGGCTTCGGCGGTGGCCCGCTCGTTGAGCACCACCCGGATGGCATCGGCATCCACCCCCATTTCTTGCAGGGTCTGGCTGACCAGGAACACATCGTTCACCGGGCCGAGCAGGGTGAAGCTGGGGTCGGCATAGTCGGCAATGCCCACCAGCAAGGCGCGCATCTTGGGGCGTTTGGGGGCCACTGCGAAGGTCTGGGCCATGGGGTCCGCCACTGCCACACCCTGACCCACGGTTTTGCCCTTGCCCACCGCTTTGCCTTTGGCGGGTGCTGCGGGCTGGCCCAGGGCTTGCACCAGCTCACGCCAGCAGGCACTGCGGGCGTTGTCGTGCTGCAGATAGTGGTCAGCATCGTGGTTGGTCTTGTCATACCGGAAGTCGCAAGCAATCTGGCTGTAGCGGGCCGGGTGGGGCAACACAATGGGTTGGGTCAGCACCCGGTCGTTTTCATTGAACAGGTTCCACCAGCGCTGCAGCATCGGTGGGCATTGCAGGTAGCCGCCAAACACCTTGCGCAGCGCCGGGTGGCTGATCTGGGTGCCCAGGGTGATGAGTCGCCCGTTGAAGTCACCCAGTTTTTTCTGGGTTTTGCTGCTGCTCAGGCAGTGGTAAGCCAGCAGACCGCCCAGGCTATGGGCCACCACCACATCGGGCTTGAACTGGGCAATCTGCTGGGCCAACTTGTCGCATACCGCGTTGCGCAGGCTGGGCAGGGCGACAAACTGGGCCACCATGCCGATGTGCCATCGCCAGGCATCCACAAATCCCAAAATACTGCGCTCACCGCCATGCACCACCCAGCTTTTGGCCAGCAATGCCAAGGCTTCAAAGTACAGCGGCGAGCTGCAGTCGGCGGCTTCAAACAGGTCGTCGTAGGCGAACTGTTCGATGTGTGGCTTCGCTGCCTGCCATTCGCCGACGGCCGTGGTGATGGCGCCCACCCAGTCTTGGCGCCACACGTCCTTGCGGGCCTCCGCGTGGCCGATGCCGTGAACACACAGTATGCGCATACCCGTCTCCTTGCTGAAGACTCGGTTGTACGCCGCAATGTGCGCTGTGTAATCCCCCAAATGGGGGATGGCTGTGGGCCTTGTTCTGCTATCTAAAAAAGAGCTGCTTACGCCCACCGAATAAGCACGAGGGTCCTAAAAGACATATGCTTTGCTTCAGGCGTACGGCAGCCCGTTCTTGTGAAAGAACTTCCATGCGCCATCGACCAGCGCGGCCTGCAGGTCGTCGTCGGGGTAGGTGGCGGCATCGCCCGGGGTTCTGTCGCCCACCTCCAGGTAGACCACTTCTTCGGCGCTTTCGTTGACCAGGCGGTGGGCGTTGCCGGTGCCTGCAGGAAAGCCTGCGCACATGCCGGGCGCCAGCAGGGTGGTACCCTGGTCGGTGTACAGCGTGGGGTGGCCCTGCAGGATGTAGATGAACTCGTCTTGCCGGGTGTGCGCATGCCGCAGAGCCGACACGGCATGGGGTGCCAAACGCGTCCAATTGACACCGAAGTTTTTCAAGCCAAACAGATCGCCCAAGGGGTGCTTTTCACGGCCTTGCACCCGAGCAGCGAAAGGGGCCGGGTACACCGAGGGTTTGGCGCGGGCAGGGGTTTGGGCCGCAGTGACGGCAATGGGCGGGTTGTCTAGAGGCATGGGGGTACCCGGTAGTAGAGACGGAGCAATTTTGGCAAGTTTCCATACCGCTGCAACCCCGGTGGCCGTTGCTATCGTGAGAGTAGCTGCTTGCGCCCTAAGAATAAGCGCTAGAGGCCTAAATGGCTTGCAATTTACCGTTGCGCTCCAGCCAGGCACAAAACGCCACCGCGTGCGGGTTCTGCGTGGCCTGCGGGGCCATGATCCAGTAGTTGGTGCGGTCGCACAGGGTCAGGGTGGGGAAGGGTGTATGTAGCAGGCCGCTGGCCAGTTCTGCGCGCAGTTGCAGCGGATTGCCCAGGGCGATGCCCATGCCCTGCACCGCCGCCTGCACGGCCAGGTGGGCGTGGTCGAAGGTGACCAGGTGGCGCGGCTGCTGTGCGGGCAGACCGGCCAGGGCCAGCCAGTCCTGCCAGACCCGCGGGGTGGAGCGGCTGTGCAAAAGGGTGCGCGACAACACATCGGCCGGGTCGGCCAAGGGCGGCTGGGTAGCCAGCACCTGCGGGCTGCACACGGGGGTCAGGGTGTTGGGCAAAAAGGCCCCTAGCACTACGTCGCGCCAGGCCGGGCGCTGGCGCAGATCGGCCAGTTCGCCTTCGGTAAAGCAGCGGATCGACACATCAAAAGCTGCCGGGTCGAACCCGGTGGCGCTGAGGGTTGTGGCCAGTTGCACGTCCACGCCTGGCACCTCGGCGCAAAAGCTGGCCAGCTGCGGAATCAGCCATTGCGCCGACAGCGACGCCATCGAATTCACCGACAAGGTATTGCCACGCGGCGGGCTCTGCAGTCGGTCCGTGGCGCTGGCCATCTGGTCGAAGGCGCTGCGCAGGCTGGGCAGGTAGGCCGCGCCCTCGGCGGTCAACCCCAGGCCCCGGCCACTGCGCTGCACCAGTGGAACGCCCAGCCATGTTTCCAGTGCCTTGATCTGGTGGCTGACCGCACTTTGGGTCACATGCAGCTCTTGCGCGGCCAGGGTCACGCTCTCCAGCCGCGCCGCGGCCTCGAAAGCGCGCAGCATGTTCAGGGGCGGCAGGCGGCGCGTGGTGCTTTTGGCATGAGGTAAATTCATAGGTATGACGGAATTTCTCGATGGTTATGCGGTGCAATTGCCACTAGCATAGCGCCACTGTGTGCATGGGCCAATCAGTGATTCAGCTCATTATTGGCTAGCCGCTTTGCATGGCTGGAACCCTGCATCCCGATAGACCCCATAAATGCTTTACCCTAGCTGTCTGCCCGATAAGGAAACTCCCCTTGCTCTCCACATCCACCCCTAAAACCGTTGTCTTTGACCTGGGTGCCGTGCTGCTGCATTGGCAACCGATTGAGATCGTCCAGCACGAGCTGCCCCGGTACGCGCCCAACGCGGCAGCCGCGCAGGCGCTGTGCGCGAACTTTTGGACCCCATGGGCCGAGTTCGACCGCGGCACGGTCGAGCCCGCACCGCTGGCTGCCTTGCTGGCCGCGCAGAGCGGGGTGGATGCGGCCGATATGCTGCGCTTCATCCACGCCATCCCCAACCACCTGCCCACCAAGCAGGACACGGCCGCGCTGCTGCCCCGCCTGAAGGCGCAGGGGCACCGGCTGGTGTATTTGTCGAACATGCCCACCTCGTACGCCGACCGTTTGCTCGACCGCGATTTCTTCGACCACTTTGAAGACGGCATCTTCTCGGCCCATGTGGGGCTGATCAAACCCGAGCATGGCATCTACGCGCTGGCCGAAACCCAGTTTGGCCTGACACCCGCTGACACCGTGTTCATAGACGACAACGCCCACAACGTGGCCACGGCGCGTGCCCGCGGCTGGCAGGCGATCCAGTTTCTGGACGCGGCGCAGTGCGAGCGCGACCTGGAGGAGATGGGATGGCTGGCATGAAAACCGGCGCAAGCCTGTTCCCCACCACGATAGACACCGGGCACCGCTTCGGCCTGCATTTGTCGGCCGAATGGCGGGTGTTTGCGGCCTTCTTCATGTACTCGTTTGGCCTGGGCGGCATCTTTCCCCGGCTGGGCGAGATCCAGCGCGGCATGGGCGTGGGCGAGGGCGCTTTGGGCCTGGCGCTGATCGGCACCGCAGCGGGCACCCTGGTGTCGCTGACTCTGGCCAGCCGCTTGCTGGAGCGTATCGGTTACCGCCGGGCACTGCTGGTGCTCACGCCGATGATTGCGCTGTTTTTTGCCATTGCCAGCTGGGCTAGCGGGCCGGTGGTGCTGTTTTTGTGCCTGGTACCTGCGGGCCTGTGCGTAGGCCTGGTGGAGGTGGTGGTGAATGTGGAGGCCGACCGGGTCGAACACCAGCTGGGCCGCCGCATCATGAACCGCGCCCACGCCTTCTGGAGCTTTGGCTTTTTTGCCGCCGGGCTGGCGGGCGCGGGCATTGCGCAACTGGGCATCAGCCCGCAGTTGCACCTGGCACTGATGGTGCCGGTGTCGCTGGCCGCCACGCTGCTTTTGCTGGGGCGCTTCAGCCCCGCGCCGCTGCGCGAAGCCACTACCGAGGAAGCCCCGCACTTTGCCCGGCCCACCTGGGCCATCATGGCGCTGGTGTGTGTGACGCTGTCGGCCATGCTGCTTGAAGGCGCGGGCGCCGACTGGTCGGCCATCTACATGCGCGACGTGTTTGCCGCTTCGCCGCTGGTCTGCGGGCTGGCGGTGGCGGCGGGCGCGTTCACCCAGGCGGTGATGCGGTTTTTTGCCGATGGGCTGGTGGAGCGCTTCAGCCCCGTGGCCTTTGCCCGCTGCCTGCTGGTGGTGCTGGGCTGCGGCGCGCTGCTGGTGGTGCTGGCACCGGGCCCCGTATGGGCGCTGCTGGGCCTGGGGCTGATGGGCGTGGGCACCAGCGGCATTTTTCCGCTGGCCATGTCGGCGGCGGCGCAGCGGGTGGACCGGCCGGCCGCCGTCAACGTGGCGGCGCTGGCGCAAATCTCGTTTGTGGTGTTTCTACTCGGCCCGCCCTTGCTGGGCCAGGTGGCCGAGCACTTCGGCATCCGCAACCTGTACGCCGCCTGCCTGCCGTTTGTGCTGCTGAGCCTGGTGGCCGTGGGTGCCCTGGGTAAGAAGGCATGACCCTCGCTGCCTACGAACACAACGGCCACCCGGTTGAACGCGCCGCCTTCTACGCCATCGCCTGCGACCCCCGGCGCAGCATCGCGGTAGAGGCCTGCGCGGGCGCGGGCAAAACCTGGATGCTGGTCTCGCGCATCCTGCGCGCCTTGCTGGAGGGCAGCCTGGCCACCGATGGCAAAGGCGTTGCCGCCCACGAAATCCTGGCGATCACCTTCACCAAAAAAGCCGCCGGTGAAATGCGCCAGCGCCTGAATGAGTGGCTGGTGGAATTCGCCCAGGCCACGCCCGAAAAGCTGGCCGAAGAACTGCTAGCCCGTGGCGTACCGCCCGCGCAGATTGCCCTGCAGGCCCCGGCCCTCAAAAACCTTTACCCCCAGCTCCTGGCCAGCGCCCGCCCGGTGCAGATCCGCACCTTCCACAGCTGGTTTGCGGCCCTGTTGCGCACCGCGCCGCTGGCCGTGTTGCAGGACCTGGGCCTGCCCGCCAACTACAGCCTGCTGGAAGACGACACCGAGGCTGTCACCGCCGTGTGGCCGCGCTTTTACGCCACCGTGGTCGATAACCCCAGCGCCCGCGCCGACTTCGAAGCCCTGGTGGCCGTGCATGGCCGTTTCCAGGCGCACAAGGCGCTGGCCGCTGCCTTGAACAAGCGGGTGGAATTTGTGCTGGCCGACGCGCAGGGCGTGGTGGACGCGTCTGTGCCATCGTTCGACGCGCAGTTTCCCGCCTTTGCCGGGTTGGCCACGCCCGAGGATTTGTTCTGGGCCCAGCGCCCGCTGTTGCAAGAGGCCGCAGGCCACCTGGGCCGCGCCAGTGCCGTGACCTTCTCGGCGGCCGGCAGTGCGCTGGAGCAGGCCCTGACCGTCCAGGATGCCGATGCTGTGCTGGCCACCTTGCTCACGCAAAAGGGCACGGCCCGCAAGTTTGGCGAAAAAATCGTCGGCATTGCCACCGTGCGCACCGCGCAAGACCTGGTGTTGCAGGTGGCCCAGGCCCAACTCCAAAACGCCGCCTGGGCGCACCAGCAGCGCATGGCGCGCCTAACCCGCATATTGATCGCCGAGCTGGCCGCCCTCAAATACGAGCGCGGCTGGGTCGATATGAACGACGTGGAACGTGCCGCGTCTGTCATGCTGTCCGACCCCGTGCTCAGCGGCTGGGTGCAGGAGCGCCTGGATGCCAAGGTTAAGCACCTGCTGATCGACGAATTCCAGGACACCAGCCCGCTGCAGTGGCAGGCCTTGCACGCCTGGCTCAGCGGCTACGCGGGTGCGGCGGGAGCGCCCAGCGTCTTTATCGTGGGCGACCCCAAGCAAAGCATTTACCGCTTCCGCCGCGCCGAGCCGCAGGTATTCCGCGCTGCCCAGGCCTTTGTGGTGGACGGGCTGGGCGGCGACCTGCTCAGCTGCGACCACACCCGCCGCAACGCCCCACCGGTGATGGCCGCCGTCAACGCCGTCATGTCCGCCGCGCAGGCCGCGGGCACGTACGACGGTTTCCGCGACCACACCACCGAATCCACCGCCCTGGGTGCTGTGCGTTACCTGCCCGCCATCCCCCGCGATGCCAATGCCTCCGCCATCCAGGCCTCGCAGGACGGCTGGCGCGACAGCCTGGGCACACCCCGCGAAGAACCCGAAGACACCTTGCGCACCCTGGAATGCCGCCAGGCCGCCCAGTGGCTGGCCGGGCAACTGGCCGACGGTTTGCGTCCCAAGGACGTGATGGTGCTGTCGCGCCGCCGCGAGCGCCTGGGCCACATGCGCGATGCCCTGCGCGCCCTGCACATCCCCACCCAGCAGCCCGAAAAAGCCGACCTGGCCGACGCGCCCGAGGTGCAAGACATTGCAGCGCTGTTGGACGCACTGGTCTCCACCCACCACGACCTGTCGCTGGCGCAGGCGCTGAAGTCCCCGCTGTTTGGCGTGAACGACACCGAGCTGGTGCACCTGGCCCAGTTGCAGCGCGCCGCCCGCGAAGATGCCGACAACCCATCCGACAGCAGCTGGTGGAGCCTGCTACACAATTCAGAGCTGCTACCGCCCGTCCTATCAGCGCTAGCGCCTGTTTTGATGCAATGGAAACAGTGGCTAGACGCATTGCCCCCGCACGACGCGCTGGACGCCATCTACGCCCACGGCGACGTGCTGGCCCGCTTCGCCGCCGCCGCGCCCGCCGCCTTGCGCACCTCGGTACTGGCCAATCTGCGTGCCGTGCTGGGCACGGCCCTGCAGCTCAACGAAGGCCGCTTCGCCACGCCCTACGCCCTGGTGCGCGCCCTCAAGGCGGGTGGCGTCAAAGCCCCGGTCACCAGCGCCCCCGATGCCGTGCGCCTGCTCACCGTGCACGGTGCCAAAGGCCTGGAGGCCGCGCTGGTGCTGCTGCTCGACACCGACTCCCCGCCCGGCAAAGCCGAAACCATGGGCGTGCTGGTGGACTGGCCCGGCGAGGCCGAATACCCCGTGCGCCTGGTCTTTCTGGCCAGCGAATCGAATCCGCCCGCCTGCGTGGTCGAGGTGCTGGCCATCGAACAAGCCGCCCGCCAGCGCGAAGAGCTCAACGGCCTGTACGTCGCCATGACCCGTGCCCGCAACCAGCTGGTGCTGTCGTCCGTGGTGCCGCACAAGGCGGTGGATGGTTCGTGGTGGCAGCGCTTGCAGCCTTTGGCTGAGAGGGTTGAGGCACTGGATGCAGCCGACCCGCTGGATGCCCCTGCGGCGGACGCCGATTTCACTCTGCTGGTCGTGCCCGACATCGGCCTGCAGGTCGCACCAAAGCGACCCGAAGTGGATGCCGCCGAGTCGCTGGAATCCCGCGTGGGACAAGCCATGCACCGGCTGCTGGAGTGGGGCACCACCGACCCCGCCCGTCAGCAAGCCGTGGCCCGCGAGTTCAGCCTGGATGCCGAGCAACTGCAAAAAGCCGCCGCCATGGCCACCGCCATCCGTGCGGGCGAGGGTGCCTGGGCCTGGGATGCAGAGGTGGTGGATTGGGCGGGCAACGAGGTGGCTCTGATTTACCAGGGCCAGACCCTGCGCCTGGACCGTTTGGTGCGCCGCAAGGACACGGGTGCCTGGTGGGTGCTAGACCACAAATCCAAAAACCAGCCGCAGCGGGATGCGGGGTTGGTAGAGCAGTTGGAGACGTACCGGGCGGCGCTGCGGGTGCTGTATCCGGGGGCGGAGGTGGAAGCGGCGTTTTTGACGGGGGCGGGGGGGCTGGTGGTGGTTTGAGGGGGATGGCGCTATGGCTCAGCGGGCCGCGCGGCTGTTTGCGTAGGTCAGCTTGATCGCTGGGTTCGGCATCATATTTCCTCCTTCGGCGCTAGCCCAATTTGCCGCAATAGAAGGCTACCCAGTGTGCTCGTTTGATGATATGAAATCTTGAAATCGCCGGAGAATTTGTCAAACTCGGGAGCTCCGTCGCGGGTTTTAGAAATCTTGGCTGTAACCAAATCAAGTCTAATTAGGTGATCTCTATAACTTTTTTGTAGAGCTTCAGCCTCTATTTCTTCTAATGAAGATCCAATGTGTGCAGGTTTTGGTTGGAGAATAAATTCATGTAGTTTTCTGAACTCTTCATCTCCGCCTATGGTGGGAACAGCATAGGCGCGTAACCATATTACTTCTACATCTGTTAGTTCACCGAGAAGACGCATTAGGTGCTTAGTTTCAGCGTATGAAATGGCATCGGAGGAAAGGCTGTTCGCAAGCAGACTGGAAAGGTATTCACGCCTCTCGTTGGTTGTTGCGCGAGATGCCTGTCGAAGTGCTTCTTCAGTCAGGTCAGTGAACTCTTCATCGTTGAGCGCAGCAGTAATCCCTTCTTTTTCTAGATGTTCTATTCGCTGTTCGAGCTTTGCCGCAAAATCAGCGATACGGTCAACTCGTTGCCTAGGGATGATTGATCCAGCAATCTCCGCTAGTAGTGAACCTGCGAACGGGATCGCGCTTAGAACGGCCTTGGCACCGGCGGTTACGTAATCGACGGCATTGGATTGAATCGGTTTAGGGAGATTATCGTTAGAGGTCATATTTCATGATGCTGAATATCGTATTGGTCGCCCTTACATGGTCAGGAAAATGCGGTCGAATCCCCTTACGGGTTTAGCTCCGCTCGGTTTTTAACAAGCCGTGGAAGGACATAACAACTCCAGAAAAAGCAGCAGAGGGGCATTGCACTATATCCCGGCTATCCCTTGCAACTTGACTTGCGATAGCTTTCGATTTTGAAGCCGAGCATGCCGCCAGCGCCGCTGGCCGGGATGTGCCCCCGGCAGGGCAGTAACTTGTCTTTTGCTTGGCCAAAAGAAAGTCACCAAAGAAAAGGCCACCCCCACTGCCAGCGCCCCGCCGCTATCGCGTCGGGGAACCTGCGGTGCTCGCCCCACGGGGGCATGCCGCAAACTCGCTGCGCTCAAACACGCGGCCTGCTGATCCCCGTGGGGCTGCGCTCCTCGGCGCTTTGCAGAGGGGGACCCCGGGAACGCAATCGGGGGCGCGCAGCGCCCCATCGCGCCTAGGGCACGAAGCTGGGTCGGTGCGCTAGCTGATATCCGGGGTGATTCCACAGCCGCCAATAGTTACCCCAGTTCGCGACCGGCGCGATGCCCGGCTGCGCCGGGCCGATCCCGCTCCCCGGGGTCCCCATCTGTATGCGCCGAGGAGCGCAGCTTCAAGTGGACCAGGGCCCGCGATTGTCTGAGCCGCAGGCGAGTTCGAGCGGGACCCCACTTGGAGCGAGCACCGCAGGTTCCCGTAGCGCCAGCGGAGGGCGCAGACAGTTGGGGCGCCTTTCTTTTGGTGCCTTTCTTTTGGCCATGCAAAAGAAAGGTACTGCGCCGCCGGGCGCACATCCCGGCCGGGGATGCTGGCAGGCACCCAGAAAACGCCAACCCGCCAGAGGGGTCGGAGCACGAATGCGGGCAGGCATCGGTCCGACACCAGCCGGTTCAGCGCGCAATCGTGATCCGACCCCACTGGCTACCGCCCGTGCAGCCTAAACAGCTTGCTTCTCTTTTAATAGTAAAAAACAGGAGCTGCTCGTGCTTATCGAATAAGCGCTAGCAGGCTTTTGTGTGCCTAAAAAACAGGCTAAAAATGCAAAACCCTAGCGCACCCGTTCCCCCGCCAGCGCGGCGTTTTTGACGGGTGGTGGGGGGGCTTGGGGTGGTGTGAGAGGGCTCAATGTGCGCGTCAGCACTCGCGCCGGTAGTGCATGACGACCGCGCCGTTACGCAGCGGTGTCGTCGAGACCAATTCGAGCCGTCGTGTGCGGGCCAGCCCGCCCTCAAACAGCTTCGGGCCGTGGCCCGCGATCCTGGGGTGGACGAGCAGCTGGTACGCGTCGATCAGATCCAGCCGGTCCAGCGCGGTCGCGAGCTTGCCGCTGCCGAGGAGCACACCGTCCGGGGTCAAGTCCTTGAGCTTCTGTACGCCGGTGCGCAAGTCGCCGCGGATGTGGTGGCTGTGGGCCCACGGGAAGTCTTTTCGCGTCGAGGACACCACGTACTTGGGCTTGGCCTCCAGCTTGACTGCCCAGGCGCGCATCGCCGGTGGTGCCTGCGCTTCGCCACGGGCGACTGCGGGCCAGTAGCTCTCCATCATCTCGTAGGTGACGCGGCCCCACAGCATTGCCCCGCTCTCGTCCATCAGGCGGGTGAAGAAGGCGTGTGTCTCGTCGTCAGCGATGCCTTCCTGGTGGTCGACGCAGCCGTCCAGGGTGAGGTTGATGCTGAAGGTCAAGAGTCCCATGTAATGTGTGGGTTAGGCCCCACTTGGCGACTTGCTCTCGCAGAGGCTTTTCAGAAGGGCGAGGGCCCGAGGGAAGGTCTCTTGCATGTACGCCTCATGCTCAAGGGGCGTATCCAGGTCCACTTTGACTTCGGTGGTACCGGCGGTTTCTACAAACGTGTAGTTCTCATACGCTGGTGCCCAGGCGCGGGCTTTTGGGCTGGTGGTGTCTTCCACGCCTGCGCTCACCTCACCGAGGTGCTGTATCGAGATGAACTCGTGTAGCCGGTTCTGCGCAATGACGGCGACCATGCCGTCGCCGTTGGGTGCCAGGAACTGGATCTTCTGGCCAGCTTCCCATGAGCCGGAGAAGTAGCAGCCCTCCATGAATGCTGCGGTCCAGACCCTGTAGCCATCCGGGCTCAGCATGGTTTCCCACACCAAGCGGCGTGGACAGTGAATCGAGACGGAAAAGGTCAGAGTCTTCTTCATGCATACCTCCGATATTCGCAGCGGCGTTTATGGTATTTGACTCCATCTTCAGGCAGCGCTGTTGCCTTGGCTGCGCGGCACTGCGTAGCGAAGTTCGGCGAAGCCGCTGCCGATCTGTTGGGCGGAGGTGAGCCGCAGGGGCGGGGAGGTCAGGCGGCGGGGGAATAGCGGTTTGCCGTGGCCCAGGGTCACGGAGCCGACCTGGACGATGAGTTCATCGAGCAGGCCGGCATCGAAGAACTGGCCGGCGAGGTCCCCGCCGCCCACGATCCAGATGTTTTTGGTATCGGCAGCGCGTCGCATCTCTGCGTGCACGGGCCGGACATCGCCGCTGACAAAGCGCAGGTCGGCCCCGGGCACGCGTGGCAGCTCTCTGCTGGAGAAGACCCAGGTGGGTTGCGTATAGGGCCAGGCGCTGCCCATTTGGTCCTGCACGGTGAGCGCGTGGCGCAGCATCCAGGTGTAAGTGGCCGAGCCCATGGCCAGTGCCCCCACGTCGGCGATGAAGGACGGGTAGCTGGTGTCATTCACATCGCCCAGAGGGAAAAGCCACTCGGGGCGCCTTTCTTTTGGTTACGCATCGATTGCGCAAAAGAACAAGTGACTGCGCCGCCGGGCGCATCACCCGGCCGGGGATCGCAGTGGCACCAACCCGCCAGAGGGGTCGGAGCACGAATGCGGGCAAGCATCGGTTCGACAACAGCCAGTTCAGCGCGCAATCGTGATCCGACCCCACTGGCTACCGCCCGTGTAGCCCAAACAACTTGCTTTTCTTTTGATAGTAAAAAACAGGAGCTGCTCGTGCTTATCGAATAAGCACGAGCAGGCTTTTTCATACCTGAAAAACAGGCTAAAAATGCAGAAACCCTAGCGCACCCGCTCCCCCGCCAACGCCGCGTGCAGCAGGCGCAGGCTGTGGGGTTCGCTGAGGAAACGCATGTGTTCGGCAGCGCTGGGTGCTGCTCCGCCGGTGCGGCTGAGTTGCAGCACGCGTTGGCGGCGGTGTTCGCCGCGCAGGCCTTGGCCGGTGTGGCGCGGGCCCAGGGCTTGCAGGGCCAGGGCGGCCAGGCGGGGCAGGTCGGCCAGCCACGGGGTGGCCGCGGCGCGCGGGGCGTGGGCGTAGCGCCAGGCTTGCTTCAAGACGGTGGGCGAACGGCTTTCTTCGGGCACCAGCAGCCAACCGGCATCTTGCAGGCGCTGGCCCAGGCCGACGCGGCTGCTGAGTACGGTGAAGGGCACGGCCAGCAGCAGGGGCAGGCCCATGGGCAGCAGCCACAGCAGCGAATCGGGGGCGAACCAGGCTACTGCACCCAGCAGGCAGGCCACGGCCAGACCTAAGGGGCCGAATCGCTGGGCGGCATCGGCCCAGGGCAGGTCGCTGGCTTCGCGCGGGGGGGATGTCCATTCCAGCTTCCAGCCGGTCAGGCCGCCCAGCACAAACAGGCTGTGCGCGGCCATGCGCAGGGGGGCCTGCAGCATGGACATCAGCGCCTCCAGCACCGTGCTGCCCAGCAGCTTCAGGCTGCCGCCAAAGGCGGCTTGCTCGCCGCGCAGCAGCACCGCCAGCAGGCCCAGCACGCGGGGCAGGGCCAGCATCAGCGCGGTGGATACCCACAGCGTGGCCACGCTGCGGCTGGACCAGAGCGGGATCTCGCTGTCGTGCAGCCACAGGGCGGCACCCAGCACCACGTACAGCAGCCACAGCGGGGCCGACACGTAGGACATGGCCCCTGTGGCCAGCATGGCGCGGTGCACCGGGCGCAGGCCGGGCTCGGTCAGCAGGCGGGCGTTTTGCAGATTGCCCTGGCACCAGCGGCGGTCGCGTTGCAGCTCGGCCAGCAGGTGGGGCGGTTGTTGCTCGTAGCTGCCTTCCAGGTCGTTGACCAGCCAGACTTCATAGCCTGCACGGCGCATCAGCGCGGCTTCCACAAAGTCGTGCGACAGGATTTCGCCCGCCAGCGCGCCCTTGCCCGGCAAGGTGGCCAGGGCGCAGTGCTGCATGAACGGGGCCACGCGGATGATGGCGTTGTGGCCCCAGTAATGGGCCTCGCCGAGCTGCCAGAACTGCATACCGGCGGTGAACAAGCGCCCGGTGACACGGCTGCCAAACTGCTGGGCGCGGGCGTGCAAGGTGGCGTGGCCGCAGGCGCGCGGGGCGGTTTGCAAAATACCGGCGCGGGGGTGGGCTTCCATCAGCCGGGCCAGGGTGACCAGGGTGTCGCCGCTCATCACGCTGTCGGCATCCATCACCACCATGTAACGGTAGCTGCGGCCCCAGCGGCGGCAGAAGTCGGCCACGTTACCGGCCTTGCGGCGGGTGCGGTGCTGGCGCCAGCGGTAGTGCACGCGCAACTGGCTGCCTGCACTGGCAAGCTGCTCGCGCAGGGCCTGCCAGGCGGTGAGTTCGGCGGCGCGCAGGGCGGGGTCGTTGCTGTCGGACAGCACAAACACATCAAACAAGCGCTCGGCGCCCGACGTGCTGAGCGACTCGCAGGTGGCGCGCAACCCGGCAAATACCGTGGCCACGTCTTCGTTGCAGATCGGCATGATGACGGCGGTGCGCGCATCGGGTGGCAGCACGGTGTGGGCCGCGCTGCGCGCCGACAGCGCATGCGGGTCGCCGCGCAGGGTGACCCAGAAGCCCATCACGGCGGTCACCGTACCCGCCGACACCCAGGCAAACAGCAGCGCAAACAGGCCCAGTTGGGCGGCCA
This sequence comes from uncultured Albidiferax sp., assembly GCA_963512605.1. Classification (GTDB taxonomy): domain Bacteria; phylum Pseudomonadota; class Gammaproteobacteria; order Burkholderiales; family Burkholderiaceae_C; genus Rhodoferax_B. The sequence goes on along the minus strand of CAUPNG010000002.1, from coordinate 46,611 downwards.
GCAACACATCGCTGCCCGCCCCGGGCTGGGCGCGCCACAGCAGGGCGGTGGCGAACACGGTGGCGCTGGCGATCCAGAACAGCAGCCAATGGCGGCGCTGCTGGGCGGCCGCTTCCCAGGCGGGGGCTTGGCCTGCATGCTGGGCGGCACTGGTGCGCCAGGGCGCATCGGCAGGGGCCTGCTGGCCGCGCAGGCGACCGGCCAGGCCGAGCCAGGCTTGCGCCCGCATGGAGCCGCGCTGGATGGGGGGCATACCGGAGGAGGAAGGTGTGTGGTTCATGGGGCAACCTGGATGTAGGTCCATGTCTCACTGACCGTTTGGGGGCCAGTGCTGGACGGGGCGGTAAGGAATGCGCGCAGCTCGACGGGTTGCGCCGGGTTGGTGGTTTGGACCCGCAGGGCCATGCGCCAAGCCCCGGTGGCTTCGACGCGGTAGACGTTGGTTTCGGTGATGCGGCCATTGCTGTTGGCGCTGGCCACGGCCTTGAGTTCACCCGTGCTGGGCAGGGCCGGGCCGGTGAAGTCCACGATGTACTGCTGCTCGTTCTTCGCCAGCGTGGCAAAGCTGTGGCCGACGCGGGTTTGCGCCACCCACGCCTGGGGCGGGCGCTGCTGGGCATCGCCCTGCCAGTCCACACGCCAAGCGATGTCCAGCGGCTGGCCGGGGGCGGGCAGGGCGGCGGGTACCCAGTAGGCGACGATGTTGTCGTGGGTCTCATCCGGCGTGGGCAGTTGCACCAGCTCGACCCGGCCCGCGCCCCAGTCGCCCAGCGGCGTGACCCAGGCCGAGGGGCGGCGCTCGTAGCTGGCCTCGGTGTCTTCATAGCTGGCGAAGCTGCGGTCGCGCTGCATCAGGCCAAAGCCTTTGGGCGCGCGGGTGGTGAAGGAAGTGACCAGCGGGCTGCGCGGGTTTTGCAGGGGCCGCCACAGCCATTCGCCTTCGCCGCTGGCCAGCATCAGGCCGTCGGAGTCGTGTACCTCGGGGCGAAAGTCGGTGCGGCTGGGCTGGTTTTCGCCAAAGCTGAACATGCTGGTCAGCGGGGCGATACCGAGGGTGCGGATGGGATTCTTCGGTGTATCACGCAGGTACAGCCGGGCCTTCACGGTCATGCGCGTCGTGGTGCCCGGCTCGATCTCGAAGCGGTACACACCCGAGACGCGGGGCGAGTCCAGCAGGGCCAGCACGGTCATGGTGGTGGCACCGGCTTTCGGGCGCTCGATCCAGAAGTCGGTGAAGCGCGGGAATTCTTCCGGCCCGCCGCCCGCGGTATCCACCGCCAGACCACGGGCCGACAGGCCGTAGTGCAGCCCGGCGCTGAGGGCGCGGAAGTAGCTGGCCCCCTGGAACACCACCAGCTCGTCCTTGTAAGCCGGGTTGTTCAGCGGGTAGTGCACGCGGAAACCCGCGTGGCCGATGTCGCCCCAGGTGGCGGGCTGCAGGGTGTTGGCACCGTAGCTGAAGTCCTTGGGGTTGAAGCGGAAGGGGCGCTCGCTCTCGGGGGTGGTTTCAACCAGGCGCACCGGCTCGGTCTGGTACTTGCCCAGGTGGAAAAACATCAGCTCGAACGGCAGTTGCTCGGCGCGCCAGGCGGCCTGCTCGGGCTTGAAGCGGATGTCGCGCATCTGGTCGTAGGTGAGCTTGGCCAGCACATCCGGCGTGCGGCTGGGCACGGGGCTGTAGGGCTGGGCGGCCAGGGCGCGGGCGCGTTCTCCCACAGAGTCGAAGTCGGTAGACATAACCACCAACGGGAAGGCCAGCACGAGTGCGGCCAGGGAGCGGTTCAGACAGGTCATGTCCAAACCTAGTGCAAACCCTAGGCCAGTGTGAAAAACACTTTCAGATCAAGCACTTAGCCTATTTTTTGCATGTGTAGCAGGATGTAGAGGCCTGTAATGCGTCGCTGATTGGCGACAGACCCCGGCACCTCGTCCCGCGTGCAGGCCGTAAGTGCCTGAAAAATAAGGGAAAACCCGTTGTCGCTAGCGGGCGACAGGCGGCTCGGGGAGGTCGCCGTTTTGTGACTCGGGACCCGTATCGCCCCGGAACAGGCCGGGTGTCAGCCCGTGTTTTTGCAGCAGCCGGTAAAACTCGGTGCGGTTGCGCTCGGCCAGCCGGGCGGCATCGGCCACCTGGCCGTCGGTGAGCTTGAGCAGGCCCACCAGGTAGTCGCGCTCGAAACGGTTGCGGGCCTCGGTAAAGCCCAGCACCTCCACCGTGGGCACGCGCAGCGCCCGCTGCACCAGGGCCAACGGCACCAGCGGCGTGGTGCACAGCGCGCAGACCTGCTCCACCACGTTGTGCAGCTGCCGCACATTGCCCGGCCAGGCGGCGGTGGACAACTGGCCCAGGGCATCGGGTGCAAAGCCTTTGAGTGGCTTGTGGTACTTGCTGGCCAGGCGCTGCAAAAAGTGCTGGGCCAGCAGGGCGATGTCTTCGCGCCGCTCGGCCAGCGGCGGCAGGGTGAGGGTGACCACGTTGAGGCGGTAGTACAGGTCTTCGCGGAAGTCGCCGCTGGCCAGGGCGGCCTCCAGGTCGCGGTGGGTGGCGGAAACGATGCGCACGTCTACGTCGATGGATTGCTGCGCGCCCACGGGCCGCACCTGGCGCTCTTGCAGCACGCGCAGCAGCTTGACCTGCAGGGCGGGCGGCATGTCGCCAATTTCGTCCAGGAAAAGGCTGCCGCCGTGGGCGCTTTGGAACAGGCCGCGGTGGTGCGCCACCGCGCCGGTGAACGCGCCCTTGACGTGGCCAAACAGCTCGGACTCCAGCAGTGCCTCGGGGATGGCGCTGCAGTTCACCGCAACAAATGGGCCGCGGGCGCGCGGGCTGGCGCGGTGGATGGCCCGGGCCAGCAGTTCCTTGCCGCTGCCGCTCTCACCCCGGATCAGCACCGAGGCATCGCTGGGCGCGACCAGCCGGGCCTCGGCCAGCACCTCGTCCATCACGGCAGACCGGCTGACGATGTCTTCGCGCCACACCTCGCCCGCCGAACCCGGCAGGGGCCGCGCTGTGGCCGACACCGCCAGCGCCCGGCTGACGGCCGCCAGCAGCTCCTGCCCGTCAAACGGCTTGGTCAGGTAGCTGAAGACCCCCCGCAGCGTGGCATCCACCGCGTCGGGGATGCTGCCGTGGGCGGTGAGCAAAATCACCGGCAGGCCGGGCAGGCGGGCCTGCACCGCGTCGAACAAGGCCAGGCCGTCCATGCCGGGCAGCCGTACATCACTCAGCACCAGTTGGGGCCGCAGCACTTCCAGCCGGGCCAGGGCTTCCTCGGCGCTGGCCACAGCGGTGACCTGGTGGCCCGCCGCGCCCAGGCGCAGCGACAGCAGGCGCAGCATGTCGGCATCGTCGTCGACCACCAGGATCTGCACGCGCTGCGGGTTTTGCAAGCGGGCCGGGCTCATGGGGTTTTGCCTGTGCCGTTGCGGGGGGCCAGCGAGCGCTCGATGGCCTTCAGGGCTTCGAGCTGCTCGGTGAGCTGGTCGATGCGGCGCTGGCTGTCGCGCAGTTGCTGGGCCTGGCGATTCACCTGCTCGTCCAGGCGTTTTTGTTCGGTGGCGCGGGCGGTGAGCAGGCGCGCCCAGTCGAACCAGGGCAGTGCCGCCGGGTCGCTGGCGGCTTGCACGGCTTCCAGCTGGGCCAGGGCTTTGGCGGCATCGCCGGGGTTGCGGGTGTGCAGCCAGACCAGGGCCAGGTGCACCGCGCTGGCCGGGGTGGCGGGTTCAGACGCGATGCGGGCGGCAATAGCGGGCAGCACGTCGGGTGCCGTCTGGCGCAGTTGGTCTTGCCAGCGCAACAGATCGCGCCCGGCTTGGGCGGTGGGGTCGGGCGCGGGCATAACAGGGGGAGGCTCCACGGCGGGCGGCGGTGGTGCGGGCGGGGTGTGCACCGGCGTTGGCGGGCGAGGGGCATCGGTGAAAACCGGGGGCAGTGGGCTGGCACAGGCCGCCAGCGCCAGCAGGCTGGTCGTGCCAAGCCATCGCAATAGGTCATGCATAGGGGGCATCCAGAGGTAAAAGTATGCGGAAGCAGGCACCGCCTGCGTCGGCCATCAGCTGCACGCGGCCCCCGTGCGCGGCGACCTGCTCGCGCACGATGGCCAGGCCGATGCCGCTGCCGCGCGGTGGGGCGCTGAGGGTACTGCTGTTGTGGGGCGGCGGCTGGGTGCTGCCCCGGTAAAACGGGTCGAAGATGTGTTCGCGGTCGGCGGCGGCGATGCCGGGGCCGTCGTCGTTGATCTGCAGGGCGATGTGCCGGTCTTCGCTGCTGCCCAGCAGGCCCACCCACCAGCGGATGCGCCCGCCCACCGGGCTGAAGCGGATGGCGTTAGACATCAAATTGCCCAGCGCCATGCCCAGCCGCTCGGGGTCAACCGGGTGGCTCAGCGTGGCATCGCCTTCCACCACCACGGCCAGGCCGCGGGCCTGCCAGCTCAGGCGCTGGGCCTGCACCACGTCGTGCACCAGGCTGTGCAGCAGGGTGGGGCGGCGCTGCAGTTGCCGGGCATCAAAAGCGGCGGCGTTGTAGCGCAGCAGGTCTTCGATCTGCTGCTGCAGCACGCCGGTGTTGTGCTGCAGGATGGCGACGATCTCGGCCTGCTCCGCACCCAGCGTGCCACCCACGCCCTCGCTCAGCAGGGCCACGCCTTCGCGCAGGGCGGCTAGCGGGGTTTTGAGCTCGTGCGAAGTGTGGCGCAGAAAGCGGGCCTTGTCTTCGTCCAGCTCGGTCAGGCGCAGGCGCAACCAGTCGAGCTGGCGGCCCAGGCTGGCCAGGTCGGACGGGCCGCGAATGAGCACCGGCTCGTTCAAACGCCCCTCGCCCAGCGCCACGATGGCCCGGCCCAGGCGGCGCAGCGGCTGGGTCAGCCACAGCCCAAAGGCCAGTGCCGCCGCCGCCGCCGCTACGATGGCCACCAGCACCTGCTGCACCTGGCGGTTGCGTTGGGATTCCAGCGCGTCTTGCACTTCCTGGTTGTGCTCGGCAATGCTTTGCTGCACCTGCAGCGTCAGCCCGCGCGAAATGTTGTCCAGCGTGCGGAACTCGGCCGCCACCGCCTCGCCCCGGGCCGCCAGGGCCAGCCGCCCGTCGGCCAGCTGGCTGCGCACCCGCACCACCGAGGCCAGCCACTGCTGGGCCAGCTTGGCGGTGGGCGGGTACTGGCCCAGCGGCAAGAGCATGGCCTGGGCCTGGTTGGCGGCATCGTCAAAGCGCTGGCGCACAGCGTCGTCGCCCAGCACCAGGTACTGGCGTGCGGCGCGTTCCATGTCGGTGCTGCGCTCGGCCAGGCCGCGGGTGGACAGGTTGAGCTGCACACTCTGCTGCCCGGCCTCGCGGCTTTGGGCCAGCACCCCTTGCAGCGCCTGCAAACCGCTGAGCGACACCGCGCCCAGCAGCAGCGCAATCAGCACGAAGGCGAACAGCAGCAGTTGGCGGAAGGAGGCGCGTAGGGTCACAGGCTGGGGCCTTGGGGTAGCAGGCAGGGCATGGGCGCAGTATAGAAGGGCTTGCTGCACTGCAACAATTGCAGGGCTATTTCAAGGGTGTTTTTAGCCCTCTGCGCTTATGGAATGGGCGTGAGCAGCTTCTTTATTGATAGCGTCGGCACTATCCCCGTGCTCTTGCTGCAGCGCAAAGGCCGCCAGCACCTGGGCGTAGGGCGCGTGGACCTGGATCTCGGCAGCGGCGGGCAGGTGCAGTAGGTCGGCAATCTGCCGGGAAGCCATCTCGCCCTGGCTTTGCAGGGTGTGCACCATCTGTACAAAGACGCTGGCGTGGGTGGCCAGCACCTGGTGGGCGCGGGCCATCTGGGTTTGCAGCAGGGCTTCCACCGCCTGGTTGGTCGGCTCTACCTCGGTGTTCAGGTTGTCGTCGGCGCTGGTGGACACGTCGGTACGGCTCAGGCGTTCGCCAAAGCCGTAGTGGCGGATGAACTGCGCCGCTTCGGCCGTGGCCTGCTGGAAGTCTTTCTCGGCACCGGTGGTGCTGGCATCGGGGCCAAACACCCACTGCTCGGCCGCCCGCCCGGCCAGGCCTACGCAGACCATGTCCAGGCAGTCTTGTTTTGAGAAAGCCTTCAGGCCGGCGAAACGGTTGTAGCCGCCTTCGAACGAGGCGATGTTGATCTTGATTTCCTGCGGTGCCTGCCGGAACAGCACGCCGTACACCAGGCCGTGCCCGGCCTCGTGCACCGCCAGCAGCGCCCGAAAGTCGGGGTTGGCGCGCTGCTTGATCTGGTGCAGTTCGAACTGCACCGGGAAGGCGGTACTGTGCGGGCCGCGTTGCAGCAAGAGCTGTTGTTTGTCGGGCCCCAGGCGGATGTGGATGGGCCGGTGCAGGTCGCGCCCGCTCTCCATCGCCCACAGGGCGGCGTTGACCAGCGGGGCGCTGAGGATGTTGTGCAGCGAGGACAGCAGGGGCCGTGTGCCCTGGGCCGGAAACACGCCGTTGGCGTAAATCTCTTCCCGCACGCAGTCGCCCAGGGTGATGCGGATCTGTACGCTGTGCCAGATGTCGTCCAGGTAGCGCTGGCAGTGCACCGCAATCAGTTTTTGGTAGCTGGCGCGGTCCAGCGACGGGTAGACCACATGGTTGTTGCCCAGGCGGGCAATCTGCTCGGGCTTGAAGCGCTGGCCCAGTGCCTTTTTCACGTCGATCACCGACAGCTTGCGGGTCTGCGCGTGGAAGATGTCGGCATCGGTGTCGCAGTCTTCCACCCGGTGGGCCATGCTTTTGTACATCTCGTCCAGGTTGCCCGCCACAAAGATCAGCAGGCGGCTGTAGTCGGTTTCCCAGGCGCTGGGCTGGCTGCGCACTTCCAGCAGGCGGGCCTGGATCTGCTCTGGCGACCAGCGCATGATCTCCAGCAGCGGCTCCTTCAGCTTCAGGCTGCGTTTGAACTCCTGGGCTTTGTAAGGTGACAGGTGCAGGGTTTTGGGTGCTGCGGGCTTGTCTTCCCTGTCGTGCTCGGCATCAAACTGCGACTGCGCCAGCGACGACTCCAAGTCCTGGATGTACGACAGGCTGGGGGCCAGGCGGCCATCGGACAGCAGTGTCCACACGTCCTGGTAACGCTCCACCTTCACGTCGTCGCCGTCTTTGTCGATGGTGCGGTAACGCTGGAATTCGTCCAGCATCAGGATGCCGGGCACCGCCTCTTCAATGCCCGAGTCGGCCAGCATGCCAGAGATGCTGTTGTCAAACCGGCCCGAACCGTTGCTGAAGCCGTCCATCTGCACTTCCAGAAACCGGTCGTAAAAGCCGAGTTTTTGCGCCAGCAGCCGGGTCAGCTGGGTCTTGCCGGTGCCGGTCAGGCCCCACAGGCAGATGATGACCGGGCGGTTCAGCAGGTGCGGCATCAGAAACCAGGCGCGCAGCGACTCGACCACGCGGTCGATCACGGTGTCGATGCCGAACAGCTCGGCTTTGAGCTCGGCGCGCACGCGCTCCAGCAGGGCGGAGCGCTGGGCGAGAGAGGCGGCCAGCGCGTTGGCTGCCGGGGCCTCGGGTGGGTGTCGTTCGGTGTACATCAGTATTTTTCTTGCAATAGTTTGCCCAGCGCCATTTTTTGGGCGCGCCGCTCGGCCCCCTGGCTGCGGATATGTTTGCCCGCCGCGCCACTGGTGGCACGCTGGGCCAGGGCCCGGGCGACGTGGTTGCGGGGTGGCTGGTCGAGGGCGACCACCAGGCTGATCGGCTGCTTCATGCGCCGCAGTTTTTTGACCTTGCCCAAGGCAAAGTCGCGCGAAATCATCTTGGCACTCATACGTGCACGCTCCAGTACACCGGGCTTGCGCAGGCGCAGCGCGCTAGCAAGCCCAGAAACAATTACGCCTCGGCATAGGGGTGCCAAGGCGTAGTCGGTCGGCCTTGGCTGAATGGGTTTGCACGCATCCAGCCGGGCGGAATGGAGCGAGCGTTAGGTGGGACGATGGGTCATGGGGGTTCGCGAAGGTGGCTAAGGTCTAAACCCTGCAAGGCTATTCGTTGCAGGGCAGTGCGCAGTGGCGAGGCCGCGATTCTGGCGGAAACCCCGCTGCCTGCGCAAGCCGGTTGTGGCAAAAATGCTGCACAATGGCTTGCAAGCATTTTAGGCCTCCTATGCTTATTCCGTGGGTGTAAGCAGCTATCTATTCCATAGTAACCACCATGCAAACCCTGACGCAGACTCTGACGCTCTTTCAAGCCCGCAACCTGCACCTGGCCGCCCAGGGCTTGCTCACCACGCCGCGCCGCAAAGCCACACCCATCGACCTGCGCCAGTGCATCCAGCGCATGCAATTGCTGCAGATCGACACCATCAGCGTGGTGGCGCGCAGCCCCTATCTGGTGCTGTTTTCGCGGCTGGGCAGCTACCCGCAGGCCTGGCTGGATGCGGCCCTGGCCAGCGGCCAGTTGTTCGAAACCTGGGCCCACGAGGCCTGCTTTGCGCCGGTGGAAGACCTGCTGCTGCACCGCAGCTACAACCAGTACACGCGCCGCCACTGGGGCCTGCTGCACGGGCAGGCTATCCAGGCCCGCCAGCGCACCGAGCTTGACGCGCTGCTGGCCCACATCGGCACGAACGGCCCGGTCAAGTCCTCCGAGTTCGCCCGCACCGACGGCAAAACCAGCGGCGGCTGGTGGGACCGCAAGGATGAAAAACGCTGGTTAGAGGCCCTGTTTGCCAGCGGCGAACTGATGGTGGCCCGGCGCGAAAGTTTCCAGCGCGTCTACGACCTGGCGCACCGCGTGCACCCCCACCTCACGGATGCGCCACTGCCCGCAGCCACCGAGGTGCACATCGGTTTTGTAGAGAAAGCCATCCTCGCCCTGGGCATCACCCAGGCCCGCTGGGTGCACGACTACTTCCGCCAAAAACCGCGCCTCAAGGATGCCGACCTGGACGCGCTGGTGGCGCAAGGTGTGGTGCAGCGTGTGGACGTGCAGGGCTGGACGGCCCCCGCCTATGTGCACCACCAGCACACCGAACTTTTAGAGAAAGCCGTTGCAGGTCAACTCCGCGCCACCCACACCACCCTGCTGTCGCCCTTCGACCCGGTGGTCTGGGACCGCGAGCGCGCCTCCGCCCTCTGGGGCTTTGACTACCGCATCGAGTGCTACACCCCCGAGGACAAACGCACCTACGGCTACTTCGTGCTACCCATCCTGCACAAGGGGGCCTTGGTCGGTCGCCTGGACGCCAAGGCGCACCGGGCGCAGGGGGTGTTTGAGGTGAAGGCGCTGTTTGTGGAGGAGGGGGTGAAGTTGAGCGATACCGCAGTAAAGGCCGTGGCGGAGGCAATTCAGCGCTGTGCGGATTGGCATGGGACGCCGGAGGTGCGGGTGGGGCGGGTGGTGCCGGAGGGGGTGGGGGAGCGGCTGCTTGCGAGCCCCGTATTTGGTGCACCATAGCCAGCACTACCCACACCCCACATTGGTCTGCGCATGCAATACGTCTGTCCCAGTTGTCAAAAGCCAGGCATCTCCGCGTTGGCGGTCAGGTGGTCGTCGCGTGGGTCACCCGCGCAATGTGGGTTGTGTGGGGGCTTCTCGCACGTGATCGCCAGTACGTCCAGCGGTATTGCTGTTTCGGGGCTGGTGGTCTTTATCGTGTCTGCCATGGTCGCATCGAGTCTGCCCTTTTGGTGGCCGCTGGTGGTCGGTCTTTGCTGCGCCGTGGCCCTTAACCTGTGGGCGTGGCGGCGGGTCACTTTGTGGCCCATTCCAAAAGAGAGCGTGCGAACAGCCAGCAAAGTGGACTGGTTTTTGACCGCTTTATCTGCGGTGCTGATGATTTTTAGTTAATGGGAGCTGGGGCAATTCACCCCAAAAACGGATTCACCACCGTCAGCCCGCCAAACCGCTGCCCATGCTGAAAATCCTCCGAATACAGCGTGCTGGCCCCCACCGACAAGGCCGCTTCCAGCACCATCGCGTCCCACCATTGCAACTGGTAGCGCTCCGCATGCCCGGTGGCGGCCACCACCATGGCTGCGGTGGTGGGGACTACGCGTTGGCGGGCGAGGGTTTGGACCTGGAGGCGGGCTTCATCGCGCTGTAGCAGGGGATGTTTGCCTTTGACGGTGGCGTTGTAGAACTCGGCCAGCACCTGGGTGCAGATGGCAAAGCTGCCGTCCACCACGGTGTGCGCATAGAGGGTCAGGGCGGCTTTCTGCTTTTGCGGTTCGCGTCCGTCCACCGAATAGACCAGGATGTTGGTGTCAAAGAAACAAATCATGGTGCCGATGGGGCATCAGGTAGGTGGTCCCATGGCGTGGGGCGGTCGTAAAGGTCTTCGCGGGCCCAGCCCCGGATGCTGCGCAGGTAGTCGGGGTCTACGCTGACACCGTTGGGTGCCAGGGGGGGAGGGTTTTGATAAGGCGCGCGGGGTGTAGGAGGCATCAGGTCTGGGTTGCGCTGGGCCGTGAAGCGCAGGGCGTTCTCTGCAAACGAAAGGTCGGGCGTGGCGGCATCGGACTGCCCGCGTGCATAGCGTTGCAGCAACTCGCGCATCTTGGCGCTCAGCGAGGTACCTTCCTGGATGGCCCGCAGTTTGGCCTGCTTGATGGTTTCGTCGTCGATCGACAAGGTAATGTTGGACATGGTGTGCTCCACGGCTGTCTAGTGCGTCAAAGATAGCATATGTGGCACGTGAAGACGTGAGAATGTGAAACTGTGTGTACCACGGGGGCGGTGGATAATCCCCCCATGTTGAAAATCGAGTTCCCCGAATCCCTGCCCGTATCCGCCAAGCGCGACGAGATCATGGAGGCCATTGCGCAGCACCAGGTGGTGATCGTCTGTGGCGAAACCGGCTCCGGCAAAACTACCCAGTTGCCCAAGATCGCCCTGGCCATGGGCCGTGGCAAGCTGAACCATCCGGGGGCGCGCGGCCACCTCATCGGCCACACCCAGCCCCGGCGGATTGCGGCCAGCTCGGTGGCCAAGCGCATTGCCGAAGAGCTTAAAACCCCGCTGGGCGATGTGGTGGGCTTCAAGGTGCGTTTCCAGGACCGGCTGGGGCGCGATGCCTCGGTGAAGCTGATGACCGACGGCATCTTGCTGGCCGAGACGCAGACCGATCCTTTGCTGCAGGCCTACGACACGCTGATCATCGACGAGGCGCACGAGCGCAGCCTGAACATCGACTTTTTGCTGGGCTACCTGCGCCAGATCCTGCCGCGCAGGCCGGATTTGAAGGTGATCGTCACCTCCGCCACCATCGACGCCGACCGCTTCTCCAAGCACTTTGCATCGCGCCGCCCAGCGCCGGGCCGCCCCAAGCAGGGCGACGCCCCCTTGGGGGGCAGCGACGACGCGCAGCGCGAAGCGTGGGGGCCAGAGTTTGTGCCCGCGCCGGTGATCATGGTGTCGGGTCGGATGTTCCCGGTGGAGCAGCGCTACCGCCCGTTCGAGGAAAGCCGCGAATATGGCCTGAACGATGCGATTGCCGACGGCGTAGACGAGCTGTGGCGCGACCCGCACAACGCGGGCGACATCCTGATCTTTTTGCCCGGCGAGCGCGAAATCCGCGAAGCCGCCGACCACCTGCGTAAACACGTAAGCCACCAGCCGCTGTACCGCAGCGCCGAGGTGCTGCCGCTGTTTGCCCGCCTGAGCCCGGCCGAGCAGGACCGCATCTTCGACAACCACGGCGACCGCCGCATCGTGCTGGCCACCAACGTGGCCGAAACCTCGCTCACCGTGCCAGGCACCCGGTACGTGATTGATGCAGGTACGGCGCGCATCAAGCGCTATTCATTCCGTAGCAAGGTGGAGCAGTTGCTGGTGGAGCCGGTCAGCCAAAGCTCGGCCAACCAGCGCGCAGGGCGCTGCGGGCGGGTGGCCAACGGCATCTGCATCCGCCTGTATGACGAGCAAGACTTCAACGGGCGCCCGCGCTTTACCGACCCCGAAATCCTGCGCAGCTCGCTGGCGGGCGTGATTCTGCGGATGAAGTCGCTGCACCTGGGCGTGGTGGACGACTTTCCGTTTCTGGAGCGCCCCTCTAGCCGCGCCATTGCCGACGGCTACCAGCTGCTCAACGAGCTGGGCGCGGTGGACGATGTGAATGAGCTTACCGGCATGGGCAAGGAGCTCGCCAAGCTGCCGCTCGACCCCCGCGTGGGCCGCATGATTCTGGAAGCCCGCGACCGGCAGGCGCTGGACGAGGTGCTGGTGATTGCCAGCGCCCTGAGCGTGCAGGACGTGCGCGACCGCCCCATGGACATGCAGGCCCAGGCCGACCAGGCGCATGCCAAGTTCGACGACGACCGCAGCGAATTCAGCGGCTATTTGAATTTATGGAAGTGGATCAACGACGCACGGGGCGGGGAGGGTGCGCACAAGCTCAGCAACCGCCAGTACGAGCAGTTGCTGCGCCAAAACTTCGTCAACATCCGCCGCGTGCGCGAGTGGCGCGACATCTACAGCCAGCTGCACACCGTGGTGGCCGAACACAAATGGCGCTTGAATGCCGCCCCGGCCAGCTACGAGCAAATCCACCTCTCCATGCTGTCCGGCCTGCTGGGCAATATCGGCTGGAAGACCGAGGGCGACGAGGTCGTGCAGACCGAGTACCTGGGCGCGCGCGGTATCAAGTTCCACCGCCATCCCGGCGCGCACCTGCGCAAGAAGCCGGGCCGCTGGATCGTGGTGGCCGAGCTGGTGGAAACCACGCGCCTGTTTGGCCGGGGCATTGCGGGCATCGAGCCGCAGTGGGTGGAGCAGGTAGCGGGACACTTGCTCAAGAAGCAGCTGCTCGACCCGCACTGGGAAAAGAAGGCCAGCGAGGTCACTGCGCTGGAGCGGGCCACGCTGTACGGCATCGTCATCTACAGCGGCCGCCGCGCCAACTTTGGCCGCGTGGATCCGGTGGGCGCGCGCGAAATCTTCATCCGCGAAGCCCTGGTGCAGGGCCAGTGGGACTGCAAGTTCCCGTTCCTGGAGGCCAACCTCAAGCTCATCAAGCAGGTGGAAGACCTGGAACACAAGGCGCGCCGCCAGGACGTGCTGGTGGACGACGAGCTGATCTACGCCTTCTACGACCAGCAGTTGCCTGCCGATGTGTACGGCGGCACCAGCTTCGAGCGCTGGTACAAGGATGCGTTGCAGGCCAACCCCAAACTCCTGCTGCTGACCCGCGAGGAGCTGATGCGCCACGAGGCCGCGGGCATCACCACCCAGTCCTTCCCCAAGACCATCCGCCTGGGCGGCGTGGACTGCGCGGCCACCTATTTGCACGAGCCGGGCGATGCCAAAGACGGCCTGACCGTCACCGTGCCGCTGTTCGTGCTGAACCAGGTGAACGACGAGCGCTGCGAATGGCTGGTGCCCGGCATGCTCAAAGACAAGGTGCAGGCCCTCATCAAAACCCTGCACCAGCGCCCGCGCTCGCGCCTGGTGCCGCTGCCCGAAACCGCCCGCACGATGGCCGAGACGCTGAACACGCCCGAGATATTCGGCCAGGGCCCGCTGGTGGATGCGGTGCTGAAGCTGGTGCGTGCCGCCACCTCGCTGGACATTGCCCGCGCCGACATCAAGGCCGACATGCTCAGCCCGCACCTGTTCATGCACTTCCGCGTGGTGGACGAGCATGGCCGCCAGCTCGGTACGGGCCGCAACCTGGGCGCGCTGAAGGCCGAGCTGGGCGCGCAGGCACGCGGGGCCTTCCAGGCGCTGGCGGGTTTGAAGATGGCCCAGAATGCTGAGACTTCTAAGCCAAATCAGCCCGTAACGCCCATTCCATCGGCACAAGAAGCTACTAAAAAAGTAGCGACACCGGTGGCCCCGGCCAACCAGCGCTACACCGCCTGGACCTTCGGCGAGCTGCCCGAGTTGCTGGAAATCCAGAAGGGCGGCCAGACGTTGATCGGCTACCCCGGCCTGATCGACGCGGGCGATGCGGTGACGATTGAGGTCTTCGACGAGCCCGAAGTGGCTGCCGCCAAGCACCGTGCCGGCCTGCGCCGCCTGTTTTCACTGCAGATCAAGGACGCGCTGAAGTACCTGGAAAAGAACATCCCCGACCTGCAAAAAATGGCCGTGGTCTACATGCAGGTGGGCAAGAACGCCGACGGCTCGGGCGGCGGAACCATCGAGGAGCTGCGCGCGCAAATCATCGACGTGGCGTTGGACCGGGCCTTTTTGCTCGACCCCCTGCCCACCGATGAATTCGCCTTCAAGCGCCGCATCGACGAAGGCCGGGGCCGCCTGACCCTGATCGCCAACGAGGTCGCCCGCCTGGCGCTGACGGTGCTCACCGAGTACGGCACCGCCGCCCGCAAGATCAAGGACACCAAGAACGCCCCCGAGGCCACCGCAGATGCCGCCCAGCAGCTCGCCCGCCTGATCCCCAAGCGCTTCCTGGCCGCCACCCCCTGGCCCACGCTGCAGCACACCGCCCGCTACCTCAAGGCCATCACCGCCCGGCTGGACAAATACCGCGCCGACCCGGCCCGCGACGCCGCCCGCATGCTGGAGCTGCGCCCGCAGGAACAGCGCTACTGGCGGCTGGTGGCCGAGCGCAAGGGCGTGGCGGATGCGCGCATGCAGGAGTTCCGCTGGCTGCTGGAAGAGCTGCGCGTGAGCTTTTTCGCCCAGGAGCTGAAAACCCCGCAGCCCATCAGCGTGAAGCGGCTGGAAAAAGCCTGGAGCCAATTAGGGGCCTGAGCTTTACACTTGTATCTCCTGGATACATCTTGAGTCCTGTGCGGGGGTCCAAAAATGTTGCAACGCATCTACGCCACCATGGCATTGGCCTCCAGCATGGCCGCTGCGGCAGCAGATCTGCCGCTGTGCCCCGACCACCCGATCCGCTTTGCCTACTTTGAGATGGGGGCCTTGTACAGCCGGGGCGTGGGCATCGACAAGGACCTGGTCGATGCGCTGCAAAAGCGCTCGGGCTGCACGTTTGCGGCGGCAGTCCAGCCCCGGGCCCGCACCTGGCTAGAGCTGGAGCGCGGAAATCTGGACATGACCGCCTCTGCGCTGCGCACGCCCGCCCGCGACCAGTTCGCCTGGTTCGTGGATTACTTTATAGACCGCAACAGCCTGCTGCTGCGCACCGAGCTGCCCGCCACCCTGCAGTCGCTGCCCGATCTGCTGGCCGACAACCGGGTGCGTGTGGGCGTGGTGCGCGGCTTTGTGCACGGCGCGGCGCTGGATGGCTTTGTGCAGGAGCTGCGCAAGCAGGGCCGGCTGGAGGAGGTGGAGGACCAGGAGACGCTGTACCGCATGCTGGGCGTGCGCCGTTTCGATGCCATCTTTGGCTACCCCTATGTGTACGTGCAGTACCTGGGCCAGAACCAGATCGCCGACAAGGTGCGGGTGGTGGAGCTGACCAGCTTGCCCACCACCCTGAACTACATGGCCTTGTCGCGCAAGGCTTTCACCCAGGCGCAGGCCCAGCGCTGGCAAGAGTTGCTCAACACCATGCGCACCGACGGCAGCCTGCAGGCGATATTCCAGAAACACCTGGGCGCACCTGCCGCCCGTGCCCTGTTGAAATATTAGCCAAATCGGCCTCCAGCGCTTATTTAATCAGCGTGAGAAGCTATCAAAACCATACCGATTGAGCGACAAGAACTGGCACCTGGCGCAGATCCTGCAACCTGCACGAAGTAGTGCAAAGAGGCCTTGCCGGGCCGCTTGGCGTGGCGCATGGCGCTATAGTTTCCCCAGTTTCTATTTTCTCAACCACAGGATTACTCACATGCTGAACGGAAAAACTGCACTCGTCACCGGCTCTACCAGCGGTATTGGTTTGGGTATCGCTTTGGAGTTGGCCAAGCAGGGTGCCAACATCATCCTGAACGGTTTTGGCGACCACGCCGCGCCCCAGGCCGAGGTGGCGGCGCTGGGCGTCAAAGTGGGCTACAGCGGTGCCGACATGAGCAAGCCCGCCGAGATCGCCGCCATGGTGGCCTATGCCGATGCTGAATTCGGCGGGGTGGACATTCTGGTCAACAACGCGGGCATCCAGTACGTGGCCCCGGTCGAAGAGTTCCCCATCGAAAAGTGGGATGCCATCATCGCCATCAACCTCAGCGCCGCCTTCCACGCCACGCGCCTGGTGATTCCGGGCATGCGGGCCAAGAACTGGGGCCGTGTGATCAGCGTGGCTTCGGCGCACGGCCTGGTGGGTTCGGCCAACAAGTCGGCCTATGTGGCCGCCAAGCACGGCGTGGTGGGCATGACCAAGTGCGTGGCCCTGGAGACGGCCACTACCGGCATCACCGTCAACGCTATCTGCCCCGGCTGGGTGCTGACCCCGCTGGTGCAAAAGCAGATCGACGACCGCGCCGCCAAGGAAGGCATCACCGTGGCGCAGGCCACCAAAGAGCTGCTGCAGGAAAAAGAGCCCTCGCTGCAGTTCACCACCCCCGCGCAGCTCGGCGGCCTGGCCGTGTTTTTTTGCTCGCCTGCCGCCGACAACGTGCGCGGCGTGGCCTGGGCGAACGACGGCGGCTGGACGGCCCAGTAATTAGGGTTTTAAGGCCATTTTTCAGGCCTTGAATCACCCT
The DNA here is from genome assembly GCA_963512605.1 of uncultured Albidiferax sp. GTDB lineage: Bacteria > Pseudomonadota > Gammaproteobacteria > Burkholderiales > Burkholderiaceae_C > Rhodoferax_B. The sequence goes on along the minus strand of CAUPNG010000002.1, from coordinate 30,108 downwards.
CTAGCGCTTATTGAATGGGCGTAGGCAGCTCCTGTTTTTGATATCAAAAACAGGAGCATTTTTATTTACAGCGTGGCCAGCCGGGCCAAAGCCGCCTGCAGCGTTTCATCTTTCTTGGCAAAGCAAAAGCGCACCACGCGCTGGTCGAAGCCGTTGCCGTAAAAGGCCGACAGCGGGATAGCGGCCACGCCGATTTCCTTGGTCAGCCACTGGCAGAAATCGGCCTCGCCCAGGTCGCTCACGTCAGAGATATCCACGCACTGGAAGTAGCTGCCTTCGCTGGGCAAGAGCTTGAACTTGGTGGCGGCCAGCCCGGCGCGGAACAGGTCGCGCTTGCGTTGGTAAAACGCGGGCAGCTCCAGGTAGGGCGTGGGATTGGCCAGGTACTTTGTCAGGCCATGTTGCACCGGGGTGTTGACGGTGAACACGTTGAACTGGTGCACCTTGCGGAACTCGGCCATCAGCGGGGCGGGGGCCACCACGGTGCCCACTTTCCAGCCGGTGACGTGGAAGGTTTTGCCAAAGCTGCTGACGATGAAGGCGCGCGCGGCCAGGCCGGGGTAGCGGGCGGCGCTCTCGTGCTGGGCGCCATCGAAGACCATGTGCTCGTAGACCTCGTCGCTGATCAGCAGCACCTCGGTGGGCTCCAGCAGGTCTTGCAACGCCAGCATGTCTGCCTGCGACCAGATGGTGGCGCTGGGGTTGTGCGGCGAGTTGATGAGGATGGCGCGGGTGCGGGGCGTGATGGCCGCGGCGATCTTGGCGAAGTCGGGGCGGAAGCTGCGGGGCGTGAGCGGCACCCGCACCGCCGTGCCACCGGCCAGCTCGATGTTGGGCACATAGCTGTCGTAGCAGGGCTCCAGCACGATGACTTCGTCACCGGGGCGCACGACGGCCAGGATGGCGGTGATGATGCCCTGGGTGGCCCCGGCGGTAATGGTGATTTCGGTGGCGGCGCTGTATGTGCGGGCGTGGAGTGCTTCTATTTTTGCAGCTACCGCCTCGCGCAGCGCCGGGATGCCGGGCATGGGCGGGTACTGGTTCAGGCCCTGCTGCATGGCCTCGGTGACTGCGAGCACCAGCGCCGGGTCGCAGTTGAAATCCGGGAAGCCCTGGCCCAGGTTGACCGCGTTGTGCTCGGCGGCCAGGGCCGACATCACGGTGAAGATGGTGGTGCCGACAGCGGGGAGTTTGGTTTGGATGTGGGGTGTACGCATAATTAATCAGTTGAGGACAGAGCTGGTCTGCTGCGCAGCCTGCGGTCTGTCCCGCAAAGTTTTACAACTCGTAATCGTTAACGTGTCCAGACATCGCCTGCGCCACCAAATTCCGGTCCAGACGGTCGCTCAGCAGCTCGGCAAATTTATAAACGAAATTGCGCAGATACGCGCTGCGTTTGAAGGCCACGCGGGCGACGTTCACGCCAAACAGAATGCCGCCGGGGCGCACGACCAGATCCGAATTGACATCGTCGCGCACCGCCATTTCGGCCACGATGCCGATGCCCAGGCCCAGGCGCACATAGGTCTTGATGACGTCGGAGTCGATGGCTTCCAGGGCGATGCGGGGCACCAGCTTGCGGGCGGCAAAGGCCTGGTCGATCTTGGTGCGGCCCGTAAACGACGGGTGGTACGTAATAATCGGCTCCTGCGCAATATCCTCCAGCGTGAGGCGCTCTTTTTTTGCGAGCGGATGGTTGGCCGGGAAGACGATGACGTGCTGCCATTCGTAGCAGGGCAGGGTGACCAATTCGGTGTAGTTGGACAGCGATTCGGTGGCAATGCCGATCTCGGCCACTTCGTCGATCAGCATGCGGGCCACCTGGTCGGGCGCGCCCTGGTGCAGGCTCACATTCACCTTGGGGTAGGCCTCGCGCAGCTTGGCCACCGGCACCGGCAGCACGTAGCGGGCCTGGGTGTGGGTGGTGGCAATCGACAGGGTGCCGCTGTCTTGCGCGCTGAACTGTTCGCCGATGCGCTTCAGGTTGCCCACCTCGCGCATGATGACTTCGATGCTGCTGAGCACATGCTGGCCGGGTTCGGTAATGCGCTTGAGGCGCTTGCCGTGGCGGGCAAATATCTCCACACCCAGCTCTTCTTCCAGCTCGATGATGGCTTTGGACACGCCCGGTTGCGAGGTGTGCAGGGCTTTGGCGGCCTCGGTCAGGTTCAGCCCGCGCCGGGCGGCTTCCTGGACGAAACGGAATTGGTGTAGGTTCATATCGAATTTCAACTTATATTGAAATTCATTATGCCTGAATCATCTATACCAGTTTGCATGGACTCGGGTGCAGAGCACCCCGAGCCATGAAAGTTGTTTCACGTTAGGGTTCCAATGCGATCTTGGCGAGCAGCGCCACCAGTTGCGGATGTTCCCCTACCGCTGCCTGCAAAACGATGTCCACGCCGGGATGCTGCTGGCGCAAGCCGTCCATCAACACCGGCAAGTCTTCGCGCACATGCCGGCCCACGCCCAGGAACATAGGCACCACGGTGAGTTGCTGCGCGCCCTGGGCGACGCATTGCGCGGCGGCGGTGGGCAGGTCGGGCTCGGTCAGCTCCAGAAATGCGCAGGCTACCTGCACTTGCGGGTCGGTGGCGGCCACCTGGGCGGCCACGGCTTCCATTGGCAAACGCCACAGCGGGTCGCGCGAGCCGTGGGCAAACAAAATCACTGCTTTTTGCATATCAACGTCTTAAAACCAGCCAGCTGAATGCAGCCAGCGAGAGCATGGAATAAATAAAGCCTGGCGCAGCGGCGGTGAGCCACGGCTGCCAGTTTTGCAGGTTGCCAATGTAGCCAAACACGTTGTTCAGCAAAAAGAAGCTGATGCCCGCCATCACGCCGCCAAACACATAGGTGGTGATGCCCCCAGCGCGAAAGTGCAGGTAGGCAAACGGCAGGGCCAGCACCACCATCACCAGGCAGCTCAGCGGATAAAACACCTTGCGCCAGAACTCGATCTCGTAACGCTGGGCCGACTGGCCGTTGGCATTGAGGTGGCGGATGTACTGGAACAGGTCCAGCGTGGCCATGCGGTCGGGCTTGAGCAGGGCGGTGGTCACCATCTCGTTGGTGATCTCGGTGGGCCAGCGGTAGCTGGGGAGGCGCTGGCGCTCCACGCTGGCGGTGTCGGTGGCCTGGATGTCCTGGGTGTGGAAGCGGCTGCGCTCCACGTTGTTCAGCGTCCAGGCACCGTCGCCCGCAAATTCACCGGATTCGGCGTGCATCAGTGCCACTAGCAGGCCGTTCTGGTCGAATTCGAAGATGCGCACGCCCTGCATCCGGCCCTGGGCACCCAGCGCGCTGACGTTGGCGGCAAAAGAATGGTCGGCCTGTTTTTCCTTCAGCCAGGCCCCGGTTTGCCCAATGGTGATGCCGCCCTGGTAGCGTGCCTTGACGAGCTGCGCGGCGCGGCCCGACACCGGGGCCAGGTAGTCGCCAATCGCAAAGGTCAGCACCACAAACGCCAGCCCCAGTACCAGCAGGGTGTGCAGCGCCCGCCAGGGCCCCAGGCCGCTGGTGCGCAATATGGTGTATTCGGAGCTTTGTGCCAGCCGGGCCATGACAAAGATGGTGCCAATCAGCACGGTGATGGGCAGCAGCTCGTACAGGTGGCTGGGCACCATCAGCCCCACCACCATCAGCGCATGGGTGACCTGGTAGCCGTTGGCGCCGCCCTTGCCCACCCAGCGTAATTCGTCCACAAAGTCGAAAAAGAAGAACAGCGCCAGGAAGCCCAGCGTCACAAACCCCACGGCGATGAGGATTTCTTTGTACAGCAGTTGGCGGATGGTCTTCATGCTGCGGCTCCGGTGGGCTTGCGCGGCAACAGATTGCGCCAGGACCAGTGGTGGTGCCGCGCCAGCAGCCAGGTGGTGGCCAGCACCAGTACGCCGCCGTGCAGGCCCAGCATGAACGGGGTGAACCCGATGGCACCGTTGGTGATCCAGTTCTGGCCCAGGTTGAGCAGGTTGTAGTACACAACAAAGGCAAACAGCGCAAACATGATGTTGCCGCCCCGGCCCGAGCGCGGATTACCGCCCGACAAGGCCAGCGCAATCACCACAAAATTCATCGCTGCCAGCGCCAGGCTGAGCCGCCAGGCCAGCTCGCCCAGGTACAGCGGCGTGGGCTCGCGCACCAGGTCCATGCTGGAGAGGGCCCGCGACGACGGGCCGTCCAGTGTGCCCATGGCATCGCCGCCGATGCGGGTGCCGTATTCCTTGAACTCACTGACCTTCAGATCGGGCTGGCCCAGGGTGGACTCCAGCCGCTGGCCGTTGCGCAGGATCAGAAACTGCTGGTCGTTGACGCGGTCGATCGAGGCACTGCGGGCCGAGGTAACGGTTTCCTTGCCGCGCTCGATGGAGGAAATGAAGATGTTGTTGCCGCTGCGCTTATCGGCGCCATCCTCGCCGGTTTGCTTGTCGATAAAAAACACCCGGTTGCCGTTGGCCGATTCCTGGAATTGCCCCGGCGCAATGCGGTCCAGGTCGCCGCGCTGCTCGTAGCGGTCTTTCATGCCCTGGATCTGCTGGTTGGACCAGGGCCACACCACCAGCGCCAGCGCCGCCACCGCCAGCAAAATCGGCCAGGCAAAGCGAAACAGGGGCCGCAGCAGCCCTACCAAGCCTTGGCCGCTAGCGAACCAGATGACCATTTCGCTGTCGCTGTACATGCGCGAGAGCGTGCTGACCACGGCCACAAACAGGCTCAGCGTGAGGATGGTGGGCAGGTAGCCCAGCACGGTATAGCCCAGCACCATCATCACTTCGGACGGGTTAACCGAGCCTTTGGCCGCCTGGCCCAGGGTGCGGATCAGCATCATGGTCATGACGATAGTGACCAAGGCGACCAGCGTGGCCCCAAAACCGCGCGCCAGCTCTTTGCGTATAGAAGAATGGAATAACATCGTTGACGGATTGCAAGCCACCGTGCGGGTGGCCACATCGGACCCTACCCACACGACAACACGACTAAATTTATGAACTTTGAACTGAAATCTCTGGACCTGGCCGCCTGCGCCGCCGAGAAATGCGATGCCCTGATTGTGCTGGTGTCCGAGGTCTTTGCACCTGGCAAGGACGCATTGTCTCAGTTGATTGCCCAGGCCCGTGCGTCGGGGGATTTGGAAGCCAAGCCCGGCAAGCTGCTGCAAATGTACCGCCCGGCTGCGTCCGCCGCCACGCGGGTGCTGCTGGTGGGCGTGGGCGATGGCTCGGTGCGCCATGTGCGCCAGGCCGTGGCCACCGCTGTGGCGGCCGCCAAGGGCCCGACGCTGCGCAAAGTGCTGATCAGCTTTGCCGGTGCCCCCGCCCAGAAGTGCGTGCGCGCGGTGGTGCAGTGCGTGGCCGAGGCCACCTATGTTTACACCACCACCAAGTCCAAGCCCGAAGGCCGCGTGCTGGCCAACGTCTGGCTGTGCGCCCCCGATGCGGCAGCGGCCCAGGCCGAGCTGGCCCTGGGCACGGCCACGGTAGCCGGAGTCGAGCTGGCCAAAGAGTGGGCCAACCGCCCCGGCAACCACGCCACGCCCACGCTGCTGGGCACGGCGGCCAAGTCGCTGGCGCGCTTTCCCAAGATCCGCTGCGAAGTGCTGGGGCCCAAAGAAGTGGCCGCACTCGGCATGGGCTCGTTCATGTCGGTGGCCCAGGGCTCCAAGGAGCCGCTGCGCTTTATCTTGCTGCACTACAGCGGCGCGGCCAAAACGGTGGCCCCTACCGTGCTGGTGGGCAAGGGCATCACCTTTGACACCGGCGGCATCTCCATCAAGCCTGCCGCCGAAATGGACGAGATGAAGTTCGACATGTGCGGTGCCGCCAGCGTGCTGGGCGTGTTCCGCGCGCTGGGTGATTTGAAGCCCGCCATCAACGTGGTCGGCCTGATCCCGGCCTGCGAAAACATGCCCGACGGCGGTGCGGTCAAGCCCGGCGACGTGGTCACCAGCATGAGCGGCCAGACGATTGAAAACCTCAACACCGATGCCGAAGGCCGCCTGGTGCTGTGCGACGCGCTGACCTATGCCGCGCGCTTCAAGCCCCGCGCCGTGATCGACATTGCCACCTTGACCGGAGCCTGCGTGGTGGCCCTGGGCGGCGTGCGCAGTGGCATGTTCTCGGCGGATGATTCGCTGGCGGCTGCCCTGCAAGCCGCAGGCGAATCCGCCATGGACCCGTGCTGGCGCCTGCCGCTGGACGATGAATACGGCGAAGGCCTGAAGTCCAACTTTGCCGACATGGCCAACGTGGCCGGGCGTGCGGGTGGGGCCATTACCGCCGCCAAGTTCTTGCAGAAGTTCACCGGCAAAATGCCCTGGGCGCACCTGGACATTGCGGGCACGGCCTGGAAGAGCGGGGCGGCCAAGGGCGCTACCGGACGGCCTGTGGGCTTGTTGCTGGATTACGTGTTAAATCAGTCTTCAGCGCTTATTCCACCAGCGCAAGCAGCTACTAAAAAAATAGTAAAGCGCAAAGCGGCAGCCCCTGCGGTGGCCGCCGCGGCCAAGACTGCGCCCAAAGCCCCACGCAAGACGGTGGCCAAGTAAAGCTGTTAGCCCGCCCATGACCCACGTAGAGTTCCACTTCAACGCGCCCGACAAGATCGCCTACGCCTGCCGTCTGCTGCGCAAGGCTAGTCGGCAGGGCGGGCGGGTGGTGGTGGTGGCGGGGCCTGATTTGCTGCAGGCCCTGGACGCGGCCCTGTGGAGTTTCAGCGCCACCGACTTTGTGGCCCACACCCTGGCCACCACGGACGCCCAGGTGTTGGCGGCGTCGCCCGTGCTGCTGCTGGAGTCAGCGCTGGAGGCCCCGCACCAGCAGGTGTTGCTGCAACTGGGCGATACCGTACCCGCCGGGTTCGAGCGCTTCGAGCGTTTGATCGAGGTGGTCACCTTGGAGGAGGACGACCGCGTGCTGGCCCGCCAGCGCTGGAAGCATTACGCAGGCCGTGGCTACGCGGTGCAACGCAAGGATTTGGAACTGAAAGAGCCCGCATGATGGTTGATTCTCCCCGCCAGCCCCCGCGTTTCGTGCCCACACTCACCGAAGTGGTGCAGCCCATTTCGGTGCCTGTCGCTCCCGCGACACCGCCCGGATTTATCTCTGCGGAGGCTCTGGAAGACCAAATCATCCACCGCGTGATGCAGCGCATCGACTTGTCGCTGGAGCGCCGTTTGCGCGAGGCGGTAGCGGCCATGGTGCTGCAGCAAACCCAGTCTTTGGTTCCGCGTTTGCGCGAAGAAATCGAGTTTGTGGTGCGCCAATCGGTGTCCGATGCAGTGGCCGACGAACTGGCTACGCGCATGCCTTAAACGGTAAAAATACCGGTTTTGTATGCCCCAAATGGGCGCAAAAACGGTTGTCCGCGTGTTCCCTATGTTTCGGGCCTAAAAATTGCGGTATGGTTCGGCCCGTGGATTTACCCATTCACTGTGTCTATCGCTATCCAGCCATTTTGTACATTGGAGTTTTTATGCAAATGAAGTTGAAATTGACCGTAGCTGCTGCCATTACTGCTGTGGCAGGTATGGCTTCTGCCCAGGACGTGCAGGTCGTGAAAATCGGCCACGTTGCGCCTATGTCGGGTGGACAGGCCCACTACGGTAAAGACAACGAAAACGGTGCACGCATGGCCGTGGAAGACTTGAACACGCAAAACGTCGTGATCGGTGGCAAGAAGATCAAGTTCGAGCTGATGGCGGAAGACGATGCTGCCGATCCAAAGCAAGGCACGGCGGCTGCACAAAAGCTGTGCGATGCCAAGGTCAACGGCGTGGTGGGCCACCTGAATTCGGGTACCACCATTCCCGCATCCAAGGTCTACAACGACTGCGGTATTCCCCACATCACCGGCGCGGCCACCAACCCCAACCTGACCAAGCCAGGCTACAAAACCACCTACCGCATCATCGCCAACGACAACTCGCTGGGTGCAGGGCTGGCTTTTTACGCGGTTGACGCGCTGAAGCTGAAGAAAGTCGCCATCATCGACGACCGTACCGCTTACGGCCAAGGCGTTGCCGATGTGTTCAAGAAGACCGCTGCGGCCAAGGGCATGACGATTGTGGACGAGCAGTTCACCACCGACAAAGCCACCGACTTCATGGCCATCCTGACCTCCATCAAGGCCAAGGCACCTGATGCCATCTTCTTCGGCGGCATGGATCCCCAGGCCGGCCCGATGCTGCGCCAGATGGAGCAACTGGGCATGGCCAACGTCAAGTATTTCGGCGGTGACGGCCTGTGCACCAACGAAGTGGCCAAGCTGGCTGCCGGTGCCAAGACGCTGGAGAACGTGGTTTGCGCTGAAGGCGGCGCATCCCTGGTGAAGATGCCTGGCGGCGTGGAATGGAAGAAGAAGTACGATGCCAAGTACCCTGGCCAGTTCCAGATCTACAGCCCGTACACCTACGATGCTACGATGGTGCTGGTCGATGCCATGAAGCGCGCCAACTCCACCGACCCCAAGGTCTACACCGCCGAGTTGCTGAAGACCAACTACAAGGGCGTGACCACCACTATCAGCTTCGAACCTAACGGCGAACTGAAGAACCCATCGATCACCCTGTCGGTCTACAAAGACGGCAAGAAGACCGCGCTGAACTAATCCTTCCAGCACCCGCAAAAAAGCCACCGCGAGGTGGCTTTTTTTCGTCTGGTGGTTTGCTGCATATTTAGTAGCTGCTAGCGCCCTTCTCATAAGCGCTAGCAGCTTAAAAAGCACAAACTTACCGCAATGAAACCCCTTCCAGGGATAGCTGGCCCTGGCTCCGCCAGGCCACTGGTATCGCCCCCTGCATGTCGTATCTGCTTTGCAAGCAGATACGAGGGGGGTTGGCGAAAAGCGCTTGCGCTGTAGCCTGGGGGTGAGCTTAGTTAGGCTCTCGCGTCGCCCCAGCGGAGTTGCGCCATGTCGTCGCCCCGGTACAGGGTTTCACCGGTACGGTCCACGCAGTAGTTGGGCGAGACGATCATCTCGAAGAAGTGCATGTCGGCCGCGATGCGGGTGTACTCGAACAAGATGCTGCGGGTGACCTTGGCACCCGAGCGGATCACGCTGCCGTGGCCGATCCAGCAGGGGCCGATGATGGTGGCACCCGGCTCCACCTTCACGCTGGAGCCCAGGTAGACCGGGCCCTGGATGTTGCATTGGTCCCAGGCGATGGAGGTGTTCAGCCCCACCCAGATGCCGGGCTTGACCTCGCGGCCCGGAATGTTCATCTGTGCCACTTCGCCGCGCAGCACGCGCTGCAGCACCGACCAGTAGTCGCTGACCCGGCCAATGTCGATCCAGTTGAAGAAGCGCTTCTGGGCGTAGAAGGGCAGCTTTTCGGCCACCAGTTGGGGGAACAGCTCAGCACCGATGTCGTACACCTTGTTGGGCGGGATCATGTCGATGACCTCGGGCTCGAAGATGTAGATGCCGGTGCTGGCCAGGGTGGACTGGGCATCTTCGGGCTTGGGCTTTTCCTGGAAGGACTGGATCTGGCCCTGCTCATTGGCCACCACAATGCCGTAGTTGGAGACTTCGTTGAGTGGCACGTCCAGCGTGACTACGCTGGCGATGGCACCCTTGGTTTTGTGCTCGTGCAGGGCCGCGCCGATGTCCAGATCGATCAGTGCGTCACCGCACAGCACGAGAGTGGGTTCGTCAAAAAAGCCGCTGAAATCCTGGATGCGCCGCATGCCGCCGGCCGAGCCAAAGGGCTTGGGAATCACGTCGCCATGTTCGCGCACGCCTTCGTAGGCATAACCGATCTGCACGCCCCAGCGGTGGCCATCGCCAAAATACTGCTCGATTTTGTGGTGGTGGTAGGCCACGTTCACCATGATTTCTTTGATGCCGTAGTTGGCCAGGTGCTCGATCAGATATTCCATGACCGGCTTGCCCAAAATCGGCACCATGGGCTTGGGTAAGTCTTTGGTCAGCGGGCGCACCCGCGTTCCTTGCCCTGCCGCCAGAATCATTCCCTTTGCCATGCTGGTATTTCCCTATGTTGTATGGGCGATATGTTACGCACAAATTATCAATGATCAGTTTGACGGTTCTGAGACCGCAGCACTATGGAGCGATCTTGTCAATGCATACTGGGGCATTTCCAGGCGGCTGACTGTGCGGTGGGTAACACACGGAAACAAAAAAGGCCTGTCGTTGCAATAACGACAGGCCTGATATTGGCGGAACAGGCGGGATTCGAACCCGCGGAGGGCTATTAACCCTCACACGCTTTCCAGGCGTGCGACTTAAACCACTCATCCACCGTTCCTAAGCCCACAAGTATAGCAGTCAATGGGCCGCATTCCGGCCCGGCACCGCATGTTTCTCCAGATCTTCCAGCAACACGAACTCCAGCGCGCGGATATGGGTGGACTCCAGCACCACCTGCGGGGCCACACCGGCCTCGAACGCTTCTTTCCAGCGGTTGGCACACAGGCACCAGCGGTCGCCAGGGCGCAGGCCGGCAAAGCGCCACTGGGGGCGGGGCGTGGTGAGATCGTTGCCACGGGCCAGCGAGAAGGCCAGAAACTCTGCCGTCACCTTGGTGCAGATGACGTGGGAGCCGCTGTCGGTCTCGTCGGTGTTGCAGCAGCCGTCGCGGAAGTAGCCGGTCAGCGGGTCGTAGGAGCAGGGCACCAGTTCGTTGCCCAGCACGTTGTGTTCGATGGCGGGGGTGTCCATGGGATTCCTAGGAAGCTTTGACGGTGTTGACCATCTTCATGGCGGAGCCGATCAGGGCCGACACCTCGGTCATGTTGCTGGGCACGATCAGGGTGGTGTGGGCGTTGGCGGCCACCTTGGCGTAGGCCTCCACGGCTTTTTCGGCCACCTTGAGCTGTACCGCCTGCTCGCCGCCCGGCTGGCGGATGGCCGCAGCCACCAGTTCAATCGCGTGGGCGTTGGCCTGGGCGACTGCAGTGATGGCGGCTGCCTCGCCCTGGGCATTGTTAATGGCGGCCTGCTTTTCACCTTCGGAGCGGGCGATGAAAGCCTCGCGCTCGCCGGTGGCAATGTTGATCTGTTCCTGGCGGCGGCCTTCGGACGCGGCAATCAGCGCCCGCTTTTCCCGCTCGGCGGTGATCTGCGCCTGCATGGCGTGCAGGATTTCCTTCGGGGGGGTCAGGTCCTTGATTTCGTAGCGCAGCACCTTCACGCCCCAGTTCAGGGCGGCTTCGTCGATGGCGGCCACCACCTGGGCGTTGATGATGTCGCGCTCTTCAAAGGTTTTGTCCAGCTCCAGCTTGCCGATCACGCTGCGCAGCGAGGTTTGCGCCAATTGGCTGATGGCCATGATGTAGTTGCTGGAGCCGTAGCTGGCGCGCATCGCGTCGGTCACCTGGAAGTACAAAATGCCATCCACTTGCAACTGGGTGTTGTCTCGTGTGATGCAGACCTGGCTGGGAATGTCGAGCGGAATCTCTTTGAGCACATGCTTGTAGGCCACGCGGTCCACAAACGGCACCAGAAAGTTCAGGCCCGGGGTGAGGGTGCCGTGGTATTTGCCCAGGCGCTCGATCACCCAGGCGTGCTGCTGGGGCACAACCTTTAGGGTGCGGCTGATGAAGATGACGGCAATGACGAGTACGACGATGGCAATTTCCATAAAGGCTCCGGTTAATGGAAGGAGTGTTTCACAGTTTGTCGACCAAAAGCCGGTTGCCGATAACCTCGACCACGCGGTGCGGACCGGGGGAGGGCGCGTTGCCGGGCCGGTGCAGCACCGTCCAGTTGGCACCCCGGTAATGCACCTGGGCAGTGCCGTCGGAGTTCCAGGCATCGACCTGCACGGCCTCACCAATGTCCAGGTTCACATCCGGGTTGGCGTTGGCAGGCAGGTTTTGGGGGCGCTGGCTGCGGATGCGGTGCCACAGCACCACGGCACCGCCGCCCACCGCGCTGGCGATCAGCGTTTGCACCACAGTGCTGACACCCGCATAGGCCGCCAGCGCCGCCGCCGCGAAGCCCAGGGCCAGCATCAGCAAATAGAAGGTGCCGGTGAGCAATTCGGCCACGATGGCCCCGCCTGCCAGTAGCCACCAGATCGTCGATTCCGCCATAGAGTGCCTTTGCTTGTATTCGTATCGCCACATTTTGGGACCAAATCCGGGGGCCGCCCCAGAAGCTTCATACGAAGTCCTTACACTTCGCGCCTGTTTTAAGTTTTACCTTGCACTAACTTTCATGGACTCGGGTGCAGCGCACCGAGAGCCATGGAAGTTATTTAAAGATTATTTGGCTGGAGGCCGGCATGAAGTTTCGTTTCCCTATCGTCATCATCGATGAAGATTTTCGCTCCGAGAACACCTCGGGGCTGGGCATCCGCGCCCTGGCCCAGGCGATTGAGACGGAGGGGCTGGAGGTACTGGGGGTGACCAGTTACGGCGACCTGTCCAAATTTGCCCAGCAGCAAAGCCGCGCCAGCGCGTTCATTTTGTCGATCGACGACGAAGAATTCTCGCCCGGCCCCGACCACGACCCGGTGGTGCTGAATCTGCGCCATTTCATCGAAGAAGTGCGCCGCAAGAACCTGGATGTGCCCATCTACATCTACGGCGAAACCAAGACCTCGCAGCACATCCCCAACGACATCCTGCGCGAGCTGCACGGCTTCATCCACATGTTCGAGGACACGCCCGAGTTTGTGGCGCGCCACATCATCCGCGAAGCCAAGAGCTACCTGGAGGGCGTGCAGCCGCCGTTTTTCAAGGCCCTGCTGGACTACGCCGAAGACGGCTCCTACTCCTGGCACTGCCCCGGCCATTCGGGGGGCGTGGCCTTCCTGAAGAGCCCGGTGGGCCAGATGTACCACCAGTTCTATGGTGAAAACATGCTGCGTGCCGACGTGTGCAACGCGGTGGAAGAGCTGGGCCAGTTGCTCGACCACAATGGCGCGATTGGCGAGAGCGAACGCAATGCCGCGCGCATCTTTAACGCCGACCACTGTTTCTTTGTGACCAACGGCACCAGCACCAGCAACAAGATGGTCTGGCACCACACCGTGGCCCCCGGCGACGTGGTGGTGGTCGACCGCAACTGCCACAAGTCCAACCTGCACGCCATCATCATGACCGGCGCGATTCCGGTTTTCTTGAAGCCTACGCGTAACCACTTCGGCATCATCGGCCCCATTCCCAAGAGCGAGTTCGAGCCCGCTGCCATCAAGGCCAAGATCCGCGCCAACCCGCTGCTGCAGCACGTGGATGCCGACACCATCAAGCCGCGCATCCTCACCATCACGCAAAGCACCTACGACGGCGTGCTCTACAACACCGAAACCATCAAGACCATGCTCGATGGTTATGTGGAAAACCTGCATTTCGACGAAGCCTGGCTGCCGCACGCCGCCTTCCACCCGTTCTACGGCAGCTACCACTCGATGGGCAAAAAGCGCATCCGCCCCAAGCACGCGGTGGTGTATGCCACGCAAAGCATCCACAAGCTGCTGGCAGGTATCAGCCAGGCCAGCCACGTGCTGATCCAGGACTCGCAAAACGTCAAGCTCGACCGCCACCTCTTTAACGAGGCCTACCTGATGCACACCAGCACCAGCCCGCAGTACAGCATCATCGCCAGCTGCGACGTGGCTGCGGCCATGATGGAGCCGCCCGGCGGCACCGCGCTGGTGGAGGAAAGCATTGCCGAAGCCCTGGACTTCCGCCGCGCCATGCGCAAAGTGGACGAAGAGTACGGTGCCGACTGGTGGTTCAAGGTCTGGGGCCCCGACAAGCTGGTGGAGGAGGGCATTGGCCGCGCCACCGACTGGATCATCAAGGGCGAATCCAAGTCCAACGCCAAGGCCAACTGGCACGGCTTTGGCAAGATGGCCACCGGCTTCAACATGCTGGACCCGATCAAGTCCACCATCGTCACGCCCGGCATGGACCTGAACGGCAAGTTCGCCAAAACCGGCATCCCGGCCAGCATCGTCACCAAGTTTTTGGCCGAGCACGGCGTGGTGGTGGAAAAAACCGGCCTGTACAGCTTCTTCATCATGTTCACCATCGGCATCACCAAGGGCCGCTGGAACAGCATGCTGACCGCACTGCAGCAGTTCAAGGACGACTACGACAAGAACCAGCCCATGTGGCGCATCCTGCCCGAGTTCTGCCAAAAACACCGGCGCTACGAACGCATGGGCCTGGCCGACCTGTGCCAGCACCTGCACAACCTGTATGCCAAGTACGACATCGCCCGGCTCACCACCGACATGTACCTCAGCGACCTGACCCCGGCCATGAAGCCCAGCGATGCCTACGCACACATTGCCCTGCGCAAGACCGAGCGCGTGGCCATCGACGACCTGGAAGGCCGCATCACCGTGGGCCTGGTCACACCGTATCCACCGGGCATTCCGCTGTTGATTCCGGGTGAAGTGTTCAACAAGAAGATCGTGGACTACCTGAAGTTTTCGCGCGAGTTCAACACCCAGTGCCCGGGCTTCGAGACCGATATCCACGGCCTGGTTGAAGAAGTGGACGACAACGGCAAGCACCACTACTTTGCGGACTGCGTGAAGGCTTAAGCCTTACATCTTGGTCTGCTATTGAATAAAGAGCTGCTCGTGCTTATTAAATAAGCGCTAGCGGCTCTTTTTATATAAATTTTGCTGGCACTTGAATCCAAAGCCCTGCCACGCTCCGTATTGGTCTCAGCCGCATATTCGGCTTGTTTCCTAACTACCAGGAGCCTCGCATGGCCTCGATCCAAACCACCCGCACAATTGCCTCTTTCAGCCTGGCCGCCGTGATGGCCGCCGTGTCTTTTGCCTCCATGGCCGCCGACGTGATGGTCGGTGGCGCACCCATGATGGCCTCCAAGGACATCATCGACAACGCCGTCAACTCCAAGGACCACACCACCCTGGTGGCCGCCGTCAAGGCTGCAGGCCTGGTGGACACCTTGAAGAGCGCAGGCCCGTTCACCGTGTTCGCGCCTACCAACGCCGCCTTTGCCGCTTTGCCCGCCGGCACGGTAGACACCCTGCTCAAGCCCGAAAACAAGGGCACGCTGACCACCGTGCTGACCTACCACGTGGTGGCCGGTAAATATGACGCCGCCGCCATCGGCAAGATGGTCATGGACGGCAAGGGCATGGCCACGATGAAGACCGTGAGCGGCGGCACGCTGACGGCCAAGGCCAGCGGCGGCAAGGTGATGGTGACCGATGAAAAAGGCGGCACCGCCACCGTGACCATCGCCGACGTGTACCAGTCGAATGGCGTGATCCACGTGGTGGACAAGGTTCTGCTGCCTAAGTAATCACAGATCCGCTACATATCCAGGTCTTCGCGCAGCCGCAAAAAGCTCGCAAAGCGCGGAATCCCGCTGGGGTTGACGTCCCGATACCGGTACGTCACCCAGGACCCCAGCGCAGGCGGATTGCGCCGCTGGGCATCGCTGAAACCGGTGCCCAGCTTGAATTTTTTGCCCTCGGGTGTCTCCACCTGCAGGGCACCCAACAGGCCCGCATACTTGCCCCGGCCTGCCACATAGCCCACCACCCGGGCCTCGGCGTCTTCAAACGGTTTTAACTTCAGCAGGTCGTCCGTGTCTGGGCGGGCCAGCAGCGCGTCGCCCCGGTGCAGCACCAGGCCTTCGCCCCCAGCCTGCACCGTCTGGCGCAGCAGGGCCTGCAGCGCCGCTGGGTTGGCCACGCGCGCCTGCGCCACCGGCTGCACCCAGGCGGGCAGGGCCAGCTGCTGCAGGGTGGCCAGGCGCGCGTCAAAAACGCCGCTTTGCCCGGGCAGGTCAAACAGCCGGTAACGCATCTGCCGCCAGGCCGCATCGCCCGCATCGGTCTGCCGCACCGTGGACACCGCCGTGGCAAAAGCCCCGTGCCCGGCCCACAGCTCGCCGTCCAGCGCCGTAGACGGCCAGCCTGCGGTAAACCACGCGGGCGGGTGGATGCGCTGGCCGCCCCGGGTCCAGAGCTGGCTGCCGTCCCAGTAACCGCGCACGCCGTCCAGCTTTTCGCTGACCCAGTAGCCCGCCAGCGCAATGCCGGGGCGGTAGGCCGTAGGCCGTTGCAAAGTCGGCGCAGAGCCTGCACGGGCCCAAAACGGGCTGGCCGTGGTGACCAGGACGCCCAGCTGCAGCAGCAAGGTTCGGCGTTGCAGGCGGTGGGTAGAGAGGCTCATGGCGTGAATCCCTTCTGGTGTCTTGGTCCGCAGGCGGGTGTGCCGTTGGAAACCGGCTTGGAATGTCTGTGCTGCGGCCTGCAGGGGGTACTACAGCGATTGCAGTGTATACATTGCAATTGGCGAATTTCGCCATAACGGTGTCGCTGCTGGGCTATTTGTTACATCTTTGGCGTGGGACTATGAATCTGTGGTTTCCAAAACGACCACGGTGTACGACCCTAAAAATAAGGATTTCCCATGAGACAAGCCCAGCAACAAGGTGTGGATAAAAAAGTGTTCCTCTGGTCGGCCGTCATCGCCGTCGTCTTTGTCGGCTGGGGGGCCATCGCCCCCAAAGGCATGGCCACCGCGTCGCAGGCACTGCTGGACACCATCATCGACAGCTTCGGCTGGTTCTTTGTGGTGTCGACCGTGTTCTTTCTGGGCTTTGCGCTGTTTCTGGCGTTCAGCCGTTTTGGCAAGATCAAACTCGGCCGGGACGACGAGCAGCCCGAGTTCTCCACCTCCTCGTGGATTGCCATGATGTTCAGCGTGGGCATGGGTATCGGCCTGATGTTTTGGGGCGTGGCCGAACCCATCACCCACTTTGCCACGCCACCGCACGGCCTGGCAGAGCCGGGAACCCGGGCGGCGGCACGGCTGGCCATGGAGTATTCGTTCTTCCACTGGGCCTTCCACCCCTGGGCCATCTATGCGATTGTGGGCTTGGCAATTGCCTATTTCACCTTTCGCAAGGATGCGCCCAACCTGATTTCCAGCACCTTTGCGCCGCTGATCGGCCAGGCCGGTGCGCGCGGGCCGCTGGGCAAAGCCATTGATGTACTGGCCGTGTTGGCCACCTTGTTTGGTACCGCCACCTCGCTGGGGCTGGGCGCACAGCAGATCAACAGCGGGCTGAACTTTCTGTGGCATACCGGCGAATCCAACTCCATTGCACTCACCATCATCGGGGTGATGACGGCGCTGTTCATCCTGTCGGCCGTGTCGGGCGTGGGCAAAGGCGTGCAGTTCCTGAGCAACGTCAACATGGTGATTGCCGTGCTGTTGCTGCTGTTTCTGGCCTGCGTGGGGCCGTCGGTGTTCATCCTGAACACGCTGGTCGAGTCGGTCGGTGAGTACCTGCGGGAGCTGGTGCCCATGTCGTTTCGCACCGCCGCCTTCAGCGATGGCAAATGGCTGGCCGGTTGGACCATCTTTTACTGGGCCTGGTGGATTTCCTGGGCACCGTTTGTGGGCACCTTCATTGCCCGCATTTCGCGGGGCCGCACCATCCGCGAGTTTGTGATGGGCGTGATCTTTATCCCCAGCGCGGTCACCATGGTCTGGTTTGCCATCATGGGCGGAGCCGCCCTGTACTCGGAGCTGTCGGGTGCGGGGGGTATTGCGGCGGCGGTCAAAGACCAGGGCCCGGCGGTCGCCTTGTTTGTGTTGCTGGGCCAGTATCCGGCGGCGGCCGTCACTTCCCTGGCCGCCATGATGCTGGTCGGCGTGTTCTTTATCTCGGGTGCCGATGCCGGGGCCATCGTGATGGGCATGCTGTGCGCCCACGGCAATCTGGAGCCGCCGCGCGCGCTGGTGGTGGTGTGGGGCGTGCTGGCGGGCAGTGCCGCCGCCGTGCTGCTGGTGATGGGCGGCCTGGGTGGGCTGCAGACGGCGGCCATCATCGTGGCCGCGCCGTTCTTGCTGGTGATGGTGGGCATGTGCGTGGCGCTGTGGATCGCCCTGTTGGACGACCTGGAAGGCCATACTGCCACCCCGGTGGTGGCGCAAGGGAGGGCTGCAACCGCAGGTAACAAACGGTGAACCAGGTTTGCCAGGGCGGCGAAGTTGTAAACCCGGTAACAACTTCGCCGTCCCGGTCGGTTCTGGGGTAGTTTTGGGCGCTTTTTGGCTATTGGGCGGCGGCGAGAACTTGGTACATTGGGCTGGGTTACTTCCTGACGTGACCGCACCCAACCTACATTCTGGAGACTCTTCCGCATGCCCATTTCCTACTTTCGCCCCGCGTTGATAGCCGCTGCCGCTGCCCTGTGTTGCGCCGCCCAGGCCGCCTCTGTGGCCCCGGTGGCCGCAGAAAACGGCATGGTCGTTACCGCCCAGCATCTGGCCACCCAGGTCGGTGTGGATGTCCTCAAGCGCGGCGGTAACGCCATCGATGCCGCCGTGGCCGTAGGCTATGCGCTGGCCGTGGTCTACCCCGCAGCGGGCAACCTGGGCGGTGGCGGCTTCATGACGGTGCAACTGGCCGACGGCCGCAAGACCTTCCTCGATTTCCGCGAAAAAGCCCCTCTGGCCGCCACCGCCAACATGTACCTGGATGCCGACGGCAATGTGGTCAAGGGTGCCAGCACCCATGGCTACCTGGCGGTGGGCATCCCCGGCTCGGTGGCAGGCTTTGAAGAAGCCCGCACCAAGTACGGCACCATGGGCCGCGCCAAGCTGCTGGCCCCGGCCATCCAGCTGGCCGAGCGCGGCTTTGTGCTGCAAGAGGGCGACATCGACATGCTGAAAACCTCCACCGAAGACTTCAAGAAAGACGCGCCATCCGCCGCCATCTTTTTGAATAAAGGTGAACCGTTCCAGATCGGCCAGAAGCTGGTGCAAAAAGACCTGGCCAAAACCTTGAAGCTGGTCAGCCAGAAGGGCCCGGACGGCTTCTACAAGGGCGCAGTCGGTGCCAACATCGTGGCCGCCAGCCAGGCCGGCAAGGGCATCATCACCCAGGAAGACCTGAACCAGTACAAGGTACGCGAACTGGCCCCGGTGGAGTGCGACTACCGCGGCTACCGCATCATTTCGGCCCCGCCTCCCAGCTCGGGTGGCGTGGTGATCTGCGAGATTTTGAACATCGTCGAAGGCTATCCGCTCAAGGAGCTGGGTTTCCGTTCGGCCCAGGCCGTGCACTACCAGATCGAGGCCATGCGCCACGCCTACCTGGACCGCAACAGCTACCTGGGTGACCCCGACTTCGTGAAAAACCCGCTGGACCGCCTGCTCGACAAAGGCTATGCGGCCAAGATCCGCGCCGCCATCGACCCCGTCAAGGCCGCTGTCTCCAAGGATCTGAAGCCCGGTGTGGCCCCGCACGAGGGCAGCAACACCACCCACTACTCCATCGTCGATAAGTTGGGCAATGCCGTCTCCGTCACCTACACGCTGAACGACTGGTTCGGCGCCAAGGTCACGGCTGCCAAAACGGGCGTGCTGCTGAACAACGAAATGGACGACTTCACCTCCAAGGTGGGCGTGCCCAACCTGTACGGCCTGGTGCAGGGCGAAGCCAACAAGATCGAACCCGGCAAGCGCCCCCTGAGCTCCATGAGCCCCACCATCGTCAGCAAAGATGGCAAGCCCGTCATGGTGGTCGGCACCCCCGGCGGCAGCCGCATCATCACTGCGGTTACGCACACCATCCTGAACGTGATCGACTACGGCATGAACGTGCAAGAGGCCGTGGACGCACCGCGCTTTCACCAGCAGTGGCTGCCCGACATGACCAATATGGACACCTTCGGCATCAGCCCCGACACCCGCAAAATCCTGGAAGGCATGGGCCACAACCTGGGCGTACCCCAGCCCGCCAACCACCTGGCCGCTATTTTGGTAGGTGCCCCGTCGCTGGAAGGCAAGCCGCGTGGGAACTTCCGTTTCTACGGTGCGAATGACCCGCGTCGCAATACCGGGTTGGCTAAAGGGTATTGAGTTGGCTGGGTGCAAGTGGCTACAGTTTTTGTAGCTGCTTGCGCTTGTTTGACTGGCACTAGGGGGTGTTTTGGCTGTTTATTTCGGCTGGACGGGTGGTAGCCAATGGGGGTCAGATCATCCACGCGCGCCGAATAGTAGATGCCAACCCTCCCGTTCAGTCGCGTGCGTGCTCTGACCCCGATTGGCGGGTTGGCGTTGACGTTTTCTGGGTGCCTGCCAGCATCCTCGGCCGGGAGTTGCGCCCGGCGGCGCAGTATCTTTTCTTTTACGCAAAAGAAAAGATACCAAAAGAAAGGCGCCCCAACTGTCTGCGCCCTGCGCTGGCGCTACGGGAACCTGCGGTGCGCGCTTTGGGCTGGGGGTGGCAATTTTGTCTCTCTTTGACTTTTAGGCCATTTTTCACGTATCAAATCGGCCTCTCGTGCCCATTCAATCGGCACGAGCAGCTCTTATTTTTTACTATCAAAAAAGCAGTGATCTGTACTGGCGCATGCGGTTTAAGCAGGGTTGAACGATGCCAACTGGATCACCCCGGCTTCCGAGGTTTGGAAGCCGCATTGCCGATAGAACCCGCGTAGCGCAGGCTCAAAGTCCACGTGGACCCAGGCCAGGCCCGCACTTTTTGCAGCGGCAATTCCACGTAGTACCAGTTGGCGGCCTATGCCTTGCCTTCTGAAGGCTGGGGCCACGGTAGGGTCCAGCACGAAGGCGTGGGCATGCCCATCCCAGGCGATGTTCACAAAGCCCACCAGCGCCTCGCCGCTGTAGGCGCAGATGCTGGTGAAGCCCGCCTGCAATACAGGCCGAAAAGAGCGGTGCTGGTGGCCGGGCCACGCCTGCGCAAACAGGGTGTTGAGCGCTGTGTCGCTGGCATCTGCATCGCGCCGGTAGTCGATAGGAAGGGCATCGCGGGCCATGGCGTACCCCGGTACTTACAAATCCAACGCCATGAACACGCTGTGCGGGTCTTCACGGTAGCTGGCGAACGGGCCGCAGAAGGTGAAGCCTACGCTGGCGTAGAGTTTTTGGGCGGGGTGAAAGGCGCTGGCGGTGCCGGTTTCCAGGCTGAGGCGGGTGTAGCCGCGGGCTTGGGCGACTTGCAGGATGTGCATCAGCAAGGCGCGCCCGGCACCCCGGCCCCGGTGGGCGGCGGGGGTGCGCATGGATTTGAGTTCGGCGTGGTGGGCATCGAGCTGTTTCAGTGCGCCGCAGCCCAGCAGCAGCGGGCCGTCCCAGGCGGTCCAGAAGCTGATGTCGGGGGCGCGCAGCTTGGCGATGTCCAGGGCGTGCACGCTCTCGGGGGGCGACAGGGCGTACATGCTGTCCAGGTGCTCTTGCAGCAGGGCCCGGATTTCCGGGCGGCTGAGGTCGTCGGTTTCTATGTGCATGGACTCCACCCGCATGCTGTTTTTTTGATAGCTGCTTGCGCCCATTCCATAAGCGCTGGCAGCTCTTTTGGCTTAAGCCGCCTCGCCGATGCCACCCACCACCTGGCTGAAACCACCGTCCACATAGGTGATCTCCGCGCTCACGCCTGCGGCCAGGTCGCTCAGCAAGAAGGCGGCCACGTTGCCCACGTCGTCGATCGTCACGTTGCGGCGGATGGGGCATTCGGCGGTGGCTTTGAGCATCTTGCCGAAGTCCTTGATGCCGCTGGCGGCCAGGGTTTTGATGGGGCCGGCGCTGATGCCGTTAACGCGCACGCCCTTGGGGCCCACCGACTCGGCCAGGTAGCGCACGCTGGCTTCCAGGCTGGCTTTGGCCAGGCCCATGGTGTTGTAGTTGGGCAAGACGCGCAGGGAGCCCAGGTAGGTGAGCGTCAGCAGGGCGGCCTTGTCGCTGAGGTAGGGCAGGGCGGCCTTGGCCATGGCGGGGAAGCTGTAGGCGCTGATGTCGTGGGCCACGCGGAAGCTTTCGCGGCTCAGGCCTTCCAAAAAGTCGCCGGTGATGGCTTCGCGCGGGGCAAAGCCGATGCTGTGGACGAAGCCGTCAAACGTGGGCCAGGTCTGGGCCAGGTCGGAGAACAGCTTGTCGATTTGCGCATCATCGCCCACGTCGCAATCAAAGATGAGCTTGGAGTCGAAGTCGGCGGCGAATTCGGTGATGCGGTCCTTGAAGCGCTCGCCCACGTAGCTGAAAGCCAGCTCGGCGCCTTCGCGGTGGCAGGCCTTGGCAATGCCGTAGGCGATGGAGCGGTTGCTCAGAACACCGGTGATGAGTAGTTTTTTGCCAGCCAGAAAGCCCATTTTTTATCTCCTGAAAAAGTAAGCGACATCGGCTATTCCCTGCGGTCCGGCCTGTGTCAAAAAGTATTGCAGAATTGTCGCATGCGGGTTACGGCTGTTTTACTTTTGATGTGCTGCTGCGTGCCCGCCTGGGGCGCGCATGCCTATGCGCAATTTGGCGACGTGAAATACCCCGCCGGGTTCGAGCATTTCAGCTATGTGAACCCCAATGCCCCCAAGGGCGGCGAGATCCGCATGGTGCCACCCACCCGGCCCACCAACTTTGACAAGTTCAACCCGTTCACATTGAAGGGCACGGCCCCTTTTGGCATAGGTGGCATGCTGATGGAGGCGCTGCTGGTGGGCAATATGGAAGAGCCCACCACCGCCTACGGCCTGCTGGCGGAGGATGTGGAAGTCGCCCCCGACAAGCTCAGCGCCACGTTCAAACTGCACCCCGCCGCCCGTTTCCATGACGGCACGCCGGTGCTGGCCGCCGACGTGGCACATTCCTTCAACACCCTGGTCGGCAAACAGGCCGCGCCGCAGTACCGCAGCATCTTTGCCGAGGTCAAAGCCGTGGTGGTGCTGGGCGAGCGCACGGTGCGTTTCGACTTCGCCAACCCCAACCCCGAGCTGCCGCTGGTGGTGGGCACCGGCCTGCCGGTGTTCAGCCGCGCCTGGGGCAAGGGTGTGCCGTTTGACCAGGTGGTGGAGCAGGTGCCCATAGGCTCCGGCCCGTACAAGATCACCGCCCCGAAGCTGGGCCGCGACATCACCTACACCCGCGACCCGGCCTACTGGGCACGCGACCTGGGCGTGCGCAAGGGCCAGTTCAATTTCGACCGCATCACCTACAAAATCTACCTGGACGAAACCTCGCGCTTTGAGGGGCTGCGGGCCGGAGAGTTCGACTTCATGCGCGAATTCATCTCGCGCAACTGGGCGCGGCAGTACGTGGGCAAGCAGTTTGACAACGGCACATTAAAAAAGGCCACCTTTGTGAACCGCAACCCCGGCGACTTCCAGGGCTATGTGCTGAACCTGCGTAACCCGAAGTTCAAAGACGTGCGGGTGCGCGAGGCGCTGGGCCTGGCGATGGACTTTGAATGGCTGAACCGCCAGCTCTTTTATGGCGCGTACCAGCGCGTCAACGGCTACTTCCCCAACAGCGAATTCCAGGCCCAGGGCCTGCCCGGTGCGGACGAGCTGGCCCTGCTGGAGCCCCTGTGCGCCAAGCTGCGGCCCGAGGTGTTTGGCCCCGCCTACCTGTCGCCCAGCACCGCGCCGCCGCGCAGCCTGCGCGACAACCTGCGCCAGGCGCAAAAGCTGCTGCACGAGGCCGGTTGGGACTATGCCGACGGCGCACTGCGCAACACCAAGGGCGAGGCCTTCACCATCGAGTTTTTGAACGACCAGCCCAGCCTGGCGCGGGTGATTGCGCCGCTGCAAAAGTCGCTGGAAAAACTGGGCATTGCGCTGCAGCTGCGGGTGGTCGATTTCTCGCTGTCCAAGCAAAAAATGGATGCCTTCGATTTCGAGATGACCAGCGTGCGCCTGGTGGGCAGCAGCGCGCCCGGCGGCGAGCTGCTGGAGCTGTATGGCTCCAAGGCGGCGGCCACGTCCGGCTCCAACAACATCTGGGGCATTGCCGACCCGGCCGTGGATGCGCTGCTGCAAAAAGTGGTGACCGCCACCACCCGGCCCGAACTCGCCACCGCCATGCGCGCCCTGGACCGGGTGCTGACCCATGGGCACTACTCCATCCCGCAGTGGTTCAGCAACGCCTTTTTTGTGGGCTACCGGCCCGCCCCCTTTGTGCTGCCCGCCACCACGCCGCCGCTCTACCAAGTGGATGGCTGGGCCAGCAGCACCTGGTGGGCCTCGCCCACCAACAAGTAAATATGTTCTCGTACATCCTTAAACGCATTCTGCTGATGGTGCCAACCTTGCTGGGCGTGCTGTTGGTGACCTTTGCCGTGGTGCAGTTCGTGCCGGGCGGCCCAGTGGAGCAGATGGTGTCGCAGCTCCAGGGCCGCGATTCGGGCGGCGAGCGGGCGGCGGCCTCGGGCGCGGGCTACCGGGGGCGGCAGGGGATTGATGCCAAGCAGATCGAAGAGATCCGCCAGCTCTACGGCTTCGACAAACCCGCGCATGAGCGCTTTTGGCAGATGCTGGGCCAGTTTGCCCGGTTCGACCTGGGCCAGAGCTTCTACCAGCACAAGGATGTGTGGCAACTGGTGAAAGAGAAGCTGCCGGTGTCCATCAGCCTGGGGCTGTGGACCTTCTTTTTAAGCTACCTGGTCGCCGTGCCGCTGGGCATTGCCAAGGCGGTGCGGGCTGGGTCGCGCTTCGACTTTGTGACCACACTGCTGATTCTGGTGGGCTACGCCATCCCTGGCTTTGTGCTGGGCGTGGCGCTGGTGGTGATTTTTGGCGGGCAATTACAGTGGTTTCCGCTGCGCGGGCTCACCTCCAGCAACTGGGATACGCTGTCATGGGGCGCGAAGGTGGTGGACTACCTGTGGCACATCGCGCTGCCGGTCACCGCCATGGTGCTGGGCAGCTTTGCCGTGACCGCCATGCTGACCAAGAACGCGTTCCTGGAAGAAATCCGCAAACAGTACGTGCTGACGGCCCGCGCCAAGGGCTTGAGCGAGCGGCAGGTGCTGTGGAAACATGTGCTGCGCAATGCACTGATTCCCATCGTCACCGGTTTCCCTGCGGCGTTTATCGGCGCGTTTTTTACTGGCTCGCTGCTGATCGAAACCCTGTTTTCGCTCGACGGCCTGGGCCTGCTGAGCTACGAGAGCGTGATCCGCCGCGACTACCCCGTGGTGCTGGGCACGCTGTACCTGTTTACGCTGATCGGCCTGGTGACCAAGCTGATTTCCGATCTTTGTTATGTGTGGGTGGACCCCCGTGTCAGATTTGACTAACACCCCCGAAGCGGCCTCTGGCCGCCTCCCCCTCAAGGGGGCACCACCAGTGGCCGGGCAAAGCCCGTTCCACGGTGGTTCACGGAAAGAAGGGGGCGTGCTCGTCTCGCCCAGTCCTGGTCGCCGTGCATGGCAGCGCTTTAAACGTAACCGCCTGGGCTACTGGAGCCTGGTGATTTTTTGCGTACTGGTGGTGTTGAGCCTGCTGGCCGAGGTGCTGAGCAACGACCGTCCGCTGGTGCTGCGTTACCAGGGCCAGACCTATTTTCCGCTGGTGAAAGACTACGCCGAGACCACGTTTGGCGGCGACTTCCCCACGCCCACCGACTACCTCGACCCCTTCATCCAGCAGCAGCTCGCCAAAGACGGCAACTGGGCTATTTACCCGCCCAACCCCTATGGCCCCAAGACGCTGAACTACTTTGCGCAATTTCCCAACCCCTCGGCCCCGTCGCGCGCCAACCTCCTGGGCACGGACGACCGGGGGCGCGACCTGCTGGCGCAACTCATCTACGGCTTTCGCGTCAGTGTGCTGTTTGCGCTAGCGCTCACGGCGGTGGGCACGGTGTTGGGCATCGCCACCGGGGCGGTGCAGGGCTTTTTTGGGGGCAAGACCGACCTGGCCTTCCAGCGCTTTATCGAGATCTGGGGCTCCATGCCCGAGCTGTACCTGCTCATCATCTTCAGCGCCATCTTCGCGCCCAGCATCAGCCTGCTGCTGGTGTTGCTCAGCCTGTTTGGCTGGATGGGCCTGAGCGACTACGTGCGCGCCGAGTTTTTGCGTAACCGGCAGATGGACTACGTCAAGGCCGCACGCGCCCTGGGCGTGGGCAATGCGCAGATCATCTGGCGGCACATCCTGCCCAACAGCCTCACGCCGGTGGTCACCTTTTTACCATTCCGCATGAGCGCGGCCATCCTGGCGCTCACCTCGCTGGACTTTCTGGGCCTGGGCGTGCCGCCGGGCACCCCATCGCTGGGCGAGCTGCTGAGCCAGGGCAAGGCGAACATCGACGCGTGGTGGATTTCGCTGTCTACTTTTGCGGTGCTGGCGATCACGCTTTTGTTGCTGACGTTCATGGGAGACGCGCTGCGGGATGCACTTGATCCACGGAAAGTGGATCAACTCCCTGCTGACCCCCGGAAGGCGCAGGCATGAGTTTGCTGGATGTCCGAAACCTGACCGTCCGATTTGACGGCAAGCCGGTGGTGAACGGCATCAGCTTCCAGATCCATCCCGGCGAAAAACTGGCGCTGGTGGGCGAGTCGGGATCGGGCAAAACCATTTCGGCCCTGAGCCTGCTGCGCCTGGTGGCCGACGCGCAGACCACAGGCAAGGCTGTGTTTGGCGGGCAAGACCTGCTGGCGCTGCCCGAGCACACGCTGCGCGGTATCCGCGGCCAAGACATCGCCATGATCTTCCAGGAGCCGATGACGGCGCTGAACCCGTTGTTCACCATTGGCCGCCAGATTGCCGAGGTTTTTGAACTAAAACAGGGCCTCACGCCCATCCAATCAGCACAAGCAGCTATTGAAATACTAGCGAGCACGGGTGTGACCGAACCCGAGCGCCGGGTGGGCAGCTACCCGCACCAGCTCAGCGGCGGCCAGCGCCAGCGCGCCATGATCGCCATGGCTCTGGCCTGCAAGCCCAAACTGTTGCTGGCCGACGAGCCCACCACCGCGCTGGACGTGACGGTGCGCGGCCAGATTCTGGCGCTGCTGTCCGACCTGCAGCGCCAATACGGCATGGCCGTGCTGCTGATCACCCACGACCTGCACCTGGTGCGCCAGTTTGCCGACCGTGTGGCGGTGATGGAGCGCGGCCATATCGTGGAAACCGGGGCTGTGGCGGGCGTATTCGAGAACCCCCAGCACGCCTACACCCGCAAACTGATCGCCAGCAAGCCGGTACGCGATGTGGTGCCCGAAACGTCTGCTGCGCCTTTGCTGCAGGCTAAAAGTTTGCGGGTGGCCTATCCCACCGCCTTGCCGGGCATCCGGGGCTGGTTCAAGAAGTCCGAGTTCGTGGCCCTGCAGGGTGCCAGCTTTGCCATCCCGCCCGGCCAGACGCTGGGCGTGGTGGGCGAGTCGGGCTCGGGCAAATCCACCCTGGCCCTGGCTGTGCTGGGTTTGCAGGCTTTTGGTGGCGCAGTGCAGATCGGCGGACAGACCTGGGGACGCGAAGCCGCCAAGAACAAGGCGCTGCGCTCCCAGATCCAGGTGGTGTTCCAGGACCCGTTTTCCTCTCTGTCGCCACGCCTGACGGTGGAGGAGATCGTGGGGGAGGGCCTGCGCGTGCACGCACCGCAGCACGGCGCCGCGGAACGCCAGCGCCAGGTCATCCAGGCGTTGGCCGACGTGGGCATGGATGAGGCGCAGTTCCCCGGCCTGCTACAGCGCTACCCGCACGCGTTCTCCGGCGGGCAGCGCCAGCGCCTGGCGATAGCGCGCGCGCTGATCGTGCAGCCGCAGCTTTTGGTGCTGGACGAGCCCACCAGCGCGCTGGACGTAACCATCCAGCAGCAGGTGCTGCAATTGCTGCAACGCCTGCAGCGCGAACGCGGTCTGGCCTACCTGCTGATCACCCACGACATGGACGTGATCCGCGCCATGGCCCACCAGGTGCTGGTGGTGCAAAACGGTGAAATTGTAGAAACCGGCCCGGTGGCACAGGTGCTGGACGCGCCGCAGCATCTCTACACACGAACTTTGGTTGCGGCAAGCGCATAGACCATTAAAGCCCCTACGATCCAGTGCAATTAGCCCGTTTTTGGGCTAGAATAAGAGCTCACGACCAAACGGGCGGGTAATTACCGCCCGTTTTTTTTGGTCGATTGTTTTTAACAGGTTCCAAAAAGTAGACTTTTCAAGTGCTTTTTGGGGCTATTGCACCTACCAATATCACACGTGGCGTTACAAGAAATCGTTGAACAAACCGTAACCGGATTCGGCTACGACCTCGTAGAGATCGACCGCTCTGCCGGTGGTTTGCTGCGCATCACGATCGACCATCCCTGGGTCGCTGGCGCACCTGAGCAGTTCATCAACGTCGAAGACTGCGAAAAAGTCACCCGCCAGCTCCAGTTTGCACTGGAAGTCGATGGCGTGGAATACAAGCGGCTGGAGGTGTCCTCGCCCGGTATCGACCGCCCCCTGCGCAACACCACCGATTTTCAGCGTTTCGTCGGTTATGTGATCGACGTAAACCTCAAGGTGGCCATTGGCGTTGCCGCAGAAGGCAAGGTCAACGCCAACCGTAAGAAATTTCGCGGCACGCTGGAAGCCGTATCGGCTGTCGGCAGCGCTGCCCCCAGCTGGCAAATTGTCTGGAGCGATGAGCCCGAGCCCAAGCCGGGGGTGCGCGTCAGCAAGAAGCGGGTTCCCGCGCCTTTGCAGGCCATGGGTTTCACGCTGGACGAGATCCGCGATGCCCGGCTGGCCCCCATCGTTAGTTTCCATGGTCGCAACGCAAAAGACACGGGTGTTGCGCCTGAATGATGTTCCGCCGCTTGCTGCGGATGGGGTTTTTTTGGTTTTAGTGTTCAGGAGATTCGTGACATGAATCGCGAAATGTTGATGTTGGTAGATGCCATTTCACGTGAAAAGAACGTGGAGCGGGATGTTGTTTTTGGCGCGGTGGAGTCGGCTTTGGCGCAGGCCACCAAAAAGCTGTACCAGGGCGAGGTGGATATCCGCGTTGCCCTCGACCGTGACAGCGGCAACTACGAAACCTTCCGCCGCTGGCTGGTGGTGCCGGATGCCGCCGGTTTGCAAAACCCCGAGGCAGAAGAGCTGGTGTCGGACGTGCGCGACGATATTCCTGACATCGAAGAAGGCGACTACATCGAGAAACCGATCGAGTCCCTGCCGATTGGCCGGATTGGCGCGATGGCCGCCAAGCAGGTCATTCTGCAAAAAATCCGCGATGCCGAGCGCGAGATGCTGCTCAACGACTTCATGAGCCGTGGCGACAAGATTTTTGTCGGCACCGTCAAGCGCATGGACAAGGGCGACATCATTGTCGAAAGCGGCCGTGTCGAAGGCCGCCTGCGCCGCAGCGAGATGATCCCCAAGGAAAATCTGCGCACCGGTGACCGCGTCCGCGCCATGATCATGGAAGTGGACCTGACCCTGCGCGGCGCACCCATCATCCTGTCGCGCAGCTCGCCTGCCTACATGGTCGAGTTGTTCCGCCAGGAAGTGCCCGAAATCGAACAAGGCCTGCTGGAGATCAAATCCTGCGCCCGTGACCCCGGCTCGCGCGCCAAGATCGCCGTGCTGTCGCACGACAAGCGCGTAGACCCCATCGGCACCTGTGTCGGCGTGCGTGGCACCCGTGTGAACGGCGTGACCAACGAGCTCGCCGGTGAGCGCGTCGACATCGTGCTGTGGAGCGAAGACCCCGCGCAGTTCGTGATTGGTGCCTTGGCCCCGGCCAATGTGTCTTCCATCGTGGTGGACGAAGAGCGCCACGCCATGGACGTGGTGGTCGATGAAGAAAACCTGGCGATTGCGATTGGCCGTGGCGGACAGAACGTGCGCCTGGCTGCCGAATTAACCGGCTGGAAGATCAACATCATGGATGCGGCCGAATCGGCCCAGAAGCAGGCCACCGAGACCGATTCCAGCCGCAAGCTGTTCATGGAAAAGCTCGATGTCGACGAAGAAATGGCCGACATCCTGATCCACGAAGGCTTCACCAGCCTGGAAGAAATCGCCTACGTGCCGCTGCAGGAAATGTTGGAAATCGAAAGCTTCGACGAAGACACCGTGCATGAGCTGCGTTCGCGTGCCAAAGACGTGCTGCTGACCATGGAAATTGCCCTGGAAGAAGACGCCGAAGCGGCCGAACCGGTCTCGCAAGACCTGAACGACCTCGAAGGCCTGACCCCCGAATTGATCGCCAAGCTGCAAGCTGGCGGCATCCACACACGCGACGATCTGGCCGACTTGGCCGGTGATGAGCTCTCCGAAATTACCGGCCAGTCTGAGGACGAGGCCACGACCTTGATCATGAAAGCGCGCGCACATTGGTTTACCAATGACGCCGCTTCTCAAGAGTAATGGTCATGAAAGGTCACACAATACATGTCCACT
>CAUPNG010000001.1:0-442124 GCA_963512605.1 uncultured Albidiferax sp. | reverse complement strand
CAGCAATACCAAATAGGCCAACGTTGACGGGGCCCCCTGAGTTGGCGGGTAGGTAGCACCGAGCCGGGCGAGCGATCCCCGGCCCAGATTAATGGCGGTCACACACAGGGCAACCTGTGCGCACAGAATCCGGCTTATCGGTGGGCTTCACACTTTATTGGCAGTGGTTTGCGACTTTCTTAAATAGAAATAACAAAAAGTCGCGACTTTTATTCATTCATCGGTAAGATAGTCGCATGAACCGCTATCTCGATGACCGCATCCGCCGAGACCTGCGCAAGAAGATGGTCTTTTTGGTGGGGCCCCGGCAGGTGGGCAAAACCACCTTTAGCCAGCTTTTGCTGGCAGAGATGGGCGGGCAGTACCTGAACTACGACGTGGCCGAAGACCGGCGCTTGATCGAAGCGCAGTTGTGGGACCAGCGCAGCCCGCTGCTGGTGCTGGACGAGATCCACAAAATGCCGCAGTGGAAAAGCTGGCTCAAGGGCGTGGTGGATGGCAAACCTACGGGCCAGCAACTACTTGTGACCGGCAGCGTCCGGCTGGACACCTTTCGGCAAACCGGCGACTCGCTGGCAGGGCGGTTTTTTGCCCTGCGGCTGCACCCGATTTCGGTACGCGAATGGACCACCCACAGCGGTGCCACGCCCGAGCAGGCCCTAACCCATTTGCTGGAGCGCGGCGGGTTTCCCGAGCCTTGCCTGACCGATGCCAACGAGGATGCCGAGCGCTGGCGCAGGCCCTACTTTGACGGGCTAGTGCGCCACGATGTGCTGGAGTTTTCGCGCCTGCAAGAGGTGGGCAGCATGCGCCTGTTTGCCGAGATGCTGCGCAGCCGGGTGGGCTCGCCGCTGTCGCTGGCTTCCATTGCCCGCGACCTGCACCTGTCGCCCGTCACCCTGGCCAAGTACCTGGACATTTTGCAGGCCTTGTTCATTGTTTTTGTGGTGCGCCCCTGGCACCGCAACATCGCCCGTGCCACGCTGCAGGCACCCAAGGTGTATTTTTTCGATACCGGGCTGGTGCTGGGCGATGCGGGCCTGCGCTTCGAAAACATGGTGGCCTGCGCCTTGCTGAAGCAGGTGGAATGGCAGCAGGACGCGCAGGGCAAATCCGTGGGCCTGCACTACATCCGCACCAAAGACGGGGCCGAGGTGGACTTTTGCCTGAGCGAGGGCGACACCCTGACCGACCTGGTCGAATGCAAGCTGACCGATGCCAAGCCGCACCGCGCCCTGGTCCGCTTTGCCGAAGAGTGGCCCCAGGCCCGCGCCACCCAACTGCTGCGCGACCTGCGCAACGGGCATGACATCGGGCGCATTGAAGTGCGGGCCGCAGCGGGGTGGTTGAATGCTTTGGATGTGTAAGCGCCGATAATTCCCCCATGCACATTCCATTCACCAAAATGCAGGGCGCGGGCAACGACTTTGTGGTGCTCGACGAGACCCAGGGCCGCCTGGGGCTGAGCCGGGCGCAGTACCGCTTTCTGGCCGACCGCCACTTTGGCGTGGGCGCAGACCAGATTTTGTCGGTGCGCGCGGCCAGCGCCCCTGGCATCGACTTCGAATACGCCATCCACAACGCCGACGGCGGCGAGGTGGAGCACTGCGGCAACGGCGCGCGCTGCTTCATGCGCTTTGTCCACAGCCGGGGGCTGACCACCGAGCGCAGCGTGCGGGTGCAAACCATGGAGCGCGTGCTGCAACTGAATATGCAGGCGGATGGTCGCGTGACGGTGGACATGGGCCTGCCGGTGTTCGATCTGGCGCAGATTCCTTTCGATCCGCAGGGCCTGCAGCCCGTGGCGGTCAATTTATGGAAAAAATGGCCTCTAGCGCTTATTCCATCGGCGCAAGAAGCTATCGAAAGCGTAGCGGTTGTGTCCATGGGCAACCCGCATGCCGTGCTGTTGGTGGACGATGTGGACACGGCCCCGGTACAGACCACCGGCCCGCTGGTGCAGGCCCAGCCCTGTTTCCCCAACGGGGTGAACGTCGGCTTCATGCAGGTGGTGAACCGTGGCCACATCCGCCTGCGCGTGTTTGAACGCGGCGCGGGCGAGACCCTGGCCTGCGGCACCGGCGCGTGTGCGGCGGTGGTGGCGGGCATCCGCTTGGGCCTGCTGGACGCGCGGGTCGATGTAGATACCCGGGGCGGCCCCTTGACCATCGAATGGGACGGCATGGGCCAGCCCGTGCGGATGACCGGCCCGGCCACCACCGTGTTCGACGGCAGCATCACCATTCCGGATTAAATCTTTTATGAACATGAACACCAACAACCCCATCACCGAAGACGACATCGCCAACTTCCTGAGCAATACGCCCGAGTTCTTCGAGCGCCATTCGCAGGTGCTGGCCTCGGTGCAGCTCACCAGCCCGCACGGCAACCGGGCGGTCAGCCTGCAGGAGCGGCAGGCCGAGATGCTGCGCGAAAAGATCAAGGGCCTGGAGCACCGCATCATGGACATGGTGCGCAACGGCAACGAGAACGTGATCATTGCCGACAAGCTGCAACGCTGGGCCCGCAGCCTGCTGCTGACGCGCGCGCCCGGCGACCTGCCCGAGCGCATCGCCCACGAGATCGAGGTGCAGTTTTCGGTGCCACAGGTAGCCATCAAGGTTTGGGGCGTGGCCGACGAATACGCCCAGGCACCCTGGGCCCAGGGCGTAAGCGAAGACGCAAAGATTTTTGCCTCGTCGCTCACCGCGCCGTTTTGCGGCGTGAATTCGGGCTTCGAGGCCGTCAGCTGGCTGGCCAACCCCGCCGCCGCGATGTCCATCGCCCTGATGCCGCTGCGCACTGGCGTGCTCAACAGCCCCAGCCCGGCCTTTGGCATGCTGGTACTGGCTTCGCCCGACGGCCAGCGTTTCGAGTCGGCCATGGGCACGGACTTTCTGGAGCGCATTGCCGAGCTGGCCGGGGCGGCACTGTCGCGTTTGCGGGTGTAAATGGTCCCTGCGCTGGTCGCCCAGTACCTCGACTACGTGCGTTTTGAGAAGCGCCTGGCCGAGCGCACGCTGGCGCTGTACGCGCTGGATCTGGCCAAACTGAGCGCACAGGCCGAGACGGCCGGGGTGGCGTTGACGGATGTAGCCCACCACCACATCCGCCGCTGGGTGGTGCAAATGCACAGCCAGGGCCGCAGCGGGCGTGGCATTGCGCTGATCTTGTCGGGCTGGCGCGGGTTTTACGTCTGGCTGGGCCGCCAGGGCCTGGTGGCCAGCAACCCGGTGCAGGACGTGCGCGCCCCCAAATCCGGCAAACCCTTGCCCAAGGCCCTGGGGCTGGACGAGGCCGTGGCTTTTGCCGATTTTGAAAATGAAGCCGACGACCCCTGGCTGGAAGCCCGGGACGCGGCCATGGTGGAGCTGCTGTACGGCGGCGGCCTGCGGGTGGGCGAGCTGACCGGACTGGACGCGGCACCCGGCCCGTCCGCCAAGGGCTGGGTCGATCTGGCCGCAGGCGAGGCCCATGTGCTGGGCAAGGGCCGCAAGCAGCGCATTGTGCCGATCGGCAAAACCGCCGTGGCGGCGCTGGAACAATGGCTGGCCCTGCGCGCCGAAGGGCAGGGTACCGACATGTCTGCCGCCATGTTCCTGGGCCGCTACGGCACCCGCCTGACTGCTGCCTCGGTATGGCAGCGCCTGCGCCGCCGCAGCCGCCTGGCGGGCACTGCCACCCCGGTGCACCCGCACATGCTGCGCCACTCGTTTGCCAGCCATGTGCTGCAAAGCAGTGGCGACCTGCGGGCGGTGCAAGAGTTGCTGGGCCACGCCAACATCACCACCACCCAGGTCTACACCCGGCTGGACTTCCAGCACCTGGCGGCCACCTACGATGCGGCCCATCCGCGCGCCAAACTTCCCGTGGGCAAATAGGCCCGACAATCCAGCGGATGAAAACCATCCGTCTCCGTGAAGGCAAAGAGCGCTCTTTGCAGCGCCGCCACCCCTGGATCTTTGAATCAGCCATCGCCCGTGGCGGTGCCGACGCAGGCGAAACCGTGCGTGTGGAGTCCAGCGAGGGCAAGTTCCTGGCCTGGGCGGCGTTCAGCCCCAGCTCCAAAATCCGTGCCCGCGCCTGGAGCTTCGACGAAGCCCAGCGTATCGATGCTGCATTTTTTATAGCTGCTGTCGCACAAGCTATAAGCGCTAGGGCCCGATTTGACATCCAAAGTGACGGCATGCGCCTGATCCATGGCGAATCCGACGGTCTGCCCGGTTTGATCGTCGACCGCTACGGCGACACCCTGGTGGCGCAATTTCTGTTTGCCGGGGTGGAGCGCTGGAAAGACGTGCTCATCGAAGCCATCCTGGCCGCCACCGGCCTGACCAAGCTGTACGAACGCTCCGACGCCAGCAGCCGCGCCCTCGAAGCCCTGGAGCCCGCCACCGGCTGGCTGCGGGGTGATGGCCCGACTGAATTGACCATACAGGAGCATGACTGGCGGCTCACGCTGGACATTGCCGAAGGCCACAAAACCGGTTTTTACCTGGACCAGCGCGATAGCCGCCAGAAAATGGCCCGTTACGCCCAGCGCCTGCAGTTCCAGCGGGTGCTGAACTGCTTTAGTTATACAGGGGGATTTACGGTGGCAGCCTTGGCAGGCATGCGCGCCGGGGGATCCATGGGCCATGTCACCTCCATCGATTCGTCCGGCCCGGCTTTGGAGCGGGCGGCGGCCAATGTGGCGCTGAACGGCTTTGCGCCCGAGTGCGTGACCTTCATGGATGCCGATGTGAACGCCTCGCTGCGCCAGTTTGCCGCGCAAGGCCAGACTTTTGACTGCATCGTGCTCGATCCGCCCAAGTTTGCCCCCACCGCCGCCCATGCCGACCGTGCAGCACGGGCTTATAAAGACATCAACCGGCTGGCTTTCAAGATACTGGAGCCCGGCGGCGTGCTGTTCACCTACTCGTGCTCGGGCGGTATCAACGCCGACCTGTTCCACAAGATCGTGGCCTCTGCAGGCATCGACGCGGGGGTGGACGGCTATATCAGCGAGCGCCTGGGCGGCGCGCCCGACCACCCGATGACGGTCAATTTCCCCGAGGGCGAATACCTCAAAGGGCTGGTGATTTTGCGGAAATGAGCCCGTGCGGATGCCGATTGAATTGGCCGCTACACTCCCCACCTGTTAATTTCCACGAAATCGGGCGGGCCGCACGGCCCCCGGTGAAAAGTTAGCAATGAAAGAACCTATGGCACTCATCCCCGCCACCATCCTGACCGGCTTTCTGGGCTCCGGCAAAACCACGCTGCTCAAGCGCGTGCTGACCGAGGCCCACGGCCAGAAGATCGCCGTCATCGAGAATGAATTTGGCGAAGAGAACATCGACAACGAGATTCTGGTGTCCGAGCCGGGCGAGCAAATCATCCAGCTCAACAACGGCTGCATCTGCTGCTCCATCCGCGAAGACCTGCGCGCCACCCTGAGCCTGCTGGCCGCCAAAAAGCGCAAGGGTCTGCTGGACTTTGACCGCGTGGTGATTGAAACCACCGGCCTGGCCGACCCCGGCCCGGTGGCGCAGACCTTTTTCATGGACGACGAGATCGCCGAAAGCTACCTGCTGGACTCGATTTTGACCCTGGTGGATGCCAAGCACGCCGCCACCCAGCTCAACGAGCGCCAGGAAGCCCGCCGCCAGGTGGGTTTTGCCGACCAGATCTTCATCAGCAAGACCGACCTGGTCGAGCCCGCCGAAGTCGATGCGCTGATCCACCGCCTGAAGCACATGAACCCTCGCGCACCGCAAAAAGCCGTGCATTTCGGCGAAGTGGCTCTGAGCGAGGTGTTTGACCTGCGCGGCTTCAACCTGAACGCCAAGCTCGATATCGACCCCGACTTCCTGAAAGAAGACGACCACGACCACCATGACCACGCCGAGGGCGAGCACTGCGACCACCCCTCGCACC
Organism: uncultured Albidiferax sp.; assembly: GCA_963512605.1. GTDB lineage: Bacteria > Pseudomonadota > Gammaproteobacteria > Burkholderiales > Burkholderiaceae_C > Rhodoferax_B. The sequence goes on along the minus strand of CAUPNG010000001.1, from coordinate 436,205 downwards.
AGCATGACCATGGGCACGAAGGTGCGCACCATCACCACCATGACGACGACGTGCAGAGCTTTGTCTTCAAGTCCGACCGGCCTTTTGACCCGGCCAAGCTGGAAGACTTCCTGAGCGCCATTGTTAATATTTACGGCCCGCGCATGTTGCGCTACAAAGGTGTCTTGAATATGCAGGGCACCGAGCGTAAAGTCATTTTCCAGGGAGTGCACCAGTTGATGGGCAGCGACCTGGGCCCGGAATGGGCGGCAGGCGAAAAGCGCGGCAGCAAAATGGTGTTTATCGGGATCGAACTGCCCAAGGACATCTTTTTGCAAGGCATGGAACAGTGTCTGGTGTGATGCCCAGAACAGAAATAGTGACGATTGCGGGACGCTAAAGCCCCGCGCCAACCATGAGTACTACACAGTGACTACAGCGCCCAAGCCCACCCCCGCCCCCGTGGCGGCTGCCACCGAAGCCACCCCGGCGGTGCAGACCAGCCCCCGCTACACGTCGATTCCGGCCAAGAGCGTGCGTCCTTCGTCGCGTCTGGCGCAGCTCACTGTGCCGTCCATGGCACCGGCGGTTGCGTCCACCGCGGCCAAGTCGAGCTACATGCAGAATGCGCCCGAGCCCATGATTGCGCCGCCACCCCACGTGGCCGCCAAAAAAGACCCCAAGCTGGCCAACAACTGGAAGACCACCCCGGCCGACAAGCTGACCGATGCCGAAGTGTTGGCCATGCCCGACTCCGAGTACATGAACGAAAAGCAGACGGCATTCTTCCGCCTGAAGCTCACGGTGCTTAAGCAGGACATGTTGAACAACGCCGGTGAAACCACCGAGCATCTGCGCGAAGACACCGTGGTCGTGCCCGACCCGGCTGACCGTGCCACTATCGAAGAAGAGCACGCCCTGGAGCTGCGCACCCGCGACCGCGAACGCAAGCTGCTCAAGAAGATCGAACAGTCCATCAACCGTATCGATGCGGGCGATTACGGCTACTGCGATGAAACCGGCGAGCCCATTGGCGTGGGCCGTTTGCTGGCCCGCCCCACAGCCACGCTGTCGCTGGAAGCCCAGCAGCGCCGTGAGCTGAAGCAAAAAATGTTCGGCGATTGAGCGGTAGCCTGTAGACAACGCCATGCCACCTAACGAACCCTCGGGTCTGCTGTCTAAAGTCGTCAAGTTCGTTCGCAATCCCACGACGAACTGGTCCGACCTCGACCAGCCCGAGCTCGACAAGGAGAGCCAGTACAGCAAGCAGATGCTCAAGGAGATGATTGAGCGCAAAAAACGCAACGACTTTGTGCGCCGTCGCGAGTTCGACCAGCTGCGCAAACTGCGCCAGCGCGAGTCGCAGCCGTCTTCCGACGCGGTAGAGCGGCCCTCTTTCTTCCAGAGCAGCATGCAGTCCAAGCTGGACGACCGCGCCGTCACGATCAAAAAGATCGACGACATCGAAGCGCAAATGTCCCGCCAGTGGTGGAAAGCCAAAGACACCGGTGCCAGCCAGCCGGTACGGCTGTCGGGCCATGCCGGTCTGCAGTCTGCCGAGCCCCCCCATCCACCGGGCCAGACCCGCGCCTACGCCGCCACCGAGCCGGTGCCGCTGTCCACCCAGGCGACGGAGCACCTCTCTAATGCCTATGCCCCTACCGATGTATCGCCGCTGCGCGACGAACGGCCGTGGAACCGGCCTGAGCCGAGCGCTGAGCCCATGGTGGACATGCTGGCCGCGCTGGACCACAACCTGAATCTGGATTTTGACTTCGGGATGGTTGAGTCGGTCCCCAAACCGGCAGGGCCCGCACCCCTGGACCTGGATTTACCCGAGCTGGACACCGGTGTCTACGAGCACAACCCCGAGCTGGAAGAAGCCGCCATCCGGTTTGCGAATGGTGACGTGCCGGGGGCCGAGGAGGCTCTGCTGGCCCTGCTGCGGCAGAACCCGGTACCACCGGCCCGCGCCGAAGTCTGGATGGCGCTGTTTGACCTGTACCGTGCTACCAACCAGCAAGACCGCTTTGACACCGAGGCCATCGATTTTGCAGGCCGCTTTGGGCGTACCGCGCCTGCCTGGTTCTCGATCCCCGACCAGGCCGGGTTGCCGCTGGCCAGTGCAGCGCCGTCCGACGCTGTGGCGGGGCAGGGCGGCAGCTTTACCTGGGCCTGCCCCGCGGTACTGAGTGCGGCATCCGTTGCCAGCCTGCAAGCGGCCCTGCGATTGCGGGCTCCTGCGTCGGTACAAATCGGCTGGGCCAGCCTGGGCGTGGTGGACAGCAGCGCCGTGCCAGGCCTGGTCGATATTTTTGAGACCTGGGCCGACCAGGTGGTGCAATTGACGTTTGCCGATGTAGAGCATTTGCAGGACGTGTTGAAGAGCCACACCGTGTCGGGCGATGCCACGGCCCATCCGCAGTGGTGGCGCGTGCGGCTGGCACTGCTGCGCATTTTGCAAAGCCAGGATGCTTTCGACATGGTGGCGCTGGAATACTGCATCACCTACGAAGTGTCGCCGCCGGCATGGCAGGCCGCGCACTGCAGTTTTGCAGTGCTGGACGCCCAGGATATGGCGGTGCCGGTGGAGGTGCTGGGTGCATCAAGCTTCAGGCCCTCCGACTTCAAGGATTCCGATAACGGCGTACGCACCCTGCCGCCGGGCTTGTCGACCGCGCCGGTGTTCCGGGGTGCCTTGTCGGGTATGGTGCTGGGTGATGCATCGCAGGCCTTGGCGGTGGTGGATGCGCAGTCGGGCGGTAGCGCGGTGGTGGTGGTGGCCTGCGACACCCTGGTGCGCATCGACTTTTCGGCGGCAGGCTCGGTGCTGAACTGGACGGCGGACCAGCATGCGGCAGGTCGCCAAGTGCAATTTACCGGGCTGCACCGCCTGGCAGCCATCTTCTTTAACGTGATTGGCATCAACGAAAACGCGACGGTGCTTCCGCGCCGAAACTGAGCTGCCATCCTGGCGGCGTGCCTGCTGCGCTTGTTTTCGCCGCCCTCACCCTTACCTAAACCCCATGGAACAATTTCACGGCACCACCATCATCAGCGTGCGCCGCCAAACCCCCAACGGCGTGCAAGTCGCCATTGGCGGTGACGGCCAGGTCACCCTAGGCAACATCATCATCAAAGGCACGGCCCGCAAGGTCCGCAAGCTGCACCACGACCGCGTCTTGGCCGGTTTTGCGGGCGCGACCGCCGATGCCTTCACCCTGTTCGAGCGCTTTGAGGGCAAGCTGGAAAAGCACCAGGGCCACCTGGTGCGGGCCGCCATCGAGCTCACCAAAGACTGGCGCACCGACCGCGTGTTGCGCCGCTTGGAAGCCATGTTGGCGGTGGCCGACAGTACCGCGTCCTTGATCATTACCGGCAATGGCGACGTGCTAGAGCCCGAGCACGGTATCGTGGCCATCGGGTCGGGTGGAGCCTATGCCCATTCGGCGGCCAAGGCGCTGCTGGACAACACCGAGCTGTCGGCCTCCCAGATCGTCAAAAAGTCGTTGGAGATCGCGGGCGGGCTGTGCATCTATACCAATATGAACCACATCATCGAAACCCTGGACTGAACCATGTCCTCCATGACCCCCCAAGAAATCGTTGTCGAGCTGGACAAGCACATCGTCGGCCAGCACCAGGCCAAGCGGGCCGTGGCCATCGCCCTGCGCAACCGCTGGCGCAGGCAGCAGGTGGCAGAGCCGCTGCGTTATGAGATCACGCCCAAGAATATTTTGATGATCGGCCCCACCGGCGTGGGCAAGACCGAGATTGCCCGCCGCCTCGCACGCCTGGCCGATGCGCCTTTCATCAAGGTCGAGGCCACCAAGTTCACCGAAGTGGGCTATGTGGGCAAAGACGTGGATGCCATCATCCGCGACCTGGCCGACATTGCTGTCAAGCAAACCCGCGAAGCCGAGATGCGCAAAGTACGCGCCCGGGCAGAGGACGCTGCCGAAGACCGCATTCTGGATATCCTGATCCCCACCGCGCGCAGCCTGGAAGGGCAGAGCCACACCTCGGATACGCCGGAGAGCGCCGCCCGCCAGAGCTTCCGCAAAAAGCTGCGCGAACACCAGCTGGACGACAAGGAAATCGAACTCGACCTGGCCGATACCAAGGCGCAAATGGAAATCATGGGCCCGCCCGGTATGGAGGAGATGACTGAGCAACTGCGCGGCATGTTCAGTCAGATGGGCCAGACCAAGCGCAAAACCCGCAAGCTGCGGATTGGCGAAGCCCTGAAGCTGCTGGTCGAGGAAGAAGCAGCCAAGCTGGTGAATGAGGAAGAAATCAAGACCCAGGCTATCTTCAATGCCGAGCAAAACGGCATCGTCTTCATCGACGAAATTGACAAGGTCACCTCGCGCAGCGAAGGCAGCGGGGCCGAAGTGTCGCGCCAGGGCGTGCAGCGCGACCTGCTGCCACTGGTCGAGGGCACCACGGTGTCCACCAAGTACGGCACGGTCAAGACCGACCACATTTTGTTCATCGCTTCGGGCGCGTTCCATTTGAGCAAGCCCAGTGACCTGATTCCGGAGCTGCAAGGCCGGTTTCCGATCCGGGTAGAACTGCAGTCGCTGTCGGTTCAGGACTTCGAGGCCATTCTGGTGCAAACCCACGCCTCGCTGGTCAAGCAGTACCAGGCGCTGCTGGCCACCGAAAACGTGACGTTGGAATTCTTGCCCGAAGGCATCACCCGGCTGGCGCACATCGCGTTTGACGTGAACGAGCGCACTGAAAACATCGGTGCGCGGCGTTTGTCTACCGTGATGGAACGGCTGCTGGACGACATCAGCTTCGATGCCGCCCGGCTGGACGGGCAAACGGTGGTGGTCGATGCCGCCTATGTGGATGCCCGCCTCAAGGAACTGAGCAAGAACGAAGACCTGTCGCGCTATATCTTGTAGCCCAAGGCTGCGCACCTGCGCGTATGCACGAGGTGTCCATCATCTTTGTTACACCTGATGCGGCGGTCTCATTTGGCACATTCACAAACCTCGCTAAGTGCTTAATTTTTAACGTTTTTTGCGTTAATCAACATGCAACACTGAGGCTAAGTCATTGATTTGATTGAAAAAATACTGCGCTACCGGTGGGCGCAGTCTTTTTTTCCTGATACAGTGCAAAAAAGTGCAATTAAGTGGTGAAAAGTGCCTTCGCATCGCCCATTTGGTTGTCACTCAATAGCAAGGGTGGGCAGTTGTTGTGTTTCAAGGGGCTTCGTCTCTCAGTCTGGATGCCAAGGGGCGGCTATCGGTGCCGACCCGGCACCGTGACGTGCTGAGCGCGACGGCTGGCGGCCAACTGACCATCACCAAACACCCCCATGGCTGCCTGATGCTGTTTCCGCGCCCCGAGTGGGAGAAATTCCGTGAGCGGATTGCCGAGCTGCCGATGTCTGCCCAGTGGTGGAAGCGCATCTTTTTGGGCAATGCCATGGATGTGGAGCTGGACGGCACCGGTCGGGTGCTGGTGTCGCCCGAGCTGCGCGAAGGCGCGGGTATCCAGCGCGAAACCGTGTTGCTGGGCATGGGGCGGCATTTTGAGTTGTGGGACAAAGCCACTTACGACGCACAAGAAGCCAAAGCCATGCAGGGCGAGATGCCCGAAGTGTTCAAGGATTTTTCTTTCTAAGGCCCTACGGTGGATACGTTGTGGAAACATACCACCGTCTTGTTGGATGAAGCAGTTGATGCTCTTCTCGACAAGCCGGACTCCTCAAACCACAGCGCCGATGGCGCTGTGGCTACTTACGTCGATGCTACTTTCGGGCGCGGCGGACATTCGCGCCTGCTGCTGTCCAAGCTAGGCCCCCAGGACCGCCTGATCGCCTTCGACCACGACCCGGAAGCGATTGCCGAGGCGGCGACCATTGCCGACCCACGGTTTTCCATCCGCCACCAGGGCTTTCGCCATCTGGACAGCCTGCCCGATGCCAGTGTGGCCGGGGTCTTGATGGACCTGGGTATCAGCTCGCCGCAAATCGACAACCCGCAGCGCGGCTTCAGTTTTCGGTTCGACGGCCCACTCGATATGCGCATGGACCCCACGCGCGGCGAGAGTGTGGCCGAGTGGCTGGCAACAGCCGAGGTTCAACAGATCGCAGAGGTGGTACGTGACTACGGCGAAGAACGGTTTGCTGGGCCCATTGCAAAGGCGATTGTTGCTCGCCGACAAGAACGCGGCCCTTTATCAACCACCACTGAACTGGCCGAACTCGTGGCTGGCACGGTCAAAACCCGCGAGGCGGGCCAAAACCCTGCAACGCGGACATTTCAGGCTTTTCGGATTTTCATCAATGCCGAGCTGGAAGAACTGCAACACGCGCTAGATGCCAGTCTGCGGGTGCTGCAGCCGGGCGGGCGGCTGGTGGTGATCAGCTTCCATTCGCTGGAAGACCGCATCGTCAAACAGTTCATCGCCAAGCATGCGCGCGAAGTGGTGGACCGCCGGGCTCCGAGCTGGATGCTGGGTGGCACCACGCTGATGAAGCTGGAGGCCTTGGGCCGGGTCAAACCCAGCGCCGCCGAAGTGGCCGGTAACAAGCGTGCACGCAGTGCAGTGATGCGCGTGGCGCGTAGGACGGCGGCACCATGACGCGGCTCAATCTGGTTTTAATGCTGGCCGTGGTGGCCAGTGCGCTGTACCTGGTGCGGGTGCAGTACGACTCGCGCAGCCTGTTTGTGGCGGTAGACCGGGCGATTGCCTTGTCGCACAAGCTGGAGATTGAAAACGAGCGCCTGCAGGTCGAAAAGCGTGCCCAGGCCACGCCGCTGCGGGTGGAAAAACTGGCCAAGGAACAACTGCAGATGCGCACCAGCACCCCGGCCATCACCCAGTACGTGACGGTCGAAGCCAGCGGGGCCAAGGCACCATGAGCCGTAGCGTCCGTTATACCTCCAGCCCTTTGTTGGCCAGCAAAACGCCGGTGTGGCGCAGCAAGCTGGTCGTGGCCGCGATTGCGCTCGGCTTTATGGGGCTGGCTGCCCGCGCAGCCTACATCCAGGTGATTGGCAACGACTTTTTTCAGCGCCAGGGTGAGGTGCGTTTTGCCCGTACGCTGGAGCTGCCCGCCAACCGGGGCCGGATTCTGGACCGCAACGGCCTGATCCTGGCCTCCAGCGTGATTGCGCCCAGTATCTGGGCCATTCCCGAAGACGTGGACCACGACCCCGCCAAGCTCAAGCAGATGGCCAAGCTGCTGGAAATGCCGCTGGCCGACCTGACTAAGAAGCTCAACGAAGACAAGACCTTTGTGTGGGTGCAGCGCCAGGTGGATGAGCCCATTGCCCGGCAAATCGCGGCCCTGAACATCAAGGGCGTGTACCAGCGCAAGGAATACAAGCGCCAGTACCCCGAAGGCGAGGCGATTGCCCACGTGGTGGGTTTCACCAATGTCGAAGACAACGGCCAGGACGGGATTGAACTGGCCTTCAACAAGGAACTGGGTGGCAAGCCAGGTTCGCGCCGCGTCATCAAGGACCGCATTGGCCGGGTGGTGGAAGACATCGGCGACCAGGTGCCGCCCGTGGATGGCCGCGAAATCCAGCTCAGCATCGACAGCAAGGTGCAGTTCTTTGCTTACCAGAAGCTGCGCGATGCCGTGGTGGCCAACAAGGCCAAGGCCGGTAGCGTAGTGGTGCTGGATGCCGTGACCGGTGAAATTCTGGCATTGGCCAACTACCCCAGCTATGTGCCCAATAAGCGCAAGAACCTTACCGGTGAGCAATTGCGCAACCGCGCCTTGACCGACACGTTCGAGCCCGGCTCCACCATGAAGCCGCTCACCGTGGCCATGGCGCTGGAAGCAGGCCGCATCAAGCCGGAGACTTTGATCGACACCGGCCCGGGCCGCCTCACCATCACCGGCTCCACCATCACCGATACGCACAACTACGGGTTGCTGACGGTCGAGGGCGTGATCCAGAAGTCCAGCAACGTGGGTGCGACCAAGATCGCCCAGCGCATGTCCGCGCACGAGATGTGGGACACGTTTACGGCAGTGGGTTTTGGCCAGAAGCCGCAGATCAACTTCCCGGGCGCGGTGTCCGGGCGGCTGCGGCCCTGGAAAACCTGGCGGCCCATCGAGCAGGCCACCATGTCCTACGGTTACGGGCTGTCGGCATCGCTGTTCCAGATGGCGCATTCCTACACCGCCTTTGCGCACGACGGCGAAATCATTCCAGCCACCATCCTCAAAAGCGATGAACCGGCGGTGGGTGTCAAGGTGTTCTCGGCCCAGAACGCGGCCGCCATCCGCAAGATGCTGCAAATGGCTGCGGGCCCCGGTGGCACCGGCCCCAAGGCGCAGACCGTGGGCTATTCGGTGGGCGGCAAGTCGGGCACGGCGCACAAGCAGGTGGGCAAAGGCTACGCCAGCAACAAATACCGCTCCTGGTTTACCGGCATGGCCCCTATCGGCAAGCCGCGCATCATCGTGGCGGTGATGGTCGACGAGCCCAGCGCGGGCCAGTATTTCGGTGGCCAGGTGGCAGCACCCGTGTTCAGCGAAGTGGTGCAGCAAACCCTGCGCATGATGGGCGTGCAGCCCGATCTGGATGTCCTGCCCCAGGTGGTCGCCCAGTCCGTGGAGGAGTCGTTTTGATGTTGCAACTCCATACTCCGTCCGAAGCAGTGGCCTGGTTGCAGGGCCGGGTACGCGGCAGCCTGCAGGTGGACAGTCGCGCCATCCAGCCCGGTGATGGCTTCATCGCCTGGCCGGGTGCCGCCGCCGATGGCCGCCAGTTTGTGCGGGCCGCCTTGGCCCAGGGGGCTACCGCCTGCCTGGTCGAGCAGGTCGGGTCCGAGGCCTTCGGTTTCGACAGCGATGCGGTTGCCAGCTACAGCGGCCTGAAAGCCGCCACCGGCCCCATCGCTGCCGCCTACTGCCAGCAGCCCAGCGAAAGCCTGGATGTGCTGGCCATTACCGGCACCAACGGCAAAACCTCCACCGCTTGGTGGCTGGCCCAGGCGCTATCAAAAACAGAGCTTCTCGCGCTTACCCCTTGTGCGGTAGTGGGCACTTTGGGCATTGGAATTCCGCCCGATGTGCTGAGCACTGGCCTGACCACCCCCGACCCGGTGCGCCTGCAGCAGGCGTTTCGGGGCTTTGTGGACCTGGGCCTGGGCGCGTGCGCCATCGAGGCCTCCAGCATCGGCATTGTCGAGCGCCGCCTGGACGGCACCCGCATCCGCGTGGCCGTGTTCACCAATTTCACCCAGGACCACCTGGACTACCACGGCAGCACCGAAGCCTATTGGCAGGCCAAGGCCGAGCTGTTCCGCTGGCCCGGTTTGCAGGCGGCGGTGGTCAATGTGGACGACCCGCAAGGTGCCGAATTGGCTGCGTCCTTGACTGGCCTGGATGTGTGGACGTTGTCTTGCACCCACCCTGCGCGTCTGCAGGCCGACAACATCCGCTACGAAGCCGGTGGCCTGTGTTTTGAGGTGGTCGAGGGCGCTGCGCGCCACAGCCTGCACACCGCCGTCATCGGCCAGTACAACGTGGCCAACCTGCTGGGTGTGATCGGCGCCATGCGCGCCGTGGGCGTACCGCTGGCCGAGGCAGTGCAGGCCTGCCACGGTCTGCTGCCGGTGCCGGGCCGTATGGACTGCATTAACCCGCCCGGCCAGCCGCTGGTGGCCATTGACTACGCCCACACCCCCGACGCGCTGGACAAGGCCTTGCTGGCCCTGCAGCCGCTGGCGCAAGCCCGTGGCGGCAAGCTCTGGTGCGTGTTTGGCTGCGGCGGCGACCGCGATGCCTCCAAACGCCCACTGATGGCCGCCGTGGCCGAGAAAAATGCCGACCTGGTGCTGGTCACCAGCGACAACCCACGCAGCGAAAAGCCTGAGCACATCATCAGCCAGATCTTGCTGGGCCTGAGCCACAACGCCTGCGTGCATGTGCAGGCCGACCGTGCGCAGGCCATCGCCGAAGCCATCGCCCAGGCCGCGCCCGCAGACGTGCTGCTGCTGGCAGGCAAAGGCCACGAGACCACACAAGAGGTGGCGGGGGTGAAACACGCTTTCTCAGACAAAGCACATGCCGAAGCTGCCTTGTCGCGCCGTGCCGAAGGAGCCGCCGCATGATGACCCTGCAACAAGCCCTGGCCCTGCTGCCCGGCGCGCGGCTGGTGGGCGATGCTTCGGTGGCCATCACCCGGGTGCACAGCGATACCCGCACCGTCCAAATCGGCGACCTGTTTGTGGCCCTCAAGGGCGACAACTTCGATGCCAACACCCTGCTGGCCCAGGCGCAAGCCAGTGGCGCGGTAGCGGCCCTGTGCCACCCCGGCTACGCGCTGCCTGGCCTGCCCTGTATCGAAGTAGCAGACACCCTGGCTGCACTCGGCACCCTGGCTACCGGCTGGCGCGCCCAGTTCCATCTGCCGCTGATCGCCGTGACTGGCAGCAACGGCAAAACCACCGTGACGCAAATGGTGGCCAGCATCCTGCGCGCGGCCCAGCCCGAGGCCTTTTTGGCCACCCAGGGCAACTACAACAACGCCATCGGCGTGCCGTTGACGCTGCTGCGCCTGCGCGCCCACCACCGGCTGGCCGTGGTGGAGCTGGGCATGAACCATCCCGGCGAGATCGCCCAACTGGCCGCCATGGCCCGGCCCACCGTGGCCCTGGTCAACAACGCCCAGCGCGAGCACCTGGAATTCATGCAGACCGTGGAAGCCGTGGCCCAGGAAAATGGCAGCGTGCTGGCGGCCTTGCCGGCCGACGGCGTGGCGGTGTTTCCTGCCGACGACAGTTTTGCCAACCTTTGGCGCAGCATGGCCGCGCCCCGCAGCTGTGTGCCGTTTGCCGTCGGTGCGGCCGAGGTGTGCGCCGATGCGCCGGTGTGGGCCCACGGTGCCTGGCAAGTCCATGCCCGCACGCCTGCCGGAACGCTGGACTACGCCTTGCATATCGCCGGTCTGCACAACGTGAAAAATTCGCTGGCCGCCGCCGCATGCGCCCTGGCCGCAGGCGTGCCGCTGGCCGCCATCGCCCAAGGTCTGGCGGCCTTCGAGCCGGTCAAGGGCCGCTCCAAGGCGCTGGCCTTGCAGATCGATGGCCGCAGCCTGACCGTGGTGGACGACAGCTACAACGCCAATCCCGATTCGGTGCAGGCCGCCATCGCCGTACTCTCCGCTTTGCCCGGCCCGCGCCTACTGGTGCTGGGCGACATGGCCGAGGTGGGTGACCAGGGCCCGCAGTTCCATGCCGAAGCCGGTGCCCAGGCCCAGCGCTGCGGCATTGAGCAGATTTTGACGTTGGGCTCGCTCACCCAACACCTGACCCCGTTTGGGGGCCAGCACTTCGACAGTATCGACGCGCTCCTGGCCGCCGTGCAGACCCAGTTGCCCCATGTGGCCAGCGTACTGGTCAAGGGTTCGCGCTTCATGCAGATGGAGCGGGTCGTGGCTTTCATACAAAAACAACAACATTCCGAGGATTTCCCCCGTGCTGCCTAGCCTTGCCCAGTGGTTGCAAACCCTGTCACCCGAGTTCGGGTTTTTTCGCGTGTTCCAGTACCTCACGTTCCGTGCGGTGATGGCCGCCATGACGGCGTTGCTGATCGGCGTGGCCGCAGGCCCGGCGGTGATCCGCCGTCTGGCCGCGTTGAAGATCGGCCAGCCCATCCGTGGCTATGGCATGGAAAGCCACCTCGCCAAGCAGGGCACGCCCACCATGGGCGGCGTGCTGATCCTGCTGTGCATTGCCATATCGACCGTGCTGTGGGTCGATTTGAGCAACCGGTTCGTGTGGATCGTGCTGCTGGTCACCCTGGGTTTTGGGGCCATTGGCTGGGTGGACGACTGGCGCAAGGTGGTCAACAAAGACCCCGAGGGCATGCGCTCGCGCGAAAAGTACATGTGGCAGTCGCTGATCGGCCTGGTCGCCGCCCTGTACCTGGTGTTCAGCATTTCTGAGAATTCCAACATGCGGGTGCTGGAGCTGTTTTTCAGCTGGGTGCAGTCGGGCTTTGACCTGAGCCTGCCGCCCAAGGCCGGGCTGCAACTGCCGTTCTTCAAGGAAGTCAGCTACCCGCTGGGTGTGCTGGGCTTTGTGATCCTGACCTACCTGGTGATTGTGGGCTCCAGTAATGCGGTCAACCTGACCGACGGCCTGGACGGCCTGGCCATCATGCCGGTGGTGCTGGTGGGCTCGGCGCTGGGTGTGTTTGCCTATGTGACGGGCAGCTCGGTCTACTCCAAATACCTGTTCTTGCAGCACATCCCCGGTGCGGGCGAGCTGCTGGTGTTCTGCGCGGCCATGGCCGGTGCCGGGCTGGCGTTTTTGTGGTTCAACACGCATCCGGCGCAGGTGTTCATGGGCGACGTAGGCGCGCTGGCGCTGGGCGGCGCATTAGGCACTGTGGCGGTGATCGTGCGCCAGGAAGTGGTGCTGTCCATTATGGGCGGCATCTTCGTGGTCGAGGCCTTGTCGGTGATGCTGCAGGTCAGCTGGTTCAAATACACCAAGAAAAAAACCGGCACCGGGCGGCGCATCCTGAAGATGGCCCCACTGCACCACCATTTCGAGAAAAGCGGCTGGAAAGAAACCCAGGTCGTGGTGCGTTTCTGGATCATCACCATGCTGCTGTGCCTGGTGGGCCTGTCCACGCTGAAGCTGCGCTAACCCGATTTAAGACCATGCGGCACTTGCAAGACCTCCCCGTGTTGATTCTGGGCCTCGGTGCGTCCGGCCTGGCCATGGCGCGCTGGTGCGCCCAGCACGGCGCACAGGTGACGGTGGCCGACACGCGCGAGGCCCCGCCCCAACTGGCCACGCTGCTGGCCGACGTGCCCGCCGCCCGGTTCATCGCCGGGCCGTTCAACGCGGCACTGGCGCAGGGCGTGCGCGCCGTGTACCGCTCGCCCGGTCTGTCGCCCGAAGTGCTGGCTCCGGTGCTGGCCGAGGCGCAGCGTGCAGGTCTGCCTGTAGGTGGCGAGCTCACCCTGTTTGCCCGAGCGCTGGCCGATCTGGGTCAAGCCCCTGCGGTGTCGGAGCCAGAATCCGAAGAGGACACCGCCGCGCCATCCGAAGACGACGAAGCCCCCGTGGCCATCGCCGCGCCCGCCGCACCGCAGGGTTACCAGCCCGCCGTGCTGGCCATTACCGGCACCAACGGCAAAACCACGGTCACCTCGCTCACCGGCCAACTGGTGGAACGCGCCGGTAAAACCGTGGCCGTGGCAGGCAATATCGGCCCTACGCTGCTGGACACGCTGGCAGCCCATATGGCGGCAGACAGCTTGCCTGAAGTCTGGGTGCTGGAGCTGTCCAGCTTCCAGCTCGACGCGGCCCAGGGCTTTGAGCCCACCGCCGCCGCCGTGCTTAACCTCACCCAAGACCACCTCGACTGGCACGGCAGCATGCAAGCTTACGGCGCGGCCAAGGCCCGCATCTTTGGCCAGCACGGTCTGATGTTGCTGAACCGCGAAGACCCCAGCGTGATGGCCATGCTGCCCGAGCCGATCCGCGTGCGCCTGCAAAAGCCCCAGTTGCGTCGCCACACCACCTTTGGCGGCGACATGCCCCAGCGCCCCGGCGACTTCGGCATCGAAGTGGTTAACGGCATGGCCTGGCTGGTACGCGCCCTGGAGGCCGATGAAACCAAGCGCAAGCGCAGCGAAGCGGCAGACGACCTGTACATCCAGCGCCTGATGCCCGCCGACGCGCTGCGCATCCGGGGCCGCCACAACGCCGTCAACGCCCTGGCCGCGCTGGCGCTGGCCACGGCGGCAGGCTGCGCGCTGGCCCCCATGCTCTACGGCCTGCGCGAATACCGGGGCGAGCCGCACCGGGTCGAGTCCGTCGATACCGTGCGCGAAATCGAATACTTTGACGACAGCAAAGGCACCAATGTCGGTGCGACCGTGGCTGCCCTGAACGGCCTGGGGGCCGAGCGCCGCATCGTCGTCATTCTGGGCGGCGAGGGAAAGGGCCAGGATTTCACCCCGCTGGCTGCGCCGGTGGCGCGCTACGCCCGCGCGGTGGTGCTGATCGGCCGCGACGCGCCGCAGATCCGCGCTGCATTGGCCGATGCGGGTGTGGCCCTGGTCGATGCCGACAGCATGGCCCAGGCGGTGCAGTTGGCCAGCCAGCGCGCCCACCCCGGCGATGCCGTGCTGATGTCGCCCGCCTGCGCCAGCTTCGACATGTTTAAAAATTACGAGCACCGCGCCCAGGTGTTCATTGAAGCTGTCATGGCCTTGGCCGATGCCGGGGAGGGCGAGGCATGAGCGCTATGTCCCTGCGGTTCAGTGATTGGTTCAAGGGCCTGCCCAAGGCCGCTGCCGATGCCTTGCCGGTCAAGCTGGGGTCCGCCGGCTTTTCGCGTACGCCCAGCCAGCCGCCGCGCGTGCACGGCTTTGACCAGCACTTGCTGTGGGTCACCGTGGCGCTGCTCGCCTGGGGCTTGGTGATGGTGTATTCGGCTTCGATTGCCATGCCCGACAACCCCCGCTTCGCCAAGTACGACCACAACTTCTTCCTGATCCGGCACGCCGTATTTCTGTGCGTGGCCTTTGTGGCTGCGCTGATTGCGTTCCAGGTGCCGATGCGCACCTGGGAGCGTTGGGCGCCGTGGTTGTTCATCTTCTCGTTGGTGCTGCTGATCGCGGTGCTGATTCCGGGCGTGGGCAAGGTGGTGTATGGCGCGCGGCGCTGGTTACCCCTGGGGGTGATGAACTTCCAGCCGTCGGAGATGGCCAAGTTCGCCACTGTGGTCTACGCCGCCGACTACATGGTGCGCAAGATGGACGTGAAAGAAAATTTCTTGCGCGCCGTTTGGCCCATGGGGCTGGCAATGGGCATCATCGGCATCCTGCTGCTGGCCGAGCCCGACATGGGCGCGTTCATGGTGATCGCCGTGATTGCCATGGGCATTCTGTTTCTGGGTGGCGTGAACGCCCGTATGTTCTTTCTGATTGCCACCATTTTGCTGGCTGCCTTCAGCATGATGATTGCCTTCAACGACTACCGCCGGGCGCGCATCTTCGCCTACCTCGACCCCTGGAGCGACACTAACGCCCTGGGCAAGGGCTACCAGCTCACCCACTCGCTGATCGCCATTGGCCGGGGCGAGATCTTTGGCGTGGGCCTGGGTGGCAGCATCGAAAAACTCAGCTGGCTGCCCGAGGCGCACACCGACTTCCTGCTGGCCGTGATTGGCGAAGAGTTTGGCCTGGTGGGCGTGGTCACCTTGATCTGCCTGTTCTTCTGGCTGATCCGCCGCATCATGCACATCGGCCGCCAGTCCATCGCGCTGGACCGGCTGTTTGCCGGACTGGTCGCTCAGGGCGTGGGTCTGTGGATGGGCTTTCAGGCCTTCATCAACATGGGCGTGAACCTGGGCGCATTGCCCACCAAGGGGCTGACGCTGCCGCTGATGAGTTTTGGCGGGTCGGCGATTCTGTGGAACCTGGTGGCGCTGGCAGTCGTGCTGCGGGTGGACTATGAAAACAGGCAACTGATGCACGGAGCCCGTGTATGACATTTGCCTGTTTCACCACAATAGGCAACACCGCGCCAGCGGTGCACGGCGCGGTACGCGGCGTGCTCATGCATGGAGCGCGGGTATGACGGCGCGCCATCTGGTCGTCATGGCTGCCGGCACGGGCGGGCACGTCATCCCCGGCCTGGCGGTGGCCCTCGAGATGCAGCAGCGCGGCTGGACTGTCAGCTGGCTGGGCACGCTGCACGGCATGGAAAACAAGCTGGTGCCACCCTCCGGCATTGCCATGGACCGCATTGCGTTCAGTGGCCTGCGCGGCAAGGGGCTGGTGCACACGCTAACCGGCGGTCTGCGCATGCTGGCGGCGTTCTGGAGCTGCCTGCAGATCCTGCGCCAGCGCCACGCCCACGCCGTGCTGGGCATGGGCGGCTACGTCTGCTTCCCCGGCGGGCTCATGGCTTCGCTGCTGGGCAAACCGCTGATGCTGGTGAACGCCGATGCCGCGCTGCTGATGAGCAACAAGGCTTTGCTGCCGGTGGCCGACCGCGTGGCCTTTGGCTTCGATGGCCCGGCCACCCAAGGCATCCGCCGCGCCGTGGTCACCGGCAACCCGGTGCGTGCCGAGATCGAATCCATCGCCGCACCCGCCGTGCGCTTCGCGGGCCGCCAAGGGCCGCTGCGGGTGCTGGTGGTGGGTGGCAGCCTGGGTGCCAAGGCCATCAACGACTGCCTGCCGCAGGCACTGGCCCGGCTGCCCGCCGAACAGCGACCGCAGGTGGTGCACCAGACCGGCGTGGCCCAGCAGGCTGCGGTGCAGGCGGCCTATGCCGAGCAGGGCATCGCCGCCCAGGTGCTGCCGTTTATTGACGACATGGCCACCGAGTTGGCGGCCTGCGACCTGATCGTCTGCCGCGCCGGGGCCGTCACCGTGAGCGAGCTGTGCGCCGCCGGTGTGGCGGCTGTGTTGGTGCCCTTGGTGGTGAGCACCACCTCGCACCAGCGCGACAACGCTAAATGGCTAGCCGACCAGCAGGCCGGTATCCACCTGCCGCAGGCCGAGCTGACACCGCAGCGACTGGCCGAACTTTTGACAAACCTGAACCGTGAGCAATTGCTTGCGATGGCCACCCAGGCCCGCGCGCTGGCCAAGCCCCATGCGGCGGCGCGCGTGGCCGATGAACTAGAAAGACTGGTACGCCCATGAAACACGCCGTACGCCATTTGCACTTCGTCGGAATCGGCGGCTCCGGCATGTCGGCCATTGCCGAGGTGCTGCACAAGCTGGGTTATGTGGTTTCTGGCTCGGATCAGAGCGACAGCGCCACGCTGCGCCGCCTGGGGGGCTTGGGCATCACCACCTTTATTGGCCACACGCCGGAGAACGTGGCGGGGGCCGATGCCATCGTCACCTCTACCGCCGTCAAGGCCGACAACCCCGAGGTGATTGCCGCCCGCGCCCAGCACGTGCCCATCGTGCCGCGCGCCTTGATGCTGGCCGAGCTGATGCGCCTGAAGCAGGGCATTGCGATTGCCGGAACCCACGGCAAAACCACCACCACCAGCCTGGTGGCCAGCGTGCTGGTCGAGGCCGGGCTGGACCCGACCTTTGTGATCGGTGGCCGCCTCAATAGCGCCGGGGCCAATGCCCGCCTGGGCACCGGCGACTACATCGTGGTCGAGGCCGACGAGTCCGATGCATCCTTTTTGCACCTGCTGCCGGTGATGGCGGTGGTGACCAATATCGATGCCGACCACATGGAAACCTATGGCCACGACTTCAACAATTTGAAGAAGGCCTTCGTAGACTTCCTGCACCGCATGCCCTTCTACGGCACAGCCATTTTGTGTACCGACGACCCCGGCGTGCGCGCCATCGTCGATGAGGTGACCAACCCCGTCACCAGCTACGGCTTTGAAGAAGGCGCCCAGGTGCGGGCCGTGGACGTGCGCGCCGTGGGCGGCCAGATGCATTTCACCGTGCAGCGCCGCAACGGCGTGGTGCTGTCTGACCTAGACGTGGTGCTGAACCTGCCGGGCCGTCACAACGTGCTGAACGCGCTGTCGGCCATCGCCATTGCCGCCGAGCTGGACCTGCCCGATGCCGCCGTGCAGCGCGCGCTGGCCAGCTTTGAAGGCGTGGGCCGCCGCTTCCAACCCTATGGTGAACAGCCCGCCAAAGACGGTGGCATGTTCACCCTGGTGGACGATTACGGCCACCACCCGGTGGAGATGGCGGCCACGCTGTCGGCAGCACGCGGCGCGTTCCCGGGCCGCCGGTTGGTGCTGGCCTTCCAGCCGCACCGCTACAGCCGCACCCGCGACTGCTTTGAAGATTTTGTGCGGGTGATTGGCGAGGCCGATGTGGTGCTGCTGAGCGAGATCTACGCCGCGGGCGAGGCCCCCATCGTCGCGGCCGATGGCCGGGCGCTGTCCCGTGCCCTGCGCGTGGCAGGCCGGGTGGAGCCGGTCTTCGTCGACGACATCGCCACCATGCCGCAGGCGATTGCCGACATTGCCCAGAACGGCGATGTGGTGTTGTGCATGGGCGCAGGCTCTATCGGCTCTGTGCCCGGCAAGGTGGTTGATTTGCTATCAATACGAGAGCTTCTCTCGCCCATGGAATAAGCGCTATGAGCCAAAAAGATCTAAATATGAACGACGCAGGGCCGTCCCAAGGCGTGAACGCCCCCCTGGGGGGCAGCGAAGTACGCGGAGCGACGAGCGTGGGGGCCACATTAGGAAAAGTGGCCGTGCTGATGGGCGGTGCGTCCGCCGAGCGCGAAGTCTCCAAAATGTCGGGCACCGGCGTGCTGGCCGCGCTGCGCAGCCAGGGCGTGGATGCGCATGCCTTTGACCCCTCCGAGCGAGACCTGGGCGACCTCAAACGCGAGGGTTTCGACCGCTGCTTCATCGCCCTGCATGGCCGCTTTGGCGAAGACGGTACGGTGCAGGGCGCGCTGGAGTTGCTGGGCATTCCGTACACCGGCTCGGGCGTGATGGCCTCCAGCATCGCCATCGACAAGGTCATGACCAAGCGCATCTGGCGCGCCGAAGGTTTGCCGACTCCCGGCTGGTGCGAGGTGGACAGCGCCGCTGCCGCCCGTGCAGCCTTCGCCACGCTGGGCGCGCCCATGATCGTCAAGCCCGCCCGCGAAGGCTCCACCATCGGCCTGACCAAGGTGCTGACCCTGGACCAGGTGGATGCGGCCTACGCCCTGGCTGCGCAGCTCGACCCGGCGGTGCTGTGCGAGCAGTTCATCAGCGGCGACGAGGTCACCATTCCGTTGCTGGGCACCGGCGCGCAGACCGAGGCATTGCCGGTGGTCCGTATCGTCGCGCCCGAAGGCAACTACGACTACCAAAACAAATACTTCACCGACACCACCCAGTACCTGGTGCCCTGCGGCCTGCCCGAGGGTGAAGAGGCCGCCATCCAGGCCCTGGTGCGCAAAGCCTTTCTGACCCTGGGCTGCCGGGGCTGGGCCCGTGCCGACGTGATGATCGACGCGGCCACCCGCAAGCCCTACCTGCTGGAGATCAACACCGCCCCCGGCATGACCGGCCACTCGCTGGTGCCCATGTCGGCCCGCGCCGCAGGCATCAGCTACGAAGCCCTGTGTGTGCGCCTGCTGCAAACCGCAGCGCTGGACTACGGAACCCCCACGGCCTGACCATGCCCAAAGTCGCCACCCCCATGGACGTGAAACTCATGAACGCCACCGCCACGGTGCTGTTCCTGGGCGCGCTCGTCCTCGGGCTGGTGGCGCTGGTGCAATGGGCGGCACGCCAGCCGGTGTTTGCCATCCGTGGCATTTCGGTGGTGGGTGATGTGGTGCACAACAACGATGTCACGCTGCGCGCCAACCTGGGCGGCAAGATCAAAGGCACCTTCTTCACCGTTGACCTGAACGCCACCAAGGCCGCCTTCGAGGCCGTGCCTTGGGTGCGCAAGGCGGTGGTGCGGCGCGAGTTTCCCAACCGCCTGCGGGTGGTGCTGCAAGAGCAACAGGCTGCCGCGTACTGGGGCGACGACAGCGAATCCCGCCTGGTCAATACCTTTGGTGAGGTGTTCGAGGCCAACGTGGGCGAGGTGGACCACGACCAGATGCCCCGGCTGAATGGCCCGGAAGAACAAGCAGGCCAGATTTTGGGCATGTACCAGACGCTGGCTCCCGTGCTGGCACCTTTGGACATGACTTTGGAGCAACTGACGCTGACCAAGCGCGGCGGCTGGCGCATGCAGACCGATGCCGGTGGCGAGGTTGAGCTGGGCCGGGGTACGGCCGAAGAAATTACCCAACGCCTGCAGCGCTTTATCGGCACCGTGGGCCAGGTCACCCAGGTGTATGGCCGCACGGTAGATGCCGTGGAGCAGGCCGATCTGCGCTACACAGAAGGTTACGCCCTGCGCTTGCGCGGCGTGACCACCTTGGCTGCACCCCCACCGGTGCCCAAGCAAAAGACAACAGGGCACTGAATGTTTTCCACAACGCACTTTCTGGCATCTGCGATGCAGCACAGCGCGCTGTGGAAAACAGAGCATTGAATTACAGGACGCACTATGGCAAAAGAGTACAAAGATTTAGTCGTCGGGGTGGATATCGGCACCGCCAAGGTGATGGTGGTGGTGGCAGAGGTGCTGGCCGGTGGCGAGCTCAAGCTGGCCGGGTTTGGCTCGGCTCCCAGCAACGGCCTGAAACGCGGCGTGGTGGTGAACATCGATGCCACCGTGCAGAGC
Organism: uncultured Albidiferax sp.; assembly: GCA_963512605.1. GTDB lineage: Bacteria > Pseudomonadota > Gammaproteobacteria > Burkholderiales > Burkholderiaceae_C > Rhodoferax_B. Next base: position 416,025 of record CAUPNG010000001.1, on the reverse strand, counting down.
ATCCAGCTGGCGCTGAAAGAAGCCGAGCTGATGGCCGACTGCAAGATCTCGCACGTCTACACCGGCATCACCGGCAGCCACATCCGCGGCATCAACTCCAGCGGCATGGTGGCGGTGAAAGACCGCGAAGTCACTGCGGCCGACGTGGCCCGCGTGGTGGAAACCGCCAAGGCCATCCACATCTCTACCGACCAGCGGCTGCTGCTGGTGGAGCCGCAGGAATTCATCATCGACGGGCAGGACGTGAAAGAGCCCATCGGCATGAGCGGTATCCGCCTGGAGGCCAAGGTGCACATCGTGACCGGGGCGCAAAGCGCGGCCGAGAACATCATCAAATGCATACGCCGCTGCGGCCTGGACGTGGACCAGCTGATGCTGAACCCGCTGGCCAGCAGCCTGTCGGTGCTGACCGAAGACGAGCGCGAGCTGGGCGTGGCCCTGGTGGACATTGGCGCGGGCACCACCGACGTGGCCATCTTCACCAACGGCGCGATCCGCCATACCGCCGTGATCCCGATTGCGGGCGACCTGATCACCAGCGACATCGCCATGGCCCTGCGCACGCCTACCAAGGACGCGGAAGACATCAAGGTTGAAAGCGGCTATGCCAAGCAGTTGCTGGCCGACCCGGATGCCCAGGTGGAAGTGCCCGGCCTGGGCGACCGGGGCCCGCGCATGCTGAGCCGCCAGGCGCTGGCCGGTGTGATCGAGCCGCGTGTGGAAGAGATTTATTCGCTGGTGGCCCAGGTCATCCGCGAGTCGGGCTTTGAAGAAGTGCTGTCCAGCGGCATTGTGCTCACCGGCGGCAGCGTGGTCATGCCCGGCATGGTCGAGCTGGGCGAAGACATCTTTTTGAAACCGGTGCGCCGCGGCGTGCCCAAGTACCGCGGCGCGCTGTCCGACATGGTCTCGCAGCCCCGCGCCGCCACCGTCATGGGCCTGCTGGAAGAGGCCCGCATCGGCCGCGCCCGGGGCTTCAAGGTGGCGCAGAAAAACGGTTCCATGAAGACCGCAGTCGGCCGCGTCAAAGACTGGTTTGTGGGGAACTTCTGACCATGCACAGCACCCAGACCCCCCACTCCTTTCCGCGTGGCAGCCCGGCACCCATGGCACTTTGGCGATGGCGAACTTGCCATCCACCCTGGTCCCCGCATACCCCGTTTTGATTTTTTTAGTTTGACCTAACAGCACCCCATTGACACCATGAAGGAGAACCACATGCCTATCGAAATGATTGAAGTCGAAGAATTTAACCTGGGCACCCAGATCAAAGTGATCGGTGTCGGCGGCGGCGGCGGCAACGCCGTGGAGCACATGATTGGCTGCAACGTCCAGGGCGTGGAGTTCATCAGCGCCAACACCGACGCGCAGGCCCTGGGCCGCAGCGTGGCGCACAAGACCATCCAGCTGGGCCTGAGCGGCCTGGGCGCAGGCAGCAAGCCCGACAAGGGCCGCGAAGCCGCCGAGCTGGCGGTGGACGACATCCGCGCCGCTATCGCCGGTGCGCACATGCTGTTCATCACCGCCGGCATGGGCGGTGGCACCGGCACCGGTGCAGCACCGGTGATTGCCCGTGTGGCCAAGGAAATGGGCATTCTGACCGTGGGCGTGATCACCAAGCCGTTCGACTTCGAAGGCCCCAAACGCATGTCCAACGCCGACAACGGCCTGGCCGAGCTGGAAGCCAATGTGGATTCGCTGATCGTGGTGTTGAACGAGAAACTGCTCGAAGTGCTGGGCGACGACGTGACCCAGGACGAAGCTTTCGCCCACGCCAACGACGTGCTGAAAAACGCCGTCGGCGGGATTGCCGAAATCATCAACGTGCCCGGCCATGTGAACGTCGACTTTGAAGACGTGCGCACCGTCATGGGCGAGCCCGGCAAAGCCATGATGGGTACCGCCGTGGCCGATGGCCCCGACCGCGCCCGCATCGCTGCCGAGCAGGCTGTCGCTTGCCCTCTGCTCGAAGGTATCGACCTGTCGGGCGCCAAGGGCGTGCTGGTGCTGATTACCGCCGCCAAGGGCTCGCTCAAGCTGAACGAATCCAAGCTGGCCATGAACACCATCCGCGCCTACGCATCGCCCGATGCGCACGTTATCTACGGCACTGCCTACGACGACGGCCTGGGCGACAAGATCCGCGTTACCGTGGTGGCCACCGGCCTGAGCAAGCGCCGTGTGGCCGCCCCGCTGCAAGTGGTGGTGCAACGCACCGGCACCGACAACGTGGGCTTCACCCTGCCAATGCAAGGCAGCGCCAACGGCATGGGTGTGGGCAATGGCCAGCCCGATTACGAGTCGCTGCGCGGCCCGGCGGTGTGGCGCACGCCCAACCGCACCCAGGCCAGCGCCCGGGTGGACGCACTGTCGTCGGGTGGCATGGACGACTACGAGATCCCGGCCTTCCTGCGCAAACAAGCCGACTAACTTGGCACACCCCCAGGCTGCAGCGCTGCGCGTCTTTCGCCAACCCCCTTGCAGGGGGCAACTGCAGCGGCCTGGCGGAGCCAGTTCCGCGCAGTTCTCGAACGGGCTTTGCTGCGCTTTGCCCTGGGCTCATGCCGTTCGCTTAATGAGGCTTGGTAATCGGTCTTATCAACATTGCTGATCGTGGGCGATAGGCCTGCCAATTAAAATCGCACCATGCTCCAGCAACGAACCCTCAAGTCCCTCACCAAAGCCGTGGGTGTGGGCGTGCACAGCGGCCAGCGGGTCGAATTGACGTTGCGCCCGGCACCGCCTGATACCGGCATCGTGTTTCGCCGTACCGACCTGCCCATGCCGGTAGACATTGCCATGACGGCCGAGTCGGTGACCGATACGCGCATGGCCACCACCGTGTCCAACGGCTCGGCCAAGGTGTCGACCGTGGAGCACCTGATGTCGGCCTGCGCAGGGCTGGGCATCGACAACCTGATTGTGGAAATCACCGCCGAAGAAGTGCCCATCCTGGATGGCTCGGCGGCGGCCTTTGTGTACCTGCTGCAAACCGCCGGCATCGAGCTGCAAAAAGCCCCGCGCCGCTTTATCCGCGTGACCCAGCCGGTGGAAGTGCGCGAAGGCACGGGCACGGCAGAAAAGTGGGCGCGGCTGGAGCCGTACCACGGTTACAAACTGAGCTTTGACATCATTTTTGACCACCCGGCGGTGGACTCCACCGGCCAGCATGTCGAGTTTGACCTGGGCAGTGACTCGTACACCCGCGACATCGCCCGCGCCCGCACCTTTGGCTTCACCCGCGATGCCGAAATGCTGCGCGCCAACGGCCTGGGCCTGGGCGGCGGCATGGACAACGCCATCCTGATGGACGACTACAAGGTGCTCAACGCGGGTGGCCTGCGTTACGACGATGAATTCGTGAAGCACAAGGTGCTGGACGCGATGGGCGACATGTACATGCTGGGCAAGCCCTTGCTGGCCAGCTATAGCGCCATGAAGTCCGGCCACGCGCTGAACAACAAGCTGATCCGCGCACTGATGCAAAACACCGAGGCCTGGGAAATCGTCACCTTCGACAACGCGTCTGACGCGCCCGCTGGCTTCGCCCAACTCGCCCGCGCCTGGTAGCCCCATGCTGCTGTTCCGCTGGGCCATCCTGTTCCTGCTGCTGGGCGCGGGCGTGTCCTTCGTTTTTTACGTGGGCACGCGCGACCGCCGCTACCTGCGCTGGGGCTGGGTGATTTTGAAGTGGACGCTGCTGGCCGCGTTTGGCTTCTTCACGGTGCTGATTCTGGAGCGGATAGCCTGAACCTGGGCTAGTTAATTCTTCCGTCGCGGTACATGCCGCTGGTCTTGCGTGTCAACGGCGTCGCCTGCGCCAACCGCGCCATCGCATGCCCCACGTGGGCGTGGGTGATGGCCATGCCCAGGGCATCGGCGGCATCCTTGCCGGGCAGCACGGGCAGCTTCAACAACCTTTTCACCATCTCCTGCACCTGGGTCTTGTCGGCCCGACCATGGCCGACCACGGCTTTTTTCATTTGCAGCGCGGTGTATTCGTGCACCGACAAATTACTGTGCCCCAGCGCCGCCAGGCTGGCCCCGCGCGCCTGGCCCAGCAGCAAGGTGGACTGCGGGTTCACGTTCACAAAGATGATTTCTACCGAAGCGGCATCTGGCTCGTAGCGGGTGCAGACCTCGCAGATGCCGTCAAACAAAATCTTGATACGCGCAGGCAACTGCCCCAGATCCAGGTGCGTGGTCTTGATGGTGCCGCTGGCCACATAGCTGAGCTGGGAACCATCCACGTCGATGATGCCGAAGCCTGTGGTTTGCAAACCGGGGTCGATGCCGAGAAGTCGCATGCTATTTATTTGAGAGCTGGTTGCGCTTATGGAATAAGCGCTGGGGGCCTAAAAGACTAAAAATCGAAAAGCTCATTTTTTGACCCGTCTGGGTGTGGGTGGTGCCGCCAGGTAGTTGTCTTTGCTCACCACCGGCATGCCGGTTTTGGCCTCCAGCGCTTGGCGGGCGTTGCCTGCAATGGCCCCGTCTTGCCGGGCCGAGGTACGGTTTTCGTCAAAACCCAGGGCATCGTTGCGGCGAGCGATCTCAGTGGTGCTGGCCTCGCCCAGCATGGTGAAGATCAGCTCCAGGTCGGTCATGTGGTCGCGCAGGTTGTTACCGGTCTTGACCTGGTCCAGCCCTTTGATGCGGCTGTGGTCTGCGGGGGTGACGCCAAAGGTGGCGCGGGCAATTTCAGCAGTGAGGATGGAATATTCCTTCCCCTCCTGTACACCGCGTTCTTTCCATTCTTCGGTGAGTTCCCCGCGCACGGCGATGGAGCGCAAGCGCTTTTCGATCCAGGCGGGCGGATAGCCCTTGGCCTCGTACAGCGCGCGGGCACGGGCGCTGGCGAGTTCCGGGTTGTCGATCTCTTGCACTCGCTCGTAGCCCACCTGCGCCAGCCAGCGCTTGAACGGCTCGGCTTTGGGGGAGGGGATGGACTGGATGATGCGGAGCAGGCCTTCGGTGTCGGCGCAGTCGGTAATGCGTTGCTTGCCGTCTGGTGCGGTGAGCTTCAACCCGTGACAAAACGTCACGGGTTGACCGCTTTCTGCATTGAGCCGCTGTTTGAGCTTGCGCCAGTAGGCACCGGCATCCGGGCTGGCGGTCAGGATGGCGCACACGTCTGCCACGGAAAACCACCACGCCCCGTCGTGCCAGACGCGGCGGATGCTGGTTTCTTGAAAAACGGCGATGTGGTTCGCTGGATCGGCGGGGCTTGCTTGCTTTGCCATGGCGACTTTCTGACGGTTCACTGCAAAAATAATAGCTGCTCTCGCTTATCCATTGAGCGGTAGAGGCCTAAAAGATGCTGAAAAATAGGGTTCACAGCATCCAGTCTTCCATTGTCAGCCCAGGCACCCGCTCAAAGTGCCGGGTGTTGTGGGTCACCAGCACCAGGTTTTCGGCCAGCGCGTGGGCGGCGATCTGGGTGTCCAGTTCGCCGATGGGCGTGCCTCGTTTTCTGAATTGCGACTGGATGTCGCCATACCGGTCGGCAGCCGCAGCCGTCCAGGCCAGGGTGGGAAGCTGGCCCAGTAGCAGATCGATCCCCCGGCGGCGTTTGTCGTCAGTGGCCATCAGCGCCTGGCCGTAGCGCATTTCAGCCCGGGTGATGGCGGAGATGGCGCCATCTTGCGCCTGCAGTGTCTGCGCCACGCGCTGCGTCAGGCGGGGTTGGATGCCTTTGAGAAAGTAGCTGAGGATGTTGGTGTCCAGCAGGTACAGGATCACTGCGCACCCCCTTCGTCCGGTGGCTCGGCCCAGTCTTCAAACGGGTCAGGGCGCACGGCGGTGGAGCGCTCGGGGATGAAGTCCTCGGTGAACGGGTGGTCGTGGACCATCTGGAGCAGTTCGGCCAGTTCGCGTTGGCGCTGGTCGTCGTTCTTGGGCTTGAGCGTGATCTCACCCGTCACCTCGTTCTTGGTGATCCACATTTCCGCTACATCGACGCGGAAGGCCTTGGGCAGGCGGATGGCCTGGCTGTTGCCGGTAGAAAACACTTTGGCGGTGGCTTGCATGGCGGCCTCCTGTGCAAAATATATATACGAAAGTGTATCTATTTTTGAGACCAGTGTCCCCTACAGCTTGAAAAACCACCGTACCGAGTGGAAAAAGATCGGCGCGGCGAAGCACAGCGCGTCTACCCGGTCGAGCAGGCCGCTGGCGCCGGTGATGGACTGGCCCTGGGTGCCCCAGTTGGTGATGCCACGGTCGCGCTTCAGGGCTTTCATCACCAGGTGGCCGGCGGTGCCTGCGGCGCAGGCAATCAGCGCCATGGCCAGGGCCTGGCCGGGTTTGAACGGGGTGATGCCCGACAGCAGCACACCCATCAGGCCACCTGCGGCCATGCCCAGGCCCCAACTGGTCCAATTGAAGCTTTGGCTGATATGCGGCGCGCGCGGCGGGCGTTTGAGTTTGCGGGCGGCCAGGTGCTGCACCAGCATGCAGCTCTGCACCACCAGCACCAGAAAAAACACCAAAAACGCGCTTTTGTCGGCGTAGCCGGGAATCTCCAGCCGCACCAGGGCCGGGATGTGGCTGGTGCCGTAGACGCAGACCATGATGCCCCACTGCATCTTGGCGTTGCGCTCCAGGAAGCGGTGCGGGTCGTCGGCCAGCGCGCCCACCAGCGGCAGGGCCAGAAACACGTACACCGGGATGAACACGGTAAACAGGTCGAAATGCCGCCCGCCCGCCATCCAGAACTGCACCGGCAGCACCACAAAAAACGCCAGAATCAGGCTGCGGTGGTCGCCCCGGTGGGTGGGCGACAGGGTGATGAATTCGCGCAGCGCAAAAAATGCCACCAGGCCAAACAGGCCCATCGCAAACCAGCCGCCCAGCGCCCAGCCCAGCCAGAAGGTGGCGGCCATGACCCAGGTGTGGCGCAGCAGGCGGCGCAGGTCGGTCAGGTCCGAGCCAAACGCGGCCTTGAAGGCCCCGTCATCGCGCTCGCGCAGCGACACCAGCAGCAGCGCGGCGCTGGCCAACGACAGTACGCCAAACACCAGCAAAAACAGCGCGGCGACCTGCTGGCTGCCGCTCAGGGCGCGAAGAAATGCGTTCATATGTCTCTAAGCGCCATCACGTTCAGGCGCGCGCGGTCTAGGAACGCGCGGCGCTCTTCACCTGGCTCTACCTGCATCGGCGTGCCAAAGGTCACCGAGCACAGCACCGGCACGGGGATCACCTCGCCCTTGGGCATGACGCGCTGCACGTTGTGGATCCAGGTGGGCACCAGTACCACCTGCGGAAACTGCACCGCCAGGTTGTACAGCCCGGCCTTGAACGGTTGCGGCTCGGGCGCATGGCCGCGTGTGCCTTCGGGGAACAGGATGATGGAGTCGCCGCTTTGCAGCGCTTCGACCAGCGGCTCCAGCGGGTCTTGCTCCACGCCTGCTGCATCTTTGGTGCGGGCCCGGTCCACGTAGATGGCGTTGAACACCGCGCTGGTCAGCCATTTCTTGAAGCGCGAGTTGGCCCAGTAGTCTTTGGCGGCAATGGGGCGGGTGATGCTGCGCAGCTCGGTGGGCAGGGCGGCCCACATCAGGATCAGGTCCACGTGGCTTTGGTGGTTGGCGAAGTAGATGCGCTGTTCGGCCTTGGGCGGGCAGCCGTGCCAGCGGGCTTGCGCCCCGGTCAGCAGCCGCACGATGCCGAGCAAAAGGAAGCTGGTGATCTTGGCAAGCATGGCGGGGATCATAAGCGGGCAGGGCGGCGCATCGGCCCGTTTTAGCCCAAAAAAGGCCTCTGTCGCTCTATCCATAAGCACAAGCAGCTATGAAATATGTAGTATTTTCTGGCCAATCAAGGGAAAGCCCTAGTATTCATAATTCGTTAATTAATCAAAAATTAATGTTCTCAACGGGGCATGGTGCCGCGTTGAATCCACCCTTTGCCCAGACCTCCCCTCCGGCGAGGCGGCAAACCCAGGAGACAGATTGATGATGAAACTTTCCAAAGTGGCTTTGGCCATGGCTGTTGTGGTATCTGCTGGCGCACTCCACGCCGGTGAAGTCGAAGTGCTGCACTACTGGACCTCGGGCGGTGAGGCCAAGTCGGTGGCCGAACTCAAGAAGATCATGCAGGCCAAGGGCCACGTCTGGAAAGACTTCGCAGTAGCCGGTGGCGGTGGCGACAACGCAGCCACCGTGCTGAAGAGCCGGGTGGTGTCGGGCAACCCGCCTGCCGCCGCCCAGATCAAGGGCCCGGCCATCCAGGAATGGGCTGCCGAAGGCGTGCTGGCCAACCTGAACGCCACCGCCCAGGCCGAGAAGTGGGACAGCCTGCTGCCCAAGGCCGTGGCCGATGGCATGAAGTACAAGGGCAACTACGTGGCCGCACCGGTCAACGTGCACCGTGTGAACTGGGTGTGGGCGAATCCCGAAGTGCTGAAGAAGGCCGGTGTGGCTGGCATGCCCAAGACCTACGACGAATTCTTTGCTGCTGCCGACAAGATCAAGGCCGCTGGCCTGATCGCCGTGGCGCACGGTGGCCAGAACTGGCAAGACTTCACCACCTTTGAATCGGTGGTGCTGGGCGTGGGCGGTGCCAAGTTCTACAGCGATGCACTGGTCAAGCTGGACCAGAAGGCGCTGACCAGCCCCACCATGACCAAGTCGCTGGAAACCTTCCGCAAGATCAAGGGCTACACCGACGCTGCCTCCGCAGGCCGCGACTGGAACCTGACCACCGCCATGGTGATGCAGGGCAAGGCGGGCTTCCAGTTCATGGGTGACTGGGCCAAGGGCGAGTTTTTGGCCGCTGGCAAGGTGCCAGGCAAGGACTTCCTGTGCGCTGCCGCCCCCGGCACCGCAGCGGCTTACACCTACAACATCGACTCGTTCGCCATGTTCAAGCTCAAGGCCGCCGATGCGCAAAAAGCCCAGGGCGACCTGGCTGCCGCCATCATGGGCACCGAGTTCCAGGAAATCTTCAACCTGAACAAGGGCTCCATCCCCGTGCGCCTGAACATGAACCTGGACAAGTTTGACGACTGCGCCAAGCTCTCCGCCAAGGACTTTGTGGCCACCGCCAAAACCAGCAGCCTGGTGCCCTCCATCGCCCACGGCATGGCTGTTAGCCCTGCGGCTGAAGGCGCGATCAAGGATGCTGTGAGCCAGTTCTGGAACGACGACAAGATCACGGTTGCTGACGCGATGAAGAACATCGCTTCTGCTGCCAAGACCAAGTAACTAGGGCTCACCCCCAGGCTCCGCGCACTGCGTGTCGCTTCTCCAACCCCCTTGCAGGGGGCGAACCCTAGGGCCCGGCAAAGCCGGTTCCCTGGGTTCCCTGGGGAAGACAGTCTCGTTTATTGCGGCGGTCGCTCCCCATTCTGTTGGCGCGGGGTGGGGCTTTCTTTTAAAAGAGTGATCCCTATGAAACTGAACTTTGAGCAGTCCCTGCCCAAGCTGGTGATTGCGCCCGGCTTTGTGCTGGGTTTTGCTTTTATCTACGGGCTGATGATCTGGAACGGCGTGCTGTCCATGACCGCGTCGCGCATGCTGCCCAACTACGACGAATTTGTGGGCTTGGAGCAATACGCCAAGCTCTGGGAGATGGACCGCTGGTGGCTGGCCCTGAAAAACTTGGGCATCTTCAGCGTGCTGTACGTGGGTGGCGCGATGCTGATCGGCATGGCCCTGGCCATCGTGCTGGACCAGAAGGTCCGCGCCGAAGGCCTGCTGCGCACCATCTACCTCTACCCCATGGCGCTGTCATTCATCGTCACTGGCACGGCCTGGAAGTGGATGCTCAACCCCAGCCTGGGCCTGGAAAAGCTGATGCACGACATGGGCTGGGCCAGCTTCAGTTTTGACTGGCTGGTGCAAAGCGACACCGCCATTTATTGCGTGGTGATTGCGGGCATCTGGCAATCGGCAGGTTTTGCCATGGCGCTGTTTTTGGCGGGCCTGCGCGGCATCGATGACAGCATCATCAAGGCCGCGCAGATCGACGGTGCCAGCCTGCCGCGCATCTACTGGCGCATCATTTTGCCTATCCTGCGGCCGGTGGTGTTCTCCACCATCATGGTCTTGTCGCACCTGTCGATCAAAAGCTTCGACCTGGTCATGGCCCTGACCGGCGGCGGCCCCGGCTACGCCACTGACGTGCCCGCCACCTTCATGTACGTGATGAGCTTTACCCGTGGCCAGATCGGCCTGGGTGCCGCCAGCGCCACCATGATGCTGGCCACCGTGGCAGCCATCGTGGTGCCCTATTTGTACAGCGAACTGCGGAGCAAACCCCATGATCGGTAAGAACCTGTCCCGTGTGCTGATCTACGGCGTGCTGCTGCTGGCTGCGCTGTTTTTCCTGGCACCCATGTATGTGATGCTGGCCACCTCGTTCAAGGACGCGGAAGAAATCCGCAGCGGCAACCTGCTGAGTTTGCCCGGCAGCCTGAACTTCGAAGCCTGGACGCTGGCCTGGTCCAGCGCCTGTACCGGCACCGACTGCCGCGGCCTGCAGCCCTTCTTCTGGAACTCGGTGCTGATCGTGTTTCCGGCGGTGATCATCTCCACGCTGTGGGGTGCGATCAACGGCTACGTGCTCAGCCTGTGGAAGTTCAAGGGCAGCGAAGTGCTGTTTGGCTTCATGCTGTTTGGCGTGTTCATGCCGTTCCAGGTGGTGCTGCTGCCGATGAGCCAGATCCTGGGCTGGCTGGGTATTTCCAGCTCGGTCTACGGCCTGATCTTTGTGCACTGCCTGGCCGGTCTGGCGGGTACCACGCTGTTCTTCCGCAATTACTACGCCGCCATCCCCAAAGAGCTGGTGAATGCCGCGCGCATCGACGGTGCGGGCTTCTGGCGCATCTTCATCCGCATCATCGTGCCGCTGTCCACGCCCATTGTGATGGTTACGCTGATCTGGCAGTTCACCAACATCTGGAACGACTTCTTGTTTGGCGTGGCCTTCAGCGGTGCCGACAGCAAGCCCATCACCGTGGGCCTGAACAACATGGTCAACACCACCAGCAGCGTGAAAAACTACAACGTCGACATGGCAGCTGCCGTGATCGCGGGCTTGCCCACCATCCTCATCTACGTGCTGGCAGGCAAATTCTTCGTTAAAGGACTCACAGCCGGTGCTGTGAAAGGATAAAAAAAATGGCATCCGCACTCCACATCCAAGGCATCCGCAAAACCTTTGGCAACGGCGACAAAATGGTCGAGGTGCTCAAGCGCATCGACATCGACGTGGCCCCGGGCGAATTTTTGATCCTGGTCGGCCCGTCCGGCTGCGGCAAGTCCACGCTGCTCAACATCATTGCCGGGCTCGAAGAACCCACCGAGGGCGCGATCCGCATCGGCGACCGCAACGTGGTCGGCGTGGCCCCGGCCCAGCGCGACATCGCCATGGTGTTCCAGAGCTACGCGCTGTACCCCACCATGAGCGTGGCCGAGAACATCGGGTTCGCGTTAGAAATGCGCAAGGTCCCCAAGGCCGACCGCGAAAAGCGCATCAACGAAGTCGCCGCCATGCTGCAGATCACCCACCTGCTGGACCGCCGACCCGCGCAGCTCTCGGGTGGCCAGCGCCAGCGCGTGGCCATGGGTCGGGCCTTGGCGCGCCAGCCGCAGCTGTTTTTGTTTGACGAACCGCTGTCGAATCTGGATGCCAAGCTGCGCGTCGAGATGCGGGCCGAGATCAAGCGCCTGCACCAGGTATCGGGCATCACCAGTGTCTACGTGACCCACGACCAGATCGAGGCCATGACCCTGGGCAGCCGTATCGCGGTGATGAAAGACGGCGTGCTGCAGCAACTGGGCACCCCGGAGGACATCTACAGCCGCCCGGCCAACACCTACGTGGCCAGCTTCATCGGCTCGCCTACTATGAATTTAATAGCTGGTCGTGCTGGTAGCGCAAGCGCTAGCGGCCAATTTTCTATACAAGGTGCGAATCTGCCGCTGGACAGCCCGCTGCCCGGCGTGGACACCCTGCTGGGCCTGCGCCCCGAGCACATCCAGCTGGTGGATGGCTCCGGCTGGCGCGGCGAGGTCAGCGTGGTCGAACCCACCGGGGCCGACACCTACGTGGTGGTCAAGACCGAGGCCGGCCTGGTCACCGTGCGCACCGCCCCGCAGGTCAGCATCCAACCCGGCGACACCGTCGGCCTGCAGGTGTCCGCCGCGCAGGTGAGCTGGTTCGACGCGAAGAGCGGCGTGCGGATGTAAGAACGGGTTCTTGGTCAGGGAATGTCGGTGTGGGGGTGGGTGATGGGACGCGGCTCCCAGTCGATCTGGGTCCAGGGCAGCGGGTGGCCTAACCAGTAACCCTGGGCGTGGTGGCAGCCCATCTCTTGCAGGCGCTGCGCCTGGGCTGCGGTTTCCACCCCTTCGGCCACCACGTCCACACCAAAGCCTTTGGCCATCTGCAGCACGGCGGCCACAATCGCCGCGTCCTTCGGTGCGCTGCACAGGGTGCGCACAAAGCTCTGGTCGATCTTGAGGCAGTCGAAGGGCAGCCGCCCCAGGTAGGCCAGCGAGGAATAGCCGGTCCCGAAGTCGTCGATGGCGATCTTCACCCCCAGGTCGCGGATTTCGCCCAGGCGCTCCACGGTCTGGCCGGTTTGTTCGATGAGCACCGATTCGGTCAGCTCCAGCGTCAGCTTGTGGGGCGGCAGCCCACTGGCCTGCAGGGCCTGTTTCAGCGTGCTGCCGAAATCGGACTGGATCAGCTGCCGGGGCGACACGTTCACATGCAACTCGAAATCGGGCGGTAGCTGCGCCAGGTGCTGGGCCACGTCACGGGTGGCGGTGCGCAGCACCCAGTCGCCCAGCGCCAGCACCAGATCAGAACTTTCGGCCACCGGAATGAAGATGCCGGGCGGCACCATGCCGCGCAGCGGGCTTTGCCAGCGTACCAGCGCCTCCACCCCACTGACCTTGCCGGTCGCCAGTGCGATCACGGTCTGGTAATGCACCCGGAACTGCTCCCGCTCCAGCGCCTGGCGCAATTCATTGGCCAACCGTGCCTGCTCCTGCGACTGCGCCAGCATGCCGGGGTCGAACACCCCATGCGTCCCCCGGCTGCGGCGCTTCACCTCGCCCAGCGCCACGCTGGCATTGCGCAGCCACTCGGGCAGGGCATCGGCCTGCAAAGGCCCCTCGACCACGCCGACCGAGGCGCTGACCCGGATCTCGTCGCCGCCCGAGGCAAACGGTGTGGCGAACAGCCCCACGGCCTGCGCGCCGATGTCGGCGGCGGCCTGCGCGTCATCCAGGTACAGCAAGGCAAACTCGTCACCGCCCACCCGGGCCATCAGCACCTGGCTGGGCAATTGCGCCCGCATGCGCTCGGCGATGGCCTGCAGCAGGCGTTCGCCGGTGGCATGGCCGACGTTGTCGTTGATGGCCCGAAACCCGTCCAGCCCCAGCAGGCACAGCACGGCAGGCCGCGTGCCGCTCCAGTGCACCGCCTCCAGCAGGCCGCGCCGGGTCAGCAACTGGGTCAGGTTGTCCAGGCGCAACTGGTCGTGCATGTGGTTGAAGGCCCGCTGCAGGCGCTGCGCCATGGCGTTGAAGGCGTGCACCAGGGTCTGGGTTTCCTGCACCGCGCCGCCGGTGTCGATGGAGGTGTCCCATTGGCCCTGCGCGAGCTGGTCGGCCGCCTGCGCCGTGCGCTGGATGGGCCGGGTGACCCAGCCAATCGCCCACAGGCCCAGCACAAAGCCCAGCAAGGCGATGCCCGCCATCCAGGCCAGGCTGCGCTGGCTGGCGGCGCGGATGTCGCCCAGCAGGTCGGCTTCGGGTACCAGCATCACGATGCGCCAGTCCAGTCCCCGGGCATCCGAATACGGTGTGACCCGGCAGATGTACAGCTTGCCATCCACCGTCAGCTGGAAGCCCGAGGCACTCTCGGTGGGGGCCTCCGCCACCGGCTGGGCGGCGGCGCGCAGCACCGGGTTGTCGCCCTGCCACAGACGCAGGCGCTGTCCGCGTGGCGTGCCGCTCTGGCCATCGGAGACCACCGAACCCGGCTCGGAAAACGCCACCAGCTGCCCTTCGAGGTCGGTAATGGCGATGACGGCCGTGCCCCGCAGCGGCTCGTCCCGCAGAAACTGGTTCAGGCCGTTGAGCTTGACATCGGCTTCCATCACCCCCAAAAACCGGGGTCCGGCCAGTACCGGGGAGGATGCCGAGATGGTGATTTCGGCCCGCTCGTCATAGTTGGTGTAGATGGCCGACCAGCCCGGCTGGCGCGACCGGGCAATCGGTGCATACCAGGGCCGACCGCGCGGGTCGTACTGGTCGTAGGCGGCCAGCAGGTCCTGCGGCTGTTCGCCCTTGTAGATCCGCAACTGGCCCCCGGTGGAGGCATCCTTGAGCATCAGGTTGAAGACCGCACCGCCGTCTTCGCGGCGCATCCCGGCGTATTCGCCCGCCGCACTGCCAAAACTCAGCACGCTCATCTGCGTCTGGTCCAGGTACAGATGGCGGTACACCCCGCCCAGGTAGCGGTACAGGGAGCCCAGGTCACCGGGCTGGTACAGGTCGTGGCGCGCAATGGCATCGGCCATGCCAAGCTGGATGCGAAACGGTTCTTCCAGAAAATGTACCAGGCGGTTGTGGGCGGCCACGGTCAGCGCGTCCAGAATGCGCACGCTGGACTTGTCGATCAGGCGGGTGTTGTTGTCTTGCTGCGTGACGGCCTGCAAGGCAACGGTGGTGACCAGGATCAGCGCAAACGGCACCGAAATGGCAAGCCTCAGGGATGGTCGAAAAACACGCATGTGCGGATTTGAAAGAACCTGGCTTTCGTCGACAAGGGGAAGGGCGGGGAATCCGAAGGCCAGTATCCCACAGGCATGCAAAAAAACGTGTATACGTTCTAAAGGCTCGGGGGAAACGGCGGCGGATGCCGGAAGTCGCCCGAGGTCAGCGGAAACGCGGGCAGTGGCAGCCGCAGGCGCACGCACAGGCCCTGCGGCAGGATGTTCTCGGCCTCGGCGGTACCGCTATGGCGCAGGGCGATCTCCTGCACGATGGCCAGGCCCAGGCCGCAGCCGCCAGGCAGCTCGCTGGCACGCCAGAAGCGCTCGAACACGCGGGGCACATCGGCCTCTTGCAGGCCCGGGCCGTTGTCTTCCACCTCCACCACGGCATGGCCTTGTTGGCGCTGCACCCGCAGGGTCACGGTGGCCCCCCGGCCCGCGTAATGCAGTGCGTTGTCGATCAGGTTGCTGAGGGCTTCGCGCAGCAGCAGCTTTTCGCCCTGGGTGACCAGGCTGTCTTCGCCCTCGTAGCCCAGGTCGATACCGGCGCTGATGGCACGCGGGGTCCATTCGCGGGCCACTTCGCGGGCCAGCGCGGCCATGTCCAGCGGCTGGGGGGTGATGTCGGCCTCGGTACGGGCCAGCGCCAGCAACTGGTGCACCAGGTGGGCGGAGCGCTTGGCCCCGGCGTGCACCTTGGTGAGCCGCTCTTGCAGGGCCTGCGGGTCGCGCTCGGCCAGGGCCAGCTCGGTCTGGCTGATCAGGCCGGCCAGCGGGGTGCGCAACTGGTGGGCGGCATCGTTGATGAAGCGTTTTTCCTGGCCCAGGCTGCGCCGCACAGCGGCCAGCATCTGGTTCACCGCCTCGGCCAGCGAGTGCACTTCCAGCGGGGCCTGGGTCATCTCGATCGGCAGCAGGGTGGTGACGCTGCGGTGGGCGCGGTCGCCCAGCAGGGCCTCCAGGCGCTTGAGGGGCTGCAGGCCGCGGCCCACACCGATGAACACCACGGTGCCGATCAGCGCGCCCAGCAGCACCAGCGGCAGCAGCATGTCGGCCACCAGTTCGCGGGCAATACGCTGCTGCACGGCCAGGCTTTTGGCCACCTGCACGCGCAGGCGCTGGGGCGATTCGGCATCGCCGTAGTTGACTTCCAGCAGGGCGATGCGCACCGGCTTTTTGTCCAGCAGGGTCTCATAAATCAGCGGCTCCCCGGCCTGGATGGGAACGCCCAGCAGCGGGTCGGGCAGCTTGCTGTTGCCCAGCACAAACTGGCCGGGCGGCGACGACACCATGTAGCTGACGCGGTCGGTCGGGTCTTGCTCGATGATGTCTTGCGCGGCCCGCGGAAAGTCCACCAGCAGGCCCGAGCCCATGGGTTTGACCTGGCGCGCCAGCGAGCGCACCGACTGGGTCAGCGACTGGTCGATGCCTTTTTCGGCGTAGTTCAACGCGATGCGGTAGGCCAGCAGCCCGCCCACCAGCCACAGCAGCAGTTGCGGCAGCAGCAGCCACAGCAGCAATTGGCGTTTCAGGGACAGGCCCGGGGCTTTGTCTTTTTGCAGCCCCGGCGGCAAGCCTAGCGACACGGCAAGATCGTCATGGCGCAGCGGCTTCCAGCATGTAGCCCAGGCCGCGCACGTTGCGGATGCTCAGGCCCGAATCGGCCAGCTTGCGGCGCAGCCGGTGCACGTAGACCTCCAGCGCGTTGGAGCCGGTGTTGGTGGTGTCGCTGGGGTCGCTGGGGTCGGCTTTCCAGGCGCTGAGCACGTCTTCGCGGCCGACCACCTGGCCTGCGTTGGTCACCAGCAGCGACAGCAGCGCCCATTCGCGCTGGGTCAGCTCCAGTGGCTCGTCGTCCAGCCAGGCCAGCGGCTGCGTGGCATCCAGCCGCAGGCGGCCGGTTTCGCCCATTTGCAGCTCCAGCGAGCCGCCAAACGCTGGCAGGCGCGAGCGGCGCAGCATGGCGCCCAGGCGGGCTTCCAGCTCGGCCATGTTGAAGGGCTTGGTGAGGTAGTCGTCGGCCCCGGCGTTCAGGCCCTCGATGCGGTCTTCCACGCCGTCGCGGGCCGTCAAAATCAGCACCGGCAGGGCCAGCAGGCGTTTGCGGATCCAGCGCAGCAGCGCCATGCCGTCCAGCAAGGGTAGGCCCAGGTCCAGCACCACGCCGTCAAAGCGGGTGGCCTCCAGTTGCTCTTGTGCCAGCGCACCGTTGGCGGCGGTGGTGGTCTGGTGCCCTGCCAGCCCCAATTGGGCCGCCAGGCCGTCGCGCAGCAATTCGTCGTCTTCAACTATGAGTAAATGGGCCATGGGTAGAGCATACCAAGGCAACAGAATGCTGTGGAACTATCGTATTGATAGCTGCTCGTGCTCACCGAATATGATCTATAGGCTATTTTGATGCCTAAATTAATCCAAGGAAAATCCATGAAGTTCGATGCCGTGTTGTTTGACTGTGATGGTGTGCTGGTCGATTCCGAGCCGCTGACCATCGGCGTGCTGCGCGACCTGCTGGCCGAGACCGGCTGGACCCTGACGCTGGCCGAATGCATGCGCCTGTTTGTCGGCAAAACCGTGATGGACGAAGCCCCCGCCATCGAAGCCCACACCGGCAAGCCGCTGACCGAGGCCTGGATGCTGGAGTTCCGCGCCCGGCGCAACCACGCGCTGAACACCCGGCTGGAGCCTATTCCCGGCATCCACGCCGCGCTGCAGGCGGTGCACGCCGCCTATGCGGGCCGCATCGCCTGCGCGTCGGGGGCCGACCGCATCAAGATCGAGCTGCAACTCGACAAAGTGGGCCTGGCTGCTTACTTCAACGGCATGGTCTTCAGCGGCCATGAAATGCCCCGCACCAAGCCCTGGCCCGACGTGTACCTGGCCGCCGCCGCCGCACTGAAAGTAGACCCCACCCGCTGCGCTGTGGTGGAAGACACCACCACCGGCGTGCGTGCAGGCGTGGCCGCCGGGGCCACGGTGTTCGGCTACGCGCCTGCCACGTCCGGCCATGTGGATGCGCAGGCGTTGATAGACGCGGGGGCGGTGCAGACCTTTACCAGCATGGAGGAACTGGCCGGGTTGCTGGTGTAGTACGGGCTTATCGGCATACTGTGAAGCCATAGTTACTATTAATCGATTAGGTTTTATCAATTGTTTGTGGCGATGGATTGGCCGTAAGATTGCGTCTGTTCACAACGACCAAACCCCACAGGAGCCCACGATGTCCGTCGCCAGCCAACGCCCCGAAATCAAAACCCTTGCCAACCTCGAAGCCGCCTTCGCAGGCGAGTCCATGGCCCACATCAAGTACCGCTACTTCGCCAAGCTGGCGCGGGAAGCGGGCGACGAAGCCACCGCCAAGGTGTTTGAAGCCACCGCCGACCAGGAGGTGATGCATGCCTTCGGCCACCTGGACCTGCTCTACCCCAAGGCCAGCATGACCCCGGCCAAGGCGCTGCAGATCGCCATCGACGGCGAAACCTACGAGTACACCGAGATGTATCCCGGCTTCCGCGCCACCGCCGAAGCCGAGGGCAATGCCGCCGCCGTGGCCGAGATGGACGAGCAGATCGAGGAATCCAAGGTCCACGCCGCCCAGTTCGTCGCCACCCTGGCCAAGGCCCAAAAACGCTTTGCCGCCCTGGCCAAGGTCGAAGAGCGCCACGCCAACCACTACAAAGCGCATTTGGCTACGTTGGCATAATCACTACGTTTTTAATAGCTGCTCACGCTCATTGAATAAGCGCTAGAGGCACTTTTTGTATAAATTGAAAGAATCACGATGAAAACCTATATCTGTATCGTTTGCGGCTTTGTGTACGACGAGGCCGCAGGCCGCCCCGAAGACGGCATTGCCGCAGGCACCCTGTGGGCTGACGTGCCCGCCAGCTGGGAATGCCCCGACTGCGGCGTAGCCAAGGCCGACTTCGAGCCCGTCGAAATTTAATGGACCAGCCGCTCCTCATCATCGGCGCGGGACTGGCCGGTTGGCAAACGGTGCGCGAGTTCCGCAAGCTCGACACCACCACGCCCATCACCCTGGTCACCGCCGACGCAGGCGACTTCTACGCCAAGCCCACGCTCTCCAACGCGTTTGGCCAGAAGCGCGGTCCGGCGCAGCTGGTCACCACCCCGGCGGCCAGCATCGCGCAGACCTTGAACGTCACCCTGCTGTCGCACACCCAGGTCACCGCCATCGACACCGCCACGCAAACCGTGCACACCAGCACCGGCCCGCTGGGCTACCGCGACCTGGTGCTGGCCACCGGCGCGCAACCCATCCGCGTGCCACTGGCGGGTGCGGCGGCAGACCAGGTGCTGTCGGTCAATTCGCTGGCCGACTTCGGCGTGTTCCACCAGCACCTCACCGCGCTGGGCGACGGCGCCCGCGTGGCCATCATGGGCGCAGGCCTGATCGGCTGTGAATTTGCCAACGACCTGGCCGGTGCGGGCTATGCCGTGGCGGTGGTCGATCCTGCAGACCGCCCCTTGGCCGCTTTGCTGCCACCCACCGCCAGCGCCCAGCTCCAAGCCGCGTTGAGCGGTTTGTCGGTGCAGTGGCATCTGGGCACCACCGTGCAAGCGGTGGAGCCGCAGGCCGGTGCGTTGTCGCTCACGCTGGCCAACGGCCAAAGCATCGCCGCCGACATCGTGCTCAGCGCCATCGGCCTGCGCTCCGACACCACGCTGGCCCAGGCCGCAGGCATCGCCTGCGAGCGCGGCATCACCGTGAACCGCCAGCTGCACACCAGTGCCCCCCACGTGTGGGCGCTGGGCGACGGCGCGCAGTACGCCAGCGCGGCCAGCCCCGGCGCGCCCACGGGCCGCACCTTGCCCTATGTGATGCCCATCATGGCGGCGGCCAAGGTGCTGGCGGCGAATCTGTGCGGCACCGAAGCGTCGCTGGAGTTTGCCGCCATGCCGGTGGCCATCAAAACCCCGGCCCTGCCCATCGTGGCGCACCCGCCCGCACCCGGCTACCTGGGCGCGTGGGTGGAGCAAACCCTGGGCGAATGGTGGTTTGCCCCGGCCGACGCACCCGAGCGCGCGCACGGCTTTGTGCTGACCGGCCCGCACACCAGCAAACGCATGGCGCTGGTGAAGCAGATGGTGGCTGCGGCCTGAAGCCCCCATCGCCCCTTCCCGGCGGTAAAAGAAGGTAAGTTCGGTCAGAGCAGAGGGTTGTGTCGGTATAGTTTGCAGGCCCGTATTTATGGAACATGCCTGTGCGATCTATCTGCTCTGCTTGCCAGCTCTTTAGGAATACCCCCAGTCCGAAGTTGTTTGCAGCGCCATGAGCCGCAGTCCCTTGGCTGCCGATGCGGTGGTAGCCCTGTCCCCCGACGATGCCTCCACCAAGGCCGCACGCGGCCTGGTGGCTCCCGCTAAATGGCCGTTGCTGGGCGCAAGCGACGCAGCGGTATGGGGTGAATGCCAGGGCAGCGGCAGCAAGCCCTACCAAACCCAGGTAGACGTGTCCGGCCCCGGCCCCACGTTCCGCTGCAGTTGCCCCAGCCGCAAATTTCCTTGCAAACACGGCCTGGCGCTGCTGTTGCTGCAGGCCCAGCACCCCCACACTTTTACCGCGCCAGAGCCCGCTTGGGTCAGCGAATGGCTGGCCTCGCGCCTGCAACGCGCCGAGAAAAAAGAAGCCAAAGCCACCGTTGCGCCCGCCGAGCCCAGCGCCGCCAGCATCGCCACCAGCGCCAAACGCGAAAACCAGCGCCAGCAGCGCATGGCTGCGGGTGCACAAGAATTGGCGCGGTGGCTGGATGACACCAGCCGCAAAGGCCTGGCCGCCTTGTCTGAGTCGGATGCGGCTACCGCCACCACCTTGGCCGCCCGCATGGTCGATGCGCAAGCCCCTGGCCTGGGCCAGCGCCTGGAACAGGCCATGGCCTTGGTAGGGCAGGGCCGCGACTGGCCGCCCCGCGTACTTACGCGCCTGGGCAACCTGCAGTTGCTGGTCGATGCTGCGGCCCAACCCCAGCGCCTGCCTGCCGCCCTGCAGGCCGATCTGCGCCAGGCGCTGGGTTGGCCGCAAGAGCGTGACGAGGTGCTGGCCCAGGGCGAACGCGTGACCGACCAATGGCTGGTGCTGGCCCAGGTGCTGGTGGAGCGGGAGGCCCGGCTGACCGAGCGCCGCGTGTGGTTGCAAGCGGTGCACAGCCCGCGCCGGGCGCTGCTGTTGGATTTTTCCTTTGCGGGCAAAGCTTTTGATACCGGCTGGACCACGGGCGTGCTGCAAGGTGCCAGCCTGGCGTTTTACCCCGGCTCCGACCCGCTGCGCGCCGTGCTGACCGACAGCCAGACCCCCGCCGACGGTGTTGCCGTGCCGCAGCCACCCGACAGTGCTGCGGAATGGACTGCCTTGGCCGCCCGCATCGCCGCCAACCCCTGGGCCCAAAGCTGGCCGTTGTGGCTCGACAAGGTGCAGCTACAGCACACCGCAGAGGCCACGCCCGCCTGGTGGCTGTGGGCCGACCACCGGGCCATCCCCCTGGCGGTGGCTGAAACCGACGCGTGGCAATGGATGGCGATGGCCGGTGGTGCCACGGTGTCTGTGTTTGGCGAGTGGGACGGCGAACACCTGCGCCCCCTGACCGCCTGGACGGCGGACGGCTGCTGGGCCGCCGCCACGGTGGAGGGTCTCAGCCTATGAGCAATGTCAGCAATATGGGCGACCATGACACCCTGCTCCAGGCGGCTCTGGTGGGCTCCGAGCGCAGTTGGGCTCTGGCGGCAGAGCGGGCCGGGGACCCGGTAGCGCAACTGTTGCGCGATGCCTTCGCCCAAGGATCGGCGGCCTCTGCGCCCGGTTTGCTGCTGCGCTTGGCAGGCGCACAAACCTTGTGCAGCCGCGCCGGGTGGGTGGCCCCTGCGGCACCCGGCCCGCTGGCCACGCCTGCTGCTTCTGAGACCCGCGCCACCGCCAGCCCGGCATGGTCTGGCTTGTTGTCGCAGGCCCTGGCCCATGGGCCGCTGCGCCTGCAACACCAGGTGCTGCATGCCATGGACCAGATGGCCATGCGGGCACCGTCCACGCTGCTGTGCCCGCTGCTGCACGCGGGCCGCCACACCACGGCGTTGCGCCCGCAGGTGCTGCCCGTGCTGGGCGAGCGCGGGCGCTGGCTGGCGGCCCACAACCCGGAATGGGCCTACGCCTGTGGGGTGCAGGAGCAGGCGGATGCCCAAGACCACTGGGCGCATGGCAGTCTGGAGCAGCGCTGCGCCCTGTTGCTGCGCGAGCGGGCCACCGCACCCGGCGTGGCCCGTGACCGGCTGCTGGCCGACTGGTCCAGTCTGGCGGCCAAAGACCGTGCCGCGCTCATCGCCACCCTGCGGGTCGGCCTGTGCGCCGACGACGAAGATTTTTTGACCGCCCAGCTCAAAGACCGGGCCCAAGACGTGCGCCGCGCCGCCGCCGACCTGCTGGTGGCCCTGCCCGGCAGCGCCTATGGCCAGCGCATGGCCGCACGTTTGCTGCCGCTGGTGGTGTGCAGCCAGACCGAGCGGGGCCTAGTGGGCCGTTTGCTGGGCCGCCCCGCCACCGAACAGCAGGTCGCGGTGCAGGCACCGGCCCAGGCCGATGCCGTTTGGAAAGCCGACCTGTTGGAACTGGAGCGCCCCAAGTACGAAACCCTGGGTGAGCGCGCCTGGTGGCTGTACCAACTCACCAGCCGCACCCCGCTGGCGTGGTGGACGGCGCACACCGGGCTGGACCCGGCCGGGCTGTTGGCGCTGGCCCAGCGCAGCGACTGGACCGAAGCCCTGGTGCGCGGCTGGAACCATGCCGTGCTGTGGCAACCCGATGCGGCCTGGGCGCACGCGCTCCTCGGCGCATCCGATCTGCGCACGGAGCACCGGGCGGCACTGTTGGCCATGCTGCCCGCGCCACAGCGTGAAGCCTTTCTGCTGGCGCAACTGACGCAGTTGGCGCAGCCCTCCCAACTGCACGAGGTGGCCGCAGCCTGCCTGGCGGGCTGTGCGCCCCATGCCACCCTGGGCCCAGCCGTATCGGAGCGGCTGGCACACCTGCTACGGCAGCAAATCGACCGGGGTGCGCTGCTCCACAACTACAGCTTGCGCGGCCTGCTGCCCGAGGTGGTGTGTGCCCTGCACCCCACCGCTTTGCCCGCGCTGGCCGATCTGCCACGCAGCGCGGAAGAAACCGCGTCTTTGTCCGAATGCCTCGGGCTCGTGGCGCACGCCGTGCACAGCCGTTCCGTCCTCTATCAACTGTCTCCCATTGCCGAAAAAACACCATGAGCCCAGTCCTGCGCCAACATGCCGAGCACCAATTTGCCGAAGAACTCGCCAACCTCCAGCAGGTGGACAAACGCCAACGCCCGCAGAATTGGCGGTTGTCGCCCTGGGCGGTGGTCACCTACCTGATGGGCGGCAGGCTGGACAATGGTTTTGAGGTCAGCCCCAAATACATCGGCAACCAGCGGCTGATGGAGATTGCGGTGTCCACCCTGGCCACCGACCGGGCTTTGCTGCTCTACGGCGTGCCGGGTACGGCCAAGTCCTGGGTGTCCGAGCACCTGGCGGCGGCGGTCAGCGGCGACTCCACCATGTTGATCCAGGGCACGGCGGGCACGGGTGAAGAGCAACTGCGTTACGGCTGGAACTACGCCGAGCTGCTGGCCAAAGGCCCGTCGGACAAAGCCCTGGTGCCCAGCCCGCTGGTCAATGCCATGCGCCTGGGCAAGATTGCCCGTATCGAGGAGCTGACCCGCATCCCTGCGGACGTGCAAGACGCGCTGATCACCGTGCTGTCTGAAAAAACCATGCCCATCCCTGAGCTAGGCAGCGAGGTGCAGGCCGTGCGCGGCTTCTCGGTGATTGCCACCGCCAACAACCGCGACAAGGGCGTGAACGAGCTCTCCAGCGCGCTCAAGCGCCGCTTTAACACGGTGGTGTTGCCGGTGCCCGATACCGAGGACGAAGAGGTGCGCATCGTCACCAAGCGCGTGGCCGAGCTGGGCCGGGCGCTGGAGCTGCCAGCCGAGCCGCCTGCGCTGAAGGAAATCCGCCGTGTGGTGCAGATATTTCGCGAGCTGCGCAACGGCCTCACCGCCGATGGCAAGACCCGCATCAAGTCGCCCACCTCCACGCTGTCCACCGCCGAGGCCATCTCGGTCATTAACAGCGGCATGGCGCTGGCCGGGCATTTTGGTGACGGCGTGCTGCACGCGCACGACATCGCCAGCGGCCTGCTGGGCGCGATTGTGAAAGACCCGGTGCAAGACACCGTGGTGTGGAAGGAGTACCTCGAAACCGTGGTCAAGGAGCGCAGCGACTGGAAAGAGCTGTACCGCGCCTGCCGCGAGCAGTTGTAGGTCCACGCTAGGCATTTGCTAATGGCCGACTCGCCCGTTCACTACTTCGGCATACGCCACCACGGCCCCGGCTGCGCGCGCAGCCTGCACGCCGCGTTGGCCGCGCTGCAGCCCGACTGCATCCTGGTCGAAGGCCCGCCCGATGCCGATGCGCTGCTGCCTTTCGTGGGGCATGCCGACCTGCGCCCGCCGGTGGCGCTGCTGGTGCACAGCCCGGCAGATACCGAAGCCTCGGCGTTTTACCCCTTTGCCGAGTTCTCCCCCGAGTGGCAGGCCCTGCAACACGGGGTGCGCCACGGCGTTGTGACCCGTTTCATCGACCTGCCGCAGGCCGTGCGCCTTGCCCAGAGCCAACAATACCGAGCTGAAGATGCTATCGAAAAAGAAGCTGCTACCGCCGATGTAATAAGCGCTACAGCCCTAAATGACTTGGAAAACCCGGCTTTCCACCTGCACGACCCGATGGACGCCTTAGCCCACGCCGCATGCTTTGCCGACGGCGAAAGTTGGTGGAACCACATGGTGGAAGAGCGCGGCGATGGCGAAGACCTGTTTGCCGCCATCCACGAGGCCATGGCCGCGCTGCGCGAAGAATGGCCCGACGATGCCCGTGGCCCACGCGTCGCGTTGCGCGAGGCCCAGCGCGAAGCCCACATGCGCCAGTGCGTGCGCGAAGCCGTGGGCCAGGGCTACCAGCGCATTGCCGTGGTGTGCGGCGCATGGCAGGTGCCCGCGCTGGTCGCCAAACACACCGCCCGCGCAGACGCAGCCTTGCTCAAAGGGCTGCCCAGGCTCAAGGTCAGCGCCACCTGGGTGCCCTGGACCTACCGCCACCTGACGCTAGCCAGTGGTTACGGCGCAGGTGTACAGGCCCCGGGCTGGTACGACTACCTGTGGCACAGCCGGGCCGCTGCCTCCCCGGCCAAGGTCTCCCGCGCCAGTGGCTGGCTGGCCCGGGTGGCGCGGCTGCTGCGCCAGCACCAGCTGGACTGCTCGTCGGCCCACATCATCGAAGCGACCCGCCTGGCCGATACCCTGGCCGCCCTGCGGGGCCGCAGCGAGCCCGGGCTGGAAGAGCTGGATGAGGCGGTGCGCACGGTGGTGTGCCTGGGGGCATCTGCCCCGCTGGAGCTGATCCACCGCGCCCTGACGGTCAGCGACCGCATGGGCCAGGTGCCGCCCGATGTGCCCGCCGTGCCCTTGCAGCGCGACATCGAACAAACCCAAAAAAGCCTGCGCCTCAAGCCCGAGGCGCTGGAGCGTGTGCTCGACCTGGACCTGCGCACCGCCAACGACCTGGCCCGCAGCCACCTGCTGCACCGCTTGCGTTTGCTGGGTATTCCGTGGGGCATGGAGGCCCGCAGCGAGCGTGCCAACCGGGGCACTTTTCGCGAAACCTGGCGCTTGCAGTGGCAGCCTGAATTTGCCCTGCGCATTATTGAAGCCACCCGCTTTGGCCCCACCGTGGCCCTGGCCGCCAACGCCTGCGTGGCCGAACAATGCGCTGAACTGACGCAACTGGACGCCCTGGCCGAGCTGGTCGATACCGTGCTGCTGGCCGACCTGGACACGGCGGTGCAGGTGGTGAGCCTGGCCTTGCAAACCCAGGCTGCCATCACCGGCGATGCGGTACAGCTCATCCGCGCCGTGCCGCCGCTGGCGCGCGTGTTCCGCTACGGCAGCGTGCGCCAGATGGACGGTGCGCTGCTGGCGCAGATTCTGGACGGCCTGATCACCCGCGGCGCGATTGGTCTGCCCCTGGCCTGCCACAACCTGGACGATGCGGCTTCCGAGGCGCTGCGCGAAAGCCTGCTGGCCGCCCACGAAGCGGTGGCGCTGCGCGACAGTACCGAGCCCTCCAGCGCATGGCAACTGGCGGTGCAGCAGATTGCCGTAAGCAGCGCTTCCCATGCCCTGCTGCGCGGCTTGTGCTGCCGTTTGCTGCTGGACGCGGGCCATTGGGCGCATGCACAGGCCGCTGTGCAGCTTTCCATCAACCTGTCTGCGGGCGCGCCGCCGCTGGAGTCGGCCCAGTGGCTGGATGGTTTTTTGAACCGCAACGCCATGGTGCTGCTACACGATGCGGCCGTCTGGAGCCTGGTAGACACCTGGCTGGCCGGGCTCACAGATGCCCATTTTCTGCAAGTGGTACCGCTGCTTCGGCGTAGCTTTGCCAACTTTTCCAGCGCGGAACGCGGCGCATTGGGCCTGCGCGCTGCCCATGGCATCCAGCCGGTCGCCGAGGCGGCCCCTGCCGAGATTGACCCGGTGCGCGCCGCACTACCCGTACCGACCCTGCGCCTGTTGTTGGGATTGACCGCATGACCACGCCTGAAGTTGCTCCCCTTCCACCGGATGCCCCGGCAGACCGCTTGCAACGCTGGCGGTTGGTGCTCGGCGGCGAGGCCGATGCCAGTTGCGGCACCGCCAGCGGACCGCTGCGCGACATCGACCAGGCCCTGGCGGCGCTGTACGAGCCCGAAGGGGCCAACGGTCTGGGGCGGCGCAAAGGGGGGCGGGGCAACGCGTCGCCCAGCGTGGCGCGGTGGCTGGGCGACATCCGCAAGTACTTTCCCAGCTCGGTGGTGCAAATCATGCAGCACGACGCGATGCAGCGGCTGAACCTGCGCGAGATGCTGCTGCAGCCCGAAATGCTGGAAAGCGCCCATGCCGACGTGCATCTGGTGGCCAACTTGGTCGCCCTGTCCAGCGTCATTCCCGACGACACCAAAGCCACCGCGCGCCAGGTGGTGCGCAGCGTGGTGGACCAGCTGCTGGAGCGCCTGCAAGACCCGATGCGCAGCGCCGTGAGCGGCGCACTCAACCGCAGCCAGCGCAACCGCCGTCCTCGCCATGCCGAGATCGACTGGCATCGCACCATCCGCGCCAATTTGCAGCACTGGCAGCCCGCCTACAACACCATCGTGGCCCAAACGCTGGTGGGCTATGGCCGCAAGGCGCGCCGACCGCAACGCGAGGTGATTTTGTGTATCGACCAAAGCGGCTCCATGGCGGCCTCGGTGGTGTACTCCAGCATCTTTGGTGCCGTCATGGCCAGCCTGCCCGCAGTGGCCACCAAGCTGGTGGTGTTCGACACCGTGGTGGTGGACATGACCGAAAAGCTGGACGACCCGGTAGACCTGCTGTTTGGCGTGCAACTGGGTGGCGGCACCGATATCAATGGTGCTGTGGGCTACTGCCAGGGCCTGATCCAGGAACCCCGCAATACCATCCTGGTGCTGATCTCCGACCTGTACGAGGGCGGTGTCGAGGCGGGCCTGCTGCGCCGCGCCCAGGAACTGGTGGAGGCGGGGGTGCAGTTCATCACGCTGCTGGCTTTGAGCGATGAAGGCGCACCTTCCTATGACCGTGAACTGGCAGCCAAGCTGGCCTCCCTGGGGGTGCCCAGCTTTGCCTGCACACCCGATGCGTTTCCGGGCCTGATGGCGGCGGCGATCAAGCACGAAGACGTGGGGGCATGGGCCGCAGGGCAAGGCATCAAGACCAGCCGGGCCGCAGGTTGAGCAGCCCTTGGTCTGTTGTTGTTTGGATTGTGATGTGTATAATTTTTAAATTTAATACACACGAGGGCGTTTTATGCGCACCAACATCGTCATCGACGACCGCCTGATGGACGCCGCCATGCAGGCCGGGGGCTTCAAAACCAAGCGCGACGCAGTAGAAGAAGGCCTGCGCCTGCTGGCCCGCCGCGCCGCGTACCAAAACCTGCGTGCCCTGCGCGGCAAGCTGCAGTGGAGCCTGGACGGTGACTGGACCAGCAGCGAAGGCCATAGCGTGCAAGAGTCCCGCCCCGCATGGGGGAGTAAGCCCCTGTGATCACCGCCGACTCCAGCATCTGGATCGACTACTTCAAAGGCACGGCCACCCCGTTTACCGAGGCGCTGGATGCTGTGCTGAACGACAGCTCGCACGAGCTGGTGCTGCTGGACGTGGTGCTGATGGAGGTGCTGCGCGGCTTTCGCCACCCGCAAGAGCTGCGGCTGGCCAAGCAGGCCCTGGCCGCCTTGCCGGTGGTCACCGCCGGTGGCGAAGCCATCGCCCATGCAGCGGCCGACATCTACCGCGACCTGCGGCAAAAAGGCCTCACCGTGCGCAGCCCCATCGACCTGCTGGTGGGCGCCTGGTGCATCCGCAACGACTGCGATTTGATACAGAACGACCGCGACTATGACGGTATGGTGGCGTTCATGGGCTTACGGGGATTTCAATGACTAACGCGAAATTTTTGGCGTGGGCCCTGGCGATCTTGTGCCTGTGGGGGACTGCTGCCCGTGCCCAGACCGATCCACCCTTGAACACGGCCCTGCGCGAAGAGGTGCAGATGGTCAAGAAGGCGGGCCTGTTCACCATCGAGCTGGAAACCACTTTCTTCCGCCCGCCCGGCGCGGGGCCGTTCCCGGTGGTCATCGTCAACCACGGCAAATCGGCCGGCAACACCAAGTTCCAGTCGCGCGCCCGGTACGAGGCCCCGGTGCGCGAATTTGTGCAGCGCGGCTACCTGGTGGCGGTGCCCATGCGGCAGGGCTTTTCCAAGTCCAGCGGCTCCTATATTGGCGGCGGCTGCAATGTAGAGAGTAATGGCCGGGTGCAGGCCGAAGACGTGTCCGCCGTGCTGGCGCACCTGCAAACCCTGCCCGATGCCGACACCAGCCGGGTGCTGGTGGTGGGCCAGTCGCACGGCGGGCTGACCACGCTGGCCTTTGGCACGCTCCCCATGCCGGGTGTGAAGGGCCTGGTGAACTTTGCAGGGGGCTTGCGGCAAGACAGTTGCCCAGGCTGGGAATCCAACCTGGTGCGGGCGTTCAAAAGTTATGCCGCGCAAACCAGCGTGCCCTCGCTCTGGTTTTATGGCGACAACGACTCGTATTGGAGCCCGGCGCTGTACCAAGAGTTGTACCAAAAGTACCAGGAGGCGGGTGGCAAAGCCCGGCTGGTGGCCTTTGGCAACTTTGGCAGCGATGCACACGGCATGTTTGGCGGGCGCGCGGGCCTGCCCATCTGGGTGCGCGAGGTAGACGCGTTTCTGGCCGAGCTGGGGCTGCCGCACACGGTGCTGACCCGTTTGCCCCTCACCAGCCATGCCACACCGCCGCCGCCTGCCACCGGTTTTGCCAAGATCAGCGACGAAAAAGCCATTCCCCGCAGCAAGGAAACCGGGCAGCAGGGCTTCCTGGCATATGTGGCCGCGGAATCGCCCAAGGCCTTTGCCATCTCGACTACCAGCACGGCCTGGGCCTACACCTCCGCGCGCTCCAACGCCATGCAGGCCGCACTCGACCGCTGCAATGCAACGGCCAAAGACAGCAGTTGCAAGCTGTATGCGGTGGACGATGCCGTGGTGTGGGACCCGGCCGCCGCGCCGTGAGCCGCGTGGGATACTGCCCCCCAAAATAACGGAGACACCATGCGTTTTACCCTTCTCTGCCGCCCCGCTCTGTACCTGGTGGCGCTGTTCGGACTGGCCAGCCAGGCCCTGGCGCTGAACATTCCGGGCAATGCGCCACCCAAGGCGGTGGCCGACCAGCAGCTCACCGTGGTCGACCGCACGCTGACGCTGCCCACCGGCAACTGGACCTACATCGCCCAGACCCAGTGGAACGCCATGGGCCGCCCGCCCTCGGTGCAGGTGCATGTGTCCTATGCCATGGACGTGCAAGACGGGCGTATGCGCGCTGGCGTGGTGCTGGAGCTGCCTGCGCGCCGCTTCCCCGAATCCAAATGGAAAACCGACGACTGCAAGCTGTCCAAACCCCTGTTCAGCGACGACTTTGGCAGCACCTGGCAGGCACCAGAGTGCCTGCAGGTGTTCAAACGCAGTGGCCACCTGCTGGGCCTGCAAACCGATTTTTATGCCCAGGCGCAGCAATGGGCGCGGGCCGAGTCGGTGCGCTTGCCCGGCCCGGTGTACGAGGTGGTGTACGCCAAATACGCGTCCCACGAATATGGCCGGGTGCGGGTTTTTGTGCCTGCGCAGGCGGTGGACGACGATGCGGCCATGGTCGCCTGGGCGCAGCGCCTGCCCGATGCCTTGCGCGGCTTCTTTGAAAAGCGCAACGACCGCGCCAGCTTGCCTAGCCTGCCCGAGCTGCCCGCAGACACCATGGCCGTGACCGAGCCGGTGGGGGGCACGACCACGACCGCCTCGGGCGCGCTGGTGCGCATCGTGCCCTACGTCAGCTCGGGATATGCCGCACTGACCGACGTAGATGCCTTGCCCAAGGGCAATGACAACATGCGCAAAATCTACCGCGAATGGCTGGCCCAGCCCATGCCCCGGGCCTTTGCGCTGTCGGGTGAAAAGGTGGTCTATACCGTGGGCACCACCCCGACCGATGCAGCCGACCCCGTTGACCCTGCCGAACGTGCACTGGTGCGCTGCCGCCGTATCAGCACCACCCCCTGCCAGCTCTACGCGGTAGACGAAACCGTAGTCTGGGTCAAACCCACCGTCCCTTGACGCCATGGACAGCTTCTTCACCTGGTGGCAGTCGTTAGCCCAGTACATCCCCAAGGGCACGGGTGCCGTGGGCGATGTGCTGGCCCAGGGCAGTGCGCACCTGGACATGCCCGCGCTGCTGGCCTTGGCTGCCGCTTTAGGCTGGGCCAGCGGCATCCGTTTGTACGCCGTGGTGTTTGTCACCGGGCTGGCCGGGTCGATGGGCTGGCTGCCTTTGCCTGCGGGCCTGCAGGTGCTGCAACACCCGGCCCTGCTGGCGGCCAGCGGGGGGATGCTGTTTGTGGAGTTTTTTGCCGACAAAATTCCGGGGCTCGACAGCCTGTGGGATGCGCTGCACTCGGTCATCCGCATCCCCGCCGGGGCAGCGTTGGCGGCGGGCGTGTTTGGGGCCGACAGCACCACCATGGGCCTGGTGGCGGCATTGCTGGGCGGCTCCTTGGCGGCCACCTCGTTTGCCACCAAGGCCGCCACGCGGGCGGCGGTCAACACCTCGCCCGAGCCGTTTTCTAACATCGGCCTCAGTCTGCTGGAAGACGGCCTGAGCCTGGGCGCGCTGTGGCTGGCTACCAACCACCCGGTGGCCTTTGGGCTGACGCTGGCGGTGGCGCTGGTGCTCAGCGTCTGGCTGCTGGTGGTGCTGTGGTCGTTTTTAAAGGCCGTGGTACGCCGCGTGCAGGGCTGGTTCGGGCAGCCGGCCGAGATTTAAGGCAATCGGCCTCCAGCGCTTATTCCATCGGCGTAAGCAGCTATAAAAATAATAGTGTGTCAGCGCGGGCCCAGCAGCGCGAAAGCCGCGCCTTGCGGGTCGATACAGGGCGCTATCCACAGGCCGCCGGGGACTTCGGAAGGCGCCTCCAGCGTCTTGCCGCCGTGGGCGCGCACGCGCTCGGCACCGGCATCGATCTGCTCGACACAGATGTAGTACAGCCAGGTGGCGCGCTTGCCGCCGTCGGCGCGGCGCATCATGCCGCCAATGGCCACACCGTCTGCGGCAAACAGTTGGTAGGTGCCCAGGGGGCCCATGTCCATGGCCTGGTCGGCGGTCCAGCCGAACAGATCGGCGTACAGGGCGAAGGCGGCGGCATCGTCCATCGCGTGCAGCTCGTTCCAGCCAAAGGTGCCGGGTGTGCCCATGGGCGGTGGGGCTGGGGCCTCGGTTGGAAGACCCTTGAACAGGGCAAACCCCGCGCCTTGCGGATCGCCTACAACGGCAAAGCGGCCAATGTTGGGGATGTCGGTAGGCGGCATATAGACCATGCCCCCGGCTTGGGTGACGCGCTGGGCGTGGGCATCCACGTCGGGCACAGAGATATAGCCGGTCCAGCAGGGTGGGGCACCGGCGTTGGCGGCTTCGGGCGGCAGCGCCATGATGCCCGCCACCTCGGTATTACCCGCCGATGCCAGCGAGTATTGCAGCTCGGGCATGGCCGCGTCTTTCAGCGTCCAGCCGAAAACGGCCTGGTAGAAGGCGGCGGCTGCGGGGGCATCGCTGGTGGTCAATTCGTACCAGACAAAGGTGGAAGTGGGGCTCGTCATGGGTGTCTCCAGAGGATGTGGGAGGGCGAATTCTAGGAGTTTGCCGAGTCGTTGCGGAGACAATGTGTGCCTCTTTAAAGCAGAAGGAAACCTGGATGCGGATCGCTTTGTACAACCCCGATGGCGCGGCGCAATTCTGGATCGACGGCTTGCACGCCGTCTGGCCCGAGGCCGAGGTGGCCTTGTGGAGCCCCGGCAGTGCCCCGGCGGATTACGCCATCGCCTGGGCCCCACCGCAGGCGTTTTTTGACGAGCAGCCAGGCCTGCGGGCCGTGTTCAACCTGGGTGCGGGCGTGGATGCGTTGATGCGCCTCAACATCCCGCCGCAGACCCAGGTGGTGCGGCTGGAGGATGCGGGTATGGCGGTGCAAATGGCCGAGTACGTGTGCCACGCGGTGCTGCGGCATTTTCGCGGGCTGGATGCGTACGAGGCCGATGCCCGCGCCGGGCGCTGGCGCAAACAGCTTCCTGCGGTGCACAGTGACTTTCCGGTGGGCATCATGGGCCTGGGTGTGCTGGGTACGCGGGTGGCGCAGGCCCTGCGCAGCTTCGAATTTCCGGTCAATGCCTGGAGCCGCCAGCCCAAGGCGGTGGATGGCGTGCGCGGCTTTGCCGGTACCGCGCAGCTGGATGCATTTCTGGCCGCCAGCAAGGTGCTGGTCTGCCTGCTGCCGCTGACGCTGGATACGCAAAACATCCTGAACCAGCACACGCTGTCGCGCCTGCAGCCGGGTGGTTATGTCATCAACGTCGCGCGCGGCGCGCACTTGGTGGACGCCGATCTGCTGGCCCTGCTGGACAGCGGCCACCTGGCCGGGGCCACGCTGGACGTGTTCCGTACCGAGCCGTTGCCGCCCGAGCATCCCTTTTGGGGCCATCCGAAAATCCATATCACCCCGCATATTTCAGCCCGCACGCTGGAGGCCGAGAGCCTGGCGCAGATCATCTTCAAGCTGCAGGCGCTGCTGCAAGGCCAGCCGGTGGATGGCGTGGTGCAGCGCGAAAGGGGGTATTGATGTGCGGCGCTGAACTGGCCTCGCTGCCCGAAGGCGTGCAGCGCGTGGCCGCCTTGCTGCAAGCCCAAGGCCACGCCGAGATGCCGCGCATGCTGGACGATGCCGCCCGCACGGCGCAGCAGGCGGCCGATGCGCTGGGCATTGCGGTGGGGCAGATCGCCAAGAGCATCATTTTTCGCCGGGTGTTGGACGGTGTTGCCGTGCTGGTGGTGACCTCGGGTGACCGGCGGGTGGACGAGCAAAAGCTCACCGCGCTGGTGGGGCCGGTGGGGCGGGCCGATGCGGCGTTTGTGAAGGCCCGCACGGGCTTCAGCATCGGCGGCGTGGCCCCGGTGGCGCACGCTAATCCGCCGGTGACGCTGATCGACCGCGAGCTGTTTCGGTTTGCGCAGATCTGGGCGGCTGCCGGGCATCCGCACGCGGTGTTTGCGCTCGCGCCCGACGACCTGGAGCGGCTGACGGGTGCGCCGGTGGTGGATGTAGTGGTATGAATACTATAGATTTAATAGCTACTCATGCCCTTTCCATAAGCGCTGGAGGCCTAAATGATGCTGAATTGGCATCGCCTTGTGTGGGGGTCTGCCAGATGGATGCGGTGGGTGTGTTGTGCACTGGCTGCCTGCGCACGTTGGACGAGATCAGCGCCTGGCGCAGTCTGGATGGCCCGGGCCGGTTGGCGGTGTGGGCACTGGTTGCCCAGCGCGCCCAAACCGCAGCGGGCTAAAACAAAAAAACCGTTCGTACCGGTCTGGTAGACCCGTACGAACGGTTGGGCATGGCCTACTCAGAAGGCCATGCAGAGGGGACGGCTTTAGTGTCCCGATGCGCCCGATGCGCCGAACCCGGTTTCCGAGCGCACTTGTTGCGCCTTGAAGGCTTCGCGCTCTTTGGCGGCTTGGGGGCTGCGGTCCAGGACCGAGAACAGCCAGATGCCGACAAAGCCGATGGTCATGGAGAACAGTGCAGGCGAGGTGTAGGGGAACCAGGCAGAGCCCTTGGCAAAGCCCAGCGTCACTTCCCACACCGCAGGCGACACCACGGTCAGGCCGACCGACGAGATCAGACCCAGGAAGCCGCCGATCACTGCGCCACGGGTGGTGCAGTCTTTCCAGAGCACCGACATGAACAGCACCGGGAAGTTGGCCGAGGCCGCAATCGCGAAGGCCAGCGACACCATGAAGGCGACGTTTTGCTTCTCGAACGCAATGCCCAGTGCCACGGCCACAATGCCCAGCGCCACGGTGGTGATGCGCGATACCTTCAGCTCGGAAGCGCTGTCGGCCTTGCCCTTTTTGAACACGGTGGCGTACAGGTCATGCGACACGGCGGAGGCGCCCGACAGGGTCAGCCCTGCCACCACGGCCAGGATGGTGGCAAATGCCACGGCGGAGATAAAGCCGTAGAAGACGTTGCCGCCCACGGCCTTGGCTACCAGCACCGCCGCCATGTTGCTCGATCCGCCGCCGCCCTTGATGATGCCCTTGGCGGTATCAGCGAACTCGGGGTTGGTCAGCACCAGGGTGATGGCACCAAAACCGATGATGAAGATCAGCACGTAGAAGTAGCCGATCCAGGTGGTGGCCCACAGCACGGACTTGCGGGCTTCCTTGGCGTTGGGTACGGTGAAGAAGCGCATCAGGATGTGCGGCAGACCAGCGGTACCAAACATCAAAGCCATGCCGAAGGAGATGGCAGAGATCGGGTCTTTCACAAAGCCCCCTGGCCCCATGATGGACAGGCCGATTTTGGCGGCCTCTTCGGGGAGCTTGCCGTCGTTCAGGGCGAATTGGGTCTTGACTTCCACCGCCTTGGCAAACAGCGCCTCGGGGCTGAAGTTGAACTGCGCTAGCACCATGAAGGCCATGAAGCTCACGCCCGCCAACAGCATGCAGGCCTTGATGATTTGCACCCAGGTGGTGGCCGTCATGCCGCCGAACAGCACGTACACCATCATCAAGCCGCCCACGATCACCACGGCCAGCCAGTAGTCCAGGCCAAACAGCAGCTTGATCAGCGCACCGGCACCCACCATCTGCGCGATCAGGTAGAAGGCCACCACCACCAGCGTACCCGAGGCCGCAAACATGCGGATCGGGGTTTGCTGGAATCGGTAGGCGGCCACGTCGGCAAAGGTGAACTTGCCCAGGTTGCGCAGGCGCTCTGCCATCAGGAAGGTGATGACGGGCCAGCCGACCAGGAAGCCGATGGAGTAGATCAGGCCGTCGTAGCCGAAGGCCATGACGGTGGCGGTAATGCCCAGGAAGGACGCTGCCGACATGTAGTCGCCTGCAATCGCCAGGCCGTTCTGGAAGCCGGTGATGCCACCGCCTGCGGTGTAGAAGTCAGAGGCCGACTTGGTCTTGGCTGCCGCCCATTTGGTGATGAACAGTGTGGCGACAACGAAGATCGCAAACATGCTGATGGCCACCCAATTGGTGGGCTGCTTGTCCACCTGGCCGAGGTCACCGCCGGCGGCCATGGCCGCACCGGTTGCCAGCATCAGCGCCACAGCGCCCAAGGATTTGAGGATGGCTTTCATTTGGCGGCATCCTTCAGGATTTCAGCGGTCAGGCGGTCGTATTCGCCATTGGCGCGGCGAACGTAAATGGCGGTGATCAGTACGGTAAACACAATTACGCCCATGCCTATGGGAATCCCCAGGGTGGTCACACCTGTGCCCAGGGGGGTGGCCAAAAATGGCTTGTCAAACGCGATGAGCGCGATGTAGCCGTAGTACGCCAGCATCATCATGGCTGTCAGCAGCCAGCCAAAGCGGGTGCGCTTGCGTTTGAGCTCGTGGTATTTGGGATTGGCCTCTATCTTGGCCACGATGGGGTCCGTCATGTGTGTCTCCTCGGGTTGTTGGTTGAGCCCTGCCTGCAAAACGGGTAGGGCCTTGTTACCGCACCGCCAGTGTGGAGAGGAGGGCTGACCATGAACTTACGAAAACTTCGCCCTAGGGTATGTACTTAACGTGTAAGTAGATGTGTGTTTTTGTCAGCAAATGGTCAGGGTGTGTTCTTAAATTGCATTCAGGTCGCCCTGGAGGCGGCCCTTACAAAACCAGGAGACACAACGTATGGCAACAGCAACGGCAACAGCAGGCGTGCCCCCACGGCCCATGACGAAGGAGGAAAAGAAGGTCATCTTCGCGTCCTCGCTCGGCACGGTTTTCGAGTGGTATGACTTCTATCTGTACGGCTCTTTGGCGGCCATCATCGCCAAACAATTCTTTGGCGGGCTCGATCCCACATCGGCCTATATCTTTGCGCTGCTGGCATTTGCGGCGGGCTTTTTGGTGCGGCCTTTTGGCGCGATTGTGTTTGGCCGACTGGGCGACATGATCGGGCGCAAATACACCTTTCTGGTGACCATCTTGATCATGGGTTTGTCCACCTTCGTGGTGGGCCTGTTGCCCAACTATGCGTCCATTGGCATTGCGGCCCCCATCATTCTGGTGGTCTTGCGTATGCTGCAAGGGCTGGCTTTGGGTGGCGAGTACGGTGGTGCCGCCACCTACGTGGCCGAGCACGCGCCGCACGGCAAGCGCGGGGCATATACGGCCTGGATCCAGACCACGGCAACGCTGGGCTTGTTCCTGTCGCTGATCGTCATCTTGGGCTGCCGCGAACTGATGGGGGCTGAGTTTGAGGTCTGGGGCTGGCGCATTCCGTTCCTGGTGTCCATCCTGTTGCTGGGTGTGTCGGTGTGGATCCGTTTGACGATGAACGAGTCGCCCGCTTTCCAGAAAATGAAGGCCGAAGGCAAGACCTCCAAAGCACCGCTAACCGAGTCGTTCGGTCAATGGAAGAACCTGAAGGTGGTGATTCTGGCGCTGGTGGGTTTGACGGCGGGCCAGGCGGTGGTGTGGTACACGGGTCAGTTCTATGCGCTGTTCTTCTTGACCACGATTGCCAAGGTGGACAGCACCACGGCTAACTTGTTCATTGCGGCAGCGCTGGTGATCGGTACGCCGTTCTTCATCTTTTTTGGTGCACTGTCCGACAAAGTGGGTCGCAAGCCCATCATCATGGGTGGCTGCCTGATTGCGGCATTGACATATTTCTCGGTGTTTCCGGCTTTGCTGCAGTATGCCAACCCTGCGTTGGTGGCGGCGCAGAAATCGGTGCCAGTGGTGATTACCGCCGACCCGGCGCAATGCTCCTTCCAAGGCAGCCCGATCGCGCGTGACATCGATTTCAGCAGCTCCTGCGACATCGCCAAGCGCACGCTGACGCAAAACTACATCCCCTACACGAATGTGGATGGTGCGCCTGGCAGCACGGCCACCATCAAGCTGGGTGACAAAGAGATTGCGTCCGTCACCGGCATCTTGAATGAGAAGCGCGATGCTTTTTCTGCCGAAGGCAAAAAGGCGATTGATGACTTCCGCAAGACCGTGGTGGATACCGCCAAGGCAGCGGGCTTGACCACGAAGGCGGACAACGCGGCCATGAACAAGCCGATGGTGCTGCTGATCTTGGTATATCTGGTGATTTTGGTGACCATGGTGTATGGCCCGATTGCCGCCATGCTGGTGGAGATGTTCCCCACACGCATCCGCTATACCTCGATGTCCTTGCCGTACCACATCGGTAATGGCTGGTTCGGCGGGTTGCTGCCGACCACGGCGTTCGCCATGGTGGCTGCGACGGGCGATATCTTCTACGGCCTGTGGTATCCAGTGGTGGTGGCAGCAGCCACCTTTGTGATCGGCATGCTGTTCATCAAGGAAACCAAGGATATTGATATTTACGCCAACGATTGAGTTGGCCGCTTGGAGCCCGCTGGCGGTGTCAGCGGGTTCTGCAGCAGGGTGGGCACCACGTTTTGGATGCCTCCGTGCTCGTCGTGGTGTACGGTCACGATGGCATGGTTACGCCAAGTATTGATGGCGGTGCTGGGGTGGTTGATGAGCTCGCCCATGGCTGTATCCGATGGGACATCCGTCTCCCGGCGGCGGTCTATGCCCCGAAAGCGCAAGTGGTTGTATGTAGCCCACAGAATCAATGAGCCGCCCATGACACCCACCACCACGCAGTAAACGGACAGTAGATTCATGAAGGCTTTGTAGCCGTTCAGATCGATCATCTGAAGTTGGAAGCGCTGCCCAAAAAAGAGCCAACCCAGCAGGGTGATCAGCGGCAACCACAAAATCACCCAGGCCAACCAGAAGGCGGCGGTGATGGCTCCAAACATCGCCTTTTGCTGCCAGGCCTGCAGGTCGGGGCGGTCGATGATGAGGGGGCTTTTCATGGTTGCAGTCCTCGGTCAGGGCTCTTCCAGGTGGCACGCTGGCGGCCACGGAGCAGCACTTTGGGAATGGCGACCAGGGTGGTGAATACGTTGAGCACCCAAAACGCCAGCGGATACCAGATCATCCAGTAGTAGTAGCGGCCCAGGCCTTTTTCATAGCGCGAGTCCAGCCACATGCTGATGGCAAATTGCAGCAGGCAGGTGGTGCCGATGACCACACCATTCCAACCGGGCAGCAGCGTGTCAATCGTCAGCTCGGAGGGGAGTTCCATGAACTGCCCAAGGGTATACAGCGCAAATACCGCCGCCATGGTGTAGGCCCAGAGCACGCTGGTGAAATACTCCAGGTACACCGGTAGCATGCGGCGGTGCCGCCAGCGGCCGAACAAACCGTTCTGGCTGAACAGCACCTGGGTGCCACCCATCGCCCAGCGCAGGCGCTGCCGCCACAGACCACGCAGAGTTTCAGGCATCAGGATCCAACACAGGGCGTTGGGTTCAAAGCGCACATCCCAATGGCGCATTTGCAGCCGCCAGCTGATGTCGATGTCTTCGGTCAAGGCATCAGGGTTCCAGTAATCCGCGTCGTGTAATGCGGCCCGGCGAAAGCACACCATCACGCCCGACACTGTAAACATCTTGCCGTAGGTGCGTTGCGCCCGCTTGATCAGGCCGATGATGGACGAGAACTCGCCTACCTGGATGCGGCCAATCAGGGTTGACCGGGTACGGATGCGCGGGTTGCCCGACACCGCGCCCACGCGCGGGCTGTTGACCAGGTGCCGCATCATCCAATGCAGGCAGTGCGGGTCTACCAACGAGTCGCCATCGATGCACAAAAAGAAGTCGTACTTGGCCATCATGGCGGCGGTGTTCAGGCCCACGGCCTTGCCCTGGTTCTTGGCCAGGTGGATAACGCGAATGCGGCTGTCTTTGCGCGCCATGGCATCCAGCATTTGGGGTGTTGCATCGGTGCTGCCGTCGTCGATCAGCAAGATCTCGTAGGTGGGGTAATCGATGGCCAGCAAGGCCTCTACCGTGTCTTCGATGTTGCTGGCTTCGTTGTGGCAGGGCACCAGGATGCTGACCGGAGGGTACTCGGTCAGCGCGGGCGGCTGGTCGTACGGCGGGTCGTTGCGCTCGTAGTGGAAGTAGTAGTACAGCCCGCCACACATCCACAGGTAGGACATGAATAGCGGGTAGTAGAACGTGAAGTCAAACAGCATCTGAATGGCAGAGCCGGAAAAGAGGTGTTCCAACTTAGATCTCCTGCGGGTGCGCAAACGGGCACGGGGTCATGGTCAAAATCTCCAATTCAGGGTCGCGTCGATGTAGCGGCTGTTTTCATACTTGCCGTCGTAAGGAAAGCGCCGTGCGCCGATGCCGTAGCGCAGCGACCGGTCTGGCCCCCACTGCCATTCATGCTCGTAGTGCACGCCGTAAAACGGGTTCCAGCCGTAGGTTTGGCCGTAGCTGGCGCTGCTGCTGCCATCACCGCTTTGCTGGCGGTACAGGCCCACGGAAACCGCTATCCGCTGGTTGAAACGGCGCTCGTAATGCCGCCAGGTCAGCCAGTCGGCCGCCAGGGTTCCCGAGACGGCGAAGTCGCGCCGAGGGTTGAAGTACACCGCGTCGCGCAGACTATTGGCACTGGTGTAAGCGGCGGTTTGCAGGTCCAGCGTACGGCCATAACCGCTGTAGAGGCGTTCGGACCAGCTGGCGGCCAGGGCCGTACGGTTGTTGCCGTCGTTGAAGCGGTAGTTGGAGATGTCGGCGGCGACGCGACGCGACTCATTCCAGCGGTAGGCTACGCCCACGGTTTTTTTGTCGGCGTGCAGGTAGGTGGGGGCACCAAGGTTGGACTCCACATCCGGTACCCGGCCCTTGAGCGGGAAGTCGTTGGTTTGGGTCTCGTACCGGCCACGCAGGGATAGATGGTCGTTAATTTGCCAGTTCGCGCCGATGGCACCCACTGCATCGTTACCGTTGCGCAGGTCGGTGCCAACCTCCATGGTGGCCTGCAGGTCGCGTCGGGTCCATTCCAATCCTATGCCGCCGCGCTCGTGGCTGGCAGAGCCCTGGTAGAGGTGGGCACTGTCCCACCACCATTCGGCACGGGCCAGATGGTGGGTAGCAAATATGCGCAGGCCCTGGTCGTTTTGGCCGCTGTACAAAGTGGTGGACCAGCTCATGTCGTCATTGCCGTTGACTTGGCCGCTGCCAAAGCTCCATGTGGCACTGCTGGTCAAAAAGGGCCGCTGCTTGCGCTGCCATGCCCGCACCAATCGCTGCACTGCGGGATGCTCGGGGGCTTCTGTTTGCAAAGCTGCCACCATCCGTGCAGCCTCTGGAATGTCGCCTTGGGCCCATACAGCATCGGCCAAGCCTACGCGGGCCTTGATGCTAGTGGGCTCTGCGGCAAGCACGGCGCGGTAGCGTTCGCCTGCGGCGCGGGGCAGGCCGCGCTGTGCAAGCAGATCAGCCTGGTCCAGCCAAAGGCCGACATCGGCGGGGAACTCGGTACTAAGCTGCGCTAGGGAGGCTGCCGCGGGTTGAATGCGGTCGGCAAAGCGCAGAGCCGATACTTCAGTGCGGCGTGCGGCAAGGCTGCGCTGTGTGGCTTCTAGGCGCTGCTGCACGATTTTCTCCATACCAGGAAAATTTTCTGCCTCCAATTCGGCATACATCAGGCCGGTGTGGGTGCCGCTATTGCCGGGGTCTGCTGCCAGTGCACGTTGGTACAGGGCGCGGGCCTGTTCGGGTTGGCGCAAGGCCATTTGGGCATCGGCGGCGGCGGCTAGCGCATAAGCGGGAAGGGGATCGCTCTCGGCTTCTAGGACCTGGAATTCGTTTAGTGCCTGCGAGGACGCGCCACGGGCCTGTAGGCCGACCATGTGGTCCAGGCGCAGGCGGCGTGCGATCGCCACTTGCTGGGCTGCGACGGCTTCGCGGGTCAGTGCGCTGTTCTCGTTGAGTGCCGCGTCCATTGGGGCATAGCGGGCTGGGGTGAAGTCGGCATCCAATACGGCCATGGCTGCACGGATGCGCGCGCCATTTTTGGCCTGCTCGGCAGACCAATCGCGGCTGGGCGCGACCTGTGGTGCAGGTGCTGCCACCGCACGCGGGGTCACTGGAAATTGTTGGGCCTGCATGGCCATCACCAGACCCTGGGCGGCATCGGCATCGCGGGGGTGGCGGGCTAACAGGCGACGGTAAGCGGCTTCCGCCCGTTGGGGCTGGCCACCATGGAGGGCTGATTTACCGATAGCGGACACCACGTAGTCCGGTACCTGGGCGGTGAGGCCCAGCGTCTGGCTGGCAGCCAGTGCCTCGACGTGCCGGTTAGACCAGCTCAATACAGCGATCCAGTCGTAACGGTAGACGGGACTGTTGGGGTTTTGCTGTACCAGCCGCTCCAGCATCGGCAAAGCGGCATCAAAGCGGCCGGCACGGGCGTTGTCTATGGCCTGCTGGTAAGCGCTAGGTGGTTCAGAGGCCGCCTGTACGCCACATGCAAGCGATGCAATCGTCAAGGCCAGAAATAGCGTTGATTTTGGAGTTTGTATTCCCATAAGATCCCATTTCAGGCCACTGCTGCGACCCACGATAGCTTTAAAAGTGTGCCGGTTTTCTGGCTGATACTGTGTTTTTTTGATTCGTGAGTTACAAAATATATTGCGCGCACAAAAAAAAAGAGCGCCCGTCGCTTAGAGCGATCGGGCGCACTGCAAAGGTTTAAATGGCGGCGCGGGGTGCTACCAGGCGGCTTTTGCGTGAGCCCCACAGGCCCAACAGGCCCAAGCCCATCAAGGCAATGCTGCTGGGTTCAGGCACCTTGTTGTGGAGCACGTCGTTGTCAATCACCGACCAGGCGGTGGCCCCTGGGCCACGCCAGCCCAGGTCAATGACACCGGCTTCTTCACGGTTGAAGTAGCTCAGGTCGATGCCGTAGTACCCCACGCCCAGATTGATGCCGGTGCTGCCGTTTTCGTCGGCCAACGAGTACATGTCGCGGCCTGGGCTGCCCACGACCGAGTTGTGGGCCATCGCCAAGCTGGTGCCGTTGGCTCCCAACAGATTGAATAGAAAGCCATCATCGGCGAACACCCCAAAGTCGTACAGCCCTGCCGTGGCCACGTAGATATAGCCGGTAAAGATGGCGGCATAGTTTTGCTCGCCTGCGCAGGTAGCGCTGTCTTTGGTTGCCAAATTGCAGCTGTTGGTTCCACCGACGATAGGGGTCAGTGTGCGGTTGTAATCTGGGGCCCAGGGGTTGCCATAGCCGCCGCTGCTAACGGTGTTGTTGTAGATGTTGTTCGAATAGCTAATGGCACCCAGGGTGCTAGCGGTGGCCGTGACGTATGGATTTCTGCCCGCAGCAATGTCCGCAATGTCGGTGGCTGCCCAGAGTCCAGAGCCCCAGCTGAAGTTTTGGATGGCATCGGTTTGGCCATAGCGGCTGGAGGTCGGGTCGGTTTCAGTGTAGAGGTAGTTGCTGAAATGGGCATCGTTGTCCACCTTGTACCAGGTTCCTGCCAGGCCTGTGCCTGCGCCCGTGGGCGTGGAGCCGAGGTTGAGGGGATCCAGGGTTGGAATGGCATGTGCGGCACTGGAAAAAACCAGTCCCGCACCCACGCAGACTGCGGTCAGGCTGAGCTTTTTCAAAGTGAGTGTGTTCATGGTGCCGGATCCTTTTGCTGATAAATTTTGTATGCAATGAATTATCTATTTTTTAAAAAAGTGCAATGTGCCGTACTTCACGGCGAATGTTGATTTGTAGGCAATCCCTGCCGGGTTCGTGATGAAGTGCCCAATAACCCCAGGATTCGGGCGTTGGAATGCCCTCCCTACAATGGCTTGCCTTACCCCCAGAGCACCGTACATATGACCCAGGGAACCATCCGCATCCGCGGAGCGCGCCAGCACAACCTCAAGAATTTGGACCTGGATATCCGCACCGGCGAGCTCACGGTGGTGACCGGCCCCAGCGGGTCCGGCAAGTCCAGCCTGGTGTTTGACACCCTGTTTGCCGAAGGCCAGCGCCGTTACGTCGAGACTTTCTCGGCCTACGCGCGCCAGTTTCTGGACCGCATGGACAAGCCCGCTGTGGACAAGGTCGAAGGCGTGCCCCCGGCGATTGCCATCGACCAGACCAATCCGGTGCGGTCCAGCCGGTCCACGGTCGGCACCATGACTGAGCTGAATGACCATTTGAAGCTGCTGTATGCCCGCGCCGGGTCGCTGTTTGACAGCAAAACCGCCTTGCCCGTGCGGCACGACACGCCCGAGAGCATCTATGCCGAGTTGTGCGAACGGGCCGAAGCAGCGCAAGACCCGCGCCTCGTCCTGACTTTTCCTGTCGAGTTGCCAGGCAACACCAGCGCCGAAGAAGTAGCGCAATGGCTGTCGGCCAGCGGTTTCACCCGGGTGCAGGCCGAGCGCGAGGTGGCGGTGGACGCACCCGCCACGCCTGCCAAACCCAGCAAGAAAAGCGCTGTGGCACCTGCCACCCGCAAAGTCTTGGATGTCGTGGCCGATCGGTTTCGCATCGTGGGTACCGAAAAGGCCCGCGCACTCGAAGCGATTGAAGTCGCCCTGAAGCGCGGCGGTGGCAGGGTCAATGTCTACGTGCTGCCTGCCGATGAGACGACTGAACCACTGCTGTGGAAGTTCTCCACCGGCCTGCACTGCGCCGAGAGCGATGTGCGCTACACCGACCCGATTCCGTCGATGTTTTCCTTCAACTCGCCGGTGGGTGCCTGCGAAACCTGCAAGGGCTTTGGCCGCGTGATCGGCGTGGACTATGGCCTAGTGATTCCCAACGACAAACTGACGCTGCGCGCCGGGGCCATCAAACCCATGCAAACCCCCGCCTGGCAGGAGTGCCAGGACGACCTGATGCGACACGC
The DNA here is from genome assembly GCA_963512605.1 of uncultured Albidiferax sp. Lineage (GTDB taxonomy): Bacteria > Pseudomonadota > Gammaproteobacteria > Burkholderiales > Burkholderiaceae_C > Rhodoferax_B. The sequence continues at coordinate 371,755 of CAUPNG010000001.1, read as the reverse complement.
CGAGGCCGCAGGCATCCCACGTGACACGCCGTACTACAAGCTCACGCCCGAGCACCAGCACTGGGTCGTCAACGGCTCGCCCAACTGGAACGGCAAATGGAACCAGCACTGGTTTGGCGTGAAGCGCTTCTTCGAGTACCTGGAAACCAAGTCCTACAAGATGCACATCCGGGTGCTGCTGTCCAAGTACCGCAGCTACACCACTTGCCCGGCCTGCGAGGGCGCGCGCCTCAAGACTGAGAGTCTGCTGTGGCGGCTGGGCAGCGTGGAAGATGCCAACACGGTGCTGGATCCCGCCAAGCGCCACCTGCCGCAGGGCGTGTCGTGGAGCCGTGCCCAGCTGGAGGCTTTGCCCGGCCTGTGCCTGCACGACCTGATGCTCTTGCCCATCGACCGGCTACGCCGCTTTTTCGATCTGCAGGCAGACCGCATTCTGGGGACGCGCGCAGATCGCGGCGGGGACGAGCAGGCGCTGAAGCTGCTGCTGGACGAAATCACCACCCGCCTCAAATACCTGTGCGACGTGGGCATTGGCTACCTCACGCTAGACCGGCAAAGCCGCACCCTCAGCGGCGGCGAGGTGCAGCGCATCAACCTCACCACGGCGCTGGGCACCTCGCTGGTCAACACCTTGTTTGTGCTGGACGAGCCCAGCATCGGCCTGCACCCGCGCGACATGCACCGCATCATCGAGGCCATGCAGCGCCTGCGCGATGCGGGCAACACCTTGGTGGTGGTGGAGCACGACCCGGCGGTGATGCTGGCGGCCGACCGCATGATCGACATGGGCCCCGGCCCCGGCGAGCGCGGTGGGCAGATCGTGTTTGACGGCAGCACGCATGATTTGCGCAGCGCCGACACCCTGACCGGTGCCTACCTGGGTGGCCGCAAGACCATCGGCATGGGCTTCAAAAAACTGGTCACCGACAGCACGCCCCGCCTGGTGCTGGAAGGCGCGCGCGAGCACAACCTGCAAAACGTGTCGGTCGAATTCCCGCTGCAGCGCCTGGTGTGCATCACCGGGGTTAGCGGCTCCGGCAAGTCCACGCTGATCCAGGACGTGCTGGCCCCGGCCCTGCTGCGCCATTTCGGCAAAGCCACGGATACGCCCGGCCTGTTTGAGCGCCTGCTGGGGGCTGATTTTTTGAGCGACGTGGTGTTTGTGGACCAGTCGCCGATCGGCAAAACCGCCCGCTCCAACCCCGCCAGCTACGTGGGTGCCTGGGATGCCATCCGCGAGCTGTTTGCCAACGCCCCCGCCTCGCGCCAGCGCGGCTATACCGCCAGCAAGTTCAGCTTCAACAGCGGCGATGGCCGCTGCCCCACTTGCGGCGGCTCGGGCTTCGAGCATGTGGAAATGCAGTTTTTGAGCGATGTGTACCTGCGCTGCCCGGACTGCGACGGCAAGCGCTACCGGCCCGAAGTGCTGGAGATCACCATCGAGCGCCGCGCCGTGCAGGATGCCCGGCTGGTGGCCTTGAACGTGGCCGATGTGCTGGACCTGACAGTCAGCGAGGCTGCTATTATTTTTGAAGGTGACCGTGATGTCCTGCGAGCGCTACAGCCGATTGTGGATGTAGGCCTGGAGTACGTGAAACTGGGCCAGCCCGTGCCCACGCTGTCGGGCGGCGAAGCCCAGCGCCTCAAGCTGGCGGGCTTTTTGGCCGAGGCCGCCAAAAGCAGCAACCGCCAGCCGCTGGCCAAAAAAGGCACGCTGTTTCTGTTTGATGAGCCCACCACCGGCTTGCACTTTGACGACATCGCCAAGCTGATGCGGGCGCTGCGCAAGCTGCTGGACGCGGGCCATTCCCTGGTGGTGATCGAGCACAACCTCGACGTGATCCGCGCCAGCGACTGGCTGATCGACATGGGCCCCGAGGGCGGTTATGGCGGTGGCCTGGTGGTGGCCGAGGGCAAGCCCGAGGACGTGCGCCACCACCCGACCTCGCACACCGGCGCAGCCCTGCGGGAGTACGAATCGACGCTCGGCCTGGGCGTGCAAGTGGCCCGCGAGATGTCGCCCGCCTGGGCGAAAAAGCTGACCAAGCTGGTGCCGCCCAATGCGATCCAGATCGTTAACGCCAAGGAGCACAACCTCAAGTCGCTGAGCGTGGACATCCCGCGCGGCCAGTTCAATGTGGTCACCGGCGTGAGCGGCTCCGGCAAGTCCACGCTGGCCTTCGACATTTTGTTCAACGAGGGCCAGCGCCGCTACCTGGAGTCGCTCAACGCCTACGCCCGCAGCATCGTGCAGCCCGCAGGCCGGCCCGAGGTGGACGCGGTCTACGGCATCCCGCCGACAGTGGCCATCGAGCAGCGCCTGAGCCGGGGCGGGCGCAAGTCCACCGTGGGCACCACCACCGAGGTGTGGCACTTTCTGCGCCTGCTGTACGTCAAATTGGGCACGCAGCACTGCATCCATGACGGCACCGCAGTACAGCCGCAAACGCCGGACAGCATTGCAGCGCAGTTGCTCAAAGCCTTCCGAGGCCAGCACATCGGCCTGATGGCCCCGCTGGTGCTGAACCGCAAGGGCGTGTACACCGAGCTGGCCGACTGGGCGCGGCCCCGCAACTACACCCACCTGCGGGTGGACGGCGACTTTTTGCCCACCACCAACTTCCCGCGCATCGACCGCTTCAAGGAGCACACCGTCGAGCTGCCGGTACTGAGCCTGGATGTGAACCCTGGCAGCGAAGCCCGCCTGCGCGAGGGCCTGATGACGGCGCTGGAGCACGGCAAGGGCGTGGTGCACGTGCTGGTCAACATCGACGGGCTCAAGGCCGCAATGGATGCGGGCGAGCCCACCGCGCACATCGGCAAGGTGATGGTGTTCTCTACCAAGCGCGCCTGCCCGGTGTGCAGCACCAGCTACGCCGAGCTGGACCCGCGCTTGTTCAGTTACAACAGCAAGCACGGCTGGTGCCCCGACTGCGTGGGCACGGGCGTGAAGCTCACCCGCGACCAGCGGGCCGTGTTTGACGACTCGGTGCGCGCCGACGACACCGGGGGCCGTGAGCAAACCTTTGCCGAGCCCGAGGTGGAAGACCTGCATGACGTGGCCTGCCCCACCTGCCAGGGCACCCGCCTGAACGCCACCGCCCGCGCCGTGCGTTTTGCCGGGGTGGGTATCACCGACCTGGCCCGCCTGAGCGTCAGCGACATCCGCGTCTGGGTGCAGGCCCTGCAAGTGGCCGGGCAGATGAGCCAGCGCGAGGGCGACATCGCCCGCGACCTGGTGCCCGAGATCCAGAGCCGCCTGGAGTTTCTGGAAGAGGTAGGCCTGGGCTACCTGACCCTGGACCGGGGCGCGCCCACCCTGAGCGGTGGCGAGGCCCAGCGCATCCGTTTGGCCGCGCAGTTGGGCAGCAACCTGCAGGGTGTGTGCTACATCCTCGACGAGCCCACCATCGGCCTGCACGCCCGCGACAACCACATCCTGCTCAACGCCCTGCACACCCTCAGCAGCAAGGGCAACACCCTGGTGGTGGTGGAGCACGACGAAGACACCATCCGCCGCGCCGACCACATCATCGACATCGGCCCCAGCGCGGGCAAGCGCGGCGGGCGGCTGGTGGCACAGGGTAGCGTGGCCGATATTTCGGATGCGGCAGAGTCCGTCACCGGCCGCTACCTGCTGCACGCCATGCGGCACCCGCTGCAGGCACGGCGCACCATGGACGCGTTTGACGCGGCGGCGGTGGCGCTGCCGGTGGCAGATTTGCCCTACGTGGCCCCCACGGCCAAGAGCAAGGCGGCTGCCAAGAAAAAAGCAGCGGCAGAGCCCGAAGCCGTCGCCGTGGCCGAGCCTTTGCAATGGCTGGTCGTCACCGGTGCCACCATGCACAACCTGCAAAACGTCACCGCCCATGTGCCCTTGAAACGCCTGGTGGCCGTTACCGGGGTCAGTGGCTCCGGCAAGTCCACACTGGCGCGCGACGTGCTGCTGGCCAACGTGCAAACCGCGGTGGTCCAGCGCAGTACCAAGGCCGGACGCGAAAGCTGGGCCGCAGGCCAACACGCACCCTGGCTGGGCTGTGCCGACGTGGCAGGCTTCGCCGCCATCGACCGTGTGCTGGAAGTGGACCAAACCCCCATTGGCAAAACCCCGCGCAGCTGCCCCGCCACCTACATTGGCTTCTGGGACACCATCCGCAAGCTGTTTGCCGAGACGCTGGAAGCCCGCGCGCGCGGCTACGGCCCGGCGCGCTTCTCGTTCAACACCGGCGAAGGCCGCTGCCCCAGCTGCGAAGGCCAGGGCCTGCGCACCATCGCCATGAGCTTCATGCCCGACGTGAAGGTGAAGTGCGAAACCTGCCATGGCGCACGCTTCAACCCCGAGACGCTGACCGTTACCTGGCGCGGCAAGAGCATCGGCGACGTGCTGCAAATGGAGGTAGACGAAGCCGTCGATTTCTTTGCCGTGATGCCGGTCATCGCCTACCCGCTGCAACTGCTGAAAGACGTGGGCCTGGGCTATCTGACCATCGGCCAGCCGTCGCCCACGCTCAGCGGCGGCGAGGCCCAGCGCATCAAGCTGGTGACCGAGCTGGCCAAGGTGCGCGACGACATCACTAAACGCGGCCAGAAGGCCCCGCACACCCTGTACGTGCTGGATGAACCCACCGTGGGCCTGCACATGGCCGACGTGGAAAAACTCATCCGCGTGCTGCACCGCCTGGTCGATGGCGGCCACAGCGTGGTGGTCATTGAGCACGACCTGGACGTGATCGCCGAAGCCGACTGGGTGATTGACCTGGGGCCGGACGGCGGCAATGGCGGCGGGCGGATTGTGGCGGCGGCTGCACCGGAGGCGGTGGTGCAACGGGGTACCGCAACCGGCCAGGCGTTGAAAGCCGTGTTGGCGCGGTGAAGCTGGGGTTCATCGCCGCTACAACGGTCTAAGGCCTTGGTTGTACGAGGCGCCTTCATCGAACAAGCTTGCCTGGGCATGGGCATCCCAACCTGGGTACGGCGACAAGCCGGGCATTGCACGCCGCGTGGGCGCGACTGTGGCGGGGTGGGGCACGGGTGGTTTGGCAATCCGGCAGCTGCCATAAGGGTTTTCAGCGTGTCGGAAATGCATACAAACCAGTCGATGAAGGTTTGGTATTTTTTTGGTAAGTCTTTGTACATATTGGCGTTTTTAGCGTTGGCGTGGGTTATGCGGCTGTGGTTGGCCCACAGTGGGATATGTAGCCAAGTGACTAGGAGCACGCAATGCAAAGCCAAATTTCGTTTGTCAGGCCCTTTTTTTCCAGTGCCGTGCATCGAATGCGGCTTGCTGGTGTGCGCCGTGGGTTGTTGCGTTTTGCCGCTGTGGCTACAGCCTGTTGGGGAGGGGCTTCTGGGGTGGCTTTTGCTGCGCCCACCATCGATCTCAATAGCCTGCAATATGTGCAGTATGGCGATGCGCAGACGTATTCGATGCCTTTCAACATCATCGACCAATGCGGCGGATCGGCATCGGGTTGCCAGTACAGCGTGGACTCGACGGCCGGGGCGATCAAAGACTTGATCGTGGTGGCTACAGGGTCTTCTGGTCAGCCCGTGACAACCAACGTGTCGGGTATGGACAACGCATTCGCAACGCCCAGTGGTGTGAGTGGATCCACTTTTTTCCGTACCGAAACCGGCACCAGTCTAGGGGAAGATGGAACTGTCAACTTCAACGGAGCCAACACCTGGGATGCATCGCTGGCCTCGATGAAAAATTTCCTCGGGGGCAACCAGCTGGTGGCATTTTTCAACAACAACCAGATCAATAGCCAAGATGGCTCTACCCAAAGTTTGGCTGCCTGGGCCCAGGTGTCGATCACCGATAAAACCGGTGCGCTGCTGGGGGTGTACGACTTCACCAATGACGGCGGCAAATATGCCTTTTTCACCGAAGGCGGCGGCGGGGCGTTCAATGGCGATGTCGGTACCTATACGTCAGCCGGCTTGGGGGGGCCTGTGGCGGGAACCAATGCGGCGACCGACTATATTTACTCTGGTGGTGCCGTTTGCCGACTGGCCGGCGTTCCGGTGAGTTGTACAGGCCTGCACGACGAAGGTCCGGTGGCCCACAACCTGGGCGCAGACCATGCGGCCTACGCCATCATGTTCCCTGAGTTGAATGCGCAGTTGGGTACGCTTTTTGCCAGCGTCAGCGATGCCGATCTGGCCTTGTTCACCTTGCACCTTGACGTTCGCTTGGGTTGCGATCCGGGCACAGCGGCAGGCAATTGCACCGGGACCAGCAGTTTGCCCAACCGTAGTTTGAACAATGGATTTGAGCAAATTTTTCTGGGCTCTGCGGCAGCTTTCGTCTGTGCCCCAACCGACCCGAGCTGCAGCAACCCAGTGCCGGAGCCCAGCAGCGTGGCGTTGTTAGGTTTGGGTCTGGTTTTGCTGGCTGCGCCTCGCATCCGCCGTCGCACCAACGCGCTGCGCGCGATCTAAGTCAGCAACTGCTCTTGCACTTGCTATTGAAAAAGTAGCTCCCCGTGCTCATTAAATAAGCACGGGGAGCACTTTTCATGCATATCCTCGTATTTAGTCCAGCACCGGCAACTGGTGCGAAGCCTTGACTTGCCGCAGCGCCAGGCTGGAGTGGATCAGGCTCACGCCCGGCATGCTGCGCAGCACGGTTTCCACGAAGTCGCTGTAGGCGTCCAGGCTGGGTGCCACCACCTGCAGCAGGTAGTCGGCCTGGCCGGTGACCTTGTGGCAGCTCAGCACCTCGGGGCGCTGCTGGATGGCTTCTTCGAAATGCTGCACTGATGCGCCGGTCACCACCCCAAAGGTCAGTTGCACAAACGCCAATATGTCCAGCCCGAGTTTGCGGCGGTCCAGGTTGGCTTGGTAACCCATGATGTAGCCCGCGTCTTCCAGGCGCTTGAGCCTGCGCCAGCAGGGCGTGACGCTGAGTGCGACCTGCTCCGCCAACTGCGGCGTGGACAGGGTGCCGTCTTTTTGCAAGAGCCTCAAAATAGTGCGGTCTGTGCTGTCTAGTGCGTGCGGTGAGGTGATCGTACCCATGTGCGGCCTTGAAAAGCAGTTTTCATTGCGCATGGTAGCCCTGTGCGGGGTGATAAAGCAAAGCTATTCCAGCGGTCTGGCGGCATACTTTGGGCTCCTTTGCATGGAAAGAAACTCCGCATGATCACCGTCTATAACCACCAACACGCCCTGCACCAGGGCAAGCTGGAAATGTTCCGGGGCCAACTGGTCCCTTGTTTCGAGGTGCCCGCCCGGGCCGACGATGTGCTGCAAGAGCTGCAGCGTAGGCAGCTGGGCGAGGTGCTGGCACCGCAGGACTGTGGGCGGGGGGCTATGGAACGCATCCACAGCCCGCGCTACCTGGACTTTCTGGCTGGGGCCTGGGCCGAGTGGGTGGCGCTGGACCCGGCCAATGCAGAGCGCGACGCGCTGCCCTCGGTGTGGCCGGTGCGCAGCTTTCGCAGCGATGTGCTGCCCGCCAACTTTTCGGCGCGCATGGGCTTGTTTTCGTATGACGCGGGCACGCCGCTGACCTCGGGCACTTGGGCTGCGGCCTACGCCGGGGCCTGCTGTGCGGTGACTGCGGCGCAACTTGTCAGCGGCGGTGCGCGCAGTGCGTTCTCCCTGAGCCGCCCGCCGGGCCACCATGCCGGGGCCGACTTCTTTGGCGGCTACTGCTTTTTGAACAACGCGGCCATTGCCGCCCAGGTGCTGCGCGACGCGGGTGCGGCCAAGGTGGCGGTGCTGGACATCGACTACCACCACGGCAACGGCACCCAGGCCATCTTTTACGACCGTGCCGACGTGTTTTTTGCCAGCGTGCACGGCGACCCGCACACCGAATACCCGTTCTACCTGGGCTACGCGGATGAGACGGGGCAGGGCGCGGGGCTGGGGGCGAATCTGAACCTGCCGCTGCCACGCGGCACCGGCTTTGCGCGCTGGCGCGAGGCGCTGGCCTTGGCCTTGCAGCGGGTAACGCAAAGCGGGGCGCAGGCCCTGGTGGTGTCGCTGGGGCTGGATACGTTTGAGGGTGACCCGATTTCGGGCTTTCAGCTGCGCAGCGAAGACTATTTCCGTGTGGGCGAAGACCTGGCGGCGGCGGGTCTGCCCACGGTGTTTGTGTTCGAGGGCGGCTACGCGGTGGACGCGCTGGGCACGAACACGGTGAATGTGCTGGAGGGTTATGCCCAGAGGGCATGAGGCTGTAGGCTTTTAGCCACCTTATGGCAAGCCTGGACTGGTAGAGTGGGTCGCTTAGTGGTTTCCACTCTTGCTCTTTATCAGGTTACTTTATGCGCCAACTCTCTCCCGCAGGCCAGCAGGCCGTTAACGACATTGCCCAGCGCCATGGTTTCAGCACCCAGGCGGTGGAATCCATGCTGGAGTCGGTCATCAACGGCAATGGCAGCATGGCCCAGTTCAACCACCCCGAGTTCGGTGGCGGCGGCCAGTGGATGTCTGGCGGCATGACCATGATTGGCGACATGTTCAACGGCTACCTCAAGGGCCGGGTGGACAACCTGTGCAGCGAGCTGGCGCGCCTGATCAGCAACCAGCCCGACCTGCTGCGCAGCGGCAGTTTCCAGAGCCAAAGCCAGAACGGCAGCACCCAATACAACGGCTCGAATAATTCCAATGGTTCGGGCAATGGCAACAGCCTGTTTGCCCCCGCGCCGCCCGATTGGTGGGGTTCGGATCTGCGCTTCCCCAACAGCACCGGCGGCCAAAACGACATGCGCTACGCCTACTTTGCGCAAGCCCGCCGCCTGGCGATCGACCTGGGCGGCCAGGTCACCGTGTACGACACGCTGGACCACAGCATCGGCGGTGTATCGCAGCAAAGCAGTGGTTACGCGCCCCAGTTCAGCAGCCAGTACGGTTATGTGAACCTGTCGCAATTGCCGGTGGTCAGCATCAATGGCATGGCCCCTGCGCCAGCACCGGCCCCGATGCCGGCTCCGGCTTTCAACAGCCATAACGACAGCAGCTACAACACCGGCTCCGCCAATGCCGGGGACGTGTTTGCCAGTATCGAAAAATTGGCCAGCCTGCAGGCCAAGGGCATCCTGACCGCGCAAGAGTTCGCCACCAAAAAGGCCGAACTGCTGAGCCGCCTGTAATTCCAAGCTTCTCTTAAAAAGCCTCTGCAGGCCGTGCACAACGGTCTGCAGAGGCTTTTTTTGTGGGCGCTACCCACCCGTGCGGCATCCAGCCGATACGCGGCCAGGTTTACTGAGCAGTAAATCGTTTTGCTATCAAAAAAGTAGCTTGTCACGCTTGTGGAATAGGCGCAGACGCCTGTTTTTATGCCTGAATTTGGGGCTGCATTGCTCCGCGCGGTAGCCACGACCAGGGCGAAATCCGCGCCAATCTAGTGCGCCGATCTGGCGCTTCGCCTGCAAATTCAGATACTTTTATCGATGTAATAAGGGTTTTTACTAGACTTCTATCGCATCAAAGTACAAGAACTAGCGCTTTGGGTATTGTTGTTTGCACAGGCGCACTCCTACGATAGCGGCACCGATCAAGTGCATCGCATGTGCTTGCGGAATTCGTCTAAAACCTCAGGAGACACTCCATGAAATTGAAATACTGCGCTGCCCTCGTCACCGCGATGTTTGCTTCTGCCAGCGCATTTGCTGCCACCGAATTGGTCATTGCCACCGTCAACAACGGCCACATGATCGAAATGCAAAAGCTGACCAAGCACTTTGAAGCCGCCAACCCCGGCATCACCGTCAAGTGGGTCACGATGGAAGAAGCTGTGCTGCGTCAGCGTGTCACCACCGACATCGCCACCAAAGGCGGCCAGTTCGACATCATGACCATCGGCCTGTACGAAGCCCCCATTTGGTCCAAAAAAGGCTGGCTGGCTCCCATCAACACCGATGCTGCTTACGACATCGACGACATGCTGCCCGCCATCCGCAACGGCCTGACCATGGACGGCAAGCTGTACGCGGCTCCGTTCTACGGCGAAAGCTCGATGACCATGTACCGTGCCGACCTGGTCAAGGCTGCCGGCCTGACCATGCCTGCCAACCCCACCTGGGCGGAGATGGCCAACATCGTGGCCAAGATCAACGACCCGGCCAAGGGCGTCTATGGCCTGTGCCTGCGCGGCAAGCCAGGCTGGGGCGACAACATGGCCTTCCTGAGCACCATGGTCAACACCTACGGCGGTCAGTGGTTTGACATGGCCTGGAAGCCCCAAATCAACACCAAGCCCTGGAAAGATGCCATCACCCAGTATGTGGACCTGATGAAGAAGTACGGCCCTCCCGGCGCTTCGGCCAACAGCTTCAACGAAAACCTGGCCTTGATGAACGAAGGCAAGTGCGGCGTGTGGATCGATGCCACCATTGCGGCATCGTTCGTGAGCGACCCCAAGCAGTCCAAAGTGGCTGACAAGATGGCCTTCACCCAAGCCCCTGTGGCCGTAACGCCCAAGGGTTCGAACTGGCTGTGGTCGTGGAACCTGGCTGTGCCCGCATCGAGCAAGAAGCCTGCTGAAGCACAGAAATTTATTGCCTGGGCTACGTCCAAAGACTACGTGAACCTGGTGGCCAAAGAGTTGGGCTGGAACTCCGTGCCCACCGGTACGCGCAAGTCCACCTACGCCAACCCCGAGTTCCAGAAAGTAGCCAAGTTCGCCACCGAAGAGCTCAAGGCCATCAACAGCGCCAACCCCAACGACAGCACCTTGCCCAAGTCGCCGTATGTGGGTGTGCAGTACGCCGCGATTCCTGAGTTCCAGGCCATCGGTATCGCTGTAGGCCAGCAGATGAGCTCTGCTTTGGCTGGCAAGGTCACCATCGACGCAGCTTTGAAGACCTCGCAAACCGCTGCCGAGCGTGAAATGACCAAGGGCGGTTACTACAAGAAGTAAAGCTCTGACCGGGTGCGTGCAGGGGTAGCAGCCCAGGCTGCTGCTGCCCCCACCGCCCCATGGACCGGCTTGCGCTGTGTACGCCTGGCGGGGTGGTCGGCTGATGCATGTCAGACCCGGCCACTTCGTTCCGCTGGACCGCAGGTAACCCGAAAAATGGGCTTCAACCATGGCTCCCTTGCGGGGCCAGGGCTGCGGGCTCGCTCTTGAAAGCTAACCACCATGAGTCGATTCCTTCCCCGTGCACTGATGGCGCCGTCCATCGTCACGCTTTTCCTGTGGATGATTGTTCCACTGGTGATGACGCTGTATTTCTCCGTCATCCACTACAACCTGATGCAGCCCGACGTTACCGGTTTCGTGGGCTTGGAGAACTTCCGTTACTTCATGACCGACCCGGACTTCTGGCCGTCGGTAATGCACACCCTGCAATTGCTGGGTTCGGTCGTCGTGATCACCGTGGTGCTGGGCATTGGCCTGGCGGTACTGGTGAACGAGCCGTTCCCGGGCCAGGGCATCGTGCGCGTGCTGTTGATCTCGCCCTTCTTCGTCATGCCCACCGTCAACGCACTGCTGTGGAAGCACATGATGATGAACCCGATTTACGGGGTCATGGCCCACGTGTGGCAGTTCTTTGGCCTCACCCCCATCGACTGGATGACCGACTTCCCGCTGCTGTCGGTGATCATCATGCTGTCGTGGCAATGGCTGCCGTTTGCCTGCCTGATCTTCATCACCTCGCTGCAGTCGCTGGACCGTGAGCAGATGGATGCCGCCGGTATGGACGGTGCCACCGGCCTGGACAAGTTCTACTACCTCGTGCTGCCCCACATGGGCCGCTCGATTGCGGTGGTGGTGATGATCGAAATGATCTTCTTGCTGAGCGTGTTTGCCGAAATCTTCACCACCACCGGTGGCGGCCCTGGCAATGACAGCACCAACCTGGCTTTCTTGATCTTCAAGCAGGCGCTGATGAACTTTGACGTGGGTGTGGCCTCGGCCGGTGCTTTGTTTGCGGTCATTTTGGCCAACATCGCTTCGTTCTTCCTGGTCAAGCTTGTCGGCAAGAACCTGGACTGAAGGAGAACCCTACCATGATGAAAAAAGTACCATTTCCGCTGTGGCGCACCGTGTTCGCCTGGGGCATTGCGCTGTTCCTGTTCTTCCCGCTGTTCTGGGTCGGCATCACCGCGTTCAAGACCGAAGGCCAGGCCATCGCCGGGCACCTGTTCTTCACGCCTACGCTGCACAGTTTTGTCGAAGTGCAAGAGCGCAGCAACTACCTGCTGTTTGCCAAGAACTCGCTGATCACCAGCCTGGGCTCCACCATTCTGGGCATCTTGATTGCCGTGCCAGCCGCCTACTCGATGGCCTTCTTCCCCACCAAGAAGACCCGCGACATCCTGCTGTGGATGCTGTCGACCAAGATGATGCCCGCCGTGGGTGCCCTGGTGCCGGTGTACGTGATGGCGCAGACCGCGGGCATGCTGGATTCGCTGACCGCCCTGGTCATCGTGTTTACCTTGTCCAACCTGCCCATCATGGTCTGGATGCTGTTCAGCGCCTTCAAGGAAGTCCCCAAGGACATTCTGGAAGCCGTGCGCCTGGACGGTGCGACCGTGTGGGAAGAGTTCCAGCACGTGATCCTGCCACTCACCATGGGCGGCATTGCATCCACCGGTCTGCTGTGCCTGGTGCTGTCGTGGAACGAAGCCTTCTGGGCCTTGAACCTGACCTCGGCCAACGCCGGTACGCTGGCCTCGCTGATCGCCTCGTACTCCAGCCCTGAGGGCCTGTTCTGGGCCAAGCTGTCGGCCGCTTCGCTGATGGCCATCGGACCCATCATTGTGTTTGGCTGGTTCAGCCAGAAGCAACTGGTTCAAGGTCTTACCTTCGGCGCCGTGAAATAGAGAACACCCCCAGGCTACACGCTTCGCGTTTCCGCCAACCCCCTTGCAGGGGGCGATACCAGAGGCCCGGCAAAGCCGGTTCCTCGGTATCCCTGGATGGGAGCGTTGCGTTCTGTCTTTGAATATTTGTCAGTCTATTAAGGATTCCATCATGTCTTTTCTGCAACTCCGTGGTGTTGAAAAATTCTTTGGCGAGCACCGCGCCATCAAGGGTATCGACCTCGACATCAATAAAAACGAATTCATCGTCTTCGTCGGTCCCTCCGGCTGCGGCAAGTCCACCCTGCTGCGCATGATCGCCGGGCTGGAAACCACCGACGGCGGCACCCTGCACGTCGATGGCAAAGACATCACCCACCTGCCGTCCTCGCAGCGCGAGTTGGCCATGGTGTTCCAAAGTTACGCCCTGTACCCGCATATGACGGTGTTCGACAACATGTCGTTCGCCCTCAAGCTGGCCAAGGTGGCCCCGGACGAGATCAAGAAAAAGGTCGAAGCCGCTGCCGAAAAGCTCAACCTCACCGCCTACCTCAAGCGCACCCCCAAAGAGCTCTCGGGTGGCCAACGCCAGCGTGTCGCCATTGGCCGCGCCATCGTGCGCGCACCCAAGATCTTCTTGTTCGACGAACCCTTGTCCAACCTGGATGCGGCTTTGCGTGGCCAGACCCGTGTCGAGATCCACAAGCTGCACCGCGCCCTGGGTGTCACCACCATCTACGTGACCCACGACCAGGTCGAAGCCATGACCCTGGCCGACCGCGTGGTAGTGCTGCGCGACGGTGCCATCGAGCAGGTCGGTGCACCGCTGGAGCTGTACGACAAGCCCGCCAACCAGTTTGTGGCGCAGTTCATCGGCATGCCGTCGATGAACATCGTCAAGGCCGCCCAGCTGTCGCAGTTTGGCGCGCTGGCCGGCCAGGCTGCAGGCCGGGTGCCCAAGGACGGCCTGATCGGCGTGCGCCCCGAAGGTGTGCGGGTGCTGCCGGTAGGCAGCGCCGGTGTGCCCGGTAAGGTGGAGCTGATCGAAGCCCTGGGGGCCGACACCTTGATCCACGTGGACGTGATGGGCACGCAGATGATCTCGCGCCAGGCCGAGCGCACCAGCCTGCAGATCGGCGACCCGGTGACGCTGGAGTTCGACCTGAACACCTTGCATTGCTTTGACAGCGCGGGCCGTATGGTCGCCCTGGCCTGAGGAGCTGCCCAGAATGACTGCCACCAACTACGTCATGCTGCACCTGGGCGTGGGCTCGTTCCACCGCGCCCACCAGGCGGTTTACATGCACAAGCTGCGCGCCAGCGGTGACACCCAATGGTCGCTGGCCGGGGGCAATACCCGTCCCGACATGCCCGAGACCATGGCGGCCCTGGCTGCCCAGGGCGGTGCCTACACGCTGGAAACCGTCACCCCCACCGACGAGCGCAGCTACGAGCGCATCGAGTCCATCCGCCAGATCGTGCCCTACGCGCCCGACCTGGCCGGGTTGATCCAGGTAGGGGCCGATGCCAACACCCGCATCATCTCCTTCACCGTCACCGAAGCCGGTTATTACCTGGATGCCAACGACCAGCTGGATCTGGGTTCTGCCGACCTGGCCGCCGACCTGGAGCGCGCCAAAAAAGGCCTGCCCGGCAGCTGCATCTACGCCGCTCTTACCGCCATCCTGCGCACGCGCATGGCCAGCGGCGGCGGCAAGGTCACACTGCTGAACTGCGACAACCTGCGCCACAACGGCGACCGCGTGCGCAAGGGACTGCTGTCCTTCATCCAGCTGGCGGGCGACACCGCCTTGCACGCCTGGGTGCTGGCCAACACCACCTGCCCCAACGCCATGGTGGACCGCATCACGCCGCGCCCCGCGCCCGAGCTGCGTGGCCGCGTGCTGGCCGCGACCGGCTGGGACGACGGTGCCGCCATCATGGGCGAGTCCTTCATCCAATGGGTCATTGAAGACAACTTCTGCAACGGCCGCCCCGCCTGGGAGTCGGTGGGCGTGCAAATGGTGGACTCGGTGGCCGCGTTTGAAGAAGCCAAGATCCGCCTGCTCAACGCCACCCACAGCTGCATCGCCTGGGCCGGTACGCTGGCGGGCTACACCTATATCCACGAAGGTACGCACGACGCGCGCATCCGCAAGATGGCCTATGACTACGTCACCACCGACGTGATCCCCTGCCTGGATACACCCGAGCACCCCTGCCCGCTGGACCTGCCCGCCTACCGCGACGTGGTGCTGGACCGCTTTGGCAATGCTGCCATCCTCGACACCAACCAGCGCGTGGCTGCCGACGGCTTCTCCAAGATGCCCGGCTTCATCGCCCCCACGGTGCGCGAGTGCCTGGCCCAGGGCCGCAGCATCGATGCCGTGGCCGTGCTGCCCGCGCTGTTCCTGGCCTTTCTGCAGCGCTGGCACCGGGGCGAACTGTCCTACGCCTACCAGGACCAGGCGATGGACCCCGCCGTGGCGCATGCCATGTGCGATGCCGCCGACCCGGTAGTGGCGCTGGCGGGCAATGTGTCGTTCTGGGCCGAGCTGGCGGGCGACCCGCGCCTGGTGGCGGCGCTGCACACAGCCAGCGCCCAGGTGCAGCAGTTCATGTTGAAAGTTTGAGTCTGCGGATAGCCGCCATCCCTCCCTGGAGGGATGGTGGTACTGTCACGGATTCACAAGGAGATCACCATGGCCAGCGTTCGACAACGTGACCGCGAACCCGAGCTGGAACACGACCTGGGCCGCCATTTGACACTGGGTTACGAGCCGCTGGAGATGCCCGGCAGCCTGCGCTATCTAGAGCACGGCATCCCCACGCCGCTGGTGCGCTGGCACCAGCACGAAGAATGCGAACTGCACCTCATCGTCGAGACTCGGGGCAAGCTGTTTGTGGGCGACTACATCGGCCACTTCGAGCCTGGCAACCTGGTGCTCACCGGCCCGCGTCTGCCGCACAACTGGATCAGCAGCGACGGCTCGGACGAAGTGGTGCACCTGCGCGACATGGTGCTGCAGTTTTCCGAAACCCCGCTGCGCCAGGCCGGGGCCGAGGTGGGCGAGCTACACAGCGTGCTGCCCCTGCTGGAGCGCGCCCGCCACGGCATTGAATTTTTCGACATGAGCGATGTTGCCCGCGACGCGCTGGTGCGCATCAAGAGCAGCCACGGCATGGCCCGGTACGGTGAATTTCTGATCCTGCTGGACCAGTTGGCCCGCTGCACCGACTACCGCTTGCTGTCCACGGTGCAGATGCAAAGCTTTGACGACGATGCCTCGCTGGCGCAGATCAGTGGCGTGGTGAGCTACCTCACCGAGCACAGCGCCGACCAGTTCACCATGGCCGAGGTAGCGGCCCGCGTCAACATGACCGAGAGCCAGTTCTCCCGCTACTTCCGCCGCGCCACC
The DNA here is from genome assembly GCA_963512605.1 of uncultured Albidiferax sp. Taxonomy (GTDB): domain Bacteria; phylum Pseudomonadota; class Gammaproteobacteria; order Burkholderiales; family Burkholderiaceae_C; genus Rhodoferax_B. Next base: position 355,571 of record CAUPNG010000001.1, on the reverse strand, counting down.
GGCAACACTTTTACCGACTTTGTGAACCGCTTGCGCATCAACCGCGCCTGCCAGTTGCTGATGGAAACCGACCGCTACATCAACAACGTCTGCTACGACGTAGGCTTCAACAACGTGGCCAATTTCAACCGCCGCTTCATGCAGATCAAAGGCATGACCCCCAAAGACTTCCGCCGCCAGGCCGAAGCCCGTTTCGGCAACAAAAATTGAGAACACCCCCAGGCTTGCTCACTGCGTGTAGCCTCCAACCCCCCTCGCATCGGTTTGTAAAACCGATGCGACACGCAGGGGGCGACACCAGCGGCCCGGCAAAGCCGGTTCCGCGGTGTCCCTGGAATGGATGCGCGCCGTGGGCATTTAAGCGATGCGGGCCACACCATCGAATTTTTGACTATTGAAGAGAAACCCATGTACCTCGGACTCGACCTCGGCACCTCCGAACTCAAAGCCCTGCTGCTGGCCGACGACCACCGTGTGGTGGCCGTCGCGCATGCGCAGCTTACCGTGCAGCAGCCACAGCCCCTGTGGTCCGAGCAAGACCCGCACAGCTGGTGGCGCGCGCTGGAATCGGTGATGGACCAGCTGGCGGCCAGCCACCGCACCGCCCTGTCTGCGGTGCGGGCCATCGGCCTGTCGGGCCAGATGCACGGTGCGGTGCTGCTGGACGCGCAAGACAAGGTGCTGCGCCCCGCCATTCTGTGGAACGATGGCCGCAGTGGTGCCGCCTGCGTGGCCCTGACCGAAGCCGTACCCGAGGTGGCCGCGATCACCGGCAACCTGGCCATGCCCGGCTTTACCGCGCCCAAGCTGTGGTGGCTGCGAGAGCATGAGCCCGAAATCTTCAAGCAAACCGCCCGCGTGCTGCTGCCCAAAGACTATTTACGCCTGCTGCTCACCGGCGAGGCGGTGACCGACTGCTCCGATGCCTCCGGCACCCTGTGGCTGGATGTGGGTGCCCGCACCTGGTCGCCCAAGCTGCTGGCCGCCTGCGGGCTGAGCGAATCGCACATGCCCCGCGTGGTCGAGGGCAGTGCGGTTTCCGCCGGTCTGTCGGCGAACATCGCCATCCGCTGGGGCCTGAAAGCCGGTCTGCCGGTGGCCGGTGGCGGTGGCGACAACGCCGCCAGCGCTGTGGGCATGGGCGTGGTGTCACCAGGACAGGGCTTTGTGTCGCTGGGCACCTCGGGCGTGGTGTTTCTGGCCACGGATACCTTCCGGCCCAACCCGGCGCAGGCGGTGCACGCCTTTTGCCATGCGCTGCCCAACCGCTGGCACCAGATGTCGGTGATGCTGTCGGCCGCCAGCGCGGTGAGCTGGGCCACCAAGCTGCTGCGTTATGACAACGAGGCTGCGCTGCTGGCGGCAGCGGCCCAGGTGTCGCCCAGCGCCCGCGCCAATGCGCCGCTGTTTTTGCCCTACCTGTCCGGCGAGCGTTCGCCGCACAACAACCCGAACGCCCAGGGCGTGCTGTTCGGCCTGACCCACAGCCATGACACCTCGGCACTAGCCTACGCCGTGGTGGAGGGCGTCAACTTCGGCCTGTGCGACGGCTGGCGCACCCTGGCCACCGACCAGCCGATAGAAGCACTCTCGGTAGTAGGTGGCGGTGCCCGCAGCGCCTGGTGGTCGCAGGAGCTGGCCAACACCCTGGGTGTGCCGCTGGTCACACAAGAGGGCGGTGCCACTGGCGGTGCCCTGGGCGCGGCGCGCCTGGCCTGGCTGGCCGATGGCGGTGTGGAAGGCGATGTGTGCCTCAGCCCGCCCGTGGCCCAACGCTTCGAGCCGGTCACCCAGCCCGCCGCTGAAGCTGCCCGCTACCAGCGTTTTGGCGCGCTGTACCAGGCGCTGCGGGGCAGTTTTTAAAATTTAAGCTTTTTAGGCCTCTGGCGCTTATTCCATAAGCGTGAGCAGCTACTGAATGCATAGCGGTTGGTGGCTGGGCCACAATCGCGCATGCCTATTCCCCGCGATCCTGCATGGCAGGTGCTGCACATCTACCCCACCGCCCCGGCCAAACCCGCCGTGGGCGCGCCCTGCAACGGCTGCGGTGTGTGCTGCCTGTCGGCCCCGTGCCCTCTGGGCATGGTGTTGAGTGGCCGCCGCACCGGGGCGTGTGCGGCCTTGCGCTGGGACGCTGACCAGGCCCGCTACCTCTGCGGAGCCATCAGCCAGCCCACTGAAGTGTTGGGCCCGCGCTGGCGTTGGGCGGCACCGCTGCTGGGCCGCTGGGCGCGGCGCTGGGTGGCGGCGGGGATGGGCTGCGATTCCACGCTGGAAGTGCAGCCGCCGGGGACTGCTTAGCCTGCGTTTTGCAGCGCTAGGCCTGCGTGCTCGCGCAGCGGGTGGAAATGGATCTTCGGGAAACGCTCTTGCGCCAGCCGCACGTCGTAGGGCGAGGTGCACAGGTAGGCCAGGGTTTCGGCCGCGTCGTTGGCCATGCGCATCGGGTAGGCATCGGTGAAGGCGCGCAACTCGGCGGGGGTGTCGGCGGTGATCCAGCGCGCACCGGTGTACTGGCAGCCTTCCAGCCGCACGTCGGCATCGTATTCGGACTTTAGGCGGTGCTGCACCACTTCAAACTGCAACTGGCCCACGGCACCCAGCAGCATCGGCCCACCCACATTGGGGCGGAACACCTGGATGGCACCTTCTTCGCCCAGCTGGGCCAGGCCCTGCTGCAACTGCTTGGTGCGCAGCGGGTTCTTCAAGATCACCGTCATGAACAGCTCGGGTGCAAAGAAGGGCAGGCCGGTGAACTGCAGGCTGGCCCCGTCGGTAATCGTGTCGCCCAGCTGCACGCCGCCGTGGGTGGTAAAGCCGATGATGTCGCCCGCGTAGGCCTCGTCTACCGCCTCGCGGCGCTGGCTCAGAAAGGTCACCACGCTGGTGGGGCGCAGCTCTTTGGCGGTGCGCTGCACGCGCAGTTTCATGCCCGGCGTGTACTTGCCCGAGGCCATGCGCACAAAGGCGATGCGGTCGCGGTGCGCCGGGTCCATATTGGCCTGCACCTTGAACACCACACCGGCAAAGGCTTTGTCTTCGGGCTGGATTTCTTTCACCACCGGCTGGCGGTTCACCAGCGTGGTGCTGGTGCGCGGCTGGGGCGGCGGGGCCAGGTCCACCAGCGCGTCCAGCACTTCCATCACCCCGAAGTTGTTCACCCCGGAGCCGAAGAACACGGGGGTTTGCTTGCCGGCCAAAAAGGCCTCCAGGTCCCAGGCGGGGGAGGCCCCGGAGGCCAGTTCCATGCTTTGCTCGGCGGATTCAAACTCACTGCCAAAGCGCTTGAGCAGCTCGGTGCGGTTGTCCAGGGCGATGGTCTCGAACTCTTGCGGCAGGCGTTCCTTACCCGAGTCGAACACCGTCATGGTCTGGGTGCGCAGGTTCATGATGCCACCAAAGCTCTTGCCCTGGCCCACCGGCCAGGTCATGGGCACGCAAGGCATGCCGAGTTCGCGTTCGATCTCGTCCAGGATGTCCAGCGGCTCGCGCACTTCGCGGTCCATCTTGTTGACGAAGGTGATGATGGGCGTATCGCGCTGGCGGCAGACCTCGATCAAGCGGCGGGTTTGCGCCTCCACGCCGTTGGCCGCGTCGATCACCATCAGCGCCGAGTCCACCGCCGTCAGCACGCGGTAGGTGTCTTCCGAGAAGTCTTTGTGGCCGGGGGTGTCCAGCAGGTTGATCACGTGGTCGCGGTACAGCATCTGCATGACCGACGAGGCCACCGAGATGCCGCGCTGTTTTTCGATCTCCATCCAGTCGCTGGTGGCGTGGCGGGTGGCCTTGCGCGCCTTCACCGAGCCCGCAATCTGGATCGCGCCCGAGAACAGCAGCAGCTTTTCGGTCAGCGTGGTTTTACCCGCATCCGGGTGGGAAATGATCGCAAACGTGCGGCGGCGGCGGGTTTCGGAGGCGTAAGACAAGGTGGTTTCCAGAGAAAAACGGGGCGCTACCAGGCAGGTAGGCAACCCGCGATTTTAACCAGGGCGGCCCAAATCGGCTGGATGCCGTCGGCATCTCTCGCAAGTTGGCACACTGTTTGCATCTCGACTTGGATACAAGATGGGATGTTTCAACATGGTGCAAGCCCCAACGCAAAACAGCGGGTCCGCCGCAGCCGCCTGGTTGTCGCGCAGTGCGTCCCCGATTTCGGGCGCGGCGCAGGGCCCTTTGGCGGGCTTGCGCTTCGCGGTCAAGGACAACATCGACGTGCTGGGCCTACCCACCACCGCCGCCTGCCCAGCCTTTGCCTATGCACCCAGCGCGCATGCCAGCGTGGTGCACAAGCTGCTGCAAGCCGGTGCGTCGCTGCTGGGCAAAACCAATCTGGACCAGTTTGCCTGCGGCCTGAACGGTACGCGCTCGCCTTATGGCGCGGTGCCCAATGCGTTCAACCCTGCCTACGTGTCTGGCGGCTCCAGCTCGGGTTCGGCCTATGTGGTGGCCACCGGGCAGGTGGACTTTGCACTGGGCACCGACACCGCCGGGTCGGGCCGCGTGCCCGCCGGGCTGAACAACATCGTCGGCATCAAGCCGTCCAAGGGCCTGGTTAGCACCCGGGGGCTGGTGCCTGCGGCGCAAAGCGTGGACTGCGTGTCCATCTTCGCCCGCAGCGTGGGCACGGCCGCCCAGGTGTTGCAGGCGGCCATGGGCTACGACCCGCTGGACCCGTTCTCGCGCCCTTTGACTTTGGCCAGCAGCCCCTTGCCCGCACGTTTCAACTTTGGCGTGCCCGACACCCTGGCTTTCTTTGGCGACACCGTCGCCGAAGCGGCCTTCCAGCAGGCGATCTACCAGCTGCGCGACCTGGGCGGCACGCCTGTCACCATTGCCTACGCCCCGCTGGCCGCCGCTGCCGCGCTGCTGTACGACAGCGCGCTGGTGGCCGAGCGCTATGCCGCCGTGCGCGGCTTCTTCGATGCGCACGAGGCCGAGGTCATCGAGCCGGTGCGCAGCATCCTGGCCAGCGGGCGGGGCTACAGCGCCGCCGATCTGGTCGATGCCCAGGTGCGTTTGCGGGCCTACGGCCAGCAGGCCGCTGCCATGTGGGGCGGCATCGACGTGCTGCTGGTGCCCACCGCGCCCACGCATTACACGATTGCGCAGATGCAGGCCGACCCGGTGGTGCTCAACCGCAACCTGGGCGCGTACACCAACTTCGTCAACCTGCTGGACTATGCCGCCATCTCGGTGCCCAGCAGCCTGCGCGCCGACGGCCTGCCGTTTGGCATCACGCTGATCGGCCCCTGCGGCAGCGACTGGCAACTGGCCGAGCTGGGCCAGCGCTACCACCACGCCAGCGGCATGCTGCAGGGCGCGCTGGATCTGCCCTTGCCCGCGCCGGTGGCGCTGCCCGGCTTCCATCCGCAGGCGGTCGTCAAGGTGGCAGTGGTGGGCGCGCACCTGTCCGGCATGCCTTTGAACAGCCAGTTGACCGAGCGCCAGGCGCGCCTGGTCGCCACCACCACCACCGCGCCGGACTACCAGCTGTTTGCCCTGCCCGGCACCGTGCCGCCCAAGCCCGGCTTGCTGCGCGTCGCATCCGGCCAGGGCACCGGCATTTCCGTCGAAGTGTGGGAGATGCCGGTAACGCATTACGGCTCCTTTGTGGCGTCGATTCCGGCCCCGCTGGGCATTGGCACCCTGGCGCTGGCCGATGGCAGCAGCGTGCAGGGCTTCATCTGCGAGCCGCAGGCGCTGGCGGGGGCGCGGGACATCAGCCACTGGGGCGGATGGCGCGCGTATGTCCAAGGAGAGCTGCAGAAATGACCGAGCAAGAGCTGGAAACCTATGTGGATGCGGCGGCAGCCGCCATCGGCCTGGAGCTGGGCACCTCACGCCCCGGCGTGCTGCGCTACTTTGCGCTGGCCTCGGGCTTTGCCGACATCGTGAATGCCGCGCCTCTGACCGTGCACGACGAATCGCCCATGGCCTTTATTCCCGTCACCCCCCGGAGCACGCCATGAGCGCCGACTGGTGGGCGCTGGACGCATCCCGCATGGCCCGCGCCGTGGCGGCCCGCGAGGTGACGGCCACGCAACTGGTGCAGGCCTGCCTGGACCGCATTGCGGCTACCGACGGGCGCGTCAATGCCTTCACCGATGTGGTGCAAGCCCGTGCCCTGCAGCGTGCCGCGCAGATCGACGCGGGCCTGGCAGAAGGCAGCCAGGCCGCGCTGCCGCTGCTGGGCGTGCCCTTCGCGGTGAAAAACCTGTTCGACATTGCCGGGCTGCGCACGCTGGCGGGCTCCAAGATCGAGCGCGACAGCGCCCCCGCCACGGCCGACGGCCTGCTGGTGCAGCGCATGGAGGCGGCGGGTGCCATCCTGGTCGGCGCGCTGAACATGGACGAATACGCCTACGGCTTCACCACCGAAAACACCCACGAAGGGGCCTGCCACAACCCGCACGACCTGGCCCGTACCGCAGGCGGCTCTTCGGGCGGCTCGGGCGCGGCGGTGGCGGCGGGGCAGGTGCCGCTGGCGCTTGGCTCGGACACCAATGGCTCCATCCGCGTGCCGTCGTCGATGTGCGGCGTGTTCGGCCTCAAGCCCACGTTTGGGCGCTTGCCGCGTACCGGCAGCTTTCCGTTCGTCACCAGCCTGGACCACCTGGGGCCGTTTGCCCGCAGCGTGCGCGACCTGGCCCTGGCCTATGACGCAATGCAGGGATTTGAAGAAAAAGGCTCGTTTACCGATGCGGGATGCGCGCAACGTGCTATAGAAACTGTAGTCACCGAGCTGGACCTGGGCATTGCCGGTTTGCGCATTGGCGTGCTGGGCGGCTACTTCCATGACAACGCCTTGCCCGCCGCCCGCGCCGCCGTGGCCACCGTGGCGCGGGCGCTGGGCGCGCACGACACGGTGGAGTTGCCCTGGGTGGCGGCGGGCCGCGCTGCCGCCTTCCTGCTCACCAATTCTGAAAGTGCGGCCCTGCACTTGGACAGCCTGCGCAGTCGCCCGCAAGACTTTGAGCCCCTGTCGCGCGACCGCTTTCTAGCCGGAGCGCTGATCCCCGCCGCCTGGGTGGCCCGCGCCCAGCGGGTGCGCCGCCGCTACGCCCAGGCCGCCGCCCAGGTGTTTGAGAAGTACGACCTGCTGCTCACCCCCGCCACGCCCTGCGCCGCCACGCCCTTGGGCACCGAGCGGCTGGACCTGAATGGCCGCGACCTGCCGCTGCGCCCCAACATCGGCGTGCTGACCCAGCCCATCTCCTGCATCGGCCTGCCGGTGTGCGCCGTGCCGGTGTGGGGCATGGACCCGCAACTGCCGCACCTGCCCATCGGCGTGCAGGTGATTGCCGCCCCCTGGCGCGAAGACCTGGTGCTGCGCGCCGCCGCCGTGCTGGAGGCGGCGGGCGTGTGCCGCGCCCCGGTCGCAAACCTCTGAAGGAAGCCCATGGACTACGCCATCAACCTGCCCGACGTATTGGCCGAGGTGCAGGCCGTATTCGACCGTTACGAAGATGCCCTGGTGCACAACCGCGTGGCCGTGCTGGATGCACTGTTCTGGGACAGTCCGCACACCCTGCGCTATGGCGGCACCGAAAACCTGTACGGTTTTGAGGCTATCCAGGCCTTCCGCGCGGGCCGCCCGGCCCAGGGCCAGCAACGCCGCCTGCTCAAGACCGTCATCACCACCTACGGCCACGACTTCGCCACCGCCAATGTGGAGTTTTTGCGCGAGGGCGGCACCCGCACCGGCCGCCAAAGCCAGACCTGGCTGCGTTTGCCCGCGGGCTGGAAAGTGGTGGCGGCGCACGTCAGTCTGCTGGAGTAGCGTCTAGGCACGCAATTTGCATCCTCTCTTGTATCCAAGAAGAATTCCGTTTTACGCACTGTTTTGATCCATCCCACGCTGTCACCACCGAAAGGACTGCCATGACCACCTTCAACCGCCGCGACTCCCTGAAAACCATCGCCGCCCTGGGCGCCGCCAGCACGCTGGGTGGCCTGGGCAGTCTGGCCCGGGCGCAGACACCGCTGACCATCGGCGTGATCTACGTCGGCCCGCGTGACGACTACGGCTACAACCAGTCGCAGGCGGCGGCAGCGGCCGAGGCCAAGAAACTGCCCGGCGTCAAGGTGGTGGAAGAAGAGAACGTGCCCGAAACCTCGGCGGTGCAAAAAACCATGACCGGCATGATTGCGCAAGACGGTGCCAAGCTGCTGTTTCCCACCTCGTATGGCTACTTCGACCCGCACGTTTTGGCGCTGGCCGCCAAGTACCCCGATGTGCGCCTGTCGCACTGCGGCGGCATGTGGACCGAGGGCAAGCACCCCAAGAACGTGGGCAGCTTCTTTGGCTACATCGACGAATGCCAGTTTTTGAACGGCGTGATCGCCGGGCACATGAGCAAGAGCGGCAAGATCGCCTTTGTGGCCGCCAAGCCGATTCCGCAGGTGCTGCGCAACATCAACGCATTTACGCTCGGCGCGCGCTCGGTCAAGCCCGGCATTACCTGCAGCGTGATCTTCACCGGCGACTGGTCCATGGCTGTAAAAGAAGCCGAGGCCACCAATAGCCTGGCCGACCAGGGCTGCGACGTGTTCACCATGCACGTGGACGGCCCCAAGGTCATCGTGGAAACCGCCGCCAAGCGCGGCAAGATGGTCTGCGGCTACCACGCCAGCCAGGCCAAGCTGGCCCCCAACGCCTACCTCACCGGTGCCGAGTGGAACTGGTTCACTGCCTACAAAACCGCTATCGATGCGGCCCAGTCGGGCAAGCCGCACCCCAACTTTTTGCGCGGCGGCCTGAAAGACGGCTACGTGAAAACCTCGCCCTACGGTGCCATGGTGACCGATGCCGCCAAGAAGCAGGCCGACGGCACCAAGGCACAAATGCTGGCCGACAAGTTCGACATCTTCAAAGGCCCGCTGAAGGACAACAAGGGCAAGGAGGTCATCGCTGCAGGCAAGGTCTTCAAGCAGACCGATCCGGTGCTGGAAAGCATGAACTACCTGGTCGAAGGCGTGCAAGGCAGTTTCTAAGCCCGCACCATGAAAGACATCCTGCTGCCCACCTCGGCCATTGCGCTGGCGCTGCTGCTGTTCGGTGTGTTCGTCTGGTTCGCCGGGGTCAACCCAGCGGACATGTGGCTGACCCTGTTCAAGGGCGCGTTCGGCGACTGGTTTTCGTGGCAAAACACGCTGCAGCGCGCCGCACCGCTGATGCTGACGGCCCTGTGCGTGGCGCTGCCCGCGCGCGCCGGGCTGGTCATCATCGGCGGGGAGGGGGCTTTGGTGCTGGGCGGGCTGGCGGCTGCCGCAGCAGCCACCATGCTGCCCCTGCCTGCCAATGTGGTGGGCACGGTGCTGGTGTGCGCGGCGGGCGCGCTGGCCGGGGCGCTGTGGATCATGCTGGCGGGCTGGCTGCGGCAGGCGCGCGGCATCAACGAAACCATCAGCAGCCTGCTGCTGGCCTACATCGCCATCGGCATCTTCAAGCACCTGGTTGAAGGCCTGTTGCGCGACCCCGCCAGCCTGAACAAACCCGCCACCCATTCCCTGCCCGAGGGCATGCTGATCACCGGCATTGCGGGCTCGGACGTGCACTGGGGGCTGGTGCTGGGCGTGCTGGCCTGCGTGGCCCTGGGGCTGTGGCTGCGCTGGACGGCATCGGGCTTCTCCATCCGCGTGGTGGGTGGCAACCCGCGTGCAGCGCAACTGGTGGGCCTGCCCGCCACGCAACTGATCTTGACGGCCTGCGCCCTGGGCGGGGCCGGTGCCGGGCTGGCTGGCGCGGTGGAGGTGGCCGCCGTGCACACCAATGCCAATGCTTCGCTGATTTCGGGCTACGGCTACGCGGGCATCTTGGTGTCCTTTATCGCCCGGCACAATCCGGTGGCCATCGTGCCAGTGGCCATTTTGTTCGGCGGCTTTGGTGCCGCAGGCAGCCTGCTGCAGCGCCGCCTGGGCCTGCCGGACGCGTCGGTGATGGTGCTGCAAGGCATTGCCTTTGTGCTGATCCTGGCCAGCGAAGCGCTGCGCGATGTGGACTGGAAAACGGTGTTCGGCAAGATGCGTAAACCGGTGGAGGCCACATGACTGCAGACCAATGGGTAGCCTTGTTTGCGGGGATCATTGGCGGCGCGTTGCGCGTAGGCACACCGTTTCTGTTCGTGAGCCTGGGCGAATGCCTCACCGAGAAATCGGGCCGCATCAACCTGGGTTTGGAAGGCGTGCTGGTGCTATCGGCCATGACGGCTTTTGGCGGGGCCTACCTCACCGGCTCCCCTTGGCTGGGCGTGCTGGCCGGGGCCATGGCGGGGGCATTGCTGGCCACCTTGCACGGCGTGCTGTGCTCGCTGCCACGGGTCAACGACGTGGCCACGGGCATTGCGCTGATGCTGCTGGGCACGGGGCTGGCCTTCTACCTGGGCAAGCCCTTGATCCAGCCCCAGGCACCGCAGATTCCGGCCATCGCGCTGGGCGGCTGGAGCAGCTCTACCGTGGTGCAGGCGGCTTTGCAGATCAATGCGCTGCTGCCCATTGGCATCGCGCTGGCGATTGCGATGTGGTGGGCGTTTGCGCGCACCCGCTGGGGGCTGCTGGTGCGGCTGGCGGGCGACTCGGCCAATGCCACGCGGGCGCTGGGCTATTCGGTATCCGGCATTCGCATCGCGGCCACGGCGGCAGGCGGTTTCATGGCGGGTTTGGGCGGTGCGTCGCTCACCTTGTTTTACCCCGGCAGCTGGAACGAAGGCATCTCCAGCGGCCAGGGCCTGATCGCGGTGGCGCTGGTGATTTTTGCGCGCTGGAGTCCGCTGCGCTGCGTGGGCGCCGCCCTGCTGTTTGGCGGCGCGGGGGCCATCGGCCCGGCCATGCAGTCGGTGGGCATCGGTTGGGGTTACCACTTGTTCAACACTGTGCCCTATGTGCTGACGCTGGTGATTTTGGTGCTGACTTGCAAGCCTGGTAGCGTGGCTGTGGGCAGCCCGGGCGAACTGTCTTCGGTGCGCTGAGATGGCCGTGCGTTCTTTGATGCAAGGCCGTAGGGGGCATTCGGGGCGGGCTCGCGACGACGGTGTGCTCTGCTCCGCGAATGTCCCCCGCCCGGCTTATGGCCGAGGCTCCTCCTTTATTTCGCTGCGCAGAGCACACCATCGCCGCCAGCCAATAACGCGGTGGTGGATCTTCAGGCATGGCACGGCGTGCCCTGTGTTGAGGGTATCGGGTGCCTCCCGCAGCGAAATAAAGGAGGAGGCGCAGCCGGGGGACATTCGCGGAGGGAGGTGCCCGGTGCCGTCGGCCCGTTCACTTAACAACAGCGTCCTGAACGCATGCGAGTACCCGACATGACACCTCTATTCGTGCAAGCCCACCCCTACGCCTGGCCCTACAACGGCGCGCTGCGGCCCGACAACACGGCGCTGGTCGTGATCGACATGCAGACCGACTTTTGCGGGGTTGGCGGCTATGTGGACGTGATGGGCTACGACATCGCGCTGACCCGCGCGCCCATCGCCCCGATAACCGCCGTGCTGGCCCGGCTGCGGCCCTTGGGCTACCACATCATCCACACCCGCGAAGGGCACCGGCCCGACCTGGCCGACCTGCCTGCCAACAAGCGCTGGCGCTCGCGGCAGATTGGTGCCCAGGGTGTCGGCATCGGCGACCCCGGCCCCTGCGGGCGCATCCTGGTACGCGGTGAACCCGGCTGGGAGATCATCCCCGAGCTGGCCCCGCTGCCGGGCGAGGTGGTGATCGACAAGCCCGGCAAGGGCTCGTTCTACGCCACCGACCTGGACATGGTGCTGCGCCTGCGCGGGGTACAGAACCTCATCCTGGCGGGCATCACCACCGACGTGTGCGTGCACACCACCATGCGTGATGCCAACGATCGGGGCTACGAGTGCCTGCTGCTGTCCGACTGCACGGCGGCCACCGACCCGGCCAACCACCAGGCGGCGCTGAACATGGTGACCATGCAGGGCGGCGTGTTCGGTGCGCATGCGCCGTCTGCAGCGCTGTTGGCTGTTGTTTAACCCAAGGAACCCCATGGCCCCCGACACCACCCCCATCGGCGCGCTCCCGGCAGGCACCGGCGCACTGGCGCTAGACACCTATTTGCTGACCAAACGTTTCGGCAGCTTCACCGCCATGGACAGCGTCACCATGCGCGTCGAGCCCGGCACGGTGCACGCCCTGCTGGGCGAAAACGGAGCGGGCAAAAGCACCCTGGTGAAGTGCGTGGCGGGCTTCCAGCGCGCGGAAGAGGGCAGCATCCTGATCGACGGGCGCGAGCAGGACATTGCCAACCCCATCGTGGCCCGCAGCCTTGGCATCGGCATGGTCTACCAGCACTTCACGCTGGCGCCGGGCATGACGGTGGCCGAGAACCTGCTGCTGGCCGGGGGCACCCTGCCTGCGGTGATCGACTGGACCGCCAAGCGCGCTGAGCTCAAAGCCTTTCTGGCCACCACCCCGTTCAGCCTGGACCTGGATGCCCGCCCCGCCGAGCTGGCAGCGGGCGAGAAGCAGAAGCTGGAGCTGCTGAAACAGCTCTACCTGAAACCCCGCCTGCTGATCCTGGACGAGCCCACCTCGGTGCTCACCCCGCAAGAGGCCGACGAGGTGCTGGGCCACGTGCGCGCCTTCGCCCAGAGCGGCCAGTGCAGCGTGCTCATCATCACCCACAAGTTCCGCGAGGTGCTGGCCTACGCCGACGGCGTGACGGTGCTGCGCCGGGGCAAGGCGGTGCACCACGACCGGGTCGCTGGCGCTGTACCGCAGGAACTCACCCGCACCCTGGCCCAGGCCATGATGGGCGAGAGTTCTGAGCCAAATATGCCCCCCACGCCCATGGATCAAGCACGACAAGCTATAAAAATAGTAGCCAATGATGCCCCCGTAGCCCTGCTGGTAGACCAGCTGCAAGCCCAGGGCGATCGCGGAACTTTGGCCCTGCACAGCCTGAGCCTGCAGGTGCGCAAGGGCGAAGTGTTGGGCGTGGCCGGGGTCTCGGGCAACGGCCAGCGCGAGCTGGTGGAGGCGCTGGTGGGCCAGCGCGCGCGCCTGGGGGGCCGGGTGGAGGTGATGGGCGAGCACTACGCCGCCCGCCGCGCCGACAACCGCCGCCTCAAGGTGCGCAGCCTGCCCGAAGAGCCCTTGCGTAATGCCTGCGTGGGCGATCTATCGGTGGCCGAGAACATGGCGCTGCGCGACTTCGACCAGCCGCCGCTGAACCTGGGCGGCCTGCTGCGTTTTGGCACCTGGCGCAAGCGCGCCCGTGACTGGATCCAAGAATATGGGGTGAAGACCCAGGGCGAGGGCGCGCCCATCCGCAGCCTGTCGGGCGGCAATGTGCAGCGCGCCGTGCTGGCCCGCGAGCTGGCGGGCGAGATCAATGTGCTGATTGCGGCCAACCCGGTGTTCGGCCTGGACTTTGCCGCCGTGGCCGAGATCCACAGCCGCATCCTGGGTGTGCGCGACCGTGGCGGTGCGGTGCTGCTGATCAGCGAAGACCTGGACGAGCTGCTGGAGCTGGCCGACCGCATCGTGGTCATGAGCGAAGGCCGCATCGTGTTTGAAACCCCCGCCGCCACCGCCGAGCGCCACGTCTTAGGCGCGCACATGGGCGGCGGCCATTGAATGTGGAACACCCCCAGGCTGCACACTGCGTGTTTTCGCCAACCCCCTTGCAGGGGGCAACACCAGCAGTCTGGCAAAGCCAGCCCTGCGGTGTTCCTGGAAGGGCAGAGGCGGTTTTTGGGCTTGTTGATGTGTTTGGACGTTGAGGACTTTTATGACCAACTTGGAATCACGCACCGTCGCCATCCCCGCACTGCCGTTCGACTACCCGCTGGACCTGCCCCACGCCGCCCTGGTCATCATCGACATGCAGCGCGACTTCATCGAACCCGGCGGCTTCGGGGCCACCCTGGGCAACAACGTGGCCCTGCTGGAGGCCATCGTGCCCGCCTGCCGTGCCATGCTGGCCGCCTGGCGCGCCGCAGGCGGCCTGGTGGTGCACACCCGCGAGGCGCACCAGCCTGACCTGTCCGACTGCCCCCCGGCCAAGCGTAACCGGGGCAACCCGGCGCTGCGCATTGGCGACGTGGGCGCGATGGGCCGCATCCTGGTGGCGGGCGAGCCGGGCAACCAGATCATCCCGGCGCTGGCCCCGGTGGCGGGCGAGATCGTCATTAACAAGCCCGGCAAGGGCGCGTTCTACGCCACCGGCCTGCACGAGATGCTGCTGGGGCGCGGCATCCAACAGCTGCTGTTCATGGGCGTGACCACCGAGGTCTGCGTGCAGACCAGCATGCGCGAGGCCAACGACAGGGGCTATGACGGCCTGCTGCTGGAAGACTGCACCGAGAGTTACTTCCCGCAGTTCAAGGCCGCCACGCTGGAGATGGTGCGCGCCCAGGGCGGCATCGTCGGCTGGACGGCACCCAGCGCGGCGGTCTTACGGGCATTGGCTGCCGTGTGAAAGCCGCTGGGCCGCAACTGCTAAAGTTTGCCCCGTGCACTCCCTGACTCCCACCCCCACCCCCCCTGCAGAACCCACCGTATACCGCTCACGCGCCGACGAGGTTTATGCCCAGCTCAAGCGCGACGTGGGCGAATTCACCCTGGTCCCCGGCGACCGCTTCACCGAAAACGAGATCAGCGAACGCCTGGGCGTGTCGCGCACCCCCGTGCGGCAGGCGCTGATCCGGCTGCAGCAAGAGGGCTATGTGGAGGTGCTGTTTCGCAGCGGCTGGCGCGTGCTGCCGTTTAACTTCGAGCAGTTTGAGCAGCTCTACGACCTGCGCATGGTGCTGGAAACCACCGCCGCCCACCGCCTGTGCGAAGGCGGCGCGGGTACAGGGGCGCCGCACATCCAGATCAACCACGCCTTGTTGGACGAGCTGGTCGCCATCTGGCTGGTGCCGGTGGTCCAGCGCAGCACCGACGGCATCGCCGTGGCCCGCTGGGACGAAGAATTCCACTGCGCCCTGGTGCGCGCCGCAGGCAACACCGAAATGGCCCGGGTGCACAGCGACGTGACCGAGCGCATCCGCATCATCCGGCGGCTCGATTTCACCAAGCAGGCGCGCATCACCGCCACGTACGAAGAGCACGCCAAGATCCTCAAGGCCATCCGCAGCCACCGTGGCGACCAGGCCGCCATGCTGCTGCGCGCCCACATCCAGAGCAGCCAGGCCGAGGTGCGCAAGATCACCTTGCACCAGGTGCATGTGGCCAGGCAGGCGGCGGCTGCTTAGGTGGTTGGCGAGCGCAGCTCGCGCCGCAAAATTTTCCCCACGTTGGACTTCGGCAAATCCTTGCGGAACTCGATGCTCTTGGGCATTTTGTAGCCGGTGAGGTTTTGTTTGCAGAAGGCCAGCACATCGGCTTCGGTCAGGGCCGGGTCGCTCTTGACGATAAAGACCTTGATGGCCTCGCCCTGCATCTCGTCGGGCACGCCGATGGCCGCGCACTCCACCACGCCGGGGCACAGCGAGATCACGTTTTCCAGCTCGTTGGGGAACACGTTAAAGCCGCTGACCAGGATCATGTCTTTCTTGCGGTCCACGATGCGGGTGTAGCCGCGCTCGTCCATCATGCCGATGTCGCCGGTGCGCAGGTAACCGTCGGCAGTGAACGAGCGGGCGGTTTCCTCGGGCTGGTTGTAGTAGCCGATGGTGACGTTCGGGCCCTTGATGCAGATCTCGCCCGCCGCACCCAGCGGCAGCGAGTTGCCCTCGTCGTCCTTGATGGCAATGGAGATGCTGGGCAGGGGCAGGCCGATGGTGCCGGTGAAGCTTTTGTTCAGCACCGGGTTGTTGGTGCCGATGGCGCAGGTCTCGCTCATGCCCCAGCCTTCCACCATGGCGCTGCCCGTGGCCTCCAGCCAGCGCTTGGCCGTGCCTTCGGATGCCGCCATGCCGCCCGCCTGGGTGACGCACAGGCTGGAGAAGTCGATGGTCTTGAACGTGGGCTGCAGCAGCAGCGCGTTAAACAGCGTGTTGACGGCGGGCAGCAGGTGGAACGGGCGTTTTTTCAGGGTCTCGATAAACCCGGCAAAGTCGCGCGGGTTGGGCACCAGCGTCATGTGCGAGCCCAAACGTATGCCCATCAGGCACAGCGTGAGGGCGAAGATGTGGTACAGCGGCAGGGCGGCGATGCTGTTGATCTTGCGGGCCTCGCCCACCTTGGCCAGCGCCGGGCTGAACCAGGCCTCGGCCTGCAGCGTGGCGGCCACGATGTTGCGGTGCGTCAGGATGGCCCCCTTGGACAGGCCGGTGGTGCCGCCGGTGTACTGCAAAAACGCAATGCTATCGAGCGTGCTGGCCGTGGGCTGCAGCGACCGGCCCTGCCCATCGGCCAGCGCCTGGTTAAACAGGGTGACGCGCAAAGTGCCGTTGCGCGGCAGCTGGTAGGCGGGCACCAGCTTCTTGACCCGGCGCACCATGAAGTTGACCACCCGGCCATACACCGCGCCCAACAGGTCGCCCATGTGGGCCAGCACCACGTGCTGGATCTGCGTGCGGCCCACCACCTCTTGCAGGGTGCGGGCAAAGTTCTCCAGGATCACGATGGCCGTGGCCCCCGAGTCCTTGAGCTGGTGCTCCAGCTCGCGCGGGGTGTACAGCGGGTTGACGTTGACGCAGGTATACCCGGCGCGCAGCACAGCGGCCATGGTGACGGCAAACTGCGGAATGTTGGGCAACATGATGGCCACCCGCGCACCGGGCTTGAGCCCCTGCGCCTGCAGCCAGGCCGCCAGCGCCCCCGACAATTGGTCGAGCTCGCGGTAGCTCATCCAGCGCTCCATGCACACCGAGAAGGGGTTGTCGGCGTGCTTTTTGAAGGACTCGTCGAGCAACTGCGTGAGCGAGCCGTAGGCGTTCACGTCGATTTCGTGGGCGACGTTAGCGGGGTAATTGTTCAACCAGACCTTGTCCATGGGGTGCTCCTTGTAGAAGCGATTTTGGGTGGGCTGGTGCGCTGGTGCTACCGGGCAAGTCCTAGTGCGCGGTCGCTTGGGCGACAAAGGTGAATTTATATAAAAAAGGCCGCTAGCGCTTATTCTGTAAGCGCAAGCAGCTATCGAATATGCAGCATTTGCAGAATTATTGGCTCCAGCGCAGCACCAGCGGGTCGAGCCGCCGGGCGGTATCCAGCAGCCCTTGGCGTACCTCGGGGTGCATGTCGGGAAACGGGTGGCGCGGTGCGGCGCAGGCGATGATGCCGCCCTCGGCCATCAGCACCTTGGCCGTCAGGATGCCGCCTTGGCGGTTCTCGTAGTTGATCAGTGGCAGCCAGCGGGTGTACGCGGCCACGGCCTCGCCCCGGCGGCCTGCGGTGTAGGCGTCCATGATCTGGCGGATGCCGTCGGGGTAGGCTCCGCCGGTCATCGCGCCGGTGGCCCCGGCATCCAGGTCGGGCAGCAGGGTGATGGCTTCTTCGCCGTCCCACGGGCCCTCCACCGCATCGCCGCCCAGGTGGATCAGTTCGCGCAGCTTGCTGGCAGCCCCCGCGGTTTCGATCTTGAAGTAGCTGAGCTGCTTGATTTCGCGTGCCATGCGCGCCAGAAAAGCGGCAGACAACACCGTGCCGCTGGCGGGCGCATCCTGGACCATGATGGGGATGTCGATCGCGTCCGACAGCCGGGCGTAAAACTCGAATATCTGCGCCTCGGGCACCCGGAAAGTGGCGCCGTGGTAGGGCGGCATCACCATCACCATGGCGGCACCCTGGGCCTGGGCGCGCTGGCTGCGGGCTATGCAGACATCGGTGCTGAAATGCGTGGTGGTAACGATCACCGGCACCCGGCCATCCACGTGCTCCAGCACGGTGCGGGTCAGCAGCTCGCGCTCTTCGTCCGACAGCAAAAACTGTTCGGAAAAGTTGGCCAGGATGCAGATGCCGTGCGAGCCCGCATCCACCATGAAGTCGATGCAGCGCTTCTGGCCGGGCAGGTCCAGCGTGCCGTCGGGGTGGAAGATGGTGGGCGCGACGGGGAATACGCCTTTGTAGCGAGCGGTCATGGCACTTACCCGGTGATCACGAACTGGTCGAGGAACTCGGTGTTCAGCGTCAGGCCCAGGCCCGGCGTGTTGTCGTCGAGCTGCACAAAACCGTTCTCCGCTACCGGCTCACCCTTGAAGATGTAATAGAACAGCTCGTTGCCCACTTCTACGTCGAACATCGGGAAGTATTCGCTCATCGGGCTGGCGATGGTGCTCATGGTCAGGTGGTAGTTGTGCATCTGGCCCGCGTGCGGGATGACGGGCACGCTGTAGGCCTCGCACAGCGCGTTGATCTTGTGCGCGGCGGTGATGCCGCCCACGCGGTTGGTGTCGTACTGCACCACGCTCACCGCCTTTTTGTCCAGCAACTGCTTGAAGCCGTAGAGACTGAATTCGTGCTCGCCGCCGCTGATGGGGACGATGTTCATGGCATTGAGTTCGGCGTAGCCGTCGATGTCGTCGGCAATCACCGGCTCCTCCAGCCAGCGCGGCTCGAATTGGGCCAGCTTGGGCAGCATGCGCTTGGCGTACTCCAGGTTCCAGCCCATGTAGCACTCCAGCATCAGGTCGTTGTCGTAGCCAATCACTTCGCGGATAGCGGCCACCGATTTCAGGTTCTCGGCCACGCCGTGCTGCAGGTGCGCCGGGCCGTAACCAAAGCGCATTTTGAAGGCGGTGAAACCCTGGTCCTTGAAGG
This sequence comes from uncultured Albidiferax sp., assembly GCA_963512605.1. Lineage (GTDB taxonomy): Bacteria > Pseudomonadota > Gammaproteobacteria > Burkholderiales > Burkholderiaceae_C > Rhodoferax_B. The sequence continues at coordinate 336,905 of CAUPNG010000001.1, read as the reverse complement.
TCTGGGCTTCCTTTTGCATCTCGGCCAGATCCGTGCGGTACAGCTTGCTGTAGTAGCAGGGAATCTTCTCCTTGGTGCGGCCACCCAGCAGCTTGAAGACCGGCTTGTTGACCGACTTGCCCAGGATGTCCCAGATGGCCAGGTCGATGGCCGAAATCGCGCCCATGGTCACGCCCTTGCGGCCCCAGGCGTGGGTGGCGCGGTACATGCGCTGCCACAGGTATTCGTAGTCCCAGGGGTCCTGGCCGATGACCAGCGGGGCCAGGTACTCGTCGATGATGGCCTTGGCGATCTTGGGGGCCAGGGCCACATTGCCCAGGCCGATGATGCCGCTGTCGGTTTCGATCTCCACCACCGTCCACGAGTGGAAACGGAAGGTGCTCATGCTTTCGGTCTTGGAGTAGACCAGGTCCATGGCGTTGGAGCAGAAGTTGCCTTGCGGGGGCACGGTTTTGCCCTTCCATTCAAAAACGCGGGCGCGGACGGCGGTGATTTTCATGGTCTGTCTCTCTTCAGTTCGTAGGTTGTGCCAAGCCCATGCGGGCGGCGATGCGGAAGGCGTTGTAGGTGGCGTTGACATCGGCCCTGCCTTGGCCCGCGATGTCGTAGGCCGTGCCGTGGGCGGGCGTGGTGATGGGCACGGGCAGGCCGCCCTGCACCGTCACGCCCTTGCTGAAACCCATCAGTTTGATGGCGATCTGGCCCTGGTCGTGGTACATGGTGACGATGGCCTGGTATTCCCCGTCGCGGGCTTTGAGGAAGATGGTGTCGGCCGGGAAGGGCCCTTCCACCGCCATGCCTTGCGCCTGCAGTGCGGCCACGGCCGGGGCGATGGTGTCGATTTCTTCGCGCCCGCAGGTGCCGCCGTCGCCGCCGTGCGGGTTGAAAGCTGCTACCGCCACTTTGGGCGTAGCAATGCCGCTGGCCTGCAGCGAGCGGTAGATCAGGGCAGCAGCCTGCTGTATGCGCTCTTGCGTCAGGTAGCTGGCGGCATCCTTGAGCGGGATGTGCGACGACACGCGCGAGGTCCACAAATCGCCCAGCGTGTTGAACTCGCAAAAGTAGTTTTTCACACCCAGGTACTCGGCGAAGTGGTGCAGCTCGTCTTCATGGCGCAGGCCGCCTTGCTTCATGGCGAACTTGTTCAGCGGGGCGAAGCAGATGGCATCCACCTCGCCGCGCTGGGTCGCGTCCATGCAGGCGTTCAGCACTTGCAGCACCGACGCGCCGCCCACCGCCTGGGCCTGGCTGCGCACCACCTGTGCGGCGGCCACGGTGTCCATGGGCAGCCAGGCGGGCAGGGAGGTGTCGGCCCGGGCGCGCACCTCGGCAAAGCTGTGCACGGCCTGGGTGGCGACCTGCACACCGGCGATGTGTTGGCCTTCGGCCCAGAGCCAGGCATCGCCCACCAGCACGATGTTGGCGTGGGTGGTGGCATCGGTCTGGCCCAGCAGGCGGGCGATCAGCTCGGGGCCGATGCCCGCGGGGTCGCCCAGGGTGAGGGCCACCACAGCTTGTGTGTTTTGCATGCTTTCTCCTCAGTCCAGTTTGATGTTCTTGCGTTTGATCAGCTCGCCAAAACGCTGGTATTCGGCGTTGTGGAATTCCTGGAACTTGGCCTGCGCCATGGGCGTGACTTCTGCGCCAATGCCGTCCAGCCGGGTCAGGGTTTCGGGCATGGCCAGCACTTTATGCACCTCGGCCAGCACCCGTTCCTGCACCGCCTTGGGCGTGCTGGCGGGCATGTAGATGCCGTACCAGGCGCTCATTTCCACGCCTTTCACGCCCGCTTCGGCCAGGGTGGGTACGTCGGGCAATTGGCTGTTGCGCTTGGGCGCGGCCACGGCCAGGGCCTTGATCTTGCCCGCCTTGACCTGGCCGATCACCGAGGGCAGAGTGTCAAAGTTCATTTGCACCTGGCCGCCAATCAGGTCCACCATGGCCGGGCCGCTGCTGCGGTAGGGGATGTGGGTGATGAACACGCCCGCCGCCTCTTTGAACAGCTCGGCCGCAATGTGCTGTGTGCTGCCGGTGCCGCTGGTGGCGTAGTTCATCTGGCCGGGCTTGGCCTTGGCCAGTTTGACCAGCGAGGCCACGTCGGTGGCCCCCACGGCGGTGTTGACTACCAGCACATTCGGCACCGAGCCCACAAAGGCTACCGGCACCAGGTCTTTGTTGCTGTCGTAGTTGAGCTTGAGCAAGTGCGGCGCAATCGCCTGGGCGGTAGATACGCCCATCAGCAGGGTGTGGCCGTCGGTGGATTTGGCGACCAGGTCGGCGGCCAGGGTGTTGGAGGCACCGGGCTTGTTGTCTACCACCACCGGCTGTTTCAGCAGCGGGCCCAGGCGGTCGGCCACGGCGCGGGCCATGGCATCGGTGCCGCCGCCGGGAGCCGAGCCCACCAGGATTTTGACCGGCTTGCTCGGCCACTCCTGGGCCTGGGTGGCAAAACTGGTGCAGGCCAGGGCGGTGATGGCAAGCCAATGGGAAGTAAGCATTCGTGTCTCCGGGTTGTGTTGGGTCGCATCTTAGAAAACCGATTGATTCCCGTATAGTGAAAGTATTTGATGTATTGATTGCCTGGAGTTATCAAATGAGGCCAACCACCGATACCACCGCCCAGTTGCTGAACCGCTTGCGTATGCGCCAGGTGGCCTTGCTGCTGGCGATTGACGCGCACCGCACCCTGCACGCGGCCTCGCAGCAGCTGGGCATGACCCAGCCAGCGGCCACCAAGATGCTGCACGAGCTGGAGGACGCGCTGGGCCAGCCGCTGTTTGACCGGGTGGGGCGCGGCCTGCAGCTGAACCCGGCGGGGCAGGCGGTGATGAACACCTTTCGCGGTTTGCGCGGCACCATGGAGGCGCTGGGCCGCGAGCTGCAGGACCTGCGCCTGGGCGGGGCGGGCAAGCTGTTCATCGGCAGCATCATGGCCGCGTCGCCGGTGCTGCTGACCGACACGCTGATCCGCCTGAAACAGGAATACCCGCTGCTGGCCATCGAGATTGCGGTGGACACCAGCGACCGGCTGGTGGAGCAGATGCGCGAAGGCGTGCTGGACGTGGTGATTGGGCGCATGCTGGGCCCGGCGCGGCAGAACCACGCCTTTCGCCCGATTGGCGACGAACCGTTATCGGTGGTGGTGGCGGTAGACCATCCGTTGGCTGATCAAGCCACCGTGGCGTTTGACGAGCTATTGCAGTTTCCGTGGATCTTGCAGCCGGTGGGTAGCCCCATGCGCGAGGTGCTGGAGCAGGAGTTTCGCGACCACCATGCCAGCGTGCAGCGCGGGCTTATCGAGACCTCGTCCATCCTCACCACCACCAACCTGGTCTTCAAAACCCAGATGATTGCGGTGATTCCCGAGTCCAGCGCCAGCCGCTACCAGACCCATGGCCTGTTGAAGATATTGCCCTACACCATCGCCCACAAGCTGGCCGCCTACGGCAGCATCGTGCGCAGCGACCGGCCCGTGGGTGTGGCCACCGCCCGGTTTTTGGAGCTGCTGCATGCCTGAAAATTTAAGCGTTTTAGGCCTCTAGCGCCCATTCCATCGGCGTGAGCAGCTACTTATTTTGTAGTACCCGGTGCATCCAGCCCAGCCCGGCCGAGGTGCCGTGCCGGGGGCGGTACTCGCAACCCACGAAGCCGGTGTAGCCCAGGCTGTCCAGCAGGGCAAAGAGGTAGGGGTAGTGCACTTCGCCCTCGTCCGGCTCGTGCCGGTCGGGCACCCCGGCGATCTGGATATGGCCGACTCGGCCCGTGGGCACATGTTGGCGCAGCTGCGTGGCCAGGTCGCCGTCCATGATCTGGCAGTGGTACAGGTCCATCTGCACCTGCAGGTTGGGTGCGCCCACGGCCTGCACCACGCTGTGCGCCTGGGCCTGGTGGTTCAGGGCGTAGCCGGGCATGTCGCGGGTGTTGATGGGCTCGATCAGCACGGCGATGCCCGCTGCCGCGGCCTGCTCGGCGGCCCAGGCCAGATTCGCCTCGTACACCGGTCGCAGGCTGCCAAAACTGTGGCCCGCAGGCAGCCGCCCGGCCATCACGTGGATGCGCGGGCAGTCCAGGGCGTGGGCGTAGTCCAGGGCCTGGGCCAAACCTTGGCGAAACTCGGCCTCGCACCCCGGCAGGCAGGCCAGGCCGCGCTCGCCCGCATCCCAGTCGCCGGGCGGGGCGTTGATCAGCACCTGCTGCAGGCCGTGCGCGCGCAGCTGCGCGGCCAGGTCGGTGGCGGCAAAGGCGTAGGGAAACAGGATTTCGACCGCGGTGAAGCCGTCCGCTGCAGCGGCGGCAAAGCGGTCTAGAAAAGCATGCTCGTGGTAGAGCATGGTGAGGTTGGCGGCAAAGTGGGGCATGCCGCTATTTTGCAAGCTTTTCAGGCCGCTGGCGCTTATTCCATCGGCGTAAGCAGCTCATGAATTCATAGCATACGGTCGTTGGCCAGCCGCGCATCTGCCGTGATGTCGCCCAGGGCCTGCACCTGCGCATACAGCGGCGTGAAGTCGGGCGCGGTCATGTCGAACAGCTGCTGGAAGCTGTCGATCACGAAGTAAGTTTGCTGGTAGCTGTCGATCTTGTAGCGGGTGCGCATGCAGCGGGTTACGTCCAGGGCGATGCGCTGCGGCTCCGGGCTGCGCACGCTGTGCTGCAGCTCGCCCGACGAGCTGAGAATGCCCGCGCCATAGGCCCGCAGGCCGTCGGCCTGGCGCACCAGGCCGAACTCGATGGTGTACCAGTACAGGCGCGACAGCAGCTCGCAGGCACCGAGGCGGTGCGCTTTCAGGCCGCCCGCGCCGTAGGCCTGCATGTGCTCGGCAAACACCGGGTTAAACAGCAGCGGCACATGGCCAAACAGGTCGTGGAACACATCGGGCTCGACGATGTAGTCGTATTCGGCAGGCGTGCGGATCCAGTCGGTCACCGGGAACTTGCGGTTCGCCAGCAGGGTGAAAAACGGCACCTCGGGGATCAGACCGGGCACGGCCACCACCTCCCAGCCGGTGGCGGGGTAGAGCTTGTCGTTGATTTCCTCGAAGCGCGGAATCCGGTCTTTCACGCCCAGCGAGGGCAGGGCGGCGATGAATTCGTCGCAGGCCAAGCCCGGCACCAGGGCCGACTGGCGCTCGAACAGGCGGCGGTAGGTGTCGTGGTCTTGGGGCGTGTAGGCGGCGTAGTTTTGCGGGCAGGTGTAGTCGGCCAGGACCAGGCCGTCGCGAGAGTAGTCGCCGCGCGGCGGGCGGTCGCTGCTGCCGTAAGTCGGTGCATAGACGGCGGGTTCTACGGCGGGTTCGGTAGTCATGGCATGTCTCCTGGGTCGATGCCTGCACTGTAGACCGCAGGCGATTTAGCTTTACTGCATGTTTGGCCTTTCTGCGCAGGAAAGTTGCAAAATCTAACCCATGGAAACACTCGACAAGATTGACCGCCTGATTCTGCGCAGCCTGCAAGCCGACGGCCGGGCCACCTACGACCAGATTTCAGAGCAGGTGAGCCTGTCGCCCAGTGCGGTGCTGCGGCGCGTCAAGCGGCTGGAAGACACCGGGGTGATAGACCGCTACGTGGCCCTGGTCAAGCCCGAAGCCGTGGGCCTGGGGCTGACGGCCTACCTCAACGTGCGGCTGGAAAAGCACACCGAAACCCACAAGCGCAACCCCATGGACGTGTTCCGCGCCAGCGTGCAGACCTGGCCCGAGGTGGTGGAGTGCGCTTCGCTCACGGGTGAGATGGATTATTTGCTGCGCGTGGTGGTACAGGACATGGCGGCCTATTCCCGCTTCATCATGGACACGCTGCTCAAGCACCCCAGCGTCGAGGATTGCAAAACCAGCTTTGTGCTGGACCACGTGAAGGCCACCACCGCTCTGCCGGTGTAGGCCTTTGCGGGGTTTACGCCACGTAGGCCGCGTTGCGCAGGCGCAGGCCGAACGCGATGACCAACAGGCCAAAGCTCATGGAAAAGCCGATGATCAGCCAGTCGATGGCGGCGGTGTATTCACTGGGGATGATCAGCAGCAACACGCCAAACAACACGGCCAGCGCGCCCGACAAAATCAGGCTCCACTCGCCCTTGATGGACTGGCGCATGCGCATGGCCGCCACAATCTGGAAGGCACCCATGGCCAGCGACCACAGGGCCACCAGCGACGGCAGGCCCATGGTTTTGCCCGGCAAGGCAAAGATGAACCAACCGGCCAATACGCCGACCAAGCCCACCACCGCCAGCGACCACCAGGGGCGGTTTTTCTCGCGGATCTGGTAGGCCGTGAGCAGGGCCAGGAAGCCGTCGGCGACCACGTAGCCGCCCCAAATCGGGGCCAGAGCTTCGAATTCGCGGTTTGACACCATCAAGGCCAGTCCGCCAAAGACAATGGCCACCAGCCCGCGAAACACCACCCAGCCCCATTGGCGGCCCATCTGGGTTAGAAAATAGTCGGTGGTTATGCGCATGGTGCGGCCCCTGTCTGTGAAAAAATACCGGAAGTCACTCATTATTGACAAAATGCATGCAAAGTTTATGCCGTCCGGTGGGCGCGAGCGTAATAAATTGTTGTTTTCCGGCCGGGTAAATAGGCACTAATTGGCATGGACGGCGGGGATGGCGACTAGTCCACAGACCGGGCAGGGTCGGGGGCTGGTGTTTTAAGGGAAAACCCGTATATTCCAAGGATGTCCGATTTTCACAAACCGTCCCCTGCACCCCTGGCCCTGGTCGTGCCCCGTGCAGCCGCGCCCACGATGGTGCCTATCCGCTCCCTGGGCGAGGGCCACCGCGAGCGCATTGCCGCCCACCTGCTGGCACTGGACCCGCGCGACCGCTATCTGCGCTTTGGCTACAACGCCGCCGACCGCAACATCCTGGAATATGTGGACAGCCTTGATTTTGTAAAAGACGACATCTTTGGCATCTACAACCGCAAGCTGGAGCTGATTGCCATGGCCCACCTGGCGTATTCGGTGAATCCGCAGTTCAAGTCGTGCGCCGAGTTTGGTGTGTCGGTGCGGCCTACGGCCCGGGGCCGGGGCTATGGCGCGCGCATGTTCGACCGCGCCACCATGCACGCCAGCAACGAGGGGGTGGAACTGCTGTTTGTCCACGCCCTGAGCGAAAACACCGCCATGCTCAAGATCGCCCGCAAGGCTGGGGCCACGGTGGAGCGTGATGGCTCCGAAGCCGAGGCCTTCTTGCGCCTGCCGCCCGCCACGCTGGACAGCCGCGTCACCGAAATGGTGGCCGAGCAGATCGCCCAGACCGACTACCAGTTCAAGACCCAGGCGAAGAACTTCTGGGACCTGCTCAGCGGCCTGCAAAGCGTGCGCCAGGGTGTCCAGGATGCCCGCCACAAGTCGGCTGCCTGAGGATTTCCGGTCGCCGTCTTGGCGATCAGCTATCCTTGAGCCTCCTCAACAACCGCACGTCCTGCATCCAAGGCTGTGTCCGACCCTTACCCCGCGCGCTCGTCCTCCTCTGTTCCTGAACGGGAAGACAAGCGTGGCTTTCTGCAAAAACTCGCCGAATTTATCCACCCCGGACCCGATTCGCGCGACGAACTCCTGGAAACCCTGTCCGAAGCCGAGGACAACCACATCATTGGTGCCGAGTCGCGCGCCATGCTGGAGGGGGTGATCCGCATGGCCGACATGGCCGCGGGCGAGGTGATGGTGGCGGCCACGCGCATGGACCTGCTCAACATTGCCGCGCCGTTCGACGAGTTGCTGCACATCGTGATCGAAACCGCCCACTCGCGCTTTCCGGTCTACGAGGGTGAACGCGAAAACATCATCGGCATCCTGATGGCCAAGGACCTGCTCAAGCTGCAGCGGGCCCCCGAGCTGAACATCCGCGCCCTGCTGCGCCCAGCCGTGTTTGTGCCCGAAACCAAGGGCCTGAACGACCTGCTGCGCGAATTTCGCGGCAACCGCAACCACCTGGCCATCGTGGTCGATGAGTTCGGCCGCATCGCCGGGCTGATCACCATCGAAGACGTGCTGGAACAGATCGTGGGCGAGATCGAAGACGAGTTCGACATTGCCGAAGACGAGGGCGACATCTTCGGCCTGGCCGACCGCACCTACCGCGTCAGCGGTGACACCTCCATCGAGCGCGTCAACGAAGCCTTTGGCGTGAAACTGGCCGGTACCGACCCCGAGGACGACTTCGACACCATCGGCGGCCTGATCGCCCACGAAATGGGCCATGTGCCCAAGCGCGGCGAGCACCATGCCATGGCCGGGCTGAACTTTGTGGTACTGCACGCCAAGGGCGGCGCGGTGCGCTGGTTCAAGGTGTCGCCGGTGTCCGATACGGACACCAGCGGCTAATGCACGGGGTAGTGCGCGGCCTGTTCCGCAGCCCCCGCCACACCGGGCTGGGCGACCTCTTGCTGGCCGCTGTGTTCGGTGGCGCGCAGGCCATCTCGATGGCCAATCCCTGGAACGGCCAGCCGCTGTGGTGGCTGCAACTGCTGTCCATGGCGGGCCTGTATTGGCTGGTGGAACGCGCTGCTTCGCCCCGGCGCGCAGCCCTGCTGGGCGGGCTGTTTGCCTGGGCCTGGCTGGGCGGGACCTTCTGGTGGTTGTTCATTTCCATGCACACCTATGGCGGCCTGCCTGCGGTGCTGGCCGTGCTGGCGGTGGCCGGGCTGGCAGGAGCGCTGGCCCTGGTGTATGCGCTGGCTTGTGGGTGTTTTAAGGCCCTGGCGCCCATCCATCCAGCGTGGCGTGCTATTGTTTTTGCATTTTCATGGCTATTGGCCGAATTGGCGCGCGGCCAGTGGCTGACCGGTTTTCCCTGGGGCGCGGGCGGCTATGCCCAGCTCGACGGGCTGGCGCTGCTGGCCCCCTATATCGGCGTGTACGGCGTGGGTTGGGTGGCTTCGCTGGTGGCGGCCTGTGGGGTGCTGCGCCAGTGGCGGGTGCTGGCGCTGGTGGCGCTGCTGGTGGCCACGGCGGATTCGGTGGTGCAGCCTGCCAATGACCCGGCGGCCAGCCTGCCGGTGACCCTGCTGCAGGGCAATATCCCGCAGGATGAAAAGTTTGAGCTGGGTGCCGGGGTACCGGTGGCGCTGCAGTGGTACGGCGAGCAACTGGCCCAGGCCAAGACCCCGCTGGTGGTGGCCCCCGAAACCGCCATTCCCATGCTGCCGCAGCAGTTGCCTGCGGGCTACTGGGCGGGTTTGCTGCAGCGCTTTGCCAGCGGCGGCCAAACTGCCCTGGTCGGCGTGCCGCTGGGCAATGCCCAAGATGGCTACCTGAACGCCGTGGTCGGCCTGCAGCCCGGTAGCCCCAAGCCTTATGAGTACGCCAAGCACCACCTGGTGCCGTTTGGCGAGTTCATTCCGCCGCTATTCCGGTGGTTCACCGAAATGATGCACATCCCGCTGGGCGACTTCAACCGGGGCGCGGTGGGCCAGCCGTCGCTGGCGGTGGCGGGCCAGCGCCTGGCACCGAACATTTGCTACGAAGATTTGTTTGGCGAAGAGCTGGGTGCGCGCTTCATCGACCCGGCGCTGGCCCCGACCATCTTTGTCAACGTCAGCAACATTGGCTGGTTTGGCGACTCGCTGGCCATCGACCAGCACTTGGCCATCTCGCGCATGCGCAGCCTGGAATTTGAGCGGCCCATGCTGCGCGCCACCAACACCGGGGCCACCGCCATCATCGACCACCGCGGCCAGGTCGTGCAGGCGCTTCCCCGGCTGACGCGTGGCGTGCTGGTGGGCGAGGTGCGGGGCCGGGGGCTGAACGCCACCAGCGGCTGGCGCATCACGCCCTACGCCTGGTGGGTGGCCCGCATGGGGCTGTGGCCGCTGTGGGGGCTGGGCCTGCTGGCCTGGGGGCTGGCCTGGATGGGGACGCAACGCACCCGTCGGTGAAAACCCGGTGTATGACCGTTCTGTGGCGGGTTATGTCTAGAAGGCATGGGTCTTGCTTAGCATAAAGAGTGCGCACCGATAGTATCGGGCACCTCTCACAAGAGGCACTTTTTAACCCCCTGGAGCCTTTCTATGCGAACCCCTTTCCGGATCGAAAAATTCATTGCCGGTGCCGCCATTGCGGCCATGTCTGCGTTGGTATCTTTGGCCCAGGCCCAGGCGGCCAAGCCCAATGTGGTGATTCTGGCCACCGGCGGCACCATCGCCGGAGCCGGTGCTTCGGCCATCAACAGCGCCACCTATGCCGCCGCCAAGGTCGGTGTGGACAAGCTGATTGCCGGTCTGCCCGAGCTGGCCAATGTGGCCAACGTCAAGGGCGAGCAGGTGTTCCAGGTGGCTTCTGAAAGCCTGACCAACGACAACCTGATGACCCTGGCCAAGCGCGTCTCGGCCCTGAGCAAACAGGCCGACGTGGACGGCATCGTCATCACCCACGGCACCGACACGCTGGAAGAAACCGCTTATTTCCTGACCCTGACTGTGCACACCAACAAGCCCATCGTGGTGGTCGGCTCGATGCGTCCCGGCACCGCCTTGTCGGCCGACGGCGCGTTGAACCTGTACAGTGCCGTCAACGTGGCTGGCAGCAAAGACGCCATGGGCAAGGGTGTGCTGGTCACCATGAACGACAACATCGACAGCGGCCGCGACGTCAGCAAAAGCATCAACATCAAGACCAGCGCCTTCTCCAGCCAATGGGGTGCGCTGGGCATGGTGGTAGAGGGCAAGAACTACTGGTTCCGCGCCCCGGTCAAGCGCCACACCATGAACTCCGAGTTCGATATCGACAGCATCACCGCGCTGCCCAACGTCGGCATTGCCATGGGCTATGAAGGTGTGGAACCCACCGCCATCGAGGCGCTGGGCAAGAGCGGCGTGAAGGCCCTGGTGCACGCCGGTACCGGCAACGGCTCGGTGGCCAACCGCATCGTCCCCTTCCTGCAAAAAGTGCGCAGCGACGGTGCCATCGTGATCCGCAGCGCCCGCGTGCCCGACGGCTTTGTGCTGCGCAACGCCGAGCAGCCCGACGACAAGTACGACTGGGTTGTGGCCCACGACCTGCGCCCCCAAAAGGCCCGCATCCTGGCCATGGTCGCCTTGACCAAGACCAGCGACACCAAAGAACTGCAACGCATCTTCTGGGAGTATTGAACACCCCCAGGCTCCAGTGCTGCGCATCTTCCTCCAACCCCCCTCGTATCTGTTTGAAAAACAGATACGACATGCAGGGGGCAACACCAGCAGCCTGGCGAAGCCAGCTCTGCGGTGTTTCTGGCGGGGGTGCGTTCTAGCTGGTAAGCCGTTTGCTATATAAATAAGAGCTGCTCGTGCTTATCAAATAAGCGCTGGCGGCTCTTTTTGTTTAAAAATTCCGTCTCAAATAGAACACATACCAGAAAATTGCCTAACTCCGGGTAAGTCCCCATTTTTTGGATGCGTGCAAGAACTAAGATTCATACATGCATCTGAAATCAACCGACCCCTCTACCCCCAAGCCCAAACCCCGCCAGCGTCTGAGCCGCGAAGAAAGCCGCGAGCAGACCAAGGAGCTGCTGCGGGCCGCGGCGTTGACCGAGTTTGCGCTGCGTGGCGTGGCGGGCACCTCGGCCGAGCGCATTGCCGAGGCCGCGGGCTTCACCCGGGGCGCGTTCTACGCCAACTTCACCAACAAGGAATCGCTGCTGCTGGACCTGATGCGCAGCAAGATGGTGAACGAGTCGCCCCACTGGGTGCGCCTGGCCGACGAGTCCACCGACGTGGAAGATGCCCTGCGCGCCATGGACCTGCGCGCTGCGCAGTTCGACCCCGATGGCCTGTGGGCACTGATCAGCATCGAGATCTACCTCTGCGCCCTGCGCGACCCGGTGCTGGCAGAGGAGTACCGCAGCTACCACGAAGGCATCAGATCGGTGTGCTGCCTGTTTTTGTCGCGCATGTTTGAACGGGTGGGTAAGACCCCCACCGCCTCGTACGAGGACCTGGCCGAAATCCTGCTGGCCATGAGCATGTCGCTCAGCCTGCCCAGCCCCATGACCCCCGACCGCCGCCCCCGCCCCCACACCGCAGAAATGCTGCTGGTGGTGCTGCGCGGCTTCCTGGCAACCGGTCTGCCCCTGACCGCCGCTGCGCAGGAGGTGGTCACCATGCCGCGCTAGCGCCGTCCTTCTTCCCGTTCTGGCCGATCTTTGCCGACCCACCTGCCACGGTGGGCTGGGCGCAGCTTGGCCATTTTTTGACCCACCCCTAGAAAAAAGAGACACGACCATGCCCAAAAAACCCCACTCCCCACGGCAGCGCATGCTGCGTGCGGGCCTGCTCAGCTGTGCTGCGGGCTGCGCCCTGCCAGCGCTGGCCATCCAGATCGACACCGGCTCGTCCGATGTGACCATCCGCTGGGACAACACCGTCCGCCTCAACGCCGGTGTGCGTACCGGCGCGCCCGACAGCCGCATTCTGAACAACCCCAACTACGACGAGTCCGATGGCAAGTTCGACCGTGGCGACTTCGTCACCAAGCGCCTGGACGTGCTGAGCGAGCTGGATGTCAGCTACAAAAACGACTTTGGTGCCCGGGTCAGCGCCGCCGGTTGGTATGACGCGTCTTACAACGACACCTCGGTGCGTACCACCGTGCCCGGCTACACCAGCAGCTACTACAACGACCAGTACAACAACACCGTCAAGCGCTACACCCGCGGCCCATCGGCCGAGTTTCTGGATGCCTTTGTGTGGAGCAACTTCCGCATCGGCGACAAACCCGCCAATCTGAAGGTCGGCCGCCTGACCAACTACTGGGGCGAAGCCTATTTGCTGGGCGCGCACGCGATTTCGTACTCGCAGTCGCCGGTAGACGGCGTGAAGGCCGTGACCAGCCCCGGCATCGAGCTGAAAGAAGTGTTTTTGCCGCTGGGCCAGGTGTATTTGAAGTTCCAGCCCACGCCCAATCTGTCGCTGGCGGCGCAGTATTTTCTGGAGTGGAAGCCGTCGCGCCTGCCCTACGGTGGCACCTACTTTGGCCCGGCCGACTTCTTCTTTGAAGGCCCGGACCGCCTGCCGCTGGCGCCAGCCTTCTCCCTCAACCGCACCGAGTCGATCAAGCCCAAGAACACCGGCAACTTCGGCCTGAGCGCCAAACTGAACGCCGAATCCATCGAATCCACACTCGGCCTGTATTACCGCCAGTTTGACGACTACAACCCCTGGTTCTCGCCCAATGTCAACAACTTTGTCACCATCCCCGGTGTGGGCACGGTGCCCACCGGCTACCAATTGGTTTACCCCAAGAAAGTGCAGATGCTGGGCACCAGCTTTGCGCGGGTGGTGGGCCCGGTCAGCGTGGGGGCCGAAGTGTCGTACCGCAAAAACGGTGCGCTGAATGCCGCTGGCTTCAACCCGGTGACCAACGAAGGCCCGCGTGGCGACACCTGGCATGCGCTGGTCAACGGCGTGTACCTGCTGCCCAAGACACCTTTGTTCGACACCGGCTCGCTGCTGGCCGAGGTGGCCTACAGCCGCCTGCAAAAGGTTACGTCCAACGAGTCGTACTTCCAACGCTCAGGCAGTGCGGCCTGCCTGAACCCCACCGGTGGCCAGGGCAACAAGAGCGACGGTTGCTCCACCAAGGACTACCTGGGCATGGGCATGGTTTTCACCCCGCAGTACCTGCAGGTGGCACCGTCGGTGGACCTGGAGTTCCCAATGTCGCTGAACTACGGTCTGCACGGCAATGCGGCTTCGTCCGGTGGCGGCAACGAAGGTGCGCTGACCTGGTCGATCGGTGCCAAGGCCACCTATGCGCAAAAGCATGAGTTCCAGCTGCTGTATTCCGACTCGCATGCCCGCGCCAAGTACGACCCCTCGGGCAGCACGCTGGTGGGCGGTAGCGGTGGCCCGGCCACCAACGACCGCAGCTGGCTGGTGTTTACCTACAAGACCAGCTTCTGATCTGCCACGGACCTTATTTTCAAGAAAGACACAGAGACATGAAAAACCCTATTGCACTGTTGATGGCGGCCAGCCTGCTCGCCCTGGCCAGCCCCGGCCACGCATCCGTATCGGCCGAAGAGGCCAAGGCCCTGGGCACCACGCTCACCGATTTTGGTGCCATCAAGGCCGGTAACAAAGAAGGCACCATCCCCGAATACACCGGCGGGCAAACCAAGGCACCGGCCAACTTCAAGCCCGCCAGCGGCTACTGGGCCGACCCGTTTGCGGGCGAAAAGCCGCTGTACCGCATCGACGGCAAGAACATGGCGCAGCACGCCGAGAAGCTCAGCGAATCGCAAAAGTACCTGCTCAAGACTTACGCCGACTACTACATCGACGTGTTCCCCACCCACCGCTCGGCGGCCTACCCCGAGTCGGTGCTCAAGGCCACGGTGCGCAACGCCACCACGTGCGCGGGCAGCAAGGACTACTTCTCGGTCGATGCAGCCTGCCGTGGCGGCATCCCGTTTCCCATCCCTAAAAACGGCTACGAGGTGATGTGGAACCTCACGCTGCGCTACAGCGTGGCTACCGACGTGACCACCGAGCACGGCCTGAGCTGGCTGGTGGATTCCAACGGCTCGCCCACCGTGGTGTCCGACCAGTTCACCCGCACCGAGCGGCCTTACTTCCAGATGGACCAGAAAGACCGTGACGTAAACATGATTTTGCGCACCTACTCGGTGGCCAAGGCCCCGTCGCGCATCTCCGGCCAGATGACCATGCTGACCGACTACCTGGACATGGATGCCAAGCCGCGCCGCGCCTTCAACTATTCGCCCGGCCAGCGCCGCGTGAAGCTGGCCCCCGAGTTTGCCTACGACACACCGGTGTCGCAGCTGGGCGGGGTGACCTTGTTCGACGAGCTGTTCCTGTTCTCCGGAAAGATGGACCGCTTTGACTTCAAGCTGGTGGGCCGCAAGGAGATGCTGATCCCGTACAACAGCTACAAGTTCTACGGCGAGTGCAAGGGGGCCGAGCATTTCGTCGGCACCCACCTGAACCCGGCTTGCGAGCGCTGGGAGCTGCACCGCGTCTGGGTGGTCGAGTCCACCCTGAAGGCGGGCCAGCGCCACGCCTATGCCAAGCGCACCTACTACATCGACGAGGACGGCACCGGTGCGGGCATGTTCGATGCGTTTGACAAGAACGGCGAGCTCTACCGCGGCATGTTCCAGACCACCATCCAGCTGTACGACCACACCACCCCGTACAGCGGCAAGACCATCACCTACGACTTCAGCAAACGCATGATGCTGCTGATCGGCGACGGGGCCTACCAGATCTCGCCCAAGAACCTGCCCGAGACCGACATGAGCGCCGAGGCCATCGTGGGCCGCGAAACCGTGCGCTAACCGGACCGCCCACCATGAACGAGTTTGACTATGTGATCGTGGGGGCCGGTTCGTCCGGCTGCGTGCTGGCCAGCGAGCTGTCACGCGACCCTGCCTGCCGGGTGCTGCTGCTGGAAAGCGGCCCGCCCGACACCAGCCCCTTGGTCCATATGCCGCGCGGTATTGGCAAGCTGCTGGACCCCACCAACCCCCACGTCTGGAGCTACAAGGCCTCGATGGGGCCGGGGCGCGGCCAGGAAGAATGGCTCAAGGGCCGCGCACTGGGCGGCTCCAGCTCGGTCAACGGCATGGTCTACATGCGCGGCCTGCCGTCCGAATACGACGACTGGGCAGCCGCAGGCTGCACCGGCTGGGGCTGGTCCGACATTGGCCGCTGCTACAAGGCCATGGAAGACCACGAACTCGGCGAGGCCGAATGGCGCGGCACCGGTGGGCCGCTCAAAATATCCATGCACCCGCGCGACAACCCGCTGTACGAGGCGATTCTCACCGCCAGCGAACAAGCCGGTGTGCCGCGTGTCGAAGATGTCAACGCATCCCCCCAGGGCGGTATGGGCTACCAGCCGCGCACCATTTTTGCAGGGCAGCGCTGGAGCGCCGCCAAGGCCTTCCTGACCCCGGCACGGACCCGCGCCAACCTGGAGGTGCGCACCGGTGTGGACGCGCAGCGTGTGCTGTTTGAAGGCACGCGGGCGGTGGGCGTGGAGCTGCTGCAAGACGGCGTGCGCTCGGTGGTCAAAGCCCGCCGCGAGGTGGTCTTGTGCGCCGGAGCCCTGCACAGCCCCAAGCTGCTGCAGCTGTCTGGCGTGGGCCCGGCGGCCTTGCTGCAGCGCTTGGGCATTCCGTTGGTAGCCGACTCGGCCGGTGTGGGCCAGCACCTGCTGGAGCACCGCTGCATCCTGATGCATGTGCGCATCCGCGAAGGCAGCATGAACCAGGAATACCAGGGCTGGCGCTTGGGCAAGAACCTGCTGCGCTACTTTGGCGCGCATTCCGGCCCCATGACCTTTGCCGCGCACGAACTCTGCGGCCTGGTCAAAACCCGGCCCGACCTGGCCCGCCCGGATGCTGAGCTGGGCATCGGCCTGTACTCGGTGGCGGTGAAGAATGACAAGGTGGTGATCGACTCCGCACCCGGCATGACCTGGGTGGGTTACGTCACCCAGCCGGACAGCGAAGGCTCGGTGCAGATCACCTCGCGTGACCCGCAGGCGGCGCTGGACATCGACGTGAACTACCTGCACACCGCCCACGACCAGCGCCACGCCGCCGACCTGATCCGCACCATGCGCCGCATGCTGTCGCAGCCCGCCCTGAAGCCCTATGTGGTGGAAGAGGTGGCCCCCGGCGCGGCCTACCAAAGCGATGCCGAGCTGGTCGAGGCCTACCTGAAATTTGGCAACACCGCCTACCACGTGGCAGGCACCTGCCGCATGGGGAGTGACGCGGCCTCGGTGGTCGATCCGCAGCTGCGCGTGCGCGGCGTGCAGGGCCTGCGGGTCATCGACACCTCGGTCATGCCCACGCTGATTTCCGGCAACACCAACGGCCCCGCCATGGCCATGGCCATGCGCGCGGCAGAACTTATCCGCGGCCCCCAGACTTCCGCTTGAAAGATATTTTTATGACGATTCCCTTCACCCGTTTCAACGGCCTGTACATCCACGGCCAGTGGGTGCCGCCCGCCAGCGGTGCACAAGAAGAAGTGCTCAACCCTGCCACCGAGGCGGTCATCGGGCTGGCCCCGGTGGGAGGATTGACCGAGGCCGAAGCCGCCATGGCCGCTGCCCGCCAGGCCTTCGACAGCGGCCCCTGGCCGCGCCTGCCGCAGACCGAGCGCACGGCGTTCATGCGCCGCATGCACACCGCCCTGGTGGAGCGTGCCGACCGCATGAAGACGCTGATGGTGGCCGAGGGCGGCTTCACGCTGGCCCTGGCCCACATGATGAATTACGCCCGGCCCATGGAGCTGTTTGCGCTGGCGCTGGAGCGCTCGCTGCTGCCGTCTACCCAGACCCTGCCGGTGGGCACGGCCATGAACCCGTTCAACCCCAGCGGCCCGGCGCTGATAGGCTCTGGCGTGGTGGTGCGCGAGCCGGTAGGCGTGGTCACGGCCATCACCGCTTACAACGCGCCGTTCTTGATCAACCTGTCGAAGATCGTGCCGGCCCTGCTGGCGGGCAACACCATGGTGCTGAAGCCCTCGCCGTACACCCCGTTCTCGGCCCTGCTGTTCGGCGAAATCGCCAGCGAGATCGGCCTGCCGCCCGGCGTGCTGAACATCGTGACCGGCGGCCCGGAAGTGGCCCAGGCGCTGACCAGCGACGCGCGTGTGGACATGGTCACCTTCACCGGCTCCGAAGCCGTGGGCGTGGCGATTCTGGGCCAGGCCGCACCCACCATCAAGAAGGTGCTGCTGGAGCTGGGCGGCAAGTCGGCCCTGATCGTGCGCGCCGATGCCGATGTGCAAAAAGCCGCCATGGAAGGCGTGTTCCAGGTCGCCACCCACTGCGGCCAGGGTTGTGCATTGGCCACCCGGCACCTGGTGCACAACAGCATCCGCCCCGCCTACGTGGAGATGATGAAAGCCATTGCCGGGCACATCGTGGTGGGCGACCCGACCGACCCCGCCACCCAGCTGGGCCCGCTGATCCGGGGTGCCGCCCGTGACCGGGTGGAACGCATGGTGCAAATGGGCGCCGACGAAGGTGCCAAGCTGGTGCTGGGCGGCTCCAAACCTTCCCACCTGGGCAAGGGCTTCTTCTACAACGTCACCGTGTTCGACGACGTGCACAACAGCATGCGCATCGCCCAGGACGAGGTGTTTGGCCCGGTGGCCAGCGTTATCGGCTATGACACCGACGAAGAAGCCGTGCAGATCGCCAACGACAGCCGCTACGGCCTGTACGGCGGCATCCACTCGCGCGACCCGGCCAAGGCCTACGAGATGGCTCTGCAATTGCGCACCGGCGGCGTGGTCATCAACGGCGGCCTGTACCGCCAGAACGATGCCCCCTTTGGCGGCTACAAGCGCTCGGGCCTGGGCCGCGAATACGGCGCGGGCTGGCAGCACGAGTACACGCACGAGAAGTCCATCGTCTTCCCCATCGGCCTGTGAACTGAGCCGCGCCCACCGTGCCCAGTTCTAGGTTCGTCATCTTGGCCGCCGTGGTCTGCCTGCTGCTGGCGGTGGGCGTGTGGTTTTTCTACGCGCCCATGCCGCCCGCCGCTGCCGAGTCTGCCGACAGCCGCAGCCTCATGCTGGGTGGCCGGGAGCGAAGTTTCGCGCTGGTGCGGCCACCCGGCTTGCAAGCGAACGCGCCGGTGCTGCTCGTCCTGCACGGCTCGCTGATGAACGGCCCGCAAATGCGCAGCATGCTAGGCACGGGCTTTGAGCGGCTGGCGCGGGCGCAGGGCGCGGTGGTGGTGTACCCCACGGGGGTCGAAGGGCATTTCAACGATGGCCGGTTGACGGCCTCGTACAGCGCCCGCACGCTGGAGATTGACGACGTGGGCTTTGTCCGAGCCATCGTCGCCACGCTGGCCGCCGAGCTGCAGATCGACCGCCAGCGGGTCTATGCCTTTGGCTACTCCAACGGCGGCCACATGGCGATGCGCCTGGCCACCGAAGCGCCTGATCTGGTGGCGGGCATTCTGGTGGCCAACGCCAACGTGCCCACGCCGGACAACATGGGCTGGAAGCTGGCTGTGGGTGGCACCGCACCGCCGGTGGTGCTGATCGAAGGCACACAAGACCCGATCAATCCCTACGCTGGGGGCCGCGTCACCATTTTTGGTTTTGGTGACCGGGGCACGGTGCTGTCGGCCCCCGACAGCGCCCGCTGGTTTGCCCAGCGCGCAGGCTTGGCCGCAGAGCCGGTGGCAGACACCACGCAGCCCCTGGCCGGGCTGGACGTGCAGCAGCAGGACTGGGGCACGCCACCCCGTGTGCGCCTGGTCACGCTGCACGGCGCAGGCCACACCGTAGCGCAGCCGGACTACCGCTTCCCGCGCTTTCTGGGCGCCACCGTGCTGGACGACCGCATCCTGCAAGCCGCCTGGCGCATGGTGGACCGCCGCTGAGTCGGCCTGCTGCGCCAGCGGTGGATCACCGCCAAAAATTCTAACCACGAGAGACAAAAATGGCCATTGCATCCCCACCCACGTCCGTTCCTCCTCACGTACCGCCCCATTTGGTCCGCGACTGGGACCTGTGGGAAGAAATTTCTGCCCAAGGCCAGGATGCCCACGCGCATGCCGCCAGCCTGCACTTCACAACACCGCCGATTTTTTACGTACCCCGGCTCGGCTACCTGCCCGGCTGCTGGGTGCCGCGCCGCTCAGACGATTTGCGGCAGATATTGCAAGACACCGACACCTTCACCAGCACCGCCGCCACGCCGTTCCCCCAGATGCTGGGCGAAACCTGGAGCCTGATTCCGCTGGAAATCGACCCGCCGAACCACGCCAAGTACCGCATGCTGCTGAATCCGCTGTTTGCACCCAAGCGCGTTGACGCGCTGGAGGCCGACATCCGCGCCCAGGCTAGCGCGCTGATGGCCCAGTTTGCGGCGCGCGGTAGTTGCGACTTCAACACCGAGTTTGCCGAGCAATTCCCCACGCTGATCTTTCTGCGCGTGATGGGCTGGGACACGCGTGAAGTAGGGCGCTTTGTCGCCTGGACCCAGGCCTTGGTGAAAAGCCAGGACATGCAGGTGGTGGTAGGCGCGGTCATGCAGATCCGCGACTACCTGCGCGAGCGCATTGCCGAGCGGCGCGCCCAGCCCACCGACGACTTCACCAGCTCCCTGATCGCCAGCCAGATCGACGGCAAGCCCTTGACCGACGACGAGGTGTTTGGCATTTGCTTTCTGGTGTTTCTGGCCGGGCTGGACACCGTGACCTCCAGCCTGGGCTTCATGTTTCTGCACCTGGCGCGGCATCCGGAACAGCAGACCGAGCTGCGCGACAACCCCGACCGCATCCCGCAGGCGGTGGAAGAGATGCTGCGTGCGTATTCCATCGTCAACATGCGCCGCACCGTGACCAAAGACATCACCATCGGCGAAGCCACCATGCGCCGTGGCGACTACGTGCTGATCAGCACCGAGCTGGGCAACCTGGACCCCGAGAAGTACGTCAACCCCGAAAAGGTCGATTTCAATCGCCCAGATGCCCATGTGCCCCATATGGCGTTTGCCTATGGCGTGCACCGCTGCCTGGGGTCGCATCTGGCGCGGCGCGAGCTGCGCATCGCTATCGAGCTGTGGCTGGCAAACCTGCCGCCGTTCCATCTGGTAGCGGACACAACGGTGCGCGTGCGGGCTGCGGGGGTGTTTGGGGTGGACGATCTGCACCTGGCGTGGGCGGCGGCATGAAGGTCGTTGTCAACACCGCCGCCTGTGTGGGCCATGCCCGCTGCCAGCATGTGGCCCCTGAGCTATTCACCCTGGACGACAACGGCTACATCGCTACCACCAGTTTTGAGGTGCCCCCTGGCTTGGAGGCACTGGCCCAGCGCGCGGTGCGGGCCTGCCCGGAAGGGGCGTTGAGCGTAGAGGACGCCTGGGTGCCGCGCCCCAGGCCAGGCGCGGGAGGGCGTTGACCGTTACATGAATTGCTATGTAAAAAGGAGCTGCTCGTGCTTATGGAATAAGCGCTAGAGGTCTTTTTTTTTCTCAAGTTCGGCCTGCTGGGAGGGGGTGGGTTTGCCGTCGCGCCAAGCCCGCACGCGGGCCCGCGCCTTGCGCGCTGTGGCCCGCCGCTCTCGCTTGTGTTTGCGGTGCTGCCACACCATGATCCCCGCGGCTGCGCCTGCAATCAACAGGATGCTGGCGATCAGGTACGTCATAAACCAGCTGAAGTTGCTGCCTGCTTCTTCCATATGGGCCCTTTTTCTTATGTGTAGTGTGCAGAATGTAACGAACGTGTGCCAAGCCAGCGGCTTGCCGGTGTGCATTACGTGACATATTCCACAGCCCCGTAAAATCGAAAGCTAAATTGCCGTCCCCGGCGATTCCCCCTTTGCAGACCTCCATGAAGACATTCCAGCAAATTATCTTGACCCTGCAGTCCTACTGGGCTGAGCAAGGCTGTGCGCTTTTGCAGCCCTACGACATGGAAGTGGGCGCGGGTACCTCGCATACTGCTACTTTTTTGAGAGCGATCGGCCCCGAGCCCTGGAAGGCTGCCTACGTGCAGCCCAGCCGCCGCCCCAAGGATGGCCGTTACGGTGAGAACCCCAACCGCCTGCAACACTACTACCAGTACCAGGTGGTCTTGAAGCCCGCCCCGGCCAATATCCTGGAACTGTACCTGGGCTCGCTCGAAGCCCTGGGCTTTGACCTCAAAAAGAACGACATCCGCTTCGTCGAAGACGACTGGGAAAACCCCAGCCTGGGTGCCTGGGGCCTGGGCTGGGAAGTCTGGCTCAACGGCATGGAAGTCACGCAGTTCACCTACTTCCAGCAGGTCGGCGGCCTGGACTGCAAGCCCGCCACCGGCGAAATCACCTACGGCCTGGAGCGCCTGGCCATGTACCTGCAGGGCGTGGACAACGTCTACAACCTGGTCTGGACCGATGGCGGGTCAGCGCAGGGCCGCTCCCAAGCGGACCCAGCCCCCTCGGGGGGCAGCGGACCTCGCGAAGCGGGGGAGCGTGGGGGCCAGCTCCTTTATGGCGATGTGTACAAGCAAAACGAGGTCGAGCAATCCACCTACAACTTCGAGCACAGCGACACCGACTTCCTGTTCACCGCTTTCGCGGCCCACGAAAAGCAGGCCAAGCACCTGGTGGCCCAAAGCCTGGCGCTGCCCGCCTACGAGCAGGTGCTCAAAGCCGCGCACAGCTTCAACCTGCTGGATGCCCGCGGAGCCATCAGCGTGACCGAGCGCGCCGCCTACCTGGGCCGCATCCGCAACCTGGCCCGTGGCGTGGCGCAAAGCTACCTGGACAGCCGCGCCCGCCTGGGCTTCCCGATGGCCCCCAAAGACTGGGCCGCCGAAGCCCTGGCCCAGATTGAAAAGAAAGCTGCCTGAAATGAGCGTTAAGAATTTACTGGTGGAGCTGTTCGTGGAAGAACTGCCGCCCAAGGCCTTGAAGAAACTCGGCGATGCGTTCGCCGCCGTGCTCCTGGAGCAACTCAAGGCGCAAGGTTTGGCTTCGGCCGAGTCGCAAGCCACCGCCTTCGCCTCGCCGCGCCGTCTGGCCGCGCACATTTCCAACGTGGCCCCCTTCGCCGCCGACAAGGCTGTATCCGCCAAGCTGATGCCTGTGGCCGTGGGCCTGACCGCCGATGGCCAACCCACTCCCGCGCTGCTGAAAAAGCTGCAAGCCCTGGGTGCCGGGCCAGAAGCCGTGGCCGGTTTGAAACGCGCCATGGACGGCAAGGCCGAAGCCCTGTTTTTTGAGCGCACGGTGGCCGGTGCCCGCCTGCAGGAAGGCCTGCAAAAAGCCCTGCTGGAAGCGATTGCCAAGCTGCCGATTCCCAAGGTCATGACCTACCAGCTGAGCCGCGGCTGCGCCCAGCCCGGCTGGACCAGCGTCAGCTTCGTGCGCCCCGCGCATGGCCTGGTGGCGTTGCACGGCAGCGACATCGTGCCGGTGGAAGCCCTGGGCCTGCAGTCCGGCAACACCACCCACGGCCACCGCTTTGAAGCCGCCGTCGATCCCGTGGTGCTCAAAGATGCCGACAGCTACGCGCAGCAACTGCGGGAAGAGGGCGCAGTGATCGCCAGCTTCCAAGACCGCCGCGCCGACATCGTTAACCAGCTGAATGCGGCCGCTGCGCGCATCGGTAATGGCGTGCGTGCTATTGAAGATGAAGCACTGCTGGACGAAGTCACCGCCCTGGTCGAGCGCCCCAATGTGCTGGTCTGCAGCTTTGAAGAAGAATTCCTGGGCGTGCCGCAGGAATGCCTGATCCTGACCATGAAGGCCAACCAGAAGTACTTCCCGCTGCTGGACGCTGCCGGCAAGCTGACCCACCAGTTCCTGATCGTCAGCAACATCAGCCCGGCGGATGCCAGCCAGGTCATCGGCGGCAACGAGCGCGTGGTGCGCCCGCGCCTGGCCGATGCCAAGTTTTTCTTCGACCAGGACCGCAAGAAGACCCTGGAGTCGCGCGTGGCGGGGCTGGACAAGGTGGTCTACCACAACCAACTCGGCTCGCAGGGTGAGCGCGTGGTGCGCGTGCGTGCCATCGCCAAGGCCATTGCGCTGCAACTGGGCGGCGACGCGCTGGCCCAACAGGCCGACCAGGCTGCTCTGCTGGCCAAGACCGACTTGGTCACCGACATGGTGGGCGAATTCCCCGAGCTGCAAGGCACCATGGGCCGCTACTACGCGCTCAACGACGGCCTGGGCCAGGATGTTGCAGACGCGATCGAAGACCACTACAAACCACGTTTCGCCGGTGACACCCTGCCGCGCAACCCTGTGGGCGTGGCCGTGGCGCTGGCCGACAAGCTGGAAACCTTGGTGGGCATGTTCGGCATCGGCAACCTGCCCACCGGCGATAAGGATCCGTTCGCGCTGCGCCGCCACGCATTGGGCGTGATCCGCATGCTGATTGAGCAGAACTTGCCGCTGGACGTGGCCGTGCTGGTGGATAGCGCGTTCAGCGTGCTGGGCGACAAATGCACCGCTCCGCGCGAGGCCTCGGTGCAGGCCCTGTTGACCTTCATGTTCGACCGCCTCGGCGGCAGCTTGCGCGAAGAAGGCTACAGCGCCCAAGAGGTGGATGCCGTCCTCGCCCTGCGCCCGCAGCGCCTGGCCGAAGTCCCCAAACGCCTGGCCGCCGTGCGCGCCTTCGCCGCCTTGCCCGAAGCCGCCGCGCTGGCAGCCGCCAACAAGCGCATCGGCAACATCCTGAAAAAAGCCGACGCGGTAGACCCCCACGCCAACCCCGCGCTGTTCCAAGAGAGCGCCGAGCACGCCCTGTTCGCCGCCATGCAGCAAGCCGCACCGGTGGCGCAGGCCCAGTTCGAGGCAGGCGACTACACCGCCAGCCTGCAGTCCCTGGCCGCCCTGCGCGCGCCGGTGGATGCGTTCTTCGACGGCGTGATGGTCAACGCCGAGGCCATGGACGTGCGCCTGAACCGCCTGGGCCTGCTGCAAAGCCTGCACAACGCAATGAACCGCGTGGCGGATTTGTCTAAATTAGCTTCATAGGAAACACCCCATGAAACTCGCCATCCTCGACCGCGACGGCACCATCAATGTGGACAGTGACGAATTCGTCAAATCGCCCGACGAATGGCTGCCGCTGCCGGGCGCGCTGGAGGCGATTGCCAAGCTCAACCACGCGGGCTGGCATGTGGTGGTGGCGACCAACCAGTCGGGGCTGGGGCGCGGGCTGTTTGATGTGGCGGCGCTGAATGCCATGCATGCCAAGATGTTCAAGCTGCTGGCCGCCGCTGGGGGCAAGGTGGACGCGGTGTTCTTTTGTCCGCATTCGCCCGACGACGGCTGCCATTGCCGCAAGCCCGCGCCGGGGCTGTTCGAGCAGATTGGCGAGCGCTTCGGCATCGACCTGCATGGCGTGCCCACGGTGGGCGACAGCCTGCGCGACCTGCAGGCCGGGGTGGCGGTGGGCTGCGAGCCGCATGTGGTGCTGACCGGCAAGGCCGCGCGGTTTCGCGGGCCGGGCGTGCTGCCGCCCGAGTTTCCGGTGGGCACCTGGATCCACCAGGACCTGCTGGCGTTTGCCACGTTTCTCATCACCCGCGAGCTGGCCGCCAAAACGCCCGCCGTTTAATACTCCTTAATTTATAGCTGCTCGTGCTTATGGAATAAGCGCTAGCGGCCAAAAAGACTAAAAATGCCTTTTATCCGCTCTGTTCTGCACATGCTGTTTTTGGCGGTTACCGTCATTCCCTGGGCCACGGCCGTGTTTGTGATCCGGCTGTTTGCCGGGCCTACGGCGGTGTACTGGGCGTGCGCGCGCTGGCTCCGGCTGGCGGTGGACAGCGGCACCGCCATTCTGGGCATCCAGAACCGCATCACCGGCATGGAAAACCTGCCCACCGGCCCGCTGGATTCGGTGGTGTTGCTGGTCAAGCACCAGTCCACCTGGGAGGCGCTGCTGATGCCCGCCATCATGCCGCGCCCGCTGGCCTATGTGTTCAAGAAAGAGCTGCTGTACGTGCCGTTTTTTGGCTGGGCCATGGCTTGTATGGACATGATCCACATCGACCGCAGCCAGGGCACGCAGGCGTTCAAGAAGCTGGTGGCGTCGGGCAAGCGGCTGGTGGGGCAGGGCACATGGATCATCATGTTTCCCGAGGGCACGCGCATCGACCGCGGACAGGTGGGCGAGTACAAAACCGGCGGCACACGTCTGGCCATCCAGTGCGGTGTGCCGGTGATCCCGATTGCGGTGACGTCCGCCAAGTGCTGGCCGCGCAAGGCCTTCATCAAAACGCCCGGCATCGTGGACATCTCCATCGGCAAACCTATCCCCAGCGTGGGCCGCCGCCCCGACGAGCTGATGGCCGAGGTACAGGCCTGGATCGAGGCCGAAATGCGCCGCCTCGACCCCGAGGCCTACCGGTAAGGCACTGCGATGCGCCGGGGCTTGCTGCAAACCACGTTGGATTTGTTCGCACCGGTGGTGGATAAATCAACACCAAAACAGCCTGCTGCGCCCATTCCGTCGGCACAAGCAGCTCCTGATTTAGTAGCGGGCGGCGTCGAATACCGCCATCCTGCCGCCAACCGTAGCCTGCAACTGCCCGGCGCGCTGGTGGGCTTTGCGTTCAAGCGCAGCAAGCGCCGCAGCATCGGCTTTGTGGTGGGCGCGCAGGGCCTGGTGGTCAGTGCGCCTAAATGGGTGCCGCTGGCCGAGGTGGATGCCGCCGTGCGCAGCAAGGGCGGCTGGATCGTGCAAAAGCTGGGCCAGTCGCACGAGCGCCAGGCCCAGCAGCAGGCTACGCGCGTGGTGTGGCAAAACGGGGCTTGCTTTCCCTATCTGGGCCAGCCGTTGACCCTTGTGCTGGAGCCCGCGCTGCACCGGGCGCACAAGGGCGGGCTGGTGATCGACCACACTTTGCGCCTGGGCTTGCCGCTGGATGCCGTACCGGCGCAGATCCGCGCCGCCGTGCACAAATGGATGCTGCTGCAGGCGCGTGCCCTGTTTGTAGAGCGGCTGAACCACTTCGCGCCGCAACTGGCTGTGCAGTGGAAGCGCCTGGCCTTGTCCAACGCCACCACCCGCTGGGGCAGCGCCAGCACCCTGGGCTCGATCCGGCTGAACTGGCGGCTGCTGCACCACCGCATGGCGGTCATTGACTACGTGGTGGTGCACGAGCTGAGCCATTTGCGCTACATGGACCACAGCGCCCAGTTCTGGGCCACGGTGGGCTCCATCCTGCCGGGCTACGCGCCGCTGCGGGCGGAGCTGCGCGCTGTGGTGGTGCCGAAGTGGGATGAGGTTTAAAACCCGTTCTCAGGCGCTGACCGGCACCGCTTCGCTGGATTCCAGCGGCGCGCTTTCGGGGTAGGGCAATGCGGTCAGCGCGAACCGGTACACCCCATCCGCGCCAAGAGAACGCCGCAAATATCCATCCACCCACAGCTTGTGCAGATGCGCCACGGCCTCGCCCATGGCGAAGGTGGTCTGGTGCAGGTCGAGCGTGCGGCTGAACAGCACGGGCAGGATGTCGGCTGCGCTGCAGGGCTGCTGGCGGGCAAAGGCCATCACGCGGGCCAGGTGGTCGCGGTGGTGGTCGTGCAACTGCTGGATGCGGGTGTGCAGGCCCTGGAAGGGCTTGCCGTGGGCGGGCAGGGTCAGGGTGTCGGGGTGCAGGGGTGCGAACTTGTCGATCGAGTCCAGAAACTGCTGTAGCGGGTTGCTTTCGGGCTCTACATCGAACACGCTCACATTGGTGGAAATGCGCGGCAGCATCATGTCGCCGCCAATAAGCACTTGCGTCTGCGCGCAGTACAGCGCAATGTGCTCCGGCGCATGGCCGTAGCCGCTGATGCAGCGCCAGTCTCGCCCGCCGATGCGCAGCGTCTGGCCGTCCTGCATGCGCACAAAGCTGGGCGGCAGGGCGGGCACCATGGCCGAAAAATAGCCGGTGCGGGCGCGGATTTTCTCCACCGCTTCCGGGTCGGTGAGGCCGTGCTTTTGGAAGAATTCCGCGGCACCCGGCCCGCCGTTGCCGCTGGAGTGGGCGATGTTGTGCTCGGCCACAAAGTAGTCGGTGGCGCTGATCCACAGAGGGGCGTTCCAGCGCGCGCACAGCCAAGAGGCCAGGCCGATGTGGTCGGGGTGCATGTGGGTCACGATGACGCGCAGGATGGGCAGGCCGCCGAGCTGGGTGGCAAAAATGGCCTCCCACTGGGCGCGCGAGGTGTCGGCGCTGATGCAGCAGTCCACCACGCTCCAACCACGCTGGCCGTCGATCTCGTCTTCCAGCAGCCACAGGTTGATGTGGTTCAGCGCGAAGGGCAGCGCCATGCGGATCCAGCGCACGCCGGGTGCCACGGCGACGGTTTCGCCCTGCGCGGGCAGGGTGTCGCCAAGAGGGTAGTGCAGTTGTTGTTCGAGCAGATTCATGGCGCTATAGTCGGCGATTTGCGGACGTTGTGTTGACGTTTACGTAAAAGTCATTCTAGGCCCGTCCCTTGCAACCCACTGACACCATGGCGATAAGCAGCTACAGCATCAGCGACCTGGCGCTCGAATTCGATCTGACCACCCGGGCCATCCGCTTCTATGAAGACATGGGCCTGCTGCAGCCCACGCGCAGCGGCCCGGGCGAGCGCACCCGGGTCTACAGCCAGCGCGACCGCACCCGCCTCAAGCTGACCCTGCGCGCCAAGCGCCTGGGCCTGAGCCTGACGCAGGCCAAAGAGGTGATCGACATGTACGACAGCCCGCGCGACACCACCGCCCAGCTAGGCAAGTTTCTGGCCGTGCTGGCCGCGCACCGCCAGCAACTGGAGGAGCAAATGGCCGAGCTGCAAGCCAATATCGACGAGGTCAAAGCCCAGGAGAAGGACGGGCGGGCGCAGCTTGCCAAGAGCCGCAAACAGGCCAAGCTAGTCTGAAATTTTCAGGGTGCAGGTGATGCCAGCGGCTGGCCTTTTTCTACCACGTACACGCCCACCAGCCGGGTGGGCACGGCCCCGTCGTTGTGGGCATCGTGCACCACCCCGGCGGGCACCACGAACGACTCGCCTGCCTTGATGATGCGGGGCGGCTGGCCGTCTACCAGCAGCGTGGCCTCGCCTTCCAGCACATAGCTGATTTCATCGCCGGGGTGGGTGTGCCGCCCGGCTTTGGCACCGGGTGCCACCTCGACCCGCGCCACCACCGCCTCGCGCCCCGGCACCGACACGTCGGCCCGTCCCACCAGCGTGCGCTGCAGGCCCGGGTTTTGCGCCAGCAGCGTGCCGACGGATACCAGCCCTACCAGCAGCAGGGCATAGGGGCGTAGTTTGCGAAAATTTTGAAGTGGCTTCATGGTTGTCTCTTGTAGGGGAACGCGGACCGCATGCCGCCGCGTGATTCTCCGCCCCAGGCAGGGGGCTTGGGGGCAGGGCATCCCCTAAAAGGGGGAAGCCTGGATATACTTGACGTTAACGTCAACGTCAACTGCGCCGGGGAATTTAGAAGGCGTTTGGTAACCCGTTTGATTTGCTGCGGTTTTAATAGCTGCTCGTGCTTATGAAATAAGCGCTAGAGGCCAATTTGGCACTTAATTTTGATACTCTGGCCCGTCTGTGTGGCGGCAAAATACCTTTATGACCCAATCCATACCCGACATTTTTGCCAACAACCGTGCCTGGGCCGCCGAGATGGAACGCGAGCGCCCCGGCTTTTTCACCGAGCTGACCCGCCAGCAAAAGCCCAAGTACATGTGGATCGGCTGCTCCGACAGCCGCGTGCCGGCCAACGAGATCATGGGCCTAGCACCGGGCGAGGTGTTTGTGCACCGTAACGTGGCCAACGTGGTGGTGCATTCGGACCTGAATGCGCTCTCCACCGTGCAGTTTGCGGTAGACGTGATCAAGGTCGAGCACATCACCGTGGTGGGCCACTACGGCTGTTCGGGCGTGGCGGCGGCGTTGGCGGGCCAGCGGGTCGGCCTGGCCGACAACTGGCTGCGCCACATCCAGGACGTGCGCGACCGCCACTGGAACCTGCTGGACCAGATCGCCGAACCCCAACGCCACGACGCGCTGGTGGAGCTCAACGCCATCGAGCAGGTGGTCAACGTCTGCCAAAGCACGGTGATGGTCGATGCCTGGGCGCGCGGCCAGAACGTCACCGTGCACGGCTGGGTGTACGGCATCCACGACGGCCTGCTGCAAAACCTGCACATCACCGTGAATGGCTTCGAGGGGCTGGAAGCTGCTTACCGGGCGGCGGTGGCGGGGGTGGCGGCAGCCAAGCGGGTCGCGCGCTAGCCTCACAGCGGGGCTCCGGCTGGGTAGACTGTGCCCATGTTTCCCCAACGCCTGGATTCCCCGCTCGCCTACGACATTGCCAAAGCCATGGTGGATGGCTTCAACCGGCATTACCGCCTGTTCCGCACCGAGTCGGCCCGGGCCAAGCACCGTTTCGAGGTGGCCGACTGGCATGGCCAGCAGCGGGCGCAGCGCGAACGCATCGAGTTCTACGACCTGCGGGTGCGCGAGTGCTCCACCCGGCTGGAGCGCGAGTTCAAGGCGGGCGACCAGGGTATGGATGTGTGGCAGCAGGTCAAGCTGCACTACATCGGCCTGCTGGTAGACCACCGCCAGCCCGAACTCGCCGAGACCTTCTTCAACTCGGTCACCACCAAGATGCTGCACCGCAGCTACTTCCAGAACGACTTCATCTTTGTGCGCCCTGCGGTCAGCACCGAGTACCTGGAAGCGGCCGAAAAACGTCCGACCTACCGCGCCTACTACCCCACGCGCGCCAACCTGGGCGCGGTGCTGCTGCAGATGGTGCAAGACTTTGATTTGCAGCGCGCGTTTGGCGACCTGGCGCGTGACATCGCTTTTGTAGAGGCGGCCGTGCGCCAGCAACTGGGCGAGGTCACGCTGCGGGCCAACTTCCAGATCCAGGTGCTCACCGGCCTGTTTTTCCGCAACAAGGGGGCGTACATCTGCGGCAAGGTGATCAACGGCTTCCAGGAGCATCCGTTTGCCCTGCCGATATTGCACAACGCCGACGACAAACTGGTGATCGATGCCGCGCTGTTTGGCGAGGACGACATGCTGCTGCTGTTCAGCTTTGCGCGCGCCTACTTCATGGTGGACATGGAAATCCCCAGCGCCTATGTGCAGTTTCTGCGCAGCATGATGCCGCGCAAGCCGCGCAATGAAATCTACAACGCGCTGGGCCTGGCCAAGCAGGGCAAGACCCTGTTTTACCGCGACCTGCTGCTGCACCAGCGCCATTCCACCGACCAGTTCCGCATCGCGCCGGGCATCAAGGGCATGGTGATGTTGGTGTTCGACATGCCGTCCTTCCCCTATGTGTTCAAGGTCATCAAGGACTTCTACCCGCCGCAAAAAGACACTACCCGCGAGCAGATCAAGGCCAAGTATCTGCTGGTCAAACAGCACGACCGGGTGGGCCGCATGGCCGATACGCTGGAGTACAGCGAGGTGGCGTTTCCGCTGGCCCGGTTCAGCCCGGAGGTGATTGCCGAGCTGGAGAAGTTCGCCCCCAGCCAGCTGGAGATCAGCGACCGGGATGGCGATGGCCAGATGGAGGTGGTCATCAAGCACTGCTACATCGAGCGCCGCATGATCCCGCTCAACATCTACCTACAGGAAGCCTTTGACGCAGGCCCCGACGACCGCCGCGCCCGCGCCCAGATCGAGCGCTCGGTCATCGAGTACGGCAATGCCATCAAAGACCTGGTGGCCGCCAACATCTTCCCCGGCGACATGCTGTGGAAGAACTTTGGTGTCACGCGCCACGGCAAGGTGGTGTTCTACGACTACGACGAGATCGAATACCTCACCGACTGCAACTTCCGCACCGTGCCCCAACCGCGCAACGAAGAAGAGGAGATGAGCGGCGAGATCTGGTACCGGGTCGGCCCCAAGGACGTGTTCCCCGAAACCTTTGGCCCTTTTCTGCTGGGCAATCCGCTGGTACGCGAGGCCTTCATGCAGCACCACGCCGATTTGCTGGAAGCCCGCTTCTGGCAGGAACACAAGGAGCGCATCCAGGCGGGCTATGTGCACGATGTGTTTCCTTACGAGCAGGACAAGCGGTTCGGCGTGGGTTGAATTCAGCGTGCAGGCGTGAAAAAGTTCCGGTTCACGCCGGGTTTTACATTTTTTTGTGCACACGCATGCAATATATTTTTGCCAGTTTGGTGTGGACGATAAAATTCCTGGGCTTTCCGTGACCGCCTTGCTTGCGTTCACTTGCTACATCCATGCGGCTCGCCGCCATGTATGTCCTCCCAGACACAGGAATTATTCACACCATGGACAACTCACAACTTCGACTGCGCGCCTGGCAGGTTTTACGTTTGGGCGCTACAGCCGTGCTGGGCGTGGCACTGGCCGCTTGCCAGACCCCTCCGCCCGCGCCGGTGGCCTACACCGGCCCGACGCTGGACATCGAGCAAACCGAGCGTGGCGTGCAAATCGTGCTGCCCGTCACGGTGTTGTTCGCCACCGGCGAATACACCTTCAAAACCGAGGAAGCCGGGCCCTACCTGGACCGGCTGGCCAGTCTGCTGAAAACCAAAACCACGCACGACGTCAGCGTGGAGGGCCATACCGACAACGTAGGCGGCTTGGCCATGAACCAAACCCTGTCCGACAACCGCGCGGGCGCGCTGCGCAAAGCCCTGATCGAGCGCGGTGTGGAAACCCAGCGCATCGTCTCTGCAGGCTTTGCCTACAACCGGCCCGTGGCATCTAACGCCAGCGAACAGGGCCGCACGCTGAACCGCCGGGTCGAGCTGATGGTGCTGGATGAAAAAGTGGAGACGTTCACCCAGGGCGAGCCCGCCAACGCGTTTGCTTCGGCCTTCGACAAGCTGCGCAAGATGGTCGACGAAGGTGTGATCCAGCTGCCGGAAAGCCCGTAGTGCTGCGTCGGACTTTGCTGGCCGCTGCCGGGGCCGCGCCGTTGCTGGCGCAGGCCGCTCCCGCCGCCAAAAGAATAGGCATCGCCCTGGGCGCCGGATCGGCACGGGGGTTTGCCCATATCGGCGTGCTCAAGGCCCTGGTCGAAGCCGGCCTGGCCCCCGAGGTGGTGGTGGGCACCAGCGCCGGTTCCTTGGTGGGCGCTTTTTATGCGGCAGGCTACTCGCCCTGGCAGATCGAAGAGGTGGCGCTGCGGTTGCGCGACATCGAAATTGTCGATCTGGGCCAGGGCAACAAGCGCGGTATGTTCACTGGTGAAACCCTGCAAAAGCTGGTCAACCAGTATGTCAAGGATGTGCCGATCGAGCGTTTCAAACGCCGCTTCGGCGCGGTGGCCACGGTGCTGAAATCTGGTGAGCTGCGGCTGCTGTCGGGTGGCAATGCCGGTGCGGCCGTGCGCGCCTCGTGCTCGATCCCCGGGGTGTTTGTGCCCTGCGTGATCGGCGACGAGGAATTGGTGGATGGCGGGCTGGTCAGCCCCTTGCCGGTGAAAGCTGCGCGCAGGCTGGGTGCCGATGTGGTGATTGGCGTGGACGTGGGCGTGCTGCC
The DNA here is from genome assembly GCA_963512605.1 of uncultured Albidiferax sp. Classification (GTDB taxonomy): domain Bacteria; phylum Pseudomonadota; class Gammaproteobacteria; order Burkholderiales; family Burkholderiaceae_C; genus Rhodoferax_B. Next base: position 303,963 of record CAUPNG010000001.1, on the reverse strand, counting down.
GCAAAACAGCACCCGCGTAGGCCTGTACGAGGTGATCCTCCAGTCGTTTGAAATCATGGGCCGCTCGCTCTCGCAGCTAGAGGGGCAAACCGCCGACTTCATGGTCCGCCCCGACACGGCGCGGTTTTCCAGCACCGATTTCACGGTACGCAAGGAAATCGTCCAGGCGGGCTACGAGGCCGGTGTGGCCGCGCTACCAGCGTTGCGCCAACTGCTGCGCGGGCGCGGAGCCAGCCCGGACCGGGTCGGGTAGCACATGCCGTACACTGCGCGCTGCCCGGGGTGCGCAGAGGCTGCGCTGAGATGGAATCCAAACCCGCGAACTTGATCTGGTTCATACCAGCGTAAGAAGAGCTTGACGATGCCGTCCACTGGCTGGACGGTGTTGTCTCACCGCCCGCCATGGGCGTTCTCCTTAGGGGTTTGCGCGGTCTGGCTGCGCATTCCGGGCTCCACTTCCACAGGAGACCCCCATGAACGCACCCGACAAATTCACCCAGTTACTCCGCTACGCCTGCGACCCGCTGCCCGCCAGCACTAAGCGCTACATCCAGGGCAGCCGCCCCGACCTGCGCGTGCCGCTGCGCGAAATCATGCAGAGCAATGGCGAGGCCGTCACCGTCTACGACACCTCCGGCCCCTACACCGACCCCGCCGCCCAGATCGACGTGCGCGCCGGCCTGCAGGCCCTGCGCGCAGGTTGGATCGATGCCCGTGGCGACACCGAGGCCTACGCCGCCCGCATCCTGCACGCGCTGGACGATGGCCGCAAGAGCGACGAAAACGAAGCGCTGCAGCTCTTACGCGCCCAGGCTTCCGGCCTGCAACGTGCGCCCCGCCGCGCCCGCAGCGGGGCCAACGTGTCGCAGATGCACTACGCCCGCCAAGGCATCATCACCCCCGAGATGGAGTTTGTCGCCCTGCGCGAGAACCAGAAGATGGAGTGGATGGCCCAATATGCCGCCAACACCGAGCGCGACCACCGGCTGGCGGGCAACAGCTTCGGCGCATCCATCCCCAAGGTCATGACCCCCGAGTTTGTGCGCTCCGAAGTGGCCCGGGGCCGCGCGGTGATTCCGCTCAACATCAACCACCCCGAAGTCGAGCCCATGGCGATTGGCCGCAACTTCCTGGTCAAGATCAACGCCAACATCGGCAACTCCGCTGTCACCTCCAGCATCGAAGAAGAGGTCGAAAAACTGGTCTGGGCGATCCGTTGGGGTGCCGACACGGTGATGGATTTGTCCACCGGCAAAAACATCCACACCACCCGCGACTGGATCATCCGCAACAGCCCCGTACCCATCGGCACCGTGCCCATCTACCAGGCGCTGGAAAAAGTAGGTGGCGTGGCCGAAGACCTGACCTGGGAAATCTTCCGCGACACCTTGATCGAGCAGGCCGAGCAGGGCGTTGACTACTTCACCGTGCACGCCGGTGTGCGCCTGCCCTTCATCCACCTCACCGCCAACCGCATGACCGGCATCGTCTCGCGCGGCGGCTCCATCATGGCCAAGTGGTGCATCGCCCACCATAAAGAGAATTTCATCTACACCCACTTCGATGAAATGACCGAGATCCTGAAGGCCTACGACGTGAGCTATTCACTCGGCGACGGCCTGCGCCCCGGCTCCAGCGCCGACGCGAATGACGAAGCCCAGTTTGCCGAACTGCGCACCTTGGGCGAGCTGACGCAGCGCGCCTGGCAGCAGGACGTGCAGGTGATGATCGAAGGCCCCGGCCACGTGCCCATGCACATGGTGCAAGAGAACATGACCGAGCAGCTCAAGCACTGCGGTGAGGCCCCGTTCTACACACTCGGCCCGCTGACCACCGACATTGCCCCCGGCTACGACCACATCACCAGCGGTATCGGTGCGGCGATGATCGGCTGGTTCGGCACCGCCATGCTGTGCTACGTCACGCCCAAGGAGCACCTGGGCCTGCCCGACCGCGACGACGTGAAGGTGGGCATCATCACCTACAAGATCGCCGCCCACGCTGCCGACGTGGCCAAGGGCCACCCCGGTGCGCGCTACCGCGACGACGCACTGTCCAAGGCCCGCTTCGAGTTCCGCTGGATGGACCAGTTCAACCTCTCACTCGACCCCGAAACCGCGAAGAAATTCCACGACGAAACCCTGCCCAAAGACTCGGCCAAGGTGGCGCATTTCTGCTCCATGTGCGGCCCCAAGTTCTGCTCCATGAAGATCACGCAAGAGGTGCGCGAATACGCCAAGAACCTGGGCGTGAGCGAAGCGGCGGCAGCCGAGCAAGGCATGCAGGAGAAGTCGCAAGAGTTCAAGAGCGGCGGCGGGGAAATCTACGTGCCGGTTGGCGGGGTGATCCCTATCGCGCAGGGCTGAAAACTTTTATTTACGTTACTGCCATGAGTGGATCTGATGCCTTCAACGCCAACGCCTTGGAGGCTTCTGCTCAGTTGCATGTCGCCGTTTTATACGTACCGGACAGCTCTTTGACAATTTCACCTAGCCGACGGCCTGAATTCGAAATGGATTTACCCTGGACAACAGGGACAAGCTCACGAATGGGTGCTCGTAATGCGTCGTCTAGAACGCTCAAACGCATACATGCTATCTGTGACCGCGTATCTGAGTCGATGCGACTTCCTAACTTGTCAAGGTTGTTGGATGCACGGTCAAACGTTTCGCGATTCCGCGCCGCAGCAGTTGTCAGATAGAACGCAGCTCCGGCTAGCGGTAAATTGACAGGCAGCTCTATGCCGTCGCGGTTCATCACGCCCATAGCATTAAGACCATCCATATCGGACAACGACCACGCAGCATAGAACCATCTATATGCATGGACTGCATCCCTCTGCACTTGTTCGCCATTCAAATACATGAGGCCCACTTGCGTGGCAGCATGTCCATCACCACGTTCGGCCAAGCCTTTGAAAATGGCTGCTCGTCCAGCTCCATCGCCTCGTTCCTTGGCGGCCTCGGCAGCATCAAGGCTGGCCACGCTCCCAACACTCGCGATGCTTTGAGCCGCCTTCTCCATGCCAAACTTCAAATTCGGAGGGACGGCGAAATTAGGTTCCGTGCGCACTCGGGCAAGTGTGGCGGGGAATTCTGCAAACTGTTCGAAACCTGGATTAGTGGCGGAAATTTTGAGATCGAGTTGCGGCGTGGAGTAAGTTATGGCCGCTTTCTCGCAATGGGTTATGTCTGGCGGTTTCCGTGAGAAAAATAATCTGGAAGCTTGAAGAACGCCATTACCTGTTGCACGAGCCAACGCAGTTGATGCCTGCTTGAAGCCTTCTGGATTCGTAACTTTTAAGTGCGAAAAATAACGATCCAACCATGTATAGGTCGCTTCCATTTCTGGCTTGTTTCTATCAAACCATCCCCGCGCGATAGTGTTCATATTGACATTTGAGTTCACCATCAAATGACTGCATTCGCCCACCAGGAGAAATAGGCTGGCTTCTCGGGTGGTGGCGAATGCTGCCGCAGCATTTCTTTTTTCGACCTCGGCGAGGGGTAGCTGCGTAATTTGTGCGATTGAAGATACGGTGCAGAGCAGCAAAAAAACAACTACTGCTCCAGGCATGGCGAGGCGCATTTTCCTACCTTTCGACTTTGACTTCGACTTCATTAAGCGTCCATTGTTGCTGAAGTACGTGGGATACAGGTGTTGTGTCTTAAGACACGGGCGTAGCGTGCAGCGCAGTTGCGCCAAATCAGGAGTCACGCCATGCCCATTAGCAAGCCCGGGCGGCGTTTGTTCGATATCAGCCACCCGCTGGTGCAGCTGGAGCTGGACGTATCGGCCCGCAATGTGGGCCTGGTGGCCGAGGGGCGGCTACAGCGCATCCTGCCCGACTGGGACGGCGTGGAGCACAGCGTGTTCTACCTGGTGCTCCCCGCCAGCCGCCACCGCTCTACCCCGGTGCGGCGCGTAATGGCGTTTTTACAGGCTAATGTGGTGGTGCCGCCCTGCTAAGGGGCCTGCCGACGAACGGCAGGGATGCTATCAAATAAGAATAAAGATTTAATAGCTACTTACGCTCATTGAATAAGCGCTAGAGGCATATCTAGCATCTAAAAAATAGCCAAAAAATTGGATTTCAGCATGGCATCCGGCCACCGCCCCCCGCTGCAAAGTCGAAGGGCGGCTGCTCGCTTACAGCATCTCCGCCAGTGCCTCCTTCACCCCTTCTTCCACCAGCGGCGAGCTGGTGCCACCCAGGTGCAGGGCGGCTTCATCCGGCACCGGGGTAGCGCAGTCTTTGTGGACCACGCCGTCCTTCATCACCAGCTGGATCTTGGCGGGGTCAGTCAGCAGGGCCAGGTTCTCCAGCGGGTTGCCGTCCACCAGCACGATGTCGGCCAGGTAACCGGCTTTCAGCAGACCCAGCTCGTAAGGGCGCTGCATGATCTGCCCGCCCAACTGTGTGGCGGCACGCAGGGCCTCAGAAGGGGTCATGCCGATGTAGTCCACGAAGTACTGCAGGTCGTTGGCATTGGTGCCGTGCGGCATCCAGGCAAAGCCGTAGTCGCCACCGGGCAGGATGCGGATGCCGCGTTGGTGCATGGCGCGCAGCGAGGCGGCGGCGACTTCCAGCTCGCGCTTGTAGCCCATTTGCGTGGCCACGGCTTCGGTGATGCCGAACTCGGCGGCATGGTAAGTGGTGCGGATCAGCCAGCCGATGCCGGGGGCCACAAAGTGCTTGTCCTTGGCGGCCTCCAGCATGTCCAGCGCTTCCTCGTCGGCAAAGCTGGCGTGGTAGACCATCTCGATGCCGTGGCGCACACACTGCTTCACCGATTCGCTGGAGCGTGCATGCGCCGCCATGCGCTTGCCGTAGCGCTTGGCTTCCTGCGCCAGCATGGCCACTTCCTCCTCGGCAAACGGCGACATTTCGGCGGGCAGCCCGGCGATGTATTCGCCCGACAGGTTGATCTTCAGGTGGTCCACGCCGTACTTGATGAAGGTGCGGGCCGAGCGGCGGATTTCTTCCGGCCCGCTGCATACGCTGCCAAAGCTGAGTTCCGAAAACGGCATGTGCGGCAGCGTGTTGTCGCCCAGCGCGCCGATGGTGGTGATCTCCTGGCTGCCCGCCAGATAGCGTGGGCCGGGGAACTCGCCCGCGTCGATGGCGTTGCGCAGCACCACGTCGAGCCGGGGCTTGGCGGCGGCGGCACCGATGGCCGAGGTCCAGCCCATGTCCAGGTAGCGCTTGGCCACCCGCACGCACCACAGCATGTGCTCTTCGGGTGGCATGAACTGGATGGCCGCCAGCGAGGGCTGGTCGTTCCACGAGAAATGCGTATGTGCCTCGGTCATGCCGGGCATCAGAAAGCGGCCCCGACCGGCGATGACGCGGGCGTCATCGGTGCTCACGCGCTCGGGCAGGCGGGTCACCTGCACGATGCGCTTGCCCTCCACGAGCACGTCGCCCAGGTAGGTGTCGGTGCCGGCGCCGTCGAAGATGCGGACATTGGTGAATGCGGTACGGGTCATGGTGGTCTCCTGTTTATTTGAATCAAAGGGTGGCGTAAAAGCTTTGCAGGGCCTGCACGCAGCGGGCCGGTTGCTCGAACGGGGTCCAGTGGCCGCAGGCCTCGAAAACCTGCGTCTGGCTGCCGGGAATGCGCGCGGCCATCACCGCCACATTCGCCGCCGGGGCCACGCCGTCCTGGTCGCCGGTGACCAGCAGGGTGGGCACGTGGATCTGCTCGATGGCGGCGGACTCCGCCCGGGCCAGGGCTTCGCAGCTCTGGGCATAGCCTTCAGAGCTCTGGCGCATCACGATCTCGCGCACCAGGGCCAGCACGGCGGGCTGTTGGGCCTTGGTTTCTGCACCGGTTGCGCCCTTGGTGACGGCATCGGCAATCTCCTGCATGCCGGTTACGCCAGTCCGGGCCAGTTGGGCGCGGGCGTGGATGCCTGCGCGCCCGGCCTCGGGCGGGGCCACCAGCGGGCCGAACAGTGCCAGCGACAGCACGCGGCCCGGGTGCTGCACCGCCAGGTGCTGCGCCACCACCGTGCCCAGCGAATGGGCGGCGATGTGGGTTGCCGGAATATCCAGCGCGTCCAGCAGGCCTATGAGCGCATCCACATAGCCCTGGATGGACAGTGCGCCCGGCGGCAAGGCCGAGCGGGCGCTGCCCGGCAGGTCGGGCCGCACCACGCGAAAGCCTGCCAGCGCGCCCAGTAGCGGGGCCCATACATTCGACGAGCCGCCCAGGCCGTGGATGCACAGTAGCGGCGTGCCGCTGCCTTCGATTTCAACGGTCAGACCGTGGTGGATTTCGGTTGTCATAGTTACCTTAAACAAAGTTGTTTTCAATTGCGCCGATGCCATCGACTTCGATGCGCACCACGTCCCCCGCCGCCAGGTAGCGCGGCGGCTGCATGCCCATGCCCACGCCCGCCGGGGTGCCGGTGGCGATCACGTCGCCGGGGTACAGCGTGATGCCGCGCGAGATGGTTTCGATCAGCGTGGGGATGTCAAAAATCATGTTCTGCGTGGGGCCGTCCTGGCGCAGTTCGCCGTTGACCCAGCAGCGCACGCGTGTCTCGCGGCCGTCCAGCACGTCGGCGGTCACGATCCACGGGCCCATGGGACAGAAGGTGTCGAAGGACTTGCCCATGTCCCACTGCTGGTGGCGCACCTGCACGTCGCGGGCCGACACGTCGTTGACAATGGTGTAGCCAAACACATGCTCCATGGCCGCAGCGCGGGGGATGTTCTTGCCGCCTTTGCCAATCACCACGGCCAGCTCGGCCTCGTAGTCCACCGCCGTGGTCACTTCCACCGGCACACGCACCGCGTCGTGTGGGCCGACCACGCATTCGGGCACCTTGGTGAAGACGATGGGCCACTCTTCGGTGTTGGCGCTGTTGTCCTTGAAGACCGACGCGGCCAGCTCCTTGGCGTGCGCGTGGTAGTTGCGGCCCACGCACCAGAGGTTGCGCCGGGGCAGGGGAATCGGCGCGTCCAGTGCCACGTCGGCGAGGGCTATTGGGCTGCCGGTGGTGGCGGGCATCTTGCCGCCTGCGGCCAGGGTTTCGATGACGGCCAGCGCGCCTTTCAAGGCCTCTGCACGGGGCAGGTCGATCGCGGTGACGGTGCCGTCGTCGGCAGAGACGAGGCCCACATAACGTTGGCCTTCGACGAGGTAGGCGGCGATTTTCATGGTGGTTTTTCCTGTTGAAACTGGGTGGTTGGAGAGCGCAGGGCAACTGTAGGTAGACCCCACAAACCCGGCTTATCCGCCCGTCCGGCGGCGTATCAAATCGTCTGATGGCGTGCTAAGTACATTCCCTAGGCGGGCGTTTTGGCGGTTTTGCCGGGCACACAATGCGGCCATTCCCACCCACCAGGACTTCCCCACATGGCCGAGGCGTACGCACTCCACATAGGCGCATTCGGCACGGCCATCGTGCTGGAGCTGCGCGCCAACCTGGTGGCGCACGCGCACTCCGAGACGCAGATCGCCTTCTGGCTCGGCGGTGCCCGCGCCCGGGCCCAGGTGGGTGCGACGGTGGTGGACTACAGCGAGAACATCGCCCTGGGCGCGAACGCTTTCGCGTCGCACGACATGGTGTTGCTGGACGACAGCGGCCCTTGCCTGTTCCTGGCCTTCATGCTGTCCAAGCCCTGGCTGGACGCACGCAGCCAGGCGCTGGGGCGCAACTTCCGCTTTCCGTCGCCGCGCATCCCCATCCACCCGGCGCTGCGCCAGGCCTGCTGGCGGGTGCTGGATTTGATCCTGGCGCTGGACACGCCGCGCGAAGCGGTGGACGAAGAGGTGGGGCGGCTGCTGGAAGCCGCCATCCAGGCCTCGACCGAGCAGGTCGATGTGCCACCGCCCGCCGCCTTCGGCCCCACGCTGGACCACCGGCTGCGCAAGGCCATCGCCCACATGCGCGAGCACGTGGCCGAAAAGACCACGGTGGACGACATCGCCGCCAAAGTAGGTTTGTCGCGCGCGCATTTCTTCGCGCTGTTTCGCGACCAGCTCAACGCCACGCCGCAGGTGTTCTGGAGCGCGGTGCGGGTCGAGGAAGCCATGCGCCGCGTCAGCGAAGGCCTGCCGCTGACCGACGTGGCGTTGGACCTGGGCTTCTCGGCCCCGGGCAATTTCTCGCGCTTCTTCAAGGAGCACACCGGCGTGTCGCCGTCGATCTTTCGGCGGGCGGTGCGTGCGCCGCTGCCGAATACGGTGACCGGTGTGCCTCGGTAAGTTCTAAGGCAAATAGGCATTCAGCGCTTATTTCATAAGCGTGAAGTGCTATTAAATACATAGTATTAGTCTTTGTGCCAGCAGGCGTGGGGAGGCCTCTGGCCATCCTGGCCTGTCGTATTCCTATGGGCGCACTCCAAGCGGTGTCGGCCTCTTTGGCGGTGCACGACTGGGTCGGAGCGGCCAACTGCGTGGCGGTACCGCGGGCGGCAGGTTTCTGCGGGAACTGTCCCGCCATCTTCTTAGTCGTTAAATAGTTTCGGATATAGCGGTATTTTCAGGCTGCTATAACATAGATTTTTGGTTTTATCTGTTGGTTATCAAACATATCGATATTTTTTACACCTGAATTTATAAGGATGCGTATTTATCATGTAAGTAGTTGATTTAAGGCGATTTAAGAAATTGGCATGTACATTGCGTGTAACAAATGTATCGGCGCCGATTTTGGTGCCGATTTTTGTTTTTAACACCAAGGTATTCAATGAAAAACGTATTTAAAACTGCAGCAGTTGCTGTAGTAGTTGCTGCAGCTGGTTTTACATTGCCAGCCATCGCTGCGCCAACCCCGAGTTTCACCATTGATACCAGTATTTTTGGTTATGCGACTCCAAATTTCGTTGCCAATTTCATTAATGGTTCGGCATCCTCGCTGATTACCTTGAACCAAAATGGACAGACCATGTCGGGCGTTGGATATTTACAATTTACATCGTTCACAGACTCCGGAAATTTGCTGGGCGCCGGCATGACAGGCTTGGGATTGGGCAACACCATGGGTTATGCTTTGTGGGCCGAGTACAACTACACCTCTACATTGAATAGTGGCTCCTATGCCGAGGTAGACAGCACTTACACGGTGGACTCACTGAATTTCTCCATCTTTGGAGAAAAATCGGACGGTTCCAATAGCGAATTTATCAAGGCCGATGTTAACAATTCTGGTAGTGCTTCTGTCATAAAATCGTCCGACACCGTTTTGCTGGGAGTGGGCTCTAAAGTAGAAGCCACGTCAAATATTAATGGTATGTACGGTACTTCGTTGAATGCAACGATGGGATACAGTTTGACTCCTGAAGGTAAATTATTTTTTGTGGGGCCCAACCCCTTCTTTGATATGTTGTACAGCAGTTACACCAACACATCAGGTGGTTTTGACGCGGCGACTAATGGGTTGGTTGCCATTAACAATGCTTCCGGCGGGGTTGATTTTGGCAATGCGATAACTGAAGTGCCTGAACCCACCAGCATTGCTCTGTTGGGCTTGGGATTGGCGGGTTTGGCCGTTGCAGGCCGCCGCCGCGCAGCAAAATAGTTCGCCTGCGGTGATTTGAAAAAAGGGGCCTAGGCCCCTTTTTTTTGGAATCACTTTCCTCGCGCCAGCATGCGTACAGTGGCTCCAACGGAGCGCAACCATGCCTACCACCGACCCCATGTTCATCTTCGTCGCCGCGCGCACCCCCAAGGGGGCTGTCTAAGGGCCTTTGCATCCCCGGCTGCGCACGATCTGGGCGGGGCGGCCATCCAGGCGATGGTGGGCCCGGCAAGATCTGCTTAGACAAAATCCCCACTTTGCGACCCGCCTCCTAGCCCGATCGCACCATCACCGCCGCCAGCAGTTTGTCCATCAGCGACGGTGCGGCGGCCCTGGTGCTGGCCCGGGTCTAGTGCCGCGCAACTGGGCCTGCAACCTTTGTCCTGGCCTGTCGTGTCCCTATGGGCGCACTCCAAGCGGTGTCGGCCTCTTTAGCGGTGCACGACTGGGCTGGGCGGCCGTCTGCGCGGCGATACGGCAGGCGGCAGGCGGCAGGCGGCAGGATTCTGCGGGGACGGTCCCGCCATCTTCCCAACCGTTAAATAGTTCCGGATATAGCGGTATTTTCGGACTGCTATAACATACATTTTTGGTTTTATCTGTTCGTTATATAACATATCGATTTTTCTTACACTGGTTTTTATATAAAGCGGGTTTTATCTTGTAAGTCGTTGATTTGAGGCGATTTGAGGATTTGGCACGTACATTGCATGTAAGAAATGTAACAACGCCTATGGTGGCGCTATTTTTTGTTTTTAACAGCAAGGTATTTCATGAAAAACGTATTTAAAACTGTAGCAATTGTTGCAGTGGTTGTTACTGCTGGTTTTACGTTGCCAGTTACTGCCGCGCCCACACCGAGTTTTACCGTCGATACCAGTATTTTTGGTTATTCGACTACAGATTTCAGTGCTAATTTCATAAACGGTTCGGCATCAACCTTAATCACTTTAAATCCCATTTCCAAAACTACGGCTGGTATTGGTTACACCCAGTTGACATCGTTTACCAACTCCATGGGGGGGGTGCTGGGCGCGGGCAGTACCGGTTTGGGTTTGAGTGGCACCATGGGCTACGCTTTGTGGGCCGAGTACACCTACACAACAACTTTGTTGACCGGTTCGTTCGGCGCGGTAGGTAGCACATACACCGTCAATGCATTGACTTCCACTTTATGGGGTGAGAAATCAGATGGCTCCAACAGTGTATTTACCATGGCAAATAATGGAAATGCTGCCAGTGGCACGGTTGTGCACTCGTCGGACACTGTTTTACTGGGTACCGGCACCAGCATGATTGCTTCGTCCAGTATCAATAATTTATTTGGTACGTCACTGAATGCAACCATGGCGTTTGCGTTGACCAGTAATGGCGCATCGTTTTTTACGGCGCCCAATCCTTTTTATGACACCTTGTACACCAGTTTCACCAATACCTCGGGTGGATTTGATGCTGCAAACAATGGTTTGGTCGCCATCAATAATGCCTCCGGCGGAGTTGACTTTGGAAATACGCCAGTAAATAAAGTACCTGAACCCACCAGCATTGCCCTCCTGGGTTTGGGATTGGTGGGTGTCGCCATGGCACGCCGCCGTCGCGCTGAAAAATAAGTAAGCTGCTGTGCATTTAAAAAGGGGCTTCGGCCCCTTTTTTGTTGTGCAAAATAATCCAGACGAAAAACATTTCTGGATACCCAGGCATCCAGTGGGATCCCATCCATGGTCTTCCGCCCACCACGCCAGCAGGCGTACAGTGGCTCCCGAAGGACTACCACCATGCCCACTATCCACCCGGTTGACCCCATCGTCATCCTCGCCGCCGCCCGCACCCCCATGGGTGCATTCCAGGGGGCTTTTACCTCGCTGGCAGCGCCTGATCTGGGCGGGGCGGCCATCCAGGCGGCGGTGGCGCGCTCGGGCGTGGACCCGGCGCGGATCGACCAGGTGGTGTTCGGCAACTGCCTGATGGCGGGGCAGGGGCAGGCTCCGGCGCGGCAGGCGGGGTTCAAGGGAGGGCTGGGGCAGGGCACGGGGGCGGTCACGCTGTCCAAGATGTGCGGCTCAGGGCTATTTGCCACCATGCTGGCGCATGACATGCTGCTGGCGGGCAGCCACGATCTGGTGGTGGCGGGCGGCATGGAGAGCATGACCAACGCGCCGCACCTGTTGCCCAAGGGGCGCAGCGGCATCCGCATCGGCCACGGCCAGGTGCTGGACCACATGATGCTGGACGGGCTGGAAGATGCCTACGAGCCGGGCCGCTCCATGGGCAGCTTTGGCGAAGACTGTGCCGCGCTGTACGGCTTTACCCGCGCGGCGCAGGACACGTTTGCCACCACCAGCGTGCAGCGGGCGCAGGCGGCGATAGCGTCGGGCGCGTTTGCGGCAGAGATCGCCCCGGTGCTGGCCAAAGGTGCCGAAGTCAGCACCGACGAAGCGCCGGGGAAGATCCGCCTGGACAAAATCCCCACTTTACGACCCGCGTTCCAAGCCGACGGCACCATCACCGCCGCCAGCAGCTCGTCCATCAGCGACGGGGCGGCGGCCCTGGTGCTGGCCCGCGCCTCTACCGCTGCGCAATGGGGCCTGCAACCCTTGGCGCGCATTGTGGGCCATGCCACGTTTGCCCAGGCACCGGCCTGGTTTTCCACTGCGCCACTGGGGGCTGTGCAGAAGCTGCTGGCCCGGATCGGCTGGGCCGTGACCGATGTGGACCTGTGGGAAATCAACGAGGCCTTTGCCGTGGTGCCCATGGCGCTGATGGCCGAGCTGGACCTGCCACACGGCCGCGTGAACGTGCACGGTGGTGCCTGCGCGTTGGGCCACCCCATCGGGGCCAGCGGGGCGCGGATTCTGGTTACGTTGCTGCATGCCTTGCGCACCCACGGCCTGCGCCGAGGGGTGGCCACGCTGTGCATTGGTGGCGGCGAAGCGACCGCTCTGGCGGTGGAGTTGCTATAAATAAAAGAGCTTCTTGCGCTTATTGAATAAGCGCTGGAGCCCTATTTTTTATAAATTTAGCGGTATGTACGCAAAACGGTGTACTGGGGTCTAGTAGATAATGCGATTCATTCGTATTTAGATTGGTTCCGTTTGCGGGGCCTTTTTTTGACCCTGTGACCGCCACCCGCCTCGCGCCATCCTCCAGCATCGAAACCCTTTACGGTGACCACCATGGCTGGTTGCAGGCCTGGTTGCGCCGCAAGCTGGGCAACCCTTGCGATGCGGCCGACCTGGCCCAAGACACCTTTGTGCGTGTGCTGTCCAAGCGCGAAGCGCCGCAGGTGCTGGAGCCGCGTGCCTACCTGGGCACCATTGCCAAGGGCCTGGTGGCCGACTTCTTTCGCCGCCAAAGTCTGGAGCGCGCCTACCTGGACGTGCTGGCCACCCTGCCCGCCGCCCACCTGCCCAGCGCCGAGACGCAGGCCATCCTGCTGGAGGCGCTGACCGCCATCGATGCGATGCTGGACGGCCTGCCGCCGCTGGTGCGCCAGGCGTTTTTGCTGTCGCAACTGGACGGCATGGCCTATGCCGACATCGCCGCCCAGCTCGGCATCAGCGTGCGCACGGTCAACAACTACATGGGCAAAGCCATCGCCCATTGCTACCTGCTCGCGCCATGAAGGTGGAAAGCCGCGACGAACACGCCCTGCGCCAGGAAACCGTGGCCTGGTACGTGCGCCTGTGCTCGGGTGCAGCCACCGCCGCCGACCAACAGGCCTGGCAGCAATGGCACCAGCAGCACCCCGACCACCAGCGCGCCTGGCAGCGCATTGCCGCGCTGCGCGCCAGCGTGCAGCGCGTGCCCAGCCGCATCGCCCTGCCCACGTTGCTGGCCGCAGGCCGCAACCCCAACAACCGCCGCCACGCGCTGCGCAGCATCGCCGTATTGGCGGGCAGCGGCGTACTGGGCTATGCATCCTGGCGCACGGTGGCCTGCCACCAAGCCACCTGGCTGGCCGACTACCGCACCGGCGTGGGCGAGCGGCGCAGCGTGGAGCTGGCCGATGGCTCGTTGCTGACGCTGAACACCGACAGTGCCGCCGACGTGGTGTTCAGCGCCAGCCAGCGCACGCTGCGGCTGTGGGCGGGCGAGCTGCTGGTGGAAACCGCGCACAGCCGACAACGCGGCACCGCCGCCAGCAACGCCCGGCCTTTGGTGGTGCAGACGGACCACGGCAGCGTAAGGGCGCTGGGCACCCGTTTCAGCGTGCGCCAACACGGCGAGCACACCAGCGTGGCGGTGCTGGCCGATGCGGTGGAAATCCGCCCGCTGGACGCGGCCCGCCCGGTGCTGCTGCGTGCCGGGCAGCAAATACGTTTCACCGGCCAGCAGGCCGCAACCCCGCAGCCGGTAGACGACAGCGTGGCCGCGTGGGATGACGGCAGCATCGTCGCCAGCGACTGGCGGCTGGGCGACCTGGTGGCCGAGCTGGCCCGCTACCGCCCCGGCCACCTGGCCTGCGACCCGGCGGTGGCCGCGCTGCGCGTGTCGGGCGCGTTCCCTACCGCCAACACCGACACCGCGCTGCGGGTGCTGGCCCGGTCGCTGCCGGTGCGCGTGCGCCAGCGCACCCGCTACTGGGTGCGGGTCGAGGCGCTATAGCCCACCTGTATTGCCCGCCTGCCGAGCAGACACCCAAGATTTTTTTGCGCCGGGCTTGCATGTTTTTGCATCTCATCCGGCCTACCCACCAGGAGCCCATCCACCACACCTGTTTTACTTTCCCAAGGCCTTCCATGTCCCCAACCCGTTTCCGTCGCCACCTGTTTGCGATTTCGCCCCTGGCGCTGGCTGTCCAGGCTGCCGTGTTTTCTTTAGCCACGCTGGCCTTGCCGGGCCAGGCTGCAGAGCCGGTGCAGGCCAGCCCGGCCCGCGCCTTCCAGATTCCTGCCGGGCCACTGGCCAACGTGCTGGCCCGGTTTGCAGCAGCGGCGGGCGTGGCCTTGTCGTTTGACCCGGCCCTGGCCAAAGACCAGGCATCGGCGGGTCTGCAAGGCAGCTACATCGTGCACGGGGGCTTTGCCGCCCTGTTGACGGGCTCGGGCCTGGAGGCGCTGGACCAGGGCGGTGGCGCGTACACACTGCGCAAATATGTGCCCAAGCCCGTGGCTGCACCGGTCGCTGGTGCCAACGCGGTGGCCCTGCCTGCCGTCACCGTCACCGCCAACGCCGACAAGGCCCAGACCGAAGGCACCGGGGCCTACACCGCCCGGGTGGCCAGCAGCGCCACCAGGCTCAACCTGTCGCTGCGCGAAACGCCGCAGTCGGTGACGGTGGTCACCAGCCAGATGATCGAAGACAAGGGCCTGACCACCATGGAGCAGGTGCTGGACCACACGCCGGGCGTGTCCCTGGTGGGCGACGCGTCGGAAAACAGCCAGATCTATGTGCGCGGCTTCTACATGGACACCGGTATCCAGGTCGATGGCCTGAACACCACCTCGGCCCAGCCGATTTACGAAGGCTCCATCAGCCAAGGCCTGGACCCTGCGATTGCCGACCGGGTCGAGGTGGTCAAGGGCGCGGCGGGCATTGTGGCCGGGCTGGGCGAGCCGTCGGCCACCGTCAACTTCATCCGCAAGCGGCCCACCGAGACCTTCCAGGCGCACCTGCAAACCCAGGTGGGTAGCTGGCAGCGCAAGAGCGTGGAAGGCGACATCTCCGGCCCGCTGACCGCCGATGGCCGCATCCGGGCCCGCCTGGTGGGGGCCGTGCGCCAAGCCGACTCCTTCATGGACCGCTATGCGTCCGAGAAAAGCGTGCTGTACGGCGTGCTGGAGGCCGACCTGACCCCGCAAACCCTGCTGTCGCTGGCGCTGGACCAGCAGCGCTCGGACACCGACGGGGCCTACAACTACAACTCCAACCCCGCCTTCTACCTGGACGGCGGCGTGTTCAGCAACAGCCGCTCGTTCTCCGCCGGGCAAGATTGGACCTACTGGAACGTGCGCCAGCACAGCTTTACCCCCACGCTGGAGCACCGCTTCGACAGCGGCTGGAAAGCCGTGGCCTCGGCCCGCATGGCGCGCGGCGACATTGACCGCGTGAGCTACTACCCCGGCGACTACGTGGACCGCGCCACCGGCAACCTGGTGGGGGCCTGGAGCCCGGCTTACGCCGACCGCAGCCTGCGCAGCTCCAACACCGACAGCGTGGATGCCTACGCCACCGGCCCGTTCAGTTTGCTGGGCCGCAAGCACGCGCTGGCTGTGGGCATGAACACGGGCCGCAACAAGTTCAATATGGCCACCTACCAAAGCGCCACCTTGGCCCCGTACAACCTGGCCTCCGGCGCAATTGCCCAGCCCGCCATCGCCAGCACCGCCAGCTACGACAACGGCTACGACCAGCAGCAAACCGGCGTGTTTGCCACGGTGCGCTTCAACCTGGCCGACGACTGGAAGCTGATGGCCGGTGGGCGCTTGAGCAACTGGAAGTACACCACCACCGACTTTGTGAATGCCAGCGCCGCCACGGTGCAGCACAAGAACATCACCACGCCCTACCTGGGCCTGGTCTACGACCTCAGCAGCACCGCCTCGCTGTACGCCAGCTACACCGGCATCTTCAAGCCGGTGACCTACTACGGGGCCAGCGGCCAACTGCTGGAGCCCACCGAAGGCCGCAACATCGAAGCGGGCATGAAATGGGCGTTTTTTGAAGACCGCCTGAACGCCTCGGTGGCCGTGTACCAGACTCTGCAAAACAAGTTTGCCGAATACGCGGGCGTGGGCCGGTTGCCCAGCGGCGAATGGATTTACCGCAGCATCGACGGCGTGAAGACCACCGGCTTCGAGGCCGAGGTGTCGGGCCGCGTGGCCCCCGGCTGGGACGTGAGCGGCGGCTTCACCCACAACACCGCCAAGGATGCCACCGGCGACCGCAAGAACACCTACATCCCCGACAACCTGCTCAAGCTCAGCGTCAACCACACCATGGACCGGCTGAACCTGGGTGCCAGTGTGCGCTGGCAAAGCGCCACCTACTACAACACCAGCATCTACGCCACCAGCCCCGCTTTGGCCGTGCGGCAGACGCAAAAGGCCTACACCCTGGTGGACCTGATGGCACGTTACCGTTTCAACGACACCTGGTCGGCCACCGCCAACCTGAACAACGTGTTCGACACGGTCTACAACCGCTCGATGTGGGGTTATGCCGACTACGGCGCGCCGCGCAACGTCAGCGTCAGCCTGCGGGCCGACTGGTAAGGCTGTGATGGCACGCTGGGCCATGCTTTCCCGTGTAAGCGCTGCCGTGCTGGGCGGCTACGCGCTGGCCTCGGCGGGCGCGGTGCTGCTGGGCGCGCTGCTGCCCGGCCCGCGCGCCGAGGCTGTGCTGGCCGGGGTGCAGGCCAGCTTTGCGCTGTACACCGCTGCGGTGGTCTGGGCCTTTGCGGTGCACGACCTGCGCCGTGTGTGGCTGGGCCTGCTGCTGCCCGCGCTGGTGATGGCGGCCATGGCGACGGTAAGCACCTATTTATGAGCAAGAAAACAAACACCGGCGGCTTCCGCCAAAGCATGGCCTGGCTGCACACCTGGTGCGGGCTGTGGTTTACCTGGCTGCTGTACGCCGTGTTTCTTACCGGCACGCTGGCCGTGTTTGCCGAGCCCATCGGCCACTGGATGACGCCCGAGCACGCCCTGGCCGAATCGCATGCCGCCGCCGAGCCAGCACCCAGCGCCAGCCGCGCCCAGCGCCTGGCCCACGGCATGGACTACATGGCCCGCCAGCATCCGCGTGCCGACATGTGGGAAATCTGGCCGAACCACGGCAGCGATAGTGACAGTGACAACGGCGAAGGCGGTGGCCTGGCAGCGTATTGGTTCGATGCCCAGGGCGGCTACGCCTCGGCCGATCTCGACCCCGCCACCGGCGCAATCCTGGCCCCCGCCGCAGATGCAGTGCAGCGGGCTACGCAGGGCGGCGGCCACTTTGTGAGCTTCCACTACATGCTGCACGCGGGCACCTTCGGCCTGTGGCTGGTGGGCCTGGTGGCCATGGCCATGCTGGTGGCGCTGGTGTCGGGCATCGTCACGCACAAGCGCATTTTCAAAGACTTCTTCACCTTCCGCCCGGCCAAGGGCCAGCGCTCCTGGCTGGACGCGCACAACGCGCTGGCGGTGCTGACACTGCCGTTTTTGTTCATGATTGCCTACACCGGCCTGGCCATCTCCGGCCTGAGCTTCATGCCTGCCGGGGCCTGGTCGGCGTTTGGCAGCCAGCCCCAGCCCACCCAAGCCCTGTACCAGGCCTTGAGCGACCCCGACAAACCCCTGCGCACTGGCCAGCTGCTGGCCGTGCCCGCCATGGAGAGCTTTGCCCAGCGGGCCGAGGCCATTCTGGGCCAAAAAATCCGCTGCGTGGTGGTAGACAACCCGGGCGATGCCTCCATGCG
Organism: uncultured Albidiferax sp.; assembly: GCA_963512605.1. Classification (GTDB taxonomy): domain Bacteria; phylum Pseudomonadota; class Gammaproteobacteria; order Burkholderiales; family Burkholderiaceae_C; genus Rhodoferax_B. Next base: position 286,028 of record CAUPNG010000001.1, on the reverse strand, counting down.
CATCGGCGTGTACGGCCAGAACAGCGAGGCCGAGCAGATGGGCCGACTCAGCGCCAGCACCGGCCTGGTGGTGTTCTCTGCCGCCACCGGTGCCGTGCTGCGCACCCGCATGCCCGGCGGGGTGGACGGTGGCGCGGCCCCGCTGGTGCAGCAGGTGATGGGCGACCTGCACATGGCCCACTTCGGCGGGCTGGCGCTGAAGTGGCTGTACTTTCTGAGCGGCCTGGCGGGCACGGCCATGGTGGCCACCGGGGCTATTCTGTTCATGGTGAAACGGCGGGCCAAACATGGCGTGGAGTTCGGCGCAGCCACCGCCCGCGTGTACCGCATGGTGGAGGGCTTGAACGTGGCCGCCATCGCCGGGCTGGCCATCGCCTGCGTGGGCTACCTGTGGGCCAACCGGTTGATTCCGGTGGCCTTGCCGCACCGTGACGATGCCGAAATCGCCGCCTTCTTTGCCGTCTGGCTGCTGGCGCTGCTGCACGCCTTTGTGCGCCCGCCGGGCCGCGCGTGGGTAGAGCAACTGGCCGCCCTGGCCGCTGTGTGCCTGCTGCTGCCGCTGCTGAATGTGTGGACCACCGGCGACCACCTGCCCGCGCAAATCGCCCGCGGCGACTGGGAAAGCGCGGGCGTGGAGCTGACGGTGCTGGCCTTTGGCGCGCTGGCGCTGTGGACCACCCGGCGCGTGGCCGCCCCGCGCACGGCCAAGCCGCAGCGCGCCGCTGTGCGCAGGGAGCTGGCCCCATGAGCGTGGCGATGGCTGCCGTGGCCGCCATGCTGCTGGCCTACGCCGGGTTTGCGGGCCTGTGCCTGGCCATGGACCGGCACCACGCCCAGGTCTGGGGCCGGGACGCCTCGCCGCGCGCCCGCCGGTGCCTGCGCGGGGCGGGGTGGCTGCTGCTGGCCCTGGCCGTGTGGCCCTGCGTGGCGGCCTGGGGGCCTAGCGTGGGCGTGGTGGTGTGGCTGGGGTTTTTATCCGCCGGGGCCTTGGTTCTGGTGGGCCTGTTGCCGTATGCGCCCCGTGCTGCGGTGGGGCTGGCGCTGCTGGCGGCGCTGGCGGCTGGGGTGGTGTTGTTTTTGTAAGGTGTCCATGCGTTTTTTGATTTCTTTCCGTTATGCCGCCGCCCTGGCTGCGTTGGTGCTGGCCGCCGGGGCCACGGTGTGGGCCACCAGCCGCCCAGCCCCGCGCTGGACCACCACGCCGGTAGTCCGCGCCAGCATCGAGACCAGCGTCACCGCCATGGGCACCTTGCAGCCGCGCCGCTATGTGGACGTGGGCGCGCAGGTGTCGGGCCAGGTCACCCGGCTGCATGTGGCCGCCGGTGCGCAGGTGGCCAAGGGGCAACTGCTGGTGGAGATCGACCCCAGCGTGCAGCAGGCCACGGTGGATGCCAGCCGGGCCGCGCTGGCCGGTCTGCGCGCCCAGTTGGCCGACCAGCAGGCCCAGCACCGCCTGGCGCAGCGGCAGTACAGCCGCCAGCAACTGATGGCCGAACACGGGGCCACGCGCATGGAGGATGTCAACACCGCCGAGGCCACGCTGGAATCTGCCGCCGCCAAGATCGAACACCTGCGCGCCCAGATCGACCAGACCCAGGCCAGCCTGCAGGCCGACACCGCGCGGCTGGGCTACACCCGCATTTTTGCGTCCATGGCGGGCACCGTGGTGTCGCTGGAAGCCCGCGAGGGCCAGACCCTGAACGCCACCTACCAAACGCCCACCATCCTGCGCATCGCCGACCTGTCGGCCATGACGGTGTGGACCGAGGTGTCCGAGGCCGATGTGCGCCGTGTGCAGCCCGGCATGCCGGTGGTCTTCACCACCCTGGGCGGCGATGGCCGCCGCTGGGCAGGCAAGGTGCGCCAGGTGCTGCCCGCACCGGCGCTGGCCGAGACCAAGGCCGCCGGGGCCGGGCAGGCCGTCGCCAGCAAGGTGGTGCTGTACACCGTGCTGTTCGACGTGGCCAACCCCGATGCCGCGCTGATGCCGCAAATGAGCGCCCAGGTGGCCTTTGTCACCGCTGCGGTGCAGAACGTGCTGGCGGTGCCCCTGCCTGCGCTGGTGCCCCAGCCGGGACAGCCAGAGTCCTACACCGCCCGCGTGCTGCGCCCCGACGGCCAGGTAGAGAGCCGCAGCCTGCGCCTGGGCGTAAAAACCCGACTCACCGCCGAGGTGCTGGACGGCCTGCGCGAGGGTGAGCTGCTGGTGACCGGCGAGCAGGCCGCCCCCAGCCGCACGCCCTGGTTCCAGTGGTGAGCACCGCCCCGCCGCTGATCGACCTGCGCGACCTGCGCAAACGCTACGGCGGGGAGGGCGGGGGCGCGCCGGCGGTGGAGGTGCTGCGCGGCATCAGCCTGCAAATCCATGCGGGCGAATTCGTGGCCATCGTCGGTGCGTCCGGCTCGGGCAAGTCCACGCTGATGCACCTGCTGGGCTGCCTGGACCAGGCCAGCAGTGGCAGCTATTTTTTTGACGGCCAGGATGTGGCGCAGATGGATACCGACCAGCTCGCCTGGCTGCGCCGCGAGGCCTTTGGCTTTGTGTTCCAGGGCTACCACCTGGTGCGTACCGAGTCGGCCCAGGGTAATGTGGAAGTGCCCGCCGTCTACGCGGGCATGCCCGAGGCCGCCCGCCAGGCCCGCGCCCGGCACCTGCTGGAGCGCCTGGGCCTGGGCGACAAATTGCAGTACCGCCCGCACCAGCTCTCCGGCGGGCAGCAGCAGCGCGTGTCGATTGCCCGTGCCCTGGTCAACGGCGGGCGCATCCTGCTGGCCGACGAACCTACCGGCGCGCTCGATTCGCACAGCGGTGCCGAGGTGATGGCGCTGCTGCACGCGCTGGCCGACGCAGGCCACACCATCGTCCTCATCACCCACGACCGCAGCGTGGCCGCCCAGGCCCGCCGGGTGGTGGAGATACGCGACGGGCAGATCGTGGCCGATTCGGGTGTGTCGGCAGAGTTTCAAGCCAAATCGGCCTCCAGCGCTTATTCCATGGGCGCAAGAAGCTACCAAAAAAATAGCAACTTGAATACAGGCCAGCTGCGCGAGGCCCTGCGCTCGGCCTGGCGGGCCATGGCGGTGAACCGCTTTCGCACTGCGCTCACGCTGCTGGGCATCGTGATCGGCGTGGCCTCGGTCATCGTCATGCTGGCAGTGGGCACCGGCTCGCGGCAGCAGGTCATGGCCAATATGGCGACCTTCGGGGCCAATGCCATGTACGTATCGGCCATGCAGGGCAGCAGCCGCGACCGCGCCGCCCCGCTGACCCTGGCCGATGCCGACACCATCCGCCAGTTGCCCAACATCCAGACCGTAGAGCCCTATATCGATGGCCGCCTGCTGGTGCGCCGCGGCAACATCGACCACCAAACCGAGGTGGGCGGGGCCACCACCGACTTCCAGGAGGCGCTGAGCTGGCCGCTGGCCGAGGGCGTGTGGTTCGATGCTGTCGACCAGCAGCGCCTGGCCAAGGTGGCCATCCTGGGTCAGTCGGTGCGCAAAGTGCTGTTTGCCGACGGCAGCAACCCGCTGGGGCAGGACATCTTGATCGAGGGCGTGCCGTTCCAGGTGATTGGCGTGCTGGCCGCCAAAGGCGGGGCGGGCGGCGACGAAGACCAGAACGAGCGCGTGGTGGTGCCGTTTGCCGCCGCCAGCGCCCGGCTCTACGGCCACCCGCACCCCAGCTGGATCTCCGTGCTGGTGCGCGACCCGGCCCAGGCCAGTGCCACCGGCGAGGCGATTCTGGCCGCGCTGGCCGACAGCCGCCGCGCCAAAGACGTGCGCCTGTGGAACCAGGCCGAATCCATCCGCGTGCAGGGCGAAACCGAGCGCACCATGGCCTTGATGCTGGGCCTGATTGCCGCCATATCGCTGGTGGTGGGCGGCATTGGCGTGATGAACGTGATGCTGATGGCGGTGCGCGAGCGCACCCGCGAGATCGGCATCCGCATGGCCACCGGGGCCCGCCAGGGCGACATCCTGCGCCAGTTTTTGACCGAGGCGGTGCTGGTCACCGGGGTGGGCGGGGCCATCGGCGTGGCCGTGGGGCTGGCGTTGGGCGCGGCACTGCGGGGCTTGGGCGTGCCAGTGATCTTCTCGCTCACCGCCATCGCCAGCGCGTTTGGCTGCGCGGTGGCGACCGGCGTGGTGTTTGGCTACATGCCCGCTAAGCGCGCCGCCAGGCTGGACCCGGTGGTGGCCCTGGCTGCTGAATAATTTGATAGCTGCTGGTGCAGGAAGATGGGGCGGTGACGGCCCATTGAGTGCCTGAAAAATCCTAGAATCGACTTTTGCAGAATGTGGAAGTCCCCACTAGCCACCTGGCGGCCTGCGCCAGACACTGTGCCCACCACCACCCTTCCACCTGGAGAGTCCACCATGCCCCTGATTGCCCGCCGCACCCTGGTCCAGGCCGCCGCAATGACCGCTGCCCTGGCCGCCACCGCCGCCTTCGCACAGACCCCCATCGTCATCAAATTCAGCCACGTGGTCGCCCCCGACACCCCCAAGGGCAAGGCAGCATTGCGCTTCAAAGAGCTGGCCGAGCAGCGCAGCAAGGGCAAGGTCCAGGTGCAGCTCTTCCCTAACAGCCAGCTGTTCAAAGACAAGGACGAGCTGGAGGCCTTGCAGCGCGGTTCGGTGCAGATGTTGGCACCGTCGCTGGCCAAGTTCGGCCCGCTGGGGGTGAAAGAATTTGAGGTGTTTGACCTGCCGTTTTTGTTCAAGGACGAGGCGGCCTTTCGGGGCATCACCCAAGGCCCGCTGGGGGCCGAGCTGTTTGGCAAGCTTGAATCCAAGGGCATCCGTGGCCTGGCGTACTGGGACAACGGCTTCCAGTCCATGAGCGCCAACAAGCCGCTGCGCAGCGTGGCCGACTTCAAGGGCCTGAAAATGCGCATACAGAGCAGCCGGGTGCAGGACGCGCAGATGCGGGCCCTGGGCGCTATCCCCCAGGTGATGGCCTTCAGCCAGCTCTACCAGGCCCTGCAGTCGGGTCTGGTGGATGGCACCGAAGGCGTGCCGTCCAACTACGCCACGCAAAGAATCTACGAAGTGCAAAAGCACATGACCTTGTCCAACCACGGCCACCTGGCCTATGCGGTGGTGGTCAACAAGAAGTTCTGGGACGGCCTGCCTGCCGACATCCGCACCACGCTGGACGGCGCGTTGAAAGATGCCACCACCTACGCCAACACCATTGCCGCGTCCGAGAACGCCGCCGCCCTGGACAAGATCAAGGCCAGCGGCAAAACCACCGTCTACACCCCCACGCCCGACGAGCTGGCCGAGTGGAAAAAGGCCCTGATGCCGGTGCACCAGGCCATGGAGTCGCGCATCGGCAAGGCCACCATCGACGCGGCCTACCAGGCCACCGGTTTCGCGGCCCCCAAGTAAGCTGATGTAGGCGGGTGAGTGGTTGCTACTAAATCAGTAGCTGCTCGTGCTTATCCCATAAGCGCTAGGGGTCATTTTGGCCCTTAAGCCATGGTGCGGGGGCAACGCAACCGTATAATCGCGGTCTTCCGAGGAGCGCTGCAACCTTTGGTCACTACCAAAGTGTGAGGCTCGGAACCCGTATCCTTTGATAACGGCGCTCACCCACTGCCAGCAGGGTGAGTCGAGTTGTTCCCCGTTCTGCTGCGCAGTGGCTGTACCAACCTCTATTGGAGCCACCATGAACGCAGTTCTCAAGTCTGTTTCTCCCGTTTCTACCGCCGACCAAGCCATTGCCGACCTGTCCCTGGCAGGCTGGGGCCAGCGCGAAATCCGCATCGCTGAAACCGAAATGCCCGGCCTGATGGCCATCCGCGAAGAATTCGCCGCCGCCCAGCCGCTGAAGGGCGCGCGCATCACCGGTTCGCTGCACATGACGATCCAGACCGCTGTGCTGATCGAAACCCTGCAAGCCCTGGGCGCGCAAGTGCGCTGGGCTTCGTGCAACATTTTCTCGACGCAAGACCACGCCGCTGCCGCCATCGCTGCTGCCGGTACACCGGTGTTCGCCATCAAGGGCGAGTCGCTGAAAGACTACTGGGACTACACCCACGCCATTTTTGACTTCGGCGCCAAAGGAACCCCTGGCGAAGGCCCGAACATGATCCTGGACGACGGCGGCGATGCCACGCTGCTGATGCACCTGGGCCAGCGCGCCGAAAAAGACATCTCCGTGGTGGCCAACCCCACCAGCGAAGAAGAAACCTTGCTGTACAACGCCATCAAGGCCAAGCTGGCCGTGGACCCCACCTGGTACACCCGCAAGGCGGCAGAGATCATCGGCGTGACCGAAGAAACCACCACCGGCGTGCACCGCCTGAACGAAATGTCGGCCAAGGGCACGTTGCTGTTCCGCGCCATTAACGTCAACGATTCCGTCACCAAGAGCAAGTTCGACAACCTGTACGGCTGCCGCGAATCCCTGGTGGACGGCATCAAGCGCGCCACCGACGTGATGATTGCGGGCAAAGTGGCCGTGGTGGCCGGTTACGGCGACGTGGGCAAAGGCTCGGCCCAGGCGCTGCGCGCGCTGTCGGCGCAAGTGTGGGTGACCGAGATCGACCCGATCAACGCCCTGCAAGCCGCCATGGAAGGCTACCGCGTCGTCACCATGGACTACGCCTGCGAACACGCTGACATCTTCGTCACCACCACCGGCAACAAGAGCGTCATCACCCACGACCACATGCTGCGCATGAAGGACCAGGCCATCGTCTGCAACATCGGCCACTTCGACAACGAAATCGAAGTTGCGGCGATTGAAAAATACCAGTGGGAAGAGATCAAGCCGCAAGTCGATCACATCACTTTCCCCAGCGGTAAGAAAATCATCTTGCTGGCCAAGGGCCGCCTGGTGAACCTGGGCTGCGGCACCGGTCACCCCAGCTTTGTGATGTCGGCCAGCTTCGCCAACCAGACCATCGCCCAGATCGAGCTGTTCACCAAGAAGGACGCGTACGAAAACGGCAAGGTCTACGTGCTGCCCAAGCACCTGGACGAAAAAGTCGCCCGCCTGCACCTGAAGAAGGTCGGCGCGATGCTGACCGAACTGACCGACGAGCAAGCCGCGTACATCGGCGTCTCCAAAGCCGGCCCGTACAAAGCCGAAACATACCGCTACTAAAGCGTTCACTCCCCCGCAATGGGGGAGTTTTTATCTTCTAGGAAACCGATGCGCGCTGATCAATTGTTAGTAGAACGCGGCATGGCCGCATCCCGCTCCCAGGCCGTGCGCCTGATCACCGGGGGGATGCGCTGGTTTGACGGCATCAAATGGCGCGATGTGGTCAAGAACAAGGACGACATCCCCGAAGACGCGCAACTAGAGCTGCTCAACGATGCCGAGGCGCGCTACGTGTCGCGTGGCGGGCTCAAGCTGGAGGCCGCGCTCAAGCACACCGGTTTGGACGTGACGGGGCTGTACGTGCTGGACGTGGGCCAAAGCACCGGTGGTTTCACCGACTGCCTGCTGCAAGCGGGCGTGGCCCAGGTGACCGGTGTGGACGTGGGCCATGCCCAGCTGCACCCCAAGCTGCGTGTCGATGCCCGGGTGCTGTGCGTAGAGGGCATGAACGCCCGCTCGCTCACCCCCGAGTCCCTGCAAGAGGCCTGCGAGCTGGTGTTGTCCGAGCACTGGGTGCCGCCCACCGTGGACGACCCCGAGCCCGAGGCCCCCTACAGCTGGATGCGCGGCGGCGGTGAAGTCACCGACTACGACGACAGCGACGACGCAGACGATGCCGAAGTCGAGGCGCACATCGCCCAGGCCACTGGCAAAGTCAACGCGCGCCCTTTGGATTCGTCAGAACCCGAAGCCGAAGCCGCCCCCAAGCGCCACCGCCGCAAGGCAGGCCTGGACGGCGTGGACACCACGCCCGAGTTCGACCTGGTCACCGGCGATGTGTCCTTCATCTCGCTCACCCATATCCTGCCCGCGCTGGTGCCCCTGCTGCCGCCCGAAGGCCACCTGCTGATGCTGGTCAAGCCCCAGTTTGAACTGCAACCCGGCCAGGTCGGCAAGGGCGGTATCGTGCGCGACCCGGCCCTGTACGCCGTGGTGGAAGCGCGCCTGCGCCAGTGCTGTGCCGAGGTGGAGCTGGAAGTGCTGGACTGGTTTGACAGCGTGCTCGAAGGCGGCGACGGCAACCGTGAATTCTTTATTTATGCAAAAAAGGTGGCATGAGCCATGGCTAAGAATATTCCCCTGAGTCTGGAGTTTTTCCCTCCCAAAACGCCTGAAGGCGCGGCCAAGCTGCGCACCGTGCGCCAGGCCCTGTACGCCCTGAAGCCCGAGTTCTGCTCGGTGACTTTTGGCGCGGGTGGGTCCACCCAAGAGGGTACTTTTGGCACCGTCGCCGAAATCCTGGCCGAGGGCGTGTCGGCCGCCAGCCATTTCTCGTGCGTAGGTGCCACCAAGGCCACCGTGCGGGCGCAGCTGGCCACTTTGCGCTCCATGGGCGTAAAGCGCCTGGTAGCCCTGCGTGGCGACCTGCCCAGCGGCTACGGCGCAGGCGGTGAATTCCACTACGCCAGCGACCTGGTGGCCTTCATCCGCGCCGAGACGGGCGATGCCTTCCACATCGAGGTGGCCTGCTACCCCGAAGTGCACCCCCAGGCCAAATCGGCCGATGCCGACCTGAACGCCTTCGCCATCAAAGTCCACGCCGGGGCCAACTCGGCCATGACGCAGTACTTCTATAACGCCGACGCGTATTTCCGTTTGGTCGAAGACGCCCGCAAACTGGGCGTGACCATCCCGGTCGTCCCCGGCATCATGCCCATCGCCAGCTCGTCGCAGCTCATGCGCTTCAGCGATGCCTGCGGTGCCGAAATCCCTCGCTGGGTCCGCCTGCGCCTGCAAGGCTTCGGCGACGACACCGCCAGCATCAAGGCCTTCGGCCTCGAAGTGGTCACCGACCTGTGCGAACGTCTGATCGCCGGTGGCGCACCCAGCCTGCACTTCTACACCATGAACCAGAGCGCGGCGACGCTAGAGATTTGTAAGCGGCTGGGACTTGGAGGGGTCAGATCCCCTTTGCGCGACTGAGCGCGGCGGTGCGGGAACGGTCGTAGCCGGGTGGGGTCAGATCCCAATTGCGCGCGAGATTTTGGCGGTGAAAGAACAGTCTCTACCCGCATTTGGGCTCTGACCCCTCCCGGCGGTTCTCCGTGACGGAAGGTCAAGCAAAAAGTGCCTCTGGCGCTCACCCTGTCGGCGGTAGCAGCTATGAAAAATAGAGCGTTTCCCGTATCCACCTTTTGATGGATAAATGCCGTTGCGCGAAGCGTTTCAAAGTGTCGCCTCGCTGCATATTGGGCTATGGTTTGGCTGCGGGGTTTGGCGGATTTTTTATACTTGTTTGAAACCTGACTTCCCCCGCGCACAACCAGTCTGTGAGCCACTTTCAGGAGATTTCGATGGATGATTTAAATCTCATTCGCCGAATGAAGCCGCAGGTTTTGCGGTGTGCGTCGCGTTAGTCTTCATATTCAGCGCTGCGCTAACTCCATCATGAAAAACCGTCGTTGGCTAAGTCACGTCAAAGCGAGGGATCTGCTTAAACCCAAGCGCAAGTGGTTCAGTTTTTCGGTGGTGGTTTCCCTCGTCGCGCTAGCTCTCTCGCTCTGGACTTTCTACTTCACCTACTTCCACATTGAACACACCCTCCAGTTAAGTGTCGTGCGCGCCGGGGGAGATGACTCTGAGTTGCCCGTCACGTTCGACACCGACATCCTGTTGTTGAATCCCGGAAACCGCTCAGCGACTTTGCTCTCCTTGGAAGTCACCTTTGGGGAGGCGACTGGTGGCACTTGGACGTACGATCCACGGCTCCGAAAAGGACCGTACGTTCTTAAGCCCGGGGACGCCCTCCCCGTAAACGTCTCTTGGATGCTAACTAAAGACATGTTCGAGAACGTGGCGGACTGGTCTGGAGCAGAACTGGAACGAACAGCCAAGGGCGTGATGTCCCTTCAACTTTCAGCTGTGTCTTCTGATGGCAAAGAGATTCGCAGAAAAATTCAGATTGGTACGTTCGAATACTACGAGCCATCAGATGAACTGCGATTCAAAGCCTCCCAATCGGATGGGTCTAAGTTTGTTGATCTCCTGCAGCCAGTGAAGCCTAACCTCTCGGTCGAGGCGAAGCCCAACGGCATGCCAGCCTGCCCACCTTCAGGTTGTTCATAGCATCCTTCGGTCGGGCTTGCTGGCTTGCCGTCGGTCCCGCCTCACTTTGAACGTTAGGCGGTCCAAGCCTGTCGCCTACCCGTTTCCGACGGTCGCTGAACGCCTATCCAGTTCTCGGGTAGCTCCACCCCCGCTACCCCCAACCCGCCAATAGGGGTCGGAGCACGAATGCGGGTCAGCGTTGCGCTGGTTCTGTGTACATCCAGCGCGCAATCGCGATCCGACCCCCATTGGCTAGACCCCTGGCCAGCCCACCGCCTCACCCCGTCAAAAACCGCCCCCGAAACGCCTCACAAAACTGCGCCGTACCTGTCAGCGACAGCGTAAACGTCTGCCGAGGCAACCCAGCCACCATTTCAGCCTGCTGTTGCACCTGAAAGTCCCACTCCCCACCTTCATCCAGCGGAGCCTGCAGGCCAGGAAAGGCGGCGTGGGCCCAGTCCAGCACTTGCTGGATTTCGGCTTGCACGGCGGGCACCTGGGCGGGGGGGACGCAGGCCATGGCTTCCATGGATGCGCAGCCGTGCTCGTCTTCGCTGGTGTCGAAGTCGAGGTACTCCATGGGCTTAATGTTTATTGCGCGGCGCTGGGTTTGGCGGTGCGCACGCCGTTTTTGGCGATCAGCTCGATGTAGAAGGATGCGCCACCGGCAGCGGCCACGTCGTCGATCAGCTTGGTGATGGTGGCGAAGTGCACCACCACGGCGGTGTCGGCGCTGGTGCCAAATTTGCAATCCCAGTCCCAGTAGTCCACGCCTTCGGGCAGGGCCACGCGCAGCTGGCGTTTGACGTATTTACGGATGTCGTGCTTGGTGGCTTCGACCACGCGGTCGCGGTTTTTGCCTTCGATGTTCAGGGGGAATGTTTTTTTCACAGGGTGCCTTTGAGAAGCCCATACCGTCCTGTGTGGACGGTCCTGGGCAGGCGCTCGATTATGGGGCCTGTGTGCCCGCCGCATTCTGCTACTGAATAAATAGCTGCTCACGCCCATGGAATAAGCACGGGCAGCCAATTTCTTATAAATTTTCTATTTGCGTACCACCGCATCGCCCGGCGCAAAGTCGGCGGCTTTGAGGGGGCTGTGCGAGTTGATGTAGCCGCGCAGCACGTCGGCATCGACGAAGCCGGTGTTGGTGTAGCTGGGGTGGGCTAGTAGCTTGGGATAACCGTCGCCGCCCACGGCCTGGAAGTTGTTGATGGCCATGCGGTAGGTGGTGGTGGGCTGGACGGGCACGCCGCGGATGCTGGCGCTGCTGACTTTGCCGTCGGCGATGACCAGCCGGATACCGGCAAACTGCGGGAACGCGCCCGAGCCTGCGGTCATTTTGGCGGTGGCGTTGAGGTAGTCCATCACTTCGGTGCCGGTGAGTTCCACGGTGGCAATGGTGTTGCCGAAGGGTTGGACCTTGAGCACGTCTTTGTAGGTGAGCGGGCCTGCGGGCAGGGAGTCACGCACGCCACCGGCGTTGACCACGGCAAAGTCGGCCCGGGTTTTGGCCAGCATCGACAGGCCGACCAGTACGCCCATGGCGGCGGGCTGGGCGCGGATGATGTTGCGGTCGCCTTCGATACGGGCATCGCTGCTGCCCACGGGGATGCCGAGCTTTTCCTGGCCGATGTTCTGGTAGGGCGTGAGCACGGCCAGCATGGCGGGGTCTTCGGCGATTTCGCTGGTGTAGTAGGCCTTGGCGGGTTTGCCGTCGGCGCCTTGCACCGTCTTTTTGAGGTTGATGGGGATCAACGCGTAGTGCACCAGCTTGAATTCGCCGTTGCGGTAGGTGAAGTCGGCGCGGCCCACGTATTTGCCCCATTCGTGGGCTTGCACGATCCAGGTACCGTTTTGCCGATCGGGTGCGCAGGGGGTGCCGGGCACGTAGGCATCGTCGCGCACGTTCTCGGCTTTCATGCAGGTGGGGTTTTGCGAGTGGCCACCGACCACCAGGTCGATGCCTTTGACGGCGCGGGCCATTTCCACGTCGCCAGGGGCCTGGGTGCCGTGCAGGCCGTTGGTGTAGTGGCCCATGTGGGTGGCGGCGATGACCACGTCGGCCTTGGCGCGCAGCTCGGGCACGACTTTGGCGGCCTCGGCAATCACGCTGCGGAATTCAACGCCCTTGACGTTGTCGGGCAGCACCATCTTGAAGGTGTCTTCGGTGGTCAGGCCCATCACGCCTACGCGGACACCGCCGACGTTGAAGATTTTGTAGGGCGCAAACATGCGCTGGCCCTGGTCGTAGATGTTGGCCGACAGCATGGGGAAGGTGGCCAGCTCGCGCTGCATGTTGAGCACGGCGCGGGGCTTGTCGAACTCGTGGTTGCCCACGGCCATGGCATCAAAGCCCAGCAGGTTCATGCCCTTGAAGTCGGGCACGGCATCTTGCAGGTCGGATTCGGGCACACCGGTGTTGATGTCGCCGCCGCTGAGCAGCAGCATGGAGCCACCGGCGGCGGCCACTTCCTTGCGCACCTGGTCCACCACGGTCTTTTGCGCCGACAGGCCGTACTCGCCATCGCTGTTTTTCCAGAACCGGCCATGGTGGTCGTTGGTGTGCAGGATGGTGATGTTGTAGGTTTTGTCCTTCTCGGGGCCGGGGGCCAGGGAAGAGCAACCGGCCAGGGCGGCGACCAGCAGGGTTAGGGCAAGGCGGGGGTGGGGTGTGCGCATGGGAGCTCCGGTTATCAGGTTTTGGGTCCGCGCAGCTCGGCCATGCGCTCGTCGAAATAGCTTTGCACGGTGTAGCGATCGGACAGCACCACATCGCGGCGGGGGTGCAGAAACAGCGGCAGCGACACGCGCGACTTGAAGCGGCCTTCGCCCATGGGGTTGAGCACCCGGTGGGTAGTGGACGGGTAGTAGTGGCCCGAGGCTTCTTGCAGCATGTCGCCGATGTTGACGATCAGCAGGCCGAAGTCGCAGGGCACGTCGTACCAGGCACCGTCTTTGCCCAGCACCTGCAGGCCGGGTTCGGTGGCCGCTGGCAGGATGGTCAGCAGGTTGATGTCGCCGTGGGCGGCGGCGCGCACGCTGCCGGGTTCTTCGTTGCCGCGCAGGGGCGGGTAGTGCAGCACGCGCAGCAGGGTCTGGTCGCAGCCCTCGATCATCTGGGGCAGGGGCTCGGTGTAGCGGGCACGCACCTCGGGGGGCGAGTTGTCTTCGACCCACTTGAGCAGTTGGGCGGCCAGGGCGCTGCCTTGGCTGTAGTAGCGGCGCGCGGCATCCGACACCTCTGCCGGGTAACGGCCCCAGGGGTAGATGTGGAAGAACTCCTTGAGGTCACGCTTGTCGTTGCCCTTGGCCGTTTCGGACACGGCGGGGGAGAAGTAGCCGTCGAACGTGACCGGGTCTTGTGTGTACTTGTGCTTGGCCTCGGAGCCAAAGAAGGCCAGCCATTCGGCATAGATGCCGTCCACCAGGTGCTGGTCGAGCGGGTGGTGCGACAGCACGCCAAAGCCGGTTTCGTGCAGGCTCTTGCAAAAGTCTTGCGCGGCGGTGGCACTGAGGTAGTTGACGACGGGGAACTGCATGGCGACCTCTCCTTGGAAGAACTATCGGACTATTTGGGCAACCAGTCGGACATCAGCATTTCTTCAAACACGGCATTGCAGGCCTCGGCCTGCACCTGCATGCAGACATGGGTGGGCGGGGTGTCGGCCCAACCGGCCTGGGGGTGGAAGATGTCTTTGCGCTTCATCATGGTCTGGCCGTTGGCAATGCCTTCGGTGGCCACGCGGATGCCGCCGGACTCGATGGTGAACAGCTCGGGGTTCACCAGGTAGATGAAGGCCAGCACGTCGTGCCCAAAGCAGCCGTGGATCTTGGCCACGTGCGGGTAGATGCCGCTGTAGAAGTCGGCGTAGAAGCTCACGGCGTGGTGCAGCACGTCGGTGGCGATGTGTTTGTGGTGGTCGGCGATTTTCTTGAACATCGCCAGCGGCACGATCACGCGGTGCGTAACGTCCAGGCCCACCATGGTGAGCTTCCAGCCTGCGCTGAACACGTGGTCGGCGGCGTGCGGGTCGTTCCACACATTGGCTTCGGCTACGGGGGAGACGTTGCCGGGCTCCACCACGGTGCCCGCCATCAAAATGACTTCTTTGAGCAGCTTGGGCAGTTGGGGCTCCAGCTTCAGGGCCAGGCTCAGGTTGCCCAGCGGGCCGACCGCCACCAGGGTGATCTCACCGGGGTGGGCGCGGGCCATGTCGACGATGAACTGGGCGCTGGAGCGCGGGTCGAGCTGGTTGGTGGTGGCCACACGCGAGGGCAGGTTGCCCAGGCCGTCGGCACCGTGGATGAATGCCGGTGGCGCTTCGCCGGGCTTCACCCAAGGCGTGGCCACGCCTTTGGTGACGGGCACGGTCTTGCCTGCGATGGCGGTGAGGTACAGGGCGTTGGTGGCCGCCTGGTCTACCGTGACATTGCCGAAGGTGGTGGTGATGCCGACTACGTCAATGGCCGGATGCGCCAGCGCGAAGTACAGGGCCATGGCATCGTCTACGCCAGGGTCGGTGTCAAAAATAACTTTGGTAGGAGCTGTGGAAGAGGTCATGGCGTGTGCTCAGAAAAAGACAGTTTAGGCGGGGAATCCGCAAAATTCTCGCAAGGCGGCATCGGCTCCGGCGGGCGTGCCGCTCTGCACCAGGGCCTGCACTTCGGCGTGGGTGGGAATGCTGGACTGCGCGCCGGGGCGGGTGCAGGCCAGGGCACCGGCGGCGCTTCCGTACTGCATGGCCAGCGCCAGCGGGTGGCCCTGGGACAGGGCGGCGGTGAGGGCGCCGCAGAAGCTGTCGCCCGCCGCGGTGGTGTCTACCGGCGTGACGGGGTAGGCGGCCTGCAGCAGGATCTGCCCGTTCAGCCGGGCGCAGCAGCCGCGGTGGCCCAGGGTGACGACCACGCAGGCGGTGTCCAGCCGGGCCAGGCATTCGGCAATGCTGCCGTTGTGTTGGGCCACGCTGGCCAGTTCGCCTTCGTTGACCACCAGCACATCCACGGCGGCCAGCAGGTCGGCGGGCAGCACCTGGGCGGGGGCGGCGTTCAACACCACCTGCACGCCCTGGGCTCGTGCTGCCTGGGCGTAGGCGGTCACCGTGTCCAGCGGGGTTTCCAGCTGCAGCAGCAGGTGGCTAAAGCCCGCCAGCGGCGGCAGATGCGTGGCCTGCAGGCTGGCGTTGGCTCCCGGTGCCACAGTGATGGCGTTTTCGGCATCGTCAGACACGCAGATGAAGGCGGTGCCGGTGGGCTGGTCAGGGCTGCGCACCACGTGCTGCACCACGCCAGCCTCGGCGAGCGAGGCCTCCAGCGGCTGGGCAAACGCATCCGCACCCAGCGCCAGCAGCATATGGGTGGCAGCGCCACCTGCACGTGCGCAGGCGATGGCCTGGTTGGCCCCTTTGCCGCCGGGAAAGGTCTGGAACGCGCGGCCCAGCACGGTTTCACCCGGTGCGGGGATGTGGGTGGCGCGCACTACAAAATCAAGATTGGCCGAGCCAGCAACAAAAATCATGGAGACACCCAATCAGCGGGATTTGACGAACGGCACACCAATGGCTTTGGGCGCGACCGACTTGGCCATAAAGCCCGCCAGGATGATGACGGTGACGATGTACGGAATCATCTGGATCAGCGAGCCCGGCACCTTGCCGATGACTGGCAGCACCACGCCTTCGAGCTGGATTTGCAGCGCGCTGAAAAACGCAAACATCAGGCAGCCCAGCGTGGTGTGTACTGCACGCCAGCTGCCAAAAACCAGCGCCGCCAATGCCAAAAAGCCATTACCCGCCGACATGTCGGCCAAAAAGAAGCCGGTTTGCACGACCGCCAGGTAGGCCCCCGACAGGCCGCACAGCACGCCGCCTACCAGCAGGGCCAGGTAACGCGTGCCCGCCACGCTGATACCGGCGGTGTCGGCCGCGTGCGGGTTGTCGCCCACGGCGCGCAGGCGCAAGCCAAAGCGGGTGTGGTTGACCAACCAGTGCACCAGTGGCACCGCCAGAAAGGCCAGGTACACCAGGATGGTGTGGCCGCCCAGCAGCTCGCGCAACAGCCAGCCCAGCACAGGCACATCGGCTACCGCCTGGCTGCCGGGGATGTTCAGCGCCTGGAACCGGCCTTCGTCCAGTGGCGGTGTGCGGCCCCCTTGCTGGAAGAAGAACTGCGCCAGCACAAAGGTCAGGCCGCTGACCGAGATGTTGATGGCCATGCCCGACACCAGCTGGTTGCCGCGCTGCTGGATGCACACAAAGCCGTGTAGCAGCGCCAGCAGGCACGACACCGCGATGCCCGCCAGCACGCCGAACCAGGGGTTTTGTGTGGCGTAGGCGACGCAGGCCGAAGAAAACGCGCTGGCCAGAATCTTGCCTTCCAGGCTGATGTCCACAATGCCCGAACGCTCGGCAAACAGGCCGCCCAGGGCCGCAAAAATCAGCACCGGCGCGCTGCGCACCATGGCCACGAAGATGCTGGAGAGTTGGATGTCGTCCATCAGACCGCACTCCTTTTTTTATAGCTATTCAGCAAGGCAGATAGAGCGGGAGCATATAAATTCTCCATGGCTCCGCAGAACAGGATGATCAGGCCCTGGATAAACACAAAGGTCTCGGGCGGGATGTTGGATTTCTCCAGCGACAAGTCAAACCCGCCCTGGATCAGCCCGCCAAACAACACTGCCGACAGCAGGATGCCAATGGGGTGGTTGCGCCCCATCAAGGCCACGGCAATACCGATGAAGCCTGCGCCCGCCGTAAAGTTGAGCCCCAGGTTGTGGGACGAGCCCATCTGGCTGTTCACCGCCGCGATGCCGGCCAGCGCGCCCGACACCGCCATCACACCGATGATGGTGCCCTTGATGGAGATGCCTGCGTAGTGGGCCGCGTGCGGGTTCAGGCCCACGGTGCTCACGCCGTAGCCCCAGGAGGTACGCCACATCACCAGCGCGTACAAGCCCAGCGCGGCCAGCGCCAGCAAAAAGCTGATGTTGACCGGGGTTTGGCCCAGCACCGGCAGCCACTCGTTGAGCCGGGGCAGCCAGGTGGCTTCGGCAAACTGGCGGCTGGAGGTGCTTTGCTGGCCCACCGGAATCAGCAGGCTGACGATGATGTAGTTCATCAGCGACGCGGCGATGAAGTTGAACATGATGGTGGTCACCACGATGTGGCTGCCGCGCTTGGCTTGCAGGTAGCCGGGCAAAAACGCCCAGGCCGCGCCAAACACGGTGCTCATGAGGATGGCCAGCGGAACCACCAGCCAGGGGCTCCACGCCGCATCCATGTTCAAGATCACCAGCGCCATGCCCAGGCCACCGATGTACATCTGGCCTTCGCCGCCGATGTTGAACAGGCCTGCGTGCAGCGCAAAGGCCACGGCCAGGCCGGTGAATATGAAGGTGGTGGCGTAAAACAGGGTGTAGCCCAGCCCTTCGGGGTTCAGGAAGGCGCTGTTGACCAGGATGGCCAGCGACTCGGTGGGGCTTTCGCCCAGGGCGTAGATCACCACGCCCGCCACCAGCATGGCCGAGACGAGGTTCAGGATGGGCAGCAGCAGGTTGGTGGCCCAGCCGGGGAGGTTGTGTGGGTTCATAAATTTAGTGGGTCACGCCGCCCATCATCAGGCCGATGCGGGTGGTGTCAAAGTCGCCCGCTGCCAGTTCGCCGGTGATCTTGCCGCCACACATCACCAGGATGCGGTCGGCCAGTACGCGGATTTCTTCCAGCTCCACCGATACCAGCACGATGGCAATGCCCGCGTCGCGCAGCGCCAGCAGGCGGCGGTGGATGGTCTCGATGGAGCCAATGTCCACGCCACGCGTGGGCTGTCCTATCAAAATGAGAGCAGGCTGTGCCGCTATCTCGCGCGCTAGCACCACTTTTTGTTGGTTGCCACCAGACAGCAAGCCGACGCGCAGGGTCGGGTCGGTGGGGCGCACGTCAAATTCGGCAATCAGCTTCTTGGCGTGGGCCAGGATGGCCTGCGGATTCAGCAGCCAACCCGACTTGAACAGGCCGTCGTTCTGGTGCCCCAGCAGGGCGTTGAGGGCCACCGAGTTGGCTTTGACCAGGCCTTCGCGCAGCCGGTCTTCGGGCGCGTGGGCGATGCCCAGGGTGCGGTAGACCGCGGGCAGGCCGTCGGCATCGCGCCGCCCCTTGAAGGGCAGGGGTTGGCCTTTGTAGCGGATGTCGCCACTGCTGGGCAGGCGCATGCCCGCCAGCACTTCCAGCAATTCGGACTGGCCGTTGCCCGACACCCCGGCCACGGCCACGATTTCTCCGGCACGCACCGAAAAGTTCAGGTCGTCCAGCAGCTTCACGCCCTGTTTGTTCTGCAGGCTGAGCTGCTGCACCTCCAGCACGGCGGCACCGGGCTGGTAGGGGCCGCGCGACAGGGTGGATTCGATGCTGCGGCCAATCATCAGGCTGGCCACGGCCTCGCGGCTGCTGGTGGCGGTATCGACCTCACCCACCACGGTGCCTGCGCGCATCACGGTGACGCGGTCGGTCAGCGCAAAGATTTCTTGCAGTTTGTGGGTGATCAGGATGATGGTTTTGCCTTGGTCGCGGAACACGCGCAGGATGGCAAACAGCGAATCGGTTTCTTGCGGAGTCAGGACGGCGGTGGGCTCGTCCAGAATCAAAATGTCGGCTCCGCGGTAGATCAGCTTGAGGATTTCCACCCGCTGCTGCGCACCCACCGACAGGTTTTCCACCCGCACGTTGGGGTCAACTTCGAGGTTGTACTCGGCACCCAGTGCGCGCAGGCGCTTTTCTGCCGCCTGGAACGGCGCATCCAGCACCAGCGCACCTTCTACGCCCAGCAGGATGTTCTCCAGCACGGTAAAGCTGTCCACCAGCATGAAGTGCTGGTGGATCATGCCGATACCGCGCTGGATGGCTTCCTGGCTGTTGCGCATGGGGGCGGGCTGGCCGTTGAGCAGGATCTGCCCGCTGTCGGCCTGGTAATAGCCGTACAGAATACTCATCAGCGTGGACTTGCCCGCGCCGTTTTCACCCACGATGCCGTGGATGGAGCCTTTGCGGACCTTGAAGCTGACCTGGGCGTTGGCCTTCACCGCCCCAAACTGTTTAGAGATGCCTTGGAATTCGACGACCGGCACCCCCGGCAGGGTGCCGCCTTCTTGCGCAGTCAACACGCCCCCGGTTAGACGGGGCAGCTGTTGCCGGTGCGGTAGTCCACTACCTTGACCTTGCCGGACTTGATGTCAGTGGCGGCTTGTTTGATGCTGGCTTCCATGGCGGGGGTGATCAGCTTGCGGTTGTTGGCGTCGAGTGCCCAGTCCACGCCACCTTCCACCAGGCCTTTGCTGACCACGCCGGCTTTCCAGGTGCCATTTTTGACGCTCATGAAGCCGTCGTAGGTGGCGTTGTCCACGCGTTTGAGCATGGAGGTCAGGATGAAGCCGGGGTAGAGCGGGTTTTGGTTGGAATCGACACCAATGCCGAGTTTGCCCTTGTCCTTGACGGCCTGCAGTGCGCCCATGCCGCTACCGCCTGCAGCGGCAAACACCACGTCTACGCCACGGTCAAACTGCGCGCGGGCCAACTCGCCGCCCTTGGCTGGGTCGCTCCAGGCGGCGGGGGTGGTGCCCACCATGTTTTGCGTCACGTCGATCTTGGCATCCACCGACTTGGCACCTTGCGCGTAGCCGCAGCCAAAGGCGCGGATCAGGGGCACGTCCATGCCGCCGATGAAGCCGACTTTTTGCGACTTGCTAGCCAGTGCTGCTGCCACACCGACTAAATAGGAGCCTTCTTGCTCCTTGAAGGTGACGGAGCTGACGTTGTCGCCATTGACCACGTCGTCAATGATCATGAACTTGACCTTGGGGAACTCTTTGGACACGGTGGTGACCGCGTTGGTCATCGAAAAGCCGATGGAGACCACCAGGTCGACGTTCTTGCGGGCCATCTGGCGCAGCACCTGCTCGCTTTGCGCGTCGGAGGTGATGGAAGCCTCCAGGTAACCGATCTTGGTTTCCTTCTTGAAGCGCTCGGCACCTTCATAGGCCGACTGGTTGAACGATTTGTCAAACTTGCCGCCGCTGCCGTAGACCAGCGCCAGTTTGGGGTCGGCCGCGTGGGCGCTGAGTGCGCAAAATGCAGTGGCTACAGCGAGAGAGATGGAAGTGAGTTTCATGGCAGGCAGGTGGGTGGTGGATGAAATAAGGCCAAAACGTCAAGCAATAAACTTGCCAGTTTGGGGCAATACTTGATCATTTGGTCAAGATATTAAGCGAATTCCCAGCGTTGGTGATTGGAGGAAACACCCGGTTGCACGCCTGCCTGAGTTTGCACAGTCCATACAAGGGCTTACGCGCTCAGCCGCCCGAATCCAGGGTCGAGGTGGCATGTTTGTCCTGGCCCAGGCGCTCCACCATCTGCGCCAGTGCGGGCTTGAGGGCGGCTTTCAGGGTGTGCGGCGGGTTGATCAGGAACATGCCGCTGGCGGGCAGGCCGGGGCGCTTGACTTCGCCGTCGGCATCGGTGGTGAGCTTGCTGAACTTGACGGTCAGCGTGGCGTGCAGCCAGCTCTTGCCGGCCTTGGTGGCCAGAGTCTTGAGCTTGCGCGGCAGGTCGTGGGCTTCGGGGCGCGGAATGATGGGGTACCAGACGGCGTAGGTGCCGGTGGCAAACAGCTTCAGGTTGCTCGCGATCATCTCGGCCACCAGGCTGTAGTCGCTCTTGATTTCATAGCTAGGATCGCACAGCAGGAAAGCACGGCGGCTCGGTGGGGGCAAGAATTTGCGGATGCCTTCAAAGCCGTCTTCGCGGAACACCGCAATCTGTCGCCCAGCGGACAGTTGGGCGATATTGGCCGACAGGGTTTTGCTGTCGGTGGGGTGCAGTTCAAACAGCTTGAGCCGGTCGTGGTCACGTAACAGTTGTTGCATGATGAAAGGCGAGCCTGGGTAGACTTTTTTGCCGCCCGACTTGTTGAAGCTGGCGACCATGTCCAGGTAGTCTTGCAGCGCCGGTGCGGGCACCAGTGGCGGCTGGCCCGGTTCGGGGTCGGCCAGCAGCTTCAGAATGCCATTGGCCGCCTCGCCGCTGGTTTCGGCGTAATCGCCATCGAGCCGGTACAGACCGGCACCCGCGTGGGTGTCCAGCACGGCCAGGGCCGGGTCTTTTTCGGTCAGGTGTTTGAGGGCGGCAATCACCACCGTGTGCTTGAGCACATCGGCGTGGTTGCCTGCATGGAAGGCGTGGCGGTAACTAAACATAGGCCCCTATGGTAACGAGGCAGGCCGGTGCTGTGTCAGGCTCTGGGCACTATGAACGCAGACGAGGTGTTTACGGTGAGCCTGAAATGACTCTCAACACGTTCTAAACTAAGACTTCTTTTTCGCTTATGCCCGATTCCGCCCATCCCCCCATTCTGCATTCCGATGCCCTGCCCAGCGGCACGCGGCTGGGCGAGTTCGAGCTGGTGCGCCTGCTGGGTGTGGGTGGCTTTGGCATGGTGTACCAGGCTTACGACCATTCCTTGCACCGGTCGGTGGCTATCAAGGAGTACATGCCGACGGCTTTGGCCGGGCGCATGGCCGGCTCCATGGTGGGTATCCGCTCGTCGCTGGACGGGGCCAGCTACCAGGCTGGGTTGCAGTCGTTTGTGGCCGAGGCCCGGCTGCTGGCGCAGTTTGACCACCCATCGTTGGTCAAGGTATTCCGCTTTTGGGAGGCGAACAACACGGCCTACATGGTGATGCCCCTGTACAGCGGCATGACGCTCAAGCAGGCCAGGCGCCAGATGCGCAGTCCGCCGCCGGAAGACTGGCTGCGCCAGGTGCTGTGGTCGGTATTGCAGGCCTTGCAGTTGCTGCACGACAGCCATACGGTGCACCGGGATGTGTCGCCCGAGAATATTTTCCTGCAAGATAGCGGGCCGCCCGTGCTGCTGGACCTGGGCGCGGCCCGCCGGGCCATCGGCGACCTGGGCCCCCGGCACACGGCGGTGCTGAAGGTGAACTACGCGCCGATCGAGCAATACGCCGATGCACGCGACATGGTCCAGGGGCCCTGGAGCGATCTGTACGCGCTGGCGGCGGTGGTGCATGGCTGCGTGGCCAATGCCCTGCCTTTGCCCGCAACGTTCCGGGTGCTGCGGGACCGCCTGCCCAGCATGCAGTCGGTGGCTGTGGCGGCGCAGGCCGAGCACGGCGAGACCTATTCGCCTGCGTTTGTCGAGGCGATCGACCAGAGCTTGGCGATCCGCCCGGAAGACCGCCCACAGTCGGTGCAAGACTTTGTCCACCTGATGGGTTTGCACCCGCCAGCGGAAATAGCGCAGTTTGACTGGCGCACCGAGATGGGGCAGGGCTGGCAGCCCGCGCCGCTGGAGTGGGTCTTGCCTGGGCCCATGGACCTGGCTGAGCTGCCCACCCATTTTGTCTACCCGCCCCGGCAGTCGTCGGACCGGCCGCTGGGGTTGTTGAGCGCGGTGACGGTGCCGCCCACCCCGCCCCGGCCCCGCCGTTCCATGGTCTGGGTCGCGGTGGGAATCTTGGCTTTGGTGGTTGGTGTCGGCACGTCGGTGTGGAAGCAGCCTGCCGTGGAGCCCCAGCCGGTGGCCGAAGTTCGGGCTCTGCAGCCGGTGTTGGCTGCGCTGGAACCTGCGCCCCCGGTGGTATCTGCTGTGATGCCGGTCGAAGTGGTTGCAGAGCCGGTGCAGTCCGCCTCCGCGCCACCGCGCAAAAAAGCCGCCACGGCCAAGGTGCAGGCGGCACCCCCGGCACCGATCCCGACCGACGAGGTGGTTTCTGCGCATTTGGCCAAGCGCCACCGCACCTCTACGGGGGGCAATGTCTCGGTGTTTCTGTGTCCCGACAACAATTTTCTGACCCGTCCCATGTGCATCTACCGGGAATGCCAAAAGCCTGAATTTGCTGCGTTGCCGGTGTGCGTGGAGAACGCGGAACGCCTGTTGGCACAGCAGCAAAATCGGCGCTGACTGCAAATTTGACGGTATCGCCCACAACTTTGTATAATCATGGGCTTCGCAGCGAATAGCTGGCCCCGCGGCGAAGTTTAAAACCCCACCTAAGAGATCTCCACTAGAGAGACGCCGACCGTGGAAAAGGGTTGCTAGAACGCCAACCTCTTGGGTTGGCCAAACCATTCTTTCAAAGAGAAAATTCATGACCAAAACTTTCAGCGCAAAACCCGCTGACGTAGTGCATGAGTGGTTTGTGATTGACGCGACCGACAAGGTCCTCGGACGAGTAGCCAGCGAAGTTGCTCTCCGTTTGCGCGGCAAACACAAGGCCATTTATACGCCTCACGTCGATACCGGTGACTTCATCGTCATCATCAACGCAGCCCAGCTGCGTGTCACCGGCGCCAAGTCGACTGACAAGATTTACTACAGCCATTCCGGTTACCCAGGTGGCATCTCTGCCATCTCGTTCCGCGACATGCAAGCCAAACACCCTGGCCGCGCTTTGGAAAAAGCCGTCAAGGGCATGCTGCCCAAGGGCCCGCTCGGCTACGCCATGATCAAGAAGCTCAAGGTGTACGGTGGTGCTGTGCACCCACACACCGCCCAACAGCCTAAAGTGCTGGACATCTAAGGAGTATTTCTGATGATTGGTGATTGGAACAATGGCACCGGCCGTCGCAAATCCAGCGTCGCACGTGTGTTTCTGAAAAAAGGCTCCGGCCAGATCAAGGTCAACGGTAAAGACATCACCGATTTCTTCGGTCGTGCTACCTCGATCATGATTTGCAAGCAACCCCTGGTACTGACCAACCACGCCGAGACTTTCGACGTGATGGTGAACGTGCACGGCGGCGGCGAGTCCGGCCAGGCAGGTGCAACCCGCCACGGCATTACCCGCGCCCTGATCGACTACGACGCTACGCTCAAGCCCGAGCTGAGCAAAGCCGGTTTCGTGACGCGTGATGCGCGCGAAGTCGAACGTAAGAAGGTCGGTTTGCACGGTGCTCGCCGTCGCAAGCAGTTCTCCAAGCGTTAAAGCTAAACAACTTTCAAGGCTCGGGGTGCTTCGCACCCGAGTCGATGAAAGTTGGTCGTTTTCGCTCTGTGCGACGCAAAAACCGCCAAGCCTTCGGGCTTCGGCGGTTTTTGCTTTTGAAAAGACCGCACTGCCGATACCGGCAAATTGCTTGCCCCGCAACTTAAGTCGGGAATTGCAGTAGCATCACCCAGATTCTTACGGAGTACCCCATGAGCGCCCTTGCTGAAAACATCCAGACCGAAATGCCCACCCCCATCGTCTTCACCGACAGCGCAGCTGCCAAGGTGGCCGACCTGATCGCCGAAGAAGGCAATCCGGATCTCAAACTGCGGGTGTTTGTGCAGGGCGGCGGCTGCTCCGGCTTCCAGTACGGCTTCACCTTTGACGAGATCACCAACGAAGACGACACCACCATGACCAAGAACGGTGTGTCCCTGCTGATCGATGCCATGAGCTACCAGTACCTGCTGGGCGCCGAGATCGACTACAAGGAAGACCTGCAAGGGGCCCAGTTCGTCATCAAGAACCCCAACGCCACCAGCACCTGTGGCTGCGGCTCCAGCTTCTCGGCCTAAACGCCGAGCGTGTCAAAAACAGCCGCCCGAGGGCGGCTTTTTTGTGGGTGAACAAAAGCCATGCAACAAGACGCATCCAACCAACGCCTGCTGTGGCTGGTCGCCATCGGGTTTTTCATGCAGACGCTGGACGCCACCATCGTCAACACCGCCTTGCCGGCCATGGCGGCCAGTCTGGGGGTGAGCCCATTGCGCATGCAGTCGGTGGTGGTGGCCTATTCGCTGACCATGGCCATGCTGATCCCGGCCTCGGGCTGGATGGCCGACCGTTTTGGCACCCGCCGTCTGTTTGTGTCGGCGATTGTGTTGTTCTCCCTGGGGTCGCTGCTGTGTGCCGTGTCCCAAACGCTGACGCAACTGGTGCTGTCGCGCATCGTCCAAGGGGTGGGCGGCGCCTTGCTGCTGCCGGTGGGGCGGCTGGCGGTGCTGCGGGCCTTTCCGCGCGAGCAGTTTTTGAAGGCCATGAGTTTTGTGGCCTTGCCCGGCCTGATCGGCCCTCTGATCGGCCCCACGCTGGGTGGCTGGTTGGTGGAATACGCCACCTGGCATTGGATTTTCTTGATCAACCTGCCGGTGGGCGTGCTCGGCTGCGCGGCTACGCTGGCCTTCATGCCCGAAGGTCTGCGTGAGGTATCCAGGCGGTTCGACCTCAGCGGCTACGCCATGTTGTCGTTTGGCATGGTGGCCTTGTCGCTGTCGCTCGATGGGCTGTCGGAGCTAGGCCTGCGCCAGGCCACGGTGCTGGTGCTGTTGATGTTCGGGCTGGCCAGCCTGGTGGCGTACTGGCTGCATGCCACGCGCGTGGCCGAGCCTTTGTTTTCCCCGCGCCTGTTCGATATTTCTTCCCTGACGATCGGCTTGCTGGGTAATCTGTTTGCGCGCATCGGCAGCAGTTGCATGCCGTTTCTGATTCCCTTGCTGCTGCAGGTCAGCATGGGGTATTCACCGGCCCAGGCGGGCATGATGATGCTGCCGGTGGCTCTGGCCGGCATGGTCACCAAGACCCTGGCCACCCGCCTCATCACCCGATGGGGCTACCGGCTGGTGCTGGTGCTGAACACCGCGCTGGTGGGGCTGACCATGGCCAGCTTCGCGCTGGTCACGCCGGACCAGCCGGTGTGGTTGAAGCTGGTGCAATTGGCGATTTTTGGTGCGGTGAACTCCATGCAGTTCACCGCAATGAACACCGTCACCCTGAAAGACCTGGACGGCCCGCTGACCAGCAGTGGCAACAGTTTGCTGTCGATGGTGCAGATGCTGGCCATGAGCATGGGTGTGGCGGCGGCTGGGGCCGTGCTGGCGGGCTTTACCGGCTACTTTGAGGGGGCAGGTGCTGCGCAGACGCTGAATGCATTCCATGCCACGTTTGCGACCATGGGGCTGATGACGCTGGCATCGGCCTGGATCTTTTGGCAGTTATCGCCCGATGCGCGGGAGACTGGGACTGCCCACGCCGACAACCATTGATGTTCAGGCCGGGTAGATGGCGCCCAGCACGCGTTCGCCGCGTGCACCGGTCACACTGGCCAGATTGCCCGGCAAGCCCTGCACCGTCTGGCGGGCCAACCAGGCGAAGGCCGCTGCTTCTACCTGCAAAGGCGGCAGGCCATGCGCAGCCGAGGACTGCACTTGCACGCTGGGAAGCAGGGCTTGCAGGCGCTGCATTAAATAGCCGTTCAAGGCACCACCACCGCACACGATCAGCAATTTGCTATATTTTCCGTAGCTTGTCACGCTTATGGATATTGCACTAGCGGTCAATTCGGTCAATGTGGCTTGTACGTCGGCGGGGTCCAGCCCGGCAAAGGCCTGGAGCTTGCTGGCCAGCCAGGGCGGATTGAACAGGTCGCGCCCTGTGCTTTTGGGCGGGGCTTTGGCCAGGTAGGGCTCGTTCAGCAGTGCGGCCAGCAGGGCCGTGTGCACCGTGCCGCTGGCGGCCCAGGCACCGTTTGCGTCATACGGCTGGCCGGTGTGCAACTGGCACCAGTGGTCCATCAGGGCGTTGCCGGGGCCGCAATCGAAGCCCAGAATCTGCCCGTCCAGCAGGCTGAGGTTGGAGATGCCGCCGATGTTCAGCACCGCCACGGCTTCGCCTGCGCGGCCAAACACTTGGCTGTGGAAGGCGGGTACCAGCGGCGCGCCCTGGCCACCGGCGGCCACGTCGCGGCTGCGGAAGTCGGCCACCACGGTGATGCCGGTCAGTTCGGCGAGCAGCGCCGGGTGGTTGAGTTGCAGGGTGTAGCCGATGCCATCGAACTCACCGGGGCGGTGCCGCACGGTTTGGCCATGGGCGCCGATGGCCCGGACCTGCGCGGCGTGGGTGCCGCTGCGCTCCAGCAACTGCTGTACTACTTGGGCGTATACGCCGACCAGGCCATTGGCGGCCAGAGCCGCGCGGTGCAGTTCGTGGTCGCCAGGGGTGTTGAGCGCCAGCAGCTCGGCCTGGAGTTCGGGCGGGAAGGGCAGGGTGGCGTACTGCCGGACCTGCATGCGGCCATCTGCAAAATCCACCAGCACGCCGTCCACGCCGTCCAGCGAGGTGCCGGACATCAGGCCGATGAACAGCTCGCCCACCGGTTTACTCGGCGCTGGCTTGCTGGATCGAGGTGGCGGCCGACAGTTGCTGGCGCATCACGCTGGACAGCTGGTTGAACGCGACCTTGGCCGTGGGGGACACGGGCTGGCTGTCGTTTAGGCGGGCAATGGTCAGCGGGTCCTGGTGCACGCCGTTGACGCGGAACTCAAAATGCAGATGCGGCCCGGTGCTCCAGCCGGTGGAGCCTACCGCGCCGATGTGGTCGCCCTGGCCCACGGCCTGGCCTACGCGCACATCGATTTTGCTCAGGTGGGCGTACAGCGTTTCGTTCTGGTTCTGGTGCTTGATGATGATGACGTTGCCGTAGCCGTTTTGCACCCCGGCAAACTCCACCACACCGTCGCCCACGGTGCGCACCGGCGTGCCGGTGGTTCCCGCATAGTCGACACCCAGGTGGGCGCGCCAGTTTTTCAAAATGGGGTGCATGCGCATGCTGAAGCCGCTGGTGATGCGCGAAAACTCCACCGGCGAGGCCAGGAACGAGCGGCGCAGGCTTTGGCCGTCCAGCGTGTAGTAGTTGCCCTTTTTACCGGGCTCGGTAAACCACATGGCTTGGTAGGTCTTGCCGTTGTTGGTGAACTCGGCACTCAGTACCTTGCCGGTGCGCACCACCTGGCCATCGGCCTCGGAGGTTTCAAAGACCACGGAGAAACGGTCGCCCTTGCGCAGTCCTCGGTGAAAGTCGATGTCGCTGGCGAAGATGTCGGCCAACTGGGTGGCCACCGCATCGGGAATGCCCGCCTCGTCGGTGGCGGCAAACAGCGAGCTGCGCACGGTACCGCCCGCCAGGCGACTGGTGTTTTGCAGGTCGGCGGTTTCGATGCGGGAGCGCAAGCCCTGCGCTGTTTTCTCGACCACCATGCGTTCAAAAACGCCGTCGTTGGACGGACTCCAGCGCACGCTCAGACTGCGCAGGGCGTGGTCGTCGCTGGCTTCGGCATGCACTACACGGCCGGCTTTGCCCAGCAAGGCCTTGCTGGCCAGCGCGTCGCGGCGCAAAAATGCCACCGCTTGCGCATCGTCAATGCCCATGCGCTGCAGCAAGGACGCGACCGTGTCGCTGGAGCGGGTGGTCTCAGAACGAAACAGGTTGAAGCGGTGGGCATCGAGCGCTTGCGCCTGCTCTTGCAGGGCCAGCGGCTGCACCACCTCGGAAATCTGTTGGACGGGGAGGTCAGCGGCATCCGGGCCGAGGGACGCGACGGCAAACGCGCCACCGCCTCCGCCCAGCAACAGGGCGGCCACCAGCGCGGAGATGCGCTTGGGGTGGCGTTGCAACAAGGATGACAGGCGTTCGCTGACGGTTGAAAGACCGTGGTTCAAAACTGGGGTTCCTAACGAATGTGGGTGCTGGGGCGCAGAAGGCGCGGCCTGGAAGTTCAGTGTGGGGGCGGCCTATCAGGCAACGCGCCACTAAAATCAGGGGCTCAGCGAGACCGCGAGTATACCGGTGTCCCGCGTGGGCCACAACCGATAAAACACAGAAAAACCCTTATGAATCAACCCGCACACGTAAAGCCGAGTGGCTCATTTCCTGTAACAGATCGTGTGAAAGAAGCCCTGGCGGTGTCGCTGCGCGGCTGTGATGAGCTGATTCCGCAAGAAGACTGGCTGAAAAAACTGGCGCGTTCCGAAGCCACCGGCGTGCCGTTGCGCATCAAATTGGGCCTGGATCCGACCGCGCCCGACATCCACATCGGCCACACCGTGGTGCTCAACAAGATGCGCCAATTGCAGGACCTGGGCCACACGGTGATCTTTTTGATCGGCGACTTCACCAGCATGATCGGCGACCCATCGGGGCGCAACAGCACCCGCCCGCCGCTCACCGCCGAGCAGATCAAGGTCAACGCCGAGACCTATTACAAGCAGGCCAGCCTGGTGCTGGACCCCAGCAAGACCGAGATCCGCTACAACAGCGAGTGGAGCGACCCGCTGGGCGCGCGCGGCATGATCCAGCTGGCTTCGCGCTACACCGTAGCCCGCATGATGGAGCGCAACGACTTCCACGACCGTTTCCATGGTGGCCAGTCGATTGCGGTGCACGAATTTTTGTACCCGCTGATGCAGGGCTACGACTCGGTGGCCTTGAAAAGCGACCTGGAGCTGGGCGGTACCGACCAGAAGTTCAATCTGCTGATGGGCCGCCACCTGCAGGCCGAATACGGCCAGGAGCCGCAGTGCATCCTGACCATGCCGCTGCTGGAGGGGCTGGACGGCGTGGAGAAGATGTCCAAGTCGAAGAACAACTACATCGGTATCAGCGAAGCGCCCAACACCATGTTTGCCAAGGTATTGAGCATCTCTGACGTGCTGATGTGGCGCTGGTACACCCTGCTGTCGTTCAAGTCCGAGGCCGAGATTGCCGCCTTGAAGGCCGAGGTCGAAGCTGGCCGCAACCCCAAAGATGCCAAGGTTGCGCTGGCCAAGGAGATCACCGCGCGCTTCCACAGCGCCGCCGAAGCCGATGCCGCCGAGCAGGATTTCATCAACCGCAGCAAGGGTGGTGTGCCCGACGACATCGCCGAGGTCCACCTTACCGGCGCACCGCTGGGCATCGCGCAATTGCTGAAGCAGGCGGGCCTGGCGGCATCCACGTCGGAAGGCAACCGCTTGATCGACGGCAGCGGCGTGCGCATCGATTCCAGCGTGGTGAGTGACAAGGGTTTGAAGCTCGAACCCGGTACCTACGTGGTGCAGGTGGGTAAGCGCAAGTTCGCCCGGGTCACACTGGTCTAGGTTTTCAGGGCCTGACCCCGGCTTTTTCCAGTATTGCCACCATCTCGCCAAAACCCCGGGTACGTGCCAACTGCAGCGGCGTGTGGCCCTGGCGGTCGGCAAGCTGCAGGTTGGCACCGGCATCCACCAGCGCCCGCAGCGTGCGCTGGTGGCGCGGGCCGCCGTCGCCGAGCACGATGGACTCGATCACCGCCGTCCAGTGCAGGTTGTTCACATGGTCCAGCGGCGCACCGGCGGCGATCAGCTGCCGCACCACACCGTCATGCCCCAAGTGCGCCGCAGCGATCAGTGCCGTGCCGTCGTAGCGGCTGGTGGTGAGTTGGGCGCTGGCACCGAGCGCGAGCAGGGTGGCCAGCGTGGCTTCGTCATTGGCCACGGCAGCGATGGTGACTGCGTCGTAACGGTCGTTCTCCAGCAGCGACAGGTCCGCACCGGCCTGCGCCAGTGCCCGGATCACTGGCACATGCCGGGCGAAAGTGGCCACCTGCAGTGGCGTGCGGCCGTGTGCGTCGCGGGCGTTCAGGTCCACCTTCTGCGCGATCAGCTTTTCGGCCTTGGCCAGGTCGCCGCGTTGGGCTGCCGCGTGCAGGCCCCGGTACTCGGCGACCTGCGCGGGGCTGGGGGCCACCTGGGCCAGGCAGGCATTCGCCAGCAGGCAAAACCCTGAAAAACTCAAAATATGTAGCAGCTTATGCATATGGGGTAAGCGCTGATGGCTTATTTGAGCAAGTCTTTCACCTGGTCGATCGCTGCCAGCGCGCATTGTTCGTCGAGGTTGCCAGCCGGCGCGCCGCCCACGCCCACTGCGCCGATCACTTCATTGCCCACCTTCACCGGCACGCCGCCGCCCAGCAGCAGGTAGCCGGGGATGTTCACCAGGTTGGCCGCGCCAGGGTTCTTCTGGGCGATTTCCATGATGGCCAGCGTGGTGTTCTTGGCGGAGGCCGAGGTGAAGGCCTTTTGCTGGCTGGCGCCCAGGGTGTGGGGCCCGGCGTTGTCGGCGCGTTGTACGGCGCGCACGCCACCTGCGCGGTCCACCACGGTGGCCGAGACGGCATAGCCGTTGGACGCGCAGGTGGCCACGGCGGAGGCGGCGATCTGGTTGGCCAGGTCGAGCGACATATTGCGTTCGGTGCGCACGGCCTGGGCGTTGGCAGTGCCAGCGAGGCAGAGGAGGGCGAGGACGGCGAGGTTGGTGGTCTTTTTCATGGGGTGCTCCGTGGTGTCTCTGTTGATAAAGCGGTTCGATCAACCGTGGGAGAACTGTAGAAAAACCGGCCCGTTTCGCCCATGCGTACGGCTACGCCTGCGGCTCCGTAGTTCTACGGAGAGATTTGAAGAAGCATCAGGATGCTTCGTCTGCCAGCGCGGCGTAGCTGCGGATCAGCTGCGCCAGGGACTCGGCCTCCAGCTTGGCGAACAGGTTGGCGCGGTGCGTCTCTACCGTGCGTGGCGATACGGCCAGCGCGCGGCCGATTTCCTTGTTGGTCAGGCCCGAAACGATGAGACCCAGCACCTCGCGTTCGCGCTCGGACAATTGCGCGTACCGCTCACGTGCCTGCCGGTCGGCCTGGTGGCGTTCGCGCGAGCGCAGATGCTGCCGCACCGCGTTTTGCAGCGCCTCGATCAGGGCTTCGTCGTCCACCGGCTTTTCCAGGAACTCGGCGGCACCCGCCTTGAACGCGCGCCGGCACATCTCCACCGTGCCGTGGCCGGTGAGCATGATGACCGGCTGGTCCACGCCCTGCGCCACCAGGGTGTCCAGCACCGCCAGTCCGCTGATACCCGGCATGCGCACGTCCAGCACGATGGCGCCTATGCCCTGCCGGTCGAACTGCGCCAGAAAGGCCTGCGGGTCGGCCCAGGTCTGCACGCGCAGCCCCACGGTGCCGATCAGCAGCGCCAGGCTGTCGCGCACGGCCGCGTCGTCATCGATAAGGTGGACCAGCGGAGACAGGGTGGTGTTCATGCCGACAGGGGGAGGGACAGGCGCAACGCCGCGCCATGGGGTGCGATGTTGGCGGCCACCAGGCTGCCGCCCATGTTGCCCGCCAGGCTTTCGCACAGGTTCAGGCCCAGGCCGAGGCCACCGGGGCGGGTCGAGAAAAACGGCTCGAAGATGCGGGGCAGGACATCGGGCGGGATGCCGGGGCCGTTGTCTTGCACCGCCAACGTGCCGACCCGTTCGGCGGTGGAAATCGTGAGGGCCAAGCGCCGTTGGCCTTCGGGCATCTGCTCCAGCGCCTGCAGTGCGTTCATCACCAGGTTGTGCACGATCTGTTCCAGTGCCACGCGGTCGGCCAGCACCGTCACGTCTTGCGCCGGGGCTTGCACCGTCGGCGTGACACCACGGCGCGTGCTCTCGGGCTCCAGCAGGTAGAGCACTTCGCGCACCGCGTCCTGCAGCTGTACGGGCGACAGTGCACCCGCCAGGTCGGGCCGTTCCACGGCGCGGCGTAACCGACCCACCACGGTGGAGGCGCGCCGGGCTTGCTCCGCCGCCTGGCCCATGGCAGTGCGGGCCGTGTCCAGCTCGGGCGGGTCTTCATCGAGCAGGCGGCGCGCGGCCTGGGTGTTGGCCAGCACGGCGGTCAGCGGCTGGTTCAGTTCATGGGCCATGCCTGCGGCGAGTTCGCCCAGGGTGTTGAGCCGCGCCACCTGGCCCAGGCGCAGCAATTCCTCGGCCCGGCGGCGGGCGGCGCGTTGGGCCAGCGCGGTCTGCAGCGCGGCCAGCAGCACGGCCATGGCCAGCGCCCAGGCCAGCATCCAGGCCCAGGGCAGCTCGCCCCAGCCGACCTGGCGCAGGGCGAATACGTCGAAAGGCTGGCTGTCGGTGGCCAGGTGTTTGTGGAATTCGAAACGCCAGCCACCCTCCTCGATGCGACCAGGCTGCACCACAAACACCTGGCCGCCGTGCTCCAGCGTGAGGCGCACTGGCGTGGTCTCGCGCGGCATGGGCCATTCGTTCCAGGGCAGCATGGCGGCTACGTCGATCTGCAGCGCGTAGCTGTGCGGGTCGGCTGCCAACACCAGGCGGTAGCGCCCCGTGGCCAGGTGCGCCGCCGCCAGCGCCACCCGGCGGGCCGTGCGCGAAGCGGCCTCTGCCTGGGCCAGGGCGGTTTGCGCGGCAGGGATGTCCACCGGCCAGGCCTCGCCTGGGCCACGGCGCTGCACTTGCAGAATCTGCGGGTAAACGGATGAAAGCCTTTGTTCGGGCTGCGCCAAAGGCCCGGCCGTGCCCGCAGGCTGCAGCAGCGCCAGTGTGGCCAGGACCGCGTCTTGCTGCACTGCGCGCTGGCTTAGCAACCGGTGGGCAATACGCGCGTCGGTGTCAAACGCTTCCCGCAGCCGCACCAACTCCTGGCGGGCCAGCACCACGCTGCCCAGCGCCACGAGCAGCCCCCACGCCACAAGCCAGGCACCGGGGTGCCGCATGGTTTTCCACATGGGGCGCATTGTGCCTCCGAGCGCCGCCGGGGTAGAGTCTGGCCCCGCTTACCGACTATTCCAAAGAGAACCCTTTACCGATGAAAGCTGTATTGCAACGAGTGCGCGAAGCCCGCGTGGTGGTCGCCGGAGACACCGTGGGTGCCATTGGCCAGGGCCTGCTGGTACTGCTGTGCGCCGAGCGCGGAGACACCGATGCGCAGGCTGACAAGCTGCTGGCCAAAATCTTGAAGCTGCGCATCTTCAGCGACGCGGCGGGCAAGATGAACCTGAGCCTGCAAGACGTGGCCGGGGGCTTGCTGGTGGTGAGCCAGTTCACCCTGGCGGCGGATGTGGCGGGCGGCAACCGGCCCAGCTTCACCGGGGCAGCCCCGCCCGAGGAGGGACGGCGTTTGTACGACTACTTTGTGGCCCAGGCCCGGCGCGCCCATGGCCCGGTGCAGACGGGGCAGTTCGGTGCCGACATGCAGGTGCACCTGGTCAACGACGGTCCGGTGACCATTCCCATCCAGCTCTAGCCGGATCTAGCGCAGGATGATCTCCACCCGGCGGTTGCGGGCTTCGGCGACACCGTCGGCGGTGGGCACGGCCAGTTCGCGCTTGCCGCGGCCCCGGGCCTCGATCAGATCGGCGGGTACCGATTGCGGGCTGCGCAACAGCATTTCGCGCACCTGCTGGGCACGTTGGAGCGACAGGGTGTCGTTCTCGCCCTCGTTTCCCGCTGCATCGGTGTGGCCGATCACCAGAATGTCCGCCCCGGCACGCTGAAGGGCTGCAGCGATGACTTTGTCCAGCGCGGCCTGCGACTCGGCGGTGAGTTCGGTGCCGCCAGGTTCAAAGTACACGGTGAAATGCTGGGGCGCAGGGGGCATGGCTGTGAACAGCGCCGGGTAGGCGCTGTACACGAACACCGGGTCCAGCTTGTCTTGGGTGGGTTTTCGGTCGGCTACGGCGGTGGCACGTTGGAACGGCGCGGCCAGGGTCTGCAGCTCGGGCCCCGACACCACTACCACCGATGACGGCGAGCCATCCGCCTGGGGCAGCAGCAGCACTTCCGCGCTGGGCGGAATGGTCCGGCCTGCCAACAAGCCCATCACCGCCACGCCCATGGCGACAACAGCGGGGCCCATTAAACCTTGCCTCCTTTGGCCAGGACGATGAAGTCGGTACCCAACACGCCAATCACCGAGGTGGGCGTAGTGATCTTGACGGCATCGGGATTGCTCTTGCCGACCAGGCCGGTGACCATGCGCAGGCTACCGCGCAGCAGGCTCAGCAGCATATTGCCCTTTTGCGTGGTGCCATTGAAGGCAAAGCTGGTGATGTCGAGCTGGCTGTTGGGGCCGAGCACCAAGGTGCTGCCATCGCGCATGACCACGCTGGCCGCGCTGTCGGCACCGGTGAGCAGCTTGTCGGCTTCGGCCACCGGGTCGCCGGGATGGACCTGGCGCGGGCCCTGGGCGTTGGTGACGGTGACCGTGCCCTGCACGGTTTTGAGCGTGCCTGCGCGGGCGGCATCCAGGCTTTGGGCACCGGCTGTGCCGCAGCACAAGGCCAGCGCGAGGGTAGACAGAAGGTATCGCATGGGTTCTCCAACTTACTCTAACTTAGGCCGCATAGGGGTTGGCTATGCCCAGGCCGGCCAGAATCTGGGTTTCCAGGGCCTCCATGGCCTCGGCATCGGCTGCGCCGGTTTCGTGGTCGTAGCCCTGGGCATGCAGGGTACCGTGGACTAGCAGATGGGCATAGTGCGCTTGCAGAGTTTTACCGTTCTCCGCGGCTTCGCGAGCCACCACCGGGGCGCAGAGTACCAGATCGGCGGTCACCGTGGGCTCTTGGGTGTAGTCAAAGGTCAGCACATTGGTGGCGTAATCTTTGTGGCGGTAGCCACGGTTCAGGGCCTGGCCTTCGGCGGTGTCGACAATGCGCACCGTGATTTCGGCATCCCGCTGTAACGCGTGGCGAATCCAGCGGTTGACGCTGTGGCGGGGCAGGGCAGCACGGTGGGCTGCCACATCGGCGGCATCCTCAAAGGCACCGAACTGCAGGGACAGTTGCAGAGTTTTAAGCATTTTTTTGGCCTCTGGCGCTTATTCCAAGGGCGTGAGCAGCTATTATTTTAGGAGTTTGCACGTTTGCGCGGCAGGCTGTCGGATTTGCCCCGGGTGTCGTAGGCATCCACGATGCGGGCCACCAGCGGGTGGCGCACCACGTCGGCGCTGGTGAAGCGGCAGATGGCAATGCCTTTGGTGCGGCGCAGCACCTGCTCGGCGTCGATCAGGCCGCTGGTTTGCGTCTTGGGCAGGTCGATCTGGCTGACGTCGCCGGTGATCACCGCCTTGGCCCCGAAGCCGATGCGGGTCAAAAACATCTTCATCTGCTCGGGCGTGGTGTTTTGCGCCTCGTCCAGGATCACAAAGGCGTTGTTCAGTGTGCGCCCGCGCATGAAGGCCAGCGGGGCTACTTCCAGGGCGTTACGCTCAAAGGCTTTTTGCACTTTTTCGGCCCCCATCAGCTCGTACAGCGCGTCGTACAGCGGGCGCAGATACGGGTCGATCTTCTGGTTCAGGTCGCCGGGCAAGAAGCCCAGGCGCTCCCCGGCCTCTACCGCCGGGCGGGTCAGCACGATGCGCTGCACCGCGCTGCGCTCCAGCGCGTCCACCGCGCAGGCCACCGCCAGGTAGGTTTTGCCGGTGCCCGCCGGGCCGATACCGAAGGTGATGTCGTGCTGGGCGATGTTTTCCAGGTAGGTGGCCTGGTTGGGCGTGCGGGCGCGCAGGTCGGCGCGCCGGGTTTGCAGCGACTGGCCGTCCACGCCGTCGCTGGTGTCGGTGGCCAGCATCAGCTGCACGGTGTCGGGGCGGATCGGGCGGGCGGCCTGTTCGTACAGCGCTTGCAGCAGCTCCAGCGCCTGCTGGGCCTTGGGCTTGGGGCCGTCGATCTTGAACTGCTCGTGCCGGTGGGCGATGGTGATTTGCAGCGCCGCTTCGATGGTGCGCAGGTGGCTGTCCATGGGGCCACACAGGTGGTCTAGCCGGGTGTTGTTGGGGGGCGAGAAGGTGTGGCGAAGAATCATGCCGCTATTGTCACCTGTACCCCACGGTGGGGCGGTGATTTCAGCCGCTTGTCCTACCCGGTTGGGGCGCATCCGTTGGTAGCATGGGCAGAACTATGCATGCCGATTCCGCCCCCCGCATCCCCCCTGGCCCCACCGCGCGGTTGGCGGGCCGCTGGGCGGCGGCCGACCTGGCTGTGCCCGCACAGTGGCGGGCCGCTACTGCCGCCTTGCAGGCGCTGCCCGCATCGACGCACTGGGACCTGGCGGGCGTGGAGCGGCTCGACCATGTAGGCGCGCAGCTGCTGTGGAACCACTGGGGCCGGCAATGGCCTGCGCAGATCGAGCTGCTGCCCGAACAGCGCAGCCTGCTGGAGCGGGTGGCCGAATTCTCTGCGACCCCACCCCCTGAGCGCGCCGCCACCTGGGCCCAGCACTTTGACGCGCTGGGCGTGTGGGTGCTGGCGGGCCTGGCGCAGGGGCTGGTGCTGTTGCGCATGGTGGGCCAGTTGGCGCTGGACCTGCTGCGCCTGGCGCGCCGCCCGCAGGACGGGCCCTGGCGGGATATTTCGGGCCACCTGTACCAGATGGGCACCATGGCCCTGCCGATCACCGCGCTGGTGGGGTTTTTGATTGGCGTGGTGCTGGCCTACCTTACGTCGCAGCAGTTGCGCCAGTTCGGGGCCGAGGCCTTTATCGTCAATATTCTGGGCATGTCGGTGGTGCGCGAGCTGGGGCCGATGCTGGCCGCCATCCTGATTGCCGGGCGCTCCGGCTCGGCCATCACCGCGCAGATCGGCGTGATGCGCGTCACCGAAGAGCTGGATGCCATGCGGGTCATGGGCATTCCGCTGGGTTACCGGCTGGTGATGCCGCGCGCGATAGCGCTGGCCATCGCCATGCCGCTGATCAGCGTATGGACCACGCTGACCGCGCTGGCCGGGGGCATGCTGGCGGCCGACCTGGCGCTGGGCATCACGCCCGCGTTCTTTTTGCAGGCGCTGCCCGGTGCGGTGGGCGTGGCCAATCTGGGGCTGGCGGTGTTCAAGTCGGCGGTGTTTGGCGTGCTGATTGCGCTGGTGGGCTGCCACTGCGGCCTGCGCGTCAAGCCCAACACCCAAAGCCTGGGGCAGGGCACCACCGCCTCGGTGGTGACATCGATCACCGTGGTGATTTTGGTGGACGCGCTGTTTGCCATCCTTTTCAAGAACGTGGGGGTTTAGTATGGAACACCCCCAGGCTACGGGCATTGCATGTCGCTTCTCCAACCCCCCCGGCAAAGCCGGTTCCACGGTGTCTCTGGAAGAGACACGCTGTTCTTTATTCGTCGTTGATCGCGTTGAGCCGTTGTGTACGCTATGGATAAATCTGAACTGATTGTCGATATCCAGGGCCTGCAGACCGCGTTTGGCAGCGGCAACAACCGGGTTGTCATCCACCAGGATCTGGCCATGACCGTGCAGCGCGGCGAAATTGTGGCGCTGGTGGGCGGCTCGGGCACGGGCAAAACCGTGCTGTTGCGCCAGATGCTGGGGCTGGAGCAGCCCGCCCAGGGCCAGGTTACGGTGCTGGGGCAACCGGCCGCCGAGCTCAGCCGCGCCGGGGCCGCCAGCCGGGTCGGCATGCTGTTCCAGCAGGGCGCGCTGTTTTCGGCCTTTACCGTGCTGGAGAACATTGCCTTTCCGCTGAGTGAACTCAAAACCCTGCCCGAGGCGCTGGTGCGCGACGCGGCCCTGGTCAAGCTGCAAATGGTCGGCCTGCGCGCTACCGATGCCGACAAAATGCCCGCCGACCTGTCGGGCGGCATGGTCAAGCGCGTGGCCCTGGCCCGCGCCCTGGTGATGGACCCGCCGCTTTTGCTGCTGGACGAGCCCACCGCCGGGCTGGACCCCAACGGTGCCGATGATTTCGTCACCCTGCTGCGCGCCCTGCACCAGGGCCTGGGCCTGACGGTGGTGATGGTGACGCACGACCTGGACACCTTGTTTGCACTCAGCACCCGCGTGGCCGTGCTGGCCGAAAAAAAGGTGCTGGTGACCGGCACGCCCGCCGAGGTGGTGGCCTTCCCGCACCCGTTTATCGAACACTTTTTTCTGGGCGAACGCGGGCGGCGCGCCTTGGCACCGCTGCCCCCTGCACCCATTCCCCAAGGAGATCTCCCCCATGGAAAATAAATCCCACGCGCTGGCGGCGGGCGCGTTTGTGCTGGCCATTACCGCGCTGCTGGTGGCGCTGGCGGTGTGGCTTACGCGCGATACCGGCAGCAGCCACCCGTATGAGCTGTCGTCGGCAGACGCGGTCACCGGCTTGCAGCCCCAGGCCGCCGTGCGCTACAAGGGCGTGGCCGTGGGCAAGGTGACCCACATCGGTTTCGACCCCGACGTGGCGGGCAATGTGCTGATCCAGATCGCGGTGGACGACACCACGCCGCTGTCGCCTACCGCTTTTGCCACCCTGAGCTACCAGGGCATTACCGGCCTGGCCTTTGTGCAGATTGACGACGCGGGCCAGCCACAGGCGCGCATTCCCCCGGGACGCAGCGGCGTGCCACGCCTGCCGCTGGAGACCTCGCAGCTCGGCAAGCTGACCCAGCAGGTGCCGCGCATCCTGGAGCAGGTAGACGAAGCCACGCTGCGCCTGAACCAGCTGCTCAGCGATGAGAACCAAAAACGCGTCACCGGTGTGCTGGCCAGCACCGACCAGGCCACCACCAGTTTGGCCGCGCTCAGCGCCCGGCTGGAGCAGACCGTGACCCAGCGCCTCGACCCGGCGCTGGCCCGCATCCCGGCCATTGCCGACGACACCCAGCGCACCCTGCGCGCACTGCAAACCGCCGCCGCCACCGCCAACGGCAGCCTCGCCGCCATCGGCCAGACGGCGGAGCGGCTGAACGCACAAGGCGGCGTGATGGACCGGCTGGCCGACGGCGCGGGTGCGCTGTCGCACGCGGCCGACACCTTTGGCAGCGCCACCCTGCCGCGCATCAACCGGGTGGCCGACGACACATCCCGCGCGGCCCGGCAACTGGGCCGCACTGTCAACGGCATCAGCGAGCAGCCGCAGTCGCTGATCTTTGGCGGCGGCGCTGCCGTGCCCGGCCCCGGCGAGGCGGGCTTTGTGGTCCCGGTGGCGCAACCATGAACACGTTTTTAGGATTTGCTATGGATAAAAGAGCTGCTCGTGCTTATGGAATAAGCACTAAGTGCCTATTTGGCTTGGTATTTTTAGCCCTGGGAGCCTGCTCGGCCCTGCCCGACAAACCGCTGCGCGCGGTGCAGTACGACTTCGGCCCCGGCACCACGGTGGTCGCTACCGGCAACTTACCGCCCCTGGCGCTGGCCGATGTGGATGCGCCCGGCCTGAGTGATGGCGGCACCGCCGTGCTGTACCGGCTGGGCTATGCCGATGCCCAGCAACTGCGCCCCTACACCCAGGCCCGCTGGAGCGTGCCGCCCGCGCAACTGGTGGGCCAGCGGCTGCGCGATGTGCTGGGCCAGCGCCGGGCGGTGCTGGGTGCCAGCGACAGCGCAGCCTTGGCGCGCACCACCGGGCCGGCCCCCCGGCTGCTGCGGCTGGAGTTACAGGAATTTACCCAGGTGTTCCAGTCGCCCGCCGCCAGCACCGGCCTGGTGCGGCTGCGCGCCACGCTGGTAGAGAGCACGCTGCTGGGCGACAGCCTGCTGGCCCAGCGCTCTTTCAGCGTGCAGCGCCCGGCCCCGAGCGCCGACGCGCCCGGCGGTGTGCGGGCGCTGGCAGCCGCTACCGATGCCCTGGCGCAGGAGCTGGATGCCTGGCTGGAGACGGTGGGGCGCTAAAGCTTTATCAGGCGGCGATGGCTTGCAGCGGGGTTTTGGCCGGTGCGGTCTTGGCCGTGCCAAAGGCGACTTCGCCCGACAACTGGCCGCCTTCTTCGATTACCAGCTTGCCGTAGCGCACCTTGCCGGTGACGCGGCCCGTGGCGTAGATCACCAGCTTGTCGCGCACGGTGAGCTCGCCGTCAAAGGCCCCGTGGATTTCGGCAATGTCGATGTCGGCCGAGCCCTTGAAGGCCCCGGCGGCGGTGATCTGCATCAGGCGCGAATCCATGGTGGCCTCTACCGTGCCTTCCACCACCAAGGTGTCGCAATCGGTGATTTCCACGCCCTTGAGCTTGATGTTGGGGCCCACCGTCAAGGTGCTGCCGGTGGCCTTGGCCGGGGGCTGGGCGGCTGCCGCCTCGACCGGAATGTCGACGGTCTCGGCCACCGGAGGGGTGGCCTGGGGTTGGGGCCGGGGGGTTAGGGACTGTGCCTGGGCCAGGTTGTTGCGCACGCCAAACGCCTCGGGTTCACGCTTGCCAAAAAACGGGGTTTGTAGAGCCATGGGGGTTCCCTTCATGAAAGAGGCCCATGGTAGGGGCCAGGGCCTGTTACATCTGCGAACAGGATGCAATGTATGTAACAAAATGGAAGCAAATCCAATGTCTGGATTCGCGCAAATTTCGATCGAATGGTGGGACTCGCCGTCATGGACAATGGCGTTTTCTCTCCAGGAACCCCATGATCGGACGACTCCAAGGCCTGCTGGCCGCCAAAAACCCGCCCCAGGTGCTGATCGACTGCCACGGCGTGGGTTACGACGTGGACGTGCCCATGAGCACCTTCTACAACCTGCCGGGCCTGGGCGAGCAGGTCACGTTGCTGACCCACTTTGTGGTGCGCGAAGACGCGCAAATCCTGTACGGATTTGCCACTCCCGGCGAGCGCGATGCCTTTCGCCAGCTCATCAAGATCACCGGCGTGGGACCGCGCACGGCCTTGAGCGTGCTGTCGGGCATGGGCGTGGACGACCTGGCCCAGGCCATTACGCTGCAAGAAGTAGGGCGGCTCAAGAAGGTGCCCGGCATTGGCCCCAAAACCGCCGAGCGTTTGTTGCTGGAGCTCAAGGGCAAGCTGGGTTCCGACCTCGGCATCCGTACCGGCGCTACCAGCGATGCCCAGGTAGACATCCTCCAGGCCCTGGTGGCCCTGGGCTACAGCGACAAAGAGGCCGCGCTGGCCCTGAAAGCCCTGCCCGCTGGCGTGGGCGTGAGCGACGGCATCAAGCTGGCTTTGAAGGCGCTAGGCAAGTAGCCAGGGGGCCTGCGCAAGTCCTGGTAGATTTATTTTGATAGCTTCTTGCGCTTATGAAATGGGCGCTAGAGGCTGATTTGATGCTGTAAAAGGCCTGGGCAAACCTATTGCGCATCCCGCACCACGCGGCCATTCAGCGGCTGCACGGGCCGGGCATTGGCCGGGTATAGCTGGCCAAACAGGCGCAACTGCTCGGGGCTGATCTGCACCGGCTGCTTCAGCACCATCCACAGCACCCCCTCGGAGCAAGGCGGCGTGGTCAGCGAGCCCATGAACTGGTAGTAGCGCTGGTCTTGCGGCAGCAGCTCGTTCAAGTCCAGCAGACCGGCGGGCATGCGCACCCGGTCGCCCACGTCCAGCGGCATGTAGGTCCAGATCTTATTGATGAGAATGTTGGCCTGGCCGGGGTCGAGCAGCACGGCGATCACCGCCAGTTGGCCGTCTGCATCGCGGTGCACCAGGTGCGCCACCATGGCAAATGTGCGTCCATTGACGCGCTCTTCGCTGGGGTGGTGGAACACGATCTGGTACAGCTTGTAGCTGGCACCGCGCACCGTCAGGGTGTTGTCGCCCACCACATCGACCTGGATGGTGCGCCCGTTGTTCAGCACCATGGCGCTGCTGGGCTGGTAGCGGATCTGCAGCGGCTCGGCCGGGCCCTGCAAGGTGTTGGTCTCGTCGATGGCAATGGGCGACTGGCGCGTGCCCTGGGCGCACAGGTTGAAGTCGGGGCTGAGCCTGGCCCAGGCCTGTGGGCCGGTATTGCCTGCGTAGCTCCATGGCACATCGGCGCTTTTCAGAGGGGGCGCTAGGGCCGTGGCGGCTGCGCCGGGGGCCACCGACTGCAGGGCGGCGGCGCGGGTGGCGGATTTGCTGTCGGCAGGGTTGGCCAGGCCATGGGCTTTGGCACGGGCCGCCGCGATGTCGGGTGGGGCGGCGGGTGTGCCGGGCGATTTGGCGGCGCGGGCCTTTTTGGGCTCGGCCTCGATGGTGATGGTGATGCCCGGGGTGGGGGCGGCCTTGCCCTTGGCTTTGCTGGGCTTTTTGCCGTCACCCGCATTGACCTTGTCGACCGCCTCGCGCACCTGCTGGGCCATGGACTCCCTGCTGCCGGGGTCTTCCGGTGCCGGTTTGGCGGGCAGGGCGATCTTGCTGGCGGCCTTGGGCTTCTCGGCAGGCGCGTCGTTCGCCAGCGCACCGCCCGCGCAAAGCAGCAGGGCCAGCGCCCAGCGGGAGGAAACAGTGTGCGTGCGGTGCGTCATGGCGGGGTCCTGGCGGGGGCTAAAAGTGTTACTTGGACTATAGCCATAAGCGGGGCGCATTTTTAACGCAGGCAGGCCCAGGCGCTATAGTGGCCAACCCCTTTTTCTGACTGCCTGCCCGTGTCCATCCAGACTGATGATTTTGCCGCGCCGCCCCCGAAGCGCATGGTCTCCGCCGCCCCCACCTCGCCGCAAGAGGAGGCGATTGAGCGCGCCCTGCGCCCCAAGCTGTTTGACGACTACGTGGGCCAGACCAAGGCCCGCGAGCAGCTGGAGATCTTCATCGGCGCGGCCACCAAGCGCGGCGAGGCACTCGACCACGTGCTGTTGTTCGGCCCGCCCGGCCTGGGCAAGACCACGCTCAGCCACATCATTGCGCACGAACTGGGCGTGAACCTGCGCCAGACCAGCGGCCCGGTGTTGGAGAAGCCCAAGGACCTGGCCGCGCTGCTGACCAACCTGGAGAAGAACGACGTTCTCTTCATCGACGAAATCCACCGCCTCAGCCCGGTGGTGGAAGAAATCCTGTACCCCGCGCTGGAGGATTACCAGATCGACATCATGATTGGCGAGGGCCCCGCAGCCCGCAGCATCAAGCTCGATCTGCAGCCCTTCACCCTGGTGGGGGCCACCACCCGCGCGGGTATGCTGACCAACCCGCTGCGCGACCGCTTCGGCATCGTGGCGCGGCTGGAGTTCTACACGCCCGATGAGCTGGCCCGCATCGTCAAGCGC
This sequence comes from uncultured Albidiferax sp., assembly GCA_963512605.1. Lineage (GTDB taxonomy): Bacteria > Pseudomonadota > Gammaproteobacteria > Burkholderiales > Burkholderiaceae_C > Rhodoferax_B. The sequence continues at coordinate 242,341 of CAUPNG010000001.1, read as the reverse complement.
AGCGCCGGCTTGCTGAACGCCCCCATGGATGCCGACGGCGGCTTCGAGATCGCCCGCCGCTCCCGTGGCACGCCGCGCATCGCCAACCGCCTGCTGCGCCGGGTGCGCGACTACGCGGATGTGAAGGGCAACGGCACCATCACCCTGGACATCGCCAACCGCGCGCTGGCCATGCTGGACGTGGACCCGCAAGGCTTTGACCTGATGGACCGCAAACTGCTGGAAGCCGTGATCCACCGCTTCGACGGCGGCCCGGTGGGGCTGGACAACATCGCCGCCAGCATCGGCGAAGAGCGCGACACCATCGAGGATGTGATTGAGCCCTACCTGATCCAGCAGGGCTTTTTGCAGCGCACCAACCGGGGCCGCATCGCCACCCTGGCCGCCTACCGGCATCAGGGCGTGACCCCGCCGCAGACCGAGGGTGGGCTGTTCGCAACGGAGTAGGTGTGCGGCGGTATGATGTATATATTTATACATCAACATGGAGTTTGGCCATGCACCGTACCCAGATTTACCTGCAAGACGCGCTGTACGACAGCCTCAAAACCCGCTCCCGCAGTGTCGGGGTGAGCGTGTCCGAGCTGATTCGCCGCACGCTGGAAAAAGACATCCAGAAAGACCCCGTGGCCGATGCCCGCGCCTACTTTGCCCGGCTTAAACCGCTGGAGAGCTTTGCCGACGTGGATGCCGAAGACTACGTGCGCTCCATTCGCAGCAAAAGCCGCATCTTGCGCACGCCGGATGCGCCATGACCCCCGAACGCCTGGTGCTGGACACCAACATCGTGATCGACCTGCTGAAGAAAAAGCCCGCCGTGGTGGAGCGCTTTATCGCACTGCTGGAGGCTAAAACCACTTTTTTGGTTAGCCCCATCGTGGTGGCCGAGGTGTATGCCGGAGCCTTTGCCCGCGAAACCAAGGACATCGAGGCGTTTTTTGATATGTGCGAATGCATAGACATGGACCGGGCCACGGGGCGCGTGGCAGGCCAGTACGCCAACCGGTTCAGCAAAGTCTTCCAGGGTATTTCGCTCGAAGACTACCTGCTGGCCGCCACCGCCCAAGTCCACCGTTGCCCCCTGTGGACCCGCAACCGCAAGCACTATCCGATGGACGATATCGTGCTGTTTGCGGATTAAAGTGGCTCTATATAAAAAGTGCCTTTTGCGCTTATTCTATAAGCGCAAGAAGCTACAAAATAAATAGCGTTACGCTGCGTTCTCGTCCAGCGCGCCCTGCTGCTCCAGGTGGAAGGTATCGGCCCAGCCCACCAAAGTGAAGCCTTCGGGGGTCCACAGCAGGCGGTTGATGGCGGCGTTGCCCAGGTCCCAGGTGCGGGGGGCTTGCAGGCCCTGGCCGGTGGCGGCGCGGTACAGCACGTCCATCACGCCGCCGTGAGCGACCACGGTGATCAACTCGCCGGAGTGTTGGGCGGCCAGGGTGTTGACGCAGGCCAGCACGCGGTCGCGGAAATCGTTCAGGCTCTCGCCGCCTTCGGGGGCAAAGTCGGGGTCGCGCTTGCGCCAGCGCAGGGCCTGCTCGGGCAGCTCTGCCTCGATGTCGGCGAAGGTGCGGCCCTGAAAGCTGCCAAAGCCGCGTTCGCGCAGGCCCTCGCTGGTGGTGATGTTCAAGCCCACTGCCCCGGCCACCGACAGCGCGGTGTCATAGGCGCGCCACAGGTCGCTGGCGTAGACGGCGGTGATGGGTTCCCCGGCCAGCGCTAGCGCCAACTGGTGGGCCTGCCAGCGGCCCGTGTCGTTGAGGGGGATGTCGAGCTGGCCCTGGATGCGGGTGTCGACGTTCCAGGCGGTTTCGCCGTGGCGGATGGCGATGATGCGGGTGGCTTCCATCAGGTTGCTTTCACGGGGTGGCGGGGGCGATATCGACGGTGATGCGCTGTAGGCCCTGGGGCGGGTTCGGAAAACCATGCAGGGCCGCCGTGACCATGGCGGGCAGGAGGTCGGGGCCGATGGGCCAGCGGCTGTCCATGCGGGCCTGGGTCTCGTAGACCACCTGGCCGGTGCCAAGATCACGCAGCACCAGGCTGAGCAGGCGCTGGTAGCTGCGCACTTCCATGGGCGGCATCGGAAACATCGGGGCCATAAACGCACCGCGCGGGCCCCGGCCACCGATGAGCCAGGGGCCGCGTGGTCCCCAGGGGCCATAAGGATGGCTCCAGGTGCTTTCGGTGACCATCTGGGTGCTGATCTGCAGGCTGAAGCGGGCGTTGGCTGCATCCTGCACCAGCCCGGCCTGGGCCAGGGAGGGCAGGGCCCATTGCTCGACCGCGGTTTGCTGCGCGGCATCGGTCTGCTGGGAAGGTAGGCGCTCGAAACGGAAGGACAGGGGGCGGGGAACGGCGCTGGTCCAGCTGGCAAAGCTTTGTACGTCGCTGTCCACCCGGGTGGTGGTGGCGCAGCCGCCCAGCAGCACGGCCATGCCGAGGAGGACGGCGCGCCAGGCGGTCATAGGTGCACTACTTGCAGACCGGGCAAACCTGCGGGCGGGAAGCTGGGCGCATCAAAGGCCTGGTCTCCGTCGTCACTGGGCACGCCGGTGGTTTGCAGGCCTTCGAAGTCGTAGCGGCTGCGGTCCATCAGGTGCGAGGGCACCACGTTTTGCAGCGCGCTGAACATGCTCTCGATACGGCCGGGGTGCTTCTTTTCCCACTCTTGCAGCATCTGGGCGATTTGCTTGCGCTGCAGGTTCTCCTGGCTGCCGCACAGAGTGCAGGGGATGATGGGGAACTGCTTGTGCGCAGCCCAGCGGGTCAGGTCTTTCTCTGTCACGTAGGCCAGGGGGCGGATGACGATGTGTTTGCCGTCGTCGCTGACCAGCTTGGGCGGCATGCCCTTGAGTTTGCCGCCGAAGAACATGTTCAAAAAGAAGGTTTGCAGCATGTCGTCGCGGTGGTGGCCCAGGGCGATCTTGGTCGCGCCCAGTTCGTCGGCCACGCGGTACAGAATGCCCCGGCGCAAGCGGCTGCACAGGCCGCAGGTGGTCTTGCCCTCGGGGATCACACGCTTGACGATGCTGTAGGTGTCCTGGTTTTCGATGTGAAAGGGCACGCCCAGGGCGGTGAGGTAGGTGGGCAGCACGTCGGCGGGGAAGCCGGGCTGCTTCTGGTCGAGGTTGACGGCGATGATGTCGAAGTGGATGGGCGCGCGGGCCTTGAGCTTGAGCAAAATGTCCAGCATGGCGTAGCTGTCCTTGCCGCCGCTCACGCAGACCATTACCTTGTCGCCTTCTTCCACCATGTTGTAGTCCACGATGGCCTTGCCCATCTCGCGGCACAGGCGTTTCTCCAGCTTATGGGTTTCGCGCTCGATCTTGAAATCGGGGGCGGCAGGGGCGGTCAGTTCGTCGGGGGTCCAGGTGGCACTCATGGGGGCAATCGGGTCTGAAAGATGCCGATTATCCCGCGTCGTGTGTTTTCTGTGCCAGATCAGGGTGCTTTGCTGGCCGTGGCCCTGGTTTCCATTGCGCGTTGTACGGTGCCGTTGGCCTTGAGTTGCTTGAACGCGGCCTGGGTGCGCTGTACCAGGGCGGGCGCGGTGCCCAGGCTGTAGGCCATGTACAGGCCAGTGGTCAGGCTGGTCAGCGGCAGCACTTTTTCCAGTCCGGCGCAGTCGAAACGGGCGTTGTGGCATTGGGCTTCGGCACCGGATTCGCTCAACGGCACCAGATCGACCTTGCGGTTGACCAACTGGGCAAAGTTTTCAGTGGTCTGTGCGGACACCACCAGCCGTTGGAAACCCTGCTGTTGCAGGTACTGGTGGCGCAGGTCGTCGCGCATCACGCCGATGGTGTAGTTGCGCGCTGCGTCCAGGGTGCGGGCCTGGATGTCGGCGCGGTAGCGCAGCTTGTACAGGTGGTAGCGGGTTTGCATGAATTCGCCCACCCACTGGAATTTGGCCTCGCGCTCGGGCGTGCGGGCCACCAGGTAGATCAGCACATTGGGTTCGTTCAGTGCCATGTCGTAGGCACGGGCCCAGGGGTACAGGTTCAGCCGGTAGTCGGGTATGCCGGCCAGCTGCAGGGTTTTTTCCAGCACCTCGGTGGCCGGGCCGGCAATTTTGCCGTCCTGCAAAAAGACAAAAGGCGAGGTCTCTGTGACCACCTGCACCGTTTGCGCCCAGGGGCCCAGCGGCGCGAGCAAGGCCGCGGCGAGGAGGGTGGCGCGCCATGCAGAGTTCATGCGGTGCTCCTGCTTGGTATAAAAAAGGGGGGTCATGCCGTGACCTGTCCGTGCACCACCACCCGGTTGCGGCCCGTGCTTTTGGCGTGGTAGAGGGCTTTGTCGGCCTGGTCGAACAGGGTGTCGAACTTGTCCACCTGGCTGGGGTCGAGTTGCGCCAGGCCGATGCTGATGGTGACCACCGGTGCGGCATCGGAGTTGCGGTGGGCAATGCCCAGATCAACTACGGCGCGCAGCAGCTGGGTGGCCAGCATTGCGCCCTGGACGGCATCGGTGGCGGGCAGCAGTACGACAAATTCTTCGCCGCCAATGCGGGCCACCAGATCCCCAGCCCGGGCGCTGCCCGCTTCCAGGGCGGCCGCCACGGCCCGCAGGCACTGGTCGCCGCTGGCGTGGCCGTAGGTGTCGTTGAAGCGCTTGAAGCAGTCGATGTCGCAGACCAGCAGGGTCAGTGGGTGGCCGGTGCGCAGGGCGCGGCGGAACTCGATCTGCTTCATTTCGTCAAACTGGCGGCGGTTGGCCAGGCCGGTCAGCGGGTCGGTGCGGGCCAGGCCATCCAGCCGGGTGTTGGTGTCTTCGAGCTGGCTGTTGGCGGACTCCAGCGCGGCCGTGCGGTCGCGTACCAGCTCGGCCAGGTTATCGCGGTGGGCCAGCAACTCCTTTTCGTCGCGCTTTTGCTGCTCCAGGTAGTCGGACAGCGTGGCCTGCAACTGGTTGACCCCGCCTACCAGTTGCGACAGCTCGTCCTGCCGCGTGGGCGCGCGCTCCAGCGTGAGCAATTGGCGCAGGTTGGCGGGGGTCAGCTGGCCCAGGTGCTGGGCGATACGGCGCACATGCACCGTGACCAGGCGGTTCAACAGCAGCATGATCAGGCTGGCCAGCAGCAACGACTGGGCGACCTGGGTGGCCACGATCTCGGCCACTTCGCCACGCAAGCGTTGCCACAGCACCCGCTCGTCACCAAACAGCGCCAGATGACCCACGCCTTCCTTGTTGCCGGCAAACAGCTCGTGGTCCAGCGGACGGCTGAGGACCGGTGCCTGGGTCGACGGCTTCCATCCGTCGCGCACCCGCCGAAAGACTTCGGGGGCGTGGTTGGCCGACTGCAAGGTGACGATGACCTGCCCTACCGAGGCCGCATGGGCCATGCTGTTGAGGTGGGTCTGCAGGGCATCGCGGTCCATCTCCCAAATGGATTTAGACAGGGTTTGCTGGTAGACCTGCGCGATCAGCTCTATTTCGGCCGACATGCGCGCCACATTGTTTTTCCAGGCCGACCAGGTGCGCAAGGCCACGACCACCAGCGTAAACAACAGGCAGAACACCAGGGTGGCCAACACGATACGGCCGCCCAGGCTGGTGGGCTTGGCCGCTTTCAGAGCCATTTTTTCTGCAACGCGTCGTAGGTGCCGTTCTTTTTGATGGCTTCCAGGCCTTTGCGAAAGCGCTCCACCAGGGCATCGGGTGTTCTCAGGCCGAACGCCATGTAATTGCCGCCGCCGCTGAGTTCGTGGATGCGCAGTGACTTGTTCAACACTACCGCCGGGTCGTCGCCGACTTGGCGCACCATGAAATAGGCCCCCATCTCGTTCACCACCCACAGGTCCACCCGACCGAGTTTGAGCTTTTCGTAGTTCAGCTCGTAGCGGGCGCTGGACTGCAGGTTGTGGCCCAGGGCAAAGCCTTGGGAAACCAGGTACTGCTCGCCAATATCCTGGTTGACCGTGCCAATTTGCAGTTGTTTGGCTTCCTCCAGGCTGGTCAGGTGCAAATTGCGGGATTTCAGCGAGAACAGGTAGAAATCGGTGGGGGTGATCGGACCCACCCATTTGAAGAGTTTCTCGCGGTCCTTGGACCGGTTGATCGAATAGATCAGCACGCTTTCGCTGCTTTGTGCGATGTCGTAGGCACGGGCCCAGGGCAGGGACTGGAACTGGCCTTCGATGTGGATCTCTTTGAGCACTGCCTGCACCACCTCGGTCCCCAGGCCGGTGATGCGGCCTTTGTCGGTGAAGTTGTAAGGGGGGTACTCTTCGGTCAGGATCTTGATGGTTTCGACGGCCTGGGCAGCCAGGGCACACGCCCACAGGCCCACGCTGGCGGTCAGCAATGCAACGCGGCGGGAGCTAGCTCGGGCGCCAAACAAAATCATGCAACTCTCCAAGGGTCAAGACTGCAACCCTGTAGAGAGGGCGATAGATACACATTATTACGTGTGGCGCATGCTACGCGGATTTCTGGCTCAGCAATGCCCTGTTTCTAACGATGATCTTTACGTCACCCGTTTTAAATGCGGCCAGGGTGGTGTTATTTCAAGGCGGCATTTCCCCCGTTTGGGGGTCACTACAATCGCCCAGGGCCACGGATGCGCGGGCCGCATGGGTGTGCACCACCACCCGGGTTGCCAGCATCAACCGCCTGCCGACCACCACCTTTGAAGCCCTAGTGACCCACGACACCAAACCCTTCACCATCCTGGATGTAGCCCGACTGGCAGAGGTTTCTGCCATGACCGTATCGCGTGCGCTGAACGCGCCGGAAAAGGTGTCGCCTGCCACCCTGCAGCGTGTGCGGGAGGCGGTAGAGCGCATGAACTTTGTACCCAATGCCATGGCCAGTGGTTTGCGTAGCGCTCGCGCGAAGCTGGTGGCGGCACTGCTGCCCACGCTGGTGGGCCCCGTCTTCCAGGAGATGGTGGAGGCGCTGGATATGGCGCTGCACGAGCGGGGCTACCAGCTCATGATCGGCCAGAGTGGCTATGACGCCAAACGCGAGGACGAACTGCTCAAGACCATCATCCAGCGGCGGCCCGACGGCATTGTGATGACCGGCCTGGTGCGGTCGGCCGAGGGGCGGCGAGTGCTGCGTGCCAGCGGCATTCCGGTGGTGGAGACCTGGGATCTGACAGCCACGCCGGTGGACATGATGGTGGGTTTTTCGCATGCAGCCATTGGCACGGCGGTGGTGGATTTTTTCCATGGACGCGGCCACCGCCATATCGCCTTGGTCAGTGCCAGCGACGAGCGCGCCCGTGCGCGGGCCACGGCGTTTGCCGACCGGGCGCAGGCGCTGGGTTTGCCCCCGGTGCAAATCGCTTTTTCCCCGGCACCCAGCACCATGGGCGCGGGTCGGGCCGGGCTGGCCGAGGTGCTGGCGCGTGCCCCGCAGACCACGGCGGTGTTCTGCAGCTCGGACATGTTGGCGCTGGGCGCGTCCATCGAAGCCCGTGAGCGCAGTCTTTCGATTCCGCAGCAACTGGCCATCGTCGGCCTGGGCGACCAAAGCTTCGCAGCCGATGCCGCCCCCCCCCTCACCACCGTTCGCATCGACGGTACGCGCATCGGTCGGTTGGCGGCCGAGATGGTGGTGGCGCGTGCCGAGCGCCAGCCACGCGGCGCGGCGGTGGTGGATATCGGTTTCTCCATCGTTGAACGGCTAAGCACCTAGGCGCAACTGCATTCGGGAAAACCCGGGAACATTTTTTGGTTTGTTAAGTTATCGTTACCATGGCGACGGAAATGGTGACGGGATACCGGTTGTTGCGCTATGGCTAATAAGGCCGTGGCTCGACGGCGGCTGCCTCTATGAAAAGACAGATTTAGTCTATTTTTTTAGCCTTAATTTGTTAACGTTAACTTACGGGCTGGTGCAGTGTTTTTGTAGCTGTCCAGTCCATGTGTCGTCCACCGGTTGCGCCCTGGTATTTGCCCCATTAATTCAAGGAGACAGAGATGAAGACATCCGCAAAACATGTGAACCTGCGCCTGCGTGCCGTGCCGCTTGCGGCCAAGGTGGGCCTGATGGGTCTGGCTGGCCTGGCGGTATTGGCAGGCTGCGGTGGGGGCGGTGATGGCGAGATCGCCCAACCGGTCATGGGTACGCGTTCCAAGGCCCTGCTGACGGTGGATGCCAAGCAGTTCAAGGATGCCAACGGCAACGGGAAACTGGATGCCTACGAAGACTGGCGCCGCCCTGTGCAGGAGCGTATCGATGATCTGGTCGGCCAGATGACGCTGGAAGAAAAAGCCGGCCTGATGCTGATCGACACCATGAATGCGGGCACCGCGGGTGCGCTGCCCACCAATGCCACCAACTTCATCCAGACCCAGAAGATGAGCCGTTTTATCTTGCGTAGCGTGGTGGCCATCCCGGCCACGGGCGCGCAGGTCACGCCTGAACAGGCCGCCAAGTTCACCAATGCGGTGCAGGAGATGAGCGAGGCTACGCGCCTGGGCATCCCGGTAGTGTTCAAGTCCAACGCGCGTAACCACTACGACAAAGATCCCCGCGTCGGCATCAATGAAGCGTCTGGCGCTTTTACCGAGTTCCCAAAAGAGGCGGGCCTGGCCGCTGCTGCGTTGGGCACCGGTGACATGTCCCTGATTAAGAACTTCGCCACGGTGATGGGCAGCGAATGGAAGTCGATTGGTCTGCGCGGCATGTACGGTTACATGGCCGACCTCTCCACCGAGCCGCGCTGGTACCGCGTGCACGAGACCTTTACCGAAGACGCGGACCTGAACGCCAACATCATGAAGACGCTGGTGCAAAACCTGCAGGGCAGCAAGCTCAAAGACGGCACCTCGGTGACCCCCGACTCTGCAGTTGCGCTTACGCTGAAGCATTTCCCGGGTGGTGGCCCGCAAGAGATGGGGTTGGACCCGCATTACGCGCACGGCAAGAACCAGGTGTACCCCGGGGGCAATTTTGGCTACCACCTCAAGCCCTTTGTGGCCGCGATGGATGCCGGGGTTTCTGCTGTCATGCCCTACTACGGTGTGCCTATCAATGTGACCTACCAGGGCGTTACCTACGACCAGACGGGCATGGCGTTCTCCAAACAGATCGTGACAGACCTGCTGCGCGGCAAGCTGGGCTTCAAGGGCTATGTGAACTCCGATACCGGCATCATCAACGACCGCGCCTGGGGCCTGGAGAAAAAGACCGTGCCCGAACGTGTGGCGGCAGCCATCAACGGCGGCACCGAAACCTTGTCTGGCTTTAGTGTGAACAAGACCATCGTCGACCTGGTCACAGCCGGTCTGGTCTCGGAAGCCCGCGTCACCGAGGCGGCCAAGCGCTTATTGAAAGAGCAGTTCCAGCTGGGCCTGTTTGAGAACCCCTATGTGGACACCAGCAAGGCCGATGGCAGCATTGGCAACGACGCGAACCGCGCTACCGGCATGGACATCCAGCGCAAGTCGGTCGTGTTACTGCAAAACCAGGACCAGGGTGCGGGTGCCAAAACCCTGCCGCTCAAAGCCGGGGCCAAGGTCTACACCATGGGTCTGGCCAAGTCCGACACCACCAAGTACGGCTATACCGTGACCGATGGCGAAGCCTTGGTCAACGGCGTACGGCCCAGCGCTGCAGGCCATGACTATGCGGTCATCCGCGTCGAGGTGTCGAACAACAAACTGGTGCCTGGCACCACGACACGCTACACCAGCACCTTCAAGAGCGACGATCCGGCCACCGGCGGACGTATCAATCCCGCCACCGGCAAGGCCTGGGGCGTATTTGACCGCTGCGTAACCAAGTCGGATTACTCCGCCGAGGACGGTGCCAAGGCCTGCCTGGACAACGGTTTGAACTTCGGCGGTTCTTTCCCCTGGGAGAACGGCATGCTGTCGTTCACCGAAATGGCGGCTGCGCAGTCGTGGTTGGTGTCTCCATCGCTGGACCAGATCCAGGCGGTGATGAACGAAGTGGGGGCCAAAAAGACCGTGCTGGCCATCTACTTCCGCCAGCCCTATGTGTTGGACGATGCCAGCGGCCTGAAGGGCGCGGGGGCCATCGTCGCAGGCTTCGGTGTGAGCAATACCGCCTTGCTCGACGTGCTGGGCGGCAAGGTGCTGGCCACGGGTGCTGCCGTCAAGCCGCAAGGCAAGCTGCCTTTTGCGCTGGCCAACAGCTCCAAAGCCATCGTGGACAACCAGCCGGACGTGCCAGGCTATCCAGCCAATGACACCTTGTTCCCGTTTGGCTTCGGTCTGACGTACTGATTTGGTGGGGGGGGGGGCCGGGCCGGGTCTTCCCCACCATGCGGCTCCATCCACTCCCCTTGCATTCCCTCACAACACTCTGGAGACACCATGCGCATTTCCCACACAAGCACGATGGCCAAAACCGTTCTGGCCGCCGCGCTGGCAGCCGCCTTCGCCGTCGGATGCGGCGGCAGCGACAGCGGGCCTGCGTCCCCGGCCGTCACGGTCGACCAGGTCCGCACCACCACGCCTCTCACCAAAAATTGGCGCTTTGTTTTTGACAGCAGCCTTACCGACGAGCAAGCACTGAACGCGGATGCCACCAACTGGTCGACCGTCAGCTTGCCCCATACATGGAACGCAACGGATGCGGCGACCACCGCGCAATCCACACCTTCCACCGCCCTCTACAAGCGTGGAGTCGGCTGGTAGCAGATCGAATTTGACGGCCCTGCCGCTTCTGCCGCAACCCAATGGCTCCAGTTTGACGCCGCCAGCATCACGGCCGACGTGTGGCTCAACGGTGTCAAGCTTGGGCAACACCGTGGGGCCTTCACGGCATTTCGTTTTGACGTGACCGGTGCCCTGAAGGCTGGCAAAAACACTCTTGTCGTCAAGACCGACAACCGCAGTGCCCAGAAGGACGGAGATCCCACTGCGATTGCGCCGCTCAGTGGCGACTTCAACATGTCGGGCGGTCTGTACCGGGGGGTGTCGCTGATCTCTACGCCGCACAGGGCGCACATTGCGCTGGGCGATCTCGGTGGGCCGGGTGTTTACGCCACCACCAAATCCGTCAATGGCAGCAGCGCCGTGGTGAACGTCGATGTCAAGCTGGAGAACGCGCTCACGGCTGCGGGCACCTATGCCGTGACGGCCTCGCTGCTGGATGCACAAGGCAAGACGGTCAAAAAATCTGTGACCACCTCGGTGGCCTTGAAGCCGGGTGAAAAGCTCACCCTCTCGCAGGAACTGGGCCTGACCGATGCCCGCCTGTGGCAAGGCCTGGCAGACCCCTATCTGCACAAGCTCGTCGTGGAGCTCAAGGATAGTGCCGGCACCTCGATCGACAAGGTGGTGCAGAACTTTGGCGTGCGGCAGATGCGCTTCGATCCGAACCAGGGCTTCTTCTTGAACGGGCGCAGTGTGCCGCTGCGGGGTGTCAACATGCACCAGGACATGCTGGGCAAGGCATGGGCTATTTCCAAGGAAGATACCGACCGCTCGTTCGAGCTCATCAAAGAGGTCGGTGCCAACACCTTGCGCATGGCCCACTACCCGCATTCCGACTACGCCGTGGAGCAGGCCGACAAGCTGGGCCTGGTGGTGATGCCCGAGGTGCCATTGGTCAACGCGACATCCGTGACGCGGCTCGCTGATCCCGAGGCCTCGGGCTTCGCCGCCAACGCGCGGCTGCAGCTACAAGAACTGATCCGCCAGAAGTTCAACAGTGCATCGGTCGGCATCTGGTCGGTGGGTAACGAGGTGCAAGGCGGCGACGATACGCAGAACAACGTCAAGGCCGTGTTCAAGAGCCTGCACGACGTTGCCAAGATCGAGGACCCCAGCCGCATCACCACCCTGGCCAACCAGATCAACCGCAGCGGCGACGTAATCCGCCCCGATGCCATTACCCTGACCGGCGTGACCGACAGCTTCAGCGTCAACCGCTACTTCCAGTGGTACTACGGCCAATCGGAAACCCAGCTGGGCGAAAACCTGGACCAGATCCATGCGGCCAGCCCCTCGCAGCCCATCGGTGTGACCGAGTACGGTGCCGGCAGCGGCTTGACGCAACACACCGACAACGTGCGCGGCGGGCGCGTCTGCTCCAGCGACACCAGCGGCTCTACCCGCATCTGCTACCAACCCGAGGGCTACGCCAACTACGTCCACGAAAAAGCCTATGAACAGCTGAACCCGCGTGCCTACCTGATGGGCACCTGGATCTGGAACATGTTCGACTTCGGCTCCGGCAACCGCCACGAGGGCGATGTCGGGCAGACCAACACCAAGGGCATCGTCACCTTTGGTCGTGACGTGAAGAAAGACGTGTTTTTCTTCTACAAGGCCAACTGGTCACAGGCTCCAGTGACCTACATCGCCGAGCGCCGCCACACCAACCGTGTCTACAAGACGGCCCAGGTCAAGGTGTACAGCAACGCGGCCTCGGTGGCATTGCGGGTCAACGGCGTGGAAGTGGCCCGCAAGGCGGCGGCGGACTGCCCTGTCAAGGTGTGCAACTTCGGAGAAATACCCCTGGCGGCCGGTGTCAATACCATCACGGCAGTGGGCGACCACGGCGGTCAGAGCGTGACCGACTTCGTCAACTGGAACCTCTCCGCCAAGCATGCGGCCAATGTCTACATCGCTGCGGGTCAGTTGGCCAGCGGCCTGGTGTCCAGCGATCCCCTGCTGGGCAGCAACGTCTACGGCTCGGACCACTACTTCCTGAACGGCGATCTGCCACCGTTATCGGGTCGCAGCACGGTTGGGCTGTCGGGTGCCATCGCCATCAACGGCCTGGGCACAACCACCATTCCTGAGGCGGGGCGGGTTTGGGACATGTGGCGCGAAGGCACGGACTTCACCTACGACATTCCGGTGGCCAATGGCAACTACAAGGTGACGCTGGGCTTCCTGGAACCTACGGCCACCGCCACCGGTACGCGGGTGTTCAATGTAAGTGCCGAAGGTGCGGTTGCCATTGCCAATCTGGATATCTTCCAGAGCACTGGCGCCATCCGAACCGCCACATCGCGCAACTTCACGGCTGCTGTTGCGGACGGGAAATTGACACTCAGGTTTGTGGGCGTTCAGGGCCGGGCCATTGTTTCCAACATTGCGGTGGAAAAACTCTGAGGCGACGCAGACTTGGGACCTAGAAACCGGGCAGTGCCTTCACCACTGCCCGGTCTCGATCCGAATGGCCACTTCGCAGTCGTCAAAGATCTCCAGCTTGGCGATTTTGACGCGCACGCCCATCACGCCGGGAAGCTGCATCAGGCGCTGGGCCAACTTGCCGATCAGGCTCTCCAGCAGGTTGACGTGCTGGGCGGTGCAGTCGTCGATGATGATTTGGCGCACCTTGCGGTAGTCGAGCACGTGGTGGATGTCGTCGTCTCTTGGTTCCAGCGGCTGCGGGCCGAGGTTGAGCTCGGCATCCACCTGGATGGGCTGGGGATCGGTTTTTTCAAAGTCGAAAATACCTACGTTGGCGTTGAATCGCAGTCCGGTGAGGTGCAGTGTCTGGTTGCCGTTGGTGTGGGACATGGTGTTTTTAAGTAAGGTCCATCAGGGAAAAATCGCGCTCGAACTGCATCAAATGCTGGCCGCCGTCCACCAACAGGGTGGTGCCGGTGATCGAGCCATTCTCCAGCGCAAACTTTACCGTGGCCGCCACATCGGCGGCGGTGGACGAACGGCCCAGCGGCGAGATCTGGTGCAGCACGGCAAACTGCTCGTCGCTGAGCATATGGCTCTTAAGCGTCAGGCCGGGGGCTACACCCACCACCCGCACGTGCGGTGCCAGGGCCTGGGCCAGCATGGTGTTGGCCACCTCCAGCGCGGCTTTGGACAAGGTGTAGCTGAAGAAATCGGGGTTCAGGTTCCACAGCTTCTGGTCCAGCAGATTGACCACCACACCGCCTGCGTTACGTGTTTGCAGGTGGCTGTGCAAGGCCTGGGCCAGCAAAATCGGCGCGCCGGTGTTGCTGCGCAGGTGCTGCTCCAATGCGGCAAAACCAAAGGTGGCAGCGCTGTCGTGCTCGAAGGTGGACGCGCAATTCACTACCGCGTCCACTGCGCCAAAGTGCGCCACCACCTGGGGCAGCAGGGCGCGCACGGCGGCTTCATCGGCCAGATCGGCCTGAAATTTATGGTGTTTTAGGCCGCTAGCGCTTGTGATATGGGCGCAATCAGCTACTGTTTTTATAGCATCCTGGTCGGAATGGCGGTAATGCACCGCCACCTGCCAGCCGCCACGGGCCAGGGTGAGGGCGATTTCGCGGCCCAGCCGTTTGCCCGCGCCGGTTACCAATGCAGTACGGGCTGGGGGGGAGGGTGGGTTAGGTGACAACATTCAGAGACAATCTGCGGGTGGAAAAAACAACCCCCAGTTTAACGATCGCGCTCCAGGCTGAGATGCGGCGGGCTATTGCCGCTGCTGACGGCTGGATGCCCTTTGACCAGTTCATGGCCCAGGCCTTGTACCACCCCGGCTTGGGCTACTACGCCAACGAGCGTCCCAAGTTCGGCAGCCAGGATGCCGACGGCAGCGACTTTGTCACCGCACCCGAACTGTCCGGCCTGTTTGGCCAGGCCCTGGCGGCCCAGGTGGCGCAGGCGCTGCAAGTTACGGGTACCACGGAGGTGTGGGAGTTCGGCGCGGGCTCGGGCGCGCTGGCCTTGCAATTGCTCGAAGCCCTGGGCGACCAGGTGCAGCGTTACTGCATCGTCGATCTGTCCGGCACATTGCGGGCCCGCCAGCAGCTGCGCCTGGCCCGGTTCGCCGATAAGGTGCAGTGGGTGACCGCGCTGCCCGCCACACTGCAGGCCGTGGTGGTGGGCAACGAGGTGCTGGACGCGATGCCGGTGCAACTGCTGGCCCGTGTAAATGGTGTGTGGCATGAGCGCGGCGTGGCCTGGTCGGGCCAAGAATTCGTTTGGCAAGACCGCCCGACCGCCCTGCGCCCGCCTGCCGAGATCGACGGCCCGCACGACTACCTGACCGAAATCCACCCCCAGGCCGAATCTTTCATCCGCACCCTGGCCGACCGGCTCAGCCAGGGCGCGGCCTTTTTTCTGGACTACGGCTTCCCCGAGGCCGAGTACTACCACCCGCAACGCAGTACCGGCACCGTCATGTGCCACTACCAGCACCGCGCCGACCCCGATCCGCTGGCCCTGGTGGGGCTGAAAGACATCACCGCCCACATCAACTTCAGCGGCATCGCCCTGGCGGGGCAGGACGCGGGCTTGAACGTGCTGGGCTACACCAGCCAGGCACGGTTTCTGATGAACTGCGGTTTGCTATCTAAAATGCAGCACGCCACGCCGATGGAACAAGCGCAGGCACTTAAATTGATCACAGAACACGAAATGGGCGAATTGTTCAAGGTAGTGGCCTTTGGCGCGGGACCCGAGTGGGAGCCGATGGGCTTCACCCAGGGCGACCGCAGCCATACGCTCTAGCCCGCTCACCATGTTCCGCTGGCTGCTGGTCATCTTTTTCGCCTTGTTACTCATAGACTGGTTTTCCCCGTTGCTGCAAAAGCTGGGTTTTGGCAGACTGCCCGGCGACTTGCGCTTTCGGCTCTTCGGCCGGCCCTGGTTTATTCCGATCACCACTACCGTCGTCCTCAGCCTGGTTGCAGGCCTGGTCGCTAAATTTATCTAACGAAAAGATCTCCATGAAAGCATGTATCGACGTCGGCGGCACCAAGGTTGCCGTCAGCCTGGCCAGTGGTAACGACGACCTGCCGGTGCTGCAAGGCCGCCGCACCGAGCCCACCGCCAAAACCGGTACCAACGACGCGCTGGCCGTGCAAATCATCCGCATGGTCGATGAAACCTGCGCCGCGCTGGGTGTAGACCCCGCATCGGTGCAAAACGCCGGGGTCTCGTCGGCAGGCCCGTTCATCATCAACGACGGCCTGATCGAGCTGGCCGGCCCCAACATCTGCGGCGGCATGGCTGGCCCGGCGCGTGGCCTGCCCAACGACTGGATTACCGCATTGCTCGAAGCCCCGCTGGGAGCCCGCTTCGCCCGCGTGCGCATCGAAAACGACTGCGTCGCCGCATTGGAAGCCGAACGCCATTGGGGTGCCTTGAAAGGCTTTGACCACTGCGCCTACGTCACCTGGAGCACCGGCATCGGCGTAGGCCTGTGCGTGGACGGCCATGTGCTGCGCGGCAAAAACGGCAACGCAGGCCACGCGGGCCATATGTTTGTGAGCGACAACGACGACGCGCTGTGCGGCTGCGGCAATGTCGGCGACGTGGAAGGCATCGTGGCCGGTAACGCCATCGCCCGCCGTTTTGGCCAGGAGGCCCCGGTGTTGTTCCAGGCTGCCCGCGCGGGCGATGCCGCCGCATTGAAGATCGTCGACGAGCTGTGCCGTGTGATGGGCCGCACCTTGTACAACCTGGTCGCCATCCTCGATTTACAGCGTATCAGTATGGGGGGCAGCGTGTTTTGGCATAACCGCGAGTTTCTGCTGCCGCGTTTGCAGGCGCATATTGATGCCCATTTGCCCGCATTAACCACCGGTGCCCTGCTGGTGCCTGCGGGCCTGGCCGACAAAGTTGGCGATTACGCTGCCGTGGCATTGGCCTGACCCAGGCGGGTCGTAAAGCGGCCCGCTACCCGATTCGTTTGGATATTTTTTGGTTTGCAGGTGCCTGTGCCGCTGATAAAAGGGTCGGATCACTTTTTTTTAATGCCGCAGTCCAGTAAAGTTTATTCTGAGGGGTATAATAAAATTTCTCAGCCATATACCTAGACTTCTCTGGAAAAAAAATGCCAACCTACAAAGAACTTCTCGAACAACGCGCACTCCTTGAGCAGCAAATCAAGCAAGCCCACACACTTGAAAATGCCGATGCCATCGAAAAAGTAAAAGCATTGGTGGCTGATTTTGGTTTGACGGCCGATGATATTTTTGGCGCAGCCAAAGCCCGCACCAAAGCCGTGGCTAAAGTGGCCCCCAAATTCCGTAATCCTCTCACCGGCGACACCTGGACCGGCCGTGGCAAACCACCAAAGTGGATTCAAAATCTGGACCGCGACCAGTTTCTGATTGCCTAAATGCCATTCTTTAACGCCTGCTAATGGTTGCTGGTGCCTGTATTAAACAGGCACTGCAAGATATTCAAAAAGCCCGGTCATTTGACTGGGCTTTTTGCATTGTGCAGCCAAGGCGGGTAAATACGGGTAAGGCGGGTGCACAGCGGTGGCGCATCAATCACCGCCTGTTTTGGCATCAATAGCTACCCGTGCTTGCGATAAGCTGGGACGGAGCGATGAGGCTGGTACCGGTTTCTAGGCAACCATCGCGCAGATACCTCACTTTAATTTCTGGAGATTTGATGCAAAAACTTTACATCGGCAATAAAAACTATTCATCTTGGTCCATGCGGCCCTGGGTGCTGTTACGGCAGTCGGGTATTGCGTTCGAAGAGATTTATGTGCGGTTTGATTCCTTTGATGCGAATTCACGCTTCAAGGCCACGGTGAATGCAGTGAATCCGGTCGGCAAAGTGCCGGTATGGGTGGACGGAGACCTGGCGGTATGGGATACCTTGGCCATCGCCGAAACTTTGGCTGAGCAATATCCCGACAAGCAGTTGTGGCCCAGCGACCCCCGTGCCCGTGCCCGGGCCCGCAGCGTGTGCGCCGAAATGCATGCCGGCTTTGGGGCCCTGCGCAGCCACTGCCCTATGAACATCGAAGCCCATCTGCCGCTGGTGGGGCAACTGGTCTGGCGCGACCAGGCCGCCGTGCGTACCGATGTGGCCCGCCTGGCAGCGTTGTGGACCGAGCTGCTGGAAACCCATGGCGGCCCCATGCTGTTTGGTGATTTCAGCATTGCCGATGCGTTTTTCGCACCCGTCTGCATGCGCCTGAACACCTACGCGCTGCCGCTGCCCGCCGCCGCCCAGGCCTATGTTGACCGGGTAACTGCCTTGCCGGGTGTGCAGGCGTGGATCACGCAGGCCCTCGCCGAGCATGACTTTCTCGACTTCGAAGAGCCTTACAGGGTGTCCCGTAGCCAATAAACTGGTTGGATGCAAATCTATTTAGTCGGCGGCGCTGTCCGCGATACCCTTCTGGGCCGCACCGGTAGCGACCGTGACTGGGTCGTAGTGGGTGCAACGCCCGATGCGCTGGTGGCCCAGGGCTTTCTGCCGGTGGGCAAGGACTTTCCGGTCTTTCTGCACCCGCGCACCCACGAGGAATACGCCCTGGCCCGCACCGAGCGCAAGACAGCCCCCGGCTACCACGGTTTTGCGGTCCACGCGGCCATCGACGTGACCCTGGAGCAAGACCTGGCCCGGCGGGACCTTACTATCAATGCGATAGCTGCTCGTGCTTATCCTATAAGCGCTAGTGGCCAATTCGATGTAAATTTTGAAACCTTGACCGACCCCTTTGGCGGCCAGCGCGACCTGCAGGCCAAGCTGTTGCGCCACGTGACCGACGCGTTCCGCGAAGACCCGGTACGCATCCTGCGCGTGGCCCGCTTTGCCGCGCGCTTCACCGATTTCACCGTGGCCACGGAGACCATGGACCTGATGCGCGAGATGGTGGCCGCAGGCGAGGTCGATGCCCTGGTGCCCGAGCGCGTGTGGCAAGAGCTGGCCCGGGGTCTGATGGAGCCGCAGCCCTCGCGCATGTTTGCAGTGCTGCGCGACTGCGGTGCCCTGGCCCGGCTGCTGCCCGAGGTGGCTGCCCTGTGGGGCGTGCCCCAGCGCGCCGACTACCACCCCGAAATTGACACCGGCATCCACGTGATGATGGTGCTGGACATGGCGGCGCGGCTGCAGGCACCGCTGCCGGTGCGTTTTGCCTGTCTGACGCACGATTTGGGCAAAGCCACCACGCCTGCGGACGTATTGCCCCGGCATATCGGCCACGA
Source organism: uncultured Albidiferax sp. (assembly GCA_963512605.1). Classification (GTDB taxonomy): domain Bacteria; phylum Pseudomonadota; class Gammaproteobacteria; order Burkholderiales; family Burkholderiaceae_C; genus Rhodoferax_B. The sequence continues at coordinate 223,515 of CAUPNG010000001.1, read as the reverse complement.
AATCCGCAGTGCAGACTTGTTGAAGGGCCTGTGCCAGCGCCTGCGCGTGCCCACCGACTGCCGCGACCTGGCCGACGTGGTGGCCCGCGAACACGGCAACATCCACCGGGGGCTGGACATCAGCGCCGCCGCCGCGCTGCGTTTGTTGGAGCGGGCCGATGCATTTCGCAAGCCCCAGCGTTTTGCAGATGCCTTGCTGGCCTGCGAATGCGATGCGCGCGGACGGCTGGGTCTGGGCGAGCAGCCCTATCCGCAGCGCCCGCATTGGCTGGCAGTGTTGCAGGCCGCGCAGTCGGTGGCCACCGAGCCGATTGCCAAGGCGGCGCAGGAAAAAGGCGTGCAAGGCAAAGACATCGGGGGCCTGGTCCACGCCGCACGGGTGGCCGCCATCAAGCAGCAGGGACTCTGCACAGAGGCTTAGCTGGCCAGGGGCGGGCCGTCGCTGTCGCCAATTTCCAGCTCGGGCATGCACAGCTTTTGCAGCGACTCCAGCGGCTCGCCGCGCAGGCGGGCCAAAGTCATCTCGGCCAGGGCCACACCCGTGGTGGAGGGCGTGGGCTGCATCACTGCCGTGACAGAAGTGCGCACCACAGAGTCCGAACCCAGCCCGTCGTACACGATCACCGACAGGTCGCGCCCCAGCACCAGGCCCGAATGCAGCACGGCATGGACCGCGCCGATACCCGCCAGGTTGTTGTCCACCAGCACGGCCGTGGGACGCTGGGGCAGGGCCAGCAGCTTTTGCATGGCGGCGTAGCCCGAGCGGCGCTCCAGCGCATTGCGCTGTACCGCCTGGGGCTTGAGCGGTACGCCTGCCGCCTTCAGGCTGGCGCAAAAACCGGCATAGCGCTGGTCGGCAAAGTTGTATTCCGGCGGCGCACCCAGATAACCCAGGCGGCGGTGGCCCAGGCGCAGCAGGCGGTCGGTGGCCATGCGGGCTCCGGCCAGATTGTCGAAGTCAAACCAGGCGTACTCGGCAGCCAGGGACGCACTGCGCCCGTAGGCCACAAAAGCCACGTTGCGGGCCTGCAGCAGTTCCAGTCGCCGGTCGTGTACGCGGGTGCGGGGCACCACAAACACCCCGATGTGGCGGCTGGTGATGGCCCGCTCATAGGCGGCCAGTTCGTCATCGGCCGATGCCGACACGATCAGCAAGTCCAGCCCCGACTGGGCGAAGCGCTCGCTCATGGCCGAAGCCACCTGCAAGAACTGCTGGTCGCCCAGGTCGCCCGTTGTAATAGGAAACACGATGCCCACCGCATCGGCCCGGCCCAGCGCCAGGCCGCGGGCGCGGGAGTCGGCCCGGTAGTCCATGCGCGCGGCGGCCTCTAAAACGTCGCGGCGTGTTGCCGCCGCCACTTCGGGATAGCCGTTCATGGCACGGCTCACGGTGGTGAGCGACAGACCGAGTTCTTCGGCAATCCGTTTCAGAGACATCAGGTGAGGGTAGTGGGTAGGGCGGGCGGGCAACAATAGCCCGTAGGATTCAAATGTAACGGCTTGTCAACTGCATCTGGAGTGCGGGTGGTGTGGTGGATGTAGTAATTCTGCAACATACGGCGGATTGTGGAAAAAATAAAAAGTTCCGCTTTTGACAGGCTCATTTTACGGTTACATGTTTGTTACAAAAACGGAAAAAGACATCCTCCGGAATACGGGAATCGATGCGGAAAAAAAGACCTTGTCGCAGGAGAAACGAGGCTTTTGGCGATTTATGTACCTTACTGGTAACTCTTGCACATGGGGTGATGCTGCGAAGAAGTGTGAAGTTAGTTTGGGTTAGTTCATTTGTAGGACTATTGGGGTTCATCCTTATCCCCACAAAAACACGGGCAACCAAGAATGCAGCAGGTTTGCAATCTTTGGTGGCTTCGATGGGCTCCGCAAGGCCCTGCCTGAACATGGATGCAAATCCTTCGCAAAACTTATATACACAGGAGATTTCTTTGACCTCTACTACCAAACTGGCCTTGCGCGCTACCGCACTTGCTGCTTTCGCCCTGGTGTCGGCATCTGCATTTGCCGACTTCGATGCCAACATCGAACTCGACAGCAAATACCAAAACAATGATCGGGGTGCATCCCAGTCTGGCCGTGTTGAGCTCAACGCGTCGAAAAAGATGGGTACCAAGTACTTCATCGCAGGCCGCGCCTCTTACCTGTCCCATCCTTCCGGCACGGCTGACACCGATGACTTGTGGGCGCAGATCGGCACCGACATGGCTGACATCAAGCTGGGCCGTTTTGAAGCTGCCAATTTGTTCCAGACCCCTGGCGACATCATCGTTGAGTACGCTGGTTTCTCTCCTTACCAAGCCAATGTGCTGCGCGGTCGCCAAGGTGCGGGCAATAACGGCAATGCGCCGTTCCATGCTGCTGTCACCCTGCAACTCGGCGGTGGTTTGTCGTTTGAGTTGAGCGGTGTATCCACCAAGTCCAGCAACCAGGCCACCGGTTTGCGCCCAGTGCTGAACTACGCCAACGGCCCCTTGCATTTGGCCGCAGGTGTTGAGTCCATTCGTTATGCTGATACAGCGGCAACAGCGGCTGGTACGACGACGACTTGCGGTGTTACGGTTGGTTCTGCATGCACGACCACCGTCACTTCGCTCGCCACACCTGGATCCAAAGGTACCCGCCGGACCGGCTTTGGCCTGACCGGTGACTACAACTTCGGTGGCTTCACCTTGTACGGCAACTATGCCGCTGGCAAGAGCGACGCAGGCCTGAAGCAAAGCACTTTCGCTTTGATGGCCGGTATCGGCAACCTGACCTTGGCCAGCGTGTTCGGCAAGGCAGAAGTCGCTGGCGCTGAAGATGCCAAAGTGACCACCTTCTGGGCAGCCTACGCCATTCCATTCTTTGACGTGCCTAACGCCAAGATCACCCCCGCAGTGTCCCTGTCCAAAGGTTCTGGCTCGAATACCGCCAAGGATGCAACTGGCGTGAGCGTGCGTGTGAACTACGCTTTCTAAGCGCGGCGCAGCACCTGCTGCGCCCTCTGCAGGGCGGCTGCCAAAAGCGCAGCCCTGCACACCCTCCAAAACCCACCCTGGTGTCTCGCCTGGGTGGGTTTTTTCTTGGGGCGCAGCCAGTGTGCAAGGGCTAATCCAGATCGATTGCGGTGCGTCATCGGGTAAACCCAGTGTTCAATTCAAAGCGCTTTGAATTTATACTGCGATGGCTCTAAACCGCAACAAAACTTCGACCAACGGGAGGCGAAAAAAGCCTGCTTTTTGACCCGGGTCGATCTCGAACACTACAGGAGACATTCCATGACAGCAATGACCAAAACCGCAGCCGCCGTGCTGATCAGCTTCGGCGCTTTGGGTGCCGTTGGCGCACACGCGGCGGGCGTGACGCTCACCATTTCATGCGGCTCCGTCGGGCAAGATTACGAGTTCTGCAAGAAGACCAGCGACGAGTGGGCCGCCAAAACCGGCAACACGGTCAAGCACCTGAGCATCCCCCAGTCTTCCAGTGACTTGCTGGGCCTGTTCCGCCAGATGTTTGCTGCCAAGTCCACCGAGGTGGATGTCATCAACGTGGACGTGGTGTGGCCCGGCATTTTGAAAGAGCATCTGCTGGATCTGACCTCCTACACCAAGGGTGCCGAGAAAGCCCATTTCCCCGCCATCGTGGCCAACAACACCGTGGGCGGCAAACTGCTGGCCATGCCCTGGTTCACCGATGCGGGCGTGCTGTACTACCGCAAGGACCTGCTGGCCAAGTACAACGAAAAAGCACCCACCACCTGGGCTGAATTGACCGCCACCGCACAAAAAGTGATGGACGGCGAACGCAAGGCCGGTTCCGCCGACATGCAAGGTTTCGTGTTCCAGGCTAAGGCCTACGAAGGCCTCACTTGCGACAGCCTGGAGTGGGTGGCCAGCTTCGGCGGCGGCAACATCGTCGACAGCACCGGCAAGATCACCATCAACAACCCCCAGGCTGCCAAGGCGCTGGATACCGCAGCGGGCTGGATTGGCACCATCGCACCCACCGGTGTGCTGAACTACGCCGAAGAAGATGCCCGTGGCGTGTTCCAGAAGGGCAATGCGGTGTTCATGCGCAACTGGCCGTACGCCTGGTCCCTGAGCCAGGGCGCAGACAGCCCCGTCAAGGGCAAGGTCGGTGTAGCCGCTCTGCCCAAGGGCGATAACGGCAAGGCCGCAGCCACCTTGGGCGGCTGGCAACTGGCGGTCAACAAGTACTCCAAAAACCCCGCAGTGGCGGCCGAATTTGTGATGTACCTGACCAGCGAAGGCGTGCAGAAGTACCGGGCCATTAACGGCTCCTACAACCCCACGATCATCTCCTTGTACAAAGACAAGGAAGTGCTGGCCGCCAACCCGTTCTTCGGCGACCTGTATGACACCTTCGTAGGTGCAGTGCCACGCCCAGCCACCGTCACCGGTGCCAAGTACAACGAAGTGTCGGCTGCTTTCTGGAACGCCACCCACGAAGTGCTGTCCAAGAAGACCAGCGGTGCCGACAGCGTGAAGAAACTCGAAGGCAAGCTGAACCAGATCCGTCGCGGTCCGAAGTGGAACTAAGCCTCCTCCGTTGAACCTCGGTCCGCTGCATGCCGTGCCTGCGGCGGACCGTTCAGCCATTCGTCCCCTGGAGTCTCCATGAGCACCAAAACATCCGAACTCACCCGCGAGCGCACCCGCAGCGCGTGGATCTTTCTGGCCCCTACGCTGATTGTTCTGGCGCTGGTGGCGGGCTGGCCGCTGGGCCGAACCATCTTCTTCAGCTTTACCGATGCTTCGTTGGAAGCGATTGGCGACTCCACGTACAAGATGGTGGGTTTCCAGAACTATTTTGGTGAGTACGGGGTGTTCAACCTCAGTGCGGTGGAGGGCTTCTGGAACACCGACTGGGGTATGGCCATCCGCAACACCTTCAAGTTCTCGCTGTTTTCGGTGGTCACTGAAACCATCTTGGGCGTGGTGTTTGCCTTGGTGCTGAATGCCAACTTCAAGGGCCGCTCGTTCATCCGCGCGGCGGTGTTGGTGCCCTGGGCGATTCCCACCATCGTGTCGGCCAAGATGTGGGCCTGGATCATGCACGACCAGTTCGGTGTGATGAATGCCCTGCTGAAGAGTGCGGGCATCATCGACCAAAACATCGCCTGGACGGCAGACCCCAACTACGCTCTCTGGTCGGTCATGCTGGTGGACGTGTGGAAAACCACACCTTTCATGGCTCTGCTGATTCTGGCTGCGTTGCAAATGCTGCCTACCGACTGCTACGAAGCAGCCCACGTAGACGGCATCCACCCGGTGCGGGTGTTCTTCAAGGTCACGGTGCCGCTGATCTGGCCCGCCTTGATGGTGGCGGTGATCTTCCGCTTGCTGGATGCCCTGCGCGTGTTCGACATCATTTACGTCATGACCTCCAACAGCGTGGACACCATCAGCATGTCGGGCTTTGTGCGGCGCGAAATTGTGGACAACAACTACGTGGGCTATGGCTCGGCTGCATCCACAGTCCTGTTCCTGATCATCGGGGCTTGCACGGTGCTCTACCTCAAGCTCTCCAAAGTCGACATGACCAAGTAAGGACCCGCCATGAACTACAAACAACAAAAAATTCTGGGCACGATCGGGCTGTATGCGCTGGTCGCGGTCATCGCCTTGTTTTGCCTGTTCCCGTTTTATTTCGCTATCGTCACCTCGCTGAAGTCAGGCACCGAGCTGTTCAGCACCACGCTGTGGCCAGCCGAACCTTCGTTCAAGAACTACGTCGCCATGTTCACGGTGTCCGAGCATCCGTTTGGCCGCCACATCCTGAACTCGGTGGCGGTGTCTACTCTGGTGGTGTTGGCCTCGTTGTTTCTGGGCGTGACGGCTTCCTACGCGCTGGGCCGTATCCAGTTCCGGGGCCGGGGCCTGCTGCTGCTGACGGTGCTGGCGGTGTCCATGTTCCCGCAGGTCGCGGTGCTGTCGGGCATGTTCGAGCTGATGCAGTTCATTGGCTTCTACAACCACTGGTGGGGTTTGACTTTGCCGTACATGGTATTCACCCTGCCGTTTACTGTGTGGGTGCTGACCACCTTTGTGCGCGACCTGCCCAAAGAGCTGGAAGAAGCCGCCATCATGGACGGTTGCTCCCCCTGGGGCATCATCACCAAGGTGTTTTTACCGGTGATGTGGCCTGCGCTGGTGACCACCGGTCTATTGGCTTTCATCGCCGCCTGGAACGAGTTCATGTTCGCCCTGACCTTCGTGCTGAACAACGCCGACCGCACGGTGCCCGTGTCGATTTCGCTGATCAGCGGTGCCGACAAATATGAAATTCCATGGGGCAAGATCATGGCCGCCTCGGTGCTGGTCACGCTGCCGCTAATCGCCCTGGTACTGGTATTCCAACGCAAGATCGTAGGCGGCCTGACCGCTGGTGCGGTCAAGGGATAAGCACCATGGCAGCAGCTTCTGAATGGTGGCGCGGGGGGGTGATTTACCAGATCTACCCCCGCAGCTTCCAGGACAGCGACGGCGACGGTATCGGGGATCTGGCCGGAGTGGTGCAGCGCCTGCCCTATCTGGCCGACCTGGGGGTGGATGCGATCTGGATGTCACCCTTCTTTCAAAGCCCGATGAAAGACTTTGGCTACGATATCTCGGACTACCGCGCCGTCGATCCCATGTTTGGCACCCTGGCCGACTTCGACGCGGTGGTGGCCAAAGCCCACGCCCTGGGTATCAAGGTACTGATTGACCAGGTGCTCAGCCACTGCTCCGACCAGCACCCCTGGTTTGTGGAGTCGCGCAGCAGCCGCGACAACCCGCGTGCCGACTGGTTTGTCTGGGCCGATCCCCAGGAGGACGGCACACCGCCCAACAACTGGTTGTCCATCTTTGGCGGCAGTGCCTGGCAGTGGGATACCCGCCGTTGCCAGTACTACATGCACAACTTTTTGACCAGCCAGCCCGATCTGAACTTCCATAACCCGGCGGTGCAGCAGGCATCGCTGGACAACATGCAGTTCTGGCTGGACCGGGGTGTGGACGGCTTCCGCCTGGATGCCGTCAACTTCTGCACCCACGACGCGCAGTTGCGCAACAACCCGGCGCGCGGCGCCCCCACCGACGACCCCTCGGTCAGCAAAGTCAACCCCTACGGCTGGCAGCGCCACCAGTTCGACAAGAGCCAGCCGGAAAACCTGGGTTTTCTGCGCCGACTCCGCAGCCTGCTCGACCAGTACCCCAACCTGACCACGGTGGGCGAAATCGGCGACGACGACACCCCGGCCCTGATTGCCGAGTACACCGGTGGCGGCGACAAGCTGCACACCGCCTACGCGTTCGACCTGCTAGGCCCGCGCTTCGATGCCCGCTACCTGCACAGCGTGGTCGCCCGCTTTGAAGCGGTCTGCCATGACGGCTGGGCCTGCTGGCCGGTCTCCAACCACGATGCCACCCGGGTTGCCACGCGCTGGCAGCAGCCTGGGGACAATGCCGGTTGGCTGCGGCTGGTGTTTGCCCTGCAGCTCTGCCTGCGCGGCAACCCCTGTATCTACCAGGGCGATGAACTGGGCTTGACCGAGGCCACGCTGGCTTTTGAAGACCTGCAAGATCCGTACGGCATCACCATGTGGCCGGAGTTTGTGGGCCGCGACGGTTGCCGCACGCCCATGGCCTGGGATGCGGATGCACCGCATGCGGGCTTCAGCACGTCGGCCAAGACCTGGCTGCCGGTCGCGGCGGCGCACCTGCCGCTGGCCGCACAGCAGCAAGTCGCCAACCCGGGTTCGTTGTTCCATTTCTACAAGGCCATGCTGGCCTGGCGGCGCCGGCACGCCGTGCTGCGGACCGGCGACATCGATCTGCTGGCCGCCGACGACGCAGTCCTGGCCTTTGTCCGCCGCGACGACGCTGCGGCCCTGCTGTGTGCCTTCAACACCAGTGCGCAGACCGCGCGCTATGCCCTGCCCGATGGCATGGCGTTGTCGGCCATGGACACCTCTCATTCCTTGCCAACGGGTGTGCTGGATGGCCAGACCCTGGTGCTTCCGCCGTACGGCGTAGTGTTCGTAACGCTTTAACTTAAAAAACAGTAGGAGACCTCCATGTCTGAAATTCGATTCCGTGATGTCCATAAGCGCTACGCCAGCCACCTGCCCGACACGATCCGCAAGGTCGATCTGGATATTGAAAAGGGCGAGTTCGTCGTGTTCGTCGGCCCGTCGGGCTGCGGCAAGTCCACTCTGCTGCGCATGGTGGCCGGCCTGGAAGACATCACCAGTGGCGAGCTGAGCATCAACGGCCAGCGCATGAACGAAACCCCCCCGTCGCGCCGCGGCGTGGCCATGGTGTTCCAGAGCTATGCGCTGTACCCGCACATGACCGTGTTTGACAACATGGCCTTTGGCCTGAAGCAGGCCAAAACCGACCCCACCACGGTGGAGCAGCGGGTGCAAAAAGCCTCCAAGATCTTGCAGCTCGACCCGCTGCTCAAGCGCCTGCCCAAGGAACTCTCCGGCGGCCAGCGCCAGCGCGTGGCGATTGGCCGCGCCATCGTGCGCGAACCCGATGTGTTCTTGTTCGACGAACCGCTGTCCAACCTGGATGCCTCGCTGCGGGTGCAAACCCGGCTGGAAATCGCCAAGCTGCACAAAGATATCGGCACCGCCAGCATGATCTACGTGACCCACGACCAGGTCGAAGCCATGACCCTGGCCGACAAGATCGTCTTGCTCAATGCCGGTGAACCCGTGCAGCGCGACGGCAGCGTGGCCCAGTGCGGCGCGCCGCTGCAGCTCTACCACCACCCGGTGAACAAGTTCGTGGCGGGCTTTATCGGCAGCCCCAAGATGAACTTCATCGCCGCCCGCTTGACCCGCGCCAACGGCAAGAGCGCCGTGGCCACGGTGGCCGACGTGGAAGTGCATGCCGAGGTGGATGCCACCCGCATCGCCGCCAATGCCGACGTGACCATCGGCGTGCGCCCCGAGCACGTGCAGATCGTGCCACCCGGCGGCCCCAACGTGGTGACCGGTCTGGTGGCCTTCCTGGAGCAACTCGGTGAAGCCAGCTACATCTATGTGCGCTTGACCGGCGGCGAGCTGGTCACGGTGCGCGAAAGCGGCCAGTCCACCAGCAGTGTGGGCAACCCGGTGCACCTGTATTTCCCACCCCACTGCATGCACTTGTTTGACGACAACGGTGTGGCCACCAAGCGCACCGCCCCCCAGGAGATACTGGGTCAGCCGTTGGTGGCAGGTGTGTCGATTTCGCGGGCCGCCACGCACGCCGGTTGAGTGCCTGGCCTTCGGGCCAGTGGGGTATAAAAAGAGCTTCTAGCGCTTATTCAATAGGCACTAGAAGCTCTTTTATTTGTAGCAAACTGTTGCTGCCTCACAGGTATCCCAAGGGGGTCATTTGGCTTATGCTTGGTACATCTGGGTACAAAAGCAGGTGGTTTTTATGGCGGCTAATGAGCTACTTCTGTCATGAAGGATGTGCGTCGGCGTAACGACAGGGTTGGCCTTGCGAACCGCTGGTTCCTGCCCATGGCGCTCGAGTCCGAGCCGGTGCAACAGTGGTCGGCGCGGCAGCTGGTGGCGCGCTCGCGCATGTCGGCTTCCACCTCATGCCTGGGTTACGGCTTGCAGGCCATCGTATTGCATGGCCATGTTGCAGATGCGGTGCTGTGGGGTTGGCTACTGCTGTTGATGGCTTGTGAGACTGCCAACGGTATGTCGGCGGCGCAACTGGGTCGGGATACGGGCGACCCCGTGCAGCGGTGGCGGTCGGAGCGCCGGTTGGCGCTGACCTTGTTCTGTTCTGGCAGTAGCTGGGGCCTGGTTTGCCTGATGCCGGGCTTGCACGACCAAATCCCGCTGTTCATGTTTAACGTCCTGTTTCTGGTGGTGGTGGGGGTCATTTCGGTTCATAACCTGTGTTTGTCGTGGCCCACCATGCTGGCCTTCAATGTGGGACTGATGTGGCCGCCGCTCTGGGCTGCGGCGATCTATGAAATGGTTTTGCCGCTGGCCCTGGTCGCTTCGGTGTTCGGCGAACTGACCATGGTGCAAGTCTATGGCCGCACCTCTCGCCACTTGTCGCTGCTGGGCATGCGCGCCCGCATGGCCGCCGAGTCCATGGCCGCCGAGCTCCGCCAAAAAAACGATGACCTGACCCATGCCCTGTCCGTGATTGCCGAAATGGCCGACCTCGACCCGCTCACCCAGTGCATGAACCGCCGCGCCCTGATGCGGCACCTGCAGGAGCCCGTGCGACACCAGCGCTTCGGGGCCTGCTTTGGCATCGTGCTGCTCGACATAGACCACTTCAAGCAAATCAACGACAGCCTGGGCCACGGTGTGGGCGACCAGGTGCTGGTGGCGGTGGCCGACTGCCTGCGCACCCATCTGCGCGCGCAGGACTGCCTGGCGCGTTGGGGGGGCGAAGAGTTCATCTGCCTGCTGGCCGATGTGGACGGCGCGACCGTGCAGGCCATGGCCGAACGCCTGCGCTGGGCCCTGGCCGGTACCGCCATCCTGCCGCCACCGGCAGAGCTGCGCGTGACCGCCTCGTTCGGCTTGGCGCTGTGCCGCCCAGGCTACCCCTTAGACGCGGTTATCGACCAGGCCGACCAGGCCATGTACCGTGCCAAACACGGTGGTCGCAACCGTGTCGAGGCCTGATCTGACTATATATAAAAACAGCCTCCAGCGCTTATTCCATAAGCGTGAGAAGCTACTCTTAATATAGCAAGCGGCTTCAGACTTCCAGGTTGTCGATCAGGCGGGTACTGCCCAGGCGGGCCGCGCCCAGCACCACCAGCGGTTCGTCTGCACCAACGGGCGCCAGCAGGTCGCTACGGCGGCGGGCCACCAGGTAGTCGGGGGCCCAGCCGCGTGCGCGCAGGCTGTCCATGGCCTGGGCTTCCAGGGCCGGGATGTCGGTGGCACCGGCGCGCAGGGTAGCGGCCATGGACTGCAGGATTATGGACAGCTGCACCGCCTCGGCCCGTTCACTGGGGCTCAGGTAGCCGTTGCGCGACGACAGGGCCAGGCCGTCGGCATCGCGCTGGGTGGGGCCCGCCACGATATCCACCGGCAGGGCAAACTGCTGCACCAGGCGGCGGATCACCATCAACTGCTGGTAGTCCTTTTGCCCGAACAGGGCGGTGCGCTGGCCCTTGGCCTCGGAGAACACGCAGCCAAACAGCTTCATCACCACCGTGGCCACGCCCACAAAGAAGCCAGGGCGGAACTGCCCCTCCAGCAGGTCGGCCAGCGCGGGGCTGGGCTGGATCTTGAAGGTCTGCGGCTCGGGGTACAGCACTTTCTCCGAGGGGGCAAACAGCACGTCGCAACCGGCATCTTTGAGTAAGGTGCAGTCGCGTTCCCAGGTGCGCGGGTAGCTGTCGAAGTCTTCGTGCGGCAAAAACTGCAGCCGGTTCACAAAGATGCTGGCCACCGTCACATCCCCCAACGGCCTGGCCTGGCGCACCAGGGCCAGGTGCCCCGCGTGCAGATTGCCCATGGTCGGCACAAAGGCCGGGTGCTGGTGGCCGCTGAGGTGGGCACGGAGTTCTTCGAGGGTGTGGGCGATGCGCATCGGTAGGCTGCTGCGTTGTCTATCGCAGCTTTTTTATAAAGGTGGGACTCGTGCCGCCACCGGGTCGCGGGCCACAGGCCCTTGACCCGCTTGCTGCACAAGCCGTGAATTTACCAGGCGTGCTGGCTGTTGTCGGGAAAGCTGCCGTCTTTCACGGCGCGCACATACGCTTCCATCGCGCCCCGCACGCTGGACGCGTCCAGCATGAAATTGCGCACAAAGCGCGGCATCTTACCCAAGTTGATGCCGAGCATGTCGTGCATCACCAGCACCTGGCCGGCCGTGTCCTTGCCCGCACCGATGCCGATGGTGGCGCAGTGGGGCAGGGCGGTGGTCAGCTCAGCGGCCAGCGGGGCGGGCACCATCTCCAGTACCACCATGGCGGCACCGGCATCCTGCAGGGCGTGGGCGTTCTGGCGCAGGGTACTGGCGGCGGCATCCGACTTGCCCTGCACCCGGTAGCCGCCCAGGGCGTGCACGGTTTGCGGGGTCAGCCCCAGGTGGGCACACACCGGAATGCCGCGCTCCACCAGAAAGTGCACGATTTCGGTGGTCCAGCCGCCGCCTTCGAGCTTGACCATGTGCGCGCCCGCCTGCATCAGCACGCCCGCGCTGCGGATGGCCTGCTCGCGGCTTTCCTGGTAGCTGCCAAATGGCAGGTCGGCAATCACCCAGGCGGTGGACTGGCTGCGCAGCATGCCGCGCACCACGCTTTCGGTGTGGTAGCGCATAGCCTCCAGGCTCACGCCCACGGTGCTGTGCAGGCCCTGACAGACCATGCCCAGCGAGTCGCCGACCAGGATGCACTCCACCCCGGCGGCATCGGCCACGGCGGCAAAGGTCGCGTCGTAGGCGGTCAGCATGCTGATTTTTTCACCACGCTGGTGCATTTCGGCCAGGCGCGGCAGGCTGATGGGGCGGCGCTGTGCCGGGGTGCTGGTGGGCGGCAGCGTGCCGTAGGGCGAGGCCGATGGCGAGGCGTGCAGCGTGACGCTGGCGGCAGTGGTATCGGGCGTGGCGGAGTTCATGGCAGGTCCTTGATCGGTTCCACGGTATTGGGCGCCAGCGGGCCGACCAGGCCGAGGCGGGATTTCAGCGACTGCGGCTGGCCGGTCAGCAGGGCGGCGTAGTTGGTGGTGTTGGAGAGCACTTTTTTCACGTAGTCGCGGGTTTCGGTAAACGGCACATTCTCGGCCCAAATGGCCGCCTCCAGCACCGGCCCGTTGCGCCACACGCGCGGGCGGCCCGGCCCGGCGTTGTAGGCCGCCGCCGCCATGGGCATGGAGCCCGCAAAGTCGTCCAACACCAGCTTCAGGTAGCCGGTGCCGATGGCGATGTTGGTGTCGCGGTCGGTGATTTGGTCGGCGGTAAAGCCGGTCAGGCCGATCTTCTTGGCGGTCCAGCGGGCGGTGGCGGGCATGACCTGCATCAGGCCCGAGGCGCCCACGCCCGAGCGTGCGTCCATGATGAAGCGCGACTCCTGGCGGATCAGGCCGTACACGTAGGCCGGGTCCAGGTTGATGGCCTGGCTGCGCTGCACCACGCTGTTGCGAAACGGGGTGGGGAAGCGCTGGTCGAAGTCCATCACGGTCTTGGTGCGTTCGCTGGTGTTGATGCAGCGGTCCCACACCTCGCGCTGGCAGGCCAGGTCGGCAGCGGCCAGCAGCTCGCGGTCGCCCATGCCGCCGCGTTCGTGCAGGTTGGTGCTGTAGTTCCACTCGCGGTTGCCCTCGCTGCGCAAGCCCAGCTGGATGGCGGCCAGGCCGCGCTGCAGGCCGATGTTGGCGCGGGCTGCGTCCTTTTCTTCGGGGGTGATGGGCAGGGGGCGCGGCGGCACGGTGATTTTCTGGCCCAGTTCTTCCAGCGCCAGCTGCTCGTAGAAGCCGCGCACCCCGGCAATGCTTTCAAACAGGCGCTTGGGCTCTACGCGGTCCAGGTCGGATTTGACCTGGGCCTGCAGGGCCCGGGCCTTCCAGTACACCCAGGTGGGGTCGGCCTGCGCGTCCTTGCCCATGGCGGTGACGGCGCTGGCCACCTCTTTCCAGCGGCCCACGCGCAGGGCGCTGCGCACCTTCCAGGCCAGCATTTCGTCGTTCAGGTCGCTGTCTTCGGTAACGTTGGCGTAGTAGCCCACCGCCGAGGCCGACAGCCGCATGGCCGACTGCTTGCCGATCACGCCCCAGGCCCAGTTGCGCTCTTCCACGTTGAGCTGGCTGCTCCATTTGCTGTCAAGCAGGGTGGCGGCGTTGTCGGGGTCGGAGGCGGCTATTTTCACCAGCGCCAGCAGCACCACTTCGCGGCGCGCGCGCGACAGGGCGGTGACCTTGCCCAGCAGGAACTTGGTCGGGCTGTCGTTGAGCTCGGCCAGCAGCGGCAGCGACTCGGGGGCGGTGATTTCCACCGCCTTGGCGGCCATGCGCGGGCGGTTCGCCTCGGCGGCCAGGCGGGCCTTGCGCCAGATGTCCAGCGGGGTCAGCTTCTTGGCGGCATACAGCTGGCTGACCGCCTGGGTGCAGCCGTCGTCGGCCTCGCGCAGGGCGTACCAGTTTTTGCGCACTTCCTCGGCCAGGGCGGGGCTGCTGTTGGCCCCTTGTTCGATTTGTTCGATGCCGAGGGCGTAGCAACGCAGCTCGCGGTCGTCGGCCATGCGGTAGCGGGGGTATTCGTCGGCAAAGGTGGTCCAGTCGCGGCGCTGGCCCAGCAGCAGCAGCCAGTCGTTGCGCAGCCGGTCTTCCTGGTAGGTATTGGGGAAGCGCGCGCTGAAGGCCTGCAGGTCTAACGCCGTCATCTCCTCCAGGCGCAGGCGCTGCTCCCAGTAGGCCGCCCAGGGCTCCAGCAGGTGGCCGCGCACCTGGGGCAGCAGGGCGGTGAGGCGTTTGCGGTCGCCTTTTTTGAAGGCTTGCGCCATGTCCAGGATGGTGGCGTCCCCCACAGGGTCGGATTTGGATTGGCTGCAGGCAGCGCCTGAGAAGACGAGGCCGAGGGCCAACGCTAAGGATGTCAGAATGGCGGGAAATTGCATGTGGGGATTATGGACAACTCAAACAACGACAAAGCCCAGGACAAAAAAGCCCTGCGCCAGGCACTGGTTGCGCAACGTCTGGAGCTACCCGACCGCATGGAGCGCTCCGATTTGCTGCAGCGCGTGATGCGCATCTGGCTGGTGGGGCGGCCCGACACGGTGATTGGTGCCTACTGGCCTATCAAGGGCGAGTTCGATCCGCTGCCCGCCCTGCACCGCTGGAAGGAAGACGGCGAACTGCTAGACGGCCCGCAGCTCAAGCGCATCGGCCTGCCGGTGGTCAACAAGCTGCACAAAACCATGACCTTCCACGCCTGGTACCCCGGCTGCCCCATGGAAGAAGATGCCTACGGCATCCTCAAGCCCAAGGCCACCGAGATGGTGCAGCCCACCCTGCTGTTTGTGCCCTGCGTGGGCTACGCGGCGGGCGGCTACCGGCTGGGTTACGGCGGCGGCTTCTACGACCGCATGCTGGCCACCCTGGAGCCCAAGCCCTTCACCGTGGGCCTGGGCTTTACCCAGGGCTACCTGGACGACTTCGAACCCGAGCCGCACGACGTGCCGCTGGATGCCATCCTGAACGACAACGGGGTTGTCTGGCCGGTGGGTTAGGCATGAAAATGGCTGCTAGCGCTTATTGCATCAGCGCAAGCAGCTATTTTTAAGATAGCAAACCCATTTTCAATCAAAGTGGTCCACCGTATCCGGATCGGGCCCGTCCCCAATCGCGGTGCGGGTGGCCTGGGCCTGTAGCAGCAGCCAGGCGCAAAAAGCCTTGATCTCGGGCCTTGCGGCGCTGCGCGGGCCCACCACCAGCCAGTAGGCCATGGGCGAGTCCAGCCGCATGTGGGGCAGTATTTCCACCAAATCACCGCTGGCCAGGCTGTCGGCAATCAGCGGCATGCGGGCCAGGGCCACGCCTTGGCCGGTCAGGGCGGCCTGGGCAATCTGGTGGGCGTAGTTGAAATGCATCCAGCGCTTGGGCTCCAGTTTGTGCAGCTTGTGCATCTCGAACCAGCGCTGCCAGGTCAGCCATTCCAGGTGCTGGGTGCGGTGCGAATCGCCCGCTTCCAGCAGCGCAAAATGGGCCAGGTCTTCGCCGCGCAGCAGTTTTTTGCCGGTTTTCAGCAGCCAGGGGCTGGCCACGGGCGTGAGCTGCTCGCCAAACAGGCGCACCGCGCCCGCAGGCACGGTGTCGGGCAGGGCGTAGCGCAGGGCCAGGTCCACGTCGGCGGTGTCCATGTCTACCAGGTTGTCGGTGGCATCGATGCGGATGTCGATGTCGGGGAACTCGGTCTGGAAGGCCTCCAGCCGGGTGATCAGCCACATCGACGCAAACGAAGCCCAGGTGCTGATGGCCACGCTTTTGCGCCCGGCGCTGCGTCGGATCATGCGCACCGTGCTGTCGAGCTGCTCCAGGGTTTGGCCCACGGTGCGCATCAATTGCGCGCCCGCACCGGTCAGCTCTACCGCCCGGGTGTGGCGCAGAAACAGGGGCACGCCCACCTCGTCTTCCAGCGCCTGGATCTGGCGGCTTACCGCAGATTGCGTCAGCGACAGCTCTTCGGAAGCCGCCCGAAAATTCAGCAACCGCGCCACGGCGGCAAAGGCGCGCAACTGGCCGACAGCGATGGGGCGGGTGCGCAAATGGGTTTGGGTGGTCTGCATTTCGATTCATGCGGTTTGGGAATCAATAGCCTACCGCGTTTTCATTGGACCCATACCGCTATCGCCACGATGATTCACACCCAAGCAGTTATTTTTTAAGGAGTATTCCATGGCCCAGTTCACCACTTTCTCATCGTCCCTCCCCCTGTCCGCAGCGGCATTGACGGCATGCTGGAAGCTGGACGCGGGCCTGGCCACCACCTTTCAGCCGCGCCAGCCGGGCCTGTTCCGCGTGGCCCAGGGGGCGGTGTGGGCGACCGTCAACGGCATGCAGCACGGCGAAGCCGAGCTGCCGGGCGACCGCCTGCTGAAGGCGGGCGACAGCCTGGCCTTGCAGGCCGGTCAGCGCCTGGTGGTCGAGTCGTGGGATGCGGCGGCCAGCACGCCGGTGTACTTCAGCTGGGAGCCGGTTGCCGAGGTGGTCTGGGATGGCCGCCGCGAGGCTTCCAGCGCCGGTGCCCAGTGGCGCGGCGGCGTGGTGCAGCCCAGCCGCGACCTGGCGCAAGCCCTGCGTTCGGCGGTGGCTGCGGCCAGCCGCCTGGTGCTGGGCCTGGTGGGGCTGGGCGATTACCTGGTGGTGGGGCGTGGCCGGGCTGTGTAAACCCGTTGCTATTTAATTGAGAGCTGCCCGTGCTTATAAAATAAGCGCTGGCAGCTCTTTTTACTTAGAACTGTCGAATCTAAAGCTGGACACGGTGATACCGCCGAAGACGTTGTCTTCGTGGTACACGCAGGTGGCGGTGTCGTTCTCGGCGGCACCCATCGCCACCATCAGCGGCAGCAGGTGTTCTTCGCGCGGATGGGCGATGCGGGCGGCAGGGGCGGCCGCCCAGTCGAGCAAGCGGGCCTCGCGCTCGGCCGGGCTGGCGGCCACCACGGTGTCTTGCAGCCACTGGTCAAACGCCATGGACGGAGCCTTGCCCGGCGGGCCAAACTGGCGCAGGTTGTGGTAACTCAGGCCGCTGCCCACAATCAGCACGCCCTCGTCGCGCAGCGGGGCCAGGGCCCGGCCCAGGGCGATGTGCACCGCCGGGTCCAGCCCGGTTTTTAACGACACCTGCAGCAGGGGCACATCCGCATCCGGGTACATCACCACCAGTGGGCAGAAGGTGCCGTGGTCAAAGCCGCGCTCTGCGTCCAGCCGCACCGGCAGCCCGGCTTCGGCCAGCAGGCCCTGGACGCGCAGGGCCAGCTCCGGCGCGCCGGGGGCCGGGTAGACCACCTTATAGGTGTGCGGCGGAAAGCCGCCGTAGTCGTACAGCATGCCGGGGTGGGGGTTGGACATGACGCTGAAGGCGTTTTCTTCCCAGTGGGCTGAAATCACCAGAATCGCCTTGGGTGCCGGGTACTGGCGCGGCATGTCGGCCAGCGCGGTGGCCAGGCCGCGCATAGCATCACGCATGCTCTCCATATACGGCCACGGCCCGCCGCCGTGGGAGATGAAATAGGTGGGGAGGGTGGTTGTCATGGACTGAAGGTTTGGGGTAGCAATACCGTATTACACCTGCTTCACCCGCAGTTTGCAGCTGAACACCTATTTGCTATGTTAAAAATAGCTACTCACGCTTATGAAATAAGCACGGAATGCCTATTTGGCACTGATTCCATTCGCCAGCATGTGCAAGGCTGGCAGGCTCGGAAAGAAGCTGTACAGCGTGCCCTTGGTGGTGACAAACGGGGCGAAGCCGCAGAGCTGCGTGTCTGGCCCGGTGGGGTTGGGGATGTGGAATACACCGCCGTCGCCCTCGTGGTTACCGATCATGGGGTCTTTGGCGGTGCTGGGGTTGGGTACGCCGAAGGGGTTTTTGTTGCCCCATTCGGCCAGCAGGTGTTCAAACTGGTCTTCCAGGCTGGCGCAAAAGAACAGGCCCAGCAGGCCACGCTCCTCGCCCGCCTCATACGGAATGCCACGCCGGATCAGCGGGCGTTTGCGCACTGGCACCACCGCGTCCTCGCGCGGGTTCATGCGGCGGATGTGCGCGCCGTAGGGGCAGCCCAGGCCGTGCGGGTCGTTCTTGAAATCGAAATTGTTCAGCCCGGCGCGGGTGGTGGGTTTGGGTCCCGCCACGGGCGCGGGGCTGACCACCTGGCCGTTGTCCCAGCGGCCTAGCAGCTTGGCGCGCACCGTGGCTGCGGGCAGCGGTTGGTTGTTCACAAAGGTATTGAAGCGCTCCACATCCTGCGCCATTTTGCGCAGGGCCGAGAAGCTGCCATTGGCAAAAAACTGCCGCACCGCCGTGGGCTCGGACGCGTTGAGCCAGGGGTTGTAGCCCTCGGCATTGCGGTGGCCCAGCAGGAACTCGCCCGCGGCGTGCAGCTTGGGCGGCACTTCCAGGGTGGCGTGCTTGTCGCTGAGGGTGTGCAGGCCGTCGATCAAGGGGTTGGTCAGGCCGTCCAGGTGGCCAAAGTGTTCGCGGCGCTGCTTCTTGTTGGTGCCCAGATGGGCTCCGTCGAAGGGCGTGTCCCAGCCCTGCGCGGCAAAGGCTGCGCCCGCCAGGTGTTTCAGCGTTTGGCCGCAAGTGTCCAAGGTGGCGGGGTCATCGGCGTGCAGGGTCAAAAAAACGTGGGCGCTGCGGTGGCGGAAGGGCGGCTCCCACAGCGTGGCGGCGCTGGGGCCGGTGTCGGCCAGGCGGTGCGCAGCGCGCAGCGGCGGGCCTTCGGCAAACGCGGGGGCCTGCTCTGCTACCAGGCGCAGGTAGCGTGTGGGCAGCTCCAGGGTTTTGAGACCCTCATACGTGAAGCCTATGCCAGCGGGGCAGCGCTGCTGGGCGTGCAAGGCCTTGGCGTGTTGGCGGGCCTCATGGGCATCGACCACCCAGCCCTGGGCCAGCAGGGTGCGCAAGAACTGCCGGGCGGCGGCAGGCTGCTGCACCCTGAGCAAAAAGTAGCGGCTCAGGTCGGTGTCAAACCCATTGGCCACCAGGTTCTGGATGTGGGGGCGCAGTGTCATGGGATGGACCGGGCTGGGGGGATGGTTTTGTCTACGGTTTGCAGCGGGTGCGCGCTGTAGAAGTAGCCGCCCACCGGGGGCTGGTTGAAGCGGCGGATGGTGTCCACGAATTCCTTGGGAAATTCGGCCACGGGGCGGGGCGAGGCGTGCTGGATGTGCTCCAGCAACTGGTCGAACAGCGGGCCGATCTGCACCGCAAAGTGCTCGATGTAGGCATCGAAGTCGCCGTCGAATACGGTGTGCAGGGCCAGTTCGCTGTCGTTGTTTTGCAGGTTGAACCAGGCAAAGTGCACGTGGCGCGACTGGTCCAGCCGTAGCTGGATGCGCGGTGCGCCATAGGCGATGATTTTTTTCACCATCTCGGCGTGCAGCGACAGCGGGGTCTTGATGGGCATCACCACGTTGAGCGACTGCTGGATCAGGGCCTTGTCCACCGTGTACTGCAGGGGAAAGCTGTCGCAGTTGAAGCCCCAGCGCTTGACCAGCGGTTGGGGGTCGCCGGTGCGCGCGTCCAGCACCCGGTCCAGGCCGGGCAGGGCCAGCACCTGCTGCACCACGTGGGTGACCAGGGGCAAGGCGAGGTGCTTGCCCAGGCATTGGTGCAGGTAGCGGGTGGCCGGGGTGATGTCAGGCGGGCCGCCAAATATCAGCGGGTCGTCGGTGGTGGTGCCGGGGCGGAAGCGGTGCAGTACCGTGCTTCCACTCTGGCGGGTGGCTGCGCCGATGGCCAGGATGACGGTGTCCCCCTCCTTGATGTGCAGGCCCGATTGGTCAGGAAACGGGTTGTCGCACAGCGCCTTGCGCGGCAAAAACGGCGCGGGCGGCTGCAGGCGCAGGGCTTCCATCACCATGTTTTGCAGCGTGGCGCTGTCGGCAGCCTTCGCGCTGGCCAGCAGCCCAAGCTCAAAAAACTGGCTGATGGCGATCGACACGCTGGCCTGCACGTTGCCCACGATGCCTGCGATGGAGCCCACCACGATGGCGGCCAGCTCGGTGCCAGAGAAGCCGCCGGGGTTCTCGGCCAGGCCTTTCAGCACCGGTTTGAAGGTGGCCAGTGCGGGGTTAAAGGCTTGCAGCTCCTTCAGTTCATCGGCGATGGTTTTTGCCTCGTCGATCTCGACGCGGCTTATCGGCTTCTGGTACTGGTCGATGAGCTGCGCCACCCGGACCAGCAGCCCACCCATGCCGGTGGATGCGTCCAGCAGGGTGCCGGGCGAGGTCACGAAATGCCGGGCATACATCTGGTAGCCCATGCCCGCATAGGCCAGGCGCGTGGTGCGCTCCAGCAGGGCGATGTCCGACTGCGCAAAGCCAAACAAAAAACCCACAAAGCGCAGCGCCGCCTGCTCGGCCAGCAGGGCCAGGTCGAAGTGGCGCAGTTTGAGCGGCAGGGTAGAGGCTGCCAGATAGGCCACGCCGGACAGTACGCCGACCGTGCGCGGGTCAAATTTAAATGCCTCCCAGGCCAGGCTGCGCTGCTTCAAATGTTCGTCGGTGGCCGGGGTCGGTTGGTCTTTGTCCAGCCCCAGCATGAAGGTGCCGCTGCCCAGTGCCAGATAGGGGGCGTTGCTGAACTTGGTGGTGTCGGTCAGCGCCTGTTCGATGTGCGTGCGCTGCGTCAGCAGGTGCACGGTCTGGTGGTATTGGGAGTTGCCGTCGTCGGTGGCGCGGAACTTGGTGTCGGCGCGGCTGGTGAAGCTCAACACCTGGGGGGCGGCCAGCAGCTCCTGGTAGAGCTGGCTGCGGTGGGTGTCGTCGCTCAGGATGCTGAAGAGCCGGTGGTTGTGCAGGGAATCCTGGGGGCCCGAGGTCAGGCTGGCAAGGTGCGGGGCAGTCATGGTGGCTCCATCGGGTGGGCCAGCATCTCCCGTGGAGGTCAGGCCGGTGTCGGCAGGCTGCTGGCGTGCGTTTGGGGCTGCAGCAAAGCGCTGGCAACCTGCACGTCGCGAGTGTAGAAACCTTCTGTTACGCCGTCATACTCTATTTTGAGGATACGGTGGGCCTCAGCGTGGCGGCCCTGGGCCATCCACAGACGGGCCAGGCTGGTGGCACTGCGCAGGGCGGCGGCGGTGTGCCGGTGGTGGTGGGCAAACTCCAGCGCACCCTGCAGCCACTCCTGGGCTTCCTCTTGCCGGTCCATGCCGCGCAGGCGGGCCGACTGCAGAATCAGCTCGCCGGTCAGGCGGCGCACCTCGGCCTCGTGGTAGTGCTCGCGGGTGTGGCAGACCAGCTCAAAGGCTTCGGCCAGCAGGGCCAGGCCTTCGTCGGGCCGCCCGGCCAGGGCCAGGCCTTCGGCCTGCATGGCCAGGTACAGCGGGCGGGTGACGATGGCGCCGGTGGCAATCCACTGGGCATAGGCCTGGCGCATCTCGGCCACCCCGGCTTCCGGGTCGCCCAGTTCGGCCACCAGGCGGCCATGCAGCAGTTGGGCGTACGACAGCCACATGGCAAAGCCACCTTCGGAGCAGATGTCGCGCGAGCGCGTGGCGCAGCGCAAGGCCTCGGCGTGCTCGCCCCGGAACAGGTGCACCGAGGCGCAGAACGCATAGGCTTCGGCCATGCTGAATTTGTGGTCGAGTTGCTCGGCCATGGCCACCACCTTGCGCGCGCGCTCCAGGGCCTGGTCGGCCAGGCCGATCTCCCACAGCGCCCAGGCCGAATAGCACAGGCACATTACGCCCGGGTCTTGCACCACGCGGGGCGGGTGCTGCAACTGGTTGTACAGGGCCAAACAGGCATCCAGGTGGGCCACGGTTTCCACAAATTCACCCTGGTGGAACAGGATGTTGCCCACTGCCCATTGCAGCTGGATCTTGCGCACCGGGTCGGCCGAGTCGGCCAGTACGGCGGCGGCCTGGCGGGCAATGACGTGGGCGCGGCCAAAGTCGGCGCGCATGAAGTGGTAGCCCTCCAGCCCGAGCAGGGTTTTCATCTGCGCGGCCTCGTCGCCCGCGCGCTGGCAGAGTTCGGCCGCACGCTCGTAGGCGTGGCCCACCGGGTCGGCACCGTAGCCCTGGGTGGTGATGAGCTGCCCGGCCAGCATCAGCTGCAGGCGCAGTTCGGTGCGGTCGCGCTCCGACACCGGCGGCAGCCGTGCCAGCAGGGCCAGGCCGCTGCGCAGGTGGTTGATGGCTTCGACGTGGGCCCAGCGGCTGGCGGCGCGGCGGGCGGCACGTTCCCAGTATTCCAGCGCCTGGGCATCGTTGCCCGACTGGGCAAAGTGGTAGGCCAGCAGCTCGGGCTGGCTTTGCGCAACATCGGGGAACTGCTCGCGCACCACATTGGCAATGGTGCGGTGCAGGCGTTTGCGGTCGCGCTCCCACAGCGACTCGTAGGCCGCGTCGCGCACCAGCGCGTGCTTGAAGAAATAGCGCGGGCTGGCGGTGTCGCCTTTTTCCACCACCAGCCCCGAGCGCACCAGTGCCGCCAGCTGGGCGTTGAGGTGGTTCAGCCCGATGGGCGAAGTTTCGTGGGACAGCACGGCCTGCAGCAGCGGCAGGGAGAATTCGCGCCCCATGGTGGCCCCCACCTGGGCCACCTGTTTGGCGCTGGCCAGGCGGTCCAGCCGGGCCATCAGCAAATCCTGGATGGTTGTGGGCACGGTGAAGCGGGCGGCCAGGGTGGCGTCCAGGCTGTCGGGCTGCACGCCCAGGTCCATCAGCATGCGGGCCGATTCCTCGATGAACAGCGGCACGCCGTCGGCCTTGTCGGCCAGCAGTTGCACCATGTCGCCGGGTACGGTGTTGGGGCCGCAGGCACTCAGGATCATGGCCCGGGTGGATGCGGCCGACAGGCCTTTGAGCGGCACTTCGAATACGGCAAAACCGGGGTCGTGCGGCGGCGGCAGCTCGGAGCGCAGGGTCAGCACGACCAGCAGCGGGGCCTGGGCGCCCTCGGTGATCAGGCGGTGCACGCATTCGCGGGTGGACGGGTCGATCCACTGCAGGTCTTCCACCACCAGACAGACCGGCCCACTGCGGCTTTCATGGACCAGCCAGGCCACTAGCACATCCAGGGTGCGCTGGCGCTGTTTTTCTGCCGACAGCGGCAGGGGCGGCAGATGGCCTTCGGTGGGCAAGGACAGCAGCGTGGCCACCAGGGCCAGGTCGCTTTCGGGCAGGGTTTTCGGCATGCGGGCCCGGATGCGGGCCAGCTTGGCGTCGGTGCTGTCGTCTTCAAACAGACGCAGGCGGCGGCGCAGCAGGTAGATCAGCGGATGGAAGGCGCTGTGGGCATGCTCGGGCGTGCAGCGGCATTCGATGGTGCGGTGGCCGCGCGCGCCCAGGGCGCGGCGGAATTCGCTGGTCAGGCGCGACTTGCCCATGCCCGCTTCGCCCGACACCAGTACCGTGCGCAAGCCGCTGGTTTGCACTGCCGACCAGTGCGATTCCATCAGTTGCAGCTCGCTGTCGCGGCCCACAAACGGCGTGCGCTGGGGACTGGCATCACCCAGGAGGAGGGCATGCTCGCGCACTTCGCCCAGCACCTGGTAGGCACTGGTGGCCAGCGGGAAGCCTTTGAGCTGGGGCAGGTCGGTGAGCCGCTCGAAGATGAACTTGTCCTTGACGATTTGCCGGGTCGATTCGCTGGCCACGAGCGTGCCGGGGCGGGCGATCGACTGCAGGCGTGCGGCCAGGTGCAGCGACACGCCAATCGGCTGGCCCGCCTTGACCACCACATGCCCGGTGACCACGCCCACCCGCACCTGCACACCCAACTGGGCCACCGCCTGCAATATTTCCAGCCCGGCCCGCAGCGCCCGGGCCACCGAGTCTTCGTAGGCCAGCGGCACGCCGAAGTAGCACATGATGCCGTCGTCGCCCTGCGGGTCGTCGGACACGCCGCCCCAGCGCGCCACGATGCCCGCGCAGGCGGCGTGGTAGCTGTCGAGCATGTCGCTGTAACGCTCGGCACCCCAGGCACCCATCAGTTGGGTGGATTCCACCAGGTCGCAGAACATGGCGGTGACCTGGCGCAGGTTGTCGTCCAGCCCGGGCCGGTCGGCGCTGGGCCGCAGCACCAGTGCCGCGTCGCCATACAGCGCGGCAGCCGAGGGCGGTGCACCGGTATCGGCATGGCGGGCCTGGCGGACGGTTTCGCCCAGCGGCAGGCCCTGGGCCAGGCCCTGGTATATCCGGTGCATGAAGTCCAGAGGGGCCGGCACCCTGCCGCCGCCTTGGTACACCAGCACCGGCGCACCCCGGCGGCAAGCCATGTGCAGCCAGGGCGTGGGGGCCTGTGCCGAACTGGCCTGGTCAAACACCAGCAGCTGGGCCGTCCTGGACTGCCGGGCGATGTCGGTCCAGCCGGACAGGGCATCGGGGGCGGCCTCCGGGCTGGCCAGGGCGGAGGCCATCGG
This sequence comes from uncultured Albidiferax sp., assembly GCA_963512605.1. Classification (GTDB taxonomy): domain Bacteria; phylum Pseudomonadota; class Gammaproteobacteria; order Burkholderiales; family Burkholderiaceae_C; genus Rhodoferax_B. Next base: position 198,940 of record CAUPNG010000001.1, on the reverse strand, counting down.
GCCGATGCAGTGCACCACGTCGTGGTCGTCGGCCAGGCGCAGCAGGATGGCCCGGTCCAGCGCGTACGCGTGTTCCACCTCCATGTGGGTCAGCGTCAGGCCTTCGGTGGGCTGGATGCGGCTGGCCAGCTCGGCACCGTAGCTGCACTGCGCCGGGGTGCTGTGCAGGCCTTGCAGCAGCAGCACGCGCAGAGTTTCACGGTGGCCCCCCAGGCGCACGCTGGGCGGCAGGATGGCATCGCACAGGATGCGCCGCGTGGTCTGGAACTTTTCACCCAGGTAGTGGCTGCCGTCAAAGGCCAGTTCCCAGGGGATGTCGAGCAGGTTGTCACCCAGCTGCAGGCACAGGTCGCGCGGCGGGCTGCGTTTCAGGAACTGGTGGATCTTTTCGGGGAACAGCCGGGTGGTGAGGCGGGTTCCCAGCTCCACGGGGCTGTCCAGGGGCGGGGTCAGCAGGGTCTGCAGGCAGCCGCCAGGCAGCACCAGGCGATCGATGTGCCCGATGCCGCGCCCGTCGCTCAGGGCCATGGACAGCACCGCATCCTCCAGCAAGACCGTCAGGGTCAGCGCCGGTGTGTCGGGGGGGTGCGCAAGCGGGTCCATGGGCAAGGGTGCTGCTTCAGAACGAAGTGGGCAGGCGCATCACCACATCGGACACCGGGTAGGCCACACAGGGCAGGATGTAGCCCTCGGCCTTTTCTTCGGCGCTCAGGCCGGGCCAGGCAATGCGGTAGGCCACCTGGCCGCTGACCAACTGGCAGATGCAGGTGCGGCAGGTGCCATTGCGGCACGAGCTGGCCAGCAGCCGCCCGGCGTGCTCGGCCGACACCAGCAAGGGCAGGTCGGGCGGCGCGCCAAAGTGCGACTCTTCGGGTGCGATCTGGGCTTTATAGGCTGCACTACAGACGGTTTCGTATCGCATAGGTAAAGCCGAGTTTAGTCGGAGGCCCATGGGGTGCCAAGGCCGGGGCGTTTTGCGGCGACAATCCCGGTCCCCCAAAATATTTTCGTGCCCAGGCCTTACTTCTCCATGACCAGTTCTATTACCGTCGATGTCCGCCCCGCTGTCTTGAAAGAGGCGCAGGCGATTGCCGACCTGCACGTCAGCGCCACCGCGTCCGCCTACCGGGGCCTGGTGCCCGACGAGCACCTCAACCTCATGCCTGCTGCCAAGCGCCTGGGCATGTGGCGCGATGCCATCGAATACGGCGACCCGCAGGTGCAGGTAGCTTTGGACGGCAACACCATCGTGGGTTTTGTCGGCTTTGACCGCTCGCGCGACAAAGGCACCAAGAACACCGTCGGAGAAATCTGGTCGATTTACGTGACCGAGACCCATTGGGACAAAGGCGTAGGCCTGGCCCTGTGGGATGCGGCCCGCGAAGCGCTGGTGGAAGAGGGTTGCACCACCGTCACGGTGTGGATTCCGCTGCGCAACGAGCGCGCGTTGCGCTTTTTTGACCTGGCCGGTTTCAAGCGCGAACTCAACACCGCCAAGACCGTGCCCATGGGCGACATCAAGATCGAAGAAATCCGCCTGAAACGCGCGCTGGACTGATTTGCTATGTCTTTAGTAGCTGCTCGCGCTTATTAAATAAGCGCTAGCGGCCTAAAAGGCATACAGATCCAGGATGGAGGCACCCCTTCCAGGGATTCCGCAGAACTGGCTCCGCCAGGCTGCTGGAATCGCCCCCTGCAAGGGGGTTGGAGAAAGACGCGAAACGCTGCAGCCTGGGGGTGTTCACCATCTGGCAGGTAGGGGCTGCACCAGCACGATCTGGCGTTTGTCTACCTGCACGTAGCCGCCGTTTTCCAGGTCTTTCAAGATCCGGCTGACCATTTCACGGCTGCAGCCGGTGCGGCTGGCGATTTCCTGGTGGGTGATGCGTTCGGTGATGCGCTGGGTGCCGTCCGGCTGGGGCGTGGCCAGGTTTTGCAGGCACTGGCTCAGGCGGCCATACACGTCCACAAAGGCCAGGTTGCGGGCGCTGTTGGTGGCCATGCGGGCGCGGCGGATCACTTTAGCCAGCAGGTCCAGCGCAAATTCGGGGTGCTTGCCAATGAAACCCAGCAGGGTGGTGCGCGTTAGCAGCGTGCACACGGTGGACTCCAGCGTCACCACGTTGGCCGAGCGGGGCCCGCCGTCCAGGGCCATTTCGCCAAAATAGTCGCCGGGGCCGATCACCCCAAAGGTGATTTCCTTGTCGAAGTCGTCGGTGCAATACACCTTGACCCGGCCCTCCACCACCACAAACAGCGTGTCGCCGGGGTCGGCCTCGTGGATCAGCACCGTGCCCTTGCGGTAGCGGCGGGTTTCGCCCAAAGGCACCAGCTCACGCAGCAGCAGGGGCTGGACCGGATCGTTGCAAAAAGCGTGGGTGAGGGTGTTGAGTGGAGACTGCATGGCATAGAGGGGCGCACGTCGCGCGCACGCAGTCTATGCCATTCTTCCCGCCATCTTTACATTACCGGCAGATCTGCCGGGGAATTAATGCTGTACAGCGGCCATGTGCCGGGCCATGGGCGGCAGGATGGATACGGTCTCCACCAGCTGGCGGATGGTGTCGCAGCGGGTTTTGATGCGGATGCTGCGCAACTGGCTGCGCACGGTGGAAATTTGCACGCCGTGGTGGGTGGCGATCTCGGTGGGCCGCATGCCGCTGCACACCGAGGCCAGCACATTGCTTTCGGCGCTGGTCAGGCCGCGCTCGCGGGCAAATAGCGCCATGGTCGAGCTGTCGCATAGCTGCTGTTTGGCAAACACCAGCAGGGCGTACGGGGCCGCGCCGGGCGCGTTTAGCGGCACCAGGGCCACGCTGGTGGTGCAGTCTTCACCACCCAGGCTGATCAAGGCCCGCACCCCGGTCTGGGCGCGCAGCAGGGCGTGCTCGAGCTGCGGGGTGTCGGTGCGCAGCAGGGTGCTGAGCCGCCCGTCCGTCACGCACAGGCCGCTGCGCAGGCTGCCGGGGCCGTTCAGCCCGTCGTGCGCCAGGCGGTTGGCAAAACGGATCTGGCGCGTGGCCATGTGCACCAGTGCCAGGCCGTAGTCCATTTGCTCCAGCACGCATTGCATGAGGATCAAGGTGTCGGACGGCTCGGGTTCGTCGATGTAGTTGATGGCATCGGCGGCGAAAGAGGATGGGGCGATGTTCAGCATGGCGGTGTCCCGGGTGCCTGCTGGTCCTGCGATATGCAGGCTGAAACGAGAAGATACAAAAAAGAAAGCATTTGCAGCAAGGCTGTGCCAAGCATAGACATTTGGATTGATTTTGGGCTGGTATTCAGACCACTGGGTTTTGTGACGTATGCACCAAAAATGGGGTGGGGGCTGTGCTAGCCGTCATCCATTTTGAGGACGTTTGCCGGTGGGACTCCCCTAAACAGGGGATGTGCCGTCGGGGCTCTGGATCGAGTATGGGGCCGCCTCGTTGCACAACACCCTTACAGGAGTTCCCCCATGAAGATCCCCCTTAAATTGGCGCTCGGCAGTGCCGCTATTGCCGCCCTGGCGGCTTGTGGTAGCGGAGGTGGAGACACCGCTGCGGTGCCGCCGCTAGCCCCCGCCCCTACCACCACCGCCGTGGCGGTGACGGTGATGGACGGCCTTATCCAGGGGGCCACCGTGTGCCTGGATGTGAACAGCAATGGGACCTGCGACAGCGGTGAACCCAGCGGGCCGACCAATGCCCAGGGTGTCGCCAGCCTCACCGTGCCCAATGCCGATGTGGGCAAGTTCCCGGTGCTGGCTTTTGTGCCGGTGGGCGCAGTAGATGCCGACAGCGGGCCGGTCACCACGGCCTACACGCTCACGGCCCCTGCCGACCAAACGGCGGTCATCAGCCCGTTGACTACGCTGGTGCAGCTGGCGGTGGCCTCCACTGGTGTCAGCACGGCCGAAGCGGCGGCGCTGGTGCAAAGCCAGGCCGGTCTGGCGGCATCGCCTCTGGCCAATTACATCGCCGCCAACGACACGACCGCCGCCACAGCGGCTCGTGTGCTGGTAGGGGTGATCCAGTCGCAAACCAGTGCGCTGGCGGCCACGCCCGATGCGACCCCGGCCGAAATCCAGAAAGCCATTATGGGCAATCTGGGCAATCTGCTGGCACAGGCGGTTGCGGCGGGCAGCAGTACGGAGGTGGTGGATGCCTGCCAGGCCGACAAAACCACTGCGGGTTGCAAGTCGGCCATCGCCGCCGCCGTGACCACCTTGGTCGCCGACAGTGGCCTGACCAGCACCGACGTGGCGATCGCAGTGGCCCTGGCCAAGCTGCCGGCCGAAGCCCCCGTTGCCACCACGCCGGTAGCCAGCTTCACGCTGGATTGGGTGAACGCGGGGGATGCCAACAACTGGTACACCCGTATCCTCACCTCGACCGCCGCCGAGGCCACGCCCGATGCCAATGGGCTCACCCGCTACCGCGCCATCCGCCACCTGCGGCAAGCTGGGGTGGATACCGAGTGGGTCACCAACAACAACCCGCTGCGCCAGGGCGACCTGCACTGGAACGGCACGCAATGGGCTGCCTGCCCGCTGGGCACCATCCATACCAGCACGGTGCGCGATGCCCTGGGCCGCGGCAGCTACAACTATTGCGACAGCTTCAGCCAGGGCACCACCCAGCGTGTCACCAGCGACATCAGTGGCAAGTCCATGGACAGTATCTTCACGTTGATCCAGCGCACCCGCACCGGCGGTATCCACTGGGGCGAAGCGCCCGCCTGGTTTACCGGTGTGGTGACCGCATTTTTGGATGACGCAGTATTCCCCACCGGCTCCCGGTTGCACACCCAGTCCGACAGCACCACGGCGACGGCCATTGCCTATGACGTGCAGGCAGACAACCAGGTAACGGTATCGCCCGCAGCCGTGGTGGCTGGGGGCGGGGCCGGTGCGGCCTGCCAGTCGGACGACTCGGAAACCCATGCCGTGACGCTGGAAACCATGGTGGAGCGCAACACCGGCAACCCCTGCATCTACAACCCCAACGGCAGTTTTCTGGGCCAGGGGGGTGTGCGCCACTTCAGCGGCCAGCGCAACGAAGGTTGGGGTCGCACCACCACCAGCCTGGGCACGCTGGGCAATGCGCCAGTGGGGGCTGCCACGGCCACCGCCTACTACAACGGCAACACCCGCTTCCGTGTGGCTTTTGCCAGCGGCAATGTGGCGAAGTACTTTGCCTGCCAAGCCCGGGCCGACAACGACTCGGCACGCAACTGCAACCCCATCGGCACCGGCAGCTATGCCATCCGCACCCTGGGCGACGCGCGGGTGATGGAATTCAGCGGCCTGCCCGCGCAGATGGCGGCCCTGCCTTCCCAGCGGGTGTTTGTGGAACGCGGTGGCGAGGTCTATTGGGGCTTCAAAGAAAAACTCGGTACCACCCAGGTGCTGCGCCTGAACGGCACCGCAGGCAACGCTGCGCTGAGCCAATTGGGCTTGCCTACCTTCACGCCCTGACCGACCCAGGCACAGCTTCCCGCCCCGCAGGTTCTGGCCTGGCGGGGCTTTTTACTTTTACTTACCGCTGGGCCGACAGCTCGCGCAGCGACTGCTCGTACCCGGCCAGCCAGCGCACTGCCGCCTCGCGTTGCCTGGGCGAGGTGCTGTTGTGCAGCAAGGCAATCGCCTGGCAGTCGTGCAGGGCCATGGCCTCGGCATAGGCGTGGTAGGTGGGCGGGGGCGAGTGCGTGAGGCGGTCCATCAGGCTGCGTACCGCGTTGCGGGTCGCCGTGGCCGTCACCGCGTCGCGCTGCAGCTGGCGCAGGGTCTGCAAGGTGTCGGTCTGGCGGCGCAGGCGTTCGGTCTGCACCTGTTGCGGGTCGAAGCGGGACTGCTCCACCTGCTGGCGGATCAGGGCTTTTTGCGCAGCATCCATGTGGCCATACACCATCTCGGCCCGGTCCAGGGCTTTGTCAAAGCGCTTCTGGTGCACCTCGGCGGGGGTCAAGGCCAGCCAGTCGCTGCGGTAGTCGGCATTGGTCTTGGCGTATTTGCGCTCCAGGACCGTAATTTGCGCAGGGGTCATGGTCTGTACCAGGTTGGTGGCGGCCGGTTCGGCACCTACCAGCAGGGCATCGATATAGCCGCGCAACGTGGTACGCACGGCGCAGACCTGCTCGGCATCCAGGTCGCGGGCCACCAGGGCCTGGGCCTGGCGCAGGGTCTGGGCGTAGTCGGGCAGGTCTTGCTGGCGGTTGCGCAACTGCAGTTGGCGCAGGTCTTCACGCACCTGTTGCGACTGGGCGGGTGTGAAATCGACATACCCGTCCAGCCACCACGCGGCCAGGTCCACGCCGTTGTTGTAACCCAGCTTGATGCCGGTGCACGCCTGCAGCGCGCCGACCAGCAGCAACAGTCCCATAATTCGGGTCCATTTAACTAATAAGTTGCAAGCTATGGCAGAAGTCGATGTAGTCATCATGGCGGCGGGCAAAGGCACCCGCATGAAAAGCAAGTTGCCCAAAGTGTTGCACACGCTGGCCGGGCGCGCATTGTTGGCCCATGTGGTTGACACCGCCAGTAGCCTGTTGCCCCGCAATGTGGTGGTGATTACCGGGCACGGCGCTACAGAAGTGGAAGCAGCTTTGCCAGGCTACATCTGCGATGGAGCCGAATTTTCTGTGAATTTTGCACGCCAGGAGCCGCAGCTGGGCACTGGCCACGCGGTACAGCAGGCGCTGCCTTTTCTATCCGACGACGCGGGCGTGGTGGTGGTGCTGTCGGGCGACGTGCCGCTGACCCAGGTGGATACCTTGCGCCAACTGGTGGCGGCCAGCGGCGGCGACAAGCTGGCCCTGTTGACCCTGGAGCTGGCCGACTCCACCGGCTATGGGCGCATTGTGCGCAGCGGTGATGCGGTGCAGGCCATCGTCGAGCACAAGGACGCCACCGAGGCCCAGCGCGCCATCCGTGAAATTTACAGCGGCATCATGGCCGCACCCGCCGCCCATCTGCGCACCTGGCTGTCCCGGCTGGACAACCGCAACGCCCAGTCCGAGTACTACCTGACCGACATCGTCAAGATGGCCGTGGCCGACGGTGTGCCGGTGGTGGCCCACAAGATCATTGACGAGGTGCAGGTGGCTGGGGTCAACAGCCCCGTGCAACTGGCCGAACTGGAGCGCGCCTACCAGCGCCAGCAGGCCTTGGCCCTGATGGAGCAGGGTGTGCGCCTGGCCGACCCGGCGCGGCTGGACGTGCGCGGCAGCCTGGTCTGCGGGCAGGACGTGTCCATCGACGTGAACTGCGTGTTTGAAGGCACGGTGACCTTAGGCGAAGGTGTCAAGATCGGTGCCAACTGCGTCATCGCCAACGCCCACATCGCTGCAGGCGTGGTGATCCACCCCTTCACCCATATCGACGGTGAGCAAGCCGGTGTCACCGTGGGCGCAGATGCCCGCATCGGCCCGTTTGCCCGCCTGCGCCCCGGCGCGGTGCTGGGGGCTGACGTGCACATCGGCAACTTTGTCGAGGTCAAAAATTCCACCCTGGGCACCGGTGCCAAGGCCAACCACCTGGCCTACCTGGGAGACGCTACCGTGGGCGCGCGCGTCAATTTTGGCGCGGGCAGCATCACCGCCAACTACGACGGGGTCAACAAACACCGCACCGTGATCGGCGACGATGTGCACGTGGGCAGCAACTGTGTGCTGGTGGCCCCCATCACCCTGGGTGCGGGCGGCACGGTGGGCGGCGGCTCCACGCTGACCAAGGACGCCCCCGAGGGTGTACTCAGCGTGGCCCGTGGCCGCCAGGTGGCCATCACCGGTTGGAGCCGCCCGCAGAAAAAGGCCCGGCCTTGAGCGATCTGCAGACCCGCCTGCAGCAGAGCGAGGCCCGCAATGCCGAGTTGCAGGCCGAGCTGGAGCGTTTTGTGCGCAACGTCTCGCACGACCTGCGGGCACCGCTGCGCCACATCACCGCCTACGCCCCGCTGGTGCGCGAGATGCTGGCCGAGGGTGAAGACCCCAGCCCCTGCCTGGACACCCTGGAGCAGTCGGCCCGCAGCATGGCCCGCATGGTGGACGCGCTGCTGGAGCTGTCCCGCCTGTCGCGCATCCCCTTGCAGACCACCGCCGTGCCCATGGGCGAACTGGTGGCTGAGGCGCGGCGCGCGCTGGCGGCCGACACCGCAGGGCGCAGCATAGCCTGGCAACTGCCCGCCGATTGGCCCACGGTGCAGGGCGATGCCGCGCTGCTGCGCCAGGCGTGGGAACACCTGCTGTCCAACGCCCTCAAGTTCACCCGGCCCCGGACCCACGCGCAGATTGCCCTGGGCTGGGAAACTGTGCCAGACGGCATCGCGTTCTGGCTGCGCGACAACGGTGTGGGCTTCAATCCTGTGGCCAGCGTTGGCATGTTCGACCTGTTTCAGCGCCTGCATGCGGCATCGGCGTTCGAGGGAGCGGGCATCGGCCTGGCCCTGGCGCGCCAGATCGTGCAACGCCACGGCGGCAGCATCAGCGCGCAGGCTACGGTGGACGGCGGCTGCACGCTGCGGTTTACCTTGCCGAAGCTTTAGCTGGTGATAATCCCTTGTGCGGCGCGGTTGCGCTTTTTAAAACCAGAGATCCGACCATGAAAAACAAACTAATTGCCATTGCACTGCTGTCCGTCGCGGCCTTGGTCCACGCCGAAACCAGCCCCGCCAAAAAAGAGCTGCTCAACAAGATTGCGCAACTGCAACAGCCCAACCTGGACCTGACCGCTCGCCAGTGGGCCGAGCAATCCCTGGCCCCGCTGCTGCAGCAAGTCGGGGCGGCCATCCAGTTCCGGGTGGCCCCTGAAAACCGCGAAGCCCTGGGCAAGGACATCCAGGCCGAAGTCAAAAAATACCTGGACGACATTGGCCCCGTGCTGCGCGAACGCGCCAACAAGGCCGCGCCGAGCACGGTGGGCGCCCTGCTGGATGCCAAGTTCAGCGAAGACGAATTGCGCCAACTCATCACTGTGATGGAGTCGCCGGTGCTGCGCAAATACTCGCAGCTCAATGGCGAGATGCAAAAAGCGCTGACCGATAAGGTCATGACCGACTCCAAGGCCCAGCTCGAACCCAAGTTCAAGGCCCTGGGGCAGGCGGTGGAAAAGCGCCTGAATACCGCCATCCTGGCATCCGCCCCTGCCAAGCCGGCCAGTAAATAAGCCGTTTTATAAGAAAATGGCTGCTAGCCCAATATCTATGGGCGTGAGCAGCTATCATTTTTAAGCGGTGGCCGACTCCATCGCCACCGAGCCTGCATACGCCAGTCCCGCCGCCACGCTGCCAAAGCGGTCACCCGCCACCATGCGGACCTGCGGAAACAGGGCTTGCATGGCGGTCTGCAACGGAGCCAGGGCCGACGAGCCGCCGGTCAGGTACACGGCATCGGGGCGTTCTACCCCGGCCAGTTCCACACACTCCTGCGCACACTGCACCACGCGGGCCAGCTGGGCCTGCAGCGCCTGGTCCAGGCCTGCGGGCGTGAGCTGGGCGCTGAGGTCGAGGGCAATGCAGTCCAGGTCGATGGTGGCCGCAGCACCCGACAGCGAGCAGGCGATCTTGGCAGCCTCCACATTGGCCAGAATATGGTGGCCCACCCGCTCTTGCAGCACATGCAGCAGGCGCTGGTGCAAGGCGCGGTCGCTGTAGGCATCGCGCAGGTCCGCCGCGTGCGCCATGCTTTTGCGCGCGTACGACTGGTGGATCAAATGCCAGGTGCTCAAATCAAAAAACACGCCCGACGGCACTTCGCGCCCGCTGGGGCCTACATGGCCCAGGCCCAGTAGCGGCATGGCGTGGCGCAGGTTCAGTAACTGGTCGAAGTCGGTGCCGCCAATGTGCACGCCGGTGGTGGCCAGAATGTCGGCGCTGCGGTCGCCCAGGGCCTGTCGGCCGGGGCCGACGCGCACCACGGTGAAGTCGGAGGTGCCGCCGCCAATGTCCACCACCAGCACGGTGGTGTCTTGCGTCACGCGGCGCTCAAAGTCGAAGGCGGCGGCGATGGGTTCCAGCTGGAACTGCACGTCGTCAAAACCAGCCGCGCGGGCCGCGTGCTCCAGCGTGGCCTGGGCCAGCGCGTCGCGTTCGGGGTTGTCATCCACAAAGTGCACCGGGCGGCCCAGCATGGCGTGCTGCACCGGGTGGCCCAGGTGGGCTTCCGAGCGCTTTTTCAGCTCTTTGAAGAACATCCCCAGGATGTCGGTAAAGCTGACCAGCTGGCCGTTGACCACGGTTTTTTCGTCCATCAGGCCGCTGCCCAGCAGGCTTTTGATGGAGCGCATCAGCCGCCCTTCAGTGCCCGCCAGGTAGGCCTGCATGGCGGCGCTGCCGTAGCTCGTGTGCTGGTCTTCGTGGGAGAAAAACAGTGCGGTGGGCAGCGTGGGCTTGCCTGCGTCCAGCGCAATCGTGTCCAGGCTGCCGTCGGCCCGCACCAGCGCGGCCACGGTGTTCGAGGTACCGAAATCAATACCGAGCATCATCCCTGGTTCGCCCCCAACACCGATTGCAGAAACGCGCTGATATCGGCCACCTCTTGCGGATGCACGCTATGCGGCATGGGGTAGGTATGCCATTGCACCGGGTGGCCCAGCGCCAGCAGGGCTTGGCGCGAGGCTTCGGCGCGGGCCAGGGGCACGACCGGGTCGGCCGTGCCGTGGGCCATGTAGATGGGCGTAGTGAAGTTGGCCGGGTGCCGCTCGGTGGCCAGGGTGTCGGCCAGGGGCAGGTAGCCCGACAAGGCCATGATGCCCGCCAGCCGCGCGCTGTGGCGCAGCCCGGTGTGCAGGGCCATGGCACAGCCTTGCGAGAAACCGGCCAGCACGATGCGCTCGGGCGCAATGCCCCGGGCCACCTCGTGGGCCACCAGCGCTTCGATGGCGCGGGCCGAGGCGTGGATGCCTGCCGGGTCTTCCTGGCGCACCAGGTCGGCGTTTTTGATGTCGTACCAGGCGGGCATCACATAGCCGTTATTGATGCTGACCGGCATGGTGGGCGCGTGGGGAAAGACAAACCGGATGGCGGCGCAGCCGCACAGGTCCAGCTCGGGCACGATGGCGGCGAAGTCGTCGCCGCTGGCCCCTAGGCCGTGCAGCCAGATGACGGCCGCGGTAGGGTGGGGCGCGCTTTCGATTTCGATGCGTTGCAAAAGCGTGGTGGTGGGGGTCGTCATGGTGGTCGAGTCTAGGGTTTACCCTGAAATTACGGGCGTGGGAGGAACGTGATTCTAAGGAGGTCGCGTTAACCCGGGCAAAATCGCCCGCATGTCGCCATTTCAAAGCTACCTGTTCCTATCGTTTTCCCTGGGTTTATGCGGTGGAGCCTGGGCCACACCCGAGGCCCCATCCAGCAAAGACATGCAGATCGTGCAGCGCATCGACAACGTGCTGGTGGGCGTGGACGCGGTGTCGCTGGAAATCATCAGCCGCCGCCATGTGGCGGGCAGCTACTTTTTGATCAATCTGCGCCAGCCCAGCCCGGTGGCGGGGACGGCCGAATTCGTGGCCGACTGCCAGGACCCGCTGCGCCTGGCCACGCTGGCATCGAGTCTGCCGTCCGGCTCCATAAAGGCCGAAGTCCCTTTGCTGCAGCGCCGCGCCACCGCACTGGACATCGACAGCCTCACGTTCAAGCCGGTGCACATGCTGGACGGCAGCTGGATGGTGGCCGAGTTTGCCTGCCGCAGCACCAGTCAGCCAGGCCGCGCCCGCCAGATCGCGCTGGAGCTGCTGGAAAAAGGGGGGCCACCGGACCAGCGCAGCCTGTGGTGCGACCTACAGGCCGACGGCAGCACCCAGACCCGGCGCGGTGCCGAGGTACGTTACAGCGCCAGCGACGACGCGGTGGCGGTGCAGACGCAGTGGCTGAGTTCGGGCTTTGTGAGCGACACCGAGGTGGTGTTTGGCAGCGGTGCCCAATGGATCGTGGACCGCCAGCCCAGCCGGGCGCGGCTGGTGGCAGCGGGTGGGGCGCTGCTGTTCAGCGGGGCGTGCACCAGCGTACAGCCCCGTCCGTAAGATTCAAACGGCTTTGGTTTTGCGGCGGCGGGCCACGAGGCCCATGCTCCCCAGGGCACCCAGCACCAGCGCCAGGCTGCCGGGTTCGGGTACTTTGTTCAGCACCAGGTAGTCTTGGTAAGAGGCGTTTTCATAGGCACTGACTTGGTACCAGTTGTTGGCTGTGGGCAGGCCGTTGAGCCAGCCCTGGGCCAGGGCTACCGTGCCGGTGGCGGCAGTGGTGATTTGGAAGTTGCCGGAAGACAGGTTCAACTGCAGGCGCGATGCGCTGCGTGCGGTTTCGTTGACGATCTCCCACACGGCGATTTGCAAGGCTGCCGTTTCCTGGGCGGTGATGGAGGTGCTGCCATTCCAGGCATCGAACGACGTGAATAAACGGCCCAGGTCGGTGGCTTTTTCTGCACCGAAGTGGGCGATGCCGCTGGTCAGGGTGTAGTTTTGGGCGCTCGAGGAGGCGTTTTGGAAGATGTCTACGCAGTAAGCGCGCAACACACTGGTCACGCCGCCGTCGTTCATGCCAAACAGCATTTCGCCCGCACCAAAGGAGCCGCTGGCCGCAGGCGTGCCGTTGGTGAAACTGACCGACTGGGAGCCTTGGACGTAGTTTTGGAACGTGAGGGCAGTGGCCTGGGCCGGGCTGGAGGCTGCCAGCCAGCCTGCAGCGAGTGCACCGGCGATGCGGGTGGCCATTTTGGTACCGGAGAAAGCAGTGTTTTGCATAGCGTTTAAGGTCAAAGTATGGGTGTGAACCCGATGACCTGGATGCTAGGGCTGACCCTCTTAAACGCTTGTGAACTTGTTCACTTGTATGCAATTGCCGGGGAGGTCGGCGCGTTGAAGTGCCGAATGCGTTAACTAATTCGCACGACCGTTCGCATTTGCGGCTGGGTCAGGCCAGCAGCGCCTGCGCAAATTCCCGCGCGTTGAAGGTTTCCAGATCTTCCAGTTGCTCGCCCACGCCGATGAAGTACACCGGAATCGGCCGCTCCTGCGCAATTGCTGCCAGTACGCCGCCTTTGGCCGTGCCGTCCAGCTTGGTGACGATCAGGCCGGTGAGTTGGATGGCATCGTCAAAAATCTTCACCTGGCTCACCGCGTTTTGGCCGGTGTTGCCGTCGATCACCAGCAGCACCTCGTGCGGGGCGTGGGCATCGGCTTTGTTGACCACGCGGCGGATTTTTTTCAGCTCTTCCATCAGGTGCAGTTGGGTCGGCAGGCGGCCTGCGGTGTCCACCAGCACCACGTCTTTGCCGCGCGCCTTGCCTGCGCTGACCGAGTCAAACGCCACCGAGGCCGGGTCGCCGCCTTCCTGGCTGACGATTTCCACCGTGTTGCGGTCGGCCCACACGCCAAGTTGTTCGCGGGCAGCGGCCCGGAAGGTGTCGGCTGCTGCTAGTAAAACACTAGCGCCTGATGCAGACAGGTGGCGCGTGAGCTTGCCGATCGACGTGGTTTTTCCGGCACCGTTCACGCCAGTCACCATGATCACCGTGGGCGTGTACTGGCCGATCACCAGGGCTTTTTCCAGCGGGGCCAGCAGGGCGGTGATGGACTCGACCAGCAGCGCCTTCACGGCCTGCGGCTCGGTGGCCTTGGCGGCTTTGACGCGCTGCTTCAGGTCGGCCAGCAGAAATTGCGTGGCCTTCACGCCGGTGTCGGCCATCAGCAGGGCTTCTTCGAGTTCTTCGTAGAGCGCGTCGTCGATCTGCGTGCCGGTGAACACGGTGGCGATGCTGGAGCCGGTCTTGCGCAGGCCGTTCTTGAGCTTGTCCATCCAGCCCGCGCGGGGAGGGGGGGGCGTTTCGGGCACGTCGGGGGCTTCTACAGCCACAGGTTTGGCGGCAAACGGGTTGCGCAGCCAGCCCGAGGCGGGGGCTTCCACGGCCGGTGCAGGGGCCGTAATTTCGGGGACAGGGGGTTTTTTCTTGAAAAAGCTGAACATTGGGTGGGTTCTTAGAATCAGCCATTCTATGAAACGTCTACTTTTCCCGTTTTTCGCTCTGTTCAGCGCCGTTGCGGGTGCCCAAACCCTGCCCACCCAGTGCGATCTGCCCAACGGCATGGCGGTCATCGTCCAGCCCGACCACCGGGCTCCCACCGCCGTGCAGATGCTGTGGGTGCGCGTGGGCTCGCTGGACGAGGTGGACGGCACAACGGGCGTGGCCCATATCCTGGAGCACATGCTGTTCAAGGGCACGCCCAGCCTGCCGCCGGGCGAGTTCTCGCGCCGGGTGGCGGCCCTGGGCGGGCGGGAAAACGCCTTCACCGCCAAGGACTACACCGGCTACTACCAGCAAATTCCGGCGACCCAACTGGAGGCGGTGATGCAGCTGGAAGCCGACCGCTTTGCCCACAACCAGTGGTCGGATGACGAATTCAAGCGCGAACTCGAAGTGGTGAAGGAAGAGCGCCGTATGCGCACCGAAGATGCCCCGCGCGCCCTGATGAACGAGGCGATGCTGGCCACCGTATTCGCCGCATCCCCCTACCGCCGCCCGGTGGTGGGCTGGATGAGCGACCTGCAGGCCATGGCGCCCGAGGACGCCCGCGCCTTCTACCAGCGCTGGTACGTACCAGGCAATGCCGCGGTGGTGGTGGCGGGCGATGTGGACCCGGCGCAGGTCTGCGCGCTGGCGGCCAAGCACTATGGCAGCATCCCGGCGCGCCCCGTGCCCGCGCGCAAGCCCCGGCTGGAGCCCTTGCAGGCGGGTACCAAGCGCCTGGATTTCAAAGCCCCGGCCGAGCAGGCAGTGGTGACCCTGGCTTTCAAGGTGCCCAGCCTGCAGGCTGACAACGACGACGCGCTGGCCCTGACCGTGCTGGCCGCCGTGCTGGACGGCTACACCGGTGCCCGGCTGGAGCGCGCCCTGACGCAAAACCACGGCCAGCCCGGTGGCCCGGTAGCCGACAGCGCGGGGGCGTACAACGGCCTGTCCGGGCGCGGCCCGCAGCTGTTTGTGCTGGACGGTGTGCCCGCCGCAGGCCATAGCGCCGCCCAGGTCGAAGCCGCCTTGCGCGCCCAGGTGGCCCTGGTAGCACTTCAAGGCGTGACCGAGGCCGAGCTGAACCGCGTCAAAACCCAGTGGGTGGCCAGTGCCGTCTACCAGCGCGACTCGGTGATGCACCAGGCCCGCGAACTGGGCAGTAACTGGGTGCAAGGCCTGCCGCTGGATGCCAACGACCGGCTGATCGCCCGGCTGCGCGGCATCACCGCCGCACAGGTGCAGGCCGTGGCGGCGAAATACTTTGGCGACGATCAGCTCACCGTGGCCACGCTGCTGCCCCAACCGCTGGACCCCAACCGCCAGAAACCCCGTGCCATTCCCCAGGGAGAGCTACGCTGATGATCACTATCAAAAAAGTAGCTGCTTACGCCCTATTTATAAGCGCTAGCGGCCTGTTTGGCTTAAATGCTGCGTGGGCGGGCATTCCCATCCAGCACTGGACCCAGCCCAGCGGCGCACAGGTCTATCTGGTGCCCAGCCCGGCCATCCCCATGCTGGACGTGCAGATCGACTTCGACGCGGGCAGCCGCCGCGACCCGGCCCCCCAGGCCGGGCTGGCCAGCCTGACGGCAGGCATGGCCTCGGAAGGCGTGCGCGCCGTGGGCACCGCGCCCGCGCTGGACGAAAACGCCCT
This sequence comes from uncultured Albidiferax sp., assembly GCA_963512605.1. Lineage (GTDB taxonomy): Bacteria > Pseudomonadota > Gammaproteobacteria > Burkholderiales > Burkholderiaceae_C > Rhodoferax_B. The sequence continues at coordinate 183,309 of CAUPNG010000001.1, read as the reverse complement.
GGGCGAAGCCTGGGCCGACCTGGGCGCGTCGCTGGACAGCAGCGCCAGCAGCGACCGCTTCAGCTTCTCGCTGCGCACGCTGACCTACCCCGACCTGCTGGACAAAGCCACCGCCCTGGCCGCCCGCCAGATCGGCGAGCCTGCCTTCAGCGACAGCCTGTGGCAGCGCGAACGCCAGCGCGTGGCGGCCCAGCTCAAGGAAGCCGCCACCCGGCCCGCCACCGTGGCCGGGCGCGCGTTTGCCGCCGCGGTGTACGGCACGCACCCCTACGGCTACGAGCTGACCGCCGAGACGCTGGCCCGTATTGGCACCGACGACATGCGCGCCTTTTACGCCCGCAGCATCCTGCCCTGCCGCGCCACCGTCAGCCTGGTGGGCGCGGTAGACCGGGCGCAGGCCGATGCGCTGGTGACCCGGCTGCTGGCCCGTCTGCCTGCCACCAATTGCACGCCCTTGCCCGCTGTGCCCGATGTGCAGCCGCTCACCCAGGCCAGTAACCAAAAAATCCCCTTCGAAGCCGCCCAGGCCCAGGTGCTGATCGGCCAGGTCGGTTATGCGCGCAGCGACCCGGCGTTTTTCGCCCTGCTGGTGGGCAACCACATCCTGGGCGGCGGCGGTTTTGGCTCGCGCCTGACCACCGAGGTGCGCGAAAAGCGCGGTTTGAGTTACAGCGTCTACAGCAGTTTTGCGCCCGCCCTGCACGCGGGGGCTTTCACCATCGGCCTGCAGACCCGCCCCGACCAGGCCAAACAGGCGATCCAGGTGGCGCAGGATGTATTGAAGCGGTTTGTGGCCGAGGGCCCCACCGCCGCCGAACTGCAGGCCGCCAAGGACAATCTACAAGGCGGATTCGCCCTGCGCATCGACAGCAACCGCAAACTGCTGGACAACGTGGCTAACATCGCCTGGAACCGCTTGCCGCTGGACTACCTGGACCACTGGCCCGCACAGATAGAACGCGTCACGCAAGCCGACATCCAAACGGCTTTTGCCCGTATCCTGCAACCCGAAAAAATGGCCACCATTGTGGTCGGAGAAACCCCATGAGCACGTTGCAACGTCCCCCCAAAAAAGCCGCCAAAAGTAGCGCCAAAAGAACCAAACCCCGCCCGTCCGACCCGCATCCGGTGGGCGGCAAGCCCGGCGAGATCCGCATCATCGGCGGCGCGTGGAAGCGCACCCGCCTCACCGTGGCCAGCAAACCCGGCCTGCGCCCAACGCCCGACCGGGTGCGCGAAACCCTGTTCAACTGGCTGGGCCAGGACCTGACCGGCTGGCGCTGTGTGGACGTGTTTGCGGGCACCGGCGTGCTGGGCTTCGAGGCCGCATCGCGCGGAGCCGCCACCGTGCATTTGTTCGAGCAAGACCCGGCCTTGGTGGCCCAGCTCAAAACCACGCAAACCAAGTTGCAGGCCACTGCGACCCAGGTGCAGCGCGGCGACGGTGTGGCGGCGCTGCGGCAGCTGGCGGCGGGCAGCCTGGACCTGGTGTTTCTGGACCCGCCGTTTGAGTCCGGCCTGTACGAGCCCTCCATGGGGGCCGCTGCCAAGGCGGTGCAGGCCAACGGCTTTGTGTATATGGAAGCGCCCGCCAAGTGGACCGACGAGCTGCTGGCCCCTCTGGGCCTGCGCGTACACCGCTACCTGAAGGCGGGCGCGGTCCACGCCCATTTGCTGCAACTGCTGACCGCAGCCGAAGCGCCATGAATCCCCCCGTGATTGCCGTCTACCCCGGCACTTTCGACCCCATGACCCTGGGCCACGAGGACGTGGTGCGCCGCGCGACGCAGTTGTTCGACCAGGTCATCGTCGCCGTGGCTGCCGGGCACCATAAAAAGACGCTGTTTACCCTGGAGCAGCGGCTGGAGATGGTGCGCGAATCGGTCAAAGCCTACCCGCATGTGCAGGTGGAAAGTTTCAGCGGCCTGCTGCGCGACTTTGTGGTGGCCAAGGGCGGCAAAGCCATGGTGCGCGGCCTGCGTGCGGTGACCGATTTCGACTACGAATTCCAGCTGGCCGGCATGAACCGCACCCTGATGCCGGACGTGGAAACCGTCTTCCTCACGCCCAGCGACGGCTTCCAGTTTGTATCGAGCACCTTTGTGCGCGAGATCGCCCTGCTGGGCGGCGAGGTGCATAAGTTTGTCTCGCCGTTTGTGCTGGAAAAGCTGGCCGAGAAGGTGCGCGAGCGGGCCTGAAGATTCGAGCCAAATCGGCCTCTGGCGCTTATTCCTTCAGCGTAAGCAGCTATTTAAAATATAGCGTTACAGTTTCAACCGCTCCAGCCAGTCCAGCAGCACCGCGTTGACTTCCTCGGGCTGCTCCATGGTCAGCATGTGGCCGCAGCGGGGCAGCAGGTGCAGCTCTGCGCCGGGCACCAGGCTGGCGATTTCTTCCGAGAGTTTGGGCGGGGTCATCAGGTCCTTGTCGCCGCACAGCACCAGCGTCGGACAGCGCACGGCGGCCAGGTGCAGGCGCGCGTCGGGCCGGTCGGCCAGGGCGCGGTTTTGCTGCACCCACAGGGCGGGCGGGGTGCGCAGCACCATGTCTTTGTAGCGCTGCAGATCGGTCTTGTCGCTGGGGTGGGTGGGCGAGAAAGCCATGGCGGCGGTGGCGCGCACAAATTCGGGCAGGCGGCCCGCCTCGACCATCCGGATGGCGGTTTCGCGCTGCGCGCGGTGGTGCGGCAGCTCGGGCCGGGCGCTGGTGCCCAGCAGGGCCAGGGCGCGGATGCGCTCGGGGGCCTGGCGCACGGCCTCCATGGCGATGATGCCGCCCATGGAGGCCCCGCACAGCACCAGCTCGCCGGGGTGGTTGCGCAGCACAGCCTGGGCCATGTCCTCGATGCGGGCGTGGTGGGCGAGCACGTCGGCCACCACGGCCTGCCAGGCGGGGGCGACAGCGGCAAGCTGGTCCTGCCACATGTGGGCATCGGTGGCCAGGCCGGGAATAAATACGAGTTGGGGCATGTGGGTATCTTGGAAGGCCCCATTTGGGCCTATGCTGGCTGTGTTTAAACCTCGGGAGAATACGCGATGAAGATTTTGTTGCCTTTGGATGGCTCTGAGGTGTCGCTGCAAGCCGTGCGGCAGGTGATCCGTCTGGTGCGCCAGGGCTTGCAGGCCGAGGTGGTGCTGGCCAATGTGCAAGAGCCCGCCCACCTGTACGAGATGGTGATGGCCGCCGACCCGGCGCTGATCGCCCGCGCCAGCGCCCAGGCGGGTGCCAAGGCGCTGAAGGCGGGCGAGGCCTTGCTGCGGCACGCGGGCATTCCGTATGCCACCGAGGTGGCCGTGGGCGACCCGGCACACACGCTGATCGACATCGTGGAGCGCTTTGCCTGCGACATGGTGGTGATGGGCGCGCGCGACAAGGGCAGCCTGCGCAGCGCGCTGCTGGGTTCGGTGTCGCACGAGGTGCTGCACGCCGCACAGGTGCCGGTAATGCTGATCAAACCCAGCGAGATGGCCGACGCAGACGCTGACTAGGAACGTTTTCACGTTCTGGCGAGTTTGACAGGGTCTACGTGGTTTCCCATACATCGGATCGCTGGGGCATGGCTATGATCGGCCCCATTTCCACAGGAGCTTTGATGAAAAAATTTGTTACCTTGGTGGCCTTGACAGCCATCGCCATGGCCAGCCATGCCCTCGATTACCCGACCAAACCTGTGAGCATCATCGTGCCGTTCACGGCAGGTGGCCCGACCGACCGCGTGGCCCGCGACTTGGCCGAAGCCATGCGCAAGCAGCTGGGCGGCGTGAGTGTGGTGGTGGACAACGTGGCGGGCGCGGGCAGCTCCATCGGCTCGGCAAAAGCGGCACGCGCCACGCCCGATGGCTACACCTTGCTGTTGAACCATATCGGCATGGCCACCATGCCGGTGCTGGTACGCAACCTGCCGTTCAAGGTGGAGAGCGACTTTGAATACCTGGGTCTGGTCAACGAAGTGCCCATGACCTTGGTGACCAAGCCCAGCATGCCGGCCAACAACTACAAAGAGTTGTCGGCCTGGCTGGTGCAAAACAAGGGCAAGGTCAACCTGGGCAATGCCGGTGTGGGCTCCGCCTCGCACCTGTGTGGCCTGCTGTTCCAGAATGCTGTGCAGCTCGACATGACCACCGTGCCCTACAAAGGCACGGCACCGGCCATGACCGACCTGATTGGCGGCCAGATCGACCTGATGTGCGACCAGACCACCAACACCACCAGCCAGATCGAAGCCAAAAAAGTCAAAGCCCTGGCGGTGACCACACCCAAGCGCCTGGCCACGCCTTCGCTGAAAGACCTGCCTACCCTGCAAGAGTCGGGTCTGAAGGACTTTGAAGTCACCATCTGGCACGGTCTGTATGCCCCCAAAGGCACGCCTGCCGATGTGCTGGCCAAGCTGAATTCGGCATTGAAAGCCGCCCTGAAAGACCCCGACTTCATCAAGAAGCAAGAAGGTCTGGGTGCGGTGGTGGTAACCGACAAGCGCATGGAGCCCGCTGAGCACAAGAAGTTTGTGCTGGCCGAAATCGCCAAGTGGAGCCCCATCATCAAGGCTGCCAACGTGTACGCCGACTGATTTTTTCGCGCGCATGAAAAAGCCGCCGCGCCGCAAGGCCCGGCGGCTTTTTTAATGGGGGCAAAGCCTCAGGCGCCCCAGGTCACGTCGGCGTTTTCTTTTTCGCAGCGGCGCAGCATGTTGATGAAAGGCTGGGCGCGCTGGTGCAGCGACACGGTGTCCATTTCATGGGCTTTGGCCTCGGCGGTGGCGGCCTGGCGGGCGGCATCGTCGAGCACCACGGCGGCTTGCAGCGCGGTGACGGCAGCGGCCATTTCGCTCACCAGGATGATGCCCTGGGGGCCGGGGGCTTTGCCAATGATGTCCAGCACTTTGCGGCCATTGGCTTCCAGCAGAATGAGGTCGCCGTCGGCTTTGGATTTGAATTTATAGAGCATGGGTGTCCCCTTTGAAGTAGTGTCACTATTGTGCCCGTGCAGGCCGGGACTGGCGTGCACAGGCTGGCATGATGCGGCTTTACACGGCAATTCGCCACAGGAGATTTTCAGTGACCGACATCCACATGCAGCGCGAACACACCCTGGGCCTGCCCGCTGCCCGCAAGCTGGCCAACGACTGGCTGGAGCAGGCCGAAACCCGGCTGGGCATGACCTGTGAATACACCGAGGGCGCGGCCGCCGACGAGATCAGTTTCCGCCGGGCAGGCGTGACCGGCACGGTGCAGATCACCGACGACCGCTTTGTGCTGGACGCGGAGCTGGGCTTTTTATGGAGCGCGTTCAAAGACAAGATCGAAGCCGAAGTTGCCCGCCGCATGGACAAGATGCTGACCCAGGTGACCTGATCCAACTGTCCACTGCGTGCGGTGAGCTATTTAAGCTAAAAAGGCTGCCTGTGCTTATTCTATAAGCGTGAGTAGCTATTTTTTATATAGCGTAAAAGCTTCAGCCCTCAAACACTTCCGCATCGGCCAGCAGGAGGCCCACGGCATCTTTGGCGGACAGCTGGGGCGTGATGCCTGCAGGCCAGTCAATGCCAATGGCCGGATCGTTCCAGGCGATGCAGCGCTCGTGGGCCGGGGCGTAGTAGTCGGTGGTTTTGTACAGAAAGTCGGCTGTGGCCGTTAGCACCACAAAGCCGTGGGCAAAGCCGGGAGGCACCCACATCTGGCGGTTGTTTTCTTCGCTCAGCTCCGCGCCCACCCACTGGCCAAACGTGGCGGAGCGGCGGCGGATGTCCACCGCCACGTCGAACACGGCGCCGCGCACGCAGCGCACCAGCTTGCCCTGCGGGTTCTGTATCTGGTAGTGCAGCCCGCGCAGCACGCCCTGGGCCGAGCGGGAATGGTTGTCTTGCACAAAGGCCACGTCCAGCCCGGTAGCCTGGGCAAAGGCCTGGCCGTTGAAGCTTTCAAAAAAGAAGCCGCGCGTGTCGCCAAATACCTTGGGCTCCAGAATCAGCACGTCGGGGATGCTTGTGTGGGTGGCTTTCATTTGCGGATTTCTTCCTTGAGCATGCGCAGCAGGTACTGGCCGTAGCCGTTCTTGGCCAGTGGCTGGGCCAGACGCTCCACCTGTTCGCTGGTGATGAAGCCGTTGCGCCAGGCGATTTCTTCGGGGCAGGCGATTTTCAGGCCTTGGCGACGCTCCAGCGTGGCGATGAATTGCCCGGCTTCGAGCAGGCTCTCGAAGGTGCCGGTGTCCAGCCAGGCATAGCCGCGCTGCATGATCTGTACGTTGAGCGTGCCCTGGTCCAGGTAGGCCTGGTTGACAGCGGTGATCTCCAGTTCGCCACGCGCGCTGGGTTGCACGGCCTTGGCAATGTCCACCACCTGGTTGTCGTAGAAGTACAAGCCTGTGACGGCGTAGCTGCTTTGCGGCTGGAGGGGTTTTTCTTCGATGCTGCGGGCCTTGCCCTGGGCATCGAAGGCCACCACGCCGTAGCGCTGTGGGTCTTGCACGTGGTAGGCAAACACAGACGCACCGGAGGTTTGGGCATCGGCCGTGCCCAGCAGGTGGGCAAAGTCGTGGCCGTAAAAGATGTTGTCGCCCAGCACCAGCGCGGTGGGGGCGTTGCCTATGAAGTCTTCGCCAATCAAAAACGCCTGCGCCAGGCCGTCGGGGCTGGGCTGTACCGCGTACTGCAGGTTCAGGCCCCACTGCGAGCCATCGCCCAGCAACTGGGTGAAGCGGGGGGTGTCCTGGGGGGTGCTGATGACCAGGATGTCGCGGATGCCCGCCAGCATCAGCGTGCTCAGCGGGTAGTAAATCATCGGCTTGTCGTACACCGGCAGCAGTTGCTTGCTGATGGCCAGGGTGGCCGGGTGCAAGCGGGTGCCTGAGCCTCCTGCCAGGATGATGCCTTTGCGCTGGGTGCGGGAAGTCGTCATGGGGTCAGTGTCTCGTTGAGCATGCGCGCCACGCCGGTCTGCCAGTCGGGCAGGGTGAGGCCAAAGGCGGCTTGCAGTTTATGGGTGTCCAGGCGGCTGTTGAGAGGCCGTTGGGCGGGTGTGGGGAAGGCCGCGGTAGGTATGGCGACCACGGCTTCAGGTCCGGTTTTGAGTACGCTACCGGCCTGCTGTGCGTGGGCCAGCACATAGCGTGCGTAGCCGTGCCAGGTGGTAACGCCAGCCGCCGCCAAGTGGTAAAGGCCAGCCAAAGAGGGCGTGGCCATGGCAGCGCGCAGCGCGTGGGCGGTCACGTCGGCCAATAGTTCGGCCCCGGTGGGGGCACCGAACTGGTCGTTGATGACGGTCAACTGCTCGCGCTCCTTGGCCAGGCGCAGCATGGTTTTGGCAAAGTTGCCGCCGCGTGCGGCGTAGACCCAGCTGGTGCGAAAAATCAGGTGCTTGGCACCAGCGGCCTGGATCCGTTGTTCGCCTTCCAGCTTGGTCTGACCGTACACGCTCAGCGGTCCGGTGGTATCCGATTCTTGCCAGGGCTGGCTGCCGCTGCCGTCGAACACATAGTCGGTCGAGTAGTGCACCAGCCAGGCACCGAGCTTGTCTGCCTCGGTGGCCAGTACACCGGGGGCCAGGGCATTAAGGGTGCGGGCCAGTTCGGGCTCGCTCTCGGCCCGGTCGACAGCGGTATGGGCGGCGGCGTTGACGATGATGTCGGGCTGCAGGCGGCGCACGGTGGCGGTTATGCCGTCCAGATCGGCCAGATTGCCACAGTAGTCGGTGCTGTGGCGGTCCAACGCGGTCAGGTGGCCCAGGGGTGCCAGGCTGCGCTGCAGTTCCCAGCCCACCTGGCCGTTTTTGCCCAGCAGCAGAATCTTCAAGGCAGGCCTCATGCGGCGCGGGCCGCGTAATTGGTGTCGACCCAGTCGCGGTAGGCACCGCTTTGTACGCGGGCCACCCATTCGGGGTTGTCCAGGTACCAGGCGATGGTTTTGGCGATGCCGGTGGCGAAGGTTTCGGCGGGTTTCCAACCCAGTTCGCGCTCGATCTTGCTGGCATCGATGGCGTAGCGGCGGTCGTGGCCGGGGCGGTCGGTGACGTAGGTGATCTGCGTCGTGTAGCTTTGGCCATCGGCGCGGGGCCGCAGCGTGTCGAGCAGGCCGCAGACGGTGTGCACGATGTCCAGGTTGGGCATTTCGTTCCAGCCACCCACGTTGTAGGTCTCGCCCAAACGCCCGGCTTCCAGCACGCGGCGGATGGCGCTGCAGTGGTCTTTGACGTAGAGCCAGTCGCGGATCTGCTGGCCGTCGCCATAAATGGGCAGGGGCTTGCCCGCCAGCGCGTTGACCACCATCAGCGGAATCAGCTTCTCGGGGAAGTGGTAGGGGCCGTAGTTGTTGCTGCAGTTGGTGGTCAGTACCGGCAGGCCGTAGGTGTGGTGGTAGGCGCGCACCAGGTGGTCGCTGGCGGCCTTGCTGGCCGAGTAGGGGCTGTTGGGCTCGTATTGGTGGGTTTCGGTAAAGGCCGGGTCGGTGGCGGCCAGCGAGCCGTAGACCTCGTCGGTGGATACGTGCAGAAAGCGGAAGTCGGCCTTGGCATCGCCTTGCAAACCGCTCCAGTAGGCACGCACGGCCTCCAGCAACTGGAAGGTGCCCATGACATTGGTCTGGATGAAGGCCTCGGGGCTGTGGATGGAGCGGTCTACGTGCGACTCGGCTGCAAAGTTGACCACGGCACGCGGCTGGTGCTGGGCCAGCAGGGATGCCACCAGTGCGTGGTCGCCGATATCGCCCTGGGCGAAGGTATGGCGAACGTCGCCTCGCAGGCTGGCCAGGTTTTCCAGGTTGCCTGCGTAGGTGAGCTTGTCGAGGTTGACCACCGCCTCACCCGTTTGCGCAACCCAATCCAACACAAAGTTCGCACCAATAAAACCTGCGCCGCCAGTCACCAAAATCATGATTTTCCTTGTAAAGCACAGCGCTGCGGGCAGCACATGTAACGCTAAAGTTTAGCCCACACAGGCGCGGCCACCGGTTCGTTTAGAAGTCCCCATCTACACGCCGCACCCGCTACTGCGTACAGTGGAAGATCCCATCCCCATTAAAGAGACTGCCATGGATAAAAATACCAGCCCTTCCGACGACGACACCACCGCCAACGCATCCGCCAAACCCAGCGTCAAAGATTCGGCCCAGCAAATCTGGCTGGCGGGTTTGGGCGCTTTTGCCAAGGCGCAGGAAGAAGGCAGCAAGGTGTTTGAGGCCCTGGTCAAGGACGGCATCGGCATGCAGACCAAGTCGCAGGCCATGGCCGAAGAAAAGCTTGCCGAAGCCGCCAGCAAAATGACCAGCATGGCCCAGGGCATCACCGAGCGGGCCACCGGCCAGTGGGACAAACTGGAAAATATCTTTGAAGACCGCGTCGCCAAAGCCCTCAAAAAGCTGGGCGTGCCCTCGGCCCAGGACGTGGCGGTGCTGACGGCCCGGGTCGAAGAACTCAGCAAACTGGTGCAAGCGCTGGTAGCCCAGCAGGAGCCTGCCGCCAAAGCCAAGCGCGCGACCAAACCCGACGCTTGAGCCTACCGGGTTCGAAAAAAGGGTGCTGCGGCACCCTTTTTGGCGTGGCCCACCCCTATCGCCATCCCTAATTCCGCAGGCATGCCGCGTCGGTTAGAGTGGATGCTCAATTACGGGGAAGACATCCATGGCGAAAAAAGCGCCGCGCCGCACGGCCGAACGCATTCTGGAAGTAACGCTGGATCTGTTTAACCGGTTCGGCGAGCCCAACGTCTCCACCACCCTGATCTCGGCCGAGCTGTCCATCAGCCCCGGCAACCTGTACTACCACTACCCCGCCAAAGAAGAACTCATCAACGCGCTGTTTGACCGCTACGAGCGCGGTCTGACCGAGCTGCTCAACGCCAGCGACGGCGTGCGCGACGTGGAAGATGCCTGGTTTTTCATGCACAGCCTGTTCGAGCTGATCTGGGAACACCGGTTTTTGTACCGCGACCTGAACGACCTGCTGAGCAACAACCGGCACCTGGAAACCCATTTCCAGTCGGTGCTCAAGCACAAGACGCGCGCCATCCGTGCGCTGCTGGATGGCATGGCCCAGTCCGGCGCTTTGCAGATCGACAGCCGCGAAGCCGAACCCACTGCCACCAGCATGGTGGTGGTGCTGACCTACTGGCTGAGCTTTGAATACGTGCGCGACCCGCGCCATGCGCTGGAGGGCGAAAGCGCCCAGATGGCGTTGCTGCGCGGTGCCCACCATGTACTGAATCTGCTGCTGCCCTACCTGGAGCCGGGCCAGCGCCTGCATTTGCTGAACCTGGTGTCCGCCTATTCTCAGCCTTCCCAGTCCGCTGCCAACGCTGCGGGCTGATATTTCCCTGCAAGCCCGCCCACGAGGAGACGTACCATGTCTTTATGGACCGCCTTTCCCCACCCCGGGGCCTACGCGTTTGACGCCGCCAGTACAGCCCTGGGCTGGACCCGCCTGCACCAGGGCGACTCCGAGCCCTTGCCCGCAGATGCGCCCCTGCTCGAAGCCTGGGCGCTGTTCCACAACGGCGAATTCCAGAAAGCCGCAGCCGCCGGGCTGGCCCTGGGCGGTGCCGGGCTGACCCTGGCCAACAAGGCCACCTGTATCTACGCCACCTATCTGGAGCCGTTTGAGCGCCTGCGCCTGGACCTGTTCCTGGAAGTGGCGGCCCGCGCCGAAGCCCAGGCCCAGGAAGAGCCGCAAAACGCCAACGCCTGGTACTGGCACGCCTACGCCCTGAGCCGCTACAGCCAGGGCATCAGCGTGGCCAAGGCGCTGGCCCAGGGGCTGGGCGGCAAGGTCAAGGAGTCGCTGGAGCGCACCATCCGTCTGGAACCCAAGCATGCCGGGGCCCATATCGCCCTGGGCGCGTTCCATGCCGAGGTAATTGACAAAGTGGGTGCCTTGATTGGCAGCATGACCTACGGCGTGCGCAAAGACGTGGGCTTGAAATTGTTGCAAGACGCCTTGAACCTCACCCCCGGTGCCGCCATCGCCATGGTCGAGTACGCCAACGCCCTGCTGATGCTGGACGGCCAGCAGCGCCTGGCCGAAGCCACCCGCCTGTACGAGCAAGCCGCTACCGCTGCGCCCCTGGATGCCATGGAGCATCTGGATGCGGATCTGGCGCGCTCCGAACTAGACAGTTAGGCGCTGAGCACCACCTCACCCCGCAGCGAGAACGACATCGCTTCGGTCACGCGCACATCGACCATCTGGCCGATCTGGCGGGGCTGGCCCTGGAAGTTGACCACCCGGTTGCACTCGGTGCGGCCCATCAGCTCCAGGCCTTCGGCGCTGGGGCGCTTGCTGGGGCCTTCGACCAGGATGCGCTGCACCGTGCCGACGCGGCGGGCGGCAATGGCGCGTACGCTGTCGTTGAGCACGCCTTGCAGGTGCTGCAGGCGCGCCAGCTTGACGGCGTGCGGGGTGTCGTCGGCCAGGTTGGCGGCGGGGGTGCCGGGGCGGGGGCTGAAGATGAAGCTGAAGCTGTTGTCGTATTCCACGTCGTGGATGAGTTTCATCATTTTCTGGAAGTCGTCTTCCGTTTCACCGGGAAAGCCGACGATGAAGTCGCTGCTCATCGCCATGTCGGGGCGGATGGCGCGCAGCTTGCGCACCGTGCTTTTGTATTCCATGGCGGTGTAGCCGCGCTTCATGGCCATCAGGATGCGGTCGGAGCCGTGCTGTACCGGCAGGTGCAGGTGGCTGACCAGCTTGGGCAGGGTGGCGTAGGCGGCGATCAGGCGCGGGGTAAATTCGTTGGGGTGGCTGGTGGTGTAGCGGATGCGCTCGATGCCGGGGATGTCGGACACGTATTCCAGCAGCAGGGCGAAGTCGGCGATGTCGGCCGTGTCACCCATCACACCGCGGTAGGCATTCACGTTCTGGCCCAGCAAGGTGACCTCTTTCACGCCCTGGTCGGCTAGCCCGGCCACTTCCACCAGCACGTCCTCAAAAGGCCGTGAAACCTCTTCGCCGCGCGTGTAGGGCACCACGCAGTAGCTACAGTATTTGGAGCAGCCTTCCATGATGCTGACGAAGGCCGATGCGCCCTCGACCCGGGCGGGTGGCAGGTGGTCGAACTTCTCGATTTCGGGGAAGCTGATGTCCACCTGCGGGCGGCTCTGCAGCAGGCGCTGGTTCAGCATCTCGGGCAGGCGGTGCAGGGTTTGCGGACCAAACACCACGTCCACATAGGGCGCGCGTTTGATGATGGCATCGCCTTCCTGGCTGGCCACGCAGCCGCCCACGCCGATCTGCACGCCTTTTTTCTTCAGGTGTTTGATGCGGCCCAGGTCGCTGAAGACTTTTTCTTGCGCTTTTTCGCGCACCGAGCAGGTGTTGAACAGGATCAGGTCGGCTTCGTCCACGTTGTGTGTGGTTTCATAGCCCTGGGCGGCGTGCAACACGTCGACCATCTTGCCCGAGTCGTACTCGTTCATCTGGCAGCCGAAGGTTTTGATAAAGACTTTTTTAGACATGGGGAACTCTCAGTACATGACAGCGCGGCCGACCAGCGGCCTGCGCTCAATCGAAAAGGCCAAAGAAGCGCCAGGGCTTGGCAGCGGAGGGGCGTTTGACGGCGGCTTCGGCCTCGGTCAGCAGCCACACCTGGTGTACCGCGCCACCGATCTCGCGGGTGTAGTTGACGACCAGCGCTGGCTGGCCCACCAGGCTGCCCGATAGCACCAGCATGTTGTTGCTGTTGTAGATGCGGGCACCGGGCGAGAGCTGGTCGGTCTTGCCGTCGAGCAGCACCTGCGGCGGCACGGTGACCTCGAGCGTGCCGCGCAGTGCGGTGGCCGGGAAGTTGCGTTCCTGGGCGTGCAGATTTAAGGAGAAAGTGGCTCCAGCGCTTATGGATAGGGCGAGAGCAGCTATTTTAAATATAGCGTTTCGGTGGGGTAAGAGAGTCGGCATACAGCGGTTCGTGGTAAACATCCAGAGGCTGGTGAATCGGAAATGGGGAGGGTCGATTTTAGTTCCCACGGGCCTGCGCCGCCTTTAGCTGCATCAGCAGCGCATGCAGCATCTCGGTAGACAGGCCGTGCACCACCAGCCGGTGCCCGGCGCGCAGCGTGCTCAGCGGTACCAGCGGGTGCTTGTTGTTGAGCAAGACCAGGTGCTCGGGTGCGTTCAGGATGGTGGCGGTGTAGATGCCGATGGTTTCGTCCAGTTGCAGCGAATTGGCGGCACGCCAGAAGTCGTTGTCGGTCAAAAACAGCTGGTAGATGGGGGTGAAGCACTCGATGGCGGTTTGCAGGTCCACCTTGTTCCAGCGGCCATGGGGGAACTGCTCCACGGTCAAAGGCGGCTCTACCACCATGCTGAAGTCGGGCTTTTCTACAAACTGCAGCCGTTGCCCGGCATCGCGCAGGGTCTGGTTCAGGCGGATCACAAAGTTGAACAGGTTCAGGTCGTGCTTGAGGAAGGTTTCGTCCTTCAGATCGTCTAGCGTCAGGGGCTGCAGCGGGTTGGTGGCGACCGGTGTGGGGGCGTTTTTGGCGATGAATTCCAGAATCTGCCCGCCCATGTGGAAGTGGCGCATCACCAGCCAGTTGGCCTCGGGTGAGACCAGGCGCTTGAGCCCCTCGGCCAGCAGTTGGTGCAGCATTTTCGATGCCGCCCAGCCCTTGGGCATGAACGCTTTGACCACCTGGATCAGCACGATGCAGGTGCGCGCCAGGGGCCGTACAAAGGGCAGCAGGAATTGGCGCGAGGCCGAACTCGAATCCTCCAGCCAGGCCTGTTTGACGTGGTCGGGCAGGGGGGTGCTTTGGTCCAGGTACAGCGCCAGCCAGGGGCTGGGGTCGGAGGGGTCGTGGTCGCGGGCGAGCAGGTCGGGTAGGCGTTTCATCGTTCAGCAATCCGTTCAAACTGCATCAGGTACAGCTGGGCTGTGTGGCGGGCGGTTTGCAGGATGGCATCTGCGGCACGCGGGTCGAGCTCCAAGGTGATTTCGACCGCTGCCAGCCAGCGCGCCAGGTGGTTTTCGTCATTGGCCCCGTGGTATTCCAGAAAACGAAACGCGCCGGGCGGCAGCTTCACCTGCTGGCGCAGCAGCGGTAATAGGGCGGGCACGATGCGCTGGCCCGTGCCCTCGATGATGTAGATGGCACCCAGTAGGCCCAACGGATTCTCGGTGGCGGCCAGGGCGTGCAGGTAGCTGTTCAGCGCCTCGCCGCCGGGGTTGCGGTGCAGATCGTCCAGTGCCAAGGTGCCGCCTGCCGCTAGGTAGTCGTTGTAGAGGATGTGGAAGTCGTCCTGCTCGTCGCTGGCGTGGGTTTCTATCAGTGCGCCCAACTCGGCAAAGGGCCCGGTGAGCGAAGCCACGGCCTTGCGCATCCACTGGCTGCCCTGGCGCACCTGGGGCACCCACTGCGCCGTCCAGTTACGGTAGTCGTCGGTGCCAAACTGCCCGGCCACCAGCTTGTGGATGACCGGGCTGCGCCACACGTCCGAGCGGTAGCCGTGCCAGATGCTGGCCAGGGCGGTGAGCAGCGGCTGCAGCGTAGGCGGAGCCTGTTGCGGGTCGTGCGGGGCGGGAATGGTGGGCGCGGCTTGGGCCACCGGGGCGGGCTTTGCAGGGCTGGCGGGCGCATCCGCCGCCTCCACTTCCAGCAGCATGTAGGCGGCGCTGATGCGGCCCGATTCTGGGATAAAGCAGAGGATCTTTTCGCCCGGCTTCAGGGTGCGGGTGGCGATGAACTCGGCCAGCATGATGAAGATCGACGCGGCCCCGGTGTTGCCCCGGGTGCGCAGGTTGTTGTACCAGCGCTCAGGCGGAATCGTCAGCCCGGCCTTGGCCAGCAGGTCGGCCACCACGGGCATGAATTTTTCCGAGGAGTAGTGGCACAGAAAGTGGTCGATCTCGCTGGACTGCACCCAGCCCGCGTCCACCAGTTTCACGTACTCGTGGATACACACGTCAAACAAGTGCGGCAGCAGGCGGATGTCCTGGCGCAGCGACAAGGCCCCGGCTGCCTCGGCCTCGCTGGCGCTGGGGTAGTCGAGGAAGGAGGTGCTGCGGTCTTCGCTCAGGCCTAGCTGCATGCACACCGGGTAGTCGCCTGCAAAGCTTTGCTGGTGCACCCAGTTGAGTTTGAGGCGCACCTTGGCGCGTCCCGTGGGCGTGTGCAGGCCCTGCGTGCTGTTGCCCAATAGCAGCGCGCCCGCGCCGTCCGACAACATCCAGCGCAAAAAATGCGCGTCAAAGTCGCTCTGGTATCCGCGCGGGCCAAAGCGGCTGCGTTTGAACATGCGCGAGGGCATCTCGGCCGCCACCGCCAGCGCCTTCTGGTGCGCGCCCAGCTCGATGCCCTGCGCGGCGTGCAGGATGGCGGTGACCCCCGCCGCACACACGCCCTGGCTGGACAGCGTGCCCATGGGCGGCGCCCCCATTTCGCCCTGCACCATGTTGGCAAAGCCGGGCATCAGCGCATCGCCACCCGAAGAGCCTACGCTGAGCAGCGACACGTCGGCGATGTCCGTCCCGGCCTGGCCCAGGCAGTCGCGCACGGCGGCTGCGGCCATCTGGGCGTGGGAGATGGTGGTGCGGCCCTCGGTGTCTATCGCGTAGTGGCGCGACTGGATGCCGTTCTCGGCCAGGATGCGGGCCTTGATGCGGCTGGAAATACGGTTCAAAGGGGCGATATAGGCATCCATCTCGTCGTTGGCGATGGGTGCGCCGGGCAGAAAGGAGCCTGCGGATTCGATGTAAACGTGGTTAAAGCGGGTGGGCATGGATCAAACAATCTCGTGGGGGTGCATGAGCGACTGGCTGCGGTAGCGTGGCAGCAGCAGGCCCAGCACAAAGGTGGTGAACATGTACGGCAGCAGCCCGCCGCAATTGAGGCGCGGGTGGACCTGGTGGCGCACTTGGGCATGTAAGGCGGGCAGGGTCGACCAGTGTGCGCGGCCCTGCTGGTGGTGGGCGGTGTGCAGGCCGATGTTGAACAGCCACGGGTTCAGCGCGCCCTCGAAATTGCGGGCGCAATCGGTTTTGGAATGGCCATCGGCATGCGCGTGCTGCAGGTAGTTGGTGGCCAGCAGCCAGTGCAGGCCGTGCAGTTGCGGCAGCAGCACCAGCAGCAGCCATTTCTGCCAGTCCAGCAGCGCCAGCCCCAGCCACAAGCCAGCCACCAGCAGGTACTGCAGCAGGCAGTAGGCAAACGCCCCCGGCGCGCGCCGCCGCAGCCGCAGCAGCCAGCGCCCAAACAGCGGGTACAGCGCCCAGGTGGCCTGCAGGGGGTGCAGCAGGTAGCCCGCCAGGTGGTTGTGGTCGCCGCCAAACCGGTAGGTGCGCGCCGCATCTTGCGGGCCGTGGTGGTAGCGGTGGTGGTTGGCGTTGTGGGTGGCGTGGAAGACAAAGCCGGGGTGGCCTTGCAGCAGCGTCAGCCACAGGTCGGTGGCGCGGTTCAAGCCACGGCTACGCCACATCTTCAGGTGGGCGTGGTTGTGGTGCACCACGCTGATGCCCAGGGTCAAAAACAGCATCGGCAGGTACAGCCACCAATGGATGCCGTAGCGCCACTGCCATGCCACCAGCGCGGGCAGGGCCAGCAGGTACAGCAGCGACTGCCAGTCACGGGGGTGGCGCAGCATGCGGTTTGGCGAGGTGGCGGGCGATAGGGGCCTGGGCTGCGTCGGGCGGCAGGGCGGTGCCGCACAGCAGGTCCATGAACGGGAACATGAAACCAAAGTTACCCTGGTAGCAGGCGTGGTGCAGGTGGTGGCGGCGGGCGCCGTTGAGCCACCAGCGGTCGCGGTCGGCATCGGGCAAGAAGTCGTAATTGGAGTGGCCGATGTTGTTGAACACGATGCTGAACACCGGCACCGCCAACAGCGACCACACATTGAAGTCATGCACCAGCATGGGCAGCAGAATCACATTGCCTAGCATCATTGCCTCCACCGGGTGAAAGCAGTAGCTGGACCAGGGCGTGACCACCACCGAGCGGTGGTGCACCAGGTGAAATTGGCGTAGCCAGGGCCGGTGCAGCAGCCAGTGGTTGGCGTAGAAGTGCACCTCGTTCCACACCACCAATAGGGCAATTTCCAGCGCAATCTGCCAGCCGCTGGCACTGGTGGATAGGCGGGCCCAGCCCAGCTGCAAAAAGCCCCAGGGCACGATGCTGCCCACGCCAAACAGCACAACGGCCAGGGCCGACTGCCGGAGTTCGCGGGCGGTTTGGCCGGGGCTGGTGGGGCGTGGATCCAGCGGGCCGCCATGGCCCCAGCGGGGCATGAGATGGCGGACGATGAACCGGTTCAGTGCACCGGTGCCCAGGTACAGCACGCTGAAAAAAACGCAGCCCCACAGCATGATCTGGGGCGCGCTAAGGTGAAGAATAGTGTCTCGCATCGAGGGCTGGCATAAAGACGGGCTAGGGGATGCTCAGTTTACTGTAGCACTCTAGTCAAGTACAGCGCGCGGTGGCGTTGGCTTGCAAATTGCTAGTGTCACAAAATGGTCGCAAAGTAGTCATATATCGCCACTACGATTGTGCAAGCACAGGGCTGGCAGTAGTATGCAATCGGGGAGTACTAGGTGTTTTCTATGCCTTCACGCCGCCAGTCCGGGCTGGGTATTTGCAAACGTATGCGCTGGTGTAGACGTTCGTGGAGCCCTGATCTTTCATCTTTCAAATGTGCCTCCATCGGATCACCGAAATCTCAAAAAGGAAGTGATATGCCTCGTCAAATGTTCAAGGTTCTTGCCGTCGCCGCCGCTGTTTCTGCAGCATTGGGTGGTGCACAGAATGCATCGGCCCAATCGGCCCAGTTGATTGCAGCGGCCAAGGCAGAGGGCCAGTTGACTGTGATTGCGCTGGCCAATTCCTGGTGCGGCTACGGCAATCTGATCAAAACCTTCAAGGCCAAGTACGGTCTCAAGGTCAATGAACTGAACCCCGATGCCGGTTCGGGTGACGAGTTGGAGGCCATCAAGGCCAACAAGGACAACAAGGGCCCGCAAGCTCCTGACGTGATCGATGTGGGCTTGTCGTTTGGCCCGCAGGCCAAAGCCGCTGGACTGTTGCAGCCCTACAAGGTCGCCACCTGGGACACCATTCCCGCCGACTCCAAAGATGCCGATGGCTACTGGTACGGTGACTACTACGGCGTGCTGACATTCGAGGTCAACACCGACCTGATCAGCAAAGTGCCAGCCGACTGGAGCGATCTGCTCAAGTCCGATTACAAGAACTCGGTAGCTCTGGCCGGTGATCCGCGTTCTTCCTCGCAGGCCATCCAAGGGGTGTACGCCGCAGGTGTGGCCATGGGCGGCAAAGATCCCGCATCCATCAGCGCCGCCGGCCTGAAATATTTTGCCGACATGAACAAGGCGGGCAATTTTGTGCCTGTGACCGGCAAGGCGGCATCGCTGGCACAAGGCACTACACCCATCATCATCCGCTGGGACTACAACGCACTGGCCGACCGCGACGCACTCAAAGGCAACCCCAAGGTGGCGGTAGTGGTGCCCAAGTCGGGCGTGGTCGCGGGCGTGTACGTGCAGGCCATTAGCGCGTATGCACCCCACCCCAATGCCGCCAAGCTGTGGATGGAGTTTTTGTACTCTGACGAAGGCCAGACGGGTTGGCTGGATGGCTACTGCCACCCCATCCGTTTTGCCGACATGGTGGCCAAGAACAAGTTTCCCAAGGCCATGCTGGACAAACTGCCTCCGGCTGACGGCTATGCCCGGGCTGTATTCCCCACGCTGGACCAGCAAAACGCCTCCAAAGAGATCATCACCAAGCAGTGGGATGCGGTGGTGGGCGCGAACGTAGCGAAGTAAAGCCGCGCCTCTCCAGGTGTGTCTTGGCATGGCCTCTTGGGGCCATGCCAAGTTTTTTTGGGGCTTTGATTCTTGGCTGAAAGGCGTAGCACCTCGTGGCACATAGTTTGAATTCTGGCGGCGGGGCTGCGCCTACATCCGTCCCTTGGCACTGGTTGGGCGTGTTTCCGTTTTTGGTGTTCGCCGCCATGTTTCTGATTCTGCCCACTGCGTATTTGATGGTGGGGGCGTTCCAGGATGGGGATGGCGGTTTCACGCTGGCCAACATCCGGGGGCTGTTCGAGCCCAATGTGCTCAGTGCCTACTGGATCAGTATTCGCATCAGTGCCGCCTCGGCCCTGGGCGGCGGTGCCATTGGTTTCCTTTTGGCCTGGGCCGCAGTGCAGGGCAAGCTGCCCGCCTGGATCAAGCCCACGCTCATGACGTTTTCGGGCGTAGCCTCCAACTTTGCTGGCGTGCCCCTGGCCTTTGCGTTTTTGGCCACGCTGGGCCGGGTCGGCCTGGTGACCGCGCTGATGCGCAACTACCTGGGGTTTGACCTGTACTCCACCGGCTTCAGCATCCTCAGCTTCACCGGGCTGACGCTGACCTACCTGTATTTTCAGATTCCGTTGATGGTGCTGATCATTTCGCCTGCGCTGGAAGGACTCAAGCGCGAATGGCGCGAAGCCTGTGACTGCCTGGGCGGCTCGGCCTACCACTACTGGCGTTACATCGCGATGCCGGTGCTGTGGCCCAGCATCATGGGTGCCATGCTGCTGCTGTTTGCCAATGCATTTGGTGCGGTAGCCACGGCCTACGCGCTCACCGGCAGTTCGCTCAACATTGTGCCCATCCTGCTGTACGCGCAGATCCGGGGTGATGTGTTGCACAACCCCAACCTGGGTTACGCGCTGGCCCTGGGCATGGTGGTGATTACCGGTGTCTCCAACGCAGGCTACATCTGGCTGCGCAGCAAGTCGGAAAAGGGGCGCACATGAGTTCCAGCTCTTCATCCCCCTCCAGGTTGGGTGCCTGGATCGCCATCGGCATCGGGGCCAGCTACTTCCTGATTCCGCTCATTGCCACCTTTGAATTCAGCATGCGCATGCTGCGCGGCGAATACAGCTTCGAAGCCTACCGGGTGGTGTTTGCCGACCCGCTGTTCCAGGCCACGTTTGGCTACTCGATCCTGATGGCTGTCATCACCATCCTGGTGGGTGTGCTGCTGGTAGTGCCTACGGCCTACTGGGTGCAGTTGCGCCTGCCCAAGCTGCGCCCGCTGGTGGAGTTCATCACCTTG
The DNA here is from genome assembly GCA_963512605.1 of uncultured Albidiferax sp. Lineage (GTDB taxonomy): Bacteria > Pseudomonadota > Gammaproteobacteria > Burkholderiales > Burkholderiaceae_C > Rhodoferax_B. Next base: position 163,268 of record CAUPNG010000001.1, on the reverse strand, counting down.
CTGCCGCTGGTGATTCCGGCCATCGTCATTGTGTTTGGTTACCTGCGTATCTTTGGCAGCAACTCGTGGATTCCGCTGACCGGCAACGAGCGGGCCACCGACTTTCTGCTGGTGTGCAGCTACGTGACCTTGTCGTTGCCCTATATGTACCGTTCCGTCGACACCGGCCTGCGCACCATCGACGTGCGCACCCTGACCGAGGCGGCCGAGGTGCTGGGAGCGGGCACTTTCACCATTTTGTTCAAGGTGATCTTTCCCAACCTGCGCTCGGCTATTTTGTCGGGTGCGTTCCTGACCTTTGCGGTGGTGATTGGCGAGTTCACCATGGCCAGCCTGCTGAGCCGTCCGGCGTTTGGCCCCTACCTGCAACTGGTGGGCGCCAACAAGGCGTACGAGCCGTCGGCGCTGGCCATCATGGCTTTCATGATCACATGGGCTTCCATGGGCCTGATCCAAGTGTTTGGCCGCAATGCCAAGAACGCCGTCAAGCAATAAATTTTCAGAAAAACACCCGCACATGGCTTTCCTCGAAATCTCCCATCTGAAAAAGACCTTTGGCACCCAAACCGCCGTACACGACTTCACCATGGACATCGCCAAGGGCGAGTTCATCACCTTTCTCGGCCCCTCTGGTTGCGGCAAAACCACCATCCTGCGCATGCTGGCCGGGTTTGAAGCGCCCTCGGGTGGCAGTATCCGGTTCGACGGCAAGGATGTCACCCACACGCCCACCAGCCAGCGCAACATCGGCATGGTGTTCCAGTCGTACGCGCTGTTCCCCAACATGACGGTGGCCGAAAACATCGGCTTTGGGCTCAAGGTCGCCAAGATGCCGCAAGAGCAGATCCACCTGCGCGTGACCGAGATGCTCAAGCTCATCGGCCTGGCTGCTCTGGGTGCGCGCTACCCCTGGCAGCTGTCGGGCGGCCAGCAGCAGCGGGTGGCGCTGGCCCGCGCGCTGGCGGGCAAGCCGCAGGTGTTGCTGCTGGACGAACCCCTGTCGGCTCTGGATGCCAAGATCCGCGTCTCGTTGCGCGAAGAAATCCGCGCCGTGCAGCGCGAGCTGGGCATCACCTCGGTGTTTGTGACCCACGACCAGGAAGAGGCGCTGTCCATCTCCGACCGCATCGTGGTGCTGAACGAAGGCCGGGTCGAGCAGATCGGCACGCCCAGCGAGGTCTATAACTTCCCGCGCACCCGTTTCGTGGCATCGTTTGTGGGCACGCTGAATTTGCTGTCGGGTACGGTGGTTGATCCGGCCTCGGGCCAGATTTCGGTGGCTGGGCAGCCATTGGTCACCGCCACCAAGATGCCAGGAGCGGTGGCAGGGCAAACCCGGGCGCTGGCCATCCGGCCCGAAGCCATCACCCTGGAGCCGCCGGTGCCGGGGCGCAACGCCCTGCAGGCCACCGTGGAAGACGTGAACTTTCTGGGGGCCGTGGTGCGTATCCGCGTGCGCACCGGCACCTTTGTGCTGTCGCTCGACGTGTTCAACGACCCGCACCGGGCCTTGCCACAGCGCGGCGAGAACGTGACCCTGGGCTTCTCAACCGACAACCTGCTGGTGCTGGAAGAAACGGTCTGAGCCCTCGCTTCTGAATGGGTTAAACCGCAGGCACCGAGCGCGTTCCGCCCAGCGTGAAGCGCGCAAACCCATAGGCGGCGATGGCCGACCCGGCAATGCCCAGCACCATGGGCCGGGCGCTGCCGTCCACAAACAGGCCCACCACGGCCATCACCAGCGCACCCACCACAAACTGGATGGTGCCCATCAGGGCCGATGCGGTGCCTGCTATCTCGCCGTGCTCTTCCAGCGCCAGCACGGCGGTGGTGGGCACCACCAGGCCCAAAAATCCAAAGCCGACGAACAGCAGGGCGATCAGCACGTCCAGCCGGTCCACGCCCGCCAGGTTGACCAGCAGCAGCACGCCCATCACCGCCGCAAATCCGGCCACCGCCATATTCACCACCTTGACCAGGCCAAAGCGCTGGCTCAGCTTGCCGGTGAACTGCGACACCCCGATGAAGGCGGCGGCGTTGACCGAGAAGGTAAAGCTGTACTCGCGCGGCGTGAGCCCGTAGTGGTCGATCATGATGAAGGACGAATTGGCCAGGTAGGCAAAAAAGCTGGCCATGCCGAAGGCCCCGATCAGCACCAGCCCCAGGTAATGCCGGTCGCGCATCAGCTTGCCGTAGCCCGCCAGGGCGCTGCCCACGCTGCTGTTGACCCGCTCTGCCGCAGGGCGGGTTTCGGGCAGGCTGGTGGCCAGCAGGGCCAGGCCCAGGGCGGCCGCCACCGTGACTGCCCAGAACACGCTGCGCCAGCCAAACCACTCGATCAAAAAGCTGCCCGCCAGCGGAGCCAGGATGGGCGACACGCTGAACACCAGCATCAGCAGTGACATCAGCCGGGCGGCGTCATGGCCCGTATGCAGGTCGCGCACGATGGCGCGTGGAATCACCATGCCCGCGCAGGCCCCCAGGCCCTGGATGAAGCGCAGCACCACCAGGGTCTGTACGTCGGGGGCCAGCGCGCAGCCAATGCTGCCCGCCGCAAACAACAGTAGGCCAAAGTACAGCGGTGCCTTGCGGCCAAACATGTCGGACACCGGGCCGTAAATGATTTGCCCAACACCCATGGACAGAAAAAACACCATCAGGCTGAGCTGCACCGCCGCCATGGAGGCGTTGAGCGTCTGGCCAATCGAGGGCAGGGCGGGCAGGTACATGTCGATGGCAAACGGCCCGATGGCCGACAGCAAACCCAGGACGAGTGCAGTGCGGAAGAAGTTCGATTTCATGTGGCAGCTCTGTAACGGAAACCCAAAAACGGAAAAACCCGCAGAGCGTGTGCTCTGCGGGTTTTAAATTTGGTGGTGATAGGTGGATTTGAACCACCGACATCAGCATTATGAATGCTGCGCTCTAACCAACTGAGCTATATCACCAAAGAGGAAAATTATATACCGGATTTTGCCCCGGTTTTTAGCGGTGCGTAAAAACCGCCTTGCGCTTGTTCAGGAACGCGTCCATGCCTTCGCGTTTGTCGGCGGTGGAGAACATGGCGTGGAACAGGCGGCGCTCGAACAACATGCCTTCGCTCAGGCTGCTCTCGAAGGCGCGGTTGACCGATTCCTTGGTCGCCATCACCGCCAGTTGGCCGTAGTCGCAAATCATCAGGGCGGCGCCCAGCGCCTCGGTCATCAGCTGGTCCAGCGGCACCACGCGGCTGACCAGGCCCGCGCGTTCAGCCTCGGTGGCATCCATCATGCGGCCGGTGAGGGCCATGTCCATGGCTTTGGACTTGCCCACGGCGCGCGGCAGGCGCTGGGTGCCGCCGCCGCCGGGAATCACGCCCAACTTGATTTCGGGCTGGCCAAACTTGGCGTTGTCTGCGGCGATGATGAAGTCGCACATCATCGCCAGCTCGCAGCCGCCGCCCAGCGCAAAGCCCGCCACGGCGGCAATCACCGGCTTGCGCACGGTGCGCATGGTTTCCCAGTTGCGGGTCACGAAGTCGGTCTTGAAGGTCTCGGCGAAGTCGTAGGCGGCCATGGCCGCGATGTCTGCACCCGCAGCAAAGGCTTTCTCGCTGCCGGTGACGACCATGCAGCCAATGGCCGGATCGGCATCAAAGGCCTTGAGCGCGTGGCCCAGTTCGTCCATCAGCTGGTCGCTCAGGGCATTGAGCTGCTTGGGGCGGTTCAGGGTGACGATGCCGACCTTGCCAGCTTCGGTGGTCACGGTAATTGCCTGGTAGTCCATTAAAAATCCTTTTAGGTTTGCTATTGAATTAAGAGCTGCTCACGCTTATTAAATAAGCGGTAGAGGCACTTTTTACATATAAATCAGGTTTTGCCGGGCTCCAGCCAGGCCATCACGGCGCGCGGGTTCTCGGTGGCCAGCCGCCAGGTGGTGGTGCTGGCTGCCGTGGGCAGGGTCAGCGGCAGGCGCAGCAGGCGCTTGTCGCGTGCCACCAGGGCGGTGACCTGGCGGGTGGTGCCCGCGTACAACAGCAGATCGTCCAGCTTGGCCATGCGCCAGCCTCCGTCGGCGGTTTCCACGCCCAGCCATTCGTCGCCCGCCGCCATGCCCGCCTGCTCGGCCGCGCCGCCGCGCAGCACCACCTTGACCTGCACGCCCTGGGTTTCACTTACGCGCAGGCCCAGGCGCTGGGCCAGTTGGGCCGGGTCTTCATGTACCGCCACGCCGTGGCCGGCCAGCAGGTCTTTGAGTGGCAAGTCGGCTGTACCGTGCACCCAGGCCTGGATTTCGGCGTCAAAGCTGCGCCCGGCCAGTTCGGCTAGCACCTCGGCAAAGTCGGCCTCGCGCATCGGCCCGGCCTGGCAGCGCTGCCACAGGGCGCGCATCACCTCGTCCAGCGTGGTCTGGCCCTGGCCGCGCAGGGTCAGGTCGAAGCACAGGGCGACCAGCGCGCCCTTGGTGTAGTAGCTGACGGTGGCATTGGGCGTGTTTTCGTCCTGCCGGTAGTACTTGACCCACGCGTCCATGCTGGCCTGGGCCACCGACTGCACGAAGCGCCCCGGCGTTTGCTGCACCTGGTTGATGGTCTTGTTCAGCAGCTTGAGGTAGTGGGCGTTGTCCAGCAGCCCGGCGCGGCGCAGCAGCAGGTCGTCGTAGTAGCTGGTGAAGCCTTCAAAAAACCACAGCAGCGGGGTGTACTGCTCTGCGTCATAGGCGTAGCGCGCAAACTCGGCCGGGCGCAGGCGCTTGACGTTCCAGGTGTGGAAGTATTCGTGGCAGATCAGCCCCAGCAGGGTGGTGTAGCCCTCGCTGCGTTTGATGGGGGCGGCGGGTTTTTTGGCCTCGGCATCCGGCGTACGCGGCAGGTCGCGGCGGTTGCAGACCAGCACGGTGGAGTTGCAGTGCTCCAGCCCGCCGTAGCCGTCGTCCACCGCGTTGAGCATGAAAACATAGCTTGTGTGCGGCGGCTTGCCGGGGCGTTTGCCGTCGCCGTTGGGGCTGTGCCAGAAACGGATCTCGGCCTCGCAAATCGCCTTGGTATCGGCCAGCAGCCGCGCGCCGTCGAACGAGGGCGGTGCACCCGCCACCACAAAGCGGTGCGGCACGCCGCAGGCCTTGAACTCGCCGCTCCAGAAGTTGCCCAGTTCCACCGGGCAGTCCACCAGCTCGTCATAGCTGGCGGCCTGGTACTGGCCAAAGCCTGCGGGGTCGATCTTGGTGGCGGTCAGCCCGGTGGCCACCGACCAGTGCGCGATGGCCGGGGTGGCCACCAGCTCCAGCCCGTGCGGCGTGTCTTCTTGCCCGTGCGCCCGCAAAAACAGGCTGGTGCCGTTAAAGAAGCCGCGCGTCGCGTCCAGCCAGGCGGTGCGCACGGATGCGTCATTGGCGTAGACCTCGCACACCAGCACCAGGGGCTTGCTTGGCTGTGCCGCTACCTCCCAGGTGTTTTTGTCCAGCTGCTGCAAGGGCAGGGCGCGCTTGCCCTGGCGGGCCTGCAGGTGTTGCAGGTTTTTGGAAAATTCGCGGACCAGGTAGCTGCCCGGAATCCACACCGGCAGCGACACCCGCTGCAGGGCGGCGGGCTGGGCGATGGTCAGCGTAACGCGGAACAGGTGGGCGTGGAGATTGGCCACCTCCACGCGGTAATGGACGGGGGTGGTCGCAGTGGGGTTAGGCATGGGGCCAAGAATACCTTAGCTTGGTTGCTCACCCCCAGGCTCCAGAGCTTCGCTTCTTCCTCCAACCCCCCTCGTATTGGCTTGCAAAGCCAATACGACATGCAGGGGGCAACACCAGCAGCCTGGCAAAGCCAGTTCTGCGGTGTTTCGCGGTAAGTCAGTTGACCCCAGCCACAGTTAGGGTTTCATCAGGTGCCAGCGGCTCCCAGCACGCAGCACAGCACCGCCACGACGGTGATGCGCAGGCGCATCGGCAGCCAGGCCGCCAGCCCGGCGCGGGGCCAGGTCTTGAAGTCGACCACGCAGCAGGCCACCAGCAGCAAGCCCAGCAGCGGCAGCCCCGCGTAGGCCGGCATGACCACCGCCACCCAGGCCACCAGCGAGGGCACTACGCCCCAGACGATGTGCCACCGGCCGTGCGGTGCGTTCAGCGTATCGGGGCGCAGGGCAATGCCCCAGTGGATGCCGCCCAGGAACGCGGCGACCACCCCGGCATAGCTGACCAGCGCGATGGCGATAAAGGGGTGCAGGTCGGCCGGCACCAGCCACATCAGCGCGGCCAGCAGCACAAAAGGCACCAGACCCAGGTACGACAGGCGGACCAGCAGGGTCTCGGCAGACATGCTGTGCAGTATGTTTTGCTTCATATTTGATAGCTGCTTGCGCCCTATTTATAAGCGCTGGAGGCCTAAAACGCTTAAATCTCTGGATTATTTGATCTTGGCCAATTGGGCTTCAATCTGCTCTACCGGAATGGCGCCGGGGATGCGCGAGCCGTCGGCAAACAGCAGCGTGGGCGTGCCGGTGATGCGGTATTTGCGGCCGAACTCGACGTTGCGGGCCAGTGCAGGCGCGTCGCAACTGGCGGCGGCGGCGGTGGGCACCTGGTTGCGCAGCATCCAGTCGTTCCAGGCCTTGGCCTTGTCTTTGGCGCACCAGATGTTGCGCGACTTTTCGGTGGAGTCGGCGCTGAGGATGGGGTAGAGGTACAGCGAGATGGTCACGTTGTCCACCTTCTGCAGGTCTTTCTCGAAACGTTTGCAGTAGCCGCAGTTGGGGTCTTCAAACACCGCAATCTTGCGTTTGCCATTGCCGCGCACGATGGTGAACGCGTCTTTGCTGGGCAGGCTGTCGAAGTCCACCGCGCTGAGTTTGTTGAGGCGCTCTTCGGTGAGGTTGCGGCGGGCCTTGGTGTCGATCAGGTTGCCCTGGATCAGAAAATTGCCATCGGCATCGGTGTACATGATGTCGCTCTCGGCGGTGCGCAGCTCGAACAGGCCGGGCATGGCGCTTTTGCTGATCTCTTCGATCTTGGGCATCTGCGGAATGCGCTCGGCCAGGTTTTTGCGGATGGAGGCTTCGTCGGCCTGCGCGCCCAGGCAGGCGATGGTGATGGCCGTGGCTGCCGCAATTTTCAAAAATGTCATGTCAATTTCCCGGTTCATTTCCCGATTGTTTCTAATCCCATGGCCTGCCGCGCGACCCAGGCTTTCACCCAGCCGCTGCGCTCAAACCCCTGCATGCCCCAGTTACGCAGCCCTTGTGTGGTTGCGTCGCCGCGCGCAAACAACTGCTGCAAACCGTCCGTCGTCCCGCCCACCGCCAGCAGCGCCGTCTTGCGCGCCCGCTCGTACTGCCGCAGCAGTTTCACATCGCCCACGCTGCGCCAATAGTCGCGGCCGTGCAGCACCTGCGCCAGCGTGGCCGCATCGCCCAGGCCCAGGTTCAGCCCCTGGCCCGCCAGCGGGTGCACGGTGTGGGCGGCATCGCCTGCCAAGACCCAGGCGCGTTGGTCCTTGCTGCCAATCCAATGGGTGGCCTGCGCCTTGTGCAGCGGCCAGGCTCCCCGTGGACCATCCAAGGTAAGTGCCCCCAGCGCGCCGTGGCTGGCCTCGTGCAAAGCCTGGCAGAAATCTTCGGGCGACAAGGCCAGCAGCGCGGCGGCGCGGGCCTCTTGCACAGACCACACCACGGCCACAGAGTTCCCCGCCTCGCCTTGCAAGGGCAAAAAAGCCAGGATCTCGCCGTCGGCAAACCACTGCCGCGCGGTCTGCCCGTGCGGCTTGTCGCACACCAGCCGGGTGGCGATGGCCTGCTGGTGGTAGGGCATGCTGTCAAACTCCACGCCCAGCTCGGCCCGGGTCGCGCTGGCCTTGCCTTCACAGACCACGGTGAGCGCGGCGTTGACGGGGCTGTCCACCACCTCGACCATCGGCTGGTAACGCACCGCCTCCAGCAGCCGGGCTTCCAGCGCGGGCACGTCCACGATCCAGGCCAGTGCGGGCGCACCCTGCTGGCTGGCGGCAAACGTCACCTCGCCGCCCTTGTCGCCCCACACATGCATCTGCTGCACCGGGGTGGCGTGCTCCGCATCGGGCCAGCAGCGCAGCGATTCGAGCAGCGTGATTGACGCCGTGTTCAGCGCGTAGGCGCGCACGTCGTCGGCAGGGTGGGGGTGGGCCGGGTCGGCCACAAGCGCGACGCGCAACCGGTCGCGCGCCAGCAACAACGCCAAAGTGCGGCCGACAATGCCAGCGCCACGGATACAAATGTCAAAAGGTTGGGCCATTCCGGGATTGTAGGAGGCGGGCACAATGCTGGACTTTGCCCTCAGGATGCCCCCATGGATGTTGCAGCCACCATTACCCGCCTGTTCGTCTACCCCGTCAAATCCTGCGCCGGGGTGGCGCTGGACCACGCGACGCTGCTGGATACCGGCCTGGAGTTCGACCGGGCCTGGATGGTGGTGGACGCACACGGCCAGTTCGTCACCCAGCGCGAGCTGCCGCGCATGGCCCTCATCCAGCCCCAGCTCAAAACCTTTGACATGGTTTTAAGGGCCCCAGGCATGCTGGACCTGCACGTGCAGCTAGACAAAGTAGAGCACGCCGTGCAGGCCACCGTGTGGAAAGACACCGTACCCGCCTTCGACATGGGCGACTTGGCGGCGCAGTGGTTCAGCGACTTTCTGGGCCAAAGCTTGCGCCTGGTGCGCTTCAACCCCGACCACCGCCGCCTGTCCAGCGCGCAGTGGACCGGCGATGACCAGGGCCTGAACCAGTTCTCGGACGGCTACGCCGTGCTGGTCATCAGCGAAGCCTCGTTGGAAGAGCTGAACCAGCGCCTGGCCGCCGCCGGAGAGGCCGCAGTGACCATGGAGCGCTTTCGCCCCAACATCGTGTTGGCAGGCATCGAAGCCCACGACGAAGACCGCCTGGACGAGCTGCTGATCACCACCGCCCAGGGCGAGGCACGCCTGCGCATGGTCAAACCCTGCCCGCGCTGCCCGATTCCTAACATCAACCCCCTCACCGCCCTGAGCACCCCCACCGTCGGCGACATGCTGCAAACCTATCGCCAGACTGCCGTGGTGGGCGGAGCCGTGGCCTTTGGCATGAATGCCATCGTGCTGGGTGGGGTGGATAGTGAACTGCGCGTGGGCCAAAGCGCCGGTGCGGATTACAAATTTGACTAAACCTGGAAACCTGCCCTCTGCATGCTTGACGACATTAAAAAGACACTCTGGGCCACCGCCGACAAACTGCGCGCCAACATGGACGCCGCCGAATACAAGCACCTGGTGCTCGGCCTGATCTTCGTCAAATACATCTCCGACACCTTTGCCGCCCACCACGCCAGCCTGGCCCTGCGCCTGGTGGATCCAGACGATGCCTACTTCTACGGCCAAGCCAGTGCCGAAGACGTGGCCGCCGAGCTGGAAGACCGCGACTACTACACCGAGGCCAACATCTTCTGGGTGCCCGAAGCCGCCCGCTGGGAAGCCCTGCGCGCCGCCGCCAAGCAGCCTGAGATCGGCAAACACATCGACGATGCGCTCACCCTGATCGAGGCCGAAAACCCGCGCCTCAAAGGCATCCTCGACAAGCGCTACGCCCGTGCCCAGTTGCCCGACGGCAAGCTGGGCGAGCTGGTCGATCTGGTTTCAACCATAGGCTTCGGTGCCACCCCCGACGTGGCCCGCGACACCCTGGGCCAGGTGTACGAATACTTTCTGGGCATGTTCGCCAGCGCCGAGGGCAAGCGCGGCGGCCAGTTCTACACCCCGGCCAGCATCGTCAAAACCCTGGTCGCCATCCTCAACCCGCACACCGGCAAGGTCTACGACCCCTGCTGCGGCTCGGGCGGCATGTTTGTGCAAAGTGAAAAGTTCATAGCAGCCCATGGCGGCAGGACGGGCGACGTCGCCATTTACGGCCAAGAGTCCAACCCCACCACCTGGCGCCTGGCCGCCATGAACCTGGCCATTCGCGGCATCGACTTCAACCTGGGCAAAGAGCCCGGCGACAGCTTCACCCGCAACCAACACCGCGACCTGCGCGCCGACTTCATCCTGGCCAACCCACCCTTCAACATCAGCGACTGGTGGCACGCCAGCCTCAGTGGCGACCCGCGCTGGGCCTATGGCGAGCCGCCCGCCGGTAACGCCAATTACGCTTGGCTGCAGCACATGCTGTACCACCTCAAGCCCACGGGCCGCGCCGGCATCGTGCTGGCCAACGGCAGCATGAGCAGCAGCCAGAACAGCGAGGGCGAAATCCGCGCCGCCATGGTCGATGCCGACGTGGTCGAAGTCATGGTCGCCTTGCCCGGCCAGCTGTTCTTCAACACCCAAATCCCCGCCTGCCTGTGGTTTCTGGTGAAGCAAAAGCAGCAACGCAAGGGCGAAGTGCTGTTCATCGACGCCCGCAAGCTCGCCACCATGATCAGCCGCGTGCAAAGTGAGTTCACCGACGCAGTGATCGACCGCATCGCCGCCACCGTCGCCGCCTGGCGCGGTGAACCCGGTGCCGAGGTGTACACCGACCAGCCCGGCTACTGCCGCAGCGTCAAACTGACTGAGATCGCCCAGCACGGCCACGTGCTCACCCCGGGCCGCTACGTGGGCGCGGAAGAGGTGGAAGACAACGATGCGGACTTTGCGACCAAGATGCAGCTGCTGACCGAGAAGTTGGGCGAGCAGATGGCCAAGGGGGCGGAGCTGGACCAGGTGATCCGTCGGAAGCTGGGGGGGCTGGGGTATGAGTTTTGAATGGCCTTTGGTCTCAATCAGCGAAATTGCGGGGGACTGGAAAGGCTCAATGGCAGTTGGTCCGTTTGGCTCACGTATGAAAGCGGATCTTTATGTTTCTACGGGTGTGCGAGTGATCCGTGGCAACAATCTGAGCGGAGGTCGGGAACCGGAGGGTGACTATGTCTACGTTTCAGAGGAAACCGCTGACTCGCTGGCAAGTTGCTGCCTCATGGCTGGTGATCTTGTTTTCCCCCATCGCGGAAACATCGGTGAAGTTGGTATCACACCGAACGATGGGCTTCGATACATGCTCTCTACGAGCCTGATGAAGCTATCGCCTAATCGCAACCAGGTGGAGCCTTTGTACCTGATGTATTTCTTCAAGAGCGCAGTTGGTCGAGCTGCCTTGCTAATGAATGCATCACAGGTCGGCACGCCCGGTATAGCAACGCCGTTGAAATCTCTGCGTGGCATTCAATTGCCTTTGCCGCCGCTCATGGCTCAGCGCCAAATTGCCGACTTGCTGAGCAAGCTCGACGACCGCATCGTCCTTCTGCGCGAAACCAATGCCACGCTGGAGGGGATCGCCCAGGCGCTGTTCAAGTCGTGGTTTGTCGATTTCGACCCCGTGCACGCCAAGATGGAAGGCCGAGCCCCCGAAGGTATGGACGAGGCCACGGCGGCACTGTTTCCCAATGGCTTGGAGGATTCGGAGCTGGGGTTGGTGCCGAAGGGGTGGGACGCATGTAAATTCCGCGACACGATCGAAATAATAGGCGGCGGAACGCCGAGGACTTCCGTCACTGAATATTGGGGTGGCGATATTCCTTGGTTCTCTGTGGTTGATGCTCCGAGTCCGACCAATATTTTTGTTATTGACACCGAAAAGCACATCACAGAAGCGGGGCTGAAAGGCTCTTCCACGAAGCTGTTGCCAACGGGTACAACGATCATTTCTGCTCGCGGTACGGTGGGACGTTTAGCTTTGACTGGTCGCCCTATGGCGATGAATCAATCGTGCTATGGACTTAGGGGCAAGGCGGGTGATGCCTATTTCACCTACTTCAGCACCACGCGGCTGGTTTCGCAGCTTCAGCAGCGAGCACATGGATCGGTGTTCGACACCATTACTCAAGAAACATTTTCCGGGGTCTCGTTGAGCTATCCATCCGCTGCTGCGATTTCGGCCTTTGACAACACGGTGGCGGGAATGATGGAAAAAATTCGAGAAAACCTGATTCAAGCCCAAACCCTCGCTGCCCTCCGTGACACCCTGCTCCCGCGCCTGATCTCCGGCCAGCTGCGGCTGCCGCAGGCCGAAGCGGTGCTGGAAGAGGCGTGCGCATAAAACGCCGATTGCTATTCTTTAAATAGCTGCTTGCGCAGGTAATGTCTGCGCTAGAGGCTGATTTCATACACAAACCCAAGCGTGGCGCCCCACGCCACGTCGCCACGGACATGTATAAAAAACCGCGTTTTCTATGCACGTGCGGGCTAACATGTATAGAAATCCGCGTTTTCTATACATATCACCCCGCCCACCCCACTTGGCCATGCCCGCGCTGCTGCAAGCCCTCGACCACCTGGATGCCGCCCGCTTCGACACGCCGGCCATCCTTAAAAAACTGGCCAGCAGCAGCCGACGGCTGGCCGAGCTAAAGGGCATTGCGGCGTCGATTCCCAACCAGGGCATTCTGATCAACACCCTGGGCCTGCAGGAAGCCAAGGACAGCTCGGAAATCGAAAACATCGTCACCACGCACGACGAGCTGTTCAAAGACGATGTGCTGCCCGAAGCCTTTGCCAACCCGGCCGCCAAAGAGGTGCTGCGCTACCGGCAGGCGCTGCGTGTTGGCTTCGACCAGGTGCGCGCCAGCGGCCTGCTGACGGCCAACCACATCATCGACATCCAGAGCGAGCTGGAGCGCAACAATGCCGGGTTCCGCAAGCTGCCCGGCACGGCGCTGAAAGACGGCAGCGGCCAGACCGTGTACACGCCGCCGCAAGATCCGAGCGAGATTGTGGCGCTGATGGGCGGGCTGGAGCAGTTCATCAACAACCCGGACCTGCTGGCCGTAGACCCGCTGATCAAGATGGCGCTGATCCACCACCAGTTCGAGAGCATCCACCCGTTCTACGACGGCAATGGCCGCACCGGGCGGATTTTGAATGTGCTGTACCTGGTGAAAGAGGGCCTGCTTGACATTCCGGTGCTGTACCTGAGCAACCACATCGTGCGCACCAAGGCCGACTACTACCGCCTGCTGCAAACCGTGCGGGATGACGATACCTGGGAAGACTGGGTGCTGTACATGCTGGAAGCGGTGGAGCAGACCGCCGGGCACACCATTGCCACCATCCACGCCATCAAGGCGGCGCTGCTGGACTACAAGCACCGCATCCGCGCAGGGCACAAGTTCTACAGCCAGGACTTGATCAACCACCTGTTCAATCACCCGTACACCAAGATCGACTTTTTGCAGCACGACCTGCAGGTGTCGCGCCTCACGGCCACCAAGTACCTGGATGCACTGGCCGCCAGCGGCTTTTTGCAGAAACAAAAAATCGGGCGGGGCAACTACTACGTCAACCTGGCGTTGACACCCATTCTGTTGGGTCCACCGCAGGCAAACGCATGACCGAAGACCAGCTCGAACGCGAAACCCTGGCCTGGCTGCAGGACGTGGGCTACACCCATGCGTATGGCCCCGACATCGCCCCCGACGGCCCCGCACCCGAGCGGAGCAACCACCGTCAGGTGCTGCTGGTGGGCCGATTGCGTGCGGCGATCGAGCGGCTGAACCCGACCGTGCCTGCGGGTGCCAAGGAAGACGCAATGCAGCAAGTGCTGGACTTGGGCCTGCCGGTGCTGCTGGCCGCCAACCGGCAGTTCCACCGCCTGCTGGTGACCGGCGTGCCGGTGCAGTACCAGCGAGACGGCGACACGCGGGGCGACTTTGTGCGGCTGGTGGACTGGGCAAACCCTGCGCAGAACGACTGGCTGGCGGTCAACCAGTTCAGCATCCGCGGCCCGCGCCACACCCGGCGGCCCGACATCATTCTGTTCGTCAACGGCCTGCCGCTGGTGCTGCTGGAGCTGAAGAACCCGGCCGATGTGAACGCCGACGTGTGGAAGGCGTACGAGCAAGTCCAGACCTACAAGGAGCAGATCCCGGATGTGTTCCAGACCAATGAAATTTTGGTCGTCTCCGACGGCACCGAGGCGCTGCTGGGCTCGTTGAGCGCCGACCCAGAGCGCTTCATGGCCTGGCGCACTATTGACGGTGCCACGCTGGACCCACTGGGCCCTTTTAACGAGCTGCAAACCCTGGTGCGCGGCGTGCTGGCTCCGGCGTATCTGCTGGACTACCTGCGCTACTTCGTACTGTTTGAAGACGACGGCACGCTGGTGAAAAAGATTGCGGGCTACCACCAGTTCCACGCCGTGCGCGCGGCCATTGGGCAGGTAGTGGCCGCGTCGCGCCCGGGCGGCAGCCCAAGTACCAAGGGGAAGGGCGGCGTGGTCTGGCACACCCAAGGCAGCGGCAAGAGCATCACCATGACCTGTTTTGCCGCCCGGGTGATGCAAGAGCCCGCCATGCAAAACCCGACCATCGTGGTTATTACCGACCGCAACGACCTGGATGGCCAGCTGTTCGGCGTGTTCAGCCTGGCGCAGGATTTGTTGCGCGAGCAGCCGGTGCAGGCGCGGTCCCGGCAGGAGCTGCGGGCGCTGTTGGGGAATCGCCCGTCGGGTGGCATCGTGTTCGCCACCATACAGAAGTTCATGCCGGGGGAGGACGAAGACACCTTCCCCGTGCTGTCCGACCGCCACAACATCGTGGTAATCGCCGACGAGGCGCACCGCACGCAGTACGGGTTTGAGGCTAAATTAAAAGAACGAAAAGTGCCTCCCGTGCTGAATGGATGGGCGCAAGCAGCTACGAATGTCATAGCGACGGGTGACGGCGTGCCAAACCCCCACCACGTGGCGTTCGAGCCACCGCCTTTCGTTACGCAGCATTACCAGGTGGGTTATGCCCAGCACCTGCGCGACGCACTGCCGCACGCCACTTTCGTGGCCTTCACCGGTACGCCAGTGAGCAGCACCGACCGCGACACCCGCGCGGTGTTTGGTGACTACATCCACGTCTACGACATGCAGCAGGCCAAGGAAGACGGGGCCACGGTGGCTATCTATTTCGAAGCCCGCCTGGCCAAGCTGCGGCTGAAAGAAGGTGAGTTGCTGCAGATCGACGACGAGGTGGACGCGCTGACCGAGGACGAAGAAGACAGCCAGCAAGCCGCCCTGAAAAGCCGCTGGGCGGCGCTGGAGAAGGTGGTGGGCGCAGAACCCCGGGTGGCCAGCGTGGCGGCAGATTTGGTGGCGCACTTCGAAACCCGCAACGCAGCCCAACCCGGCAAGGCCATGGTGGTAGCCATGAGCCGCGACATTTGCGTGCACTTGTACAACGAGATCGTGCGCCTGCGCCCCGACTGGCATGATGCCGACCCCGAAAAAGGCGCGATCAAGATCGTGATGACCGGCAGCGCCAGCGACCGCGCCCTGCTGCGCCCGCACATCTACAGCCCTCAAACCAAGAAGCGGCTGGAGAAACGCTTCAAAGACCCGGCCGATCCGCTGCAAATCGTCATCGTGCGCGACATGTGGCTCACCGGCTTCGACGCGCCCTGCGTGCACACCCTGTATGTGGACAAACCCATGAAGGGCCACAACCTGATGCAGGCGATTGCCCGCGTCAACCGGGTGTTCAAAGACAAGCCCGGTGGCCTGGTGGTGGACTACATCGGCATCGGCAACGAGCTGAAAGCCGCCATGAAGGAATACACCCAGGCCCAGGGCCGGGGCCGCCCCACCGTGGACGCGTTTGAAGCGTACAGCGTGTTGATGGAGAAGATCGACGTGCTGCGCAGCCTGCTGCACGGCTTCGACTACAGCGGCTTCCTGACGGGCGGCCACAAGACGCTGGCCGGTGCCGCCAACCATGTGCTGGGGCTGCAGACCGGGCCCACCCGCGACGGCAAGAAGCGATTTGCCGACAACGCCGTGGCCATGGCCCGTGCCTTCACGCTGTGCTGCACCTTGGATGAGGCCAAGCTGGTGCGCGAGGAAGTGGCCTTTATGCAGGGCGTCAAGGTCATCTTGACCAAGAAAGATGCTACGGCCCAAAAGCGCAGCATGGAGTCGCGCGACCTGGCTGTCCGCCAGATCATCAACCAGGCGGTGGTGTCCGATGCGGTGGTGGATATCTTCGATGCCGTGGGCCTGGACAAGCCCAACATCGGCCTGCTGGATGACGCGTTTCTGGCCCAGGTACGCAACCTGCCCGAGCGCAACCTGGCGGTGGAGTTGTTGCAGCGCCTGCTGGAGGGCGAAGTCAAAAGCCGCTTTGCCAGCAACGTGGTGCAAGACCGCAAGTTTTCCGAAATGCTGGCGAACGTGATCACCCGCTACCAAAACCGCTCCATTGAAACCGCCCAGGTGATGGAAGAGCTGGTGCAGATGGCCAAGGAGTTTCGTGCAGCGTCTTCACGCGGTGAGACCTTGGGCTTGACCGAAGACGAGGTACGTTTCTACGATGCGCTGGCCAACAACGAGTCGGCTGTGGGCGAACTCAGCGACGAGACCCTGAAGAAGATCGCCCACGAGCTGACCGAGAACCTGCGCCAGAACCTCAGCGTGGACTGGTCCGAGCGCGAAAGCGTGCGTGCCAAGCTGCGGTTGATGGTGAAGCGCATTCTGCGCAAGTACAAATACCCGCCGGACCTGCAAGACAGCGCGGTGGAGCTGGTTTTGCAGCAAATGCAGGCCATCGGCGAGGATTGGGCGCTTTAATCTGCGGGTAGCGGGGTCATTACAATGGCGGGCTTCACACAGCCTCCTGCCACCGCGCAGCGGGCCTGTTCTCCCTCTTTTTTTCCTCTGCGCCGTGGTGGTTTTACCGGCGCAAAGATTCGGCTCCTGAAGGATTCCCCATGAAATGTGGCATTGTGGGCTTGCCCAATGTCGGTAAATCGACCCTGTTTAACGCGCTGACCAAGGCGGGCATCGCTGCGGAAAACTATCCCTTTTGCACCATCGAGCCCAATGTGGGCATCGTCGAGGTGCCCGATGCGCGCATGGCCCAACTGGCCGAGATCGTCAAACCCGAGCGCATGGTGCCTGCGGTGGTGGAGTTTGTGGACATCGCTGGTTTGGTGGCCGGTGCCAGCACGGGCGAAGGCCTGGGCAACAAGTTTTTGGCGCACATCCGCGAAACCGATGCCACCATCAATGTGGTGCGCTGCTTTGAAGACGACAACGTGATCCACGTGGCGGGCAAGGTCGATCCGATCTCCGACATCGAGGTGATCCAGACCGAGCTCTGCCTGGCCGACCTGTCCGCCGTGGAAAAAGCCCTGCACCGCGTGACCAAGCTGGCGCGCTCGGGCGACAAGGAATCCATCAAGCTGGTGGCGATTCTGGAGAAGTGCCAGGTGGCGCTGAACGAAGCCAAGCCGGTGCGAACGCTGGACTTCACCAAGGAAGAGCTGCCGTTGCTCAAGCAATTCTTCCTGATTACCGCCAAGCCCGCCATGTTTGTGGCCAACGTGGCCGAAGACGGGTTTGAAAACAACCCCATGCTCGACCGCCTGAAGGCCTATGCCGCCGCGCAAAACGCCCCCGTGGTGGCCATCAGCGCCAAGATGGAAGCCGAAATGGCCGAGATGGAAGACGAAGACCGCGCCATGTTCCTGGAAGAGCTGGGCCAGACCGAACCCGGCCTGAACCGCCTGATCCGCGCCGCCTACACCCTGCTGGGCCTGCAAACCTACTTCACCGCCGGGGTCAAGGAAGTGCGCGCCTGGACCATCCACGTGGGCGACACCGGCCCGCAGGCCGCAGGCGTGATCCACACCGATTTCGAGAAGGGCTACATTCGCGCCCAGACCATCGCATTCGACGACTACATTGCCTTCAAGGGCGAGCAGGGTGCCAAGGACGCGGGCAAGATGCGCGCCGAAGGCAAGGAATACGTGGTCAAGGATGGCGACGTGATGAACTTCCTCTTCAGCTCCTGATTCTTTGAATCTTTTAGGCTGCTCACGCTTATTCCATGGGCGTGAGCAGCTATTTATTTTGTAGTAGCCCACCCCATGACCGAACCGGTTCGCCTTGCCAAACGCCTAGCTGAACAGCTGGCCTGCTCCCGCCGCGAGGCGGAGCAGTACATCGAAGGCGGCTGGGTGCGGGTGGACGGGCAACTGGTGGAAGAGCCGATGTTCCGCGTCGGCGCGCAAAAGATCACTGTGGACCCGGATGCCACGCTGCTGGCACCGCCCACGGTCACGCTGGTGCTGCATAAACCAGTGGGCTTTACCGCAGGGCTGGACGCAGGCCCGGGCCCGAAAGCGCAGGCTGCGTTGACCTTGTTGACCCGCGAGAACCACACGCCCGACGACCGCTCCGGCATCCGCACCCTGAAGAAACACTTCGCCCAGTTGCGCCTGGCCACGCCCATGGACAGCCGCGCCAGTGGCCTGGTGGTCTACACCCAGGATGGCCGCGTGGTGCGCAAGCTGGAAGAAGATGCGGATTTGATCGAGCACGAGGTGATGGTGGAAGTGGCGGGCGATGTCACCCCTGGCATGCTGCGCAAGCTGGCCGACCCCGTGCAGTACCACGAGAAGATTCTGACCGCTGCCAAGGTCAGCATCAGCAGCAATACCGATACCGAGACCCGCCTGCGCTTCGCCCTCAAAGGCGAGCGCCCCGGCCAGATCGACTACCTTTGCGAAAGCGCGGGCTTGCAGATCCGCAGCGTCAAGCGCATCCGCGTGGGACGCGTGGCCATGACGGCGCTGGCACCCGGCCAGTGGCGCTACCTGGCGGAACACGAGCGCTTCTAAAACCAGTGTGCCGGGAACGCCCAGACCAGCGACCCGGTCAGCAGCACGTAGCGGATAAATTTACCGATCGCCATATAGCCCAGGCAAGGCCAAAACGGCAGCTTGAGCCAGCCCGCCACCGCGCACAACGGGTCGCCCACCAGCGGCAGCCAGGCCAGCAAACAGGCTTTGGGCCCCAGCTTCTCTAGCCAGCCCAGCACGCGGGTGTGGTGCGATGAATGCTGGTATTTATCCACCACCTTGTGCGCGCCAAAACCCATCCACCAATCCACCGCACCACCCAGGGTGTTGCCTGCGGTGGCTACCAGGATGGCGGGCCAAAACAGTTCGGGGTTGAGTTTGACCAGCCCAAACACCACCGGCTCCGAGCCCAGTGGCAGCAGCGTGGCCGAGATGAACGAGACGATAAAGACGGTGCTCAGGCCGTATTGCGGCAGGGCCAGCAGGGCGAGAAGGTGTTCTATCCAGGATTCCATAGAACCAGTGTAGTAGGGCGCTCGCCACGTTGCGCCACCATGCCTACTCAATTTTCACTATGTGGAATATTAAAACCGTACTGCGAAAACCACCATTGCTGCACTGCAATATTTTTTACCAAACTGCGGAAATTGTTTTCGTATCATAAAAAATACTTCGCAAGTTGTTGATTTTATGGGTTTATATTTTTAATCTTATATAAGACATAAGAGTATGAAAAGTCTTATAGAAGACTTAGAATTTGTCCATCGGCACCGCAAACGAATGCAGTGCAGACCCCCTTCAATCGCTCTTTCATCCACCTTGGAGTTTTTATGCCGCAATCCATCACCGAACAACTCAGCCGTGACCAACAAGCCGCCGCTCTGCAAAAAGACTGGGATACCAACCCCCGTTGGAAGGGCATCAAGCGTGGTTACACCGCCGCCGAAGTCGTGCGCCTGCGTGGCTCTTTCCCCATCGAGCACACTTTGGCCCGCCGTGGCGCAGAAAAGCTCTGGGATCTGTTGCACACCGAGGCGTACGTCAACTGCCTGGGCGCGTTGACCGGTGGCCAGGCCATGCAGCAAGTCAAGGCCGGCGTGAAAGCCATCTACCTGTCCGGCTGGCAAGTGGCGGCAGACAACAACGGCTACGCCGCCATGTACCCCGACCAGTCGCTGTACCCTGTGGATTCGGTGCCAAAGGTGGTTGAGCGCATCAACAACACCTTCCGCCGTGCCGATGAAATCCAGCACAGCAAGGGCATCGACGCAGGCGACGCAGGCTACATCGACAACTTCGCGCCCATCGTGGCCGATGCCGAAGCCGGTTTCGGCGGCGTGCTGAACGCATTCGAATTGATGAAGGCCATGATCAACTCCGGTGCCGCTGGCGTGCACTGGGAAGACCAGCTGGCTTCGGTCAAGAAATGCGGCCACATGGGTGGCAAGGTGCTGGTGCCTACCGCTGAAGCGGTGCAAAAGCTGATCGCTGCCCGCATGGCCGCCGACGTGTGCGGCGTGCCCACCCTGGTGATTGCCCGGACCGATGCCGAAGCCGCCGATCTGCTGACCAGCGACTACGACGAAAACGACAAGCCTTTCATCACCGGTGAACGCACCTCCGAAGGCTTCTACAAGACCAACAAGGGCATGGACCAGGCCATCAGCCGCGCCATTGCCTACGCCCATTACGCCGATCTGGTGTGGTGCGAAACCGGCACGCCCGATCTGGAATTCGCCAAGAAGTTTGCCGATGCCGTGCACAAGGTGCACCCCGGCAAGATGCTGGCCTACAACTGCTCGCCTTCCTTTAACTGGAAGAAGAACCTGGACGACGCGACCATTGCCAAGTTCCAGCGCGAGCTGGGTGCCATGGGTTACAAGTACCAGTTCATCACCTTGGCCGGTATCCACTCCATGTGGTACAACATGTTCGACTTGGCGCAGGACTACGTGAAGCGCGGCATGTCGGCCTATGTCGAGAAGGTGCAAGAACCCGAGTTCGCTGCCCGTGACCGCGGTTACACCTTCGTGTCGCACCAGCAGGAAGTGGGCACCGGTTACTTCGACGAAGTGACCACCGTGATCCAGGGCGGCAAGTCCAGCGTGACGGCCCTGACCGGCTCCACCGAAGAAGAACAGTTCCACTAAGGACTGGTGAACCCACCTCAGCCCTCCTTGGGTTTTGTGAGGGTGGATTTATAACCAAACAGCCTGCCACCGCGCAGGCTGTTTGCGTTGTTAGCTACTTATTTGATAGCGATGGCAGGCGCAGCCGGGGCGGCGCAACATCGTCGTCTTGGCGCGCCACCACGCGCTCCACCAGCACGTCGCCCGTGCCCTGGTCGAGCAGGCCCAGCTCGGCGGCGGCGGCGCGGCTCAGGTCGATGATGCGGTGCGTCAGGATGTGTGGACCCCGGTCGTTGATGCGCACGATCACGCTTTTGCCGGTACGCAGGTAGGTGACTTTGGCGTAGCTGAGCAGCGGCAGTGTGCGGTGCGCGGCGGTCAGCTCGTGCATCTTGAACACCTCGCCCGAGGCCGTGCGCTTGCCGTGGAAACGTGGGCCGTACCAGCTGGCCTTGCCGCGCTGGCCAGAGCCCGCGCCCAGGTCGGTGGCCCAGAAATCGGCGGGAGAGGAGCGGATGGCCTCAGCGGGTGCCGCTTCGCCATCGGTTTCTTCGGGCGCATTGGTTTGGGCTTGCACGGACTCCTGTCCGCACACCAAAACGCCCATCAGCAGGGCCAACGCAACAAGAGACTTTTCAAACATGGCGGCATGTTAGTGCCTGTCGGCAAACGGTCATTGGCGGGTCATCGCATGGGTGTAAGCAAACGTCAGATTTCAATTGCTGAAATTTTGGGCAGTTAGAATGCTTTTCCTCCCAGAATTTCCCCCGTATTTCCTTGGCGCCCTACCGGCGCTGATTCCTATTTCTATGCACATTGGCCCGTACGCTTTAGCGAACCGCCTGTTTGTTGCGCCCATGGCCGGCGTGACGGACCGGCCGTTTCGGCGTTTGTGCAAATCCCTGGGTGCGGGCTATGCGGTCAGCGAAATGGTCACCTCGCGGCGCGACCTGTGGGCCACGCTGAAAACCTCGCGGCGTGCCAACCACGACGGCGAAGCCGCCCCCATTGCTGTGCAAATCGCGGGCACCGATGCCGAGATGATGGCCGAAGCTGCCGCCTACAACATCGCCAACGGCGCGCAAATCATCGACATCAACATGGGTTGCCCGGCCAAGAAGGTGTGCAACAAATGGGCCGGTTCGGCGCTGATGCAAGACGAGCCGCTGGCCCTGGCCATTGTCGAAGCCGTGGTGGCCGCTTGTGCCCCGCACAACGTGCCTGTCACCCTGAAAATGCGCACCGGCTGGAGCCAGGCCAATAAGAATGCCGTGTCGCTGGCGCGACAGTTTGAGCAGGCCGGCATCCAGATGCTGACCGTACATGGCCGCACCCGTGAGCAGGGTTACACCGGCCACGCCGAATACGACACCATTGCCGCCGTCAAGGCCGCCGTGCGCGTGCCGGTGGTGGCCAATGGCGACATGACCACCCCCGAAAAAGTGCGCGATGTGCTGGCCGCCACCGGGGCCGACGCGGTGATGATTGGCCGTGCCGCCCAGGGCCGCCCGTGGATCTTCCGCGAAGTGGCGCACTTTCTGGACACCGGCACGCACCTGGCCCCGCCCCTGGTAGCTGAAGTCCAACGCCTGCTGCTCGACCATCTGCAAGACCACTACAGCCTGTACGGCGAGTACAGCGGCGTGCGTACCGCCCGCAAGCACATCGGCTGGTACGTCAAAACCCTGCCCGGCGGCGAGGCCTTCCGCGCCTGCATGAACCTTCTGGAAGACCCGCAGCAGCAGTGGGCGGCAGTGGACGCATTTTTTGCCGAACTGGCCAGCCGCATGGACCGCATGCCTGCTGCCGAGTGGAACCCCGAACAAGAACAACTGCCTATGGAGAGCGCCGCGTGAGCCAAAAAAGTATCGACGAGTGCGTGCGTGCCAGTCTGGAAAGCTATTTCAAAGACCTGGACGGCATCGACCCCGCAGGCATGTACGACATGATGGTGCGGGTGGTGGAAAAACCCCTGCTCGAAGTGGTCATGGCCCAGGCCGACCACAACCAGTCGCGCGCCGCCGCCTGGCTGGGCCTGAACCGCAACACCTTGCGCAAAAAGCTGCTCGAACACCATTTGATGGAATAAGCCGCCACGGCTTGTTCATAACGATTTCTAACCTCCCCCCGATGCCCATGAACGCACTTCTCTCCGTCTCCGACAAAACCGGTGTTTTGGAACTTGCCCAGTCCTTGCACGCCCTGGGCTTTGGCCTGCTGTCCACCGGCGGCACCGCCAAGCTGCTGGCCGACAACGGCCTGCCGGTTACCGAAGTGGCCGACCACACCGGTTTCCCCGAGATGCTGGATGGCCGCGTTAAAACCCTGCACCCCAAGGTGCACGGCGGCCTGCTGGCGCGCCGCGACTTCCCCGAGCACATGGCAGCCTTGAAGACGCACGACATCGCCACCATCGACCTGCTGGTGGTCAACCTCTACCCGTTTGAAGCCACCGTCGCCAAGCCCGGCTGCACGCTGGAGGATGCCATCGAGAACATCGACATCGGCGGCCCCGCCATGGTGCGCAGCGCCGCCAAAAACTGGAAAGACGTGGCCGTGCTCACCGATGCCAGCCAGTACGCCACCGTGCTGGCCGAGTTGCAAGCCACCGGCAGCGTGAGCCAAAAGACCAAATTCGCCCTGTCGGTGGCCGCGTTCAACCGCATCAGCCAGTACGACGGCGCCATCAGCGACTACCTTTCCAGCATCCAGGAAGACGGTAGCCACACCCAGTTCCCCGCGCAAACCAATGGCCGCTTCGTCAAGCTGCAAGACCTGCGCTACGGCGAAAACCCGCACCAGCAAGCCGCCTTCTACCGCGACCTGTATCCGGCCCCAGGCTCGCTGGTCACCGCCAAGCAGTTGCAAGGTAAAGAGCTCAGCTACAACAACATCGCCGATGCCGATGCGGCCTGGGAATGCGTCAAAAGCTTTGACGTGCCCGCCTGCGTGATCGTCAAACATGCCAACCCCTGCGGCGTGGCCGTGGGCACCAACGGCCTGGAAGCCTACAGCAAGGCCTTCCAGACCGATCCCACATCTGCTTTTGGCGGCATTATTGCCCTCAACCGCACATTGGATAAGGACGCAGCGCTGCAAATTTCGAAGCAGTTCGTCGAAGTGCTGATGGCCCCCGGCTACACCGCCGAAGCGCTGGAAGTGTTCAAGTCCAAGGTCAACGTCCGCATCCTGGAAATTGCCTTGCCCCCAGGAGGTGCCACCGCCTGGGACAAGGGCCAGAACGCCATGGACATCAAACGCATCGGCTCCGGCCTGCTGATGCAGACCGCCGACAACCACGAGCTGGTGCTGGCCGACCTGAAGGTCGTCACCACCCTGCAACCCTCGCCGCAGCAGCTCGAAGACCTGCTGTTCGCCTGGAAGGTCGCCAAGTTCGTCAAGAGCAATGCCATCGTTTTCTGCAAAGACGGCATGACCATGGGCGTGGGCGCAGGCCAGATGAGCCGCCTGGACTCGGCCCGCATTGCCAGCATCAAGGCCGGCCACGCCGGTCTGGCCCTGGCCGGTACGGCGGTCGCCAGCGATGCCTTCTTCCCGTTCCGTGACGGCCTGGACGTGGTGGTGGATGCAGGTGCCACCTGCGTGATCCAGCCCGGTGGCTCTATGCGCGACGACGAAGTGATCGCCGCTGCCAACGAACGCGGTGTGGCCATGGTGTTGACGGGCGTGCGCCACTTCCGCCATTAAAAGCATGCTGCGGGCCCCGCTGACCCTGGCCGTGCTGCTGGGCAGCGGGCTGGCTGCGGCCCAGGCGCTCCCGCCGCAGGCCTTGGCCCAAAAAGCGGGCTGCATGGCCTGCCACGGCATGGTGCACAAACAAGTCGGCCCTGGCTTTGCACAAGTCGCCGCGCGCTACCGAGCCCAAGGGGGTGGCGATGCGGATGCCCCGGCGCGGCTGGCGGGCAAGATCCGCAACGGCAGCGTGGGGGTGTGGGGCCGTGTCATCATGCCCCGGCATCCCCAGCTCAGCGAGGCCGAAGCCTTGGCGCTGGCCCGCTGGGTGCTCTCTCAACCATAAGTCCACTATCTCTGGAGACCCCCCATGCCCGATCTCATCATCATCGCCCGTGCCCAGGCCAAACCCGGTTTTGAAGCTGCCTTGGTCGCCGCCCAAACCGCCCTGGTCGAGCTGTCGCGCCAGCAGCCCGGCTGCATTGCCTACGAACTGCACGAAGACCTCAGCCAGCCCGGTAAGGTGCTGTTCTACGAACGCTGGGCCGACCGCAACGCCTGGGAAAACCACATCGCCGGTGCCCACAGCGTTGCCTTCCGCGCCCAGGCCGGCGACTGGATTGGCGACTTCGAGTTGCTGCAGATGCGCCAGGTGGCTTAAACCATGATTTATCCATCAAAGCATATAAAGTAGACTCTTTCATTCCGCTATATTGCCTATTAAAATAGGCAATATGAAGTATCCTGAAAAGTCCACCATAGCGATTTTTCAGCGCGGGCGCTGGGTTCCCGCAGCCGACATCCGCGCCGTGGACACCGCTACCTGCCGGGTCGAATACCGGGCCGACTACATTTTTGGCGCGCACCCTGAGCGCATCGCCCTGAACCTGCCCGTGGGCTATCAGCCACCCCGCATGGTGGACCGGGGCATCGGCCCCGTCGAGGACCTCACGCCGCCTTCCTTTCTGTTCGACCTGGTGCCGCAAGGCAAAGGCCGGGCGTTCTTGTGCAATGCCCTGGGCCTGGCCGATGCCGATGGCGTGGTCATGCCGCTGCTGATGGCCGGGGCCTTCAACCCGATCGGTAACTTGCGGATTGCCTCGGCGGTCGATTTTTTTAAACTCCAGGCCCAAAAGGCCGCTTCGGCCCCGCTGGGCGCGCAGCGCGGCTTTGCGCTGGACGACATCGTGCAGCGCAGCGCCGACTACCTGGACCAGCTCTCGGTGCACGCCATGCTGGCCGCAGGCACCACGGGCGTGCAGGGTGTGGCCCCCAAATTCTTGCTGGCCACCGACGCGCAGGGCCAATGGTTTGCCGACATGGCACTGGCCGACGACTTGGCGCGCGGCCACTGGCTGCTGAAACTGCCGCGCGGCAAGAGCGAAGCCGACCGGGCCGTGCTGCGCAACGAGGCCGCCTACCTGCGCGTGGCGGCGGCCTGCGGGCTGCGGGTGCACGGCGAGCCCATGCTGGTGGATGAAATGTTGTTTGTGCCACGCTTCGACCGGCTGGTGGACGGTGCGGGCCTGCACCGCCTGCACCAGGAAAGCCTGGCCAGCGTGCTGGGCCTCACTGGCTTTGGCCGCACGCCCACGCAAAACGCGCTGCTGGCAGGCCTGCGCCGCGTGGTCCACGACCCGCTGGCCGAGACCATTGAGTTCTTAAAACGCGACGTGCTGAACCTGGCCCTGCGCAACACCGACAACCACGCCCGCAACACCGCCGTGCAAACCCTGCCCGGTGGCCGCGTGCAGCTCACCCCGGTGTTTGACTTTGCACCCATGTTCCTGGACCCCGAGGTGGTGCTGCGCGGCTGCCACTGGGTGGATGCGGACGGCAAGCGCCTGGCGGATTGGGCGGTGGTGTTGCCGCAGTTGCAGCTTGCCCGTGCCGAGTACGTGCAGGTGGTGTCTGCCTTGCAAGCTTTTGCCGAAGTGGTGGCCGCGTTGCCCACCACGGCTGCCATCTGCGGTGTGGAGCCCGAGGTGCTGGCCCAGTGCGCCCAGACCATCGCCTCCCAGGCCACCCAGTTGCGCAACTTAAGCTAAAGCCATGGCCGACAAACGCGTCAAATCCCGCGACCCCGATGCCCTTAGCGTCGCCCGCGCCCGGCTGTACGCCGCCGCGCCCACGGGCGAAATGAGCCTGGGCCAGTCGGTGCGGGCGATGCGCAAGATCAGCGGTTTGACCCAGGCCGAATACGCCGCCCACCGCCAAGTGAGCCTTCAGGCCCTGCGCCAGATAGAGCGCGACCAGGGCAACCCCACGGTGGACACCCTCAACAAGCTGGCGCAGATTTTCGGGCTGCGCGTGGGCCTGGTGCCCCTGCAAGTACCCCCAAACGAGTTGTAAGAAAAATAGGCCGTTTGTGCTTATAGCAAGGGCGTGTGCAGCTATTTTTACGATAGCAATTGGATCGCTATAGCGGTGGGGCTAGGGTCTGCCCTAGTCCATGGGTGCAAAAAAGTACCAACATGGAACACACCGGCATCAATGGAATCGCCGACGCTGCCTATGATTTCAGGTGTTTGTTAATTCAAGGCACCCCATAAGGAGAGACCCAATGGCAAGAGAACTGGAAGCTAAAGTGGCCGTCATTACCGGGGCTGCATCAGGCATAGGCTTGGCCAGCACCGAGGCGATGCTGGCCGCGGGGGCGCGCGTGGTGATGGTCGACCGCGACGAGGCGGCAATGCAGGCGGTCTGCAGCAAGTACGGCGACGCGGTGATCCCGCTGCGCATCAACCTGCTCGACCCGAAGGACTGCGCGACCCTGGTGCCCAGAGCCCTGGAGCGGGCCGGTCAGATCGACATCCTGCATGCCAATGCCGGCACCTATGTTGGCGGCGATCTGGTGGATAACGACAACGATGCCATCGACCGCATGCTGCACCTGAATATCAACGTGGTGATGAAGAACGTGCGCGACGTGTTGCCGCACATGATCGCGCGCGGGAGCGGCGACATCATCGTCACCAGTTCCCTGGCGGCCCATTTCCCCACGCCCTGGGAGCCGGTCTATGCGTCGTCCAAATGGGCGATCAACTGCTTTGTGCAGACGGTGCGGCGCCAGGTGTTCAAGCATGGCATCCGCGTGGGCTCGATCTCGCCCGGACCCGTCATCAGCGCGCTGCTGGCCGACTGGCCGCCCGAGAAGCTGCAGGAAGCCCGGGATTCAGGCAGTCTGCTGGAGGCCAGCGAAGTCGCCGAGGTGGTGCAATTCATGCTGACCCGCCCGCGTGGCATGACCATCCGCGACGTGGTGATGATGCCCACCAATTTCGACCTCTGAGCCCTGCAAACCTGGTGGCTTCAGCGCCAGTGGTGCCGGGAGTAGCCGAAGTTCAGCTCCACGCCGATCGGCAGAACCGGGCGGTAGGCGGGCACAGCCTGCACCACCACCGGGGCAGGCGTGGTGTAAACGGGTTCGGGCTGGTAGTAATCGCCTGATATGACCTGCTGCTGCACCGGCGCGCGCACCGGTGGCATGTTGCTGTAGCCCACGGGGCTGACCTGCAGCGCAATGGTCGCGCCGGGATCATTGGGCAGGGTGGTCGTGTACTGCTTGCCCGCGTACTCGTAGACCACGTTGTAGCCTGCGTTGCGGGTTTCATAAAAGGTTTGGGTGCTGCAGTTTTGCACCGTCTGCAGCTGGGTCTGGCCCGGGCCTTCGATGCTGTTGCCCAGAATCACGCCGCCTAAAACGCCCAGCATGGTGGCCGCCGCGCGCCCGCTGCCACCACCGATGGCGTTGCCCATCGCCCCACCGGCAATACCGCCCATCAGCGCACCCGCACCGGAGCGCGGGGCCTCAACGGCTACCTGCTGTTGGCTGCACACCTGGCGTGGCACCGCAACCTGCTGTTGGATGGGCGTGCTGGAAATCACCCGCCCGGTTTCCTGGGCGGCCGCGATGCCTGTGACCAGGGTCAAGGCGCTGAGGACGAGAATTTTTTGCATGGTGAGGATTAAACGCCGCAAAGCCTTCCGCAGTTCCCTGCTTTACCCGCTGGTTACCATTTTCCCCATGGAAAATTAAGCACTAAATTGGCACTTCACGCTTATTCCATAAGCGCAAGTAGCTACGCTTTTGATAGTTCCTTGAACACTGCGTGCGCAGCGTCCACGGTGGCCGCAATATCGTCTGCCGTGTGCGCCGCGCTGACAAAACCGGCCTCGTACAGCGCCGGGGCGATGTACACGCCGCGGTCCAGCAGGCCGTGGAACAGGTGGTTGAAGCGCGGGCTGCTGGTCTTCATGACCTGCGGGTAGTTGCTTGGCAGGGTGTCGAGCAGGAAGAAGCCGAACATGCCTCCCTCGCTGTCGCTGCTGAAGGCCAGGCCCTCGGCATCGGCGGCGGCTTGCAGGCCTGTGACCAGCGACCGGGTGGTGGCCGACAGGGCTTCAAAAAAGCCGGGCTTGCGGATTTCGCGCAACGTGGCCAGCCCGCAGGCGGTGGCCACCGGGTTGCCCGACAGCGTGCCCGCCTGGTAGACCGTGCCCAGCGGGGCCAGGTGCTCCATTACCGCCCGCGAGCCGCCAAAGGCCGCCAGCGGCATGCCGCCGCCAATCACCTTGCCCAGCACTGTCATGTCGGGGGCAAAACCGGGGATATCTTTGGCGTAGACGCTTTGGGCGCTGCCCAGGGCGACGCGGAAGCCGGTCATGACTTCGTCGAACACCAGCAGTGCGCCGTACTGGGAGCACAGCTCGCGGCAGCGGCGCATGAAGGGCACCGAGGCGCGCACAAAGTTCATGTTGCCCGCGATGGGCTCGATCATCAGGCAGGCGATGTCCTTGCCGTGCAGGGCAAAGGCTTCTTCGAGCTGGGCGATGTGGTTGTATTCCAGCACCAGGGTGTGCTGCACCACTTCGGGCGGCACACCGGCACTGGTTGCGCTGCCGAAGGTGGCCAGGCCGGACCCGGCTTTCACCAGCAGCGCATCCGCATGGCCGTGGTAGCAGCCTTCGAACTTGATGATCTTGTTGCGGCCGGTGGCACCGCGCGCCAGGCGGATGGTGCTCATGGCGGCTTCGGTGCCGGAGCTGACCAGGCGCAGCATCTCCATGGACGGCACCAGCGACAGGATTTCTTCGGCCAGCTCGACTTCGCGCTCGGTGGGTGCACCGAACGAGAAGCCTTCGAGCAGGGCTTTTTGCACCGCTTCCACCACCACCGGGTGGCCGTGGCCCAGGATCATCGGGCCCCAGGAGCCGATGTAGTCGGTGTAGCGCTGGTCGTTGGCGTCCCAGAAGTAGGCACCATGGGCGCGCTGCACAAAGCGCGGCGTGCCGCCCACGGCCTTGAAGGCGCGCACGGGGGAGTTCACGCCGCCGGGGATGACTTTGACGGCGCGGTCAAACAGGGCTTGGTTCAGATCAGTGTCGGGTTTCATTCGGGGCTTCCAAAGCGGCTATTGCACGCAGGGTTTCTTCGTCCAGGGGGGCATCGGGGTCGGAGCCGTCATCGGGGGCATCACCGTCTTCGGGCTGGGCCCAGAACATGCGGTCGGGCAGGATGTGGCCCATGCCGGGGCGGAATCCGCCGTCCAGGCAGCGGTCCAGGTAGCTCATGGCCTCATTGGTGGCTTCGGCCAGGTCGCTGCCGCTGGCGAGCAGGGCAGCCAGCGCGGCAGACAGGGTTTCGCCCGCACCGGTGAACACCGCCTCAAACAGCTCGAACTTCTCGCTGACCAGCACGGCCTGCGGGCTGGTGAGCACGTTTTCCACATGCTGGTCGGGCAGGGGGATGCCGGTGACCAGGGTGTAGGGCACGCCCATGGCGGATGCGGCCTTGGCGATGTCGCGCGGCGTGGGGTTGCGCTCGCCGCTCCAGTCGGGCAGCAGCCAGCGGCGCAGCGTGCTGTGGTTGCCCACCAGCACCGTGGTTTGCGGCAGCATCAGCTCGCGGAAGGCATCCAGATAGTCTTCGATCTTGTCCTCGTCCCACCACGACAGATTGGGCATGTAGGCCACCACTGGCACGTCGGCGTAGTCGGAGGTAATTTCTGCAATCGCGCTGACGTTTTCCGGGCTGCCCACAAAGCCGACCTTGAAGACCTGCACGGCAATGTCTTCCAGCACCGCGCGGGCCTGCTCGGTGACGGCTTCTTCCTCAAAGCAGAAGTGCTCAAAAATCTCGCCAGTGTCGCGGGCGTAGGCCCCGGTGACCACGGGCAGGGCATGGCCGCCGACCGAGGCGATGGCCGTGGTGTCGGCCGCCAGGCCGCCCGCGCCGCTGGGGTCGCTGGCGTTGAATACCATGACGCAGGCCGGGCCTTCCAGCGGGTCGTCTTCGTCCTCGTCCGGGGCTTCTGGTACCAGGGTCGCATCGGGCAGATCGTCGGGAGGGGGCTTTTTGGGGGGGGTAGGAGCAGTCATAGGCCTAAATCGGCTGAGGGGGCGTACAAAATGGTCAAGGCAATAATCTGCGTCTATACAATCCATTTCATTCTATTGCTAAGGCTTTTTACGCTGTGACTGACTCTAAAACTTGGATGTGCCTGATTTGTGGCTGGATTTATGACGAGGCGACTGGCGACCCCGCCACGGGCATTGCCGCCGGAACCGCCTGGGCCCTGGTGCCCATGAACTGGACCTGCCCCGAATGCGGTGCCCGCAAAGAAGATTTCGAGATGGTCCAACTTTGATGCGCGGCGACCGTCCGCGTCCCCCTGTTCTTTCCAGAAGAGGTGCCACGTGAGTACGCTTGCCACGACATTCAAAGTCCTTGTGGTGGACGACAGCAATACGATCCGTCGCAGTGCTGAAATCTTCCTGAAGCAAGGCGGGCACGAGGTGCTATTGGCCGAGGACGGCTTCGATGCCTTGTCCAAGATCAACGACCACCACCCGCAGCTGATCTTTTGCGACATCCTGATGCCCAAGCTGGACGGCTACCAGACCTGCGCCATCATCAAGCGCAACCCCAAATTTGCGTCCATCCCGGTGGTCATGCTGTCGTCCAAAGACGGCGTGTTCGACAAGGCCCGGGGCCGCATGGTGGGCTCGCAGGACTATTTGACCAAACCGTTTACCAAAGACCAGTTGCTCCAGGCGGTGCAGCAGTTCGGTGCCGCCTTGCAAGGAACCATTTGATGCCTATCCACAACGTGCTGATCGTGGACGATTCCAAGACCGAGCTGATGTACCTGACCGACCTGCTGGAGAAAAACGGCATGGCGGTGCGCACTGCGGAGAACGCCGACGAGGCGTTTCGCCGCCTGGCGGAACTCAAACCCGACCTGATCCTGATGGACGTTGTGATGCCGGGGCAAAACGGCTTTCAGCTGACCCGTACCATCAGCCGCAACCCCGAGTTTGCCGACGTGCCCATCATCATGTGTACCAGCAAGAACCAGGAAACCGACCGTGTCTGGGGCATGCGCCAGGGGGCCCGTGACTACATCACCAAACCGGTGAACGCCGCCGAGCTGAAGGCCAAGATCAGCGCCCTCAAGTAAGGCCACAGTTGCCATGGCGAACCGCGAAGCGCTCCGAGAACTGCAAACCCGATTGGCCTCCCGCCTGCAAGCGGCCCGCAGCGAAGGGCTGTCGGTGCGCTGGCTGGCGGCCCAGGTGGGCGGTGCCCGCTACCTGTTTCCGCTGGCCCAGTGCGGCGAGATTTTCCCCTGGACCCCGGTGCAACCTGCCGCCTACACCCAGGCCTGGTTCATGGGCGTGGCAAACCTGCGCGGCGGCCTGTGCGGTGTGGTCGATATGGGGCGCTTCATGGCCCCCGAAACGCCGGTGCTGCGCAGCGATGCGGCTTTGTCCGAGTGCAGCCTGCTATCGTTCAATGCGGGCATGGAGCTCAATTGCGCCATGCTGGTGGACCAGCTCAGCGGCCTGCGCGGCCCGGATGCCTTTACGGCATCGGCACCTGCGCCCCTTGGTGCGCCCGGCTACCTGGGCCCCATCCACACCGACGCGGCCGGTCTGCCGTGGCAGGAAGTCAACCTGCTGAGCCTGTCCCAACTTCCTTCTTTTCTGAGCATCAGTGCTTAGGGCCCCTCCAGAAAGCTGCACCATGCCTGCTGTTGACGACAAGTCCTACTCCCACCCGACCTTAGAGGACTCTGTGGACTCCGAAACCGATACCGTGGCCGACTACCCAGTTCTGCCGAAGGCCCACCCCAGCCACGACTTCGGCGAAAGCCGCTTTGCCAGCCCGCATGTGCCTGATGCAGCCGACGAATGGGTGAGCTTGCCCTTGCTGGGCCACCGCCACACCACCTCCCACCAGCGGATTCTGGCGGTGGTGATGGGGGCGGCCTTGCTGGTGCTGGCCGTGGTGGCCGCATGGGCCTTGCACCGTGCCGACACGGTTGCGCAGCAACTGGCCGCCACCGGCCAGGCCCTGATGCAGTCCCAGCGCCTGGCCAAGTCGGTGTCGCAAGCCCTGGTGGGCAGCGCCCCTGCGTTTGCCGATGTGGCCGAAAGTGCCGACGTGCTGGCCAAGAACGTGCGCGGCCTGCAGGCCGGGGACGACCGTCTGAGCGCCGTCAACGCCGATGCCCAGACCGATATGGCCCAAATCACCCCGCTGATGGAGCGTGCCGAAAAGAATGCCGCCACCGTCATGGGCCAGCAAAAAATCCTGACCCAGGTGGGTGCTGCACTGCGCACCATCAACCGCCAATCGTCCGATCTGCTGGAAATCGCGGAAACCGTGGCCTCGTTCAAATTGCAGCAGGCCGCCAGCCCGACCGAGATTTCTGCGGCGGGCCAATTGGTCATGCTGACCCAGCGCATCGGCAAGTCGGCCAATGAATTCCAGACCATGGAAGGCGTCAGCCCCGAGGCGGTGTTCCTGCTGGGCAAGGACTTGAATTCGTTCAAGGAAATCACCCAGGGCCTGCTGGACGGTAGCCCCGAGCTGCGCCTGGGTGCGGCCAAGGATGCGGCCACCCGCGAGCAGCTCCAGGCCTTACTCAAGCTGTACGAAGAAACGCGCACCCAGGCCGGGGCGATTCTGGGCAACCTGCAGGGCCTGGTATCGGCCCGCGAGGCGCAAACCGCCGTGGTGGGCGACAGCGAGCCGCTGCGCCGCCAGCTGGAGGCGCTGCAAGACAAGCTGTCGTCGCAAACCGGCCTGGGCCTCGCGGCCATCGCGGCGCTGGTGTTGTCGGCCCTGCTGGCTTTGGCCTGTGCCTTGGGTTTGGCCGCTGTGCAACTGCGTGGTAGCCGCAAACGCCAGGCCACAGCCGAAATGCAGCGCCTGGACGCCGAGTCGTCGCAACAAGGTGCCAAGCGCGTCAACGATGCCAACCAGGCCGCTATTTTGCGGCTGATGAACGAACTGCAGGCCGTGGCCGAGGGCGATTTGACCCAGCAGGCCACCGTGACCGAAGACATCACCGGCGCGATTGCCGACTCGGTGAACTACACCGTCGAAGAGCTCCGCGCCCTGGTAGGCAGCGTGCAAAACACCGCCACCCAGGTGGCCCAGACCACAGCGCAGGTGGACAGCACCTCGACCGAGCTGCTGGCCGCATCGACAGAGCAACTGCGCGAAATCCGCGAAACCGGCCGCTCGGTGCTGGACATGGCTTCGCGCATCAACGAGGTGTCTACCCAGGCGCAAGAGTCGGCTGCGGTGGCGCGCCAGTCGCTGCAGGCCGCCGACTCGGGCCTGCAGGCGGTGCAAAACGCCATCGGCGGCATGAACTCCATCCGTGACCAGATCCAGGAAACCTCCAAGCGCATCAAGCGCCTGGGCGAGTCCTCGCAAGAGATCGGTGAAATCACCGAGCTGATCTCCGACATTACCGAGCAAACCAATGTGCTGGCGCTGAACGCCGCCATCCAGGCTGCATCCGCCGGGGAGGCTGGGCGGGGTTTCTCGGTGGTGGCCGAAGAAGTGCAGCGGCTGGCCGAGCGCTCGGCCGATGCCACGCGCCAGATTGCGGCGCTGGTGAAGGCCATCCAGACCGACACCCAGGACGCGGTGGCGGCCATGGAGCGCTCCACCCAGGGTGTGGTGGCCGGTGCCGCCCTGTCCGACAGTGCCGGTACCGCCCTGACCGAGATCGACCACGTGTCGCGCCGCCTGGCCGAACTGATCGAGCAGATTTCGCAAACCACCTCGCGCGAGGCCGAAAAGGCCAACGTGGTGGCCGACAACATCCAGCACATCTTTGCCGTGACCGAGCAAACCGGTGCGGGCACCCGGACCACCGCGGCCCAGGTGCGCGAACTGTCCGAGATGGCCGAAGAATTGCGCCTGTCGGTGGCGCGGTTCAAAATCAAGTAGGCGGCCATGCTGTTGTCGCCCACTGCCGCCACAGACACTGCCATGTCCCTTTCTGCAACCCCTGCCGAAGATGCTCCTGAGCACGACCTGGGCCCCCTGGCCTGGGTGCTGGACGAGCTGCGCAAAACCCTGGAAGCCGCCGTCAAGTCGCTCAAGCGCTATGTGCGCGAGGCCGATGCGTCGCAGGCCGCCGGTTTTGCCGTGCCCGATACCAGCCACCTGGGCACCGCGCTCCAGCAACTGCACCTGACCGTGGGCGCGCTGGAGATGGTGGGCATGATGCCGCCGTCGCTGTTGCTGCGCGCCATGGAGGCGGCGGTGGCCAAATGTCTGGACAACCCCAGCCTGTGTACCGTTGAGGCCGTGGAAAAGATCGAACGCGCCGGTTTCGCCGTGGTGGACTATCTGGAAGCCGTGTTGGCCAGCAAGCCTGTGTCGTCGGTGGGGCTGTTTCCGCAGTACCGCGAAGTGCAGGCCCTGGCGGGCGTAGCCCAGGTGCATCCGGCCGACCTCTGGCCGCTGGAGCCGCACTGGCGCGATATTGCCGTGTCCGAACCGGTGCCCCCGCTGGCCTACGCGCCTGCGGTGCGGGCGCGGCTGGACCAATGCGTGCTGAAGGTGGTCAAGACCGGCGACCCGGTGGCCGCCCAGGAACTGGTCCGCATCTGCCTGGGTTTTGCCCAGCACCAGCAGCGCCAGCCCGAGCAGGTGTTCTGGAACATCGCCGCAGCGTATTTTGAAGCCCTGTCGCTGGGGCTGTTTGCCTCGGACGTGTATTCCAAGCGGATCGCCTCGCGGGTGTTGACCCAGTACGCCGCCCTGGCCAAGGGCGATGCCACCATTGCGCCCCGCCTGGTCCAGGACATGCTGTTTTTCTGCGCCCAGGCGGTGCCGGTACAGGCTGCCGATGCGCCCACACTGGCCGCCGTGCGCCAGGCCTACGGTTTGCAGCGGCATGCGCCCATCGACTACGAAATGCGGCCCTTTGGCCGGTTTGACCCGGCTTTGCTGGCCCAGGCGCGCAAGCGGCTGGCGGCCGCCGCCGAGACCTGGTCGGCCCTGGCCGGGGGCGACACCCACCGTTTCAAGCCCGCGCTCGACCAGTTCGCCATGGTCGGCGAATCGCTGACCAAGCTGCATGCCGGTAGCGCCGTGCTGGCGCAGGCCCTGACCCACGCGGTGGAGTCCACCGTACGCTCCAAAGCTCCGCCTTCCACTGCGCTGGGCATGGAAGTCGCCACCTCGGTGCTGTACCTGGAGGCCGCGTTCGAAGAGCTGGACCAGGCCGATGCCGAGCTGGCCGCACGGGCCGCCTTGCTGGCCGACCGTTTGACGGCGGTGGGGCAAGGTGCCCAACCCGAGCCCCTGGCACCGTGGATGGAGGAGCTCTACCACCGCGTCAGCGACCGGCAAACCATGGGCAGCGTGGTCGATGAGTTGCGCCACACCCTGGCCGAGGTGGAGCAGGCACTGGACCAGTTTTTCCGCACCCCGCGCGAGAAAGTGCCGCTGTCCAAGGTGGCGCACCAACTCACGCAGATGCGCGGCGTGTTGTCGGTGCTGGGTCTGGACCAGGCCTCCCACGCCGTGATGCGCATGCGCGAGACGGTCGATGGTTATATGGCCGACGACCAGAGCGACCCCGTTGCCATGGCCGCGAGTTTTGACCGGCTGGGCAACAGCCTGGGGGCTCTGGGTTTTCTGATCGACATGCTGGGCTACCAGCGTGCGCTGGCCAAGAAGCTGTTTAGCTACGACGAAGCGGCGGGCGAGTTCAAGCTGGCCATGGGGCGCAGTACCGTCTCTGCAGCAGATTCGGTGCAGGCACCGTACCAGGACGCGCTGGAAGAGCGGGCCGCCGAGGCGCAGGAGCCCCTGCCGCTGCTGGAGGCCGAGCCTTGGGCCATTTCCGAACTGCCGGAACTGCTGGATCTGGACATGGCCACCGTGGCCACTCCGCTCGAGCCTGCCGCGCCTATTTCCGAACCCGAACCCGAACCGATATCTGCGCCCGCAGAGGACCTGGAGCCGGTGTCGGTGCAACTGCTCCCCGAGCCGGAGCCAGAATTCACCCTGACCGCCGCTGCGCCAGACCAGGGCCAGGTCACCGCCATCAGCCCCACACCGGCACCCGCCGTGCCACCCCCGGCGGTCGAGCTGTCCGAAGACGATGCCGAGCTGTTGGGCATCTTTCTGGACGAAGCCCGCGAAGTGGTGCACACCGGCCAGGGCGCGGTGGCGGCGCTGGTGGCCGCACCCACCGATCCCGGGCCGCAGATTACGCTGCGCCGCGCCTTCCACACCCTCAAGGGCAGCGCCCGGATGGTGGGCTTGTCCGAGCTGGGCGAGGCCGGTTGGGCGCTGGAGCAAATGGTCAACGGCTGGCTGGCCGAACAAAGCCCGGCCCACCCCGATCTGTTGCAGGTGGCGGGCGATGCCCTGAATGCCTTTGGCCTGTGGGTAGAAGACATTGCCGTGGGCGCAGCCGACCACTGGCGGGCCCAGCCTTTCCGTGCATCCGCCGATGCCCGTCGGTTGGAGCTGCGCTACCTGCCGCTGGCCGTACCGCAGGCGTCTGCCGATGCGATCGCACCCGAGCCGCTGTTGGACGAAGTACCTGAAGTGGTGCCCGAACCCGTGCCAGAGCCTGCGGAGCCTGTGGTTGAAGAAGTGGCGGTTGCCGAGTTGTCGGACCTGCTGCCTGACATGGTGGCAGAGGCGATACCTGAAGAAGTGTCCGAGCCCACCGACAGCGGCCTGCTGCCGCTGGAGACCCCGGTACCTGACGAGGCCACTAAGGTCATCGGCCCGCTGCGCATCGGCATCCCGCTGTACAACGTCTACCTGAATGAGGCCGATGAATGGTCGCGCCGCCTGCTGACCGAGCTCAGCGAGTGGTCGCTGGAGCTGCACCAGCCGCTACCTGAATCGACCGTCTCACTGGCGCATTCGCTGGCGGGCAGCTCGGCCACGGTGGGCTTCCAGGCACTGTCGCAGATGGCCCGGGCGCTGGAGTCGGCGCTGGAACACGTGCAACTGATGCCCCAGGGCACGCCCCGGCACGCACAAATTTTTACCGACGCGGCCGAAGACATGCGTCGCCTGCTGCACCAGTTTGCCGCCGGTTTCCTCAAAGAGCCGCATCCCGGCGTGCTGCAGGCCCTGCGCGATGTGCTGGAAGACAGCCCGGTGCCCGTGCCTGCCGCTGTGCCGGAACCCGAAGAGCATGCCGATACCCAGGAACTGGCCGAACTGGCCCTGCTGGATGCGGTTGAGGAGCCAATTGCCATCACCGAGGAAGTGGTGGAGGCCCCCGCGCCCGCCGAAGCTCTGCCCGAATTCGCAGCGGCCCCGCCGTCCGACTTCGATGAAGAGATCGATCTGGACGACGTGATCGATGTCGATCTGTTCCCGATCTTTGAAGAAGAAGCCGCCGAACTGCTGCCCCAACTGGGTGGAGCCCTGCGCCAATGGTGGGCCCGGCCCGACAACGGCGGTGCCCGTAACGAGGTGCTGCGCGCCCTGCACACACTCAAAGGCAGTGCCCGCCTAGCCGGTGCCTTGCGCCTGGGCGAAATGGCCCACCGGCTGGAAACCGAGATTGAGCGCCTGGGTGCGGAGCCCCTGCAATCGGCGCAGATCGAACCCCTGCTGTCGCACTTCGATGCCTTGCAGACCCAGATGGACAGCCTGCGCCAGGCCCATCTGCGCGCACCCAGCGAGCCGGTGGAGCAAGCTGCGCCGCCAAAGCCGGATGCCAAGCCCGAAACCTCGGCCATCATCACGCTGCTCACACCGGCCCAGCCCGCTGCCGTGCTGCCCGCGCCGCGCCTGATGGCCCACCAGTCGGTGCGGGTGCGCTCGCAGCTGCTGGACCGGCTGGTTAACCAGGCGGGCGAGGTCATCATCACCCGCACCCGGCTGGAGACGCGCCTCTCGCAGTTGCGTGGTGCGCTGGCCGACCTGACCGGCAACCTGGAACGCATGCGCGGCCACCTGCGCGACATCGAGGTGCAGGCCGAATCGCAGATGCAGTCGCGCCTGGCCCTGGCCAAAGACACGGCGCAAGGCTTCGACCCGCTGGAATTCGACCGATTCACCCGGGTGCAGGAGCTGACCCGCATGATGGCCGAGTCCGTCAACGACGTGGGCACGGTGCAGCGCAACCTGCAGCGCACCATCGAGGGCACCGAGGACGACCTGGTCATTCAGGCCCGCCAAGCCCGCGAGCTGCAGCGCGACCTGCTGCGCACCCGCATGGTCGAATTTGAAGGCATTGCCGAGCGCCTGTACGCCGTGGTGCGCCAGGCCTCCAAA
Organism: uncultured Albidiferax sp.; assembly: GCA_963512605.1. Classification (GTDB taxonomy): domain Bacteria; phylum Pseudomonadota; class Gammaproteobacteria; order Burkholderiales; family Burkholderiaceae_C; genus Rhodoferax_B. Next base: position 124,307 of record CAUPNG010000001.1, on the reverse strand, counting down.
GACACCGGCAAATTCATCAAGCTGGATATCACCGGCGGCTCCATCGAGATGGACCGTGGCGTGCTGGACCGCATGGCCCCGGCGTTCGAGCACCTGCTGCGCAACGCCGTGGCCCACGGCATCGAGCTGCCCGATGTGCGCTTGGCGGCGGGTAAAACCGCCATCGGCAACATCCTGGTCGAGCTGCACCACGAGGGCAACGACATCTCGGTGCGCTTTGCCGACGACGGTGCCGGGCTGGACATGGACCGCATCCGCCAAAAAGCCCTGGACCAGGGCTTGGTGCAGGCCGACGCGGTGCTGGACCCGGCGGCCGTGGCCGACCTGATCTTCCTGCCCGGCTTTTCTACCGCGGCGCAAATCACCGAGCTGTCGGGCCGCGGCATCGGCATGGACGTGGTGCGCGCCGAAGTGCTGGCTCTGGGCGGACGCATTGAAACCAAGACTGCCGCCGGGCAGGGCACGCAGTTCAAGCTGGTGCTGCCGCTGACCACGGCGGTGACGCAGGTGGTGATGCTGCGCATGGGCACGCTGTCCATCGGTGTCCCGGCCAACGTGATCGAGGTGGTGCGTCGCATGCCGCAGGCCGAGCTGGCCCAGGCCTACGAGAGCCAAACGGTGGACGTGGCGGGCGAGGCCGTGCCCTTCTACTGGGGTGGGGCGCTGCTGCAGTCTTCACGGCACAGCAGCGAGCCGACGGGTAAAAACAGCGCGGTAGTCATCTTCCGCAGCGCGGCGCAGCGTTTGGCCCTGCACGTGGACGAGGTGCTGGGCAACCAGGAGGTGGTGGTCAAGAACCTGGGCCCGCAACTGTCGCGCCTGCCGGGCTTGTCCGGCATGTCGGTGCTGGCATCGGGTGCGGTGGTGTTGATCTACAACCCGGTAGCACTGTTTTCGGTTTACGGCACACAGGCCCGCCAGTGGCACATGGGCGCGGGCGATGTTTCGCCGTTGCTGCCCACAGTGCAGCACACGCCGCTGGTGCTGGTGGTGGACGACTCCATCACCGTGCGCCGCGTGACCCAGCGCCTGCTGCAGCGCGAAGGCTACCGCGTGGCCCTGGCCAACGACGGCTTGCAGGCGCTGGAGCGGCTGCAAGAGGAAAAGCCGGCCCTGGTACTGTCCGACATCGAAATGCCGCGCATGGACGGCTTCGACCTCACCCGCAACATCCGCAGCGATGAAGCATTGAAAGACCTGCCCATCATCATGATCACCTCGCGCATGGCAGAAAAGCACCGCGAACACGCCCGCGCCCTGGGCGTAAACCACTACCTGGGCAAGCCCTATCCGGAAGAAGAGCTGCTGAGTCTGGTGCGGCGCTATACCACTGAAAATACTGGTGTTTTAGGGTTCTAGCGCTTATTCCATAAGCGTGAGTAGCTATAAACTGTATAGCGTTTCCGTCACGGTAACGCGTGCGGTTTCTTGACCACCGCGTAGCGCAACAGGGTGCGTGCGCGGGCTTCGTCATGGGCCACGATGGGCAGCGGGTAGGTCTTGCCCAATACCACCTCTGCGGCCTGCAACTCCATCGGTTTGGCTAGCCAGGGCGCGTGGATGGCAGCGTTGGGTAGCTTGGCCAACTGGGGCAGGTAGCGGCGGATGAACTTGCCCTCGGGGTCGAACTTTTCGCTCTGGCTGGTGGGGTTAAAGATACGAAAGTAGGGCTGGGCATCGCAGCCGCTGGAGCTGGCCCATTGCCAGCCGCCGTTGTTGGCCGACAGATCGAAGTCGTTCAGGTGGGTGGCAAAGTAGGCTTCGCCCCAGCGCCAGTCCAGCCCCAGGTCTTTCACCAAAAAGCTTGCCACCACCATGCGCAGGCGGTTGTGCATGTAGCCGGTCTGGTTGATCTGGGCCATCGCGGCATCCACCAGCGGGTAGCCGGTGCGGCCCTCGCACCAGGCGGCAAACAGGGCTTTGGCGGCCTTGCCATGCTCCCAGGCAATGCCGTCGTATTCGGGCTTGAAAGCACCTTTGGCCGCGTGCGGAAAGTTGCTTAGGATCTGCGCATAAAAGTCCCGCCACACCAGCTCGCTGAGCCACACGCAGGCCCCCTGGATACCCTGCAGATGCAGCGGGTAGGCGGCGGCCGCCATCTGCCGGATCGACACCGTGCCAAAACGCAGGTGCACGCCCAGGTAGCTCGGGCCTTTGACGCTGGGGAAGTCGCGGGTCGCGTGGTACTGGTCCATGCGCTCGAAGAATTCCTCGAACAACTGCTGGCCACCGCTTTGCCCGGTGGGCAGCTTCAGCTGGGCCAGGTTGGTGGGCTCGAAGCCCAGCGCTTGCAAGCTTGGCACGGGCTGGGGATGGGGTCGCGGGGCCAGGCGCACGGCGTACTTTTCCACCGGGTAGGACTTCAGATAAAAGTCGTCCACCTTCTTCAACCAGGCATTTTTATAGGGCGTAAACACGCCATACGGGCGGCCCTGCTGGGTCAAAATTTCCTTGCGCTCAAAGACCACGTGGTCCTTGTAGGTGTGCAGCGCAATGCCCAAATGCGCCAGCGCGCCCAGCACTACGGCATCGCGCGCCAGGGCTTGCGGTTCGTCGTCGTGGTTGGCAAACACCGCCTGGGCGTGCAGCTCCTTGGCCAGTGCCGGAATCGCTTCGCGGGCGGCGGCGTGCAGGGTGATCAGGCCGCTGTTGGGCTGCAGCGCGCGCAGGGCGGCATCCAGCTCCACGACGGATGCCTGGATGAACTCCACCCGCCGGTCGGCGCGGGGCAGGCTGTCCAGAATCTCGGTGTCAAACACAAACACGCAGTGCACCTGCTGGCAGGACTTGAGCGCGTGGTAGAGCGCTGCATGGTCAAAGCTGCGCAGGTCGCGGCGGAACCAGACCAGGCCGGTGGCGAACTCTCGGAAGGCGGTTTTGGGGGGAGGGGGCGCTAGCATTCCACGATGTTAACGGCCAGCCCTCCACGCGCAGTTTCCTTGTACTTGGTCATCATGTCGGCCCCGGTTTCGCGCATGGTCTTGATGACCTTGTCCAGGCTCACGAAGTGGCTGCCGTCGCCGTGCAGGGCCATGCGGGCGGCGTTGATGGCCTTGACCGAGGCGATGGCGTTGCGTTCGATGCAGGGGATTTGCACCAGGCCGCCCACCGGGTCGCAGGTCAGGCCCAGGTGGTGTTCCATGCCGATCTCGGCCGCGTTTTCCACTTGCTCAGGCGTGCCGCCCATCACCGCACACAGGGCGGCGGCGGCCATGGAGCAGGCCACGCCCACCTCGCCCTGGCAGCCTACTTCGGCCCCGGAGATGGAGGCGTTTTCCTTGTACAGCATGCCGATGGCGGCGGCGGTGAGCAGGAAGTCGATGACCCCGTTGGGCGTGGACGTGGCCACAAAGCGCACGTAGTAGTGCAGCACGGCGGGCACGATGCCTGCGGCCCCGTTGGTGGGCGCAGTGACCACGCGGCCCCCGGCGGCGTTTTCTTCGTTGACGGCCAGGGCGTACAGGTTCACCCAGTCCAGCACCTGGAGTGGATCCCGAAGCGCAAGCTCGGGGTTGGCGCAGAGTTTGGTGAACAGGTCGGCGGCACGGCGCTTGACCTTGAAGCCGCCGGGCAGCACGCCCTGGGTGCGGCAGCCGCGCACCACGCAGGCTTGCATGACAGTCCAGATTTTGTTCAGCCCTGCGTCGATGTCGGCATCGCTGCGCCAGTGCTGTTCGTTGCGGCGCATCAGCTCGGCAATCGAGATGCCTGCGCCCTTGCACTGGGCCAGCAGTTCGTCGCCGCTGTGGAAAGGGAAGGGCAGCACGGTGGTGTCGGGGGCCAGCACTTTTTGCTTGTTGCCGTCGGCGGCCACTTCGTCGCTGACGATAAAGCCGCCGCCCACCGAGTAGTAGCAGCGGTTCAGCAGCTCGGCACCGTCCGCGTCATAGGCGACGCAGCGCATGCCGTTGGGGTGGAAGGGCAGGGTTTCGCGGCGGTAGAAGGCCAGGTGGTCTTTCTCCTTGAACGCCACCGGGTGCACCCCGCCCACGCGCAGCAGGCCGGTGGTGCGGATGGCTTCCAGCAGGGCGGGAATGGCTTCCACGTCCACGCTTTCCGGGTCATGGCCTTCCAGGCCGAGCAAGACCGCCTTGTCGGTGCCGTGGCCCTTGCCGGTGGAGCCCAGCGAGCCGTAGAGCTTCACCTCGACCCTGGCACACGCGCCCAGCAGGCCCTGGTGGGCCAGCCGCTCGGTGAAGATGCGGGCGGCGCGCATGGGGCCGACGGTGTGCGAGCTGCTGGGACCGATACCGATTTTGAAGATGTCGAAAACACTGACGGCCATGGGGAGTTTCTCTTGTTAGCGCTGTGCGGTTTGGTAGTCGGGATGGACAAAGAAAGGCGCGTCCGAACGCGGCAGGGCGGCTCTGCCCCGGATCGCGTCGGCCATCTTCTCGGCCAGCATGATGGTGGGCGCGTTCAGGTTGCCGCTGATCACGTCGGGCATGATGGACGCGTCCACCACCCGCAGGTTGCCGATGCCGTGCACGCGGCCTGCGCCGTCCGTCACAGCCATGTCGTCCGTGCCCATGCGGCAGGTGCAGGACGGGTGCAGGGCGCTTTCGCCGTGCTCGCGGATGTGGGCATCGATTTCGGCATCGGTCTGCACGTTGTCCTTGGGCGACACGGCATCGCCGCGGTACTTGTCGAATGCGGGCTGGCTGAAGATTTCGCGCGTCAGGCGGATCCCGGCGCGCATTTCCTTGCGGTCCTGCTCGGTGGCCATGTAGTTGAACAGGATGCGCGGCGCGTCCTTGGGGCTGGCGGTTTTGAGCGTGACCGCGCCCCGGCTGGTCGGGCGCATCGGCCCCACATGCGCCTGGAAGCCGTGGAAGCTGGCGGGCGCACTGCCGTCGTACTGGATGGCCATGGGCAGAAAGTGGTACTGCAGATCGGGGTGCTTCACGCCCGCTTCGCTGCGGATGAAGCCGCCCGACTCGAAGTGGTTGGTGGCCCCCAGACCGGTGCCCTTGAGCATCCATTCCGCGCCGATCTTCACCTTGGCCACCGGGTTCATGGCGCTGTACAGGGTGATGGGTTCCTTGCACATGTACTGCACATAGGTTTCCAGATGGTCCTGCAAGTTCGCGCCTACGCCGCGCAGCGCGGCTTTGACCGGAATGCCCAGCTTGCGCAGGTCGTCCGGGTTGCCCACGCCCGAGAGCATCAGCAACTGCGGCGAGTTGATGGCACCGCCGCACAGAATCACTTCTCGGTTGGCAAGGATCAGGTCGGTGCGGTGGCCGTGGACCACCTCTACGCCTATGGCGCGCGGCGGGCTGGTGTCGGGGGCGAAGGCCACCTTGGCGACCAGTGCGCGGGTGCGCACCTGCAGGTTGGGGCGCTTCATGGCCGGGCGCAGGTAGGCCATGGCGGTGCTCCAGCGGCGGCCCTTGTGCACGGTCATGTCCATGGGGCCGATGCCCTCCTGGCGGTAGCCGTTCATGTCGGCGGTGTAGGCGTAGCCTGCTTGTTGCGCGGCCTCGATGAAGGCCTGGTACAGCGGGTTTTCGCAGGCCCCGGTGGATACGTTCAGCGGGCCGCTGTCGCCGCGGTAAGCGTCGCCACCCTTGCCGCGGGTTTCGGCCTTGCGGAAGTAGGGCAGGCAGTCGGCATACGACCAGTTTTCCAGGCCCTTGTAGCTGGCCCAGCCGTCGTAATCGAGCGCATGGCCCCGGATGTAGACCATGCCGTTGATGCTGGACGAGCCGCCCAGCACCCGGCCGCGCGGGCAGTACATGGGGCGGTTGTTCATGAAGGGCTCGGGCTCGGAGTGGTAGAACCAGTTGAACTTGTCGTTGGCCAGCGGGTAGGCAAAGGCCGAGGGCATGTGGATGAAGATGCTGCGGTCGCCCGGCCCGGCTTCCAGCAGCAACACTTTGACATCGGGGTCTTCGGTCAGGCGGTTGGCCAGCACGCAGCCTGCAGAGCCTGCGCCGACGATGATGTAGTCGAAATTTTCGTTGCTCATTTAGCTTGATCTCAGCGGTATCCGCAGGCGACTTCGCCCAGTTCCACGTACACGGTTTTCAGCTGGGTGTAGTGCTCCAGCGCGACCATGCTGTTTTCATGGCCAATGCCCGACTCGCCCGCACCGCCGAAGGGGATTTCGATGGGTGTGATGTTGTAGTTGTTGATCCAGCAAATGCCCGCCTTCAAACGTGCTGCCACGCGGTGGCCCCGGGCCCCGTCGCGGGTGAACACGCCCGCGGCCAGGCCAAAGCGGGTGGCGTTGGCGCGTTGCACCACCTCGGCCTCGTCGTCAAACACCAGCAAGGCCATCACCGGGCCAAAGATCTCTTCTTGCACGATGGCCATGCCGTCGGTGCAGTCGGCAAAGATGGTGGGGGCAACGAAGTTGCCGTTTTCACAGCCCGCCACCTTGACCGCCGTGCCGCCGCAGACCAGCGTGGCACCACCCGCCACGCCCTGGGCCACGTAGCCCAGCACCTTGTCGCGGTGGGCGGCAGAGATGAGTGCGCCGACTTCGGTTTCAGGATCCTTCGGGTCGCCCACGCGCAGCAGCAGGGTGCGTTCTTTCAGGCGGGCCAGGAACTTGTCGGCAATGCCGCGCTGCACGAACACGCGGGTGCCGTTGGTGCAGATTTCGCCCTGGGTGTAGAAGTTGGCCATCATCGCCGCGGTCACGGCCTGCTCGAAGTCGGCATCGTCAAACACGATCAATGGCGACTTGCCGCCCAGCTCCATGGTCACCCGTTTCAGGGTGGCGGCGGCGCTGGCCATGACGCGTTTGCCGGTGGGGATGGACCCCGTGACAGACACCTTGGCTACGCCCGGGTGGGCGGCCATCAGTGCGCCGGTGGTGCCCCGGCCTTGCAGCACGTTGAACACGCCCGGGGGCACGCCCGCCTCCAGGTAAATCTCGGCCAGCTTCACGGCGGTCATCGGTGTCAATTCCGATGGTTTAAAAATCATAGCGTTCCCCGCAGCCAGGGCGGGCGCGGATTTCCAGCAGGCGATCTGGATGGGGTAATTCCACGCGCCAATGCCTACGCACACGCCCAGGGGTTCGCGGCGGGTGTAGGCAAAGGCGTTTTTCAAAGGGTACTGGGCACCGGCCAGGGTGGCGGCGGCTCCGGCAAAGTATTCGATACAGTCGGCACCGCTGGCCACATCGACCACGCAGGCTTCCTGCCAGGGTTTACCAGTGTCTTGCACCTCGATGGCGGCCAGGGTGTCGTTGCGCTCGCGCAGCAGCTGGGCGGCGCGGTGCAGGATACGGCCCCGCTCGGTGCCGGTCATGGCCGACCAGATGGCAAAGCCCGCCTCGGCGGCGGCCACGGCGGCGTTGACGTCGGCCTCTGCGCTGTCGTGCACACCGGCAATTACGGTGCCGGTGGCGGGGTTAATCGTGTCAAAGCGCTCGCCGCTGCCGTGCACGGGCAGGCCATTGACGAAGCTGGGGATCAGGGATGCAGTCATAAAAAATCTCGGAAAAATATCAGCGCAAAACGACGGTTTTCATGCCGTTGATAAAGACACGGCGCTCTAGCACGAAGCGCAGCGCGCGCGACAGCACCAGGCTTTCGACCAGGCGACCGGCTTGCGACAAATGCTGCGGCGTGTCGGCGTGGTCTACGCGCTCCACCGACTGCTCGATGATGGGGCCTTCGTCCAGGTCGGTGGTGGCAAAGTGGGCTGTGGCGCCGATGAGCTTCACGCCCCGGTCAAAGGCCTGCTGGTAAGGCTTGCCGCCCTTGAAGCCGGGTAGGAAGGAGTGGTGGATGTTGATGACGCGGCCATGCAGCTCGTGGCACAGCTCTTCGCTCAGCACCTGCATGTAGCGGGCCAGCACCACGTACTCGGCATCGGTGTCCAGGATCAACTGCTTGAGCTTGGCTTCCTGCGCGGGCTTGGTGTCGGCAGTGATGGGCAGGTGGTGGAAGGGGATGCCCTCGGCGGCGGCAATGGGGGCCAGGTCGGGGTGGTTGGAGACGATGGCGACGATGTCCATCTTGAGTTCGCCGCGCCGCCACTGGGCGATGAGCTCGCGCAGGCAGTGGTCGAACTTGGACACCATGATCAGCACGCGGGTGGGCACGGCCAGGTCGTGCACCTGCCACTGCGCCTGCGGAAAGCCCACGGCCAGCTCGGAAAAAGCGCTGTGCAAGGCCTGCACCGAGCTGGTCAGGCTGAACACGCTGCGTACGTAAAAGCGCTCGGTGCTGTGGTCGTCAAACACCGAAAACTGTTCGATATAGGCCCCGTGCTGGTTCAGCAAATGCGAGACGGCGGCCACCTGGCCCTGGTCGCTGCCGCAGGCCAGGTTCAGGCAGTAATGGGTGGCTTGGGCGGAGGTCATGGGATGTTGGAAGTGGAGTGGCTTGTCTTGCACCCTCTCCCGTTGCGGGAGAGGGTGGGGGTGAGGGCTTATTTCAGGGAGGCTGTCACAGCCGCCAAACCATCTTTGCCGTCAAAGGTGGTCACACCCTTGAGCCAGCCGTCCAGCACGCCGGGGTTCTTCTTCAGGTAGGTGCGGGCGGCATCGTTGGGCTTGGCTTTGTTGATGATGTCCACCATCACCATGTTCTCAATCGTGGTGGTGAACTGCAGGTTTTTCAGCAGCGTGGCCACGTTGGGGCAGCGGGTTTCATAGCTGGGCGGGATGGCGGTGAAGACCTTGGACTCGCCATAGTTGGGGCCAAAGCCGCTGGTGTCGCCGCCTTCCAGGTACTTCATCTTCATCTGCACGTTCATCGGGTGCGGCTCCCAGCCCAGGAACACGATGGGCTTGCTGGAGCGGCCTGCGCGCTGTACTTCGGCCAGCATGCCTGCTTCGCTGGATTCGACCATCTTGAAGCCCTTGAGACCAAATTCGTTTTTGTCGAGCATGCCCTGGATGACCAGGTTGCCGTCGTTGCCGGGTTCGATGCCGTGGATCTTGCCGTCGAGTTCGGTTTTGAACTTGGCGATGTCGGCAAAGGTTTTCAGGCCCTTGTCATACAGGTAGGCGGGCACGGCCAGGGTGTACTTGGCACCCACCAGGTTGGGGGTGTCCAGCACCTTGATCTGGCCCGCCTTGACGAAGGGCTCGATGATGGGGGTCATGGTGGGGTTCCAGTAGCCCAGGAAGGCATCGATCTGCTTGGATTTGATGCCCGCAAACGTGATCGGCACCGAGGCGATGGTCACCGTGGGCTTGTAGCCCAGGCCTTCCAGTACCACCGAAGCCAAGCCGGTGGTGGCGGCAATGTCGCTCCAGCCCACGTCGGCAAAACGCACGGCTTTGCAGCTGGCAGGGTCGGCGGCAAATACCATTTGCGTGCAGAGGGTGGCGGCAGTGATAACGGCAAGTTTGAGTTTCATGACCAGTTCCTTGGAGGTGAGGCTAAGACACCCCGGACTTTTACAGGTTGACACGCCAGAACTTGGCTGAGAACGACGCGGAGTTGTTCCAGGGCGGCAGTGCTGAAAAACAGGCAAAAATCCGGGCACTAAATAGGCTACCCGTGCTGATTCAATGAGCACGAGCAGCTATTTTTTAAGTAGCAAACAATGGCGTGGATGCTAGAGGCAGGTTTTAGCCGCGCTGCAGCACCCAGGCCGCAAACGGCGGCAGCAGGCCGTCGGCACGCGCCTCTACCGTGGCCAGCATGGGCTGCCAACCGGCGGGTGGCGTGTATTTTTGGGGGCTGGCGGAAAAGTTGAGCACGGTGAGCGTGTGCTTTGTAGCCAGGGTGATCACCTCGGTGGCCGGGTCGGCCACCACCTGCACCTGGTCGCGTTGGCGCGGCCCCAGCCAGCCGCTGCGCTTCAAGGCGATGAGCTGGCGGTACAGGGCCAAAATGGCCTGGTTGTCCGGCGCATCCAGCAAAGCCCATTGCAGCTTGGAGGCCTCGAAGCTGCTGCGCGCATGCGGGTCGGGTGGCTCCACGCCATCGGCACCGTCAAAGGCAAAGTCCGCCTTGCGGCCCGCGCGCACGCCGTCGATCAGCGCCTGGTCCTGGAAGTCTTCAAAGAACAAAAACGGCGCGGTCTCGCCGTATTCTTCGCCCATGAACAGCATGGGCACAAACGGGCTGGCCAGCACCGCGGTAATGCCCAGCAGCGCCTTGGCCCGGCCATGGGTGGCCAGCATGCGGTCGCCCAGCAGGCGGTTGCCCACCTGGTCGTGGTCCTGGATATGCACCACGTGCTCACAGCCCCGGGTGCTGGCCGCGTCGGTGCCCAAAAAGTATTTGTAGATCTGGTCAAAGCGCGTGCCGTCCAGCACAAAGCCGTCGCGCAGGGCTTTTGCCACGTCGGCAAAGCTGCCGAAGTTGGCGTAGTGGCGGCCGGTCTCGCCGGTGAGCTTGGCAAACACCGCGTGGTTCAGGTCGTCGTTCCACTGGGCGTGGTAACCAAAGCCCTGCTCAGATGTCACAAAGCGGTTGTTGCGCAGGTGCTCGGCAATCATCAGCACTTCGCGGCCCTGGGCCTGGCCGATACGGCGGGCCAGGTCGGTGCATTCGCGCAGGATGTGCACCGGCATTACGTCAAAAATCAGCGATACCGCGTCCATGCGGAAGCCGTCAAAGCCGATGTCTTCCAGCCAGTAGCGGGTGTTTTCCAGGAAGAACTCGCGCACGCCGTGGTTGTACTCGCCGTCGAAATTGATGGCTGCGCCCCAGGGCGTGGCCGCGCTCTTGGTGTAGGGCGCAAACGCCCCGGTGTAGTTGCCCTCGGGGCCGAAATGGTTGTAGACCACGTCCAGGACCACGGCCATGCCGTGTTGGTGGGCATCTTCGATGAAGGCTTTCAAATCCGCATAGCTGCCATACGCGGCGTGCAGCGCAAACAGGCACACGCCGTCGTAACCCCAGTTGCGCTCGCCCGGAAAGGCCGCCAGCGGCAGCAGCTCGATGGCGGTGATGCCGAGGTCGCGCAGGTATGGCAGCTTGTGCTGCGCCGCAGCCAGCGTGCCTTCGGGCGTGAAGGTGCCCAGGTGCAGCTCGTAAATGATGGCATCTTCCATCTTCACCCCCGTCCAGCCGGGGCTGTGGGCGGGCGTGGCCTCCACCACCATGGACGGGCCGTGCACGCCCTGCGGCTGGTAGTGCGATGCCGGGTCCGGGAGACGCTGGCCGTCCACCTCCAGCCAGTACAGCGTGCCGGGCGGCAGCCGATCGGTCTCGGCATGCCAGTAACCCACCGCATCGGCGGTCAGGGCGATGCGGCTGGGCGGCTCGACCAGCAGCACGCTGAGGCTGGTTTTTTCCGGGGCAAAGACGCGGAATGCCGAGCGCCCGTCGGCGGTGGTGAAGTGGCCAACTGCTGCCATTTGCGTGTCTCCTAAATTTTGGAAACGATGGTAGCAGGCACCCACAGCCGCAGGGCAGGGTTCAGGGCTTCACGTACGACTTGGTGCTGTACAGCGCGGCATCGAGTTTGCGCAGCACGGGCAGGCCGGTTGTAGCGTCTTTGGTCTGCCTGTCGATGTAGGCCTGGAACACGTCGGCATCGAGCACGCCAATGTCGAGTCGGCGCGCGGCGGGCACGGCGGCCAGGGTGGTGTAGCCATCGCCGCCGGTGGCGTTGAAGCTCAGGACAAACAGCTTGTAGGTCTTGGCCAGGTCGAGTGCGGCCCAGTTACCGGTGCTGGCGTTGCGCACCTCGATGTTGGTGACGCGGCTGCCCCGGGCCTGGGTGGCGTTCACGTCAAAACGCAGGCCGCCGGTGTAGGGGTAGGGGCCGGTGGAGCCGCCGGTACCGTACACCGCGTGCATGCCGTCTTCCAGCATGCTCTTGACCTCTTGGCCGGTGATCTCCAGGCGGAACAGCATGTTGCCGAAGGGCAGCACTTCGATGACGTTGGCAGCGGTGACGTTGCCGTTCAGTGGCACCCGCACGCCACCGCCGCTTTGCAGCGAGATATCGGCCCCGCCGTACTGGGCGTTGGCCACTTCCAGGTACGACTGGGCTACCAGCTGCTGGATGTCGCCGCCGCGCAGGCCTACTTCGCCCAAGGCATTGCAGGCTGCGCTGGAGCGGCTGTAGTCGGTGGTGCCGACCCCGCCCGGCACCCGGCGCGAGCACAGCTCTTGCGGCACGTTGGCGACCAGGCTCTTGCTGAATACGTCCACCTTGTCCTTGAACGGCTTGAGCGTGGCGGTGGCCGCGGTGCTGGGGGTGGTCACGCGCAGAAAGCCGCTGGCGGCCACGTCGGCCAGGATGCTGGCCTTTTGCGCCTCGGTGGCGGCCACACCGGCCACCGTGAAGCTGTCGCCGATCAACACATGCGGTGTGCCGGTGCAGCTGGTCACATCGCCGTTCGCGTCGAAGGCTACCTTGAGCTCGCCCACCACCTGGCTGTACTCCCAGGCTTGCACCAGGCAGACCTTTTTACCGTCCTTGTTGCTGAGCTGCGTGGGGTAACTGCCCGCCGGTGAACCCACGCCATACGTGGTGAGGCTATTGGGGCCGAGCAGGGTGTGCGAATCGCCGCCCACCACCACATCCACCCCGCTGAGCTTGGCGATGACGGTCTGGTCGTATTGGTAGCCGATGTGGCTCATCACGATGATCTTGTCGACACCTCTGGCGCGCAGCGCGTCGATCTCGCGCTGTGCGGCCACGGTTTCGTCTTCGAACGTGGTGTCCGGGTCGGGGCTGGACGATGCCTTGGTCTTGGCGGCAATCGTCAGGCCCACCAGGCCAATCGCCTGGCCGCCGCGCTGCAGCACCACCGACTTGTTGACGTAGCCCGGCACCTTGGTCGGAAACATCACCGAGCTGGCACCAAAACTGACGTTGGCGCTGAGCACCGGTGTCTTGCAGCTGCCCTTGTGCAGCAGGTCGATAAAGCTCTTGACGCCGCTGTCCCCTTTGTCGAACTCGTGGTTGCCCAGCGTGAACGCATCGAAACACACGGTGTTCATCATGGCGGCATCGGCCTCGCCATTGGCTCCGGCCCGGTTGAAGTAAAGCGTACCCGTTTGCGCATCGCCCGCATGCAGCTTGAGCACGTTGGACGACTTGGCCGCCAGTTCGTCTATCGCCGCCGTCACGCGCGGGAAGCCACCGGCGCTGGCCGTCACCGCGCCCGCCGTGCCACCGGTGGTGGTTTTGAGCTGTAGCACCTTGTTCTTGCTGTCCAGGTTGGAGTGGTGGTCGTTGATGTGCAGGATGGTGAGCTCCATCGGCTGCGACGGGTTGCCACCGCCACCGCATGAGGTCAACACGACAGAAGCTACAAGGCCCAGGGCGAAGGCGTAAGGGGTGCGTTTCAAGGTGTGTCTTTCAGGATTCAAAAGCGCCCATGCTATGGAGTGGCCATGAAAACGGCGTGACATGTTGTTTTGGTTTGTAGCCAACCGTGCTAGGGGTGGGGGGCATGGGACCGAGGCGGTCAACGTTCCCCTTCCCCCCACCCTTCCCCCGCCGCCGTGCCCTGCCGATAGAATGAGTTGTAAACAAAAAGATACATCTCATGGGCTTGCGGCTTAAATTCAATTTGGTACTGGTGCTGGTTTTTGTGGCGGGTTTTCTGGCTGCCGGGGCGGTGTCGCGCCAGCTGTTGCAGGACAACGCCCGCGACGAAGTCGTGCGCAATGCCCGGCTGATGATGGAAACCGCCGGGGCGGTGCGCAACTACACCATCACCCAGGTGCAGCCGCATCTGCTCAAGCAGCTCGAAGAGGTGTTTTTGCCGCAAACCGTGCCCGCCTACGCGGCCACCGAGACGCTGAACCAGCTGCAAAAGAACTACCCCGAGTACAGCTACAAAGAGGCGGTGCTCAACCCCACCAACCCGCGCGACCGCACGGCCGACTGGGAGGCGGATGTGGTCAACCAGTTCCGCCAGCACGAGGGGGTGCGCGAGATCGTGGGCGAGCGGCCGTCGCTCACCGGGCGCAGCCTGTATATCGCCAAGCCCATCCAGATCACCAACGGGGCCTGCCTGCAATGCCACAGCGTGGCCGCTGCCGCGCCGCCCACCATGCTGAAGATCTACGGCGCGGCCAACGGTTTTGGCTGGAAGCACAATGAAATCGTCGGGGCGCAGGTGGTGTCGGTGCCGATGGAGGTGCCGCTGGCCCATGCCGACCGGGCCTTTACCGCCTTCATGGCCTCGTTGGCCGGGGTGTTTGGGGTGGTGTTCATCGTGCTCAATGTGATGCTCAGCTGGCTGATCGTGCGGCCCATCCGGCGCATGTCGCTGGCGGCAGACGGCATTTCCACCGGCGACTTCAACCAGCCCGAGTTCAGCGAAAAAGGCGGTGACGAAGTCGCCGTGCTGGGCAGTTCCTTCAACCGCATGCGCCGCAGTCTGGAAAAGGCCATGCAGATGATTGACGATTAGGCCCATGGCGGAGCCCGGCGCAGTGCCCCAGAACACCCCGGCCGATGCAGCCAGCCTGCCGGTGGGCTACCGCATGCTCGAATACCAGATCCAGAGCGTACTGGGCAGCGGCGGCTTTGGCATCACCTACCTGGCCCGCGATGACAACCTGGACCTCACGGTGGCCATCAAGGAATACTTTCCCAGCGGCCTGGTGGCCCGGGGCGAGAACCACGCGGTGGCGGTGCGCGAAGGCCACCACAGCGCGCAGGCCAAGTACGACTGGGGACTGCAGCGCTTTTTGGACGAAGCCCGGGCCCTGGCCTCGTTTCGGCACCCCAACATCGTGCGGGTGCTGCGCTATTTCAAGCAGAACGACAGCGCCTACATCGTGATGGAGTACGAGGTGGGCCAGCGCCTGAAGCGCTGGGTGCCCAACCAGGCACCGCTGACCCGCGACGCGCTGCTGTCCATCGTCCACCCGCTGCTCGACGGCCTGGACGCGGTGCACCAGACCGGTTTTTTGCACCGCGACATCAAGCCCGACAACATCTATGTGCGCGCCGATGGCACCCCGGTGCTGCTGGACTTTGGCGCGGCCCGCCGCGTCAGCAGCGACAGCGCCATGACCAACATCATCAGCCCGGGGTTTGCGCCGTTTGAGCAGTACCACTCCCAGGGCAAGCAGGGGGCCTGGACCGATATCTATTCGCTGGGCGCGGTGATGTACTGGATGACCACCGGCGAGAAGCCTACCGAATCCGCCGCCCGTGTGACGCAAGACACCATGCCGCCCGCTAGCAGCTTGGGCGATGCCGGGGTGTTTGGCAGCAAATTGCTGCAGGCCATCGACTGGGCGCTGCTGCCCGATGAAAACCGCCGCCCGCAGACGGTGGCCTTGTTCCGTGCCGCCCTGGTCGAGGCCGCCAAGCCGCAGGCCAACGATATGCTGGCTTTCCCGCTGGCCCCGGACAACGGCCTGACCAACCACACGGCCGCCGCCCGCATCCCGGCCGACCAGCGGCGCAATCTGCTGTGCACCATTTTGTTTCTGGACCTGGTGGGTTATTCGATCCGCTCGGTGGATGGCCAGGTGGCGCTGAAGAAGGTGTTCAACGGGCTGATCGTCAAGGCCTTGCACGGCATCAAAGAGGAAACCCGCATCGCCATCGACACTGGCGACGGCGCGGCCATCTGCTTTTTGGGCGACCCCGAAGAGGCTTTGCAGTCGGCCATGCTGCTGCGCGATCTGCTGGGGCAGCGATATGGCAGCCACATGGCGGTGCGCATGGGCCTGCACATGGGGCCGGTGCGCATCATTTCGGACATCAACGAACGGGTCAACGTGGTGGGCGACGGCATCAACGTGGCCAAGCGGGTGATGGACTTTGCCCAGGCCAACCAGCTTCTGGTGTCGCGCTCGTACTTCGATGTGATTTCGCGCATCACCGACAGCACGGCCGCGCTGTGCCGCTACCTGGGCCAGCACGCCGACAAGCATGGCCGCCTGCACGAGGTGTATGCGGTGGAAGGCCATGCGCCGGGCACCGAGACCACGCTGAAAGTCGCCCCACCTGGCACCACCACCTACACCACCACGGTGCGCCTGCAGACCGCCAACGTGCTGGCGCCCGAGAAGGTGCTGGAGATCGAAACCGAGCTGTCGCGCCACATCGGCCCGCTGGCGCGGGTGCTGGTGCGCAAAGTGCTGCCGCTGGCGCAGGACATCGCCCATCTGCGCGAAACCCTGGCCCCGGCGATCCAGGAGTCGCGCACGCGGGCCTCTTTTTTGGCCGGAACCCCCGCCGTGGGCCAAGCGCAGCCGGGCAGCAAGACCACACCCAGCGGCTTCCAGGCCACCACGGGTGCCGGGAGCCTATCCCCTGATGGGCTGGGGTCTCGGCCTATGCCACTGAGTCAAGCACCGAGCCAGCCGGTGCTGAGCCGCCCGAACAGCCAGGGTGGCGCGGGGGGCAGCCAGTCGGCATCCCAGCTGCAGTCGCAGTCTCAGTCGTCTACGCACCCGTTTGCCATCACCTCAGACGAGCTGGCCACCATCGAGCTGTGCTTGGGCAAGTTCATCGGCCCCATCGCCTCGGTGCTGATCCGCAAAAAAGCCGGGCATTGCACCAGCTTCAAGGACTTCATCGCCACCATCGCCCAGACCATCGACCGGCCGGATCAGCGCGAGCTGTTTATCCAGTCGCTCAAGCGCGCACTGCCCAAACGAGGCTATTGATTAATTTATAAGAAAAGTGCCGCTCGTGCTTATGGAATAAGCACGAGAAGCTATCATATGCATAGCATATGACGGGGCGGATCAGGCCACCCGCATCACCGGGCCGGGCCGCTCTTGCCAGTTGCTGGCGCGCGGCTTGGTGGTGGCGGCTGCGTGGCTGCGGCGCTCTTCGCTGGGCGACTGGCCAAACAGGCTGCGGTAGGCCTTGCAGAAGTGCGACGACGACTGGAAGCCGCAGGCCACGGTGACCTGCATGATGGGCATGCTGCTGTGCGTCAGCAGCTCCTGGGCGCGGCGCAGGCGCAGGTTCATGTAGTACTGCGCCGGGTTCATGCTGAAGTAGCGGTGGAACAGGCGCTCCAGTTGGCGCAGCGACAGGTTGATGGCACTGGCCAGCTCGGCCAGCGGCAGCGGTTCTTCGATGTTGGCGGCCATGATCTCGGCGGCCTCGGTCAGGTGCTGGTAGCCGGGGCCGATGCACTCGGGCTGGGGGATGCGCTGGCGGTCTTTGCTGGCGCGCAGGCGTTCGACGATGAACTGCTCGGACACATCCATCACCAGCTTGGCCCCAAAACGCTCGCGCATCAGGTGCAGCATCAGGTGCAGCGGGCTGGTGCCGCCCGAGCAGGTGATGCGGTCGCGGTCCACGATGAAGACTTCGGTGGAAAACTGCACCTTGGGGAATTCTTCGCTGATGGCGGCCAGGTTTTCCCAGTGGATGGCGCAGCGGTAGCCGTCCAGCAGCCCGGCATGGGCCAGCGCAAACGCCCCCGTGCACAGCGAACCCATGGTGGCACCCGCTGCGGCACATTGGCGCAGCAACTGGCGCACGGTGTCGTCGGTGGCCTGGCGCACGTTGACCCCGCCGCAGACAAACACCATGTTGCAGTCGGCCAGCCCCCCCACGCCAGCGGTATCGCCCACCGCACTGACGGCCAGGCCGTTGCTAGCCACGGCGGCTTGCTCGCCGGGGCTGACCACGCTCCAGCGGTACAGGGGCTGGCGGCTGATGTAGTTGGCCATGCGCAGGGTTTCCACCGCGTTGGCAAAGGCAATCATCGAATACTCGGGCAGCAGAATGAAGCCGACGTGGATCGTACCGGCCGCGGCCAGGGGGTCATTGGCGCCCACGGCGGCAGCCGGGGTGGATTCGGGGGAGTTGCGAGGCACGGTTCGGGGCACGGTACGGTTCCTTAACTTTCTCTGTTTTTGCGGGCCACGCCAAAGCTTTCGGTCAGCCGGTCTAGGATGATAGCCAGCAAAACTACGGCCAGGCCACTCTCAAACCCGAGGCCGATGTCCAGCCGCTGGATACTGGCCAGCACGTCGTTGCCCAGGCCGCCCGCGCCCACCATGGACGCAATGATGACCATGGACAAGGCCATCATGATGGTCTGGTTGACCCCGGCCATGATGGTGGGCAGGGCAATTGGCAGCTGCACCTTGAACAGCAGCTGCGTGGCGGTGCAGCCAAAGGCGTTACCGGCTTCCACCTGCTCGGAGCTGACCTGGCGGATACCCAGGCTGGTCAGACGCACTACCGGCGGCATGGCGAAGATCACCGTGGCAATCGTGCCGGGCACACGTCCCAGGCCGAACAGCATGGCCGCAGGGATCAGGTAGACGAAAGCCGGCATGGTTTGCATGAAGTCCAGGATAGGGCGCACGCTGGCGTTGATGTGGTTGTTGCGGGCACACCAGATGCCCAGCGGAATTCCAAAAATCAGGCTGATGATGGTGGCCGACAGCGTCAGCGCCAGGGTCACCATGGTTTGCGGCCAGAAACCGGTTACCACAATCAGCATCAGGGCTAAAGCAACAAACACGCCAAACTTCCAGCCCAGGCGGCGCCAGCCCACCACGGTGGCCACCAGAATCACCAGCCAGAAGGGAATGGCCAGCATGCCTTGTTCGATGGACTGGGCAAAACCTTCGACCACCACGCCGATGGAGTCGAACACGGTGGCGCTGTTGTCCAGCAGGCTTTTGACCCCGGCGTTGACCCACTTGCCCAGGGGCAGCAGGTTGCGGGTGGCTTCGGTGACTTGGGTGAGCAGATCAGACATGGCGGGCCTCTTGGGACATTTTGACGAGCAGGCTGCGGGCAGAAATGCAGCCCAGGCATTGTTCGGCATCGTTGAACACGCCGACGGGTTGGTCGCCACCGAGCACCAGTTTCATGGCCTCGGGCAGGGGGGTGGACCAGGGCAGGCGCGGCCCGCCGGTATACGAGTGGCCGTTCAATGCAGGGTCGAGCAGGTCAGCGGCGGTGAGGTAGCGCGAGGTGTCCACACCCTCAAAGAAGCGGCGCACGTAGTCGTTGGCTGGCTTGGTGATGATCTCGTGGGCGGTGCCCTCCTGCACCAGATTGCCGCCTTCCATGATGGCGATGCGGGTGCCGATGCGCAGGGCTTCTTCCAGGTCGTGCGACACAAACAGCACGGTACGCTGCTGCTTTTTTTGCAGCTCCAGCATCAGGCCCTGCATTTCCACACGTTTGAGCGGGTCGAGCGCGGAGAACGCCTCGTCCATCAGCAGGATGTCGGGGTCTACCGCCAGGGCGCGGGCCAGGCCTACACGCTGTTGCATGCCGCCCGAGAGCTGCGACGGGAACTTGGCGGCATAGGTTTGCAGGCCGACCTGGCTGAGCACCTCCATGGCGCGGGCTTCGCGGGTTTTGCGGTCTGTTCCGGCCATTTCCAGGCCAAAGGCGGCGTTATCGAGTACGTTGCGGTGGGGCATGAGGGCGAACGACTGGAACACCATGGCCACCCGCTTGCGCCGCCACTTCACCAGTTCGGGTTGGGGCAGCTTGGCGATGTCTTCGCCGTCGATGTTGATGGAGCCCGAAGATGGCTCCACCAGCCGGTTGATGAGCCGGATCAGCGTGGACTTGCCCGAACCCGACAGGCCCATGAGCACATAGATCTCACCCGCAGCGACATCAAAGCTGACTTTGTTGACCCCGACCACGTGGCCGGTGGTGGCGAATACCTCGTCTTTGCTGCGCCCTTCGGCCAGCATTTTTTGGGCGGGGGCTATATTGCTGCCAAATATCTTGTATAAATTTCTAACACTGATCTTGGGCTGGGACATCGCGGGTCTCCGAGAATTGGGTACGACAAAGCACGTTGGAATATTTATTATTAGCAAACAGCGTGCCACCATTTTCTGGCGAAATATTGATCTAGAACATAGGGTAAATCCATGAGAACTTTAAGATGGCGGAGGGAGTTGCACCAATAGTGGGTTTGATTAACTTCAAGATACAAAAAAGCCCGCCAAAACAGGATGCCAGGCGGGCTTTTTTGCACCGTCTTGTGCGTGGATGCACTCCTTTAGGCTAGCGATCCATGACGATGTCACTCGTGGGCTTGCTGCAACAGGGCAAAAACCAACCCTGGTCGATTTCCCGCTGGCGAATACCGCCGGCATGTTTCATTTCTACCGTGCCAGATATTTTTTTGGTTTTGCAAGTGCCGCACGCACCACCGCTGCAAGACGAGGGCAATCGGAATCCAGCCGCCACCGAGGCCTGCAATACAGTTTGATCTGAAGGGCAGGTAAATGACTTGCCCATTTTCTGTAGATCAACTTTGTATGTGATTTCGGTATTTTCTATTGGAGCTTCTTGATTATCTGGCGCGTGTGCGGCATCGGCCACCAGGGTTTCAAAAGAAAAGCTTTCTTCGCGGTAGCGCGGCATGTCAAACCCGGCACCGGCCAGCAGGCCGCGTACCGCCGCCATGAACGGGGCCGGGCCGCAGGTATAGACATCGCGTTGCATGAAGTCGGGGGCGATGTGGGCCAGGCGGGCCGCGTCCAGCCGGCCCAGGTGGCCGGCGTAGTTGCTGCCGGGCGTGTGCTGTTCGCAGACCAAAGCAATCCGAAAGTGCGGCATGTTGCGCGCCATCAGGGTTAGTTCTTCGGCAAACAGCACGTCGGCGGGGGTGCGGGCGCAGTGCACAAACACAATGTCGGCATCGCTGCCCAGGTCGTGCAGAGCGCGGGCCATGGACATCAGCGGGGTGACACCGCTGCCACCGGACAGGAACAGGTAGCTTTTGGCGGGCGACTTGAAGCAGCTGAACTCGCCAGACGGCCCCATGGCGCCCAGTTCCATGCCGACGCGCACGTTATCGTGCAGCCAGTTGGACACCGTGCCGCCGGGTACGCGCTTGACGGTGATGCTCACCAGGTCGGGCCGGGTGGGCGTGCTCGACAAGGTGTAGCAGCGGTTGATTTTTTCGCCGCCAATCTCCAGCTCCAGGGTCAGGAACTGGCCGGGCAGGTAGCGGAAGTTGCGCGGGCCGTTGGCGGCCAGCACAAAGGTCTTCACATCGTGCGTTTCCTGGCGGATGTGCACGCAGCGCAGGCTTTCGTCCTGGTCGGAGTTCCAGGGCGACGACACCGGGGCCGCGAAATCGGGGGCGTAGAAAGAGGTGGACATGGTGGGCACGGTCTAGCGGGTCAGGGTGCTCAGGCGGTTCACGTACCAGTTGCAGAACTTTTCCACCAGGCCTTCGGTGAAGGGCGAGTACGGGCCGGGCTGGTAGGCACCGGTGGAGATGCCGATCTGCGACTCTTCCACCAGACGGCGGTCCTGGTCGTTGGTGGCGTTCCACACGGCGGTGAGGTTTTCCTTGGTGTAGTCCACGCCTTCCACCGCGTCCTTGTGCACGCACCAAGTGGTGCGCACCAGGGTTTTGGTGGCCGAGATCGGCAGCACGGTGAAGCTGACGATGTGGTCGCTCATGAAGTGGTGCCAGGAGTTGGGCTGGGTCCAGAACGACAGGCCGCCCAGGGCGGGGTCCACAAAGTCGGCCAGCAGCTTCTTGGAAGCCACTTCGGCGTTCATGGTTTGCGACTGGCCGGAACGGTCGATCGGCAGGCGCTGGGTGCGGAAACCGGTGATGCGGTCGTCCAGCGTGTCGATCTCGGCCGAGGGCAGGCCCATGCCTTCCCAACGCTCGTGGTTGGCGGCCATGATGTCCTGGAAGCGCTGCAGGTCGGCCTTGTTGTCTTCGTTGGGCTGGTAGCCAAAGCCGTACTCGTACAGCGAAATGGTCAGCTCGGGGTGGTTGCTCATGCAGTGGTAGCACTCGCGGTTGTTCTCCATCGTCAGCTTCCAGTTGCAGTCTTCCACGATGTCGATCTGCGCCGCCACCTTGCATTGGCTGAGCTGGTGCGGGGCGATGTAGGGGGTCATCTCGGCGGCCATCTGCTCGAAGTCTTCGGGCGGGTTCTCGGCCAGGCAGATAAACAGCAGCCCGGCCATGTTGCGGATGTGCACGGGTTTGAGGCCCAGGCCGCTGGGGTCAAAGTCGTCGCCCATGTGCTTGGCATGGATCAGCTTGCCGGTCAGGTCGTAGGTCCACTGGTGGTAGGGGCAGACGATGTTGCCCACGATGCCTTTGGGCTCGGCGCACAGGCGCGAGCCGCGGTGGCGGCAGACGTTGTGGAAGGCCTGCACGTTCATGTCGTCGTCGCGCACGATCAGGATGGAGTTGGTGCCGAAATCGACGGTGATGTAGTCACCGGCTTCGGGCACCTGCGGCTCCACCGCAACGAAGATCCAGTGCTTGCCGAAGATGTGCTCCATATCGGTCTGCAGGATGGTTTCGCTGAGGTAGAACGGGGCCTCCAGGCTGTAGCCAGGGCGGCGGCGGGCCAGCAATTCGCGGGTCAGCAGGGTTTGCGCAGAAATAGTGGCGTTTGTGGTGGTCATGGAGTGTCTCCTCAAAAGGTCACAAGAGAATGGGTGCGCAGGTAATCAAGTACCGCTTGGGCTTTGGTGTCGGCGTTGCCGGTCTGGAGCACCACGCCGCCGGTAGAGGGCGATTCGATGGCCCCCAGCATGCGGGCATGGCCGGATTGCACGGTTTTGGCTTCCAGCAGCTTGCGCCGCTTGCGGGTGGCGACCAGGGTGCCGGACGCGCTGGCAGATGCCACGGTGGCGGCTGCGGTGCGGACGATCTTGCCCGCTACCGCGTCGGCCAGCGAATGGCGCAGTGTTAATGGCGCTGCAGCGCTGATGGCCAGCACCGCCGGGGCCTGCACCTTCAAACGCCGCCGTGCCCCCTTGGGCAGAGCCTGGGTGACGATCCAGCCGCTGCCGTCGGCTTCCACGCTCAGCACGTCGGTCACCACGGGCCGACCCAGGGCTGCGGCCAGGGCGTAGGGCAATACCCCCGAGCCTTGGTCGGCTTCGGAGCGTGTGCCCGTCAGCACCAGGGCCACATCGCGCAGGGCGGGCAGCAAAACCTCGACCAGCGGGGCATCGGTGGCGCAGGCCAGCACTTCCACCACGGGCGCGCCCAGGGCCAGATAGTCGCGGGCCACGCCATCGGGCATCTGGCCGGCACACAGCAGGCGCACGGACTTCGACAGGCCCAGGGCCAGTGTGGCCGCCGTGGCATCGGCCTGGCAGCGCGTAAGGCGCTGGCTGGTGGGATGGCTGCGCGGGGCCACGAGTACCGTGATCTGGCTCATACGCCTTCCTTTTCTTTTTTCACCAGGCCCAGCAGGGCCTGCATCAAGGCCGCGCTGTCTTCCACCACGGTCAGGTCGGCACGGCGGGCAATGGGGGCCGAGGCATCCAGGTTCACCGCGATCACGTGGCGGCAGTCCTTGATGCCTTGCAAATGCTGTACCGCGCCCGAGATACCCAGGGCCAGGTAGCCCGAGGCCGATACGGTTTTGCCGGTGGCACCAATCTGCTGCGTACGGGCAAAGCGGCCATCGTCCACCGCCACGCGCGAGGCACCCACCGCTGCGCCCACTTCCAGCGCCAGGGCGTGGAACAGGGGCAGGTCGGTTACGCCATTGCCTGCGGCCAGGATGAAGTCGGCCTCTTCCAGTGCCAGGGTTTGCGGGTCACCGGCTTTCATGCCGAGGTCTTCGATACCGGCATCGGGCGCAGCGGGCAAAGCCGGAGCGGCTGCGCGCAGGCCCAGGCCGACAAATGGCAGCTTGGTGCTGGCGACACCCTTGGCCAGCAGCATTACCGGCGTGTGCGGGCACAGCCAGTCTTGCTGCACATTGGCGGGGAAACGCATGCCGTCGGCGGCCAGCTCCACGATGCCGCAGCCCAAGCCTAGGCCTGCCGCAATCGCAAAACGGCGGCCCAATTGGCCGTCGGCTCCACTGTCTGCCAACAACCACTGTGCCGGGGTCAGTGTGCTGTGCAGGCTTTGCAGCCACTGCACGCAGGCGCTGGGTTGGTAGGCGCTGGGGTCGAAACTGTCCAGCACCAGCAGCTTGTCCACGCCCAGGGCGGCGGCATCGTCACCACAGGCACCCAGTACCGCCACCACGACTTCGGTGTCAGCCGTGGCCAGGATGGCGGCGGCGGCGATGGCTTGGCGCGCGCCGTCGGTCAGCGCGCCGCGCTCGGCGTGGGTGACGACCAGGGTGCAGCGGGTGAACGGGCCTTGGCTGCGCACCGGTTTGACGACGGGGCCGTGCGCTGTGCTCGCCGTTAAGCGCTCGCCTTCGCTGCTGCCCAGGATGATGCGGCGCAGGCCCGCAGGCGTAATGATCGCAGGGCGGCGTGGGTTGATTCGGCGGATAGCGGCGTGTATGTTCATGCGACCTCCAATGCGTGGGCCATCAGCTCGGCAATGTCTAGTACCTCGGGCCGGGGGCCGACCACGCCTTCGAGCATCGCCGTGCAGTTGGGGCAGGCGACAGCCACCACGCCCGCACCGGTGCTCTTGGCATCGGCAATGCGGATGTCGGGGATGCGGGTGGTGCCGGGGATGTCGGTGAACGGCGCGCCGCCACCGCCGCCGCAGCAGCGGCCGCGCTCACGGCTGCGTTCCATCTCCACCACTTTGATGCCAATGCCCTTGAGCACGGCACGTGGCGCGTCCACTTCACGGCCGTAGCGGCCCAGGTAGCAGGGGTCGTGGTAGGTCACGGTCTCCAGGCTGCCTGCGCGGGTGGGTTGGAGCGTCTTCTTGGCCAGCAGATCGGCCAGCAGCTGGGTGTGGTGCCACACGTCGAAGCTGCCGCCCATGGCAGGGAACTCGTTCTTCAGCGAATGGAAAATGTGTGGGTCGGGCGTGACGATGTGCGCGAACTTGCGGGTCTTGAGTGTGGCGATGAGCTGCTTGGACAGGCGTTGGAAACCCGCCTCGTCGCCCAAGCGCCGTGCTAAATCACCACAATCGGTCTCCGCCGCCCCAAGGATGGCGATCTTCAGCTCTGCTTTTTGTAGCGTTTTGATAAAGGCCCGCAGGCTGCGCTGGTAACGCATGTCGAAGCCGCCTTCACCCACCAGCACCAGCCAGTCGGTGCTGTCACCTGTAATGCCTTCATTGAGCACCGGCAGGTTCAAATCTGCCGCCCAGTGGTGGCGGGCGGTGAGGGGGAAGCCGCCCACGGTGTCAGTGTCGCGCAGTTGTGCCAGGGCTTCCATGCCCTTGTTGGGCACCACGCCGGTCACCAGGGTGATGTGGCGGCGCATGTCCACGATGGCATCCACGTGCTCGATCAGCATGGGGCACTCCTGCACGCAGGCGCGGCAGGTGGTGCAGGACCAGAGCGTGTCGGAATTGATCAGGCCGTTGACGATGGGCAGGTGGGGCGCACCAGCATGTTCGCCCACCTTCTGGCCGGGGTAGGGGCTGCCGGCATAGTTGGCATCGCTCTTGGCGCTCATGCCGACCACCAGGTCCTGGATCAGCTTCTTGGGGTTCAGCGGCTGGCCTGCGGCAAACGCGGGGCAGGCGGCTTCGCACTTTCCGCACTGCACGCAGGCATCGAAAGACAGCAGCTTGTTCCAGGCGAAGTCGGCGGGCTTGCCTACACCCATGTCGTCGGCGGTGAGGGTGAGGGGCTTCAGGGCGGTGGCGAAACGTCGTTCAACAGGACTGCCAAAGCGCTCGGCCCGGGGGTGCAGGCCCAGGTGTAGTAGCCCGGCAACGGCATGCTTCATGGGGCCGCCCAGGCCAATGCCAAAGGCCAGCTCCGCAGCGCCTGCGGCAAACGCCAGGCTGATCAGCCCCGCCAGCCAGGGAGCGAGGGCGGTGCCAGTAAGTGCCACTGCGCCCACCAAGGCCACAGCGATGGCAAACAGCATCAGCGAGTAGGGCAGGCGGCTCCAGGGTCCTTTGGACAGGCGGGCTGGTGCATTGCGGCGGCGCGAGGCCATGGCGATGGCACCGGCCAACATCATCAACCCGGCCAGCAGCAAAATGCCGTCCAGCACCGGCCAGTACAGACCCAGGCCGTAGTTCAGCGCCACCAGGGCCAGCGCCAGAATCGCGCCACCCGCCACACCCACGTGGGCGCGGGCCACAAAGGGCTCACGGGCCACCACGTCGTGCAGGTCGACAAAGTAACGCTTCGGAATTTGTAGCAGCCCACGCCCATCGAATGGGCTGGAGCGGCCTGTTTTCCATATAACGGCCCGGCGGGCCATGCCCCAGACCAGGCCCAGGACTGCCAGCCAGAAGATGGTGCTTACGAGGTGCGCGAGCATCTTAAAAGTCCTTGCACAGGCGCAGCGAATCGTAGATGGCGGCGTGGATGTTGTGCATCGACACGCAGTCGCCCACGCGGTACAGCAGGAAGTTGCCGTTGCCGGTGGCTTGGCTCAAGCCGGGCTGGGGCAGTGCGTCGTACAGCGCCTCGATGTCGGTCTGGCCCTTGTTCATCGACAGGGGCTTGAGCTGCCAGTACAAACCGTCGTTCGGCAGAATCCCGTTCTCCACCACCACCTGGTCTACAGCGCGCTCTTCCAGCGCCTCGGTGTACTCGTTCTTCAGCACGGCAATCAGCTTGTCGCCTTCGCGGTACACCTTTTCCAGCCAGTGGTTGGGGGTCTGGATCACGCCGTTGGCATAGAGCTGGCGGTAGAAGATGGGGAAGGTGGTGCCGCCCACGTCGTCGGCCACTTTCACGTCGGGCGTGACGATCTCCACCAGCTTGCCGCGGGCGGCGATGAAGTCGGCCACGCCGGTGCCTGCATGGGTGCTGATGCTGTCGTACACCAGCACGTTCTCGCCCGGGGCCACGGCACCCGACAGGATGTCCCAGCCGCTGACGCACAGGCCTTCGGCAGCACCCCAGGCAGCGGTTTGGCCGGTGTGCGGTACGCCGCCGGTGGCCAGCACCACGATGTCGGGCTTCTCCGCCAGGATCATCTCCTGGGTGGCGGCCACGCCGAGGCGGCGGTCCACGCCCAGGCGCACGGTTTCCATGTCGAACCAGCGGATGATGCCGGCCATTTGTTCGCGCTTGGGCGGCTTGGCAGCCAGATTGACCTGCCCGCCGACCAACGTGTTCTTTTCTAACAGCACCACGTCGTGGCCGCGCTCGCGGGCCACGCGAGCTGCCTCCAGCCCGGCTGGGCCAGCGCCCACCACCACCACCTTGCGGCGCACGCCCGTGGTCTTTTCGATCACGTGGGGCATGGTTTCTTCGCGGCTGGTGGCGGCGTTCTGGATGCACAGGACATCCAGGCCGTTGTACTGGCGGTCGATGCAGTAGTTGGCACCGACGCACTGCTTGATCTGGTCTTCCTTGCCGTCGCGGATCTTGATGACCATGTGCGGGTCGGCAATCTGCGCGCGGGTCATGCCCACCATGTCCACCATGCCGGTGGCCAGGATGCGCTCGGCCTGCGATGCGTCGCGGATGCTCTGGGCATGCATTACCGGCACTTTGCTGACGGATTTGATACCGGCGGCCAGGTGCACAAACGGCTCGGGTGGCAGCGCCATGGGCGGCATGCAATTGACCAGGGTGTTGTGGGTGTCGGCACCGGAGCCGACCACGCTCAGGAAGTCGATCAGGCCGCTTTCGCTCATGGCCTGGGCGATTTCCTTGGCCATCTCGTGGCTGATGCCGTCTTCGTGGAATTCGTCGCCGCACATGCGCATGCCCACGCAGAAGTCCGCGCCGACTTGTTCGCGCACGGCCTGCAGCACTTCCATGCCGAAGCGCAAGCGGTTTTCCAGGCTGCCGCCGTATTCGTCGGTGCGGTGGTTGACGCGGGGGCTCCAGAACTGGTCGATCAGTTGCTGGTGCGCGGCGGAGATTTCGATGCCGTCGAGGCCCGCGTCCTTGACGCGCTTGGCGGCGCGGCCATAGTCGGCGGCGATGCGGCGGATTTCTTCGATCTCGATGGTTTTGGCATTACCACGGTGCACCGGCTCGCGGATACCCGAGGGGCTGACCAGGTGTGGCCAGTCAAAGCCGTGCCAGGCATTGCGCCGCCCCATGTGGGTGGCCTGGATCATCAGCTTGGCACCATGCTTGTGCATGGTGTCGGCCAGCGTGGCCAGCGGTTCGATGACCTTGTTGGTGGCCAGATTGATGGAACTCCACCACGACCAGGGGCTGTCGCGCGACACCGGGCTGGAGCCGCCGCAGATGGCCAGGCCCACGCCGCCCCTGGCTTTTTCTTCGTAGTAGCGGATGTAGCGCTCGGTGGGGTTGCCACCCTCGGCATACACCTCGGCGTGCGCGGTACTGACGATGCGGTTGCGCAACAGCACCTGGTTCAGGCGGATGGGCTCAAACAAATGCGGATAGCGCATGGCGGTGCTCTGGAAAAATTTAAAGGGGGCTGACGGTGAACACGCAGTGGGCATGGCCCTCTGCTGCGCATTGGGTCTCGGTGCTGGTGGTGCGCACGGTGGAGCCGCTGGTTTCCAGCACCCAGTCCATGGCCCCCGAGAACCAGCCTGCAAACAGGTAGCAGACCTTGCTGCGGTCTACCGGCACACCGGCAATGCCCTGCGCCAGCACAAACACCGAATGGTCCAGCTGGATCTGCGCATGGCCAGTGGTGGCATCGGCGCTGATGAACTTGAACAGGCCCCAACCGCGCTGCGACAGGCGCTTCAAGTAGTGCTCGTACACCGCCATGCCCGTCAGGCCGTGGGTGGCGGACTCTTGCTGGCACCAGAAGTAGGCGGAGCGGTAACCGGCTTTGTACAGCGCCGGGGCATAGACCTCGCGGCCCACCACGGCTTCGGTTTCCACGTGGTTGTTGACGAAAAAGTGCCGTGGCACGTAGATCATCGGCAGCTTGTCGGTGGTCCACACGCCGGTGGTTTCGTTGACTTCGATGGGGAGTTGGGGTTGCATGTTTGTACCGTGGATTGTGTTTATGGAACGGGATGCCGATGGCTAACCACCCAGGTCACAGTCACAACGTGCGCCTTCCAGAAACACCGCAGAACTGGCTTTGCCAGGCTGCTGGTGTTGCCCCCTGCAAGGGGGTTGGCGGAAAGTGCGTAGCACTGTAGCCTGGGGGTGTGCATATCTATGCCAACCAACCGGCCACGCGGGCGGGGTTGTCGGCAATCCATTTTTCGGCGGCGGCTTCGGGCTTGGCACCGCCTTCGACGGCCAGCATCACGGCACCAATTTCCTCGGGTTTCCACGACAGCTTCTTGAGGAAAGCCACCACGCTGGGGGCCTTGGTGTGCAAGCCGGGGTTGATCACGCTGTCCACATGCTCTTCGGCACCGTAGACGTTCTTGGGGTCGGCCAGGAAGCGCAGCTTGTACTTGGCAAACATCCAGTGCGGAATCCAGCCGGTGACCGCAATCGCCTTGTTAGCGCGGTAGGCGCGGTCCAGCTCGGCCGCCATGGCTGGGCCGGAGCTGGGTTGCAGGCGCATCTCCAGGCCGTAGGCCTTGATGGCTTCTTCGGTTTTTTTCATCACACCGGCACCGGCATCGATGCCGACGATGCGGTCGCCGAAATCGGCCTTGTGGCTGTTCAGATCGGCCAGGCTGGTGGCCTTGACGTAGTCGGGCACGATCAGGCCGATCTTGGCGCCGGGGTAGTTGGCACCCAGGATCTCGACCTTGTCCTTGAAGTTGGCCAGGTAGGCCTCGTGCGTCACGGGCAGCCAGGCCGACAAGGTGGTGTCCAGATCGCCACGGGCTACAGCCTGCCACATGATGCCGGCCGCCAGGGGTTTGAGCTCCACGGGGTAGCCCAGCTTGGTACGGATGATGACGGCGGCCAGGTTGGTGGTGGCCACGCTGTCCGACCAGCCATCGACAAAGCCGATCTTGATGGTGGGTTTGGTCTGGGCGAAGGCGCTGCCGGACATGGCCAACGCGGACAGGCCCAAAGTCTGCGTGATGAATGCACGGCGTTTGCGGGGGGAGAACGATACGGTCATAACAGCTAACTTTCGGTGGTGGAGCGATGGGAAAATCTGTGAGGAGGCTTCAGGTGCCCCAGACTTGGTCGAAGAACTTCATCCAGTTGGCACCCAGCACCTTGGTGATGCGCGCATCGGACCAGCCGGTTTGCTGCATCGTGGCCGTGAGGTTGGGGAAGTCGCCAATGGTGCGAATGCCCTCCGGGTTGATCACCTGGCCGAAGGTGGTCAGGCGGCGCCAGCGGCCTTTGTCATGCGTGAGCATGTCGAAGAACTCATGGCCGTGGCCTTGGGTGAAGTCAGAGCCCAGGCCCACGCAGTCTTCGCCCACGATGTTGATGACATAGTCGATGGCCTCGACATAGTCGTGCACGGTCGAGTCATTGCCGCGCTTGAGGAAGGGCGAGAACATGGTCACGCCGATGAAACCACCGTGGTCGGCGATGAACTTCAGCTCATCGTCGCTCTTGTTGCGCGGGTGGTCTTTCAGGCCCAGCGGCAGGCAGTGGGTGTAGGCCACAGGCTTGGTGGAAGCCAGGATCGCTTCTTCAGAGGTCTTGCTACCCACGTGCGACAGGTCAACCATGATGCCGACGCGGTTCATCTCTGCGATGACCTCGCGGCCAAAGCCGGAAAGCCCGCCATCGCGCTCATAGCAGCCGGTGCCCACGAGGTTTTGCGTGTTGTAGCAAAGCTGGACCACGCGCACACCCATGTCGTGGAAGGCTTCGATGTAGCCGAGGTTGTCCTCAAAGGCATGGGCGTTCTGAAAGCCCAGGACGATGCCAGTCTTGCCATCGGCCTTGGCCTGGACGATGTCTGCCGTGTTGCGGGCCAGGGTGACGAGGTCGCTGTTGTCGCGGATCAGCTGCTTGAGCTGGGCGATGTTGTCGACCGTCTTCGGGAAATCGTCCCACACGGAGACGGTGCAGTTGGCTGCGGCCAAACCGCCCTTTTTCATGTCTTCAAATACGCTGCGGTCCAGCTTGGCAATGATGAGTCCGTCGATGACGATGGAGTCTTGGTGAAGAGTGCTCATGGCGTGCGTCCTTTCAAGCGAAATATCAGGCGAAATGTCAGGCGTAAAGAGGGAAACGGGCGGTGAGGGCTTTGACCCGGGCGTAGACCGAGGCCTCCAGGGCGGCATCGCCGTCTGGCTTGGTCTTCAGGCTGTTGAATACTTCCAGCATCAGGCGGCCCACTTCTTCAAACTCGGCCACGCCGAAGCCGCGGGTGGTGCCTGCTGCCGTGCCGACGCGGATGCCCGAAGTGACGGTGGGCTTCTCGTCGTCAAACGGTATGCCGTTCTTGTTGCAGGTGATGCCTGCGCGCTCCAACGCCACTTCGGTGGTGTTGCCTTTCAGGCCCAGCGGGCGCAGATCGACCAGCAGCAGGTGGTTGTCGGTGCCGCCTGTGACCAGGTCCAGGCCACCGGCCTTGAGCACCGCGCCCAGGGCTTTGGCATTGGCCACGACCTGCTGGGTGTAGGCCTTGAAGCTGGGCTGCAGCGCTTCGCCAAAGGCCACGGCCTTGGCGGCAATCACGTGCATCAGCGGGCCACCTTGCGAACCGGGAAACACGGCGGAGTTGATCTTCTTCGACAAGGCTTCGTCGTTGGTCAAGATCACGCCGCCGCGGGGGCCGCGCAGGGTCTTGTGGGTGGTGGAAGTGGTCACATGGGCATGCGGCACCGGGCTGGGGTACACGCCGGTGGCAACCAGACCGGCCACGTGGGCCATGTCCACCATCAGGTAGGCACCCACTTTGTCGGCGATGGCGCGAAAACGTGCCCAGTCGATGGTGCGGGGGTAGGCCGAGAAGCCTGCAATGATCATCTTGGGCTGGTGCTCTACCGCCAGGGCTTCGACTTCGTCGTAGTCGATCAGCGAGTCGGCACGGCGCACACCGTATTGCACGGCCTTGAACCATTTGCCCGACAGGGCCGGTTTGGCACCGTGCGTCAAATGGCCGCCTGCGGACAGCGACATGCCCAGCACGGTGTCACCGGGCTGCACCAGGGCCAACATTACGGCTGTGTTTGCCTGCGCGCCGGAGTGCGGCTGCACGTTGGCATATTCGCAGCCAAACAGCTTGCACAGGCGCTCGATGGCCAGGGCTTCGACCACATCCACGTGTTCGCAGCCGCCGTAGTAGCGCTTGCCGGGGTAGCCTTCGGCGTATTTGTTGGTCAGTACCGAGCCCTGGGCTTCGAGCACGGCCTTGGAGACGATGTTTTCCGAGGCGATGAGTTCGATCTGTTCGCGCTGGCGTTGCAGTTCGTGGTCCATGGCGGCGTTGACGGCGGGGTCGGCCTGGGCCACACCCACGGAGAAGAAGCTTTCGGTTGTCATGGCAGAGTCCTAAACGGTTTCAAACAAGGGGGTGAACACAGGGTCGGCGCATTGCGCCGGGCTGGTGATGCATAAGCGGTAGGGCAGGGCGGTGCGTTCCAGCAGGCGCCAGGTGTAGTCGGCAAAGCTGCGGCGGAAGACCAGCACCACGCCCGCTTCGTCGGTACGGGCCACGGTGAGTCCGGTTTTGGACACCACGGTGCTGGCGCACCGACCTACGGCCAGGCTCTCGTAGTCGTACGGGCCCATCTGGCGCAGCAGCAGCAGGTGGTCGGGGCCGCTCAGGCGCACGGCGGTCAGGCCGCCGCTGTTGTCCACCACCTGGGCAAACAGGTCTTGCACGGCAGCCACCAGTGCGGCCAGCAGGCTGTCGCGTGCAGAGCGTTTGCACACCAGCAGCCATTCATCGGGTGACACCCAAAGCACCACACCGACCGAAGTGGCCAGCACGGTCATTGGCTGGGTCGGCAGGGCCTGGCCCAGCACACCGGCTACGGCCTGCATAAAAGCTTCATCGTCGGCCTTGCCGCGCAGCACGATGTAGCCCATGTTGCCAAGTTCACTCACCACCACCCGGTTCTGGGCGGTGGGGGTCGCCACGCGGGCGGGCAGGTCAAAGGCGTGCAGGGGGGATTCCAGCATCGCGTTCAAATCTTTAGACATTTTGACGGTCACCTTTCACATCGACAAACACGCTACCGCCCACCTTCACCGGTGTCACCTTGCCGTGGGCATGCACGTACAGAGTTTGTTCCTTGCGCTGCAGGCCACCGGCCACCACCGCCATGGCGATGGAGCGGCCCAGGAAGGCGCTGTGGTAGCTGGAGGTCACGTGGCCCAGCATCTGGTTGCTGGTGCCCACGGTGGCGCTTTCCATGATTTGCGCGCCTTCGACCAGCACGGTGTTGGGGTCTTCCGGCAGCAGCCCCACCAGTTGCTTGCGTCCTTCGCGGGCGGTGTCGCTGCGGGCCAGCGAGCGCTTGCCCAGAAAGCTGAACGGCTTTTTCATACCCACGGCCCAGGCCATGTCCAGGTCCATCGGGCTCATGGAGCCGTCGGTGTCCTGGCCGACGATGATGAAGCCCTTTTCGGCCCGCAGCACGTGCATGGTTTCGGTGCCGTAGGGCGTGATGTCGAATTCTGCCCCGGCGGCCATCACGGCCTCCCACAGGGCGTGGCCGTAGCCGGATTCGACGTTCAGCTCGTAAGACAGTTCGCCGGAGAAGCTGATGCGGAACACGCGGGCTGGCAGGCCTTGCACCGTGCCTGCGCGCCAGTCCATGAACTTGAAGTTCTCGCTTGAGAGGTCAATGTCCGGGCACAGTTTGGCCAGCACGGCGCGGGCCTTGGGGCCGACCAGGGCCACGGTGGACCAGTGGTCGGTCACCGAGGTCATCCACACCTTGAGGTCGGGCCACTCGGTCTGGTGCCAGCGCTCCAGCCAGTTCAGCACGCGGGCGGCACCGCCGGTGGTGGTGGTCATGTAGAACTGGTTTTGCTGGATGCAGGCGGTCACGCCGTCGTCCATCACCATGCCGTTTTCGTCAAGCATCAGGCCATAGCGGCACTTGCCTACCGCGAGCTGGGTCCAGGCGTTGGCGTAGACGCGGTTCAAGAATTCGCGGGCATCCGGGCCGTCGATCTGGATCTTGC
Organism: uncultured Albidiferax sp.; assembly: GCA_963512605.1. GTDB lineage: Bacteria > Pseudomonadota > Gammaproteobacteria > Burkholderiales > Burkholderiaceae_C > Rhodoferax_B. Next base: position 90,648 of record CAUPNG010000001.1, on the reverse strand, counting down.
CCAGGGTGGACGCGTCCATCACCGCCACGCCGTTGCGGGCGGCCAGGCATTCGCGGTTCACGGCGGCATGCAGGTCTTCACCCGGCTTGGCAAAGTACCAAGGCCGTTGCCACTGGCCTACCGGCTCCAGGGCCGCGTTGCGTGCTACGTGGGAGGCGTGGATGGCACTGTAGCGGTTCGGGTCAAACAGCTCTTCGGTCATGGTGCCCGCCAGCGCGCCCAGGCTCACCGGGGTGTAGGCCGGGCGGTAGGTGGTGGTGCCCACCTGGTTCACCGGGCGCTTGAGGGCGCGGGCGGTGATGACAAAACCGTTGACGTTGGACAGCTTGCCCTGGTCGGTACCGAAGCCCAGCGCGGTGTAGCGCTTGACGTGCTCGATGGAGTGGTAGTTTTCGCGCACGGCCAGCTCGATGTCGGCGGCGCTCACGTCGTTCTGGTAGTCCACAAAGGCCTTGGCACCGGCACCTTCCTGCTTGCCATCGGGCAGGCGGAACATGGGGCGGGCGGGCAAACGCTTGGGCTGGATGCAGGCGGGTACCTGCAGCGATTCGCGCTTGCCGCAGCTGGCCAGCACCTGTTGCATGGCCTGGGTGGTTTGCGCCAGTGCCTCAGCAAGCTCGAACGCGCCGGTGACCGAACCCACGCAGGCCACACCTTTGCGGCCTGTGCGCGGCACCACGAAAGCGGCGACGGCTTCATCCCAGGTGGGGCGGCTGCCGTCGTGGCAGAACAAATGCACGGTGGGCGACAGGCCGCCCGAGCTCAGCACCACGTCGCAGGCGATGTGCGTGCCGGTGCCCGCCACCTCGTCTTTGGTGGCATGCAAGGGCACCAGGCGCACGCCCTTGACTTCGCTGCCGCCGGTGACCTCGGCAATGCCGTGGCCTGCCATGACGGTGTAGCTGCCGTTGCGGGCGACCGCGCCATGGCGTACATCGGCCACAGTGACATTGGCACCGGCCTTGGCCAGTACCTCGGCGCAGTCGTGGGCCAGGTCGCTGGTGCCGCAGATCACGATGCGCTCGCCCACCCGCACGCCGTAGCGCACCAGAAAGGTCTGGCCGGCCGACACGGTCATCACGCCGGGCAGGTCGTTGTTGCCAAACACCAGGGGGCGTTCGATGGCACCGGTGGCCAGCACCACGTGGTGGGCGCGGATCTTGTGCATGCGGTGGCGCGGCAGGTGGGCCTGGCGCTGCGCGGGGGCGATATGGTCTTGCACCAGCTCCACGGCCTGCACCAGGTTTTGCTCGTACATGCCAAACGCAGTGGTGCGGGGCAGCACGCTCACATGCGGCATGTCGGCCAGGGCGGCTTGTACCGAGCGGATGTAGGCATCGCTGGTGCGGCCATCGATCTGTGCCGTGGGGTCGGACAGCAACCAGCCGCCCAATTCGTTTTGTTCGTCTACCAGCAGGGTCTTGAGCCCGGCGCGCCCGGCTTGCAGCGCAGCCAGCAGGCCACAGGCACCGCCACCTACCACCAGCACGTCCACATGGTGGTGCAAGTGGTCGTATTTCTCGGGATCGGGCTCGGTGGGGGCATCGCCAAACCCGGCGAACTTGCGGATCACGGTCTCGTACAGCGGCCACAGCTTTTGCGGCCATTTGAAGGTCTTGCTGTAGAAGCCTGCAGGCATGAAGCGCGAGCCCTGGCCCAACACCGATTTCAAATCAAAGTCCAGCGACGGCCAGCCCGAGGTGGAGCGGGCGCTCAAACCGTCGTACATCTCGGCCTGGGTGGCTTTGACGTTGGGTGTGGTGAGTGCGCCCACGCCCATCTGCACCAGCGAATTGGGTTCTTCTGCCCCTGCGCCGATGATGCCGCGCGGACGGCCATATTTGAAGCTGCGGGCCATGCGGCGTACGCCGTGGGCCAGCAGGGCCGAGGCCAGCGTGTCGCCGGGGTGGCCGGTGTATTCGCGGCCATCGAAGGTGAACTTGACCGTGCGCGTGGTGTCGATGCGCGCGGTGGTCTGGGGTACGCGGCTGCCGCTCATGCTTGTTGCTCCTTGGCGATGTCGGCTAAAAAGAGGGCTTTGCCTTCGGCCAGCGTCCAGCTCCCGGCAATTTCGTAGGTGGCGGTGTTGCGTTTCACGGCAAACACCTTGCGGCAGGCCGCCGTGTGCTGCCATTGCTCCCAAAACCAGCCTTTGGTGTTGCGGCGCATGAAAACGTAGTCGCCCCAGGTGGCGTCGTCCACCTCTTCGGGCTTGGCAGGGCGGGGGATGTAGGCTTCACCGGCGTTGCTGAACTCTTCTTCGTCCCGCATTTCGCCGCAGTGGGGGCAGTGCAATAAAAACATGGTGGTCTGCGCTCAGTGTGCGACGCCAGCGGCGCCGTGTTCATCGATGAGGTGGCCGGTATGGAAGCGGTCAACCGAGAAGGCTTTAGATAGCGGGCCGGGGCCGCCCTGGGCCAGCATGTCGGCAAACACATGGCCCGAGCCCGGCGTGGCCTTGAAGCCGCCGGTACCCCAGCCGCAGTTGAAGAACAGGCCTTGCACGGCGGTCTTGGAGATGATCGGGCAGGCATCGGGGGTCACGTCCACAATCCCGCCCCACTGGCGGTTCATGCGCACGCGTGAGAACTGCGGAAACAGCTCGATGATGGCGGCGGCGGTGTGTTCGATCACGTGCGGGCTGCCGCGCTGGCCGTAGCCCAGGTAGCTGTCGATGCCTGCGCCAATCACCAGTTCGCCCTTGTCGGACTGGCTCAGGTAGCCGTGCACCGCGTTGGACATGATCACGGTGTCGATCACGCGCTGCATGGATTCGGACACAAAGGCCTGCAGCGGATGGCTTTCCAGCGGCATGCGCAGCCCGGCCATCTTGGCCAGCACCGACGAGTGGCCTGCGGCCACGCAACCCACGCGCTCGGTCTTGATGGCACCCAGGTTGGTTTGCAGGCCACGGATCTGGCCATTCTGGATGTCCATGCCGGTGACTTCGCAGCCCTCGATCAGGTCTACACCCAGGCGGCTGGCGGCGCGGGCAAAGCCCCGGGCCACGGCATCGTGGTGGGCCACACCCGCACGCGGCTGCCAGCTAGCACCCAATACCGGGAAGCGGCGGCTGCGGCTGCAGTCGAGTTGGGGAATTTTTTCTTTGACTTCTTGCGCGTTGAGCACGTGGGCATCTACGCCTTGCAAGGCGTTGGCATTCACCCGGCGCTCGATGTCGCGCATGTCTTGCAGGGTGTGGCCCAGGTTGAACACGCCGCGCTGGCTGAACATGACGTTGAAGTTCAGGTCTTCGGTCAGGCCTTCCCAGAGCTTCAACGAATGTTCGTAAATCGCCGCAGACTCGTCCCACAGGTAGTTGGAGCGCACGATGGTGGTGTTGCGGGCGGTGTTGCCGCCGCCGAGGTAGCCCTTTTCCAGCACCGCGATCTTGCCCACCTGGGGGTGGTTCTTGGCCAGGTAGTAGGCCGTGGCCAGGCCATGCCCGCCACCGCCGACGATCACCACGTCGTAGGAAGGTTTCAAGGCCACCCGTTCCCAGGCGGGTTCCCAGGTTTGGTGGTTTTTAAAGCCATGCTTGAGCAGGCTCCAGAGTGAGTAGTTTTGGCCGCGCATAGTGCTCTCGTGGGGGTCCAATGAATCTGTCTGCATTGTTGGATGTCGCCCGTGTGTCACCTTGCGCCTCGCAGACGCACACTTGTTCAAATTCGACATTCCCTCAAATTGCGTCGAATTTGTCTCTTTACATCCCGGGTCTACCTGTGCTTTGGGAACGCTCCTGGACCCCTTAAAATTGCTGGATGACCACCGACACTGCTCCCATGAACCTGACGCATCACTTTTTGATTGCGATGCCCGGTCTGGAGGACGAAGCCTTCGCCAAAAGCGTGGTTTACCTGTGCGAACACAGCCCGCGCGGTGCCATGGGCCTGGTGATCAACAAGCCCAGCGACATCAGCCTGAAAAGCCTGTTCGACAAGGTCGAGCTGCCGCTGCGCCGTGCCGACCTGAGCGAAAGCCCGGTGTTCCAGGGCGGCCCGGTGCAGACGGAGCGAGGCTTTGTGCTGCACGAGGCTTTTATCGGTACCGATATCGACCCCTCCGAGTCCGTCTACGCCTCCACCATGGCCATCCCCGGCGGGCTGGAGATGACCACCTCCAAAGACGTGCTCGAAGCCCTGTCCACCGGGGCCGGGCCGCGCCGGGTGCTGGTGTCCCTGGGCTATTCGGCCTGGGGCGAGGGCCAGTTGGAAGCCGAGCTGGGCGAAAACAGCTGGCTCACGGTAGAAGCCGACCTGGGCGTGATCTTCGACACCCCGGTGGCTGAGCGCTACGACCAGGCTTTGCTGTTGCTGGGTTTGCAGTCGTGGATGCTCTCGCCCGAAGCGGGCCACGCATGACGGAGCCGGTCGCCGTCCCCGCCAACTTGCAATCCTTCCTGGCCTTTGACTACGGCCAAAAGCGCACCGGCGTTGCCGTCGGTAACCGTCTGACCCGTACCGCTACGCCGCAGGGCACCATCGCCGCCGAGGGCGATGCCCGCTTCATCCCCATCGCCGCCCGCGTCAAGGAATGGCAGCCCGATGCCATCGTCGTCGGCGTGCCCTTCCACCCCGACGGCGCGGCCCACGACAACACCCGGCGCGCGCAAAAGTTTGCCCGCCAGTTGCGCGGGCGTTTTAATCTGCCGGTTTTCGAGGTAGATGAGCGCTATAGCACCACAGAAGCGCTGGAGATGGGCGCAAAAGACGCAGATGCCGCAGCGGCCTGCATCATCTTGGAACAATTTTTGAGGAGTATCCCGTGAGCACACTCATGCTGAACGCCGAAGCGCTTTATCTGGAGTTATTGAAGGGTGTCAAAGCCTTGCTGAATGCCGACACCCGCCTGGTCGGCATCACCTCGGGCGGAGCCTGGCTGGCCGAGCGCCTGCAGGCCGACTTGCAACTGCCCGGCAAACCCGGCGTGATCTCCAGTGCCATGCACCGCGACGACTTTTCGCAGCGCGGCATGGTGTCGGGCGGCGGCGGGCAAACCGCGCTGGACTTCGACGTGAATGGGGCCGAGATCATCCTGCTGGACGACGTGCTCTACACCGGCCGCACCATCCGCGCCGTGGTCAACGAGCTGTTTGACTTTGGCCGTCCGTCGGCGGTGAAGCTGGCGGTGCTGGTGGACCGGGGCGGGCGCGAGCTGCCCATCCACCCCGACTTTGCCGCCGCCCGCGTGGCCTTGCCCGCCACCCAGCAGCTCGAACTGGCGCGCAGCGCCACGGGTGCCTTTAGTTTCAATGTGGAGGGCTAAATCTTGCTCTACAAACGCAACAACCCCCAACTCAACAAGCACGGCGAGCTGGTCCACCTGCTGTCCACCGAAGGTCTGCCGAAAGACATCCTGACGCAGATCCTGGACACTGCCGCCAATTTCGTCAGCGTGAACGACCGCGAGGTCAAAAAAGTGCCCTTGCTGCGCGGCAAAAGCGTGTTCAACCTGTTCTTCGAGAACTCCACCCGCACCCGCACCACCTTCGACATCGCGGCCAAGCGGCTGAGTGCCGACGTGATCAACCTCGACATCGCCCGCTCCAGCGCCGCCAAGGGCGAGTCGCTGCTGGACACCATCGCCAACCTCAGCGCCATGGCCGCCGACATCTTCGTGGTGCGGCACAGCGAATCGGGTGCGCCTTACCTGATCGCCCAGCACGTGGCACCCCACGTGCACGTGGTGAACGCAGGCGATGGCCGCCACGCCCACCCGACCCAGGGCCTGCTGGACATGTACACCATCCGGCACTACAAAAAAGATTTCAGCAACCTCACCGTGGCTATCGTCGGCGACGTGCTGCACTCCCGCGTGGCCCGCTCCGACATCCACGCGCTCACCACCCTGGGTTGCGCCGAGGTGCGCGTGGTCGGACCCAAGACCCTGGTGCCGGCCGACATGGCACACATGGGCGTGCGCGTCTGCCACACGCTGGAAGAGGGCATCAAGGACTGCGACGTAGTCATCATGCTGCGCCTGCAAAACGAGCGCATGAGCGGCGCGCTGCTGCCGTCCAGCCAGGAGTATTTCAGGAGCTTCGGCCTGACCCCCGAGAAGCTGGCCCTGGCCAAGCCCGATGCCATCGTGATGCACCCCGGCCCGATCAACCGGGGCGTGGAAATCGACTCTGCCGTGGTCGACGGCAAGCAGGCCGTGATCCTGCCGCAGGTGACCTTCGGCATCGCGGTGCGCATGGCGGTGATGGGCATCGTCGCAGGCAACGAGGCCTGACGCCTTGGTTGCTATGCAATTAATAGCTGCTTGTGCTTATTCAATAAGCGCTAGAGCCCTATTTTTTATAAATTGACGCTGGCAAGCACGCCGTGGCTTTGAAGCTCCCCCTCAAAATCGCCGATCTGTTGCGCCAGCGCCGGGTGGAGAGCGCGCGCATTGAGTACAAGGCGGGCTGGAATCCCGACCCCATCCTGCGCACCCTGTGCGCTTTTGCCAACGATTTCGAGAATCTGGGCGGCGGCTACGTGGTGGTGGGGCAAGATTGCGACGCGCACGGCCAGCCTGTTTTTCCGCCCGTGGGTCTGCCGGACAAGCAACTCGACACCATCCAGCAAGAGCTGCTGGCCTGCTGCCAGCTCATCCAGCCGCCTTACTTCCCGGTGCTGAGTATGGAGGTGGTCGAAGGCCGCAACCTGCTGGTGCTGTGGGCACCGGGTGGGCAAAACCGGCCTTACAAAGTGCCCGCCAGCGTCAAGGCCAAGCACAAGACTTGGCACTACTACATACGCCGCTACAGCAGTACGGTGGAGGCCAAGGGCGAGAACGAACAAGAGTTGCTAAGCCTCACCGCCAAAGTGCCATGGGACGACCGGTTTGCCCAGACCGCCCGCATGGCCGATCTGTCGCAGCCGCTGATGCTGGCGTATTTGCGCGCAGTAGGCAGTGGTTTGGCAGACGATGGCCCCAAGCTGACGGTGGAGGCGCTAGGGCGGCAGATGAATGTGGTGGGTGGCCCAACGGAGTCGCCGTGGCCAAAGAACGTGGGGCTGCTGTTTTTTAACGAAACACCGGAGAAGTTCTTCCCCGGCACGCAGATCGACGTGGTCTGGTTCCCGGAAGGGCCGGGCGGCGACCGGTTTGAAGAAAAGGTTTTCAAAGGTCCGTTGGACCGCATCACCCGCGACGCACTGGGCTTCATCCAGCGCAACTACCTGTTTGAAACCGTCATCAAGCACCCCGACCGGGCCGAGGCCACGCGGTTCTGGAACTTCCCCTATGCCGCCATTGAGGAAGCGCTGGTCAACGCCGTCTACCACCGCTCGTATGAGGAGCGCGAGCCGGTGGAGGTGCGCATTAGCCGCAGCGAATTGGCAGTGCTGAGCTTCCCCGGCCCCGACCGTTCCATCCAACTGGCCGACTTTGCCGCAGGCCGCGCCGTGAGCCGCCGCTACCGCAACCGGCGCATTGGCGAGTTCCTCAAAGAGCTGGACCTGACCGAGGGCCGGTCCACGGGTGTACCCAAAATTTTGAAGGTGATGGCCGCCAATGGCTCGCCCGTACCTGTGTTTGAGAGCGACAACGAACGCATCGCCTACCTTGTCCGTTTGCCGGTGCATACCTTGGCGCAGCAGCCTGAAGTCGAGACCGCCGGGGAGCTCGCCATACAAGTCACCGGGGAAGTCACCGGGGAAGTCACCGGGGAAGTCACCGGGGAAGTCACCGGGGAGGTCGATAAGCTGCTGCAGGTCTTCGATGGCGAAATGACCCGCCAGGATCTTCAGCAAGCCTTAGGCCTCAAGCATGAAGACAATTTTCGCAAAGCCTATCTGGTGCCCGCCTTGGTCGCCGGGCTGGTGGAGATGACCCTGCCAGGCGTGCCACGCAGCCGCCTGCAACGTTACCGCCTCACCCCACTGGGCCAGCAAAGCCGCAGTGAACGGGTAGATCGTCCATGATTGCTATTCAATCCATAGCTGCTTGCGCTTGTTTAATAAGCGCTAGAGCCCTATTTGGTATAAAAATATGAAAACCCTGATCCAACACGGTCGCATTATCGACCCCGCCAGCGGCCTGGACACCACCGGCCCCATCGCCATCGCCACCGGCCGCATCATTGCCATGGGCCGCGATCTGCCCGACTTCACGCCCGACCGCGTGGTCGATGCCGGCGGCTGCATCGTGCTGCCGGGCCTGGTGGACCTGTGCGCCCGCCTGCGCGAGCCTGGCTACGAGCACGAAGGCATGATGGAAAGTGAAATGGCTGCTGCCGCCGCCGGTGGCGTGACCAGCCTGGTCTGCCCGCCCGACACCGACCCCGTGCTGGACGAGCCCGGCCTGGTGCAGATGCTGAAGTTCCGCGCCAAAAAGAACCACCAGGCGCGCCTGTTCCCGCTGGGCGCACTCACCCGGGGCCTGCAAGGCGAGGTGCTGACCGAGATGGTCGAACTCACCGGCGCGGGCTGCATCGGCTTCGGCCAGGCCGAGGTGCCGCTGGGCAACACCCAGGTGCTGCAGCGCGCATTGCAATACGCCGCCACCTTCGACTACCCCGTCTGGCTGCGCCCGCAAGAGCTGCACCTGGGCAAAGGCGTGGCCGCCAGCGGCGCGCTGGCCACCCGCATGGGCCTGGGCGGCGTGCCGGTGGCCGCAGAAACCATCGCACTGCACACCATTTTCGAGTTGCTCAAGACCACCGGCGCACGGGTCCACCTGTGCCGCATCAGCAGCGCCGCGGGCATCGCCCTGGTGCGCCAGGCCAAAAAAGACGGCCTGCGCGTCACCTGCGATGTCAGCATCAACTCGCTGCACCTCACCGACACCGACATCGGCTATTTCGACAGCCGCGCCCGCCTGACCCCGCCGCTGCGCCAGCAACGCGACCGCGATGCCCTGCGCGCCGCCCTGGCCGACGGCACCATCGACGCGCTGGTGTCCGACCACACCCCGGTCGAGGCCGATGCCAAAGCCCTGCCGTTTGCCGAAGCCGAGCCGGGTGCCACCGGCCTGGAGCTGCTGCTCAGCCTGGCCCTGAAGTGGAGCGAAGACGACAAGGTGCCCCTGCACCGCGCGCTGGCCACCGTCACCAGCGCCCCCGCGGCCGTGCTGGGCACCAGCCTGGGTACGCTGCAAGCCAGCGTGGGCCAGTTGGTGGTGGGCGGCGTGGCCGACGTCTGCGTCTACGACCCTGCGGCCCGCTGGACCGTCACCGCCGACAGCCTGCGCAGCCAGGGCAAACACACCCCGTTCTCAGGCTACGAGCTGCCGGGCCGGGTGCGTTGCGCGGTAGTGGCGGGCCACGTGGCCTTTGAGGCCCGGGTGGCTTAACTATCAAATAGATAGCTTCTCGTGCTTATTGAATAAGCGCTAGCGGCCTATTTCTTATAAATTTACATGCGTCTATTCCGCGTCCTGGCCAAGCTGCTCCACCTGATGCGGCACATCGCCGTAGGCTGGTGGACCATCCGCCGCCACTTCCCCCGCATGGACGACGCGGCGCGCGGGCAGCGGGTGCAGGCCTGGTCGTTAGAGGTACTGCAGGTGCTGGGCATCACGCTGCGGGTGCAGGGCACGCCACCGGCCCAGGGCCCCTTGCTGCTGGTGTCCAACCACATTTCGTGGCTGGACATTGCGGTTATCCATGCGGCGGGCTACTGCCGCTTTGTGTCCAAAGCCGATGTCAAACACTGGCCCATCGTCGGCACCCTGGCCACCGGCGCGGGCACGCTGTACATCGAACGCGAATCCCGCCGCGACGCGATGCGCGTGGTCCACCACATGGCCGAGCGCTTGCAGGCGGGCGAGGTGGTCGCCGTGTTCCCCGAAGGCACCACGGGCGATGGCCGCGCCATGCTGCCGTTTCACGCCAATCTGCTGCAGGCAGCGATATCGGCCGATGTGCCAGTGCTGCCACTGGCCTTGCGCTTTGTGGATGTGCACACCGGGGCCTTGCACTTTGCGCCCAGTTTTGTAGGCGACGAGACCCTGCTGGGTTCGCTGTGGCGTACGCTGGGAGCCAACAACTTGGGGGCGGAAGTGCGCTTTGGATTACCCGAACGCGCCGAGGGCCGCGACCGCCGTACCTGGGCGCAGGATTTGCAGCGCACCGTGGAGCAATTGCGACGGCCCTGAGCCCTTTAGGCTTTCAGGCCATGTTGGCTTTTGAGAACGCCGCGCAACAGAAAAGTCTTGGCCAGATTCAGGTTGGTGATGTCCAGCTTCCAAGCCGCCCATAGAAACAACTTGGCCTTGGTCAGATCCTGCAGCTTTTCTACATAGTGGTAACCGATGGAAAATACCGTTTGTGCCAGCCGGGAGCGATTTTTAGGGTTTTTATTCCAGGGGGCGCGGTCGAGATACACCAACTGGACATCCAGGGTCTCCTTGTCCACGGCAAACCGGTTATTCGCACCCGATAAAGTGTTTGGCGAATCGTAGAAAACGCCCAAAGGCTCGGCAATATGGACGAAGGGATGCGTCTGCGCAATCCGCATCCAGAATTCAAAGTCTGCAGCGACCCGGTATTGCTCGCTGAACACCCCATGCTCGGCATGCACGCTCCTGCGCCACATCGGCTGCGAACCCGTCAAGCAGCCCAGAATCAGCGTGTCATGCGAAAAATCAGGCAGTTTGAATTGCCGGGGATTGCGGGCCGCACAGGCTTCAAAGCTCTCGTTCTCAATCGTGCTGGTGAATTGGTCGTGGTAGGCCAGAACACACTCGGGTGCGTCATCCAATTGCTTCACCAACCTCTCAAATGCGCTGGGGTGGTGGCGGTCATCGGTATTGGCATTGGTCAAATACTTGCCTTTGGCCATGGCTATGGCGCGGTTCCAGGCGGTGTAAAGCCCTTCGCGCTGGTCGGTGCGCAGGTACACGATATTGCTGTAGCGGCTTTGGAAATCTCTGACGATGTCGCCTTCATTTTCAGGCGAGCAACTGTCAATGACGATAATTTCCAACTGGTCTGCGATGGTCTGGCGTTCCAAGTCTTCCAGGCAATGCCGCATAAACCGCTCGGAACGGTAGGTGGACACAATCGCCGACACCAGAACTTCTTTTCCCATCAGGTGATCCTTGATCCAGGGGGGCGTTTGTCAAATAGAGCGACTCAGGCAACCCTGAGACAGCAGGCAAGCAATTCTTTCCAGGCCGTAGGATTGCCGGGCCGTCTTGTAAGCCATTGTAATGTGTTGTGCAAGGCGGTTCCAAATCGCCGTTTACCACGATAAAAGTAACAATTGTCTTGCATGACAAGATCAAAACGCTTAAGCAGCAACTCTTTGTGCGCCATAGCCTGCGGGTCTTTCAGCAGCAACTCGATCATGGCATCTTCATGCAGTAACTTTGGTGCATCGCCATGGGTCAAGCTGGCAGAATGGATGCGGTAAAAGGCAATATCGGCATCCAGTATCCATAAATCATGCTGAAACGCGCACTGAAACCATAAATGGTAATCTTCAGCGCGGCGCAGTTTTTCGTTAAACATGCCTTTTGCAGTAATAAGCTCTCGCTTAATCAGCACGGTCATGATGCCAATCATGCAACTCTTGGAAAAATCTTCTACTGGCCTTTGTAGTCGTTTTGCAGTGGCAGGCAAACTATTGGGTGGAATATTGGCGATCAGTTCTTTGGCTGTTTCAAAAAATGGAACACCAGAAGCGTCTGTTTTGGGTTTCAATAATTTGAATTTGGCTCCAATCCATTCAATTTCGGGATTTTGCAGAATGGCATGCCAGCGTGTTACAAGCGACTGAGGGGTTAATATGTCATCTGAATCAAGAAATGCAATCCATTCCCCTTGGGAGTGAACAATGCCGGTGTTGCGGGCACCGGCAGCACCTTTTGATCTTTGATTTTTAAGTACGGTGACGCGCGGATCGGCATGGGAAAAGATCTGCAAAATCTCAAGCGTATACGGATCGGTGCTGTGGTCGTCGACCACCACCAGTTCAAATGTAGGAACCTCGCAATCCATGCTGGGTTGCTGTTCCAGTACCGATTGAATGGCCTCGTTCAAATATTTCCCTGTGTTGAACACGGGCATAATGATGGAAACTTTTGGTGATGCAGTTTTTTGCATTTTTCAAGAGGTGTTAAATGACTGTTTAATTTCATGCGACCGCATCCAGGTGCTATAAAAATCGCATCGACTTGTTCCGAAGTCTGGTCTATGATATTCTATCGTTAAATTTAGTAACAAAATATAAAAAACTGTATGAAATCACCCCAAGGTAAAACAGCTCTGATATGTGGCGTGGCGGGGCAGGACGGCGGATATCTCGCCCAGTTCCTCCTGGGAAAGGGTTACACCGTATGGGGTACCTCCCGGGACGTGCAAGGGGCCAGTTTTCGCAATTTGGTGTCATTGGGAATTGCAGGCTCGATCCAAACCCTTTCCCTGGTCCCCGGGGACTTTCGGTCGGTATTTATGGCTGTCCGGCAAAGCCAGCCGGACGAAATCTATTATCTTGCCGGCCAGTCTTCTGTGGGCCTTTCTTTTGAGCAACCCGCAGAAACCATACAGAGTACGGTGGTGGGGGTGCTCAATGTGTTGGAGGCCTGTCGATTGATGGATTATCCGATCCGTTTTTACCACGCAGGTTCCAGTGAATGCTTTGGTGATACCCATGGCCAGTTGGCTAATGAGGAAACACCTTTCAAGCCCAGTAGTCCGTATGCAGTGGCCAAAGCGTCGGCCCATTGGCTGCTGGACAATTATCGCAACGCCTATGGTATTCATGCTTGTACGGGTATTTTGTTCAACCACGAGTCGCCTTTGCGGCCTGCGCGGTTTGTTACCCAAAAAATAATCAGTACCGCACGGCGCATTGCCCAAGGATCTGATGAAAAACTCCAATTAGGACGGTTGGATATTCAGCGGGATTGGGGGTGGGCGCCTGAATATGTGGATGCCATGTGGCGAATTCTGCAAAACGACACGGCGCAAGACTATGTGATTGCAACTGGAGTAACGCATTCACTGGAAGATTTTGTGTCTTTGGCGTTTATGCATTTTGAACTGGATTGGCGAGAGCATGTGGAGCAGGCATCGCATTTGTTACGTCCTACAGATCCGTTGTTAATTGCAGGTGATCCCTCTAAAGCAGAGCGTGTTTTAGGCTGGAAGGCTCAAAAACTCATGCCTGATGTAGTGGCGGCCATGGCTGCGGCATAGTTTTCTATTTGCGCATTAGTTTTTAATCAAATCCCCATGAAAATACTATACGATCACCAGATTTTTGAACAACAAAAATTTGGTGGAATTTCTCGTTATTTCTGCGAAATCATGGAGGGTTTGAGTCAGGATGGACATGCCAAGGTAGATGTCTCACTGATGTATTCGAAAAATGAATATCTTAGAAAATCTATCTTTGCCCATAAGGCTAACGATGATCCAGGTGCTTATGAGAATTTTATGCCAGGACGTGATTTCAAAGGAAAATGGAATTTATATTCTGCGCGCAACAAGATAAAAAAACCCATTGAGACAGATGCGGTAAATAAGTCCTTGTCAATCGAAGCACTGAAGAATAAGGATTTTGATGTATTCCATCCTACCTACTACGATGATTATTTTTTGCCTTACATGGGTGAAAAACCATTTGTACTGACAGTGTACGACATGATCCATGAGATATACCCTGAATGCTTCAGCTTGGCGGATAAAGTGTCTGAGCAAAAAAGAGGTTTGGCCAAAATGGCACACAAAATTGTGGCCATCTCTGAATGCACAAAAAAAGATTTGGTCCGATTTTTTGGAGTTTCACCCGACAAAATAGCGGTAACGCATTTGGCGACTTCCATGCCTGCATTCGCGGGTGAGGCAACTACGTCGCCATTGGTCGCTGCATTGCCAGAACGCTATATCTTGTTTGTAGGTGCCCGCACGATTTACAAGAATTTCTATTTTTTCATTAACAGCATGCGGGCTTTGATGGAAGCGGACCCCACTTTGCATGTTTTTTGCACCGGCGGTCCTTTTCATAAAAATGAAAAAATCTTCTTTGAAACCCACGGTATTGCCGACAGGGTGCACCAGCATGCCGCAAGTGACACCGAACTGGCGCTGCTGTACCAGCGGGCCCTGGCTTTTGTATTTCCGTCCCTGTACGAAGGATTTGGCATCCCGGTGTTAGAGGCGTTCAGCAACGCCTGTCCGGCGGTACTGGCCCACGCGGGCTCGCTGCCAGAGATTGCGGGCGATGCCGCGGTGTACTTCGAGCCCAAGGATGCGCAGTCGGTGCATGCGGCCATGTCGGAGGTTTTGTACCAACCCGGACGGCGTGCGGAGTTGATCGCGTTGGGTCAGCAGCGCCAGCAGCAGTTTTCGTGGCGCAGAACCTGCGAGGAAACCGAGGCCGTGTACCGCAGCCTGGCAGCAGGCTTACCCGCAGAAGCACTACCAAATAAATAGCTTTCAATGCTTATAGGAGTAGGCACAAGAGGCTTATTTCATTTGCTTTTTGAATCTGCTGCAGTTCGTACCAGCACAGCCATCGACTCCGCCTGCGCCGTACCCCGCGCCTGCAAGCCTGCCGCCACACCCAACCGGTCGTCTTCTGTTCGGTTCTGGCTGACTTTCCACTTGCCCACCCAGCGCTGCACCGGGATCTCGATGCCGACGATGGCACTCAGCATGGTGTCGATGTAAGCAGCCGGCGCATCGGCCACCTGCCAGGGTTGGGGCAGGGCGGCTTCGTGCAGGGCGGTCAGCCGCGTCACCAGGGTCCGCAATTGTTCTCGGTCGTCGAACACCCGGGCGATGCCGTGGGCGTGCACCACGGCGTAATTCCAGGTAGGTACTACCTTGCCGTGGACCGGCTTGCTGGGATACCAAGACGGCGACACATAGGCCTCGGGCCCCTGGAAAACCGCCACCGTGGCGGCTGCGCTCAGAGCCTGCCACACCGGGTTGGCCCGCGCCACGTGCCCGACCAGCGTGCCATGCGGGCCCCGGTCGGCATCCAGCAGAAACGGGATGTGGTTGACCAGCAACTCACCATCCGTCTGTGGCACCACCCAGGTGGCCAGCGGGTGGGCGCGTACCAGCGCCTGCAGGGTGGCGGGGTCGGTTTCTTCGAAGTGCTTAGGCAGGTAGGTCATGGTGTTATCAGACGGGTTCGCACACCACTTCGGTGGTGACCGAGTTGGCGATGTAGCAAGCGTCGTGCGCATCGTGGTGCAGTTGCTCCAGCGCGGCGCGGGTGGGAGTGTGTCCTGGCGCGAACTGCACATGGGGGCGCAGCAGCACCTGGGTCATGGCCACGCGGCCTGCCGCGTTGCGGCCCATCTGGCCTACGGCTGCATCGGCGTAGTGGTCCACCACCCAGCCCGCCTTGGCCGCCAGGTGCAGAAACCACAGCATGTGGCAGCTGGAGAGCGCGGCCACAAACGCCTCTTCGGGGTCTACCGCGGCAGGGTCCGAGAACGGCAGCGGCACGGAATGCGGCGAGGACGAGGCTGGTACCGCCAAGCCGCCGTCGAATTGCCAGGCATGGCGGCGGCTGTAGCGCTGGTCGGTAAAGGGCTCGGGTGGGTCGGTGGCGCGCTGCCAGACCACGGTGGCGGTGAATTCGGCCATACAAGGGGGCTCCAGGTCGGTGGCTTCGGTGGATTGCCGTTGCTATTGAAATGAGAGCTTGTCACGCCCATTGGATAAGCGCGGAGTGCCGATTTCTTATAAATCGGTGGGCGCCTGTACAGCAGGAGAGTTGGTCCCCTCGACAGGAATCGAACCTGTATTTAGCACTTAGGAGGCACTCGTTCTATCCATTGAACTACAAGGGGGAGGGCGGATTGTAGGGCCTGCGCCGGGCCGTTTTTTTAGCCGCGCTTAGTCGTATTGCAAGGTGAAGATGAGGTCGATGGCGCTTTGCTCGCCGGTTTGGCCACGCAGGGTGAAGCGCTTGCTCAGGTCGTAGAAGATGTACAGCGTGCCCAGTGTGCCCGCCAGGCTGTGCTCGTAGGCTACGTAAAAATTACGCGACAGGCGCTTGCCGAAGGTGACGGCGGCGGCGCTGGTGGTGCCGTCGGCGTTGCTGCCAGTGCCGCTGAGCGACAACTCGTCGAGGCCGAGGGCAGAGGCCAGTCCACCCGACAGGCCTTTGCCGTTGCCGCCCAGCAAGGCCAGCGCGGCCTGTTGCAGCACGGCACCTTCGGCTCCGCCGTTGGCGGCGCTGCGGCCCAGCACCAGCCAGGCCAGCTTTTCCGCATCGGACAGGTCGGAGTCGGAGTACAGGCGGATGTTGGGCGACAGCGCGGTGCCGTTGATCTGCACGCCGACGCGCACGCTGAGGTTGGGCCGGATGGCCAGCACGTCGAGCGACGGGTTGTCATAGCGGCCACTGAAACGCAGGATGCCTTCTTCGATGTCCAGCGCCTGGCCGTAGGCCTTGTAGCTGCCGCGCGCGGTGCGCAGTTCGCCGGTGATGCGTGGCCCGGCCAGGGTGGGGCCCGCGCGCAGCACGAGCTTGCCGGTGAGGCGGGTGTCCAGGCCGCGGCCGACCAGGTGGAAATCGCCGCCCAGGTCCAGGGTGACGTTGACCTCGGGGGTATTGCTGGCTGCCACGGGGGCAGCGGCGGGTGGCGTGTTACCGGATGGAGCGGTGCTGCGTTTGCGCACCACCACGTCGCTGCCGAGTGAGGGCGCGGATTCGTCAGGCAGGATGAACAGAGCCTGGTCTGCCCGCAGCGCGCCTTGCAGCACCAGCTTGCCCTGCGCCAGGGTGGCTTGCAGGTTGCCGGACACCGTGAGGCGGCGGTCGGCGCGGGCGGAGATGCGCAAGGTTTTGGCCTGGGCCTGGATGTCCATCTGGATGCCTGCCGGGGCCGCGTTGTTCCAGCGCACGTTACCGGAGGCCGTGAGGCTGCCACCGTCGCCGCTGGGCGGAGCTGTTGTTGCTGTGGAGGTGGCCGCAGGGGCACCGCGCAGGCTGAATTCGGTGATGTTCAGGCGCTGGCCGTCCAGGCTGGCACGCAGGCGGCCATCACGCAGTTCGATACCTTCGACCACCGAGCGCAACGCCAGCTCGTCGGCCTGCAGCGTGCCGGTCCACAGCGGTGCCATGCGGGTGCCGCTGAGGGTGGCATTGGCTCCCAGCGTGCCGCGCAACCGCCAGCCGGGCGGGGCCAGCACCGACCAGATGCCGACCCGGGGCAGGGATGCGCGCACCGTGCCGTTGAGTGGTGCGTCGGCGGGCCAGAGCCAGGTGCCGTCGGTCTGGCGCACCTGGGTGCTCAGCTCGGCCTCGGCCTGGCCTGCGCGTTCGCTGTCCCAGCGCAGGCTGGCGCTGAGCTTGTTGCCGTCGGTGCGCAGGCCGATGCGGGCGGTGCGGATGCCTGCGCTGATGGTGCTGGGCGTGCCGTTGGCAGACTCTTCCCCGGTCAGCAGTTGCAGATCGCCGCTTTTTTGGTAGAGGTTGGCGCTGACTTGCAGGGTTTGCGCGGCCTGTACGTTCCAGTCACCGTCCAGCAGCAGGTCGCCTTTGAGGCCGAGCTGGGCCAGTTGTCCGTTACCCACAGCCAGGGTTTCCAGCCAACCCATGGGCAGGCCTTGCAGCGTGCCCTGGGTGCGCAGTAGGGTCTGGGTACCGTTGCGCGACCAGGACACCGGCTGCCACGCGATTCGCACGCTGCCGGGGACCGGGCCTTTGACGTTGGCACTGCCTGCGGCGGCATCCAGCGAGGTGGTGGTGCCCTTGAGGGCCAGGGCCTGGTCGAGTTGCAGTGTCCAGGGGCCGGGGCGGGTGCTGTCCTGCATCTCCAGGGCCAGGCTGGCGATGCGGGCCTGCCACTGGTTGGCCGTGCCCAGGCCACCGGTGGCGCGGGTGCTGAGGCTGGCGCGCTGGGTGCCGGTGGCCAGCTCGCCTTGCAGGGCGATGTCCAGCGCACCCAGGCTGCCGGACGCATCCAGCTGCAGCTTGTTCAGGCGGATGGGGTTGCCGGTGGCAGGGCGTACTTCCAGGGTCGGTACGGCCAGTTGGGCGTTGAGTTGGAAAGGGGGCGTGCCCGCCTTCACCGGTGCCGTAGAGAGGGCGTTGGCCCAGCCGCCCGTCCAGCGCCCTGTCAGCTCGGCCTGGCCCAGGATGGTGCCGGGCAGGCTGGCCGCCACACCGGGCAGGCGCGCCAGCCAGCGGGTGGCCTGGCCTGCGTCGGGCACGCGCAGGGCGAAGTCGCCCGCGCCTTGCGACGCGCTGATCTGCCCTTGTACCTCGGCTTGCGCGCCGGGCAGGGTCAGGTGCAGTTGGCCTTGGGCGGCGCGGGTGGCAAGGGTCAGGTCCAGTTGGCCTTGCAGCAACGCATCGTCGGTTTGCAATTTCAGGGCCGACAGGCTCAGGGTGCCCGCAGCCCAGCGGCCTGTGGCCTGGGCCGTCTGGATTCGCAGGCCTTGTAGCGCTTTGATATCGGGCGCTTTGGCAGAGGGTTGCAGGGCGGCATCGAAACGGATGGCGGCGGCGGAGCTGCTGGCGTTAACCCGTCCGTCCAGCAAGGCCGGGGCCATGCGGGTGTGCAGGGCGGCGGGATTGATGCGCAAGAGCTTGGCCTCGGCCGTCCAGTCGGTGGAGCCTGCGCCCATCCAGCGGCCCTGGAGTCGTACATCACCTTTGCCAAGCTGGGCGCTCAGCGATTCGATGACCCAGGCCCCTTGTTGGTACTGCAGCCGGGTGCTGGCGTGGTCCAGCGGCACGCGGTTTTTGTCCCAGGGGCCGCTTAGGCGGTTGTCGACGGTGGCCTCGGCGCGCCAGGCGGTGCTGGTAGGTAGGGGTTCGGGCCGCACCAGTGCGCTGCCACTGAGCAGGGTGTTTGGTGCGTCAGGCCACAGCTCGGCCAAATTGAGTTGTTGGAACGTGGCATCGGCCTGGTGCACCGGCTGCGCCGCCCAGGGGTGGATTTGCGCGACCAGCGTGGCTTGCAAGGCCTTGGGGGTGGCGGGCGTGAGCTGGGCCTGGATGTGCAGCAGTGCATCTTGCCCGGCCAAGGACCCATTCGCCGACGCGGTGGCCGTGATGGTGGTGGGGCGGGTGTTGCCCGGCAGGGTAGTGTCCACGCGGCCTTGCACGGCGGCTTGCAGCGTGAGCGGGCTGCGGGCCAGCAGGGTGGCCTGGCCCGCGTATTCGCCTGCAGCAACTTGGATACGGCTGACAGTAAGCTGGTGCTGCGTGCCGTCATAGCGGTAGTGCCCGGCCAGCTGCGACAGTTGCAGCGCCGGTGGGCCTTGCCAGCGCAGGTCGGCAATCTCGAAGGGCAGGTCTACCTGCAGGGGGAGCACGATCTCGGTGGGTAGTGCCAAAGGTTCGTTAGACGGGGTTTGCGTAATGCTGAGCTGGGCGATGTGCAGCTTGCCCAGTTGCAGTTCTCGTTGCAGCAGCCGGTCAAGCCGCCAGTCCACGGCAATGTCCTGGGCATCCACCTGGAGGCTGGGGCTGCGGTAGGCCAGGCTGCCGATGTGGCCGCCCTGGCGCACCGAGCCGGTTACACCGTGGGCCTCCAGCGTGTGGCCTGCAGGCAGGTAGGTAGCGGCACGGGCCAGGGTAGTGGCCAGCGAGGTGTCGGTCCCTAGCCAGACCCAGAGCGCGCCCACCACCGCAGCCAGTGCAGCCAGTACCAGCAGCGGCGCGCACAGCAGCCACAGCAGGCGTTTGCCAGAGGGCATCCAGCGCCGCGGGGCGGTTGGGGCTGTTTCTGTACTCAAAAGCTGAACCCTACGCTCATGTGCAGGCGTGCCTTGCGGCTGGCCAGGCCGTAGGCGATGTCCATCTGCACCGGCCCCACGGGGCTGCGCCAGCGAATGCCGCCACCCACGCCCACCTTGGCTTCCAGAGCCCCCACGGTATTGGCGACGGCGCCCGCATCAACGAACAATGCCGTCTCCCAAGGGCTGGCCTTGCCGTTGAGGACGATGGGCCGCTGCCATTCAAAGCTGCCCGAGGCCATATAGCGTCCGGCGGTGACCGATCCGCTGCTGCCCGCCACGCCGATTTCCTGGTAACCGTAGCCGCGCACGGTGGTGTCGCCACCGGTCAGGAACTGCTGGGTGCTGGGCACATTTGCGTCGGCCTTGGCGACCACGGCACCCACTTCGGCCCGCAGCGCCAGGCGGCCCGCGCGCATGAATAGGCCATCACTGGGCAGCAGTTTGCCCAGAGGTACATAGCCCAGCCAACGTGCCAGGGTGCGGGTGTAGGGCTGGCGGTTGCCTCCCAGGGTGAAGCCGCCGCCCAGCTCCACGGCCACGCCGTAGCCTTGGGTAGGGGTGCGGATGTCGTCAAAGTTACGCTGCGTCCAGGCGTAGTTGGCGCTGATGGCACTGGACGCCACCGTAGGGTCGGTGCCGCTGGTGGTCAGCGCGTGGTCGTATTGCAGGTAGACGTTGCGGTCGATGTGGTCGTTGCCCTGGGTGCGTCCGGCCCGCAGGCGTTGGCTGCGGGTGACTGTTTCACTCAGATTCTGATGCTGCACCTGGGCCGAGGTCACCCAGCGCCAGTTGCTGGCATCGGGGGGGGCGGTGAGCTCGGTGCCCAGGGTTTGGGTGTCTTTGTCCAGGCTGAGCTTGGAGATGGCGCGCCATGGCAGCCAGGGCAACTGGTGGTGGGTGTGCTCGGCTGACAGGCGCGGCCCGCTGTCGGTGCTGAAGCCTACGCCCAGCACCAGTTTTTGCAGTTTGGCCTCACGCAGTTGGGCTACCACGGGGGCGGCTTGCGGGTCGCCGCTGGTGTCCAGGGTCAAAAATACCGAGTCGAAGTAGCCACTGTCGGCCAGCCGCTGCTGGGTCTGCAGCAGTTGCGCCTGGCTGTAGTCGGCCCCGGTGGGCAGTTGGGCCAGGCGGCTGACCAGTTGGGCGCTGTAGCGCTGCAGGCCGCGCAGGTCCAGCGGGCCAAACCGGTAGGCCGGGCCGGATGCCAGAGTGATGTTGAGCTGGGCAGTTTGCGTGTCGGGGTCGATATCGGCCAGGCTGTTGCGGATTTCACCCGTGGGAAAGCGCTGCACCGTGAGGTTGCGCAGGGCCTGGGTCTTGGCATCGTCCCAGGCATCCTGGGTAAACGGTGTACCGGGCCCCAGCGGCCAGTCGCTGCGGATGGTGTCGCGCAGCGAGGCGTCCGCCGGGTCGTTGGCGATCGGGCCGCTGAAGTCCACCTGCACCGCCTGTATGCGCACCGGGTCCCCCGGCTCCACCGTGATGGTGATGTCATGCGGGGCGGTGGTGCTTTGCGGGGTGGGCGTCAGCTTGAGTGTGACCTGGGCTGCAAAGTAGCCTTGGGTGGCCAGCAGGTCGTGGGCATTGCGCTCGGCGGCCTGCATGAGCCGCGCCAGTTCGGTGCTGTCCAGGTCCGTCAGGCTGCGATAACGCTGCAGTTCCAGATGTTTTAGCAGCAAATCGCGAATTTTGTCTGGGGCCACGACTTGCAGGTCGAAGGCAAACGCAGGCGCTGCAGTGGCGGGAGTTTGTGCCCACACCAAGCCTGGCAGTAATAACAGCCCGCACCACGCCCACAACCGCATGCCGAATCTGTGCATTGCTTACTTCGACAGCAGCCGCATGGTGTCTTCCAGACCTTTCAGGGTCAGGGGAAACATGCGCTGACCCACCAGTTGCTGGACGATGCTGATGCTTTGGCGGTACTCCCACAGGCCCTGGGGCTCGGGGTTGATCCAGGCAAACTTGGGGAAGGCGTTGGTGAGGCGCTGCAGCCACACCGCCCCGGCCTCTTCGTTGCTGTACTCCACACTACCGCCGGGCTGCAAAATCTCATAGGGGCTCATGGTCGCGTCGCCGATGAACAGCAGTTTGTAGTCCTTGTTGTATTTGCGGATCACGTCCCAGGTGGAAAACTTCTCGGTGTAGCGGCGGCGGTTGTGCTTCCACATGAAGTCGTAGACACAGTTGTGGAAATAGTAGAACTCCAGGTGCTTGAATTCGCTTTTGCTGGCGCTGAACAGCTCTTCCACCCGCTGCACATGCTCGTCCATGCTGCCGCCCACATCCATCAGTAGCAGTACTTTGACGTTGTTATGCCGTTCTGGCACCATTTTGATGTCGAGATAACCGGCATTGGCGGCGGTAGACCGTATGGTATCGGCCAGGTCGAGTTCGTCGGCATGGCCTTCGCGGGCAAATTTGCGCAGGCGGCGCAGCGCCACCTTGATGTTCCGTGTGCCGAGTTCCTGGCTGTCGTCGTAGTCTTTGTAGGCCCGCTGGTCCCACACCTTCACTGCACTTTTGTTGCGGCTTTTGTCCTGTCCGATGCGTATGCCTTCGGGGTTATAGCCATTGGCTCCAAACGGGCTGGTACCGCCAGTACCAATCCACTTGCTGCCGCCTTCGTGGCGTTCTTTTTGCTCTTCAAAGCGCTGTTTGAGCGTTTCCATGAGCTTGTCCCAGCCCATTTTTTCGATTTTGGTCTTTTCTTCGGGGCTGAGTTCGAGCTCCAGGTTTTTACGCAGCCATTCCAGGGGGATATCCTGGGTGAAGTCGGTCACGGCTTCCACCCCCTTGAAGTAGGTGGCAAAAGCCTGGTCGAATTTGTCGTAGTGCTTTTCGTCTTTGACCAGTGTGCAGCGGCTTAAGTGGTAAAAATCGTCAATCTTGTAGCTATCTTCGCTGTTAGGGCCTACTACGCCTGCCTTGAGCGCTTCCAGCAGGCTCAGGTATTCCTTCACCGAAACCGGCAGTTTGGCGGAGCGCAGGGTGTAGAAGAAGTCGATCAGCATCGGTTCAGATTAGCGGTGGTGTCGCTGCATGAACACCAGTTTTTCAAACAGGCTGACATCCTGCTCGTTTTTCAGCAGCGCACCTACCAGCGGTGGCACGGCCACCATGTTGTCCTGGCTGTGCAAGGCCTCGGCCGAAATGTCTTCGGCCACCAGCAGCTTGAGCCAGTCCAGCAACTCTGAAGTAGATGGCTTTTTCTTCAGTCCGGGCAGGTTGCGGATGTCGTAGAACGTTTTCATGGCCGCTGCCAGCAGCTCGCGTTGAAGGCCGGGGAAGTGCACGTCCACAATTTGCTGCATCGTGGTGGCATCGGGAAATTTGATGTAGTGGAAGAAACAGCGGCGCAAAAAAGCGTCGGGCAGCTCTTTTTCGTTGTTGGAGGTGATGAACACCAGCGGGCGGTTCTTGGCTTTGACCAGCTCGCGGGTCTCGTAGCAGTAGAACTCCATGCGGTCGATTTCGCGCAACAAGTCGTTGGGAAACTCGATGTCAGCCTTGTCGATCTCGTCGATCAGCAGCGCCACCGGTTCATCTGCGGTGAAAGCCTGCCACAGCACGCCTTTGACAATGTAGTTGTGGATGTCTTTAACCCGCGCCGAATCTTCGATGCCGGCCAGTTGCGAATCGCGCAAGCGGCTGACCGCGTCATATTCATACAGTCCCTGCTGTGCCTTGGTGGTGGATTTGATGTGCCATTGCAGCAGCGGCATGCCTAGCGCGGCAGCCACTTCCTCGGCCAGCATGGTTTTGCCGGTGCCGGGCTCGCCCTTGACCAGCAGCGGGCGTTTCAAGGTGGCAGCGGCATTGACGGCCAGCATCAGATCCTGGGTGGCGACGTAATTGTTGGAGCCTTGGAACTTCATGGTGGTGGGACAAGAGCGGGGGATGAATATGGGGCCGCATATAATCTGCGGTTGATGGCAAGCCTGCTAAACAGGGCTGAATGTAGGCTTGATTTTTCCCCAGATTGTGCGCGCAAAAATGAATAAATTACTGACCACGGTGTTCGCGTTTGCGGCTGTTTCGCTAGCAGGTATTGCCAATGTGGCCAGTGCCCAAGACATCGTGGGGGATGCCAAAGCAGGCCACGCCAAGGTGGATATGTGCATCGGCTGCCATAGCATTGTTGGCTACCAGGCCAGCTTCCCCGAGGTGCACAAGGTGCCCAAAATATCGGGACAAGGTGCCAAGTACATCATTTCGGCACTCAACGCCTACAAAAAGGGCGAGCGCAAGCATCCCACCATGCGCGGTATCTCGGATTCGCTCAGCGACCAGGACATGGCCGACGTGGCGGCGTACTACAGCGCTAGTGGCGTAGTGGAGGGGGCTGCGTCGCCCGCCAAACCCGTGGCAGCGCCCAGCGCCCAGGTGGCCGCACTATTGACCAAGGGTGCCTGTGTGTCCTGCCATGGGGACAACTTCTCCAAGCCGATCGACCCCACCTATCCCAAGATTGCGGGCCAGCACGCAGACTACCTGTTCGTGGCCTTGAAGTCGTACAAAACCGAAGGCAACGCTTTGGTCGGGCGATCCAACGCCATCATGGGCGGCGTGGCCAAGCAGTTCTCCAACGCTGAGCTCAAGGCGATGGCCAGCTATATGCACTCGTTGGACGGCGATTTGAAGGTCGTGCCGCAGTCGCGCTTTCGCTAAACAAGTCCACCTCATAAAAAGCCCGCTGTAAGCGGGCTTTTTTGCGCGTCTCGGGTCAGTCTTGCGTGGCGCGGCGCTGTACGCAGTCGATGTAGGCGGCACCGTCGGGAGGGCGGCCTGCCCGCTGGCTTTCCCATAGCATTTGACCCAGGCAATCCATGGTTTCGTGGTGGGCATCGTGCAATGAGTCGCGGCGGCGCGTAAGCAATTCAACCGACTGCCGAATACCGCGTGGCTGGTCGATAGAGCACTGCTCGCTGATCGATAAATGCATCGAAAGGTGTAGAAACGGATTGGTTTTGCCGGCTTCTGCATCGTAATTGCGCGCTACTGCAGCTTCTGCATCCAGCATGTCGGCATGGTATTCAGGGTGTTCGTCCAGCCACTGGCTTGCTATGGTTTCAATAGCTTCCAGCGCCTGCCCGGTCCTTGCCTTGGCATACACAGCGCAAAAGAAACGGCGAACATCGGCTTGGGATGGATTGAACATGGGTATGAGCCTACCACGGTGAAACCACGGGCACATGGCCCACGCTGGAGGCACAGGCGGACTGTGCTGTGGGGCAAGAGCGGCTTGTTGCGAAATGCACGCAATTCCACAAAGTGTGTCTTTTGCGTCGTCGATGCTGCAGTCCGATGCGTTTGGAGTCTTTTCTGGAAATGGCTGGGAAGCGCCTGTTGACGGGCTTTTCGGTGGTATGGATATCTTTGGTGGTATTCGAAAAAAGACCAATAAATCCCAGTGGAGTGCGCACTATTACCGCAATGCACTGTCTTCGCAGGACCATGCGCACATGGTCTGTGCGAAAGTGCCTTGCTCTCTTCCTCGCTATGGAATCAAATAGTTACACCTATTACAAAAAACCGAATCGACTTTCGGCAACGACATGGACCAGACCGGGCGCCTCTACAAAATTGACCAGCTTTTGCGCCAGCACAAAGTGATTAGCTTTGCTGCTTTGCAAGCGGAGCTGAATGTCTCGCGAGCCACTTTGAAACGCGATCTGGATGATCTGCGCACCCGCCTCAAGCTGCCCATCGAATGGAGCCGTGCGGCAGGCGGCTACCGATTGGCATCGACCGGTGAACCACCCACCAGCACCCATGAGCTTCCGGGCTTGTGGTTTTCATCGACCGAAATCCACGCGCTACTGACGATGCAGCAGTTGCTGGTGCATCTGGATACGGGTGGTTTGATCATCAATCCGGTGCCCGTGGCCGACCGGCTGAATGCCTTGCTGACCAGTGACGATATCGAGCTGCAAGAGTTGCGGCAACGGGTGCGCATTCCTGGCCTGGTGCAGGAAACCGCGACACCGCGCTACTTTGAGCGCATCGGCTTGGCACTGGTGCGGCGCAAGCGCCTGGTGGTGGCTTATGCTGACTCGACCGCAGGGCCTTTGGAGTGGGAGGTGTCGCCCCAGCGGCTGGTGCACTTCCGCGGCAGTTGGCACCTGGAGGCCTGGTGCCATCCGCAGGCCGAGCTGTACAGCTTTGCGGTGGATGCCATCACCGACGCGCGTGTCTTGCCCAGCAGCGCCATCGAAGTGGGCGAGGACAAATTGGATGCCCAGTTTGGCCCGGCGTACGGGGTGTTTGCCAGTGGCCGGGTGCGCTGGGCGCGGCTGCAGTTCAGCCGCGACAAAGCCTGCAGTGTGGCCAATGTGCAATGGCATCCCTTGCAGCAGGGCAAGCAGCAAAACGATGGCACCTACCTGCTGCGCGTGCCCTACATGGACCCGCGCGAGCTGATGGAGAAAATCCTCCAGTATGGGGCGCAATGCCAGGTGCTGGGTCCCGCCAGCCTGCGCCAGGCGGTGACCGACGAGGTGGCGCAGATGGCCACCATGTACCAGTCGGCTGCGCCTCTGGACGAAGACGGCATGCTGGACGACGCTGCGCTCGACTGAACCCCTTATTTTCCCCAGCCCTTGGGCCGTCGCTGCGCCTGCTGCGCGCGCTCCTGGGCCATTTGCTCTTCCAGCTGCTGGCGGCCCTCGGTGGCCACAGCGATGAACTTCGCCCGGTCTTTGCGGTGCGGGTACATCTGCTCGAAAAGCGCCAGGTTGTGCTGGCGAAACCGCATGGCCTGCTGGCGCGCTTCGTGCGCCGGGTAGCCCAGGATCTCTAGCACCGAACGAGCACTGCGCAGGCTGGACTCGAACAACTCGCGCTCCACCCGTAGCACGCCCCGGGCGCGCAGTTCGTTCCAATGCGGCACGTCGCGGGCGCGGGCCACGATCTCCAGGTTGGGGAAGTGTTCGCGGGCAATATCCACAATCTTCAGGCTTTGCGCTTTATCGTCGACCGCGACGACCAGAATTTTGGCGGTGGCCGCGCCCGACAGGCGCAGCAGGTCCAGCCGGGTGGCATCGCCGTAAAACACCCGAAAGCCAAACTGGCGGATCGCCTCCACCATGTCGGCATCGTGGTCCAGCACGGTGGCGCTCAGCCCCTGTGCCTGCAGCGTGCGGCCCACGATCTGGCCGTAGCGGCCAAAACCGGCAATGATGATGGGCGCTTCCTGTTGCTCGGCGAGCTCTTCCATCTGGCTGCCGCCACGCTGCGCCAGGCGGGGCAGCAGCAGTTTGTCGATGGCCAGCAGCAGCATGGGGCTGACCAGCATGGAGATGGCCACCGAGCCAATCAGTAGCGACGAGGTTTGGCTGGAGAACACGTTGGCCGCCGTGGCGGTCTGGAACACCACAAACGCAAACTCGCCGCCTTGCGCCAGCAGCACGGTAAACACCGGCCGCTCCTGGAACGGCACGCCCATGTACTTGGCAATGGCGTATATGACGGCCAGCTTGGCCAGCAGAAAGCCCGCCACGATCAGCGCCATCAGTCCTGGCGACTGGCGCAGTACACCAAAATCCACGCTCATGCCCACCGCGATGAAGAACAGGCCCAGCAGCAGCCCCTTGAACGGCTCGATGTCGGTTTCCAGCTCGCGGCGGTACTCGCTCTCGGCCAACAGCACGCCGGCCAAAAAGGCCCCCAGCGCCATCGACAGGCCTACCGACAGCATCAGCGAGGCGATGCCCACCACCAGCAGCAAAGACGCGGCGGTAAAGATCTCGGGCGTGTTGGAGCGCGCAATCCAGCGGAACAAAGGCCGCAACAGCAAGCGCCCACCCAGCACGATGCCTGCAATGACTGCTACTGTTTTAAGAGCTTGTAGCGCCTGTCCTGTATGGCCTAGAGCCCCATTTTGTTCAGAAATACTGCCCAGCAATGGGATGAGCGCCAGAATCGGAATGGCCGCCACGTCCTGGAACAGCAGGATGGAAAACCCCGCCTGTCCGCTGCGGGTAGGCAGCAGGTTGCGTTCGCCAAACACCTGCAGCGCAATCGCCGTGCTGGATAAGGCCAGGCCCAGCGCCGCCACCAGCGCAATGCGCCACGGCACACCCGCCGCCATGGCACCCAGCAAAATCACTACCGCGCAACCCACCACCTGGGCCGTGCCCCAGCCGAAGATCGGGCGGCGCAGGCTCCACAGGCGCTTGGGCTCCAGCTCCAGGCCGATCAAAAACAGCATCAGCACCACGCCGAATTCGGCGAAATGCAGGATGTCCTGCACCTCGGTGACCAGGCCCAGGCCCCAGGGTCCGATGGCGATGCCCGCTGCCAGATAGCCAATGATGGAGCCCAGGCCCAGGGCTTTGCTCAGAGGCACGGCGATGACGGCGGCGCTGAGGTAGATGAAGCTGTTGATCAGCCACGAAGGTGCATGTTCCATAGCGGTTTACGGTGTAGGCCAGTGGGGATAGGTCTGCAGCCGTTGGCTGAACAGGGCGATGTGGTCCAGCACCTCTTGCTTGCCCGCGCTGTGGGCACCGTGCAGCACCAGTGGCGGCAAAAAGCGCATGCCGCACAGGGCGGCCGTCTGGGCGTAGGGCGGCAGGAACGCATCAAACGGGTAGCGGTTGTAGCTCTCGGGGTGGTACGAATCCTCCTGGCCGCCGGTGGTCACCACCAGCCACAACGCCTTGCCGCGCAGGGCGGTGCCGGGCGCGCCGGTGGGGGCGGCCTCTTCGGTCTCGGCCGACACCGCGCCAAAAGCCCAGCCATAGGTCAGCACCTCGTCCAGCCAGAGTTTTTGCAGCGCGGGCATGGAGTACCACTGGATGGGGTGCACCAGCACCAGCAGGTCGGCGGCTTCCATGCGGGCCTGCTCGGCGGCCACGTCGATGGCGTAGTCGGGGTAGTTGGCGTACAGGTCTTGCACGTCGAGTTGCGGGTTGCCGTCTGCCAGGCTGCGGGCCGCTGCCAGCAGGCGCTGGTTGACGCGGGAGGCGCGCCAGTTGGGATGGGCGGCGAGCAGATAGATCTTCGGGGGCGTAGAAAGATTCGGTGAAATGGGAGGTGGATGCATCCCGCTAACATAGCAAAATTTTTCGCCCCTTCTTTTCCAGGAGTTCCCATGCCCATCGTCGTTGTTGCCAGTCCCAAAGGCGGAGTCGGCAAGTCCACGCTGTCCACCCAGATCGCGGGCTATTACGCCGCGCAGGGGCACACCGTGTTGCTGGGCGATGCGGACCCGCAGCAGTCGTCGCATCTGTGGCTGGGCCTGCGCCCGGCAACGGCCAACCCCATCCAGGCCTGGGAGGTGGATGCGGACGATATCGCCAAGCCGCCTAAAGGCGGCAAGGCGGGCAACATGGTGGTGCTGGACACCCCTGGCGGGCTGGACGGCAAGCGCTTCAAGGACGTGATGCGCTTGGCCGACAAGATCGTGGTGCCGCTGCAGCCCAGCGTGTTCGACATCTTTGCCACCCGCAAATTTCTGGACCGCCTGGCCGAGCACCGCCGCATCGACAAGATGCAGGTGGGTCTGGTCGGCATGCGGGTGGACGAGCGCACTTTTGCCGCCGACCGCCTGCGCGAATACCTGGACGGGCTGGAGGTGCCGGTGATCACCAACTTGCGCGACACGCAAAACTACCTGCACCTGGCTGCGGGTGGGCTGAGCCTGTTTGACGTAGCCCCGAGCCGGGTCGAGAAAGACCTGGAGCAATGGGCTCCCTTGGCCGCCTGGCTGGATGCCTGATCTTGCGCACTTTTGACAGCTTTACTGCCCTGGCCCAGGCGGTGGGGCAGGAAATTGCGGTCAGCGACTGGAGCCGGGTAACCCAGGAGCAGGTGAACCAGTTTGCCGATGCCACGGGCGACCACCAGTGGATCCACATGGCGGGCGAACGGGCCAATGCCGGGCCGTTTGGCGGGCCGATTGCGCACGGTTTTTTCACGCTGGCGCTGCTGCCGCGCCTGTTGGAAACCTCGTTTGCCATTACCGAGGCGCGTATGGCGGTGAATTACGGCCTGAACAAGGTGCGTTTCATCACCCCCGTGCCGGTGGGCAGCCGGGTGCGCGCGCACCTCAAGCTGCTGGACTGCAGCCCGCTGCCCACGTCGGGCGTACAGATCACGCTGGAGGCCACGATGGAGCTGGAGGGCCACGCCAAGCCCGCTTGCGTGGCCGAGTCGCTGCTGCGCTATACCTTGTAAATTTATAAGAAATAAGCCGCTAGCGCTTATTCCATAAGCGTGACAAGCTACTCAATCTATAGCATATCGAAGCCGCATTGCCGCCAGGCCTCAAACACCGTGACGGCCACCGCGTTGGACAAATTCAGGCTGCGCTGGCCGGGGCGCATCGGCAGCTTCAAACACCGCTCCGGGGCGAAGGCGGCGCGCACGCTCTCGGCCAGGCCCTTGGTTTCCGAGCCAAATACCAGCCAGTCGCCTCGGGCAAAGGCGCTACCGTGTACGCTGCCGGTGCCGCGGGTGGTCAGGGCAAACAGCCGTTGCGGGTCGGGCTGGGCGGTAGCCAGAAAACTGGGCCAGTCGGCATGGCGGGTGAGGGTGGCGTACTCGTGGTAGTCCAGGCCCGCGCGGCGCATGTGTTTGTCGTCCATCGAAAAACCCAGTGGCTCCACCAGGTGCAAATTGCAGCCCGTGTTGGCCGCCAGGCGGATGACGTTGCCGGTGTTCGGCGGGATTTCGGGTTCGACCAGGACGATGTTAAACATAGAAGCCAATTATCCGAGAGACTCAGGCCCAGTCCCCAACCTATGGAACACCATGCACACCATTGATTTGCGCAGCGACACCGTCACCCGCCCCACCCCCGGCATGCAAGCTGCCATGGCCAGCGCCCCGCTGGGCGACGACGTGTTTGGCGACGACCCGACCGTGAACCTGCTGCAGGCCACGCTGGCCGAGCGCCTGGGCTTTGAGGCCGGGCTGTTTTGCCCCACCGGCACCCAGAGCAATTTGCTGGCGTTGATGACGCACTGCCAGCGCGGCGACGAGTACATCGTGGGCCAGGAGGCGCATTGCTACAAGTGGGAGGCGGGCGGCGCCGCCGTGCTGGGCAGCGTGCAGCCCCAGCCGCTGGACCACGCCAGCGACGGCAGCCTGCCGCTGGAGCGCATTGCCGCCGCCATCAAACCGGACGATTTCCACCACGCCCGCACGCGTTTGCTGGCGCTGGAAAACACCCTCGGCGGCAAAGTACTGCCGCAAGACTACGTGCAGGCGGCGGTGGCGCTAGCCCACAGCCGGGGCCTGCAGTGCCACCTGGACGGCGCGCGGTTTTTTAACGCCGTGGTGGCCTCGCAGCACGCGGGCGAGGGCCTGGCGCAGGCCGAACACCGGTTGGTGGCGGGGTTTGACTCGGTCAGCATCTGCCTGAGCAAGGGTCTGGGTGCGCCGGTCGGCTCGGTGTTGCTGGGTGGCAAAGACTTCATCGCCCAGGCCCGCCGCTGGCGCAAGATGCTGGGCGGTGGCATGCGCCAGGCCGGGGTGCTGGCCGCGGCAGGCCTGTACGCGCTGGAGCACCACGTGGCGTGCCTGGCCGACGACCATGCCAACGCCCGGCTGCTGGCGGCCCTGCTGGCCGACGTGCCGGGCCTGCAGGTGGAGGCGGGCCCCACCAACATGGTGTTTTTGCAGACCACTCCCGCGCGGGCCGAGGCCCTGGTGGCGCATCTGCAGGCCCACCAGGTGCTGGCCATTGGCCTGTACAAGTTGCGCCTGGTGACCCATCTGGACGTGAGCGAGGCCGACGTGCGGCGCGTGGCCGAGGTGATCCGCAGCTTTTAGTCCACTGGCGTGCGCGCCACCACCAACCCGGTGACGTGCACCGCCCCGGCCTGTTTCAGCACCGCTGCTGCGGCAAACAGCGACGCGCCGCTGGTCATCACGTCGTCCACCAGCACCACGCGCTGGCCGCGCAGGGCATCGGCCCGCAGCGGCTCTAGCGCGAACGCACCTTGCACATTGCGCAGACGCTCGGCGCGTTTCAGGGTGGGCTGCGGCGCGGTGTGGCGGGTGCGCAGCAGCAACTGGGACCGGGTTTTGTGCGGGGACAGGTGGCGGGCCAGCTCCAGCGCCTGGTTAAAGCCGCGCTCGCGCAGCCGCTGGGCCGACAAGGGCATGGGCAGCACGCTGTCGCACTGCTCCAGCGCGGGCTCTACCCAGGGGCTGTGGCGCAGCAAATCTGCCAGCGTGCCCGCCCAGCCCACTTGCTGGTTAAATTTGAACTGCGCAATGCACATCGACCACGGGTAGGCATAGGCCACTGCGGCCACGCAGGCATCCAGCGGGGGCGGGTGCAGGATGCAGGCTCCGCACTGGCCAACCCCGTCGGGCACGGGGAGGGCACAGGTGCGGCAGCGCGGCACGGGCTGGGCAAAACGCGCCACGCAGGCCCCGCACACCGGCTGGCTGGGCCAGGCGCGGCACACGGCGCACTGGCTGGGAAGCAGGGTTGTCGCCCGGTGCAGAAGCGCGCGAAACATCGCATCAATATACTCGCAGGCTACTGTATGACGACCCAACTTCCCCCCACTATCGACCCCGCCGCTGCGGCCCGCTGGGCCCATTTGCGCACCACCCAATCCCCCTGGCTGCACGAAGAAGTAGCCCGGCGCATGGAAGACCGCCTGCAGTGGATCAAGCTGCAGCCCGAGGCCTGGGCGCACTGGCAGCCCACGCGCGGCGGCCTGCAGGCCCATGCCAAACTCACCGAGCGATACCCTAATTCAGCATGTTTTGTGGTTGAAACCCATATAGAAAAAGCGCAAGCAGCTATTCAATCCGTAGCAAAGCCGTGGTGGAAGCCCAGTGGCTGGCGTGCGCCCGCGCAGCAGGCCACGCTGCCGCCCGATGGCAGCGTGCAAATGCTGTGGGCCAATATGGTGTTGCACTCCGCCGCCGACCCGCAGGCGCTGATCGCCCAGTGGCACCGGGCGCTGGCGGTCGATGGCTTTGTGATGTTCTCCTGCCTGGGGCCGGACACGGTGCAGGAGCTGCGCGGTGTCTACAGCGCCCTGGGCTGGCCGCTGCCCGGCCACCAGTTCACCGACATGCACGACTGGGGTGACATGCTGGTGCACGCCGGGTTTGCCGAGCCTGTAATGGACATGGAGCGCATCCGCCTGACCTACGAGAGCCCGGCGCGCCTGCTGCAAGAGCTGCGCGAGGTGGGGCGCAACCTGCATCCGCAGCGTTTTGCCGGCCTGCGCGGGCGGCAGTGGCGTGAAAAACTGGAGCGCGAATTGGCCCTGCAACTGGCCGACGCGGCTGAAAATGGCCGTTTGCCACTGACGTTTGAGCTGATTTATGGCCACGCCCTGAAGCCCAAACCGAAACTGCGCGTGAGTGCCCACAGCGCGGTTTCGCTGCGCGACATGCGCGACATGCTGCAGCAGGGCAAGGCACATGGGGTTTGACGGGTGGAGTTTCAAGGCCCCTACCGGGCTTGGCCTTGGAAAGCAAGGCTACAATTCACGTGAAGAAAAATGAATTTGGGTATCTCCCCACGCATCTAGGCAGACCCACAGGCGGCACGTCCGCCATGGCATCTGCCTCATTTTTGTGAGTGCCAAACGTGCCGAACTTGGTATTTCGCTTCGCCACAGTTTCGGGCCAGAACATCCACTGGTTCCTGAAGCGCAACTGTTCGGTGACACCGGCCCAGTTGGGTTGGATGTACGCATCGATCTGTGTGGTGTCCATGGGTATTGCGACGTTTTTCTGGATGCAAGGGGCCAAGTTGGTGTTGCCGTTTGCATGGCTGGAATTGGTGGCGGTGGGGGCGGCATTTTTGGTGTACTCCCGGCACGCCACCGATGGCGAGAAGATTTCGCTGCAAGGTACGCAGCTGGTGGTCGAGCTGGAGAGCGCTGGTCGCCTGGAGCGGGCAGAGTTTCGCCGTGAATGGGTCCGAATTGAGCCCAAGACCGGCGATCGCTCCCTGATCGAGGTCTCGGGCCAGGGGCGGTCGGTAGAAGTAGGGCGGTATGTGAGCCCGGAGCTGCGGTCGGCTCTGGCGCGGGAAATTCGGATGGCGTTGCGCAGCGCATGAGACAAGCCCCTAGGGGCATATGGCTGGCGCGGCAAGATTGGTTCAATTGAGGTGTTGAATAAGTGAAAACGATGAAGATGATTCCTAACAAGTTGGCTTCACTGCTGCAAAAAATCGGTGTATCCGCTGCCGCCTGTACGGCGGTGGCTGCCCATGCGGTCAATGATCTTCCGGGTGGCCCCGGCGTGCGCCAATTGAACCTGCCCATGGGTGTCACCAAGATCTCGGAAGAGCAGCAGTTCCTGCACATGGGCATGCTCTACACCTGCCTGGTCATTTTCATCGCGGTCTTCAGCGTGATGTTTTATTCCATCTGGAAGCACCGCAAGTCCAAGGGCCACAAGGCGGCCAACTTCCACGAGTCGGTTACCGTGGAAATCATCTGGACCATTGTTCCGTTTGTCATCGTGATCCTGATGGCCTTGCCCGCCACCAAGGTGGTGGTGGCCATGAAAGACACCACCAACGCCGACCTGACCATCAAGGCCACCGGCATGCAGTGGAAATGGGGCTACGACTACCTCAAGGGTGAGGGCGAAGGCATTGGTTTTGTGTCCACGCTCGACAGCACCCAGCGCGCCATGTCCAACAACGGTGGCCCCAAGGCGGGCGAAGTGGTCGATGACTACCTGCTCAAGGTGGACAACGCTTTGGTGGTACCGGTCAACAAAAAGGTCCGCATCATCACTACCGCCGACGACGTGATCCACGCCTTCATGGTGCCGGCCTTTGGTATCAAGCAGGATGCGATCCCCGGCTTTGTGCGCGACACCTGGTTCCGCGCTGAAAAGATCGGCAGCTACTACGGCCAGTGTGCCGAGCTGTGCGGCAAAGAACATGCCTACATGCCCATCCACGTGAAGGTGGTATCGGCCGAAGACTATTCCGCCTGGGTCGATGGCGAGAAAAAGAAGATGGCCGCCAAGGCCGACGATCCATCCAAGGTGTGGACCCTGGACGACATCTCCAAGCGCGGTGAAAAAGTCTACGCGGCCAACTGCGCTGCCTGCCACCAGGCCAACGGCAAGGGCGCAGGTCCGATCAAGGCACTGGACGGCGCGGCTGTGGTGCTGGACTCCGACATCAACAAGCAGATCCATGTGCTGCTCAATGGCCAGAACAACGGCAGCATGCCCGCCTGGAAGCAACTCAGCGATACCGACATTGCGGCGGTCATCAGCTACACCAAGAACAACTGGTCCAACAAGACCGGCCAACTGGTGCAGCCCGCTGACATCCTGGCCCAGCGCGGCAAATAAGCTGCACTCGTTAACGTACAAGATTCCCAAGGAAAGCCAAGATGAGTGCAGTTCTCCATCCCCACGACCACGCACATGACGAGCATGGTCATGACGACCACCACCACGCCCCTACCGGCTGGCGGCGCTGGGTGTTTGCCACCAACCACAAGGACATTGGCACGCTGTACCTGCTGTTCAGCTTCACGATGTTGATGGTCGGCGGCCTTCTGGCGCTGGTCATCCGCGCTGAACTGTTCCAGCCTGGCCTGCAGTTCGTCAACCCTGAGCTGTTCAACCAGCTCACCACCATGCACGGTCTGATCATGGTGTTCGGTGCCATCATGCCGGCCTTCGTGGGTTTTGCGAACTGGATGATTCCGCTGCAGATTGGCGCCTCCGACATGGCTTTTGCCCGCATGAACAACTTCAGCTTCTGGCTGATGATTCCGGCGGCGGCTACCTTGGTGGGCTCGTTCTTTATGCCCGGTGGCGCGCCTGCTGCGGGCTGGACGCTGTACGCACCGCTGACTCTGCAAATGGGCCCGTCGATGGACGCGGGTATTTTTGCGATGCACATCCTGGGTGCTTCGTCGATCATGGGTTCGATCAACATCATCGTCACCATCCTGAACATGCGCGCCCCCGGCATGACCCTGATGAAGATGCCGATGTTCTGCTGGACCTGGCTGATCACCGCCTATCTGCTGATCGCCGTGATGCCCGTGCTGGCCGGTGCCATCACCATGACGCTGACCGACCGCCACTTTGGCACCAGCTTCTTCAATCCGGCCGCTGGTGGCGACCCGGTGATGTACCAGCACATCTTCTGGTTCTTCGGCCACCCCGAGGTGTACATCATGATCTTGCCGGCCTTCGGCATCATCAGCCACATCGTGCCCGCGTTTGCCCGCAAGAAGCTGTTTGGCTACGCCTCCATGGTGTACGCGACTTCGTCGATTGCGATTTTGAGCTTCATCGTCTGGGCGCACCACATGTTCACCACCGGCATGCCGGTGACGGGCCAGCTGTTCTTCATGTACGCCACGATGCTGATTGCCGTGCCCACGGCCGTGAAGATCTTCAACTGGATCGCCACTATGTGGCAGGGCTCCATGACCTTTGAAACCCCGATGCTGTTTGCGGTGGGCTTCATTTTTGTGTTCACCATGGGCGGCTTCACCGGCCTGATTTTGGCCGTGGCACCAATCGACATCCAGCTACAGGACACCTACTACGTGGTGGCGCATTTCCACTATGTGCTGGTGGCGGGTTCGCTCTACGCGATGTTTGCCGGTTTCTACTACTGGTGCCCCAAGTGGACCGGTGTGATGTATAGCGAGCGTCGCGGCAAGATCCATTTCTGGTGGTCGCTGATTTCCTTCAACGTCACCTTCTTCCCGATGCACTTTCTGGGCTTGGCCGGTATGCCACGCCGTTATGCCGACTACCCCATGCAGTTTGCCGACTTCAATGCGGTGGCTTCGGTGGGCGCGTTCTTCTTTGGCTTTGCCCAGGTGTACTTCTTCTTCTTTATCGTGCTGCCAGCCATGCTGGGCAAGGGCGAAAAGGCTTCGGCCAAGCCCTGGGAAGCCGCTGAAGGTCTGGAGTGGGAAGTGCCTTCGCCTGCACCGTTCCACACGTTCGAGACACCGCCCAAGCTGGACATCACCGCAACCCGCGTGATCGGCTGAGCATGTTGACTCCCCAGCAAAAGAAAAACAACCTGCGCACCGGGCTCATCCTTGCGTCCATTGCGGTGGTGTTTTTCATCGGGTTTTTCGCCAAGATGGTCCTGTTGAACCAGCCTTGAATGGCCATCAAGCGGTTATGAACGTTCGCAGCGAAAATTTCAAAATGGTCGGCAAGCTGGCCGTCATCACCGTAGCCATGTTTGCGTTTGGCTATGGTCTGGTGCCGCTGTACAAGGCTATTTGCGAAATGACGGGCATCAACATCCTGTCGATTGCCGAGCGCCAGGTGGCCGGCCTGGGTACGCCGGGTAACAGCGCAAGTTCCCCTGCCAACACGCAGGTGGATTTGAGCCGCACCATCACCGTCGAGTTCGATGCCAATGCGCGCGGTCCGTGGGAATTCAAGCCCGCCCAGCGTTCGCTGCAAGTCCATCCCGGTGAGCTGGCCACGGTGGTCTACGAATTCCAGAACACGCAAAACCGGCGCATGGCGGCGCAGGCGATTCCCAGCTATGCGCCCCGCCAGGCCGCGGCGCATTTCAACAAGCTGGAATGCTTTTGCTTTAACCAGTACACGCTGGACCCGGGCGAGAAGAAAGAATGGCCGGTGGCGTTCATCATTGATCCCAAGCTGTCCAAAGATGTGACCACGATTACCTTGTCCTACACCTTCTTTGAAGTGGGTGGCAAGACACCGCCTGCGCCGACCTCCACCGTCGATGCAGGTCGGCACGTCGAAGCCGGGCAGGGGTCATGAGTGCGCCTGCTGGCAAGGCCAGCTTGTTGCAAACCGTGAAGGCGGTTGCGTGGTCGTTTGTGGGCATCCGCAAGCGTAGCGGTTTTGAAGATGATCTGGCCAAAATCAGCCCCTTGCATGTGATTGCGGTAGGCTTGGTGGCGGTGCTGTTGATCGTGGTGGGTTTGGTTATTTTGGTGAATTGGGTGGTGGCAAAGTAAATTTGCCCAATAGGTCTTACAAGAATCGAGAGAGCAAGGAGCTGACATGAGTTCAACCGCACACGCTGCAACACCGTACTATTTTGTACCCGGC
The DNA here is from genome assembly GCA_963512605.1 of uncultured Albidiferax sp. GTDB lineage: Bacteria > Pseudomonadota > Gammaproteobacteria > Burkholderiales > Burkholderiaceae_C > Rhodoferax_B. The sequence goes on along the minus strand of CAUPNG010000001.1, from coordinate 52,967 downwards.
CCGTCACGCCATCCGGCCATGGCTTCTTTGGGCCTGTTTTTTGTCATCCTGGGCGCAGGCCAGTGGATCAACGGAGCAGACTGGGGCAAGTGGTCGCTGGCCTTCGGCATGCTGTTCTGGTGGGGCGTGCTGTACCAGTGGTTCCGCGATGCCATCAACGAGAGCGAAGGCGGCCTGTACAGCCACAAGATCGACCTCTCTTACCGCTGGAGCATGACCTGGTTCATCTTCTCCGAGGTGATGTTCTTTGGCGCGTTCTTTACCGCCCTGTGGTGGGCGCGCGGCCATTCGGTGCCTGCCCTGGGCAGCCTGGACAACGCCTTGCTCTGGCCCGACTTCAAAGCCGTGTGGCCCAGCATTGCTGCCGGTGTGACGGCTTCGCCTGCCAACATCATCGAGCCGTTCCAGACCATGACCCCGTTCTGGTTGCCGACCATCAACACCGGTTTGCTGCTGACCTCGGGTGTCACCCTGACAATTGCCCACCATGCGTTGGTCAAAGGTGAGCGCGGCAAAACCATTGCCTTCATGTGGGCCACGGTGTTGTTGGGCACGGTGTTCCTGTTTGTGCAGGGCTATGAATACGTCCATGCCTACAACGATTTGAACTTGAAGATGACCTCTGGTGTGTACGGCTCCACCTTCTACATGCTGACCGGCTTCCACGGTTTCCACGTGTTCGTGGGCATGTTGATGCTGCTGTTCATTACCCTGCGCCTGATGAAGGGCCACTTCACTCCCAGCAAACACTTCGGTTTTGAAGGTGCCGCCTGGTACTGGCACTTTGTGGACGTGGTGTGGTTGGGTTTGTACGTCGTCGTCTACTGGACCTGATGGACCTGCTTTCGCCAAAACAAAAAAGCGCCACCCGGCGCTTTTTTATTGACCCGACTGGATACCCGTCGGGTGCAAATACCCCAACTTCCAGCCCACCAGGATGCAGATGAACAGCAGCACCGACAGTCCGATACGAAACGCCAGCGCTTTGGCCATGCGTCCGGATTTGGCTGCCTGCTCGGCCTCGGTTTTCCCGCTCCCCTTGAGCATGAAGTACAGGGCAGCACCAAGGCTGGCTAAGATGGCCGCAAAAGCGACAAGGGCAAGATAAGTCATGCCCGGTATTATCCCGTGAGCCCCAAGCTACGTTTTGCCTTGCTGACCGCAGGGGCTTTGCTCGGTTTGGCGGTGACCTTCTCCCTGGGGCAATGGCAGCTGTCACGCGCCGCCCAGAAAGAGGCTTTGTACGCGGCCATCCAGTCGCAGCACACGCGCCCGGCTGTAGGTGTGGCCGATCTGACAATGTCTGCCAAAGCCGACGATTTACTACAGCGCCAGGTGCGCCTGCGTGGCCAGTGGGTGCCGCAAAACACCGTGTTTCTGGACAACCGCCAGATGCACGACCTGGCCGGTTTTTACGTCGTTACACCCCTGAAGCTAGCGGGCAGCAACACCGCCATCCTGGTGCAACGTGGCTGGGTGGCGCGCAATTTTCTGGACCGCACCGCCTTGCCCGTGGTGGATAGTCCGGCGGGTGAGGTGGAGATTGAGGGGCGGATGGCCCCGCCACCGTCCAAGCTTTATGCCTTCAAGGGTGTCGAGGCGGGCCCTATCCGGCAAAATCTCGACCTGGCAGAGTTCAGCGCCGAGACCGGGCTGGCTCTGTTGCCGCTGTCGGTGCTGCAGTCCGGCCCCACCGAGGGCCGCCTGCAGCGCGACTGGCCGGCCGCGAATCTGGGTGTTGAAAAGCACCATGGCTACGCATTCCAATGGTTTGGGCTCTGCGCCCTGATCGCAATTCTTTATGTCTGGTTCCAAATTGTCCGACGCTACATCCTTCCGGTCCAAAAACGGTCCACCTGAAGACCACCCGCTGGGGCTCACCGTGCACAACCTGCCCACGCCCGAGCAGGCGATGGACAGCACCCGCCGCCGTACGGTCATGGGCCGTTGGAAGATGCTGGGCGTGCTGCTGACCTGCGCCGCACCGGTCATTGCCTCGTACTTCACCTACTACGTGGTGCGCCCCCAAGGCCGTGCCAACCTGGGCGAGCTGATCGAGCCACAGCGCCCGCTGCCCGACCAGGCGGTGGTGGGCTTGGACGGCCGGGCGGGCAACCTGCGCAGCCTCAAAGGCCAGTGGCTGCTGGTCAGCGTGGCGGGCGGGGCGTGCGATGCTGCGTGCCAAAAGCATTTGTATCTGCAGCGCCAACTGCGCGAAACCCTGGGCAAGGAAAAAGACCGCGTGGACTGGGTCTGGCTGGTGACCGACGACGCACCTATCGCCGAGGCCCTGCGCCCAGCCCTCAAAACCGCCACCGTGTTGCGCGTGGGCGAGCTGCAACTGTCCCAATGGCTGTCGCCCGCCGTCGGCCAGTTGCTGCCAGACCACCTCTACGTGGTAGACCCGATGGGCAACTGGATGATGCGTTTTCCCGCCGGGCTGGACATCGAAGGCGCCTCCAAAGCCAAGCGTGATCTGGACCGCCTGCTGCGCGGCTCCAACTCCTGGGACGACGCGGGGCGCTGAATGGAATCCCAAGCCCTGTACGACCTGTCGCCCGCCATCCGCCTGATGCTGATGGGCGTGGTGATTGCCCTTGGCCCGCTGGCCTGGGTCTGGCTGCGCAATAAAAACGCCGCACCCGCTCGGCGCCTGCAGGCCCTCACGGTGCTGACGCTGTTTTTGACCTTCGACCTGGTGCTGTTCGGTGCCTTCACCCGCCTGACCGATTCCGGCCTGGGCTGCCCCGACTGGCCCGGCTGCTACGGCAACGCCAGTCCGCTGGGTGCAGTGGCCGAGATCACGCAGGCGCAAACGGCCATGCCCACCGGCCCGGTCACCCACAGCAAAGCCTGGGTCGAGATGGTCCACCGCTACCTGGCCACCGGCGTGGGCGTGCTGATTCTGACTCTGGCCATCGCCAGTTGGTGGGCGCGTAAAAAAGATGCCTCCATCAACCCCTGGTGGCCTACCTTCACCCTGGTGTGGGTGTGTGTGCAGGGCGCTTTTGGTGCGCTGACCGTCACCATGAAGCTGTTTCCTGCCATCGTGACCCTGCATCTGGTGGGCGGGCTGGTCTTGCTGGCCCTTCTGTGCGCGCAAGCCGTGGGCTTTACCCGTCCGCGCGTATTGCCCACAGCCCGGGTGGGCTTAGGCCTGGCGTGCGTGCTGCTGGCGGTGCAGATCGTGCTGGGCGGCTGGGTCAGCACCAACTACGCTGTACTGGCCTGCAACACCTTCCCGCTGTGCCAGGGCAGCTGGTGGCCTGCGATGGATTTTCAGCACGCGTTTGAAATCTGGCGGCCCCTGGGGCAGATGCAGGACGGCAGTTATCTGAGCTTTGCCGGGCTCACCGCCATCCACTACGCCCACCGTCTGATGGCCTACCTGGTGCTGCCGGTGCTGGCGTGGGTGGCCTGGCGCCTGCACCGCCATCCGGCCACCCGCCGCCAGGCCCGCTGGCTGGCCGGGTTGAGCTTGCTACAGTTCGCCACCGGCCTGAGCAACGTGGTGCTGGGCTGGCCGCTGCTGGCCGCCGTGGCCCATACCGGCGGTGCCGCTGCGCTGGTGGTGGTGCTGACCTGGGCGGTGTGCGCCCAGCGCACGGCCAAGCGCACGGCCAGTGTGGCCGCACCGGCTGTTTCCCCTCAAGAATCGAGATTGTCTGCATGAGTGTTGTTGAACCCACCGCCCCGTCCGTGACCAGCCTGCCGTCGCGTCTGCGGCAGTACAACGCGCTGACCAAGCCACGCGTGATCCAGCTCATCGTGTTCTGCGCGCTGATCGGCATGGTGCTGGCCGTGCCCGGCGTACCCACCTGGATGGAAGCCCAACGGGGGCTGATCGCCTGCCTGGGCATCTGGCTGGTGGCGGGTGCGGCGGCAGCATTCAACTGCCTGGTCGAAAAAGGCATCGACTCGCGCATGAAGCGCACCGCCTGGCGACCCACCGCGCGTAACGAGCTGCAGGACTGGCAGACCCTGTTGTTCTCGGCCCTGCTGTGCCTGGCCGGTTCGGTGCTGCTGTACGTGTGGGTCAATCCGCTGACCATGTGGCTGACCTTTGCCACCTTTGTGGGCTATGCCGTGGTCTACACCATGATTTTGAAGCCGCTGACCCCGCAAAACATCGTCATCGGCGGGGCCTCGGGGGCCATGCCGCCGGTGCTGGGTTGGGCCGCCATGACCGACAACGTCGGCCCCGAGGCGCTGATTCTGTTTTTGATCATCTTTTTATGGACCCCGCCGCACTTCTGGGCGCTGGCCCTGTACCGGGTCGAGGACTACCGCAAGTCCGGCCTGCCCATGCTGCCGGTCACGCATGGCAACGAGTTCACCCGCCTGCAGGTGTTTCTGTACACCCTGGTGCTGTTCGCGGGCTGCCTGATGCCTTTTATCTACGGCATGAGCTCCTGGCTGTACCTGGCGGTGGCCGTGGTGCTGAGCCTAGGCTTTTGTGGCTACGGTTTTGCGCTGTGGCGCAACTATTCGGATGCCCTGGCGCGCAAAACCTTCCGTTTCTCCCTCATCCACCTCAGCGCCTTGTTTGCCGCGCTGCTGCTGGACCACTATCTGGTCTGATATGCATAAACGTATTGCTATTAAAAAAATAGCTGCTTACGCCCTTGCCATAAGCGCTAGCGGCCTATTTGTTGCTTGTTCCGAGCCTGCGGCCAAGTTTGCTGCCATCGACCTGACCGGGGCCGACTACGCCAAAGACTTCCAGCTCAGCGACCATACCGGCCAGCCGCGCAGCATCAAAGACTTTGCGGGCAAGCTGGTGGTGGTGTTCTTTGGCTACACCCAGTGCCCCGACGTGTGCCCCACCACCATGGCCGAGCTGGCCGAGGTCAAAAAATCCCTGGGTGCCGATGGCGACAAGTTGCAAGCCATCTTCATCACCGTCGACCCGGCCCGCGACACCCCCGAGGTGCTCAAGGCCTACATGGGCAACTTCGACCCCAGCTTCCTGGCACTGATCCCCACACCCGAGCAGTTGGCCAAAGTGGCCAAAGACTACAAGGCCTATTACAAAAAAGTGGAGGGCTCCACGCCCACCAGCTACACCATGGACCATTCGGCCGGCAGCTACGTGTACGACACGCAGGGCCGCCTGCGCCTGTACGCCCGCTACGGCGGCGGTGCGGCGGCGCTGGCCGGGGATTTGAAGCTGCTACTCCAACAGAAGGCGTAAAAAAAGGACCGTAAGGTCCTTTTTTTATGGCGCTGATTCAACGATCAAGCGTATTCAGCCAAAGACTTTTTCATCTTTTTCATGGCTGCCGTTTCGATCTGGCGGATCCGCTCGGCGCTGACACCGTACACCGCAGCCAGGTCGTGCAGCGTCATGCCACCCGAGCCGTCGTCGGCCACTTTCAACCAGCGCTCTTCCACAATCCGGCGGCTGCGCTCGTCCAGGCCGTCCAGGGCGCTTTGGATGCCGTCGCCCGCCAGGTAGTCGCGGTCGCGCGCTTCCAGCAGGGCGGTGGGCTCCTGGTGGGTGTCGGCCAGGTAGGCGATGGGGCCGTAGCTGTCTTCGCCGTCGTCGCCCGGGCCGGGGTCCAGCATCACGTCGCCGCCCGACAAGCGGGTTTCCATCTCGATCACGTCTTCCCGCTTGACCTTGAGCTGGGTGGCCATGGAGTCGATTTCGGACTCACTCAGCGTCTCGCGGTGGGTACCGGCATCGGCCGCAGCCGAGTCGGACTTGAAACCCTGCTTCATCGACCGCAGGTTAAAGAACAGCTTGCGCTGCGCCTTGGTGGTGGCCACCTTGACCATGCGGCAGTTCTTCAGGATGTACTCGTGCATCTCGGCCTTGATCCAGTGCAGCGCGTAGCTCACCAGACGTACGCCCTGGTCGGGGTCGAAACGCTTCACGGCCTTCATCAGGCCGACGTTGCCTTCCTGGATCAGGTCGCCGTGCGGCAGGCCGTAGCCCAGGTACTGGCGGGCCACGGAGACAACTAGACGCAGGTGCGACATCACCAGCTTCCCGGCAGCATCCACATCGTGGTCGTCGCGGAGTTGGCGGGCAAACTTCTGCTCTTGCTCCAGCGTGAGCATGGGCATGCGGTTAACTGCCGAAATATATGCGTCGAGGTTGCCTAGCGGCGGCACCATTGCCCAGGGATTGGGGGCGGCCAGCGCGGAGGACATCGTTCCAGTTTGAAGGTTCATACCAGATTCCTTTTCTCTAAGCCCGAATATTAGCACTCTATAGGGTGGAGTGCTAAGTGTGCTTTATTGCACTTGCAATACGGGTAATTACTAGGAGTGGCGCTGGGGCGCGAAGTTCCATGGCGGAGTTGTACAGTGCCCTTACCGATCCACCCTACAGAAGGCCACCATGCCCATCCAAGCCCGCCTGCACCGCGCCCAGGGCGCACTCACCACCCTGACAAATGGCCGCCACGCCTGGCATGCCGATGTGGACAAAATCCTGGGCTCCGACGACCTGGCCCCCGACCCGCACGACCTGCTGGACTCGGCCCTGGCCGCCTGCACCGTGCTCACGCTGGAGCTGTACATCCGCCGCCGCAAGCTCGCCGTGACCGACCTGCGGGTGGACATTACCCATGTGGAGGGCAAAACCGAGGACGGCCGGGTGCGTTACCAGCTCCAGCGCAGCCTGCACATCGAAGGCGACATCACCCCGGAAGAACGCGCCAAGCTGCTGGAGATCGCCAACAAATGCCCGATCCACCGGGTGCTGGAGGGCGAGACCAGCGTATCCACCGCGCTGGTGGACTGATGCTTCGTTTTTTATAGCTGCTTGCGCCCATTCCATAAGCGCTAGCGGCCTATTTTGTATATAAGATGTTGTCGTCCAAGACTTCGACCCAGTGGCGCACCGGCGTGGCCGTGCCGCTTTGCAGGTGCTGGATACAGCCGATGTTGGCCGAGACGATGACCTGCGCCCCTAGCGGCTCCAGGTTTTTGAGTTTGCGGTCGCGCAACTGGGTGGACAGCGTGGGTTGCAGCACCGAGTAGGTGCCTGCCGAGCCGCAGCACAAATGGCTCTCTGACCCGGCAATTTGCACCTTGAAGCCCAGCGCGCCCAGGTGCGTCTCGACCCCGCCACGTAGCTTTTGGCCGTGTTGCAAGGTGCAGGGAGGGTGGAAGGCGAGTTGGGTGACGGCTCCCAGCTGGACCTTGCCGCGCAGGGCCTCCACCAGATCGGGCAGCAGCTCGCTCAGGTCGCGGGTCAGTTCGCTGATCAGGGTGGCCTTGTGGGCGTAGGCCGGGTCGGCGGCCAGGGCGTGGGCGTAGTCCTTGACCATCACGCCGCAGCCGCTGGCGTTCATCACGATGGCCTCGGGCTTGTGGGTTTGCAGCAGCGGCCACCAGGCATCGATGTTGCGTCGCATGTCATCCAGGCCACCGGCGTGGTCGCCCAGGTGGCTGCGCAGCGCGCCGCAGCAACCGGCCTTCTCGGCCACCAGCGTCTGGATGCCCGCCGCGTCCAGCACGCGGGCGGTGGCGCTGTTGATGTTGGGCATCATGGCGGGCTGCACGCAGCCGGTCAGCATCAGCACCTTGCGGGCGTGTTCGCGGGTGGGCCAGGGTTTGGCGGGGTGGGATGCAGGCACTTTTTTCTTCAACACCGGCGGCAGCAGCGGGCGCAGGGCCTGGCCGGTCTTCATGGCCGGGGCAAACAAGGGCGAGGTCAGCCCTTCCTTGAGCAGCCAGCGGGCGGCTTTTTCCAGCGTGGGGCGCTCTACCTTGGCATCGACGATGCGCCGCCCGATATCGACCAACGCGCCGTATTCCACGCCGCTGGGGCAGGTGGTTTCGCAGTTGCGGCAGGTCAGGCACCGGTCCAGGTGCTGCTGGGTGCTGCGGGTGACTTCGGCCCCTTCCAGCACCTGCTTCATCAGGTAGATGCGGCCGCGTGGGCCGTCGAGCTCGTCGCCCAGCAGCTGGTAGGTGGGGCAGGTGGCGGTGCAGAAGCCGCAGTGCACACATTTGCGCAGAATCGCCTCGGCGGCCTGGCCGTCGGCGGTGTTTTTGAATTCAGGCGAGAGATTGGTTTGCATAGTTCACAGGCCTGGATAGAGTCGGCCGGGGTTGAAGATCCCCCGGGGGTCAAAGGCGGTTTTCAGGCCCTTGTGGATGCGCTGCAGGGGTTCTGACAGCGGCGTAAAGATCTGCGCGCGCGGCGCGGCGGCGTGGAACAGCGTGGCGTGGCCGCCCGCCTGGGCCGCTGCAGCGCGCACCTGTTTGGCGGTGGCGATGCCGCGCAGCCAGCGCTGGGCCCCGCCCCATTCGATGAACTGCACACCCGGCAGGTCCAGCGGCGGGGTGGTGGCGGGCACCGAGATGCGCCACAGGTGCTCGCCCTTGGCCAGGTGGGTGCTGTCGAGGCGGAAAAACGCATGCTGGTGGTCGCGCACGCTGTCCCACCAGCTGGCCGCTATTTCGGGCTCCACGACGGCCCCGCCCAGGTGGGCGCAGGCGGCGGCAACGGCGGCCTGCGCACCCGCCAGCCGCAGGTGCAACTGGCCGTGGTGCCAGGCACTGGCGTTGATCGGCAGCGGCTGGCCTGCCCAGGCGTTGAGTTGCTTGAGTGCAGCGGCTTCGTCCATCACAAACACCCGGGTGGCGGTGGCCGTGGCGATGGGCAGCACTTTCAAAGACACCTCGCAAATCACGCCCAGCACGCCCAGCGACCCGGCCATCACCCGCGACACGTCGTACCCGGCCACGTTCTTGATGACCTGGCCGCCAAAGCTCAGCACCTCGCCCTGGCCGTTGAGCACCGTGGTGCCCAGCACGTAATCGCGCACGCAGCCCACAGCGGCGCGTGACGGGCCGGACAGGCCTGCAGCCACCATGCCGCCCACCGTACCGTCACCAAACCGTGGCGGCTCGAAGGGCAGGCACTGGCCTTTTTCGGCCAGGCGGTGTTCCAGCTCGGCCAGGCGGGTGCCCGCCCGCACGGTGACCACCAGCTCGCTGGGCTCGTAGCTGCTGATGCCATTGAGCGGGCGCATGTCCAGCACCTCGCCGTGGGAGATCTCGCCGTAAAAATGCTTGGTGTTGCCGCCCTGGATGTCCAGGGGCTTGTGGGTGCTGCGTACCTGGTCGATCAGGCGCTGGAGGATGGGGTCGTTCATCAGAACCTTGCAATCAGAATCGGGGCAGGTGGGGGAAGGGCAGCATGCCGCGCAGCACGGTGAGCTTGCCGTATTCGGCGCAGCGCTGCAGCGTGGGGATGACCTTGCCGGGGTTGAGCAGCTCCACCGGGTCGAAGGCGCGTTTGACGGCAAACATCTGCTCCCGCTCGGGCGCGCTGAACTGCACGCACATGGAGTTGAGCTTTTCCACACCCACGCCGTGCTCGCCGGTGACGGTGCCGCCCAGGCGCACGCTGGTTTCCAGAATGTCGGCACCAAACAGCTCGCAGCGGTGCAACTGGTCGGGGTCGTTGGCATCAAACAAGATGAGCGGGTGCAAATTGCCATCGCCCGCGTGAAACACATTGGCGCAGGCCAGGCCGTACTGCGCCTCCATGGCCTCGATGGCGCGCAAAATTTCGGCCAGCTTTTTGCGCGGAATGGTGGAGTCCATGCACATGTAGTCGGGGCTGATGCGGCCCGAGGCCGGGAACGCGTTTTTGCGGCCGCTCCAGAACTTCAGGCGCTGGGCCTCGTCGCGGCTGATGGCGATGCCGGACGCGCCATTGGCCTCCAGCACGCTGCGCATGTGGGCAATTTCTTCTTCCACCTCTTCAAGCGTGCCGTCGCTTTCGCACAGCAGAATGGCGGCGGCGTTGAGGTCGTACCCGGCGTGCACAAAGTCTTCTACGGCGGCGGTCATGCGCTTGTCCATCAGCTCCAGCCCGGCGGGGATGATGCCTGCGGCGATCACGCTGGCCACGGCATTGCCTGCGGCCTCTACCGTGTCAAAGCTGGCCATGATGCAGCGGGCGATTTGCGGCTTGGGGATGAGTTTGACGGTGACTTCGGTGGCGATGGCCAGCATGCCTTCGCTGCCGATGATGAGCGGCAGCAGGTCCAGGCCGGGCACGTCCAGCGCTTCCGATCCAAATTCGACCGCTTCGCCTTCCACGGTAAAGCCGCGCACCCGCAGCACGTTGTGCAGGGTCAGGCCGTACTTCAGGCAGTGCACGCCGCCGGAGTTTTCGGCCACGTTGCCGCCGATGGTGCAGGCGATCTGGCTGCTGGGGTCGGGGGCGTAGTACAGGCCGTGGGGCGCGGCGGCTTCGCTGATGGCCAGGTTACGCACGCCGCACTGCACGGTGGCGGTGCAGGCCAGTGGGTCCACATCGAGGATGCGGTTGAACTTGGCCAGCGACAGCGTCACGCCCAGGGTGTGCGGCATGGCCCCGCCGGACAGGCCGGTACCCGCGCCCCGGGCCACCACCGGCACGTTCAAACGGTGGCAAATCTGCAGCACCGCCGCCACCTGGGCCTCGGTTTCGGGCAGCACCACCACCAGCGGCTGGGCGCGGTAGGCGGTGAGGCCGTCGCACTCGTAGGGTGTCGTGTCTTCCGTGCGCGACAGGATGGCGTGGCGGGGCAGGGCGGCGGCCAGGGCGCTGGCCACCTCGGCACGGCGGGCCTGTATCGGGGAGCGGTCTTGGGGTGGGGCGGTGTTCATCGTAGGTGTGTGCAGCGGGTTGGTGACTATAAGCAGCCGGGGCTACGGCGGGTGCTGAAATTTCTGGTGCCGGGCGTTGCAGAAATCTACGGTGGCGTATGGCCTGTTTCCTGCTTAATAGGCGCATCTCACCCATTGCCAGAGAGCCCGCCCATGTCATCTGCCCAGCCAGACCCCGTAGAAGAACGCCTGCCCGCCTCGCAGCTCACCGCTTTGGGGCTGCAGCACGTGCTGGTGATGTATGCCGGTGCAGTGGCCGTGCCGCTGATTGTGGGCCGCGCGCTCAAACTCAGCCCGGAGCAGGTGGGCATGCTGATCTCGGCCGACCTGTTTTGCTGCGGCCTGGTCACACTGATCCAGGCGCTGGGGGCCACGCAGTGGTTTGGCATCCGGCTGCCGGTGATGATGGGCGTGACCTTTGCGTCGGTGGCCCCCATGGTGGCCATGGCCAACAGTTTTCCCGGGGCCGAGGGCGCGGGGCTGGTGTTTGGCTCGGTGATCGGCGCAGGCGTGGTGTCCATCGTGATTGCGCCGCTGGTCAGCCGCCTGCTGCGCTTCTTTCCACCGGTGGTCACGGGCACCATCATCGCCGTCATCGGCATCAGCCTGATGCGGGTGGGCATCAACTGGATTTTTGGCAACCCGTTTGGACCCACCGCGCCCAGCGTGGTGAATCCCGACCACGCCCAGTGGCTGGCCAACGCCGCCGCCGTGGCCACCGCGCCCGGCTCGCCGCTGCCGCCTGTGCCCACCGGCATGGCCATCGCGCCCAGCGTGCCCAATCCCAAGTACGCCGAGCTCACCGGCGTGGGCATTGCCGCGCTGGTGCTGGTGACGATTCTGCTGATCGCCAAGTACGCCAAGGGCTTTTTTGCCAACATTTCGGTGCTGCTCGGCATCGTGGCGGGCGGGGTGCTGTCTACCGCGCTGGGGCTGATGACGTTTGAAAAAGTCGGCAAGGCCGCGTGGTTCGATTTGGTGCTGCCGTTCGAAATTGCGCTGCCCATCTTCGACCCGGTGCTGATCCTGACCATGTCGCTGGTGATGGTGGTGGTGATGATCGAGTCCACCGGCATGTTCCTGGCGCTGGGCGACATGACCGGGCGCAAGATCGACCAGGCTGCGCTCACCCGGGGCCTGCGCACCGATGGCCTGGGCACGCTGATCGGCGGCATCTTCAACACCTTCCCCTACACCAGTTTTTCGCAGAATGTGGGGCTGGTGGCGGTGACTGGCGTGAAGAGCCGGTTTGTCTGCGTGGCCGGGGGCTTGCTGTTGATTTTGCTGGGCCTGCTGCCCAAGATGGCGGCGCTGGTCGAATCCCTGCCCACGGTGGTGCTGGGCGGCGCGGGGCTGGTGATGTTTGGCATGGTGGCCGCCACCGGCATCCGCATCCTGGGCGGGGTGGACTTTAAAACCAACCGCTTTAACGCGCTGATCGTGGCCATTTCCATCGGCATCGGCATGGTGCCGCTGATTGCGCCCAACTTCAAACAGTGGATGCCGCACGGCCTGCACCCCTTGATCGAGTCCGGCATCTTGCTGGCATCGATTGCGGCGGTGGCGCTGAATCTGTATTTCAACGGGGCCAAAGGCGATGCCAGCGAAGCCATCGCCGCCGCCAAGATGGCCGACGCGCATTAACCGACGTTGTTACTCCTGAAAAGTAACGACCGAGCTTCCTCGTGCAGGCATAACGCTTCTTTTCCAGAAACACCGCAGAACTGGCTTTGCCAGGCTGCTGGTGTTGCCCCCTGCAAGGGGGTTGGCGAAAGATGCGAAGCACTGTAGCCTGGGGGTGTGCAAATTAACTCCTAAAAAAATAGCTGCTCACGCTTAATAAATAAGCGGTAGCAGCTATTTTTATGCCTGAAATTTTGGTTTAAAAGTATAGCAATCAACTACCGGGCGAGGTGCCTGCATGCGGGTTAGCGGGTGCGGGAGCAGCGGTGGTGGCACCAGGGTGGCCCCACCAGTCTTTGGGATCGGTAAAAGTAACCCGGCAGCCGGTGCAGCGGTACACGCCGGTGGGCATGAGAGCGCCGCTGGCATCGCGGCCAATCACGGGCTGGTAGCTGGTGGCACCGCATTGGCTGCATTTGTAAATCGTTTTGTAATGCGTCATGGTGCGGGTAATGTAAATGCATACAGGCTGACTCTGCGCCGCAAGGCGGTAAAGCCGTGTGTCACAGAGGGAGCACGGGCACAAACGGTGCAAACTTGCTCCGTTTCAGGCTGAAAAACGCCTTCACGTTGCGCACATTCGCATCACTGGTGAACAAGCGCTGCGCCAGCGCCAGGTAGCCCGGCATGTCGGGCGCAAACACCACCAAGCAGAAATCGGGCCCGGGCGACACCCGGTAACACTGCTGCACCGCCGCATCGGCAGCCACCCGCAGCTCGAAAGCGGCCAGGCGCTCCTCGTCCTGCCGGTCCAGCGTGATCTCAATGATGGCGGTAAGGCCGTGGCCTTGCTGCACCGCCAGCTTGTCGGCGCTCAAAATCGCCACCTGCCGCTCGATCAGCCCCGCCTCCACCAGCCGCTTGACCCGCCGCAGGCAGGTGGGCGCCGATACGTGCACCAGCTCGGCCAGGGCCAGATTGCTGAGGGACGCATCCACTTGCAGCTGGTGTAGCAAGCGCAGGTCGGTACTGTCTAGGTCTATTTGTTCCATAAATTAAGTGTATATGTAATTTAATTTCTTGTCTTTGTGGATGAGAAATTAAATGCCATAAAACGTGAAATATTGAAACCTTTGGTTTGGGGCTACAGCTTAACATCCGCCCACTCAACAAACTCGGAGTTTTCTATGTGTGGCATCGTTGGCGCAGTCTCTACCCGCAATATCGTCCCTATCCTGGTCCAGGGCCTGCAACGGCTGGAGTACCGGGGCTATGACTCCTGCGGCGTGGCCATCCAGGACAACGGCCAGACGACCCAGAACACCGGTGCCCTGCGCCGCGCCCGCAGCACCTCGCGCGTGGCCGAGCTGATGGCCCAGGTGGCCGAGGACCACATCGAAGGCGGGACAGGCATCGCCCACACCCGCTGGGCCACCCACGGCGCACCGGCGGTGCACAACGCCCACCCCCATTTCAGCCACGGCCCCGGCAAGGACTCGGCCGACCGCCCCGGCCGCATCGCCCTGGTGCACAACGGCATCATCGAAAACCACGACGAACTGCGCGCCGCCCTGCAAGCCAAGGGCTATGTGTTCACCAGCCAGACCGACACCGAAGTCATCGCCCACCTGGTCGATAGCCTGTACAACGGCGACCTGTTTGAAGCCGTCAAGGCCACCGTGCTGCAACTGCGCGGCGGCTACGCGATTGCCGTGTTCAGCAAAGACGAGCCGCACCGCATCATCGGTGCCCGCGCGGGCTCACCCTTGATCCTGGGCGTGGGCCAGGGCGAAATCTTTTTGGCCAGCGACGCGATGGCGCTGGCCGGTGTGACCGACCAGATCGTCTACCTGGAAGAGGGCGACGTGGTGGACGTGCAACTGGGCAAATACTGGATCGTGGACAAGGCCCACAAGCCTGTGATCCGCAGCGTCAAAACCGTGCTCGCCCATAGCGGCGCGGCCGAGCTGGGCCCGTACCGCCACTACATGCAAAAGGAAATCTTCGAGCAGCCCCGCGCCATCGGCGACACGCTGGAAGGCGTGACCTCCATCGTGCCCGGCCTGTTTGACGGCCCCAACGGCGGCGATGCCGCCAAGGTGTTTGCCGACATCGACTCGGTGCTCATCCTGGCCTGCGGCACCAGCTACTACAGCGGCTGCACCGCCAAATACTGGCTGGAATCCATCGCCAAGGTGCCCACCCAGGTGGAGATTGCCAGCGAATACCGCTACCGCGACTCGGTGCCCAACCCCAAGACGCTGATCGTCACTATCACCCAGTCGGGCGAAACCGCCGACACTCTGGCCGCCCTGCGCCACGCCCAGGGCCTGGGCATGCAGCACACGCTCACCGTCTGCAACGTCTCCACCTCGGCCATGGTGCGCGAGTGCGAGCTGGCCTACATCACCCGCGCTGGCGTCGAGATCGGCGTGGCCTCTACCAAGGCCTTCACCACCCAACTGGCGGGCCTGTTCCTGCTGACCCTGGCCTTGGCTAAAACCAAGGGCCGCCTGAGCGCCGAGGAAGAAGCCGGTCACCTCAAAGCCATGCGCCACCTGCCCGCCGCCCTGCAAGCCGTGCTGGCGCTGGAGCCCCAGCTCATCGCCTGGGCCGAAGACTTCGCACCGAAAGAAAACGCCTTGTTCCTGGGCCGCGGCCTGCACTACCCCATCGCCCTGGAAGGCGCGCTCAAGCTCAAGGAAATCACCTACATCCACGCCGAAGCCTACGCCGCAGGCGAACTCAAACACGGCCCCCTGGCCCTGGTGACCAGCGAAATGCCCGTGGTGGCCGTGGCCCCCAACGACACGCTGATCGAAAAACTCAAGAGCAACCTGCAAGAAGTCCGCGCCCGCGGCGGCGTGCTCTACGTGCTGGCCGATGCCGACTCCCACATCGCCAGCGGCGAAGGCCTGCACGTGATCCGCATGCCCGAACACTACGGCGCGCTGTCGCCGCTCTTACACGTGGTACCGCTGCAATTGCTGGCGTACCACACGGCGTGTGCACGGGGGACGGATGTGGACAAGCCCAGAAACCTCGCCAAAAGTGTCACGGTCGAATGATCGGGATACTTTTGGGGCGCGCAGCGCCATCGCCGTAGGTGCGAGGTTGCTGGGCTTGGACGCCGCTCACTTCGCGCAGCGAAGTTATGCGGTGGCAGAAGCCGCGTAATTTGGCGAAAAGTGTGACCGTCGAATGATGGGCGCGCGTGCGGCGTAGTCTTGACTGAAGCAAATAAAGTCCGTCGGGAATTCGCAATCCAAAAAAATGGGGCCGGCGGCCCCTTTTTTTGCATGGCGATTTGGTTCTATGCACGTAACCAGTCGCTTTGCCGTTGCTACTGTTGGCTATGCGGCGGTTGCTGCGGGTGGATGGCTGCGCTATCGGGCCGTAGCAGATATGCGCCCAACTTGTTTTTGAACCTGGGCCTGTAGCAGTTCGCGGTTCAAGCGCGCGGTCGAAAAAATGGGTGTCTGAAAAAGCCAGACCAAAACACACCTCGAGTCGAGTGCCCTCAGGTTGGTCAACGTTGACGGGACACCTTTTGATCAGACAGTGCCGCCGCCAGACTGGACGGAAAGGCGTTGGTCTGAAAGTCCAGCCACGGCGGGTTCTGGGCATACATCTCAACGATGAGCTGTTTGATCGCTCCGATGTACCACGAGTCGTCGTTGAGCCGATGGCTGAGGATGATGGGCGAGGTCGCCTTCTCGTCGGCGATCAGCCGGTAGACCAGGTCCGAGCGTAGCCGAGCGGCGGCCGGTACGATGCACAACCCCACTTCTGCTGCGACCAAGCCCAACGCGGCATGCAGCTCGCGCACCTCATGAACCTCAGCCAGCTTAATGCCCTTCTCATGCAGCATGCCCAGCACGTGGTCGGCAAAGCTGGGGCGCGGCTCTTTCGGGAACACGATCAGTTTGTGGTGTTCGAGGTCTTCAAGGTTTACCGAGCCCTTATCAGCTGCCAACGGCCAGTCGGGTGGGATGGCCAGAACCAGCCTTTCCTCGCGCAGCACCGTGCGGGCCACCGTGGTGTCATTGGTTCGAATGCGACCGAACCCCAGGTCGATGCGCCCGGACTTGAGCTCACTGATCTGCTGGATCGACCCCAGATCAACCAGGTGGACGTCCGTATCGGGGTAACGCTGGCGAAACATCCGCACCAGCATGGGCAGCCCCCCATAGAGGGTGGAGGGGACGTAAGCGATGGAAATCGATTGCCGCTGGTTGCGGCTTGTCTGTCGCGCGGTGTTCTTCATCTGGTCGACCCGGTGCAGCACCTGCAGCGACTGCTCAAAAAACAAGCGGCCTGCCTCCGTCAAGCGCACCGGGCGGGTATTGCGCTGGATGAGCTGGACTTCCAGCTCCTCTTCCAGCAGCTGGATCTGGCGGCTGAGCGGGGGCTGTGCAATGTGCATCTGCTCCGCGGCGCGCGTGAAGTTCTTGGTGGTGGCCACCGCCACGAAGTACCGGAGTTGGCGCAAATCCATAGGGGAAAACCATAGTTATAGAAATGGTAGGTGCTCTAAGTGGTTGTTTTCTAATAGAAAATTAACCAATAATACCTTATAAGTATTGAACTAGACGAATTCGGTGTTGGCCGAAAAACGCTTGCAATCGTCCAATATGGGCTATGCAACATACCGACTTTCAACAACCCGCCGCCGGCCCTGCCGTCATCGAACGTGTCGAGACGATGCTGGTCGATCTGCCGACGATCCGTCCGCACAAACTATCGATGGCCGTCATGGACGGCCAGACGCTGATGCTGGTGCGCATCCGCTGCTCGGACGGCACGGTGGGCATCGGCGAGGGCACGACCATCGGCGGCCTGGCCTACGGCGCTGAATCGCCCGAGGGCATGAAGCTGGCCATCGACACCTACTTCGCGCCGCAGCTCATCGGCGCCGATGCCAACCGCGTGCCCGCGCTGATGCACCGCCTGCACACCGCCTTCCGCGACAACCGCTTCGCCAAGTGCGCGGTCGAGACTGCGCTGTTCGACGCGCTGGGCCACCGCACCGGGCTGCCGGTGTCCGAGCTGCTCGGCGGCCGGCTGCGTGACCGGCTGCCCGTCGCGTGGACCCTGGCCTCCGGCGACACCGGCAAAGACATCGACGAAGCGCAGCGCATGCTGCAACTGCGCCGCCACAACATCTTCAAGCTCAAGATCGGCCGCCGCTCGGTGCGCGACGACGTGGCCCACGTCGCCGCCATCAAGAAGGCGCTGGGCGACACGGCCTCGGTGCGCGTGGACGTCAACATGGCCTGGAGCGAGCTGCAGGCCCAGCACGGCCTGGCGGCCCTGGTGGACGCCGGCTGCGAACTGGTCGAGCAGCCCGTGGCCAGCGTCGACGCCCTGGCCCGGCTCACCGGCAAGTACCCGATCGCGGTCATGGCCGACGAATCCCTGGTCGGCCCCGAAAGTGCCTTCGCCCTGGCCCGCGTGGCCGGCGCCAACGTGTTCGCCATCAAGACCGAACAGTCGGGGGGCCTGCAGGCCGCCCAGCGCGTGGCGGCCATTGCCGATGCGGCCCACATCGAGCTGTACGGCGGCACGATGCTGGAGGGCGCGGTCGGCACGATCGCCTCGGCCCACGTGTTCGCCACCTTCCGCGAACTGCGCTGGGGCACCGAGCTCTTCGGCCCGCTGCTGCTGACCGAAGAAATCCTGGCCCAGCCGCTGGAGTACAGCGACTTCCACCTCACCGTGCCCACGCTGCCCGGCCTGGGCATCGTGCTGGACGAAGACCGCGTCCGCCATTTCCGCCGCGACCGTCCGCGCACCAGCGTCGGCCCGGCCGCAGTTTCCCTGGCCTGAGCCCGGCCACCCTGTCACCTGTACCACCCCCACGAAACGGAGACTCCCCATGAGCGTTCAAATTTTCAACACCACCGAAGTCCAGGACTTCTTGCGCCTGGCCACCGGCCAGGACCAGCCGGGCGGCAACCCGCGTACTAAAAAGGTCATCCACCGCATCCTGTCCGACCTGTTCAAGGCCATCGAAGACCTGGACGTGACCTCCGACGAATACTGGGCCGGCATCGCCTACCTGAACCAGCTGGGCGCGCGTGGCGAGGCCGGCCTGCTGTCGCCGGGCCTGGGGCTGGACCGCTACTTCGACATGCGCATGGATGCAGAAGATGCAGCGCTGGGGGTCGAGAACGGCACGCCGCGCACCATCGAAGGCCCGTTGTACGTGGCCGGCGCGCCCGTGGAAAAGGGCTATGCGCGGCTGGACGACGGCAGCGACAAGGCCGGCCACACGCTGGTCATGCACGGCACGGTCATTGCTGCCAACGGCAAGCCTTTGCCCAACGCCACGGTCGAGGTCTGGCACGCCAACACCAAGGGCTTCTATTCGCACTTCGACCCCACCGGCGAACAGCAAGCCTTCAACATGCGCCGCACCATCCTCAGCGACGCACAGGGCCAGTATAAGTTCCAGAGCATCGTGCCAGTGGGTTATGGCTGCCCGCCGGACGGCCCCACGCAGGCGCTGCTGAACCAGCTGGGCCGCCACGGCAACCGCCCGGCGCACATCCACTTCTTCGTCACCGCCGAAGGCCACCGCAAGCTGACGACGCAGATCAACATCGACGGCGACCCGCTGGTGTTCGATGACTTCGCCTACGCCACGCGCGAAGGTCTGGTGCCGCCGCTGGTCGAGCGCACGGACACCGCCAGCATCCAGGCCAACGGCCTGCAGGGACCGTTCGCCGAGATCGTGTTCGACATCCGGCTGAGCGCGCTGGTCCAGGGCGTCGACAACCAGATCGTCGACCGCCCCCGCCTGGCCGCCTGAGCGCGGACGTGCTGCGGCGCAGGCCGCCGCAGCGCTAACCAGCCCGTTATTTCCTTAGGGTCCGAACCGCGACGTGCGTCGTGGGGGAGGACCTCACCCCAAAGAGACCTCACACCATGAACACGACCGCAACCACCGACGCGTACGCCGACGTTGAAAAGCTGCTGGACAGCGCCCTGCAGGACGACAAGGAGGCCGGCATCTACCGCTGCCGCCGCGACATCTTCACCGACCCCGCGCTGTTCGAACTGGAGATGAAGCACATCTTCGAAAGCAACTGGGTCTACCTGGCGCACGAGAGCCAGATCCCCGCGATCAACGACTACTTCACCACCACCATCGGCCGCCAGCCCATCGTCATCACGCGCGGCAAGGACGGCAAGCTCAATGCGGTGATCAACGCCTGCGCGCATCGCGGTGCCATGCTCTGCCGCAAGAAGCACGGCAACAAGGGCAGCTTCACCTGCCCGTTCCACGGCTGGACCTTCAACAACACCGGCAAGCTGCTCAAGGTCAAGGACGAGAAGACCACCGAGTACCCGGTGCAGTTCAACAAGGAAGGCTCGCACGACCTCAAAAAGGTGGCGCGCTTCGAGAGCTACAAGGGCTTCTTGTTCGGCAGCCTGAACGCCGACGTGCAATCGCTGGACGACTACCTGGGCGAGACCCGGGTCATCATCGACCAGATCGTCGACCAGGCGCCCGATGGGCTGGAAGTGTTGCGCGGCAACTCCACCTACACCTACGACGGCAACTGGAAGCTGCAGATGGAAAACGGCAGCGACGGCTACCACGTCAGCTCCGTGCACTGGAACTACGCCGCCACCATGGGCCGCCGCGCCGACGGCGGTACCAAGGCGGTGGACGCGGCCGGCTGGAGCAAGAGCGTGGGCGGTGTCTACGGTTTCGAGAACGGCCACATCCTGTTGTGGACAAAGACCATGAACCCGGAAGTGCGCCCGGTCTACAGCCGCCGCGACGAGCTGAAAGAGCGCCTGGGCGAGACCAAGGCCGAGTTCATCGTCAGCCAGACGCGCAACCTGTGCCTGTACCCCAACGTGTACCTGATGGACCAGTTCTCCACGCAGATCCGCGTGACGCGCCCCATCAGCGTGGACAAGACCGAGATCACCATCTACTGTTTTGCGCCCAAGGGCGAAAGCGCGGAGGACCGCGCCCTGCGCATCCGCCAGTACGAAGACTTCTTCAACGTGTCCGGCATGGGCACGGCCGATGACCTGGAAGAGTTCCGCTCGTGCCAGACCGGCTACGCGGGCAAGGCGGCGCCGTGGAACGACCTCAGCCGCGGTGCGCCGCTGTGGGTGGAAGGGCCAGACGAGAACGCCAACAAGATGGGCATGAAGCCCCTGATCAGCGGGGCGCGCAGCGAAGACGAAGGTTTGTTCGTCTGCCAGCACGACTACTGGGCCAAGGCCATGCGCAAGGCTGTGCAGACCGAACGCGCAGGAGAGCAAGCATGAGCGCCGATCTCGCAGCCATCAGCGCCTTCCTGTACCGCGAGGCACGCCATCTGGACGACCGCGAGTTCGAGCCCTGGCTGGAACTCTATGCGCCGGATGTGGAGTATTGGATGCCGGCCTGGGACGATGACGACCAGCTCACCGACGACCCGCACAGCCAGATCTCGCTGATCTACTACCCCAACCGCAACGGGCTGGAAGACCGGGTGTTCCGCATCAAAACCGAACGCTCCAGCGCGTCCATGCCCGAGCCGCGCACCAACCACATGGTCACCAACGTGGAGGTGCTGGCCGAGCGCGGTGACGAAGTGGACGTTCGCTACAACTTCCACACGCTGAGCCATCGGTACAAGAAGACCGACCACTACTTCGGCACGATGTTCGTCACCTTGCGCAAGGGCGGTGACGCGGGCTACCTGATCGCGCGCAAGAAGATCGTGCTGAAGGACGACTACATCAGCCAGGTCGTCGACATCTACCACCTCTGAGCAATACGAGGAGACACACAATGAACAACCACTACCGTATCGCGCTCAACTTCGAGGACGGGGTCACCCGCTTCGTCGATTGCGGCGCCAACGAGAAGGTGCTGGACGCGGCCTTCCGTAACCGCATCAACCTGCCGATGGATTGCTCCGACGGCGTGTGCGGCACCTGCAAGTGCCGCGCCGAAAACGGCAGCTACGACCTTGGCGACGACTACATCGACGAGGCCTTGACGGCCGACGAGGCGGCCGAAGGCCTGGTGCTGACCTGCCAGATGATTCCCAAGTCGGACTGCGTGATCTCCGTGCCCGTGCCGTCGACCGCGTGCAAGACCGGCACCGCGCAGTTCGCTGCAGCGGTGGGCGAGGTCACGGCGTTCAGTGATGCGGCCTACGAGCTGGTGCTGGACATCCCGGCCGAGGCACCGGTGTTCCTGCCGGGCCAGTACGTCAACATCGACGTGCCGGGCAGCGGCCAGCACCGCTCCTACTCGTTCAGCTCGGCGCCGGCTAGCCGCCGCATGACGTTCATGATCAAGCAGGTGCCTGGTGGCCTCATGAGCAGTTGGCTCGGCGAGGCGCAGGCGGGGCAACCGCTGCAGATGACGGGGCCGTTGGGGACCTTCTATCTGCGCGCCGTCACGCGGCCGGTGCTGTTCCTGGCGGGTGGAACCGGGCTGGCGCCATTCCTGTCCATGCTCGAAGTCCTCGCGCAGCAGGGCGCGCCGCAGCCCGTGCACCTGATCTACGGTGTGACGCGCGACCAGGACCTGGTGATGGTGGACCGGCTGGCCGACTACGCCCGCCGCATCCCCGGCTTCACCTACGGCACCTGTGTGGCCGACCCGCAGACCACGCACCCGCAACAGGGTTACGTGACGCAGCACATGCCCGCCGAGGTGCTGCACGCCGGCAATGTCGACGTGTACCTGTGCGGCCCGCCGCCCATGGTGGACGCCGTGCAGAGGTACTTCAAGGCCGAGGGCATCGTGCCCGCCAGCTTCCACTACGAGAAGTTCACGCCCAACGCGGCGGCGGCGGTGGCGGCATGAACACGACACAACGCTTTGAAGGCAAGGTCGTGCTGGTGACAGGCGCAGCCCAGGGCATCGGCCGTGGCGTGGCCCTGCGCATCGCGGCCGAAGGCGGCCAGGTGCTGGCCGTGGACCGCTCGGACATCGTGGACGAAGTGGTGGCGCAGATCCGCGAGGCCGGCGGAGAGGCCGCCGCGGCGCAGGCCGATCTCGAAACCTATGCCGGTGCGCAGCACGTGGTGGCGCAATGCCTGGCGCGCTTCGGCCGCGTCGACGTGCTGGTCAACAACGTGGGCGGCACGATCTGGGCCAAGCCCTACGAGCACTACGAAGAGCAGCAGATCGAGGCGGAGATCCGCCGCTCGCTGTTCCCCACGCTGTGGTGCTGCCGCGCGGTGCTGCCGCACATGGTGGAGCGCCAACAGGGCGTGATCGTCAACGTGTCGTCGGTGGCCACGCGGGGCGTGCACCGGGTGCCGTATTCGGCGGCCAAGGGAGGCGTGAACGCGCTGACCGCATCGCTGGCGATGGAGCACACCAAGAACGGCATTCGCATCAATGCCACGGCCCCCGGCGGCACCGACGCGCCGCCACGCCGCGTGCCGCGCAACCAGGCACCAGCGAGCGCGCCGACGGCCATCGAGACGCAGTGGTATCAGGGCGTGATCGACCAGACCAAGGACTCCAGCCTGATGCACCGCTACGGAACCATCGATGAACAGGTGGCACCGATCCTGTTCCTCGCGTCCGACGAATCCTCGTACATCACCGGCTCGGTCCTCGCCGTCGCTGGCGGCGACCTGGGTTGATTCCAACAAACCACTGAGACAAAACATGAAACACATCGATCTGCACAAACTGGCTGACAAGGCCAGCTTCAACGGCTTCCACCGGGGCGTGCTGCTCTGGTGCGCCCTCATCATCATCTTCGACGGCTACGACCTGGCCGTCGCCGGTATCGCCCTGCCGTCGATCATGAAAGAGATGGGCGTGAGCCCGACCAACGCGGGCTTCATGGTCAGCTCGGCCCTGTTCGGCATGATGTTCGGCGCGATCTTTCTCGGCACCATCGCCGACAAGATCGGCCGGCGCCGCGCCATCGCCATCTGCATCGCGCTGTTCAGCGTGTTCACTGCAGCGGCCGGTTTCACGAGCGACCCGGTGACCTTCAGCGTGATGCGCTTCCTGGCCGGCCTGGGCATCGGCGGCGTGATGCCGAACGTGGTGGCGCAGATGACGGAGTACTCCCCGCGCAAGATCCGCAGCACCATGGTCACGCTGATGTTCAGCGGCTACGCGGTGGGCGGCATGCTGGCCGCCGTGGTGGGCAAGGGCCTGATCGAGAGCTATGGCTGGCAGTCGGTGTTTCTGGCCGCAGGGCTGCCGGTGTTGCTGATCCCGGTCATCCTGAAGTCCATGCCCGAGTCCATGCCCTACCTCATCAAGACGGGGCAGAAGGCGCGCCTGCAGGAGATCGCCGCTCGGCTGGACCCGAGCTACCGGCCGCAGGCTGGCGATTCGTTCGACCTGCCGCAGCAGGACCGCGCTGCGGGCGCGCCCATCGGCAAGTTGTTCCAGGACGGCCGGGGCTTCAGCACCGTGATGTTCTGGGTCGCCTTCTTCATGTGCCTGTTCATGGTCTACGCGCTCAGCTCGTGGTTGACCAAGCTGATGGCGGGCGCTGGCTACACCCTGGGCTCGGCGCTGACCTTCGTGCTGGTGCTGAATTTCGGCGGCATGGTCGGCGCCATTGGCGGCGGCTGGCTTGCCGACCGCTTCCACATCAAGTACGTGCTGGTCGGCATGTATGCGTTGGCCGCGGTGTCTATCAGTTTGCTGGGCTATCCGGTGCCGACCGAGGTCCTGTTCCTTCTGGTCGGCCTGGCGGGCGCATCCACCATCGGCACGCAGATCGTGACCTACGCCTACGTGGGCCAGTACTACCCGATGGCGGTGCGGTCTACCGGCATCGGTTGGGCCTCCGGCGTGGGCCGCAGCGGTGCCATCCTGGCCCCCATCGTGATCGGCAGCCTGGTCGCCATGGCGCTCCCGCTGGAACGCAACTTCCTGGCGATCGGCTTGCCTGCGGTGATCGCGGCGGTGGCGGTGTTCTGCATCCAGCACGGCCGTGCTGCGCAGGCGCACAGCGCCGTGGCTGCGAGCAACCCCGCAGTCGCCGCCAAGTGACCCGGCCGCAAAAACGCAACGACTCCATTTCCTGAAAGACACGTCTCCATGATCAACAAGATCGCCCACTCGGTCGCCGAGGCCATGGCCGGTATCCAGGACGGTGCCACCGTCCTGATCGGTGGCTTCGGCACGGCCGGCATTCCCAACGAACTCATCGATGGCCTGATCGCGCAGGGCGCGAAGGACCTCACCGTCGTCAACAACAACGCAGGCAATGCCGAGGTGGGGCTTGCCGCGCTGCTGCAGGCAGGCCGCGTGCGCAAGATCATCTGCAGCTTCCCGCGCCAGGCGGACAGCCAGGTGTTCGACGGCCTGTACCGCGCAGGCAAGCTGGAGCTCGAACTCGTGCCGCAGGGCAACCTGGCCGAGCGCATCCGCGCGGCCGGTGCCGGCATCGGCGCGTTTTTCTGCCCCACGGGTTTCGGCACCGAGCTGGCGGGCGACCGCGAGACGCGTGAGATCGACGGCAAGCAGTACGTGCTGGAGTACCCCATCCATGGCGACGTGGCCTTGATCAAGGCCGAGACGGGCGACCGCTGGGGCAACCTGGTCTACCGCAAGGCCGCGCGCAACTTCGGCCCGGTCATGGCCATGGCCGCACGGCGAACCATCGCCACGGTGCACGACATCGTGGAGCTGGGCGCGCTGGACCCGGAGACCATCGTCACGCCCGGCATTTTTGTCAACAAGATCGTCCAGATCGACCGCGTCGCCACCCAGGCGGGTGGTTTCAAAAAGGCAGCATGAGCATGGGATCCCCCACTTACCAACGTCGCACCAAGGACCAGCTCGCAGCACGGGTGGCCCAGGACATCTTCGACGGCGCTGTCGTCAACCTGGGTATCGGCCAGCCCACACTCGTGGCCAACCACCTGCCCGCCGGGGTTGAGGTGGTGTTGCACAGCGAGAACGGCGTGCTGGGCATGGGCCCGGCGCCTGCCGAGGGCGCGGAGGACTACGACCTGATCAACGCAGGTAAGCAACCGGTGACGCTCCTGCCTGGCGGCGCCTATTTTCACCATGCCGACAGCTTCGCCATGATGCGCGGCGGCCACCTGGACATCTGTGTGCTGGGTGCCTTTCAGGTCTCGGCCGATGGCGATCTGGCCAACTGGAGCACCGGTGCGCCGGGCGCCATCCCGGCGGTGGGCGGCGCCATGGACCTGGCCATTGGCGCCAAGCAGACGTGGGTGATGATGGACCTGCTCACCAAGCAGGGCGAGAGCAAGCTGGTCGAGAGGTGCAGCTATCCACTGACCGGTCTGGCCTGCGTCAAACGCGTCTACACCGACCTGGCAACCTTCGCCTGCACAACGCAGGGCTTGCAGCTGATCGACGCGGTCGAAGGGCTCAGTCGCGAAGCGCTCGAGGCCATCGTCGGCCTGCCGATCTCCCCCATCGTTCCTCAACAGACAGACCAACCATGACCGAACCCGTATTCATCTGCGACGCCATTCGCACCCCCTTCGGCAAGTACGGCGGCGCGCTGTCTTCCGTCCGGCCCGACGACCTGGGCGCCGTCGTGCTCAAAGCGCTGACCGAGCGCAATGCCAGTGTGGACTGGAGCGCCGTCGACGACGTGGTCTTCGGCTGCGCCAACCAGGCCGGTGAAGACAACCGCAACGTGGCCCGCATGTCGCTGTTGTTGGCGGGCCTGCCGCTGCAGGTGCCCGGCACCACCGTGAACCGCCTGTGTGGCTCCGGTATGGATGCCATTGGCATCGCTGCGCGGGCCATCAAGTCGGGGGAAACCGGTCTGATGATCGCGGGCGGCGTGGAGAGCATGAGCCGCGCCCCGTTCGTTGTGCCCAAGGCGGACTCGCCCTTCTCGCGTGCCAACTCCATCCAGGACACCACCATCGGCTGGCGCTTCATCAATCCGAAAATGAAAGCGCTGCATGGTGTGGACGCCATGCCGGAGACGGCCGAGAACGTGGCCGACGACTTCAAAGTCTCGCGCGAGGACCAGGACCTGTTTGCCTGGCGCAGCCAGGCCAAGGCCGCCGCGGCGCAGAAGGCCGGCCTGTTCGCCGCCGAGATCGTGCCGGTGGCCGTGCCACAACGCAAGGGCGAGCCGCTGCTGGTGGGCGTGGACGAGCACCCGCGCGAGACCACGCTCGAAGCGCTGGCCAAGCTCAAGCCCGTGGTGCGCCCAGGCGGCACGGTGACGGCGGGCAATGCCAGCGGCGTCAACGATGGCGCCTGCGCATTGCTGCTGGCCAGCGCGGCAGCCGCCAGACAGCACGGCCTCACGCCGCGCGCCCGCGTGGTCGGCATGGCCACGGCCGGCGTGGCGCCGCGCGTCATGGGCATCGGCCCCGCGCCCGCTACGCAGAAAGTGCTGGCGCAGACCGGCCTGAGCCTGGCGCAGATGGATGTGATCGAGCTCAACGAGGCCTTCGCCTCGCAAGGCCTGGCGGTCCTGCGCCAGTTGGGCCTGGCCGATGACGACGCCCGCGTGAACCCTTATGGCGGCGCCATCGCGCTAGGTCATCCTCTGGGCGCCAGCGGCGCACGCCTGGTGACCACCGCCATCCAGCAGCTGCACCGCACCGGCGGGCGCTATGCGCTGTGCACCATGTGCATCGGCGTGGGGCAGGGCATCGCGCTGATCATCGAACGGGTCTAAACGAGACAACGCCATGTCGCAACCCAACCATTCGCCACCCGTCTCGCTGGAGACCGCACGCGGCGCGTTCCGCATCACCATCGATGGCGATGCTGCCGCACCCGCGCTGATTTTGTCCAACTCGCTGGGCACCACGCTGGAGATGTGGGACCCGCAGGTGGCCGCGTTCTCCGAACACTACCGTGTGATCCGCTATGACACGCGGGGCCACGGCGGTAGCCCCATCACACCCGGCCCCTACAGCTTCGCGGACCTGGGGCAGGACGTGCTGGCCGTGCTGGACGCCCTGGGCATCGAGCGTGCCGCGTTCTGCGGCATCTCGATGGGCGGCCACACCGGCCTGTGGCTGGGCGTGCATGCGGGCGCCCGGTTCAACGCCATCGTGGTCTGCAACAGTGCCGCCAAGATCGGCACGCCGCAGGGCTGGAACGAGCGGGCGGCGATGGTCCGCGAAGGCGGCCAGGCCAGCATGCAGGTCTTGGCCGAGTCGTCACCGGGCCGGTGGTTCAGCGCGGAATTCGCCAACGCGCAACCGGCCACTGTGCAACGCGCGCAGGCCTGGATCGCCGGTATCGCGCCGCAAGGCTATGCCGCATGCTGCGAGGCGCTGGCAGTCTCGGATCTGCGTAACGACCTGCACCGCATCACCACCCCCACCCTGTTGCTGGCGGGCGTATCGGACCCGGTCACCACCGTGGCCGATGCCCAGGCCATGCAGCCGGGCATTGCAGGTGCGCAGCTGGTCGTGGTGCCCGCGTCCCATCTTTCCAACCTGGAAGCACCGCACGCGTTCGACCAGGCGGTGCTTCACTTCCTCGCCACCCCACAACTCACTTCCTGACCCCAAAGGAAATCCCCATGCTGTATCTCGTTCACATGATCGTCAACATCCCCTCCACGCTCGCGCCCGAAGAGGCCGCGCGCATCAAGGGCGAGGAAAAGGCCTACTCACAGCAGCTGCAGAGCGCGGGCAAATGGCCCCACCTGTGGCGCGTGGTGGGCGAGTACGCCAACTACAGCGTGTTCGACGTGGAAAGCAACGACGAACTGCACGACACGCTCAGCAAGCTGCCGCTGTTTCCGTTCATGAAGATCACCGTCACCGCGTTGGCCAAGCATTCTTCGTCCATCGTGTAGCCCGTGGCCATGCGCAGAAGAACCCTGGCCCTGCTGGCCGTCGCCCTCGTGCGGATGACGCCCGGCCTTTGACGCATCTTCGCAGAGACGGCACGATATGAACACCTACCATCCCCGGCACCGGGCAGAGCGCGCGATTCTGGCGGCCTTGCCGGGACGCGCACACGATGTGGCGCGCCTGCGGGCCCTGGCCGAGGCGGCATGGCCGGTGGTCACGGTCATCGGCAAGTACAACCACGGCAAGAGCCGCTTGCTCAACGAGATGATCGGCCACGCGGCGTTCTCTGTGGCCGACAAGCGCGAGACCGTCGCGCTGGCCGAACACGTGCACGATGGTGTGTGCTGGCTGGACGCGCCCGGGCTGGATGCCGATACCCATACGGTCGACGACGACCACGCGTCGCAGGCGATCTGGCTCCAGTCCGACATCCGCTTGTTTGTGCATGCGGTCAAGGAGGGTGAACTGGATGCCGCCGAGCGCAGCCTGGTGGAGTCCCTGCGCCAGGATGGCCAGCGTACGATGCGCCAGACGCTGTTCGTGGCCTCGCAGGTGGACCAACTGGCCAGCGAGCGGCAGATGCAGGATATCGTGCGCGCGATTGGCTCCCAGGTGCCGGACTTCGAGCTGCACTTGGTGTCCTCCACCCGCTACCGGCAGGGCCTCGATGGTGGGAAGGTCTTGTTGTTGGAGCGTAGCGGCATTCCAGCGCTGAAGCGTGCGCTGCAGCACGCGCTGGGCGGTGTGCCCAAGGCACGTGCCCACGAGACCGCGCTACTGCTGGGCGAGACGCGGGCGGAGCTGGAGCAACTGCTGCGCGCACGGCATGCCCTGCTGGCCGGCCTGTGCGCGCAGCAGGCGCAGCAACGCCGAGTCTTTGACCGCGACCTGCTGGTGGTCTTGGACAAGGTACGGGTCGATATCCAGGCCCTGCTGGATGCGCCGGGGCCGGACCATTCCCGTATGCCGGATTCCTTCGCGACCCAGTTCAAGGTGACGGCTGGCAAGCTGGACCGCAACAAGCTGCAGGTGGCTTATTCCAAGGCCTGCATCTTCGTCAACGGCGTGCTCATCCAGCACGGCGTGACGGAACTGCCGCTGGCCCAGCAGACCCGTGTACGCAGCCTGGACAACGTCATGGTGGCCGTCATGGGCGTCTATGTGAAGTACCGCAAGGATTTGCGCCAGATCTTTTGCGAGGACGCGGGCCGCGAGCGCCTGAAGAGCGAGTTCTCCAGGTACTTCGAGTTGTCCGTAGACCGCGTGGAGCTCGCCTCACGCATCGCCGATGCGGAGGCCGACGTGCGAACTGCGCAACAGGGGCTGGCCGCGCTCAATGTGCTGGACACTCCGCAGGTGCCGGTGTGACACTGACACTTGCTGGGGAGCAGCAGCTGATAGCGGCTGCAGACGGTATTGCGCTGACAGCCGTGGATCTTGCGCAGGTGAAGCAGCGTCTGCACGCATGGGTGTCCGAACTGGCACTGGCTCTATCTGCCCACCAGATCGAAATGCCAGGCACCGTGCGTACAGCCCATACGCTTGCGCAGCAGGCCAGCGAGGTCAACGCCCTGCTGACGACCAGTGCGCAAGTCTGGGGGAGACAGTGGGAGGCACTCGAACCGGCGCGCCAGTTGGCCCAGGCCTTCGAGGGCCGGGTGATGCTGCTGGTGTTCGGCAAGTTCAATGCAGGCAAGAGTTCGCTGTGTAATTTCCTGGCGGACCGGTTCGTCGCGCATGGCAAGCCGGTGCAGTACTTCCATGTGGCATCCGGACAGATTGTCGAAACGGCCGAGCCGTTGTGCGAGGGCGCGGTGGAAACCACGGCGCGACTGCAAGGGGTGTGCCTGGGTGCCAACTTGGTGCTGCTGGACACGCCAGGCCTGCATTCCGTGACACCCGAGAACGCCGCGTTGACCCAGCGCTTCACCGACAGCGCCGATGCGGTGCTGTGGCTCACCAGCTCCACCTCGCCTGGCCAGGTGCAGGAGCTGGACGCGCTGGCGCGCGAGCTGCACCGCGGCAAGCCGCTGTTGCCCATCATCACCCGCAGCGATGTCATCGAGGAGGACGAAGTCGAGGGTGAGATTGTGAAACTGCTGCGCAACAAGAGCCTGGCCAATCGCTTGCTGCAGGAGGCGGATGTGCAGGCGCGTGGACGGGCCAAGTTGAAACAGATGAACGTGGAGGAGGGTGTGCTCCAGTCGGCGGTATCGGTCTCCGTTCACACAGCCCGCGTGCAAGGTGCAACGGCGCAGGCAGTGGGTGAGAGCGGCTTCGTGCGGCTCTGCGCAGCCTTGCAGAGCATCGTCGATCCTGCCCAGAGCTACAGGCAACGCAAATCGGCGGAAGTGATGTTGCACCATCTGGAGGAGAACGTGCTTGGTGCGATCGAGTCGCACCTCCAGCCTGCATTGTCTCAACTTGCATCCTTGCTGCGCCAGGAGCGCGTGCGGCTGCAGGACCAGCAGCCGCGTGTGGTCCGGGCTGTGCGGCGCCAGGTGCTGCCTGAGGTGCCCAGCATGCTGGAACGGGTCGCGCCCTTGCACGATGTGACGGCGCTGTGCGAGGAGATCGCCGAGGTATTGCATGGTGCCCTGGTGCACCAGGTGGCGCACCACATCGGTGACCACGATGTCCGGCTGCCGCAAGAGCGTGGGAGCCCGCAGATCGGCTTGGCGGACCATCCGGACTACGAGCGCTTGTACGAGGCGGTGGAGGAACGCATCCAACAGTCGATCACGCAGCGGGTGGAACTGGCCTTCGCGCAATGCAGCCGGGGACTGGACGCGCTCGAAGTGTCGATGCTTGCGCTGCAAGATGTGCTGGCCGGGCAGCACGATAGTCTGATGCACATTAAGCGCCATCTGCGCAACGACGCTGTGCCACATTCCGATGCCGGTGAAGCGCGTCGGCATTGATGTAAAGCGTGGCTCGCGCTCACCCTTTTCTTCATTTTTAGCGCGCACTGAATCGCCCCAGGTGTGGCGGAGGTCTGTTGATTGAAATCTGTCCACCACCTCACCCCAACTCGCGCCGCACATGCTTGAGCAAGCCGTCACACGCATCCTCCACTAGATCCAGCACCTCCTCAAACCCACGCTCCTCCCCGTAATACGGGTCAGGCACGACAGGGCTGTCGTGGCTTTCGCAGAACTCGGTCAGGCGCCGGATCTTGGGGTGGTGGCGGGCGGGGCTTGCGTTTTGCGCGAGGGCCAGGTTGTCCCAGTCCATCACCAGGACTAGGTCGTGCTTTTCAAAGTCGGCATCCAGGATTTGCCGCGCCCGCAAGCGGGACAAGTCGTAGCCGCGCCGGGACGCATGGGCTTGGGAGCGGTTGTCTGGCGGGCTGTGGGGGTGGTAGTTGTGGGTGCCTGCGGAATCCACGTGGATGCGATGGCCCAGGCCGAGTGCGTTCACTTTGTGCTGGAACACGCCGTGGGCGGTGGGGCTGCGGCAGATGTTGCCCATGCAGACAAAAAGAACAGAGTAGGTTTTCATCGTCAAGCGGATCGGAATGGAAGGTCAGGGGAGTGGTGTTCAGCCCGCCTCCGCCTCCACCTTTACTACCAAGGGATCAAACACCGCCACCGCATTGCGTCCCTTCTCCTTGGCGGCGTAGCAGGCGGCGTCGGCGGCGCGCAGTACGTCGGCAACCGTGGTGTAGCTGCCGTCCACTGCCACCAGGCCGATGCTGGTGGTGACGCTGAAGCTGTGGCCTTCCCAGGGGAGGCGGTAGGCCTCTACCGCGTTGCGCAATTTTTCGCCGATCTCCAGCGCTTGGGCCAGGGGGCAACTGCCCAGGTAGATGGCGAACTCGTCACCGCCCAGGCGGGCCACGGTGTCGGTTTGGCGCACCTGGGCGGCCAGGGTCTGGGCCACGTCGCGCAGCAGGGCATCGCCTGCGGCGTGGCCACCGGTGTCGTTGACCAGTTTGAAGTGGTCCAGGTCGATGAACATGGCGCAAAACGGCACGCTGGCGGCGCGGTCGGTGGCGCGGGCCAGCAGGGCTTCAAAGGCCGGGCGGTTGGCCAGGCCGGTGAGCGCGTCGTGGTTGGAGGTCCAGGCCAGGCGCTCGCGGTGTTCGCGCGCGGAGGTGATGTCTTCCACCGTCCAGACGGTGCCTTGCGAGCGGTCGCCCGGCACCACGGCGCGCCCCCGCATGTGGGCCCAGAACAGCGCGCCCGTGCTGCGCACCAGTTCCACTTCGCCCTCAAAAGCTCCGCTTTGCATGAAGGCGGGGTGGGCCCGTGCCGATAGGGCCTGGTAGGCCTCGGGCGAGGGGTGGATGCACAGCGTGGGCTGGCCCACGAGCTGGTGCTTGTCGAGCTGAAAGATCTGGCAGAACTGTCGGCTGACCAGCTCAAAGTGCCCATTGCGGGTCAGGGTGATGCCCACCTCGGCATGGTCCAGCACCGCGGCCAGCTTGGCCAGCAGGGCCTGGGTTTCGCTTTGCTTTTGCTGGCGTTGCTCGACCACCTGCTGGAACGCGTGGGCCAGTTGGCCGACTTCGCCCCGATCGCTGGGCCAGGCCTCGGCAGGGTTGGCCCCTTCCCACAGCATCTTTTTGGCGCGTAGGCGCAGTTCGGAAATAGGGCGGGTGAGGCGCCAGGCCATGACACCGGCTAGCAGGGCCACCAGCAGGCCCACCCCCACGGCGGCTTTCCAGGCGGTGGCCTGGGCCGCTTTCACGGGCTGCATGGCTACTTCCAGCGGGGTCAGGCGCACCAGCGTCCAGCGCGAGCCGGGAATTCCGGCCATGGCCACCAGGTGGCCTTGTTCCAGAACGGCGGTTCCGGTGGTCTCGATCGGGCCGCCTCTGGCCTGCCAGCGCTGGAACACGTCCGCCAGGCCCGGTTCATCCACCGCCTGGGCCATCAAGCGGGCGGGGTTGGTGTGGCCCAGCAGCATCCCGGCCTGGTCCATGATGAGCACGCGCGAACCATTCTGGCGGGCCACGCGGGTCACTTCTGAAAACAGGCTGGTGGACTGGAGGCGCACGACACCGGCCACCACGCCGGTCACCTGGAGCTTGGCGTCCCGCGTCGCGGTGGCGATGACCACCACGGGCGTTTTGGCGATCTTCGCCAGCAGCGGATCGGAAATTACCGGGGGGGTGCTGGCCAGTGCTTGCTGAAAATAGGCCCGGTCGGCAATATTGGGCATATCGTTGGAGCCCGTATCGGTGCCCACGCGCGCCAGCATCTGGCCATCGGTACCCACGGCAAGCAGGTTCTCAAACAGCGTGTTCAATGCCGACTGGCCCACCAGAAACTGCCGAACGGAAGCGGTGTCGTGCCACATTTCGGCAGAGGCCTGCTGGGCCACGGCCTGCAATGTGTTGCTGAGCATGCCCACCTTGGTGCCCAGCAGTGCGGCGGTACGTTCCACCTCGATGCTTTCGCCCTGCATCAGCATGCGCTGGATGTGGGCCTGCGTGGTTACCAGCACCAGCTGGGTGGTGACCAAGGCCGACAAAACCCCTGTTACGACCGCCACCGCAATGATCTTGAACTTGAGCGTATGGAGCCAGCCAAATCGGCTGGAAGCACGGGGTGAAGGCTGCATGGGAAGAATGTTACCGTGGCACTTTGCTCCTTTGCTAGAGGTTAAAAGAGTTCTTGGTATGGCTTTGTTACAAAACTGACGGGTGCACCCGCCACGATGAAAGATACAGCAAAAGTGAATTTGCTATATTAATTATAGCTGCTCGTGCTCATCAAATAAGCGCTGAGGGCAGATTATTATGGTTTTTTTGCGGCCAGGGTCTGGGGCTCCAGCAGCAGGTCAACCTCTGCGATGTAGGCGGTATCCAGTGTGCCAGCGGTGGCCTTGAGCTTGAGGCGGTTGTTGAGGAATTCGTAACGCGCCTGAGCCCGGTCCCGCAGGGCCGAGAAGTACTGCCGTTCGGCATCCAGCACCTCGGTCTGGGTGCGGATGCCCGCGGCCATGCCGCGCTGCGTGCCTTCTACCGCCACCCGGCTGGACTCTACCGCGCGGTCATAGGCGGCCACCTTGATGACACCGGTGCGGGTGGCCAGAAACCAGCGGCGCAGGTCCAGCTGCACTTTGAGGGTGCTGGCGTCCAGCTCGGCTTCGGCGCGCTGCAGGTTGGCCTGGGCCTGGTCGGTTTGCGACACCACCCCCAGGCCGGAAAACAGCGGAATCGTCAACTGCACACCCACCGATCGCACGGTGGACTGCTGGTTCAGCGTGGTCAGGCTTTCACTGGTGGATTTGCTGATGCTGGCCACCAGGTCCAGGCGCGGCAGGTGCCCGGCGCGGCTGCGCTGGATGTCCAGGCGGGTGGATTCCACCAGCTTGCGCTGGGCGGCAAGCTCGGGGTTCTGGTCCAGGGCCAGGGCGGTCCAGGCCTCCAGGCTGCCGGGCTGCAGCACGCTGGGGGCAAAGCCGGGTTTGAGTACCGGCAGGCCCAGTGCGGGCTGGCCGGTCATGGCCTCCAGTGCCTGGCGGGCGACCAGCAGCAGGTCGGTGGCATCTGCCCGGTTGGCCTCGGCAATGGCACCCCGGGCGCTGGCTTCGGCAATCTCGGTCACCGTGCCTTCGCCCGCGTTGTAGCGCCGCTCGGCCGATGTCTGCTGGGCGCTGAAGGCATTGACTTCGGCGTTGGCAAAGGCCAGTTTTTCGGCGGCCAGCAGCAGGTCGAAATAGGCACCGGCCACGCGCACGGCCAGGTCGTCCTGCTTCTTGAGAAACACAAATTCGCTGTATTCGGATTGCACCGTGCCCTGCTGGTAGCGCACGTTGGCTTCGCCGTTGTACAGCGCCTGGCGCAGCGACAGGGCGTCTTGCGCGGAGCGGTATTTCAGGTCTTGCGCGGGCGCGCCTGGGGCCAGGCTGCGTTCGCCCTGGTTGCCGGAGCGGCTGGAGCTGAACGACACATTGGGCAGCAGCGCGGCCCGGGCAATCGCCGGGGCCATGCGCCCGGCCTCGCGCTCGTAGCGGGCGGCGCGCAGGGTGGGGTCGTTTTCCAGCGCCTGCTGGTAGGCCTCGAGCAGGCCGCCTGCGTGAGATGCCGTGCACACCAGTAGAGCCGCCGCCAGCAGGGTGCGCCGCATGCCTATTGCTCCGTGAGCGCGGCGCGCATGTGGTCGCTGAGCGGTTTGAACAGGTAGTTCAGCAGGGTGCGTTCGCCGCTTTTGACAAACACGTCGGCGGGCATGCCGGCCTTGATCTCGTAGGTGGTGAGCTTGCCCATGCCCTCGGGGGTGACCACCACCTGGCCTTTGTAGAACGGGGCTAGTCTGCCCTGCGGGTCGGTGGTGGCATCGGCGGCCACCTGCACAAACCGGCCCGGGATCTGCGGGGTGGTGCGCTGGTTGAATGCGGGGAACATGATCTGCACCGGCAGGCCGATCTTCACCTTGTCGATCATGTTGGTGGGGATTTGCACCTCGACCTTGAGCTCTTCGTTCTTGGGCACGATTTCCATCAGCGGGTGGGCAGCGGGCACTACGCCGCCTACGGTGTGCACGTTCAGGCCCACCACCACGCCTTCGCTGGGGGCTTTGACCACCGTGTTGGCCAGCTCGTACGCCAGGCCTTCGAGGCGGCTGTCCAGGCTGCTGGCTTCCTTTTGGGCATCGGACAGGCCGACTTCGTTTTCTTTGCGGTACTCCTGTTGGCGGGCCAGCATGCGCATGCGCAGCTCAATGATGCTTTGCCGCGTGCGCCCCAGGTTGGCCGCGTCTTCGGAAGCCGCGCCTTGCAGTTGCACCAGCAGCCGCTCTTGCTCGGAGAGGCGGTTGCGGGGCAGGTAGCCATCGCCTGCCAGGGTGCGCAAGCCGGTGAGCTCTGTGCGCAGCAACTGGGCCTGGTCTTCCTTGGCGCGGCGGGTGGCCTCGATGCCGACCAGGGTGGACTCCAGCCCCACCACGCTGCTGCGCAGCACGTTCAGGTCGGCTTCCAGGGCCGCGCGGCGGGCGCGCAGCAACTGGGTCTGCACGGCCATGGCGGCGCTCCAGCGCTGGTCGGCGGCGGTGTTGGTGCTGCTGGTGAATTCGGTGGGAAAGCGGATGTCTTTTTGCCCGGTGGTGTCGGCCAGAAAGCGGGCTTCGCTGGCCTTGGCGGTAATCCATTGGGCGCGGGCAGTTTCAAACAGCGCGCGGGCGGCGGTGGCATCCAGGCGCACCAGCACGTCGCCGCTCTTGACCGTGTCGCCGTCTTTCACCAGGATGGCCTCGACCATGCCGGGGGCCAGGTTTTGCACCATTTTGCGGTTGCCCGACACCACCACCTGGCCGGTGGCCGCCACGCCTTCGTCCAGCGGGGCCAGCGCGGCCCACAGCACAAAGCCGCCAAAACCCAGCAGTGCAATCCACCAGCCCAGGCGCGAGCTTTTGGCGTGGTTGATGTCCAGGCTGGTCGGGGCATCGGTGGGAGTTTCGTTGGCCATAAGGTCAGGCAGTGGGGCGTGCCAGGGCGGGATGTGCCACGGGGTGCGGCCGGGCCGGGGCCTGGGGTTGCTTAAGCGCGTCGATCACTTCGTCGCGCGGGCCGAAGATCTTGGGCGTGCCGTCTTGCATCACCAGCAGCTTGTCGGCCACGGCCACGGTGGTCATGCGGTGGGTGATGATGATGACGGTGCAGCCCTTGGCCTTGAGCCCGCGGATGGTGGTAGCCAGGGCTTGCTCGCCGAGTTCGTCCAGGTTGGAGTTGGGTTCGTCCAGCACCACCAGGGCGGGGTCGCCGTACAGGGCGCGGGCCAGGCCGATGCGCTGGCGTTGCCCGCCCGAGAGTGCGCTGCCCTGGTCGCCTAGCGGGGTGTCGTAGCCCTTGGGTAGCTGCAAGATTTGCTCGTGCATGCCTGCGGCCTGGGCGGCGGCGATGATTTTTTCGGAGTCTGGCGTGGCAAAGCGGCCAATGTTGTCGGCCACGGTGCCGTCAAACAGCTCGATGTTTTGCGGCAGGTAGCCTACAAAGGGGCCGAGTTCGTCCTTGTTCCAGCGGTACACGTCGGCACCGTCCAGTCGCACCGAGCCCGATACGGCCGGCCAGATGCCCACCAGCAGGCGCGCCA
The DNA here is from genome assembly GCA_963512605.1 of uncultured Albidiferax sp. Lineage (GTDB taxonomy): Bacteria > Pseudomonadota > Gammaproteobacteria > Burkholderiales > Burkholderiaceae_C > Rhodoferax_B. The sequence goes on along the minus strand of CAUPNG010000001.1, from coordinate 15,910 downwards.
GGCTGGACTTGCCGGAGGCGCTGGGGCCGATCACGGCCACCACCTCGCCCGCAGCAATTTTCAGGCTGACGTTCTTCAGGATCATCACGTTGGTACCCGGCGCGGCGGTGCAGGCGCTGTCCAGCACCAGCGCTCCCTTGGGCTTGGGCAGGGGCATGCCGCCTTCGCGGGCGGGAAACACCCGCAGCAGCTCGGACAGGCGGCCATAGGCCGAGTAGGCGTTGACCAGTTGCTTCCAGTTGGTAATCAGCATCTCCACCGGGGCCAGGGCGCGGCCCACCAGGATGGAGGCGGCGCTCATCATGCCCGAGGTAATCAGTCCCTCGATGGCCAGCAGCGCGCCGTAGCCCAGGGTCAGCGACTGCATGCCGATGCGGGCAAACTTGGTCAGCGCGCCCAGCAGACCGGCCTTGTCGCTGGCCTGGGCCTGCTGCACCAGCAGCTTGTGCTGCAGGTCAAACCAGCGCGCGCGGATGGCGGGCAGCATGCCCATGGCCTCGATCACCTCGGCATTGCGCAGGTTGTTGTTGACCAGTGCGTTGGTGGCCATGGCCAGCTTTTGCACTTCGGCCAGGGGTACTTTGGACACGCGTTCGTTGGCAAACGCCAGGCCTATCAAAATCAGCGCACCCACGATGGCAAAAATGCCCAGGTAGGGGTGGAACAAAAAGATCACGAAGATATAGACCGGCATCCAAGGTGCATCCATCACCGCCACCACGCCCGCGCCGGTGAGGGTTTGGCGGATGGTGGCCAGGTCGTGCATGGCCTGGGCGGGGTTTTGGCCTGCCAGGCGCAGGTTGCGCTCGAAGGTGGCGTTGAACACGCGCACGTTGATGTCCATGTCCAGCCGCGCGCCCACCCGTACCAGCACCATGGAGCGCACCCATTCCAGCAGCGCCATCAGGGCCACCATGCCCAGCACCATGGCGGTGAGGGCGGCCAGGGTGGTCATGTTGCGGCTGCCCAGCGCCCGGTCGTAGACCTGCAGCATGTAGATCGACGGGGCCAGCATCAGCAGGTTGATGATGAAGCTGAACGCCCCGATGGTGACGTAGGCGCTATGGAACGCCAGCAGCGCCTGTTTGAGTTCGCCTGTCTTGGGGGGGGCTTGGGCCATTCCGAAAACGGGCCAAAAAACTTAACGCAGCTTGCGGGCGCGGGATGCACCCAGGGCCAGCAGCGCCAGGCCAAACAGGGCGATGGAGCTGGGCTCGGGGATTTCCTGGCGCACCAGATCGCCCTCTACCAGGTAGGCGCGTGGACCGAAGGGATCGGATGACGAGCCCTGCCAGTACCACTCCAGGTCCAAGCTGTCGTTGAGTATGCCGAGGTCGACGGGGCCGCCCGGAAAGTATTCGGCATTGACACCGCTGAGGTTCAGAAAGTACTGGTACAGATTGACCGTGCCGCCGTTGCCGTCGTCCAGGTCGCCGACATCGGTGCGCACGATCGCGGGGAAGCTTGTCAGGGCGGTGCCGTTGATGAGGAAGTTATCGATGTTGGGGTCTTCGCCCGCAAGGTAGTAACCCCACCAGGTGATGCCGGTGACGAAGGCAGGGCCGGTAATGTTGACGTTCTCGACGTAGGGAGTCGTGCCTCCATCAGATTGCTGGCCTGCCAGCGCGGTGCTGGGTCCCATGCTGGACAAAACTACAGCCGATACTTGCACGGGGGATGCCAGCAGTGCCACCCCCAGAACCGCCCCACCCAGCCATGTGCTTACAGAGTTCAAAAACGCCATGCCGCTCTCCAATCAAGGTAATTCCTGTCTTATGCGCAAGAATGAGGCCAGGTGAAATTCACCAAATAAATCAATAACTTGTGCGATCGTGTCGATTTTTGTGTAAAAAAAATCGACAAAATGTAACAAGTGATTTAAACAACTATCGGGGGCACGCCCAGCACCGGCAGCTTGAATTCCACCGCGTCTACCAGGAAGTCGCTGCCGTGCAATACACCGCTACCGTCGGTGGTCACGCCCGAGCCAAAGCTGCCATCCGCCAGCGCATAGCCGCCGTAGACGAAGGTGCTTCCGTCGTACACCCCGGCGCTCAGCTCGATCGTGGTGAAGGCGGTGGTGGAGGACAGGGTGACTTGCAGTTGCCCGCTGGCATTGCTGGCGTGGAACACCGACTCGCCCACCACGGTGCCTGCCGCATCCAGCAGGCGCACCCGGCCACTTTCCACAAAGGCCCCGCCATCGTCCTGCGCGAACAGGCGCGACAGGTACAGCGTCATGTCGGTGGCGGAGTCTTGCGGGTCGGTCAGGGTAAAGCGCAGACCTTCCTTGCCGTCGATTTCCTGGCGTACCGCCGAGGTGGCCATGGACTGCCCGCTGACCCCCAGGTCGCCCGCGTAGATGTCGCCACCCGCCAGAAGCTGGGGCGACACGGCGGTGAACTTGGCGGCAGACCAGGCTTCCAGCGCGCTGGTGTAGTCGAGCTTGTGGGTGATGGCCACATCGGCATTGCCCCAGGCCGCTGCCCACTGGCCGCCCGCGCCGACCTGCCGGTCGGGGCCCCCGCCGATGCGCAGAGTTTCTGTGGCCTGGCTGCCTACCGTCAACTGCTGGCTTCCCAGGGTGAAGCTGCCGTCTTCGTCGGTGGCGGTGACCACGATGGTGGGGTTGGGGCTGCTGCTGCCAAAGGTGTGCGAGAAGCTGCCCGCTGCCGCAGCCCATTGCGCTGGCGTGAGCGTGGTGCTGCTGCCGTCGCCCCAGTCGATGCTATAGGCGGAGCGCACATCGGTGCCGGGGTCGGTGAGAGCGCCCACATTCAGCGTATAGGCACTGCCTGCGGTGGCGGTGGTGGCCCCGCTGACGGCGGCCACGGGAGCCACGTTGTTCACGTTGACCACCTTGGTGGCGGTGGTGCTGCCACCGTCGCCGTCGTTGGCCGTGACGCTGATGGTGCGCGGCGTGCTGTTGACGGCCCCGTCCTGGTCGTCGGCAAAGGTGTGGGACACATTGCCCGCCAAGGCGGCCAATTGCACCGCCGTCAGCGTCTGCACCGCGCTACCGTCGTTCCAGTCGATGCTGTAGCTCAGCGGGTCGGCGGCTCCGGCCACGTCGTTGCCGACGATGTTCAGGCTGTAGCTTGCACCTTCATTTGTGCTTGCAGCGCCCGTCAATTGGGCGGTAGGAGCTACGTTATTGATAGTAACGGCCTGGGTGCCGAGTACAAAGGTGCCGTCTTCGTCGGTAGCACTGACCGTGATGGTTGCTGCCGCGTTGTCGGCATAGGTGTGGGTGAAGCTGCCCGCAGCGGCGGCCCACTGGGCAGGCGTGAAGCTGCTGGTGTTGCCGTCGCCCCAGGTGATGGTGTAGCCGGTGCGGGTGTCGGCACCGGGGTCGGAGATGGCACCCACGCTCAGGGTGTAGACACTGGCCTCCAACACGCTGCTGGCCCCGCTGACGGTGGCGGTGGGTACCACGTTATTGACCACCACCTGGAAGCTGTCGGTGGAGGCTTCGCCGGTGATGTCGGTCACCGTAACCGTCGCCGTGCGGGTCGCTGTGCCGTCGGTGTACAGGTGGCTCAGGTTGATGCTCTTGACCAGGGTGGTGCCCGTCACCGCCGCGCTGCCGTCGCCGTAGTTGATGCTGTAACTCCAGCCTGCCGCGCCGTTGTCGGTGCCGTCGGTGAAGGCGATGGTGCGGCTGAAGGTAGCCCCTTCATTGAGCGCTGCGTCTGCACCGGCTTCCACGCTGACGGTAGCCGGTGGCGTGCCCACGGTCACCGCGACCGAAGCCACGTTGGTGTAGGTGCCGTCTTCGTCGGTCAGCGACACCTGCACGGTGCGTGCGCCCGCAGTGGCAAAGCTGTGGGTGACGTTGCCATCGGCGGTGACCACTTGCGGGGCGCTGCCGTCGCCCCAGTCGATGCTGTAGCTGCTGACCGTGTCCTGGCCGGGGTCGGTGATAGCACCCAGGTTCAAGGTGTAGGTCTGGCCGGTCTCGATGGTGGCTGCGCCCGTGACCGCGATGGTGGGGGCCACGTTGTTCACGTTGACCACCTTGGTAGCGGTGGTGGTGCCACCGTCGCCGTCGTTGGCCGTGACGCTGATGGTGCGCGGCGTGCTGTTGACGGCCCCGTCCTGGTCGTCGGCAAAGGTGTGGGACACGTTGCCCGCCAAGGCGGCCAGTTGCACCGCCGTTAGCGTCTGCACCGCACTGCCGTCGTTCCAGTCGATGCTGTAGCTCAGCGGGTCGGCGGCTCCGGCCACGTCGTTGCCCACAATGTTCAGGCTGTAGCTTGCACCTTCATTTGTGCTCGCAGCGCCCGTCAATTGGGCGGTAGGAGCTACGTTATTGATAGTAACGGCCTGGGTGCCGAGCACAAACGTGCCGTCTTCGTCGGTCGCGCTCACCGTGATGGTGGCGGCGGCGTTGTCGGCAAAGGTGTGGGTGAAGCTGCCTGCAGCGGCGGCCCACTGGGCAGGGGTGAAGCTGCTGGTGTTGCCGTCGCCCCAGGCGATGGTGTAGCCGGTGCGGGTGTCGGTGCCGGGTTCTGTGACCAGGCCGACGGTCAGCGTGTAGACGCTGGCTTCATTGACCGTGGCGGCTCCGCTGACAACGGCCAAGGGGGCTACGTTGTTCACGTTGACCACCTTGGTTTGCGTGGTCACGCCACCGTCACCGTCGTTGGCCGTCACGCTGATGGTGCGGGGCGTGCTGTTCACCACGCCATCGGCATCGTCGGCAAAGGTGTGGGTCACATTGCTCGCCAAGGCGGCAAGTTGCACCGCCGTCAGCGTCTGCACCGCGCTGCCGTCGCCCCAGTCGATGCTGTAGCCCAGCGGATCAGCGGCTCCGGCCACGTCGCTGCCGACGATGTTCAGGCTGTAGCTTGCACCCTCATTTGTGCTTGCAGCGCCCGTCAATAGGGCGGTAGGAGCTACGTTATTGATAGTAACGGCCTGGGTACCAAGTACAAACGTGCCGTCTTCGTCGGTGGCGCTCACCGTGATGGTGGCGGCGGCGTTGTCGGCGTAGGTGTGGGTGAAGCTGCCTGCCGCTGCGGCCCACTGGGCGGGGGTGAAGCTGCTGGTATTGCCGTCGCCCCAGGCGATGGTGTAGCCGGTGCGTGTGTCTGCGCCGGGCTCGGTGATGGCACCTACGTTCAGGGTGTACGCGCTTGCTTCATCCACCGAGCTGGCCCCGCTCACGGTGGCGGTGGGGGCCACGTTGTTAACCACCACCTGGAAGCTGTCGGTAGCGGTTTCGCCCGCGATGTCGGTCACCGTGACGCTGACGTTGCGGGTGGCGTTGCCGTCGGTGTAGAGGTGGCTTAGGTCAATGCTCTTGACCAAGGTGGTGCCGGTGACTGCCGCGCTGCCGTCGCCGTAGTCGATGCTGTAACTCCAGCCCGCTGCGCCGTTGTCGGTGCCATCGGCAAAGTTGATGCTGCGGGTAAAGGTGCTGCCCTCCGGTGCGGCGGTGTCGGCACCGGCTTCGATACTGATGGTGGCGGGCGGCGTGCCCACGGTCACCGCGACCGAGGCCACGTTGGTGTAGGTGCCGTCTTCGTCGGTCAGCGATACGGCCACCGTGCGGGCGCCTGCCGTGGCAAAGGTGTGGATGACGTTGCCGTTGGTGGTGACCACTTGCGGGGCGCTGCCGTCGCCCCAGTCGATGCTGTAGCTGGCCACCGTGTCCTGGCCGGGGTCGGTGATGGCACCCAGGTTCAGCGTGTAGAGCTGCCCGGTTTCTACCGTGCTGGCCCCGGTGGCCGCCAGCGTGGGGGCTACGTTGTTGACGTTGACCACCCGGGTGGCGGTAGTGCTGCCACCGTCGCCGTCGTTGGCGGTGACGCTGATGGTGCGCGGCGTGCTGTTGATGGCCCCGTCCTGGTCGTCGGCAAAGGTGTGGGTCACGTTGCCAGACAGGGCTAGCAACTGTGCGGCGGACAACACCTGCACGGCGCTACCGTCGTTCCAGTCGATGCTGTAGGTCAGCAGATCGGCGGTTCCAGCCACGTCACTGCCCACAATGTTCAGGCTGTAGCTTGCACCTTCATTTGTGCTTGCAGCGCCCGTCAATTGGGCGGTAGGAGCTACGTTATTGATAGTAACGGCCTGGGTGCCGAGTACAAACGTGCCGTCTTCGTCGGTAGCACTGACCGTGATGGTGGCCGCCGCGTTGTCGGCATAGGTGTGGGTGAAGCTGCCCGCAGCGGCGGCCCACTGGGCAGGCGTGAAGCTGCTGGTGTTGCCGTCGCCCCAGGCGATGGTGTAGCCGGTGCGGGTGTCGGTGCCGGGTTCTGTGACCAGGCCGACGGTCAGCGTGTAGACGCTGGCTTCATTGACCGTGGCGGCTCCGCTGACGGCGGCCAATGGGGCTACGTTGTTCACGTTGACCACCTTGGTTTGCGTGGTCACACCGCCGTCGCCGTCGTTAGCGGTCACGCTGATGGTGCGGGGCGTGCTGTTGACGGCTCCATCCTGGTCGTCGGCAAAGGTGTGGGACACATTGCCCGACAAGGCCAGTAGTTGCGCGGCGGTGAGGGTCTGCACCGCGCTGCCGTCGCCCCAGTCGATGCTGTAGCCCAGCGGGTCAGCGGTTCCGGCAGCATCGGTGCCGGTAATGGCCAGGGTGTAGCTGGCACCTTCGTTGGTGGCGGCATTGCCGCCCAGCACCAGGTTGGGGTCTACGTTGGTGACGTTGAGGATCTTGCTGCCCAGCACGAAGGTGCCGTCTTCGTCCGACGCGGTGACGGTCACGGTGCGCGGCGTGCCCACGCCTGCGCCGTCGGCAAAGGTGTGGGTGAGGTTGCCCCCGGCGGTCTGCACGGCGGCCCACTGGGCGGGGGTGAAGTTGTCGCTGGGCGTGCCGTCGCCCCAGTTGACGCTGTAGCCGGTGCGGGTGTCCTGGCCGGGGTCGGTGACCGCGCCCACGTTCAGGGTGTAGACGCTGCCCTCAGCCACGGTGTTGGCCCCGGTGACGGGCGCGGTGGGGGCGACGTTGAACACGGTGAGGCTGCCGCCGGTGCCCACGTTCACAAACACGCCGTCTTCATCCACCACATCCACCTTGATGGTGTAGCTGACGCTGCCGTCGGCGTAGGTGTGGGTGAGCTGGCGGTTGGCGGGCAGGTTGGCGGCCAGCACGATCTGGTCCTGGCCGTCGCCCCATTGCACGTTGTACTGGGCAATGGTGTCGGTGCCGAGGTCGGACGGGTTGAGCGTCAGGGTGTAGACCCCGCCCTCGTTGAGCGAACCCGCGCCACTCAGGCCCACCGTGGGTGCGACGTTGTTGACGTTGACCACAAAGCTGTCGCTGCCCGACTGCAGCACTACGCCATCGTTGTCATGCACCGTCACGTCCACCGTGTACGGGCCGCTGTTGTCGGCGTAGCTATGGCTGATGTTGACGCTGGTGGCCCCGGCGGCAATGCTGCCGGTGCTGGTTTGCCCGTCGCCCCACACGGCGGTGTAGGTGCGCCCGGCAGGGCCCTGGTCGGTGGCATCGGTGAAGTTGATGGTCTTGGTGAAGGTAGTGCCCTCATTGACCGTAATGTCGCTACCTGCATTGACGGTGATGACTTCGGCGGGGGCACTGACGGTAACCGTGCGGGCACCGGCTGTTGCGTAGGTGCCGTCTTCATCGCGCAGGCCCACGGTGATGGCCTTGTCGCCCGTGGTGGTGTAGGTGTGCGTGAGGATGCCGTTGGCGGGCAGGGTGGCGGGGGTGTAGACCTCGGCGGCGCTGCCGTCGCCCCAGTTGATGGTGTACTGGTCTACCGTGTCCGTGCCGGGGTCGCTGATGCCGCCCAGGTCCAGCGTGTAGGCCACGTTTTGCTGCACCGTGGTGTTGCCGCTGGTGCCGATGGTGGGGGCTACATTGGCCACCGCCACGCTGAAGCCGGTGCTCTCGATGCTGTTGGCCTGGCCTTGCTGGTCGTTGACCGTCACGCTGACGTTGTAGTTGCCGTTGTCGGCATACACGTGCTGGATTTGCGGCGCGGCCGAGCTGGTGCTGAACACCGAGTTGGCACTGCCGTCGCCCCAGTTCACGGTGATGAGGTGGCCCTCGGGGTCGGGGTCGCCAATGGCCAGGGTGCGGCTGAAGAAGCTGCCCTCGCTGCTGGTGGCGTTGGTGAGTGTGCCCAGGCGCGGGCCGTCGTTCACATTGGACAGCAGGATGTTGGTAAACACCGGGGTGCTGGCAAAGGTGATGCCGTCCGAGCCGGTCCAGCGGAACTGGTCGGCCCCGAAGTAGTCGGCCCGGCCCTGGTAGGTCAGGGCCCCGGCCTGCAGGTCGGCCAGGCTGATTTCCTGGTTGGTGGTGACGGCCACGCCGTTCAGCCGCAGGGTGCCTTCGGCCGACAGGTTGATGATTTTGATGGCCTGCAGAGATTGCCCATCGGGGTCTACAAAGCCGCCTTCGAACAAGGTGTTGGTGAGCACCAGCACCGTGTCTTCCTGGCCGTTGGCGCTGACGTTGGACACATTGGGTGCCGTGTTGCTAAAGCGCTGGGTGCGGATTTCGTAGGTGTCGTTGCCGCCGTCGGGTGTGCCGTCGCCGTTCTGGTCGGATGAGTAAATCAAACCGGTGTAGGCCACCACAAAACCCCCATCGGCCATGCTGGTGATGCTGGGTGCGAACTGGTTATGGGGCGTGTAGGTGTTGACCAGCGTTTCGCCATCGACCGCCTGGCCCAAGGCGTTGTACTGCTGCACAAACACGTCGTAGCTGCTGCCTGTGGGGTTGCTGTTGTCGGACCAGCCCACCACCCAACCGCCGTTTTCCAGGGCCGATACGGTGGGTTCGGATTGCGTACTGCTGATGTGGGTGTTGACGCGGAACTCGGTGCCCACCTTGGCCCCGGTGGCATCAAAGCGCTGGGCGTAGATGCCGGTGCCGGAAAGGTCCTGGCCCTCCGACTCCCACACGGTAATAAAGCCGCCATCCTTGAGGCCCGCCACGGAGGGCTTGTCCTGGGTGGTGGTGATGTAGGAGTTGATCTGCAACACCGGTCCGGCGGCTACGCCCAGGGCGGTAAAGCGTTGGCCGTAGATGCCGCTGCCGCTGCCGTCCTTGCTGGCATCGGTCCATACGGTCATGAAGCCGCCACCGGCCAAGGCGGTGATGCTGGGCTCGTACTGGGCCACCGTGCCTTCGCCAGTGGGGTTGGCGCGGGTTTCCACACCCTGGGCCACGCCGGTCGCATTAAAGCGCTGGAACATGATGTCCGCGTACTCGGTGTTGGCGGCGTTGGTGTAGTAGTTGTCATACCAGCCCACTACAAAGCCGCCGTCGGCGGTGGCGGTGATGGTGGGTTGGTACTGGCTCTGGTCGGTGGCGGTGTTGACCCGGAACTCTGTGCCCTGCGCCACACCGGCAGCGTTGTAGCGCTGGCCATACACCCCGGCACCGCCGCCGTCCTGACCGTCCGAGCGCCACACCACCACAAAGCCGCCGCCGTTCAGGCCGGTGACCTGCGCTTCGTACTGGTTGCCTGCGGTGAACGTGTTGGCGCGGAACTGGGCACCCACCGCGTTGTCGTTGGCGTCGTAGCGCTGGCCGTACACGCCGTTGCTGCTGCCGTCGGCACCGTTTTCGTCTTGCCACACGACGACGTAGCCACCGTCGCTCAGGTGGGCGATGGAGGGCTCTTGCTGTGCACCCGTGATGGTGGTGTTGACCACTTTTTCCAGCCCAAAGCGTACCGCACCGTCGATCTCGGGGATGACGACGATCTCTACATTGCGCGGCACACTGGCACCGCCATCACCGTCGGTGACGCGGATGGAGATGGTGCGGCTGGCGATGGGGTTGGAGACGGTATTGGCGTAGGTGAGGTTCTCGATCACATGCTCCACCGCATCGGCGGTGGCGCTGGCGTTGAACTGCACCGTCAGCTTGCCGCCGTTGGCACCGTTGTTGCTGATGGTGCCAATGGCCGTGCCGCCATAGCTCACCACATTGCCCGCCACGCCCACCTGGTGCGCGCCGCTGCCCTGGTGGCGTATGCCCAGCTGGTCCTGGTTGTCCAGGCCCTGCAGACCCAACTGGTCTTGTGCGCCGTAATCGGTCAGGTAGTTGACCTCCAGAATGCCACCGGCAAAGTTGCTGGAGTCGGCATCGGTCAGGCCGACCCCGGCATCGATGAGCTGCGGGGCGGCGTTGACCAGATTCTCGGTGAAGGTCACGCGGGTCGACACATCCACCAGCTCGGGGTTCGCCTGGCGCAGGATCTGGGCGGGGTTGCCGTAGACCTGCTGGTAGACGTTATAGGTGTTGGTGGTGTAGTTGTAATCGGGGAAGCTGACCACAAACGCGCCGTTGGCCAAGCCCAGTACCACGGGTGTGGAGCCGTTGGCATTGTTGTCGATGGTGTCCACCCGCAGCTCACCGTCCAGCCGGGCACCGCTGGCATCGAATTGCTGGGCGATGGTGTGGCTGCTGGATTCCCAGGTGACCACAAAGCCGCCGGTAGACAGTGCTGCCACATTCGCCTGGGACTGGTTGCCCGTGGTGGTGTTGTTGACGCGGAACTCGCTGCCCACGGCGGTGCCGTTGCTGCTGTAGCGCTGGCCGTACACGCCGTAGCTGCTGCCGTCCTGGTTGACGGATGTCCACACCACCACAAAGCCGCCATTGTTGAGTGCTGCGATGGAGGGCTGGAACTGGGTGCTTTCGGTAAAGGTGTTGACCAGGAACGATGTGCCTGCTGCGACCCCGGTGGCATCAAAACGCTGGCCATAGATGCCCTGGCTGCTACCGTCTTTGCTGTCATCCGTCCACACGGCGACAAAGCCGCCACCGGCCAGGCCCACAAAGTGGGGCTGTGACTGGGTGACCGTGCCTTCACCCATGGGGTTGGCCTGGACTTCACTGCCCTGGGCCACGCCCGCCGCATTGAAGCGCTGGAAGAAGATGTCCCGGTATTCGGTGAAGCTGGGGTCGTAGTAGTCCGACTGCCAGCCCACCACAAAGCCGCCGTCCGCCGTGGCGGCGAGGCTGGGGCTGGATTGGCCCTGGTAGGTCTGCGCGTTGACCAGGAACTCGTCTCCCAGCAAGCTGCCGTCGTTGGCAAAGCGCTGTGCGTAGATGCCTGCGGCGCTACCATCCTGGTCGGCCGAGGTCCAGGCCACCACATAGCCGCCGCCGGTCAGGCCGATCACGGTGGGCTCGGTTTGGTTGGTTGGCGTGTAGGTGTTGATCTGGAACTCGGTGCCAATGGGCACGCCGTTGGCCGCAAAACGCTGGCCGTACACCCCGTAACCCCAACCGTCCTGGGCATCGGAGGTCCATACCGTCAGGTAGCTGCCGTCGGATAGCAGGGCCATGGCGGGCGCGTTTTGGGTGTCGGGTTCAAAAGTGTTGACCTGTTCGTTGCTGAACAGCGGCTGGGCTGCGTCGTACTCGGGAGTCACATGGATGGTGACTGCGCGGGACACGCTGGCACCGCCGTCGCCATCGGACACGCGGATGGAGATGCTGCGCTCCAGGCTGGCATCCGAGAAGGTGTTGGCGTAGGTGATGCTCTCCACCACCTGCTCCACTTTGTCGGCAGTGGCCTGGGCGTTGAACAGCACGGTGAGTTTGCTGCCGTTGGTACCAAAGCTGGTGATGGTGCCGATCTCGACCCCGCCGTAGCGCACCGAGTTGCCGACAATGCCCACTTGGCCCGCACCGCTGCCCTCATTGCGCAGGCCCAACTGGTCTTGCACCGACAGGCCTTGCAGGCCGAGCTGGTTTTGCAGGTCGTAGCCGGTGAGGTAATTCACCTCCAGCATGCCACCGGCAAAGTTGGCCGAATCCAGGTCGGTCAGGCCGACCTGGGCATCGATCAGCTGCGGTGCGGCGTTGACGCTGTTTTCTAGGAAGGTCACCTCGCTGCTCACATCCACCAGCTGCGGATTGGCTTGCCGGGTGAGGGTGGCAGGGTTGCCAAACACCTGCTGGTAAATCTCGTACTGGCTGATGCTGTAGTCGTAGTCGGGCCAGGTAACCACAAAGCCGCCATTGGCCAGGCCCACTACGGTGGGGTCCGCGACGTTGCCGTTGTTGTCTAAGGTGTCTACCCGCACCTCACCGTCGATGCGCGCACCGCTGGCATCAAACTGCTGAACCATGGTGGTGCCGTTGGAGTTCCAGGTCACCACAAAGCCGCCGTGCGACAGGCTGGCTACCGTGGACTGGTACTGGTTGCTGCTGGTGCTGGTGTTGACGCGGAATTCGCTGCCCACCGTGGTCCCGGTGCTGCTGTAGCGCTGGCCAAACACGCCGTAGCTGCTGCCATCCTGGCCGGTAGAGGTCCACACTGCCACAAAGCCGCCGTCGTTGAGGGCGGTGATGGATGGCTCAAACTGTTCATTGGTGGTGAAGGTGTTGACTAGGAAAGATGCGCCCGTCTTGGCCCCACTGGCATCAAAGCGCTGGCCGTAAACACCGTAGCTGTTGCCGTCTTTGCTGGCATCTGTCCACAGTGCGACAAAGCCGCCGCCGGCCAGACCCACAAAACTGGGTTCTGACTGGGTGACCGTACCTTCACCCGTGGGGTTGGCCTGGGTTTGGGTGCCCTGGGCCACGCCAGCGGCGTTGTAGCGTTGGAAGTAAATGTCGCGGTATTCGGTGAAGGTGGGTTCGTAGTAGTCACTCTGCCAGCCGACCACAAAACCACCGTCGGAGGTGGCCGCCAAACTGGGGTTGGACTGGCCTGAATAGGTTTCTGTGTTGACCCGGAACTCAGCGCCCAGCAAGGTGCCGTCGTTGGCAAAGCGCTGCGCGTAAATGCCGGTGTCACTGCCGTCCTGGTTGGTCGAGGTCCAGGCCACCACATAGCCGCCGCCTGTCAGGCCGATCACACTGGGCTCGGTCTGGTTGTAGGCGGTGGTGCTGTTGACGCGGAACTCGGCCCCCACGGCCACGCCATGGCTGTCGTAACGCTGGGCATAGACACCGTTGTCCCAGCCGTCCTGGCCAACGGACACCCAGGTGGTGATGTAGCCGCCGTCCGAGAGCGCAGCCGTGTCGGGTGCCGACTTGGTGCTGGCCAGGTAGGTGTTGACGTTCTCGTTGCCAAACAAGGCCTGGGCACCGTCGGCATCGGGATCAACGTTGATGGTTACTGTGCGCGGGATGCTGGTGCCACCGTCGCCGTCGCTCACGCTGATGCTCACGGTGCGGCTGGCCACCGGAGCCGACGAAGTGTTGGCGTAGGTGAGGTTTTCGATCACGGCCTCTACCGCTTGGGCCGACGCGCTGGCGTTGAACAGCACCACCAGATCGGTGCCGTTGGCACCGGTGGTTTCGATGCTGCCGATCACCACATTGCCATAACGCACCACGGTGCCTGCCACGCCCACTTGGCCCGCGCCATTGCCCTGGTTGCGGATGCCAAACTGGTCTTGCGCGGGCAGGCTTTCCGCGAGCTGGGCGGCTTCTACCGTGCCGTAGCCCGAGATGGTGCTCACCCATAGGCGACCACCGTCGAAGTTGGTCGAGTCGCTATCGGTCAGGCTGACCCCCGCGTCGATGGTTTGCGGGGTGGCGTTGACCAGGTTTTCGTCAAAGCTCAGCGTCTGCACCATGTCTACCAGCACGGGGGCGCTGGAGGTGGCAAGCGACCCCGCCGTGCCCAGAATCTGCTGGAACACGCCGTAGGTGCTATCAGTATCGCGCTCCTGGTTGTAGCCCGCCCACACCACCACGGCGTTGTTGCCGGTGAGGCCCACGATGTCGGGCAGGTACTGGGTGCTGGCAATGGTGCTGTTGACCACGCGCACGCCATCGATTCTGTTGCCGCTGGCATCGAACTGCTGGGTCATCATATCCGCGCCGCTGCCGCCGAGAACGTTGCTCGGATTGCCGTCCCAGGCTACGATGAAGCCACCGGTTTCCAGTGCCGCCACCCGTACATAGTCGCTTTGGTTGGCAGGCGAGTCGGCGGTGTTGACGGTGATTTCCCCACCTACCGCAGCACCTGCTGCCGTAAAGCGCTGCATGTAGACGGTGTTGGAGTATTCCCATACGGCCACAAATCCACCACCCGCCAGCCCCACCACGTCGGGGCCGGTCTGGCTGCCCGTGACGGAGGTGTTGACAGCAATCTGGGAGCCGACCTTGCTGCCGTCGTTGTTGAACACTTGCGCGACCACACCAGAGCCGTTGGCATCGCCACTGGTGTCCGTCCAGATGGCTACGTAGCCGCCGCCAGTGAGGGCCGACAACTGGGGTTGGTACTGGGTCGCACCGCCGCTGGCGTTGAGAGTGATCTCGGCCCCCACCGCGTTGCCGCTGGCATCAAAGCGCTGTGCCAATACGTCGTAGGTGTAGTTGGCCGCGGCGTTGGAGTAGTCGCTGCGGTAGGCCACCACAAAACTGCCGTCCGACAGGCCCAACACGGCGGGCTCGTACTGGTTGCCAGTGGTGGTGGTGTTGGCGCGGAACTCGCTGCCCACGGCACTGCCGTTGGCGGCGTAGCGCTGGCCATACACGCCGTAAGAGCCGCTGCCGTCCTGGCTGTCGGCACGCCACACAATCACATAGCCACCATTGGCCAGGCCGGTGACTGCCGCCTCGGTTTGGTTGCCCAGGGTTTGGCTATTGACCTGGAACTCGGGGCCGATGGCTGCGCCGTTGGCGGCGTAGCGCTGGGCAAACACGCCGTAGCCGCTGCCGTCCTGGCCCTCTTGGGATGTCCAGGTCACCACGTAGCTACCGTTGTTGCTGCCCTGCAGGCGGCCCACGGCAGGGCCGGTTTGCTGGCCTGCCTCGAAGGTGTTGATTTGTTGCTCGGCCAGCAGCGGCACTGCGGCAGTAGGGGCATTGACCGCGTCGATGTGGATGTCCACATCGCGGGCGGTGCTGGAGGCTCCTGCACCGTCGGTGACCACCACACGGATGGACCGGTCGGCCAGTGGCCCGGCAGACGGGTTGGTGTAGACCAGGTTTTCAATCACCCGCTCAATGGCCTGGTCGGTGGCGGTGGCTTTGAAGGTGATGTCCAGGTTGGCCCCATTGGTGCCGTTCAAGGTGCCGCTGATGGTGCCGATGGAGACGTTCTCGTACAGCACATCACTGCCCACACGGCTGACCTGGTTGACACCGGTGCCCTGGTTGCGCACGGTGATCTGGTCGTCTGGGCGGTTGGTTGAGCTGAGGTAAGACACCACCAGATGGCCGTTGAGGAAGCCGGTGGCACCTGCGTAGTTGAGCTGCACCGAGTCGTCCAGCCGCACGCCTGCCTGGGCCTGTGTTTCCGTGATGGACACGTTGGGGGCAATATCGTCCAGAAATACGGTCGGCGGGACGAAGCTGTTCTGGATCAACACCTCGATATCGCTGGGGTCACTCGCACCACCGTCACCATCGGTGAGGCGCAGGCCGATGGTCCGGCTGGTCGTGCCCGCCGGGGGGGCGGTGTTCTGGTAGGTGATGTTTTGCACCACCGCGCGGATGTCCACGGTGAGCGCGTTGGCGTTGAAGGTAATGGTGAGCGTAGCTCCACCCGCACCGCCGCCGGTAAAACTGCCGATGACCACACCGCTGTAGGTGACGTTGCTGCCCGATACCCCGACCTGGCCGTTGCCGCTGCCCTGGTTGCGGATACCCAGCACGTCGGTGGCACTCCCACCCGACAGCATGTTGACCACCAGCGTGCCGCCGTCCAGATTGACGGAGTCGGTATCCACAACCGACACATCGGTGTCCAGCAGCTGCGCATTACCCGCAAACAGGGCATCGGCGGCGTTGTTGGTCAGGGTGCGCTGGGCGCGTACGTCGCTCAGTACCGGGTTGGCGCTGCTGCGCACCAGTTCGGCGGCAGAGCCAAAGATCTGCTGGGTGATCTCAAAGGTGGCGTTGCCACCGTCCACGGCGGGCACATGGTCGGCATAGGCCACCACGAAGTTGCCGTTGCCCAGGTCGGCAATGGCGGGCTGGTACTCCTGGTTGCTG